>NZ_NEJA01000004.1:0-717823 GCF_002112915.1 Pseudomonas sp. B34(2017) | reverse complement strand
GTTGGGTGTGTAAGCGCTGTGAGGCGTTGAGCTAACCAATACTAATTGCCCGTGAGGCTTGACCATATAACACCCAAGCAATCTGTAGACTCGAAAGAGACCAGATTGCGGTGTGTGAAGACGCAATGAACCGAAAGTTCGACGCTCACAAAACACCGACAGCTGTCACATACCCAATTTGCTGAAGCGAGGCCATCTGGTCACGAGTCAGTACCCGAATTTCTTGACGACCATAGAGCGTTGGAACCACCTGATCCCATCCCGAACTCAGAAGTGAAACGATGCATCGCCGATGGTAGTGTGGGGTTTCCCCATGTGAGAGTAGGTCATCGTCAAGATTAAATTCCGAAACCCCAATTGCGAAAGCAGTTGGGGTTTTGTTTTGCCTGCAGGAAAGTGCCTGGAGGAAGCTGAAGCTCCAACCGTCACGATCACAACCATTGGGGAAATCCCTCTGAAATGACCGCCCGGTTTTTGGTATGGTGCAGCTCGTTTTTTAACGGACTGATGTCACGCCCAAGGATCGGCGCTCATTTTTTTGTCAAAGAGTGGCTGCAGAAATGCCCGAACCCATCCCAATCAAAGATCACGAAAAAGAGACGCGGCTGGTCAACAAACGCCTGATCGCCTGTGCCTTGTTTGTGTTCGCCATTAGTTGCGCCCTGGTGGTGCGCCTGTACATCCTGCAAGTCGTCGAGTTCGACTACCACTCGACCATCTCCGAAAACAATCGCGTCCATGTCCTGCCGATCCCGCCGACACGCGGCCTGATCTACGATCGCAATGGTGTGTTGCTGGCCGACAACCGTCCCAGCTACAACCTGACGATCACAAGAGAGCGCGCGACTGACGTCAACCAGGAGCTGGATGAAGTCATCAACCTCCTGCACCTGCCCGCCGAAGACCGCACAGTCTTCGATAAGGCCATGAAGCAGTCGCGTCACCCGTTTACACCCGTAACGCTGTTCTATGAGCTGACCGAAGAACAGATCGCCGTGCTGGCAGTTAACGAGTTCCGTCTGCCAGGCCTGGATGTCGAGCCACAATTCGTCCGTAACTACCCTTTGGGTGCGCACTTTGCACACTCGATCGGCTACGTCGGCCGTATAAACGAAAAAGAATCCAAAACCCTCGATTCCGTCGAATACCGTGGTACCCAATCCATCGGCAAGACCGGGATCGAACGCTTTTACGAGCCACAACTGCACGGCCACGTCGGTTACGAGGAAGTAGAGACCAACGCTCAGGGCCGCGTACTGCGCGTGCTGAAACACACCGATCCGATACCAGGCAAAAACATCGTCCTGAGTCTCGACGTCAAACTCCAGGAAGCCGCCGAAGCCGCACTGGGCGACCGTCGCGGCTCAGTGGTTGCGCTGGACCCATCGACCGGCGAAGTGCTGGCCATGGTCAGCAATCCGAGCTTCGACCCCAATCTGTTCGTGACCGGCATCAGCTCCAAGGAATATTCCGCGCTGCGCGATTCCATCGACCGCCCGCTGTTCAACCGCGTTTTGCGCGGTCTGTATGCGCCCGGTTCGACGATCAAGCCAGAGGTGGCGATTGCCGGTCTCGATGCCGGCGTGGTCACGCCTCAGACCCGCGTCTTCGATCCTGGCTACTACCAACTCCCGGACTTCGACCACAAATACCGCAACTGGAACCACAGCGGCGATGGCTGGGTGGACATGGACGCGGCGATCATGCGCTCCAACGACACCTACTTCTACGACCTGGCGCACAAGCTCGGCATCGATCGCCTGCATGACTACATGGCGATGTTCGGTCTCGGCGAGAAAGTCTCGCTGGACATGTTCGAGGAGTCACCCGGCCTGATGCCGTCCCAGGCATGGAAGCGCGCCACGCGCCGACAAGCCTGGTTCCCCGGCGAAACCGTGATCCTCGGCATCGGTCAGGGCTACATGCAGGTCACGCCGTTGCAACTGGCTCAAGCCACCGCACTGATTGCCAACAAGGGCATCTGGAACCGTCCGCACCTGGCCAAGACCGTCGACGGAGTGGCACCGGTGGACGAGCACCCGATGCCGAACATTCTGCTCAAGGATCCCCGTGACTGGGAGCAGGTCAACCACGGCATGCAGATGGTGATGCACGACGCCCGAGGCATTGCCCGTGCGGCGGCGGCCGGTGCGCAATATCGCATCGCCGGCAAGAGTGGTACGGCGCAGGTGGTGGCGATTAAGCAGGGTGAGCGTTACAACCGCGAGAAAACCCTCGAGCGACATCGTGACAACGCCCTGTTTGTCGGGTTTGCCCCGGCCGAGCATCCGAAGATCGCGATTTCGGTGATGATCGAAAACGGCGAGGCTGGTGGCCGAGTCGCAGGTCCGGTGGTGCGGCAGATCATGGACGCCTGGCTACTCGACCAGGACGGTCACCTCAAGCCGCAATACGCGGCGCCGACCAAAGCGCCGGGCGATCCTCACGTGTAACCCGCTAAAGCTTCACAGCACAGGCTCACGCAAGCTGAGCATGTGCTGGAAGCTGTCGAGGAATACCGTTTCCGCCTGAGTCATCTTCTGCTCGCGGTTCCACAGCAGCTGAATATCGAAATCCACCACCCCATCCTCCGGCGGCAAGCGCCACAGCAAACCCTGTTCGACATCCCGTCGCACCAGGTGAATCGGCAAGCAACCAATCCCGAACCCTGCACAGATCAGGCGATAAATCTCTTCGAAACTGGTGGAGGAAGCAACGATCTTGCCGGTAAACCCCTGCTGGTCACGAAACAGCGTCAATGGCGAAAGATTGCCGCCGAGCTGATCGCTGGTGAAGCTGACGAAGTTCTCCGCCGCCAGTTGCTCCAGCGTCAGATTCTGCTGCCCGAACAGTCGATGTCGCTGTCCGCAAAAGTACGCATAGCGCTCACGAAACAGTACCCGTTGCTCCAACCTTGGTTGGGGTAATCGACACAGTCCGACCCCCACCGTAGCGGTCTTTTGCAGCAATGAACTGATGATGTTCGAGCTGCCCATCACCTCGACTTCCAGCTCGATTTTCGGGTGAGTTTCGTGGAAGTCCGCAAGAAACTCATCGTAATGCCGCGCCTGCACGCCACTGACAGTCAGGATGCGGATCTTGCCGACAACGTCGTCATGGCGGTTCTCGACCACCGTGCCCAAACGGGAAATATCGCCGTAGATATCCGCCGCAATCCGCAGGACTTCCTCCCCGGTTTCCGTCAGATCAAAGCGCCGTCCGCTGCGCGCAATCAGTACACAATCCAGTTGCTCTTCGAGACGTTTCAACGCCTGACTGACCGCCGACTGGGTGATGTGCAACCGCGCAGCAGCGCGGCTCATGCTGCCTTCCTGCCCGATCACCAGATACGTGCGAAGCAGGTTCCAATCCAGCCGGTCATTGAGAAAACGCCGACCGACCCAGGGATTAGCAGTAGAAGTCATGTAGTAGTCACGCTAATAGTAAAGATAAGTTTTTGAAAATTGACTAATCCTGTCACGGAAGCGATAAAGCCCACAAGCGCCACAGAGCGCGACCGTCAGCCGCTTCGACACCTGCCCAAAACTATAAATACACAGGGTTCTTGCATGCACACCACCGCTCAGCCGCGTCGCGCCGCGGCCGCTGCCTTCATTGGCACGACCATCGAGTTCTACGATTTCTATATCTACGCCACCGCCGCCGCACTGGTGCTCGGGCAAGTGTTCTTTCCCAGCAGTGACCCGGTGACCAGCACCCTCGCCGCATTCGGCAGTTTCGCCGTCGGCTTCATCGCCCGCCCGATGGCCGGGATGGTGTTCGGGCATTTGGGCGATCGTCTGGGTCGCAAGAAAATGCTGTTGGTGACCATGGCGCTGATGGGCCTGGCCACCGCCGGCATCGGTCTGCTACCGAGCTACGCCAGCGTCGGCATCTGGGCGCCCATCGGACTGATCGTGTTGCGCCTGATTCAGGGCATTTCCGTCGGCGGCGAGTGGGGCGGGGCAGTGTTGATGGCCAGTGAGCACGCCCCGGCCAAGCGTAAAACCTTCTATGCCTCCTTTGCACAACTCGGCAGCCCGGCGGGTTTGCTGCTGGCGTTGATCGCGTTTCGACTGGTGACGTCGCTGTCACCGGAAGACTTCCTCGCCTGGGGCTGGCGTCTGCCGTTTCTCGCCAGCGGCGTGTTGATGATGGTCGGCCTGATGATCCGCTCCGGGGTGCATGAGTCGCCGGAATTCGCCAAGGCCAAGGACAACAACGAAACCGCGAAATACCCAGTGAAAGACGTAATCCGTCAATGCTGGCGGCAGATCTTTTTTGCTGCCGCCGCCGTCACCATCGGCTCGGCCGGGTTCTTCTTCACCAACACCTTCATGATCACCTACGTCACCCAATATCAGGGCATCCCGCGCGCAACCATTCTCGACTGCCTGTTCCTGGTGACGGTCATTCAACTGCTCTCGCAACCGTTGTCGGCACTGCTCGCCGAGCGCATCGGCGAAGGCCGATTTCTGATGTTGGTGGCGTTGCTGTGCATGGGCACGCCGTACCCGATGTTCCTGCTGGTCGGCACTCAAAACATTCTGTTGATGACCCTCGGCATCGCTGTCGCGGTGGTGATTCTCTCGGCCTTGTACGCGGTGATCGCCGGGTACATGACCCAGGCCTTCCCGGTGCACCTGCGTTACTCGGGCATTTCCATCGCTTACCAATTGAGCTGCGCAGTAGCCGGCGGCACCACGCCGCTGATCGGCACGCTGCTGGCCAGCAAGTTCTCCGGACAGTGGCTGCCATTGGCGGTGTTCTTCACGCTGCTGTCGGCCCTGTCCCTGATCGGTGTCTGCGGCCTCGCGCGCTTGCGGGCCAACCCGGTCGTCCTTCATAACAGCAAAGAGGTGTATTCGTGAGTAAGCCCGCCCATATTGACCCGATCGAATGGCAAGCCCGCTGCGAGCTCGCGGCGTTGTACCGATTGATCGCGCACTTTCGCATGACCGACCTTATCGACACCCACATCACCCTGCGGATTCCGGGGCCTGAGCATCATTTCCTGATCAACCGCTACGGGGTGATTTTCGACCGCATGCGTGCCTCCGATCTGGTGCGCATCGATCAGGACGGGCGCATCGTCGATCCTGAATACGCCGGGCATCGGGTCAACGCCGCCGGCTTCGTGATCCATTCGGCGATCCACATGGCGCGGCCGGATCTGAACTGCGTGATCCACACCCACACGGCCGCCGGCATGGCCGTCGCCGCGCAGAAACAAGGCCTGCTGCCGATCAGTCAGCACGCACTGAAGTTCTACGGAAAACTTGCTTACCACACCTACGAAGGCATCGCGCTGTCGCTGGATGAACGTGAGCGTTTGATCGCCGATCTCGGCCCGCACCGAGCGATGATCCTGCGCAACCACGGCCTGCTGGTCGGTGGTTCCGGCGTGGCCCAGGCATTCCAGGAAATCCACTTTCTGGAGCGCGCCTGCCAAGCCCAGGTGCAAGCGCTGGCCGGCGGTTGCGAGCTGCATTTCCCGTCGCCGGAAGTCTGCGCCCACACCGCCGAACAGTTCGACCGCGATGATCAGGACAACATCATCGACTTGGCCTGGGAGGCCGCACTGACCCTGATCGAATCCCAGCGCGAGTCCTATCTGTCATGAATACCGTTGCACTGATGTCCCGCGATACGCTGTTGCTCAAACAATTGCAGGAGGCCTTTGCCCGCCGTGCGCCGCAGCTTTCAGCGGTGCTGGCCGACGATCCCCGGGCGGCGAATGCGCAGATCGCGGCGTGCTGGTTTCCGCTGCCGGACAGCCTCGCCGCGTTGCCCAATCTGCAAGTGATTCACTCGGTCGCCGCCGGCATCGATCACCTGGAGCACGATCCGTCGTGCCCGGATCTGCCGGTGTGCAGGGTGGTTGATCCCGGCCATCGCCAAGGCATGACCGAGTATGTGCGCTGGGCGGTGATTCATTTTCATCGCGGCTTCGATCAAGTGCTGGAGCAACAGCGCCAACAGCATTGGGAGCGACCGCTGCAACGCCCGGCCCATGAGTTTCGGATCGGTGTCATGGGTCTCGGCTCGCTCGGCAGCGCGATCGCCCAAGACCTGGCGAGCGCCGGTTACGAGGTGCGTGGCTGGGCGCGCAGCAGCAAGGATTTACCGGGCGTGCAGACCTTCGCCGGCAGCGATGGCTTCAACCCGTTCCTCGACGGCGTGGAGTTGCTGATCAATCTGTTGCCGCTCACCCACGAGACGCGCGGCATCCTCAATCGCGAGACGTTAGAACGGCTGGCCAACGGCGCGGCGCTGGTCAACGTCGGGCGCGGCGGGCACCTGAACATCGACGATCTGCAACAGGCACTGGCCCGTGGAAAACTGCGCGGTGCATTGCTGGATGTCTTCGAGCAGGAACCGCTGCCCGCCGAGCATTCGCTGTGGAAAACTCCGGGTGTAACCATCACCCCGCACATGGCTTCGGCAGCTTCGCACGACTGCATCGCCGAACAGATCGCCGAGAACTTTCGCCGTTTGAACGTCGGCGAACCGCTGCTCAACAGCGCGGATCGCCTGCTCGGTTACTGATCCGCCAGACAGGCCTGCAAACGTTCGATGAACAGCGTCTCGGCGCGGCTCAGGCGCTGGTCGCGGTTCCACAGCAGATGGATGTCGACATCGGCAATCCCCTCGTGGGGCGGCAGGCGCCAGAGCAATCCGGCGTCGACGTCCGCCGCCACCACGTGCTCCGGCAAACAACCGATACCGAACCCGGCGATCACCAGTCGCCGCACTTCCTCAAGGCTTGGCGATGAGGCGACGATGCGTCCGCTGAAGCCTTGCTGATCACGAAAAATCGTCAGCGGCGAAAGCATCCCGCCAATCTGGTCACTGGTGAAACTGACGAAGTTCTCCCGCTGCAAATCGCCTTCGCCGATGTCCTGTCGGCCAAACAGCGCGTGGTGTTTGCCACAGAAAAACGCATAGCGTTGACGCAGAAACAGACGCTGTTCCAGACGCGGTTGCGGGCGGCGATTGAGGCTCAGACCAAGGGTCGCGGTTTTCTCCTGAAGCGCGCTGACGATGTCCGAACTGCGCATCACATCCACCTCCAGATCCACCCTCGGATACTGCCGATGAAAGTCGGCGAGGAAGTCATCGAAGCGCTCGGAAAAGATCCGGCTGATGATCAGCAGCCGCACCTTGCCGATCACTTCGTCGGCCGGTTGCTCCAGCAGGCTGCTGACTTGGGACATTTGCCCGTAGATCTCGCCCGCCAGTTCGAAAATCTGCTCGCCGACTTCGGTGAGGGCGAAGCGCGGGCCGCGTCGGGCGATCAACTGGCGGCCCAGTTGCTCCTCCAGACGCTTGAGTGCCTGGCTCACCGCCGGTTGAGTCAGGTGCAGACGCGCGGCGGCGCGGCTGATGCTCAGCTCCTGGCCGATCACCCGGAAAGTGCGCAAAAGGTTCCAGTCCAAGCGGTCGTTGAGCAGGCGTTGGACATCGCGTTCGGCCATGGCGGCTCTCGATTATAAGAAGAAGTAATACTCGGAATAATAAATAGAAAATTGACTAATCATAGCCCCGGGACGATAAATCACCCCACGACAGGCGCCGCCAGAGTGCCTCGGATTCAGCGTTTTCCTCCTGCCAAAAAAACAATCAAAGGAGCCCGACCCCATGAAGCCCCACGCTTCGAACCAGCCGCGCCGTGCGGCGGCCGCAGCCTTCATCGGCACCATGATCGAGTGGTATGACTTTTACATCTACGCCACCGCCGCCGCGCTGGTGTTCGGCGCGCTGTTCTTTCCCTCCGACGATCCGCTGTTCAGCACCATGGCCGCATTCGGCACCTTCGCCGTGGGCTTCTTCGCCCGGCCGTTGGGCGGGATCATTTTCGGTCATATCGGCGACCGCATCGGCCGCAAGAAATCACTGATCATCACGCTGCTCATGATGGGTGTGGTCACGGTGTGCATCGGTCTGTTGCCGACCTACGCGCAGATCGGCGCAACCGCGCCGGTGCTGCTGATTCTGTTGCGCATCGTCCAGGGCATTGCCGTCGGTGGCGAGTGGGGCGGGGCGGTGTTGATGGCCGGCGAGCATGCGCCGAAGGGCCGGCGCAATTTCTTCGCCTCGTTCGCGCAACTGGGCAGTCCGGCGGGTTTGATCCTGTCGCTGCTGGCCTTCAGTGCCGTGACCCGTTTGCCGGAAGAAGACCTGATGAGCTGGGGCTGGCGTCTGCCGTTCCTCGCCAGTGCGCTGTTGCTGCTGGTGGGCCTGGCGATTCGTCTGGGCGTGAATGAGTCACCGGAATTCCTCGCCAGCCGCGAGCAGGCCAGCAAGCAAATCAAGAAAGAGCAGGCGCCGGTGATGGAAGTCCTGCGCACCGCGTGGCGCCCACTGTTGCTGTGCATCGGTGCCAACACGCTGGGCATCGCCGGGGTGTATTTCACCAACACTTTCATGATCGCCTACACCACTCAGCAACTGGCACTGCCACGTTCGCTGATTCTCGAATGCCTGTTTTTCGTTGCGATCATCCAGTTCTGCATCCAGCCGCTGGCCGCGTGGACGGCGGAGAAGATCGGCGCGACACGTTTCATGTGTCTGGTGTCGCTGCTGGCGATGGTCTCGCCGTACCCGATGTTCGTGCTGGTCAGTTCGGCCCAGGCGCCGCTGATCATCCTCGGCATCGCGCTGGCGGTGGTGTGCATGGCGTCGTTCTACGCAGTGATCGCCGGGTACGTCAGCGGCATGTTCGAGACTCGCGTGCGCTATACCGCGATCTCGCTGGCCTATCAGATCTGCGGCGCGGTGGCCGGTGGGCTGACGCCGCTGATCGGCACGATGCTCGCGCACAAGTTCACCGGGCAATGGTGGCCGATGGCGGTGTTCTACAGCCTGATCGCTGGCATTTCGCTGGTCTGCGTGCTGTCCCTCGCCCGTCGTCACGCCAGCGCCCATCGCGCGGAAATGGCCCGTGCCTGACCCGGAATTTCAGGAGAACCTCATGTTGAAAATCAATGGCGAACGCCTGTGGGCGAGCCTGATGGCCATGGCCGAAATCGGTGCGACAGCTCGAGGCGGCAGCTGCCGTCTGGCATTGAGCGACGAAGACAAGGCCGGTCGCGAACTGTTCGCTCACTGGTGCCGCGAAGCCGGCATGACCCTGAGCGTGGATGCCATCGGCAACCTGTTCGCCCGTCGCGCCGGCACCGATCCGGACGCCGCGCCGGTGATGATGGGCAGCCACCTCGACACCCAGCCCGAAGGCGGGCGTTTCGACGGCGTCTACGGCGTACTCGCCGGTCTGGAAGTGGTACGTTGCCTCAACGACCAGAACATCCAGACCCGCAAACCGCTGGAAGTGGCGGTGTGGACCAACGAAGAAGGTGCGCGCTTCACCCCGGCCATGTTCGGCTCGGCGGTGTTCACCGGGATCATGGATTTGGACGCTGCGCTGGCGGTACGTGATGTCGATGGCATCAGCGTTGCCGAAGCGTTGCAGCGTAGCGGTTACGCCGGTGAACGTCCGTTGGGCGGCGCGGTGGATGCGTATTTTGAGGCGCACATCGAGCAAGGCCCGATCCTTGAAGACAACGCCAAAAGCATCGGCGTGGTCACGGGTGGTCAGGCGATCCGCTGGCTCGATGTGCGTGTCGAAGGCATGGCCGCTCACGCCGGCACCACGCCGATGCCGCTGCGCAAAGATGCGCTGTACGGCGTGGCGCGGATGATTCAGGCGATTGAAGGCTTGGCCACGGATTTTGCCCCCGAAGGCCTGACCACGGTCGGCGAGTTGAGTATCAACAAGTCCTCGCGCAATACCATTCCGGGGCTGGTGAATTTCACCGTCGATCTGCGTCATCACCGTGACGAAGCGATTGCCGCGATGGAACAACAAGTCCGCGCCCGGTTGCAGGCGATTGCCGATGGCCGGGGCTTGAACCTGACGATCACCCCGCACTGGATCAGCCCGGCCACGCCGTTCGACGCCGAATGCGTGGCAGCCGTGCAAGAAGCGGTGGATGCGCTGGGCTACGCTCAGCAGTCGATTGTCAGCGGCGCCGGGCATGACGCGATTCATCTCGCACGCTACTGCCCGACGGCGATGGTGTTCATCCCGTGCGTCGGCGGCTTGAGTCACAACGAAGCCGAGGACGTGTTGCCCGAAGATGTGAAGCAGGGCACCGACGTATTGCTCAACGCCGTGCTGGCCCGCGCCGGTCTAATCGAACAGGGAGTCTGAATCATGCGCAGTTTTTTCCATGCCGAACAATTGCTCCACCATCCACGCAGCTATTACTCGCGCGGGCAGATGCGTACGCCGCAGGAAGTCCCCGAGCGTGCGCAGCGTCTGGTGCAGGCCGCCCACGGTTTGGGCTTCAGTGTCGAGCAACCCGCCGATGCCGGTCTCGCGCCGCTGCTGGCGGTGCATGGCGCACCGTATCTCACGTTCCTTCAGGAAGCGCACGCACGCTGGAAAGAAATCCCCGAAGACTGGGGCGACGAGGTGATGTCGAACATCTTCGTCCGCGAGCCCAACGCCTTGCGCGGCATCCTCGCCCAGGCGGCACGGTATCTGGCGGACGGCAGTTGCCCGGTGGGCGAGCAGACCTGGCGCTCGGCCTACTGGTCGGCCCAAAGCGCAGTGGCTGGGGCTCAGGCCTTGATCGATGGCGAGCCGGCGGCGTACGCGCTGTGCCGTCCGCCGGGGCATCACGCCCGGGCCGAAGCGGCGGGCGGTTTCTGCTACGTCAACAACGCGGCGGTGGCGGCGCAGGTGCTGCGGGACAAGTTTGAAAAAGTCGCCGTGCTCGACACCGACATGCACCACGGTCAGGGCATCCAGGAGATTTTTTACGACCGCGATGACGTGCTCTACGTCTCGGTGCATGGCGATCCGACCAACTTCTATCCGGGCGTCGCCGGGTTCGCCGACGAACGCGGCAGCGGCGCGGGGGAGGGCTTCAATCTCAACCTGCCGATGGCCCATGGTTCAAGCGAAGCGGATTTTCTCGGGCAGCTGGAAGTCGCTTTGGCTGCGGTGCGCGAGTTCGGCGCCGAGGTGCTGGTGCTGTCGCTGGGCTTCGATATCTATGAGCTGGACCCGCAAAGCAAAGTCGCCGTGACCCGTGAAGGTTTTGCAGCATTGGGCGAACGGATTCGCAGCCTGGGCCTGCCATGCCTGATCGTGCAGGAGGGCGGTTATCACCTGGAAAGTCTCGAAGACAATGCCCGAGCGTTTTTCGTGAACGGCGAGGTGTGGCAACGCTGAGGCACCCCACCTGCCGTAGCGCCGGTAGTGCTTGCGATCGCCCTGAAGCCATCGCGAGCAAGCCCGCGAAGAGGCCTTCAAAAACTCTGGAAAATCAGGCCCCGGGCACCGGGCAGCTCATGTCGCCTTCCTCACACTTCAAATACTGCTTGAGCGCCTCGGTTCGCGTCTTTGTCACCGAGGCGATGCAATTGTTGTAGATCAACGGATAAACACTCCCGCCTGCCACGCCGGATGCCGAAAACTTGCACTCGGCATCGCGAAAGCCGATCCAGGCCCGCTGCGCGCTCACCAGCAGTTTTTTGCCATCAGGGTTGTCCTTCAACCGGGCGGTAATCTGCTGATAAACCGAGTTCAACTCCTTGTCCGCCGCCTTGTTTTCCTGCGCGGCGCACTGATTCATCGTCGCCTGATCGCTGGCATTGGCGCAGTCCACGGCGGCGTGGACGACGGAAGTGAAAAGAAAGGGTGTCAGGGCCAGAAGCAGGCGTGGGCACATGAGTCATCTCGCTTTGATGAATGAACGTGCCGGGCAGTTTAGCGACTTCGTGGCGCTAACAAGGTGTGCGATGTCTGGATGCGTTGAGCAACCGTTCGGCAGTCGCCGCAATTTCCTCTCCGTCATGCAGTTTTTCCAGCCATCCGAACGGGATTCCCTGCACGCCGTAATGGGCTCCGGCCAACTGACCGACAATGGCGGCCGTGGTGTCTGCGTCATCGCCCAAGTTGGCCGCTTGCAGGACGGCGGCGGCAAAGCTGTTGGTGTGCTGGAAGCACCATAACGCCGCTTCCAGGGATTCGACGCAGTAGCCGCTGCCGCGGATTTCGCGCTCGGTCTTGTGCAGGTAGTTACCCCGGGCAATCGCCGCCACCTTGGGCTGGTGGAAGGATGTTTGGGGCAGAGTGCGCAGTTGCGCTTTCGATGCGCCTTCCAGGGCCTTGCAGAGCAGTTCGGCAAACAGTTGGCAACATTCGATGGCCTCGGGCGCCGCGTGGGTGGTGCGTGAACTGTCAGCGGCGAATCGCCTGATTTGCCGGGCATCGGGGAAATAGAACAGAACCACAGGCACCAGTCGCATCAACGAGCCATTGCCGGCACTGTGCGGGTCAGTAGAGCCGGCAAACGGCTCTCCGGTTTGTTGATAGCGATCCAGAGCCTGACTCACGGTCATGCCGATATCGAAGCATTCGCCAGTCGAACTCAGATAACCCCACTGCCACCAGTTCAGATAGCGGCCCATCTGGTCAGCGGCATCGAAAGCATTTTTGTTCAGCAGGCTTTCTGCCAGACACAACGCCATCGAGGTGTCGTCGGTCCATTGTCCGGGCTTCAAGTGAAAAGGCCCACCACCGACCATGTCGGTCAGGGGCTGGAAGCTGCCGCGAGGCTGGAATTCGACGGTGGTTCCCACGGCATCGCCGCAGGCCAGGCCGAGCAGGGCGCCACGGTAACGTTCGGGGAGGGAGGGCTGCATGATGACGTCCTTGTGTCGTTCAATTCGCTGCGAACGTTAGCAGTTTCGCCGCGCTGATCCGTGCGCATTCTGACGAACCGGTGCCCCAAAATACTGCCGGATATTTCAATCAGACCCGCCCTTTGCAGTGGATCGATACAACTTCGGATTGGACATGTGGTCATACAAGCCTACTGTTCAAAACAGGAGGTGACGTATGAAACCAGTACCCAATAGCTTTGAACGCAAGATCATGCTCAGGTCGCCGCGCTCCCATGTCTGGCGCGCCCTGGTCGATGCCGAGGCGTTCGGCCAGTGGTTCGGCGTTGCGCTGGAGGGCCGGCGGTTTATCGCGGGCGAATGGACGCAGGGGCAGGTGACGTACCCCGGTTATGAACATGTGTTGTGGAACGTGCTGGTGGAGCGGGTCGAGCCGCAGCAGCTGTTCTCCTTCCGCTGGCATCCCTATGCGGTAAATCCGAAAATCGACTACTCGCAGGAACCGACCACCCTGGTCAGATTCGAACTGCAGGACTACGAGAACGGCACGCTGCTGAAAGTCTCCGAGTCCGGTTTCGCGCACATTCCCGACGTTCGCCAGAAAGAGGCGTACTACATGGACAGCCGGGGCTGGGAGGAACAGTTGAGTCGGCTTGAGCACTTCCTCGCGGAGAGCGACCGGGCCCGCGAGCGTGAAGGTGGCTGATCTCGACCTGTTCACGCCGTGGCTGGAACGCTGGGCGCTGGTGCCGGACGGCGAGCCGGTCATCACCCCGGGCAGCCGCCTGTTGTCGGTGCGTCAGGGCGATGTGCCGGCAATGCTGAAAGTCGCGGTGGACGACGAGGAAAAGTACGGCAACCTGCTGATGACCTGGTGGGACGGCGATGGCGCCGCCCGGGTGCTCGCCCATCACGATGAAGGCCTGTTGCTGGAGCGGGCCATGGGCCAGCGTTCGCTGATGCACATGGCGCTCAACGGCGAAGACGACGAGGCCACGCGGATCATGTGTCGAGCGCTGGCGCACCTGCACGCACCGCGACCAACGCCGCCACCCCCGTTGGTGGAGCTGGCGCCATGGTTTGCATCATTAACAATGGCCGTGGCCCGATACGGCGGCCAATACGCCGAATGTCTGCAAACCGCCCAGACCTTGCTTGCCGAGCCACAGGACGTAGTGGTGCTGCACGGCGACATGCACCACGACAACGTCCTCGATTTTGGCCCACGGGGCTGGCTGGCCATCGACCCCAAGCGGGTGCGGGGCGAGCGTGGTTATGACTACGCCAACCTGATCTGTAACCCGGAACTGCCGACGGCCACCGATCCGGAGCGCTTTCAGCGGCAAGTCGAGGTGATCTGCGCAACAGCGGGCATCGAGCGAAGCCGCTTGCTGCAATGGGTATTGGCCTTTGCCGGACTGTCTGCCGCATGGTTCATGGAGGATGACGAGCAAAAAGCCGCCGCCGGACAGCTGAAAGTCGCCCAACTGGCGGCTTCCGCGCTCAATGCCTGACACGCCTAAGGGTTTTCGGAAGGCGCGCTATGGCGAATGTCTTACACGCGCTGGTAGCTTTTTCGACTATTGCCGATTGGATCCACAGCGTAATCTAGCCTCATCAACTGAAGCACAGGGAGTGTTTCAGGATCACGGATGATCGACCATTAGCAAGGATCGCTGCCGACAGGGAGTCGATAATGGTCTTGGGAAAAACCCGCTTCGGCGGGTTTTTTTTCGTCTGCAGAAAAGTGCCGTGCTCAAACAGAAACACCGCCGATCTGGCGGTGTTTCTGCATCTGCAGGTCTTACGAGGCGATCAACTGGCGCAACACGTAATGCAGAATCCCGCCGGACTTGAAGTACTCCACCTCGTTCAAGGTGTCGATTCGGCACAGCACTTCGATTTTCTCCTGCCGTCCGTCTTCACGGGTGATGACCAGGGTCAGGTTCATCCGTGGCGTCAGCTCGACACCGCTCAGGCCCTGGATATCCAGGGTTTCCTTGCCGGTGAGGTTCAGGCTCTTGCGGTTCTGATCCAGTTTGAACTGCAACGGCAGCACGCCCATGCCCACCAGGTTGGAGCGGTGGATGCGCTCGAAGCTTTCGGCGATCACCGCTTTCACGCCCAGCAGATTGGTGCCCTTGGCCGCCCAGTCGCGGCTGGAACCGGTGCCGTATTCTTGCCCGGCAATCACCACCAGCGGCGTGCTTGAGCCCTGATAACGCATGGCCGCGTCGTAGATCGCCAGTTTCTCGCCGGTCGGAATGTAGATCGTGTTGCCACCTTCTTCGCCGCCGAGCATTTCGTTGCGGATACGGATATTGGCAAACGTGCCGCGCATCATCACTTCGTGGTTGCCCCGGCGCGAGCCGTAGGAGTTGAAGTCCCGTGGCTCGACGCCTTGCTCGCGCAGGTAACGTCCGGCCGGGCTGTCGACCTTGATGTTGCCGGCGGGGGAGATGTGGTCGGTGGTCACCGAATCGCCCAATAGCGCCAGCACTCGCGCACCTTTCACATCGGCGATCACCGGCAATGGCCCGGCAATGTCATCGAAGAACGGCGGATGCTGGATGTAGGTCGAATCCGCCTGCCAGACGTAGGTCGCGGCTTGCGGGACTTCGATGGCTTGCCACTGTTCGTCACCGGCAAACACTTCGGCGTATTCCTTGTGGAACATCGCCGTGTTGACCTGATTCACCGCGTCAGCGATCTCCTTGCTGCTCGGCCAGATGTCACGCAGGTAAACCGGATTGCCCTGCTGGTCATTGCCCAGCGGTTCGCTGCTGATATCGGTGCGCACAGTGCCGGCCAGGGCGTAGGCGACCACCAGTGGCGGTGACGCCAGCCAGTTGGTTTTCACCAGCGGATGCACCCGGCCTTCAAAGTTGCGGTTGCCGGACAGCACCGAAGCCACGGTCAGGTCGGCTTTCTGGATGGCTTTTTCGATCGGCTCCGGCAGCGGCCCGGAGTTGCCGATGCAAGTGGTGCAGCCGTAACCGACCAGCGAAAAACCGAGCTGGTCGAGGTACTGCGTCAATCCGGCGGCCTTGTAGTAATCGGTGACGACTTTCGAACCCGGAGCCAGCGAACTCTTCACCCACGGCTTGCGGGTCAGGCCCTTTTCCACGGCTTTTTTCGCCAGCAGGCCGGCAGCCATCATTACGCTGGGGTTGGAGGTGTTGGTGCAGGAGGTGATCGCGGCAATCACCACCGCGCCGTTTTTCAGGCGATAGGTGTGGCCGTCGTGCTCATAATCCGTTTCGCCGACCAGATCGGCACTGCCCACCGCCGCGCCACCGCCGCCCTCGCTCTCCAGGCGTCCTTCTTCCTTGCTGGTGGGTTTGAACTGCAATTCGAGGAAGTCGCTGAACGCCTGACCGACATTCGGCAGCGAGACTCGGTCCTGCGGGCGTTTCGGCCCGGCGAGGCTGGCTTCGACGCTGCCCATGTCCAGCGCCAGGCTGTCGGTGAACACCGGTTCCTGACCGGGCAGGCGCCACAGACCCTGTGCCTTGGTGTAGGCCTCGACCAGTTTCACCACTTCAGGCGGACGGCCGGACAGGCGCAGGTAGTCGAGGGTCACGTCATCCACCGGGAAGAAGCCGCAGGTCGCGCCATATTCCGGGGCCATGTTGGCGATGGTTGCGCGGTCGGCCAGCGGCAGGTCGGCGAGACCGTCGCCATAGAACTCGACGAATTTGCCGACCACGCCTTTCTTGCGCAGCATCTGGGTGACGGTCAGCACCAGGTCGGTGGCGGTGATGCCTTCCTTTAGTTTGCCGGTAAGTTTGAAACCGATGACTTCGGGAATCAGCATCGACACCGGTTGCCCGAGCATCGCCGCTTCCGCCTCGATCCCGCCCACGCCCCAGCCCAGTACGCCGAGGCCGTTGATCATGGTGGTGTGGGAGTCGGTGCCGACCAGGGTGTCGGGGAAGGCATAGGTGCGGCCGTCTTCGTCCTTGGTCCACACCGTGCGGCCGAGGTATTCGAGGTTGACCTGGTGGCAGATCCCGGTGCCCGGCGGCACCACGCTGAAGTTATCGAAGGCGCTCTGGCCCCAGCGCAGGAAGGCGTAGCGTTCACCATTGCGCTGCATTTCGATGTCGACGTTCTGTTCGAAGGCGCTGGCACTGCCGAATTTATCGACCATCACCGAGTGGTCGATCACCAGATCCACCGGCGACAACGGGTTGATTCGCTGCGGATCACCACCGGCCTTGGCCATGGCGGCGCGCATGGCGGCCAGATCGACCACGGCGGGTACGCCGGTGAAGTCCTGCATCAGCACGCGGGCAGGGCGGTACTGGATTTCCCGGTCGGAGCGGCGCTCCTTGAGCCACGCGGCAATGGCCTTGAGGTCGGCGCCGGTGACGGTTTTTTCATCTTCCCAGCGCAGCAGGTTTTCCAGCAGGACTTTCAGCGACATCGGCAACCTGTCGAGATCGCCCAAGTTCTTGGCGGCATCCGGCAGGCTGAAATAGTGGTAAGTCTTGTCGTCTATCTTCAGGGTTTTAAGGGTGTTCAGGCTATCAAGGGACGGCATTACGATCACTCCTTTGAGTCCGCACGGCTACGGACTGAGGGGACGGGCAGAGCTATCAACGTAGCCCTGTTTTCAGTAGCTGGCTAATAACTGGACTCTATGGGCAAGTCCAAGGTTCCGACATGGGCTATCATGCGCCGGTTTTCGTGACAGGCTTTGCTTCAACGCAGGTCTGGGCATCGCGCAGGGGATGAATGATCGCCCTCTGCCCAGGAGTAAGAATGAACACCCTATTCATGCATTGCCGGCCAGGCTTCGAAGGCGAAGTCTGCTCGGAGATTTCCGACCTCGCCGCCCGACTGAACGTGGCCGGCTACGCCAAGGCCAAACCAGCCACCGCCTGCGCCGAGTTTGTCTGCACCGAAGAAGACGGCGCCGAACGCCTGATGCGCGGTCAGCGTTTCGCCGAGCTGATCTTCCCGCGCCAATGGGCGCGCGGGTTTTTCATCGATCTGCCGGAAAACGATCGTATCAGCGTGATCCTCGCGCACATGGCCCAATTCCCGGTCTGTGGCAGCCTGTGGCTGGAAGTCGTCGACACCAACGATGGCAAGGAGCTGTCGAACTTCTGCAAGAAATTCGAAGGCCCGCTGCGCAAGGCCCTGACCGGCGCCGGCAAACTGGTGGAGGACGCCAGCAAGCCGCGTCTGCTGCTGACCTTCAAGAGCGGCCGTGAGGTGTTTCTCGGTCTGGCCGACGCCGGTAACTCGGCAATGTGGCCGATGGGCATTCCGCGTCTGAAGTTCCCGCGTGAGGCGCCGAGCCGTTCGACCCTGAAACTGGAAGAGGCCTGGCACCACTTCATCCCCCGCGACCAGTGGGAAGATCGTCTGCACAGCGACATGACCGGCGTCGACCTCGGCGCGGCGCCGGGCGGCTGGACCTGGCAACTGGTCAACCGCGGCATGCTGGTAACCGCCATCGACAACGGCCCGATGGCCGAAAGCCTGATGGGCACCGGTCTGGTGCAGCATTTGATGGCTGACGGTTTCACCTTCAAACCGAAGCAACCGGTGGACTGGATGGTCTGCGACATCGTCGAGAAGCCGGCGCGCAACGCCGCGATGCTCGAAGAGTGGATCGGCGAGGGTCATTGCCGGGAAGCGGTGGTCAACCTGAAGTTGCCGATGAAGCAGCGTTACGCCGAAGTGAAGCGCTTGCTCGAGCGTATCGCCGACGGTTTCAAGGCCCGTGGGATCAAGGTCGACATCGGTTGCAAGCAGTTGTACCACGACCGCGAGGAAGTGACCTGCCATCTGCGCCGCCATGACGTGAAGAAAGCCAAAGCCCGCTGAGCGCGCGACAGGTGACCGAACACCCGGCATTGGGCGACAATGCCGGCCAGTTTCAGGAGTGAATCATGAGTGAAATGATCGATACGCCAGTCGACGGCACCCTCGATGCTACGGGCCTCAACTGCCCGGAGCCGGTGATGATGCTGCACCAGCACATCCGTGACCTGGTGCCCGGCGGCCTGCTCAAGGTGATCGCCACCGACCCGTCGACCCGCCGCGACATCCCCAAGTTCTGCGTGTTTCTCGACCATGAACTGGTGGGGCAGCACGAAGAAGCCGGGACCTATCTGTACTGGATCCGCAAGAAGTCCGGTTGATCGCAAGGCAAAAAAAAGACCTGCAAATGCAGGTCTTTTTTTATGGCCGGTCAGCCCATCGAGCGGCTGATGTGAATGCGTTTGCGTGCGCTGCGCGTCAGGCGGATCGACAGCATCAGCGCCGCGCAGCTGAGGCCGACGATCAAACCTTCCCACAAGCCGCTCGGGCCGCGTGGCTCGCCGAGCCAGTCGGTCAGGCCGAGGGCGTAACCCACCGGCAGACCGATGCCCCAATAGGCGAACAGGGTCAGGATCATCGTCACGCGAGTGTCCTGATAACCGCGCAGGGCGCCGGCGGCGGTGACCTGGATCGCGTCGGAGAACTGGAACAGCGCCGAGTACACGATCAGCATCGCGGCGATGTGAATCACCATCGGATCGGAGGTGTAGATCGCAGCAATATGTTCGCGCATCAGCAGCATCATGCTCGCTGAGAGGCAGGCGTAAGCCAGCGCAGTGCCCATGCCGACACCCGCCGCGAATCGCGCTTCACGGGGTTCTTCACGGCCGAGGGCCTGGCCGACCCGCACGGTCACTGCCATGCCCAGCGAATACGGAATCATGAACACCAGCGAGCTGACGTTCAGTGCGATCTGGTGCCCGGCCACCACTGTGGCGCCGAGGCTGCCGATCAGCAGCGCGATCACTGCGAAAATGCTCGACTCGGCAAACACCGCGACGCCGATCGGCAGACCGATGGCCAGCAAACGCTTGATCACCGTCCATTGCGGCCAGTCGAAACGGCTGAACAGTTCGCTCGACTTGTAGGCCGGCGCCCAGCGCTCATAACCGGCCAGACCCAGCGCCATCACCCACATCACGATGGCCGTGGCCCAGCCGCAACCGACGCCGCCCATGGCCGGTACGCCGAAGTGGCCATAAATGAACACGTAGTTCAGTGGAATGTTCAGCGCCAGCCCACACAGGCCCAGCACCATCGCCGGCCGCGTGCGGCCGAGGCCATCACTGGTGCAGCGCAGCACATGGTAGAAGGCAACGGCCGGCAGACCGCTGGCGATGCCGTGCAGGTACTGCATGCACGGGCCGATCAGCTCCGGATCGACTTTCATCAGATGCAGGATCGGCTCGGCGCTGAACAGCAGGGTGGTTGCCATCAGGCCCACCACCAGCGCCAGCCACAAGGCTTGCCGCACGATCGGGCCGATTTCGCTGTGAGTGCCGGCGCCGAAGCGCTGGGCGACTTTCGGCGTGGTGGCCAGCAGGGTGCCGGTCATCAGCAGGAACACCGGCACCCAGATCGAGTTGCCCAGCGCCACGGCCGCCAGATCCTTGGGTCCGACGCGCCCGGCCATCACCGCATCGACGAAGCCCATGGCGGTGGTTGCCAGCTGCGCGATCATGATCGGCAGGGCCAGGCCGAGCAGGTTTTTCAGCTCCAGGCGAACCCGGGCAGGGCGGTTGAGGGAAACGGCGGCAGGGCGGTCAGTCACGGAATTCACAGGCAAAGCGTCCACAGGGGTTGATGCGCAAGGCCGGGCATTCTACGCCGCTGACGTTGTGGTCAGGAAAAATCCTCTGTTGCGTATTTGTAATCGAGGCGCCTCATCAAGAAATCACAGCCTGCTGGCTCATCGCAGTCCCAGCGCCTACACTGCCGATCCGCCCAAGGAGCCCCGCCATGCTGATTGTTGCCGACGAAAATATCCCGCTGCTCGATGCCTTTTTTGCCGGTTTCGGCGAGATCCGCCGGGTTTCGGGCCGTTCCATCGACCGGGCCACGGTCGAACACGCCGACGTGCTGCTGGTGCGCTCGGTGACCCACGTCAATCGCGCATTGCTGGAAGGCAGCAAGGTGCGTTTTGTCGGCACCTGCACCATCGGCACCGATCATCTGGATCTCGATTACTTCAGCGAGGCCGGCATTACCTGGTCCAGCGCCCCCGGTTGCAATGCCCGGGGCGTGGTCGATTACGTGCTTGGCAGTCTGATGACCCTGGCCGAAATCGAAGGCGTCGAGTTGAGTGAACGCACTTATGGCGTGATCGGTGCCGGTGAAGTCGGCGGCCGCCTGATCAAGGTACTGAAAGGCTTGGGCTGGAACGTGAAAGTCTGCGACCCGCCACGTCAGGCGGCCGAGGGCGGCGACTATGTCAGCCTGGAGCAGATCATCGCGCAGTGCGATGTGATCAGCCTGCATACCCCGCTGACTCGCAGCGGCGACGGCGCGACCTGGCATTTGTTCGACGAGCAGCGTTTGCAGCAGCTCAAGCCCGGCGCCTGGCTGATCAACGCGGCGCGCGGTCCGGTAGTGGATAACACCGCGTTGCGCGAGGTGCTGCTGGAGCGAGAAGACCTGCAAGCGGTGCTCGATGTCTGGGAGGCCGAACCGCAAGTCGATGTTTCTCTGGCCGAGCTCTGTGTGTTGGCGACGCCGCACATCGCCGGTTACAGCCTCGACGGCAAGCAGCGCGGCACGGCGCAGATCTATCAGGCTTACTGCGACTTTATCGGTGAGCCCGCCAGCATTCAGCTCGGTGATTTGCTGCCGGCACCGTGGTTGTCGGAAGTTTCCCTGCATGCCGACAGCGATCCGGCCTGGGCGCTGGCGATGTTGTGCCGCGGTGTGTACGACCCGCGCCGGGACGACGCGGATTTCCGTCGCACGCTGCTGGGCAGTGTCGGTGAGCAACGCGCCGCGTTTGATCTGCTGCGCAAACAGTATCCGTCGCGACGCGAGATCGAAGGTTTGAAGGTGCGGATCGAGGGGGATTCGCCCGTCTTGCGCCAGATCGTGACCGCGCTGGGGGCTGTGGCGGTATAAACAGCGGGCAGAAAAAACCCGGCCTGCAGGGGCCGGGTCAGGAAGACGGTGGCGATATCACTTTTGTTCGGCAGGCTTGACCAATCGCTGTTCCAGTTCGCGGCAAGCGTCCTGGATCATGTCTTCAGTGATCTCAATTTCACGCCCGTTTTCGTCGATGATCGAGCAACCCAGAGGTTGGCCGGGCTTGGTGCGGATCACTTCAATCTTGTCATCGCTGCTGTGTTGCAAGGACATGGCCTGTCTCCTCATCAGGTTGTGTGCCTAGGTTAAAACCGTCAGGTGACCAGGCTGTGACAACTCCCTGCGGTCGATCCGGAACGGCATCTCCACTCAAACAGAAATGACCGCCTGTCTCAACCCGGACCTTAGACCAATAGCGTCTAGGGGGTAGTCTTGCCGGTCATAATTAACCTGACTCATTGTGATTTGCAGAGTTCCACCCCATTTGACTCTGTAGGCTGGCCCTATCCATCAGCACACGACGTGAATCTGAATGATCCCGATGCTTTCCTCGCGCCACCGCCGGGCCTTGCGCCTGACCAGTTCTTTCCTTGCCCCTTATCGCTGGCCGGCCTTTGGTGCGCTGCTGGCACTGATCGTCACGGCCGGCATCACCCTGTCGATGGGGCAGGGCATCAAGCTACTGGTCGATCAAGGGTTCATGACCCAGTCGCCGCACCTGCTCAATCAATCCATCGGCCTGTTCATGCTGTTGGTGGTTGGCCTGGCGGTCGGCACCTTTGCGCGGTTTTATCTGGTGTCCTGGATCGGTGAGCGCGTGGTGGCAGACATTCGCCGGCAGGTGTTCAACCATCTGGTGTACCTGCACCCCGGATTCTACGAAGACAATCGCAGCTCGGAAATCCAGTCACGATTGACCGCTGACACCACATTGCTGCAATCGGTGATCGGCTCGTCGCTGTCGCTGTTCCTGCGTAATCTGCTGATGGTCATTGGCGGTGTGGTGCTGCTGTTCATCACCAACCCCAAACTCACCAGCATCGTGGTGATCGCACTGCCGCTGGTGATTGCGCCGATCCTGATTTTCGGCCGTCGCGTGCGCAACCTCTCCCGGCTGAGTCAGGACCGGATTGCCGACATTGGCAGCTACGTCTCGGAAACCCTCGGCCAGATCAAAACCGTGCAGGCCTACAACCATCAGGTGCAGGACGAACAGCGTTTCGCCAGCACCGTCGAGCAGGCGTTCGAGACCGCGCGCAAACGGATTTTCCAGCGGGCCTGGCTGATCACGCTGGTGATCGTGCTGGTGCTCGGCGCCGTCGCGGTGATGTTGTGGGTCGGCGGCATGGACGTGATCGCGGGACGGATTTCGGCGGGTGAACTGGCGGCGTTCGTGTTTTACAGCCTGATTGTTGGCAGTGCGTTTGGCACGTTGAGCGAAGTGATTGGCGAGTTGCAGCGAGCGGCCGGCGCCGCGGAGCGAATTGCGGAACTGCTGCGTTCGGAGAACATTATTCAGCCACCGACCACAGGGTTGGTGACGTTGCCGGGGCGGGTCAAAGGCGAGCTGGAATTACAGGATGTGCGTTTTTCCTACCCTTCGCGTCCCGAAAGTCTTGCCGTCGATGGCTTGAGTCTGACGATCAACGCCGGAGAAACCCTCGCGCTTGTAGGACCGTCCGGCGCGGGCAAGTCCACGGTGTATGACTTGCTGCTGCGTTTCTACGATCCCCGGGGAGGGCGGATCCTGATCGATGGCGTGCCGCTGACGAGCCTAGACCCGTTGGATTTGCGCCGCTGCTTCGCGCTGGTCTCGCAAACCCCGGCGCTGTTCTTCGGCAGCGTCGAAGAAAACATTCGCTACGGCTGCCCGACCGCCACGCTGGAGCAGGTGCGGGAGGCGGCCAGAATCGCCCACGCCCACGACTTCATCGAACAGATGCCCGACGGCTACCAGACCCATCTGGGCGACGGTGGCCTCGGTCTGTCAGGCGGACAACGCCAGCGCCTGGCAATCGCCCGGGCGCTGCTGGTCGACGCGCCGATCCTGCTGCTCGACGAAGCCACCAGCGCCCTCGATGCCCAGAGCGAACACCTGATCCAGCAAGCGCTGCCGAGCCTGATGCAAAACCGCACCACACTGGTCATCGCCCACCGGTTGGCCACGGTGAAAAACGCCGACCGGATCGCGGTGATGGATCAGGGCAAACTGGTGGCGATCGGCACACATCAGGAGTTGATCGCGAGCAATCCGCTGTATGCGCGGTTGGCGGCGTTGCAGTTCAGTGATGGTCATCAAGCTTCGACCGACCCTGTAACCGACTAAGTAACCGACCCAGTAGAACGCCATAAAAAATGCCCGCATCTCTCGATGCGGGCATTTTTGTTTACGTCGATCTATCGGCGATACGCGCCCCGATCACTGATCGTCGAAATACCGCTCATGCCAATCCACCAGCGGCTGTGGCGAGTTGAGTTTCTGGCCGTAGATCACCGAATAGGACAACACGTTCTGTACGTACTGGCGGGTTTCGTCGAACGGGATGCTTTCCACCCACACGTCGAAGCTCAGGTGGTCGGCGCCGCGCAGCCATTGGCGCACGCGGCCGGGGCCGGCGTTATAGGCGGCGGAGGCGAGTACGCGGTTGCCGTTGAACTGGCTGTGCACCTGGCTCAGATAGGCGGCGCCGAGCTGGATGTTTTTATCCGGATCCAACACTTGCTGCGGCGAGGCCAGCGGAATGCTGAACTTGCGCGCGGTTTCCTTGGCGGTGCCGGGCATCAGTTGCATCAGGCCGCTGGCGCCGACGCTGGAGCGGGCGTCGTCCATGAACGCACTTTCCTGACGGGTGATGGCGAACACCCAGCTCGAATGCAGGCCGCGCACCTTGGCTTCGCGCACCAGGGTGTCGCGGTGGGCCATCGGGAAGCGGATGTCCAGATCATCCCAGTATTGCGCCTGACTGATGGTGCGGATCGCCGGGAAATACCATTTCAAGTCGTAGGCCAGTTTCGCCTGGGCGACCATTTCGTCGCGGCTGAAATGCCGGCTGACGTGATACCACTCGCGGCGACCGTCGACGATCTGCCCACGGGCGTGGAACTCCAGTGCACGCCGTACGCCAGGGGTGTTGCGCACTTTGTTGATCAGCGCCTGACTGAGCACCAGCGGCTTGTTGTTCAGTGAGTACGGCGATTGCGAGCGGTCAGCGGCGAGGAAACCGTAGAAATCCCGTTCCCGCGACAGGTTCTTGTACAGCGTCTGTGCTTCCGGGTTCTGCGGTTGCGCCAGTTCCAGACTGCGGGCCTGCCAGTAGCGCCAGCGGTTGGTGGTGGCCAGGTCCTGTGGCAAACGGCGGGTCAGTTGGTAGGCGTCATCCCAGCGCGCCAGACGCAACAACAGACGCAGGCGCCATTCGGATACAGTGTTGTCGCGCAGTTCCGGATCGTATTTGGTCATCACGTCCAGCGCGCGGCTGTCGAAGCGGCGGGCCAGCGTCAGGCCGATTTCCCGGGCGATCGCGACTTTTTCATCCCGGGAGAAATGCATGCTGCTGGCATAACCGTCGAGCAGGGCCATGGCCTTGTCCGGGTCCTGACGCGCGAGGCGGCGCAGGCCGAGGCTGACCACGTCCGACATCGGTTCATCGGCCGGCGTGAAGCGCGACGGCTGGTTGAGCAATTCCGGTTTCTGCGCCACGTCCACCAGCAGGCGGCCGCGCGGGGCGAGGGTGGTCAGGCCATTGACCAGGCTGTTGGCCAGTGGGTAGTTGCGGTGCTGGGCGGCGAGTTTGGCGCGTTCCCAGCGTTTCTGTTCGGTCAACTGACCTTCGGCGGCCCACATGCCGAACAGCGCATCACAGGCGGCGGGCTGGGATTTGCCGGTCAGCCAGAGTTTCTCGGCGTTGGCGTAGCCCTCGGCCTTCTTGTTGTGGCTGATCTGGTACTGCGCGTTGAGGCAGTCCAGTTCGGTGAAATTCAGTTTGGGGTCGTAATACTTGACGAACGTCGCCCAGTCGCCGCGATCGGCCAGCCAGCGCAGCCAGCGCAGTTTCATCCAGTTGGCCTGGGGCAGGTCACCGTGTTCGGCGAGGAATTTTTCGATCTCCGCGTTGCTGGCGGTTTTCAGCCGGGCGGTCAGCTCGTCGTAGGCGAGGTACGGCTCCAGCGGATAATCGGCGAGTGCCTGGCTGTAACGGAAATACGGGCCGCTGTCGCCTTTGGCCAGGGCGCGCTTGGCTTCATCGTAATACTGGCGTTGGGTGGACAGGTCCACCGCCTGGGCGGATTGAACGGCAGCGGCGGAAAGCAGCAAACATGACAAAACACTGAAGAGGCGACTGCGCATGAGACATCCGGGCAGAGAAATCATGACAAGTGCCGGCTCAAACCGGCACTGAATTGCCTGTAGCTTAGCCTTTTGCCAGCAAGGGGCGAAAGCTTTGCCGACCTTGCAGCACAAGTTCGCAACAATTGTTGTGCAGAGTGCGTCAGCGGCGAAATTGCCGGCCTGTTCGGGTCTTGATTCAGGTAGAATGCGCGCCCGGTTTTTGGAGAAGCTCATGACCCTGCTCAAATTCAGCGATGTGTCCCTTGCATTCGGCGCGATGCCGTTGTTGGACAAGGTGTCCTGGCAGATCGCCCGTGGTGAGCGGGTGTGCATCATCGGCCGCAACGGCACTGGCAAATCCAGCATGATGAAACTGGTCAAGGGCGACCAGAAGCCTGATGACGGCTCGGTGTGGCGTGCCCCCGGTCTGAAAATCGGTGAATTGCCGCAGGAATTGCCGGTGGCCGACGAGCGGACTGTGTTCGACGTGGTTGCCGAAGGCCTCGATGGTGTAGGTGCGTTGCTTGCCGAATACCATCACCTGAGCCAGAACATCGTCACCGACGCCGATCTGGACAAGCTGATGCACGTCCAGCACGACCTCGAAGCCCGCGATGGCTGGCGCTTGCAGACCCTGGTCGACAGCACCCTGAGCCGCCTGCAACTGCCGGCCGACAAGACCCTCGCCGAACTGTCCGGCGGCTGGCGTCGTCGTGTGCTGCTGGCGCAGGCGCTGGTGTCCGAGCCGGATCTGCTACTGCTCGACGAGCCGACCAACCACCTGGACATCGGTGCGATTGCCTGGCTTGAAGAAGCGCTGAAGGATTTTCAGGGCGCCGTGCTGTTCATCACGCACGACCGTTCCTTCCTGCAAAACCTTGCCACCCGCATCCTCGAACTGGATCGCGGTGGCCTGATCGACTGGAACGGCGACTACGCCAGTTTCCTCGTTCACAAAGAAGCCGCACTGGCCGCCGAAGAAACCGCCAACGCGCTGTTCGACAAGCGTCTGGCCCAGGAAGAAGTTTGGATTCGCCAGGGCATCAAGGCCCGCCGCACCCGTAACGAAGGCCGCGTACGTGCCCTGAAAGCATTGCGCGTGGAACGCAGCGAGCGTCGCGAGCGCACCGGCAAGGCCAACATCCAGCTGGAAACAGCGGAGAAGTCCGGCAAGCAGGTGATGGTGCTGGATAACGTGAGCTTCGCGCATCCGGGCGGTCCGTTCCTGATCCGCGATTTCTCCATGGTGCTGCAGCGCGGCGACCGGATCGGCCTGCTCGGCGCCAACGGTACTGGCAAGACCACCCTGCTGAAGCTGATGCTCAGCGGTCTGCAACCGACCAGCGGCAAAGTGGAAGAGGGCACCAGGATCGATGTGGCCTATTTCGATCAGTTGCGCCATCAGCTGGATCTGGAAAAGACCGTGATCGACAACGTCGCCGAAGGTCGCGACTTCATCGATATCGACGGCCAGAGCCGCCACGTGCTGAGCTATCTCGGCGACTTCCTGTTCAGCCCGCAGCGTGCCCGCACGCCGGTGAAGGCGTTGTCCGGCGGCGAGCGTGCGCGTCTGCTGCTGGCCAAACTGTTCAGCAAGCCGGCGAACTTGCTGGTACTCGACGAGCCGACCAACGACCTCGACGTGGAAACCCTTGAGCTGCTCGAGGAAGTGCTGCTGACCTTCAACGGCACTGTGCTGATGGTCAGCCACGACCGGGCATTCCTCGACAACGTGGTCACCAGCACCCTGGTCTTCGAAGGTGAAGGCAAGGTTCGCGAATACGTCGGCGGCTATCAGGACTGGATCCGCCAGGGCGGCTCGCCGCGTCTGCTGGGCGTGACGGAAAGCAAATCCGGCAAGGCTGACCTGAACTCGGCGGTGGTCACTGCTGAGCCGGCTCCGGTCGCCGCGCCTGTTGCTGCGGCCCCGGCTGCGAAGAAGAAACTGAGCTACAAGCTTCAACGCGAGCTGGAAGCCCTGCCGGGCGATATCGACGCCAAAGAGCAGCAGATTGCTGCTGTCGAGGCTGAAATGGCCGAGACCGGTTTCTATCAGCGTCCACCAGCCGAGATGGCCAAGGTGATTGCTTCTCTGGAGCAATTGCAGGCGGAGCTGGATGCCTTGGTTGAGCGTTGGGCCGAGCTGGACGCCTGATTGATTCCAGGCATGAAAAAGCCCGGTGTCCAGTTATGGGCGCCGGGCTTTTCAGCTTTTCATAAGTGACTGGTATCAGCGTTTGACCAGGTGCACCGCCAGCACATCGCACGGTGCGCCGTGCAGCACGTCATTGGCGGTCGAGCCCAGCAACAACGCCAGACCATGCCGGCCATGGCTGCCGACCACGATCAGGTCGCACTGCTGTTCCTTGGCAAAATGGTGGATTTCCTGACGTGGCTGGCCGTAGGTCAAGTGGCAGTTGGCGCCTTCGAGCTCGGTGTACTTGTGCTTCAGGCGTTCGAGACGTTCCTTGGCCTGATCGAACTGCTGTTGTTGCAGTTGTGACAGATCCATTGGCACGTCACCGCCGAAGGCCATGGCCATCGGTTCAACGATATGCACCAGCGACAGCTTGGCGCCATTGCTCACCGACAGCTCTCGGGCGCGGTGGATCACAGGGTCGCACTCTTCGGTCAGATCTACGGCGACCAGGATATGGTGGTAGGGCATGAGGTGCTCCTCGTGAGGGATCAATATTGGTAAGTATGGCTGGTTTCAAGCGCATTGGTTCCAAAGTGACGCAATGGGCTCATCAGGATTCGGGAGTAGAGATATGACGGTCTGGCTGGTGGTGTCAATCCTGCTGGTGGTGTTGAGTCCGCTGGCGTGGTTGCGCCCGTCCCGTGCACAGAGTGGCCGGATAGCCTTGCGCACGGAGGCCCGGCGTATCGGGCTGGCCATGCAGCTGGCACCTCAAGAGTGGCCGCACTGGATGTCTCAGGAGCCGCCGAACCCGTGTGCGCAATACCATCGGCCACGTCGTGGCAAACAGCCGGCGTGCTGGACGTACTGGCAGAAATCCCCGGGGATCTGGGTCAACCAGTGGCAGGAAGTCTGTGAGGATCCACTGCTGCTGAATCATTTCGAAAAATTGCCGGGCAACGTTTTCAAGGTCGAGGCGGATAAGCAGATGATCGCCCTCTATTGGGGCGAGAAGGGTGATGCGTCGGTTTTGCTGGAGATTGATGCCACGCTGAAAGCGCTGGCATGACTTGCGGACATTTCGCGCTGCAACGGTGCGAAACGTCCGGCAGACACGCAATAAAAAGCCCGACATGATTCATCGGGCGGGGTTGGCCAGGCAGGCCGGAAATTCTTTTTGGCGTTGAAACGGAGTCATCCGGTGAGCAAATCTGCGCCTGTTTTCCTTCGTAGTCCAGCCAGCGTAGCCTGTTAAACAAGGCTTGCGGTGAATTAGGGCGACTTTTCTAACTATTAATCTTATGAATGCCCTCACATGCAAGCGTGTGTGGCCGGGCTGCGTCCTACAGAAATGACCGCAAAGTCGCATTTCAACCCGTATTTTGGGCGATTGACAATTGTCGGAAATTCCGTGAAGGTGGCGTACCCAAATCAAACGGGCGTATGAATTGAGCGTTTGTATTGCAGACTGCTCCTACAGAATCCCGACTATCGCGTTGGCGGGTGTGCCGGGTGGATGGGTGTCAGCATCGACGAAAAAACGTCCTGCCGAGCCATTTGCCTGCGTCCGACGTGTACTGTTCAGCTTCCATATCGTGGAGATCAGTTGATGATTTACGAAGGTAAAGCCATCACGGTTAAAGCTCTTGAAAGTGGCATCGTCGAATTGAAATTCGACCTCAAGGGTGAGTCCGTCAACAAGTTCAACCGTCTTACCCTGAACGAACTGCGTCAGGCCGTAGACACCATCAAGGCAGATGCTTCGATCAAGGGCGTGATCGTCAGCAGTGGCAAGGACGTGTTCATCGTCGGCGCCGACATCACCGAATTTGTCGACAACTTCAAGCTGCCGGATGCCGAGCTGGTTGCTGGCAATCTCGAAGCCAACAAGATCTTCAGCGATTTCGAAGACCTCAACGTTCCGACCGTCGCCGCAATCAATGGCATTGCTCTGGGTGGCGGTCTGGAAATGTGCCTGGCAGCGGACTACCGCGTCATGTCGACCAAGGCCAAGATCGGTCTGCCGGAAGTCAAGCTGGGCATCTACCCGGGCTTCGGTGGTACCGTGCGTCTGCCGCGTCTGATCGGTGCCGACAACGCCATCGAGTGGATTGCCGCCGGCAAGGAAAACCGTCCTGAAGACGCGCTGAAAGTCGGCGCCGTCGATGCCGTGGTTGCTCCCGAGAAGCTGCAGGATGCCGCCCTTGAACTGATCAAGCGCGCCATCTCCGGCGAGTTCGACTACAAGGCCAAGCGTCAGCCGAAGCTGGAAAAGCTCAAGCTGAACGCCATTGAACAAATGATGGCTTTCGAAACCGCCAAAGGTTTCGTGGCTGGCCAGGCCGGTCCGAACTACCCGGCCCCGGTCGAAGCGATCAAGACCATCCAGAAAGCCGCGAACTTCGGTCGCGACAAGGCGCTGGAAGTCGAAGCTGCAGGTTTCGTGAAACTGGCCAAGACCTCTGCCGCGCAGAGCTTGATCGGCCTGTTCCTGAACGATCAGGAACTGAAGAAAAAGGCCAAGGCCTACGACGAAATAGCCAAGGACGTGAAGCAGGCTGCCGTACTGGGCGCCGGCATCATGGGTGGCGGTATCGCCTATCAGTCGGCTTCCAAAGGTACGCCGATCCTGATGAAGGACATCAACGAGCACGGCATCGAGCAAGGTCTGGCGGAAGCCGCCAAGCTGCTGGTCGGTCGCGTTGATAAAGGCCGCATGACTGCCGCGAAAATGGCTGAAGTGCTCAACGGCATTCGTCCTACGCTGTCGTACGGTGATTTCGGTCACGTCGACCTGGTCGTTGAAGCCGTGGTCGAGAACCCGAAGGTCAAGCAAGCCGTTCTGGCGGAAGTCGAAGACAAGGTCAAAGAGGACACCATCCTCGCGTCCAACACCTCGACCATTTCCATCAGCCTGCTGGCCAAGGCCCTCAAGCGTCCGGAAAACTTCGTCGGCATGCACTTCTTCAACCCGGTGCACATGATGCCGCTGGTGGAAGTAATCCGTGGCGAGAAATCCAGCGAGCAGGCCATCGCCACCACCGTTGCCTACGCCAAGAAAATGGGCAAGAACCCGATCGTCGTCAATGACTGCCCGGGCTTCCTGGTCAACCGCGTCCTGTTCCCGTACTTCGGCGGTTTCGCCAAGCTGGTCAGCGCCGGCGTGGACTTCGTCCGTATCGACAAGATCATGGAAAAATTCGGCTGGCCGATGGGCCCGGCGTACCTGATGGACGTGGTCGGTATCGACACCGGTCACCACGGTCGTGACGTAATGGCTGAAGGCTTCCCTGACCGCATGAAGGACGATCGTCGTTCGGCCATCGACGTGCTTTACGAAGCCAAGCGTCTCGGTCAAAAGAACGGTAAGGGCTTCTATGCCTACGAAGCCGACAAGAAAGGCAAGCAGAAGAAAGTCGCCGATCCGTCGGTACTGGAAGTGCTCAAGCCGATCGTCTACGAGCAGCGCGAAGTCACTGACGAAGACATCATCAATTGGATGATGATCCCGCTGTGCCTGGAAACCGTGCGTTGCCTGGAAGACGGCATCGTCGAAACCGCCGCCGAAGCCGACATGGGTCTGGTCTACGGTATTGGTTTCCCTCCATTCCGTGGCGGTGCGCTGCGCTACATCGATTCGATCGGTGTTGCCGAGTTCGTTGCCCTGGCCGACCAGTACGCTGATTTGGGCGCGCTGTACCACCCGACCGCGAAGCTGCGCGAAATGGCCAAGAACGGCCAGAGCTTCTTCGGTTAAGCGCCCCCAACTAGAGTGAGAGTGAACTTATGAGCTTGAATCCTAGAGACGTCGTGATTGTCGACTTCGGTCGTACTCCGATGGGCCGCTCCAAGGGCGGCATGCACCGCAACACCCGCGCCGAAGACATGTCGGCGCACCTGATCAGCAAACTGCTGGAACGCAACACCAAGGTCGATCCTGCCGAAGTCGAGGACGTGATCTGGGGCTGTGTGAACCAGACCCTGGAACAAGGCTGGAACATCGCGCGTATGGCGTCGCTGATGACCCAGATCCCGCACACTTCGGCCGGCCAGACTGTCAGCCGTCTGTGCGGCTCGTCGATGAGCGCGCTGCACACCGCTGCGCAAGCGATCATGACCGGCAACGGTGACGTGTTCGTGGTTGGTGGCGTCGAGCATATGGGTCACGTAAGCATGATGCACGGTGTCGATCCGAACCCGCACATGTCCCTGTACGCGGCGAAAGCCTCGGGCATGATGGGCCTGACCGCTGAAATGCTGGGCAAAATGCACGGCATCACTCGCGAACAGCAGGACGCCTTTGGCGTGCGTTCCCACCAGTTGGCCCACAAGGCGACTGTGGAAGGCAAGTTCAAGGACGAAATCATCCCGATGCAGGGTTACGACGAGAACGGTTTCCTGAAAACCTTCGACTACGACGAAACCATTCGTCCGGAAACCACCCTGGAAAGTCTGGCGGCTTTGAAGCCGGCGTTCAATCCAAAGGGCGGCACCGTGACGGCCGGTACTTCGTCGCAGATCACCGATGGTGCTTCGTGCATGATCGTGATGTCGGCGCAGCGTGCACAGGACCTGGGCATCCAGCCTCTGGCCGTGATTCGCTCGATGGCGGTAGCGGGTGTGGACCCGGCCATCATGGGCTATGGTCCGGTACCGGCTACTCAGAAAGCACTGAAGCGTGCCGGCCTGGGTATCAACGATATCGACTTCTTCGAGCTCAACGAAGCGTTCGCCGCACAGGCCCTGCCAGTGCTGAAAGACCTGAAAGTGCTCGACAAGATGAATGAGAAGGTTAACCTGCACGGCGGCGCGATCGCCCTGGGTCACCCGTTCGGTTGCTCCGGTGCCCGTATTTCCGGCACTTTGCTGAACGTGATGAAGCAGAATGGCGGCACCTTCGGGGTGGCCACCATGTGCATTGGCCTCGGCCAAGGCATCTCCACCGTCTTCGAACGCGTTTAAGCGTCTCGTCGATGGAAGCCGGGGCCAAGTGCCCCGGTTTTTGTTTTTGCGGATTTATTTTGTTTTTATTTTGAAAAAATTTGAGTGAGGGCCGAAGCATGCCGATACAACCTGGGCTCTACCAACATTACAAAGGTCCCCAGTACCGCGTATTCAGTGTCGCGCGGCATTCCGAGACCGAAGAAGAAGTGGTCTTTTACCAAGCCCTGTATGGCGATTACGGCTTTTGGGTACGTCCCTTGAGCATGTTCCTGGAGTCCGTCGAGGTTGACGGCGAGCAGGTCCCACGCTTTGCTTTGGTGCAAGCCGAACCGAGCCTTTTTTCGAAGCCGTAAGGCGAGTGCGCGCAAAACCCTGCGCTTGACCTCACCTTGTAGCCACTATATATAGCGGTGCCGCGTCAGGCGCCAACCGCCTTTCACTTCTAGAATTCAGGAATTTTCTGATCCATGGGCAAATCGCTGGTCATTGTGGAATCCCCGGCTAAGGCCAAGACCATCAACAAGTATCTGGGCAACCAATACGTGGTGAAGTCGAGTATCGGCCATATCCGAGACCTGCCCACCAGCGGTTCGGCTAGCGCCAGCAAGGAGCCTGCCGCCAAGCGCGGCAAGGCTGCTGCGGGCGAAGCGCCAGCGCTGTCGCCGAAAGAGAAGGCGCGCAAGCAGCTGGTCTCGCGCATGGGTGTCGATCCCGAGCACGGCTGGAAAGCCAAGTACGAGATCCTCCCGGGCAAGGAAAAGGTCATCGAAGAGCTGCGCCGGCTCGCCAAGGATGCTGACACCATCTATCTCGCAACCGACTTGGACCGCGAGGGGGAAGCCATTGCCTGGCACCTGCGCGAAGCCATCGGTGGTGACGACAGCCGCTACAAGCGCGTGGTGTTCAACGAAATCACCAAGAAGGCGATTCAGGAAGCCTTCTCGGAGCCGGGCGAGCTCGACATCGATCGAGTGAACGCGCAGCAGGCCCGTCGCTTCCTCGACCGCGTCGTCGGCTATATGGTCTCGCCGCTGTTGTGGGCGAAGATCGCCCGTGGCTTGTCCGCCGGTCGCGTGCAATCGGTTGCCGTGAAGCTGGTGGTCGAGCGTGAGCGTGAGATTCGTGCGTTCAATCCGGAAGAGTACTGGGAAGTGCATGCCGATCTCGGCACCGCCAAAGGCTCGATCGTGCGTTTCGAAGTCGCTCGCGAAAAAGGCGAGGCCTTCAAGCCGCTGAACGAAGCGCAGGCGAAGGCCGCGCTGGAGAAACTCAAATCCTCCAGCTACAGCATCGTCAAACGTGAAGACAAGCCGACCAGTAGCAAGCCGTCGGCACCGTTCATCACCTCCACACTGCAACAGGCCGCGAGCAACCGCCTGGGCTTCGGTGTGAAGAAAACCATGATGATGGCCCAGCGTCTGTACGAAGCCGGCTACATCACTTATATGCGTACCGACTCGACCAACCTCTCGGCGGATGCCGTGGCGATGGCGCGCGATTACATCGAAACCGAATTCGGCAAGAAGTACCTGCCGGAGTCGCCAAACGTCTACAGCAGCAAGGAAGGCGCACAAGAGGCTCACGAAGCGATTCGTCCTTCCGACGCCAACACCACGCCAAGCAAGCTGGCCGGCATGGAGCGTGACGCTGAGCGCCTCTACGAGCTGATCTGGCGCCAGTTCCTGGCTTGCCAGATGCTGCCGGCGCAATACCTGTCGACCACCGTCAGCGTCGCTGCCGGTGACTTCGAGCTGCGCGCCAAGGGCCGCATCCTGAAGTTCGACGGTTACACCCGCGTGCTGCCGCAAATCACCAAGCCTGGCGATGACGACGTTCTGCCGGACATGGCGCAGGGCGACGCGATGAAGCTGATCAAGCTTGATCCGTCCCAGCACTTCACCAAGCCACCGGCCCGTTATTCGGAAGCCAGCCTGGTGAAGGAAATGGAAAAGCGCGGCATCGGCCGTCCTTCGACCTATGCGGCGATCATCTCGACCATTCAGGATCGCGGCTACGTGACCCTGCACAACCGTCGTTTCTATTCGGAAAAGATGGGCGACATCGTTACCGAACGTCTGTCGGAAAGCTTCTCGAACCTCATGGACTACGGCTTCACCGCCGGCATGGAAGAGAACCTCGATGACGTGGCCCAGGGCGAACGCGACTGGAAAAACGTGCTGGACGAGTTCTACGGCGACTTCAAGAAAAAACTCGAAGTGGCGGAGAATCCGGAAGCCGGCATGCGTGCCAACCAGCCGGTAATGACCGATATTCCTTGCACCACCTGCGGCCGTCCAATGCAGATTCGTACTGCCTCGACTGGCGTGTTCCTCGGCTGCTCGGGCTACAGCCTGCCGCCGAAAGAACGCTGCAAGGCCACCGTCAACCTGGTGCCGGGCGATGAAATCGCGGCGGACGACGAGGGCGAGTCGGAATCCCTGGTACTGCGCGGCAAGCATCGCTGCCCGATCTGCAGCACGGCGATGGACGCCTACCTGCTCGACGAGAAGCGCAAGCTGCACATCTGCGGTAACAATCCGGATTGCGCCGGCTACGAAATCGAAGAAGGCAGCTATCGCATCAAGGGCTACGAAGGTCCGAGCCTGGAATGCGACAAGTGCGGCAGCGAGATGCAGCTCAAGACCGGCCGTTTCGGCAAATTCTTCGGTTGCACCAACCCGACGTGCAAGAACACCCGCAAGCTGCTGAAGAGCGGCGATGCGGCGCCGCCGAAGATGGATCCGGTGAAGATGCCGGAGCTGAAATGCGAAAAGGTCAACGACACCTACATCCTGCGTGACGGTGCGTCCGGCCTGTTTCTGGCGGCCAGTCAGTTCCCGAAAAACCGCGAGACCCGTGCTCCGCTGGTGATCGAGATTCTGCCGCACAAGGACGAAATCGATCCGAAGTATCATTTCCTGTGCGAAGCGCCGCAGAAGGATCCGGATGGCTTGCCAGCCGTGATCCGCTACAGCCGCAAGACCAAGGAGCAATACGTTCAGACCGAAGTCGACGGCAAACCGACTGGCTGGAAAGCGTTCTTCGACGGTGGCAAGTGGACGGTCGAGGACAAGCGTCCGGCGAAAGCCAAGGCTTGAGCTGACTCCGACCTTGCGATGGGCTGATGTTATCGGCCCAACACGACAAAAGGCCGCATGACAACCTTCGGGTTTTCATGTGGCCTTTTTGTTTAAAGCTTGCGATCGCATCGGCTGATCCATGACACTGTCCGGCCTGTGTGAAGCAATTATTTCGTTGTGGAGAGTGCCGACATGGCCCACGAACTCTATACCCGTACCAATCAGAAGATCTATTTCGCGGGTTTGTCGCTGGAAGCGCTGGCCAGGGCCGAAGAGGGGCGGGCGATGAACTCGCTGGCGCTGATTCAGGCCGGGCGCGAATCCGCACTGTTTCATCTCTACGGTGCGTTGTTGGGGCTGTGTCATGAAATCGCCGGCTTCTATCGTCTGCCGCAAGCCAATGCGTCGCAAGCGGAAACCTTGCTGACCCGCGAAGTGCTGGAATCGATTGCCATTCCTGAGCTGGCGGAGATGATTGAGCTGGCGGGCAATCCGGAGACCTGGCTGGCTAAATTGCTGGCCGCGCACTCGGCGCTGTTTCAGCCGCCACGCGTTCCACATAAGCCGAAGGGCGATGTGACGCAGCCATTGATTCAGGCAGTGAATCTGGATGAAGAAGAGGTGGTTGAAGAGTTGAGCCGTGAAGAGCTCGAGAGCTGGCGGCAGAACCTCAAGGGGCTGGCTATCCGTTTCCGTGAAGGCTTGAACGAGTGCTGAGGAGCTGTGTACTGGCGGCGACGAGAGGCGTGCTGCTGGTCAAGATCCCGAGCGAAGCCTGAATGATGTCTATATAATCCCTGCCTTTCGTGGAGATCAGACCTATATGCCAACGTCCTTTCTAGAAATTGTCGAGCTACCAGACGGCCGAATCGAACTGCGCAGGGCCGAGGACGAGGGTTCTCTGGTGACTCTGGATTTCTCCGAGGATGCCAAGGCGTTTCTGCAGGGCCAGCACGTTGAAATTGCCAAAGCGATGTTGAGTGTCGGCGTGCAAATGGCGGGGCGTATGGTTGAGGGAGAATTCGATAAGGATGAGGGGCCGCGGGTTCTTCATTGATCCGCTGTCTCCCAGTTACTGCTCCAGATCGGCTTCTCTATCCCTGGAGAAGCCCTGCGCTTTACGTGGCGCGCATTGTTGCTGAATCATCCCAAACGAATGTTCAGGCTTTGAGCGTCCCCGGTGCGGGCGGCGCTGATCAACTGTTGCCGTGACCCTGCGCTCAGTGGATTCAGCCACGTGACGACCGTGTGGCTGCGCCCCAGGCGTAATGCTTCGCAGGCCAATTGCTGAGCGCTTTGGGCGCCGCGCGGTTGTAACAGCAGGATCCGTTCGCGATTCAATCCAGCGTCCCGCAACCAGGTCTGGGTCAGGCTGGCAGGCGGTGCAATCAGGGTCAGCCAGCGTGCGTCCTGATCCTCGCTCAATTCGCGAAGAATCGGTGCCAGCAGGTTCAGACAGTTCCCGGCCGCACCGCGCAGTGACAGCTCACTGAACGCTTCGGGTTCGTTATTCCACGGACGCTCGACGACATCCTTGAGGATGGGGGCGAGCGGTTGCGCCAGAAACGCTTCGAACAACGGCAGTTGTGTTTGCTGAGGTGCGTGTGGGAACTGCATAAAGCCTCCTTTAGCGGCGGATGACGCCGACACTCAAGCCTTCGATAACCAGCTCCTGGTCTTTCAGGTTGACTTCGATAGGGGCGAACTCGGGGTTTTCGGCAATCAGCCAGACTTTACTGCCGTCACGCTTGAAGCGTTTGACGGTGACTTCATCGCCGATCCGCGCAACCACGATCTGACCGTTGCGTGCCTCGCGGGTGGTGTGAACCGCCAGCAGGTCACCATCGAAAATGCCGATGTCCTTCATGCTCATGCCATGAACGCGCAACAGATAATCGGCGCGCGGATGAAAGAAGGCCGGGTTGATGTTGCAGGACTCTTCGATGTGTTGCTGAGCGAGAATCGGCGCGCCGGCAGCCACTCGACCGATGATCGGCAGCGTGGACTCGTCGACCTTGGCTTCGAAACCTGGAATTCGAATGCCGCGAGAGGCGCCCGGAGTCATTTCGATTGCGCCTTTGCGAGCGAGCGCCTTGAGGTGCTCTTCGGCCGCGTTGGGCGACTTGAAACCCAGTTCCTGAGCGATTTCCGCACGGGTCGGCGGGTAGCCGTTGTCTTCGAGGCAGCGTTTGATAAAGGCCAGAATCTCGGCTTGGCGTGGCGTCAGCTTAAGCATATTGATCGCTCTGTCTTTTTATACAGTGACTGGGATTATATACAGTGAAGCGGTCTTGGCAATGATCGTTTTTGCCATGCCGCCGGACGGTCAGTGACGACCCTGATTAATGTGGCGTCCTTGTTGTGGTTAAATATCTGACTGACCATTCCCAAAACGAACCGGCAGGCTTGACAAGGCACAGACTGAAACGTATGTTTCAAACAAGTGTTTGTCAGGCGGAGTAGCCATGGCCCAGTCGGAAACCGTTGAACGCATTCTTGATGCTGCAGAACAGCTGTTCGCGGAAAAAGGTTTTGCTGAAACCTCATTGCGTCTGATCACCAGCAAGGCAGGGGTCAACCTCGCTGCGGTGAACTATCACTTCGGCTCGAAGAAGGCGCTGATCCAGGCGGTTTTCTCGCGCTTTCTCGGTCCGTTCTGCATCAGCCTCGACAAAGAGCTGGAGCGCCGTCAGGCCAAACCAGAGAACAAGCCTTCGCTCGAAGAGTTGCTGGAAATCCTCGTCGAGCAAGCGCTGGTGGTACAGCCACGCAGCGGCAACGATCTGTCGATCTTCATGCGTTTGCTCGGTCTGGCCTTCAGTCAGAGCCAGGGCCACTTGCGCCGTTATCTGGAAGACATGTACGGCAAGGTATTCCGCCGCTACATGCTCTTGGTTAACGAAGCTGCCCCGCGTATTCCTCCGATCGAACTGTTCTGGCGCGTGCACTTCATGCTCGGCGCTGCGGCGTTCAGCATGTCCGGGATCAAGGCCTTGCGTGCGATTGCCGAGACCGATTTCGGCGTCAACACCTCCATCGAGCAGGTGATGCGTCTGATGGTGCCGTTCCTGGCAGCCGGCATGCGTGCCGAAACCGGCGTCACCGACACGGCAATGGCCACCGCGCAGTTGCGGCCACGGAGCAAATCCGCGCCGGCACCTGCCAAGGTTTAACCCTCCATGGGTGGGCGCGGCAGCTGACATCCGCTAAGCTAGCCGCCCATGTCGACTCTCGTCCTGAACCCGTTTCTCATTGAAATCACCGACCCGCCGGGCAATGTCCCTGGTGGTGATTTCGTGGGCGACGGGTTTTTCGTTTTCAAGGAATTTCTATGACTGCTGGCCTGCAAGGCTCGTTGATGGTGGACGTCGCCGGTACCTGGCTGACGGCCGAAGATCGCCAATTGTTGCGCCAGCCCGAAGTGGGCGGCCTGATCATCTTCGCCCGCAACATCGAGCATCCGCGCCAGGTGCGCGAGCTGAGCGCGGCGATCCGTGCCATTCGTCCGGACTTGCTGCTGGCGGTGGACCAGGAGGGCGGTCGCGTCCAGCGTCTGCGTCAGGGCTTCGTCCGTTTGCCAGCCATGCGCGCCATCGCTGATAACCCGAACGCCGAGTATCTGGCCGAGCAGTGCGGCTGGATTATGGCCACCGAAGTGCTGGCGGTCGGACTCGACCTGAGCTTCGCGCCGGTGCTGGATCTGGATTACCAGCGCAGCGCCGTGGTCGGCACCCGTTCTTTCGAAGGCAATCCGGAGCGCGCCGCACTGCTCGCAGGCGCTTTCATCAAAGGCATGAGCAGCGCGGGCATGGCCGCCACCGGCAAGCATTTCCCCGGCCATGGCTGGGCGGAAGCCGACTCCCACGTCGCGATCCCCAACGACGAGCGCAGCCTCGAAGAGATCCGCGCCAACGACCTGGTGCCGTTCGCCAGACTCAGCAAGCAACTGGCCGCGGTCATGCCGGCTCACGTGATTTATCCGCAAGTCGACACACAACCTGCCGGTTTCTCCCGGCGCTGGCTGCAGGACATTCTGCGTGGCGAGTTGCAGTTCGACGGCGTGATCTTCAGCGATGACCTGTCGATGGCCGGCGCCCACGTGGTCGGCGACGCCGCCAGCCGTATCGAAGCGGCACTGAGTGCCGGTTGCGACATGGGCCTGGTGTGCAACGACCGCGCAGCTGCCGAGCTGGCCCTGAGTGCCGCGCAGCGCATGAAGGTCAAGCCGTCGCCGCGCATCGCACGCATGCGCGGTCAGGCATTCGCCAATACCGAATACCGTCAGGATCCGCGCTGGCTGACCGCTGTCGGCGCGCTCAAAGACGCTCAACTGATCGATTAAGGATTTTTTCGCTATGACGGTTTACGCAATCATCGGCGGCACCGGTCTGACCCAGCTGGAGGGCCTGAGCATTCGCCAGTCGCTGGCGGTGGATACGCCTTACGGGGCGCCATCGGCCGAAGTCCAGATTGGCGAATACGCCGGCAAGGAAGTGCTGTTCCTCGCTCGTCACGGTCACCCGCATCGCTTCCCGCCGCACAAGGTCAACTATCGCGCCAACCTGTGGGCGTTGAAGCAGGCCGGGGCCGAAGCGATCATCGCGGTCAACGCCGTGGGCGGGATTCATCCTGCAATGGGCACCGGGCATTTCTGCGTGCCGCATCAGATCGTGGACTACACCAGTGGTCGCGAGCACACCTATTTCGCCGATGATCTGGAACATGTCACACACATCGACTTCAGCTTTCCCTACAGCGAACCGCTGCGTCAGCGACTGATTGCTGCATTGGCCGCGGAAGGGTGCGAGTACAGCGATCAAGGCGTTTATGCCTGCACCCAGGGCCCGCGTCTGGAAACCGTGGCCGAGATCGTGCGACTGGAGCGTGACGGCTGCGACATCGTCGGCATGACCGGCATGCCGGAAGCGGCGCTGGCTCGCGAGCTGGATCTGGATTACGCGTGTCTGTCGCTGGTGGTGAATCCGGCGGCGGGCAAGACCACGGAAATGATCACCATGGCCGAGATCGAGCAGGCGTTGCACGACGGCATGGGCAAAGTGAAGTCGACGTTGGCGCGGGTGCTGAAGGGCTGAGTCTGGCTCGAAACCGAGTCGAGCCATTCGCGGGCAAGCCCGCTCCCACAGGTTAAGCGCTATCTCTGTGGGAGCGGGCTTGCCCGCGAATCGATCTGGTAGACGACAAAGACTTCAGCGCTTGTCGAATTTGTCCGGCAGCGGCGCAAACAGCGCCTCGATATCATCACTCTGCAATTTCCAGTCCCCGGCCTTGCGCCCATCCAGCACGCCGGCCGCCAGGTCGGATTTTTCCCGCTGCAAGTGTTGAATCTTCTCCTCGACCGTGCCCCGGGCAATCATCTTGTAGACGAATACCGGCTTCTCCTGGCCAATGCGATACGCGCGGTCGGTTGCCTGATTCTCGGTCGCCGGGTTCCACCACGGATCGTAGTGAATCACCGTGTCCGCTTCCGTCAGGTTCAGGCCCACACCGCCGGCCTTCAGGCTGATGAGAAAGATCTGACGCTTGCCGCTCTGGAATTCCTTCACCGGTGTGCGCCGATCACGGGTCTGTCCCGTCAACAGCGCATAGGCGACGTTGCGTTTTTTCAGTTCATCCTCGATCAGTGACAGCATCGAAGTGAACTGCGAGAACAGCAGAATCCGCCGGCCTTCCTCAAACAACTCCTCGAGCATTTCCATCAGGCTGTCGAGCTTGCCTGATGTGCTGCCGCGAGCGGGCAGGGTGGCGTCATTGACCAGGCGCAAATCGCAACAGACCTGACGCAGCTTGAGCAGCGCCTCGAGAATGATGATCTGACTGCGCGCCACGCCTTTACGGGTGATTTCGTCGCGAACCTTTTTATCCATGGCCAGGCGCATGGTTTCGTACACGTCGCGCTGCGCTTCGTTGAGCTCGACCCAATGAATGATTTCGGTTTTCGGCGGCAGCTCGGTCGCAACCTGCTCCTTGGTGCGGCGCAGCAGGAACGGTTTGATCCGACCGTTGAGGTGCTGAAGTCTGACTTCGCTGGCGCGTTTTTCAATCGGCACGCGGTAATCGGCGTTGAAGCTTTTGACGTCGCCGAGCCAGCCGGGCAGCAAGAAGTGAAACAGTGACCACAGTTCACCCAGATGGTTTTCCAGCGGCGTCCCGCTCAGACATAGGCGCTGACGCGCATTGAGTTCACGGGCAGCCTGGGCGGCTTTGCTGTTCGGGTTCTTGATGTACTGCGCCTCATCCAGCACCAGCACGTGCAGCGGCTGCTGGGCCAGACGTTCGACATCCTTGGGCAGCAGCGCATAAGTGGTGAGGATCAGATCGTAATCGGCCAGATGCTCGAAGTGCTTTTTACGACTGGCGCCGTACAGCGCGACAACCTTGAGCTGTGGCGTGAAGTGCGCCGCTTCGTCGAGCCAGTTGGGAATCAGGCTGGTAGGCATTACCACCATGCTCGGGCGATCCAGGCGTCCGGCGTTCTTCTCGCTGAGAATGTGCGCCAATGTCTGTAGGGTTTTGCCCAAGCCCATGTCGTCCGCGAGAATCCCGCCGACCTCAAGTTGCCGCAGCGACTGCATCCAGCTCAAGCCTTCGAGCTGATAAGGACGCAGCGTCGCATTCAGCCCCTTCGGTGCTTTGGCGCTGTAATCGCGGATGTCGCGCAAGCGCTGGGCGAAGCTGCGAATCTGCTCGCCACCCTCCCAGAGCAGGGGAATGCCTTCCAGTGAATTCAGGCGCGTGGCGTCGGCCTTGCTCAGGCGCAGGGTGGTTTCGCCCGGCTCCTGCATATAAAACTCGCCAAGGGTCGCCAGCACCGGCTTCAGCCGGCCGAGGGGCAGGGCGACTTGCAATGGCCCGTGCTCGCTGTTGCGTTGCGGGATGTTCACCAGAATCAGTTCATCATCGCGACGGCGGGCGAGACGTTCCGGGTTGAGGATTTCCGTGTGCGAACGCATCAGGTTGAGCAGGATCGGCAGCAGGCTCAGGCGCTCACCGTTGACGATGATCCCCAGCTCCAGATCGAACCAGTCGCGTTCCGGCGTCTGCTCGACGGTGGCGTACCAGTCGTCCACGGCAGTCAGGTCGAAACCGAACTCATCATCGACCAGCAGCTCCCAGCCCTGAGTGCGCAGCTTCGGCAGATCGTTGAGGGTGAACGTCAGCCAGGCGCTGTCGTTGACCATCTCGTAGAGTTCTCCGGCGCTTTCCGGCAGGGCTTTGCTCTGCCGGGTGGCGATGCGGAAACCGAGAATTCGCAACTGCTCGCGGTAGCTTTGCTCGACGTCCGGATGGCGCTTGACCCGCAGGGTCTGCGCTTCCTGGCGAATCAGAATGTCGCTGTTCTTCTGGCCGCTGACGTATTCGTCGAGGTAACTGAAGGACAGCGCCGCGCGATGCTGGATATAACGCTGCATTTTGCCGTTACGCGGTTCGAATGCGCTGAACTCGACGCTGGCCAGCCACAGACGCGGCACCGGTTGCACGTTGTCCACCAGCACTTGCGGCGGCGCTTTCGGGCTGCGGTTTTCCAGTACGGCCTGGAGTTTTTCCAGCAGTTCGGCGTCTTTGGCGGCGGCGGGGTATTCGAGGGTTTCCTGCACTTGCAGCAACACCGCCGCGCAATGTTTGCAGTTGCTGTGTACCGGGCAGGTGCAGGTGGCGTCGACCATCAGCAGCGTGCCTTTGGCCGACTCGCGCAGATGAATCGTCTGACGGTACACATTACCGCCAGAACCTTCGCAGCTGGCGGTAATGGTCGCGTCGCCGACCTGCACGAATCGCACCCGGTTTTCCAGGGCATAGCGGCGGCCACGCTCCAGGCTTTGTTCCTTGAACCGACTGACCCAGGAGGAGGCCAGCGGTTTACTCAGAGGCGGGGACATAAGGACTTCAGTCAGTCCGGAATGGCTTCAGGCGCTTCCCGAGGCGCGGGCGCCGTCAGTGAAGTGATCTTGATCAGCAGGGCCAGGTGGCCGTTATCGAGGTAGTTGAGTTGGCCATTTTTGGTATGGCTGTCCTGTTTCAGACGCTCGCTGGCGGTGACCATGCCGTTGGCGTCGATCTGGTTGACCCAGAAATCGGCGTTCACATCGGTGAAGCGCCCGAGCTTCATTTCAATCGTGCCTTCGATCGGGAACTGGCCGAACTGCTCCTGACCTTCGCTGACCGCCACTTTGGCAGGCGTTTCGCCCAGCGTCTGCTGCCAGGCTTTGTGCATCAGCACGCTGTACTCGCCGCTGGCGGTGAGTTTGGTCACAACGTCGTTCAGCGCCGGCGTGCGTTTGCTGTCATCGCCCAGCCGCTGGGCGCCTGCCGCCCAGTCTTCCGGTGCGGCGCGGCTGATAATCGCCGGTACAGCGTTCTGGCGTACCAGAATCATTTCGACCTGATACAGGTCATCGGCAAACGCCGTCGGTGCTACCAGAGTCAGTAGCAAGGTCAATGAGCGAAACAGGCGCATGCGGCGTCCTTCAAGCAGTTTTCGGGATGAGGCGCTCGAACAGCGCCTCCACAGTATTAAAGCGCTCTTCCGGGCGCTCCATCGGCACCTGGAACTTGAACATCGTGGCGCCTTCGAATTTGTAGCGTTTTGGCTGACTCTGGATCAGTTTGATCAGGGTCATCGGGTCGACCGGCGTCTGCGCCGCGAACTCGATGCGTCCGCCTTGCGGGCCGCCATCGACTTTCTTGATGCCCAGCTGTTCGGCCCGCAATTTCAGCGCCGTGATGCGTACCAGATTCTTGGTCGGCTCTGGCAGCAGACCAAAACGGTCGATCATCTCGACTTGCAGATCCTTCAGGCCTTCCTCGTCGGTGGCCGAAGCGATGCGCTTGTACAGGATCAGGCGGGCGTGCACGTCCGGCAGATAATCTTCCGGAATCAGCGCCGGCACCCGCAGGTTGACTTCCGGGCCACCGCCGAGCGGCTGGTCGAGGTTCGGCTGTTCACCCTTGCGGATCGACTTCACCGCGCGCTCCAGCATTTCCATGTACAGCGTGAAGCCGACAGCCTGAATCTGCCCGCTCTGACCGTCGCCCAGCAGTTCGCCGGCTCCACGGATTTCCAGGTCGTTGGTGGCCAGCACGAAGCCCGCACCCAGATCCTGAGTATTGGCAATCGCCTCCAGGCGTTTTTCCGCATCGCCGGTGATTTGCTGGCGTGGCGGGGTCAGCAAGTAGGCGTAAGCCTGGTGGTGACTACGACCAACGCGACCGCGCAACTGGTGCAACTGCGCCAGGCCGAACTTGTCGGCACGCTCGATGATGATGGTGTTGGCGCTCGGCACGTCGATGCCGGTCTCGATGATGGTCGAGGCGATCAGCACGTTGAAGCGCTTGTGGTAGAAGTCGCTCATCACCTGTTCGAGTTCGCGTTCGCGCATCTGCCCGTGGCCGATGCCGATCCGCGCTTCCGGCACCAGTTCGGCCAGTTCGGCGGCGCACTTCTCGATGGTCTTCACGTCGTTGTGCAGGTAGTAAACCTGTCCACCGCGCAGCAGCTCACGCAGCAAGGCCTCTTTGACCGTGCTCTTGTTCTGCTCCATGACGAAGGTGCGCACCGACAGGCGTCGCGCCGGCGGCGTGGCGATGATCGACAGGTCGCGCATGCCCGACACCGCCATGTTCAGCGTGCGCGGAATCGGCGTGGCGGTCAGCGTAAGAATGTCGACCTCGCTGCGCAGAGCCTTGAGCTGTTCCTTCTGACGGACACCGAAACGGTGCTCTTCGTCGATGATCACCAGCCCGAGGTTTTTGATCTTGATGTCGTCCTGCAGCAACTTGTGGGTGCCGATGACGATGTCGATGTTGCCCTCGGCCAGTTCGGCCACCGCAGCGTTCACTTCCTTGGCCGACTTGAAACGGCTCATCACTTCCACGGTCACCGGCCAGTCGGCGAAGCGGTCGCGGAAGCTGTTGTAATGCTGCTGGGCGAGCAGGGTGGTCGGCACCAGGATCGCCACTTGCTTGCCGCCGTGCACGGCGATGAACGCGGCGCGCATGGCGACTTCGGTCTTGCCGAAACCCACATCGCCGCAGACCAGTCGATCCATCGGTTTCGGCGAAAGCATGTCCTCGCGCACGGCCTCGATGGTGGATTGCTGATCCGGGGTTTCTTCGAACGGGAAACCGGCGCTGAAGGTCGCGTAATCGGCCTTCGGGTCGGCGAACGCATAACCTTCGCGGGCGGCGCGGCGGGCGTAGATGTCGAGCAGTTCGGCAGCCACGTCGCGCACTTGCTCGGCGGCCTTGCGCTTGGCTTTCTGCCAGGTCTCGGAGCCGAGGCGGTGCAGCGGGGCCAGTGCGTCGTCGCTGCCGGTGTAACGGGCGATCAAATGCAGGTTGGCCACCGGCACGTAGAGCTTGGCGTTCTCGGCGTATTCGAGGGTCAGGAATTCGGCGGCCTGATTGTCGATTTCCAGAATCGTCAGGCCGAGATAACGACCGACGCCGTGGTCGATGTGCACCACCGGCGCGCCTTCGCGCAGCTCGGTGAGGTTCTTGATCACTGCATCGTTGTTGGCGTCGGCGCGTTTTTCGCGGCGGCGACGCTGCATCACGCGCTGGCCGAACAGCGGACTTTCCGCAACCAGTGCCAGCGCCGGGTCGTCCAGCATCAGGCCTTCGTCGAGCGGGGCAATGGTGATCGCCAGGCGATCCTTGCTCGCGACGAAGTCCGGCCAGCTGTCGACGGTTTTCGGTCGCAGCTTCAGGCGATCCAGCAACTCCAGCAGCACTTCGCGACGGCCCGCGGATTCGGCAGTGAACAGCACGCGTCCCGGGAACTCGTCGAGGAATGCCGAAAGTGCGGCTAACGGCTGGGTAGCCTTGGCTTCGATAGCCAGATTCGGCAATGCCTGCGCCGGGAAGCGCTCGCGGCCGACGCCAGTTTCCACGTCCTGCTGGCTGGCGACCACGCGCGGCCAGTTCTTCAGGCGGGCGAAGCAGTCTTCCACCGGCAGGAACAGTTCGGCCGGCGGCAATAAAGGACGGGATGGATCGACGCGGCGCTCTTCATAACGGTTGCGCACATCGTTCCAGAAGTTTTCCGCCGCCTGCTCGATGCCCGGCAGCGAGAACACTTGAGTGTCCTGTGGCAGGTAATCGAACAGGGTTGAGGTTTCTTCGAAGAACAGCGGCAGGTAGTACTCGATACCGGCCGGCGTGATGCCGCTGCTCAGGTCCTGGAAGATCGGGCAGCGACGGAAGTCGACGTCGAAGCGCTCGCGAAAACGCGCCTTGAAGCGAGTGACCGCGTCTTTCTGCAGCGGGAATTCCTTGGCCGGCAGCAGCTTGACCGAATCGACTTTGTCGATGGAGCGCTGATTTTCCGGATCGAAGGTGCGCAGGGTTTCGATTTCGTCGTCGAACAGATCGATGCGATAAGGCAGTTTGCTGCCCATCGGGAACAGGTCGATCAGTGCCCCACGTACGGTGAACTCGCCGTGCTCGTAGACCGTGTCGACGTAGCGATAGCCACTGGCTTCGAGCCGTGAGCGCATCTGCTCGACATCGAGTTTCTGCCCGACATCCAGCACCAGGCTGCTGCCGAGCAGGAATTTGGTCGGCGCCAGACGGTGCAGGGCGGTGGTGATCGGCACCACCAGCACGCCATGTTCCAGCTCCGGCAGCCTATAAAGGCTGGCAATACGCTGGGAAATGATGTCCTGGTGCGGCGAAAACAGATCGTAGGGCAGGGTTTCCCAGTCGGGGAAATGCAGCACCGGCAAATCCGGGGCGAAGAAACTCAGCTCCTGCTCCAGCCGTTCGGCACTCTGGCTGTCGGCGGTCAAAAGCAGCGTGAAGCGCTTGGCAGCGCTGGCAGCCTCGGCAATCGCCAGGCTCAGGGCGGCACCGGGGAGGTTGCCCCAGTGCTGTTTACCTGCCGCAGCAGGGAGAAGCGGTAGACGCAGAACAGGCACGGAAGGTTGAGCTCCAGGCGTTGCGACAAAGTCGGTAATTGTAGCGGCGTCCGGTGCCGCCTGTCAGTTGCAGGATGCGTCTATCTGCACCGTTTGGGAAAAATGTAGTGGTAACCATAAAAACCAGCGCTTTTTTTACGGTTATGTAGTGCCAAAAGTCGGTGGTGTTACGGAGGGTTACAGACATCGTCTAACAGTCGTCGAAAAACTGACTGCGCTGGAAGCCCCGTATTTACTGGGCTGGCGGAGGGCGTTATTTTTTTGAACGGATTTTTGTTACCGATTGCGCGACAGGCGCGCATTGCTACAAGAGGTTCTCGGCGGCATAATGTAGCCCCTTTTTTCTGCCCCTACATGTGGAAGGTTACCGTGACTCAGAAGCCCGACCAGTGTCTTGGTGAATGGATCGACCGTGAAGCACTCGCAGAAGCGATGATTCCGCTTATCGGTCAGCTCTACCGCAACAACAACGTGGTGAGCTCGATCTATGGCCGCAGCCTGATCAACCAGTCTGTCATCGCGATTCTCAAAGCTCACCGCTTTGCTCGCCACCGTTCTGCCGACGACAGCGAACTCTCCGTCCACGAAACATTCCCACTGCTCAAGGCCATGAGCGAGCTCAAGCTCGGCGCGGCCTCGGTAGATCTGGGCAAGCTGGCGTACAAATTCCGCAACGAAGGCAACGGCCGCACCGCCGAGCAGTTCGTGCGTGAAGAAATGGCTGACGTGGTAGGCCAGCAAAACGCTTCGGCCCGCAAAGGCACCGACGTTGTGCTGTACGGCTTCGGTCGTATCGGCCGTCTGCTGGCGCGTATCCTGATCGAGAAAACCGGTGGCGGCGACGGCCTGCGTCTGCGTGCCATCGTGGTGCGCAAGGGCGCCGAAAACGACCTGACCAAACGCGCCAGCCTGCTGCGTCGCGATTCGGTACACGGTTCGTTCAACGGCACCATCACCATCGACGAAGAAAACAACACCATCACCGCCAACGGCAACCTGATCCAGGTTATCTACGCGAAGAACCCTACCGAAGTGGACTACACTCAGTACGGCATCAAAGATGCGCTGCTGGTGGACAACACCGGCGTATGGCGTGATGCCGATGGTCTGGGCCAGCACCTGGCGTGCCCGGGTATCGACCGCGTTGTTCTGACCGCGCCTGGCAAGGGCAAGCTGAAGAACATCGTTCACGGTATCAACCACAACGAAATCACTGCTGACGACAAGATCGTGTCCGCCGCTTCCTGCACCACCAACGCCATCGTGCCGGTGCTGAAAGCCGTGAATGACAAGTTCGGCATCATCAACGGTCACGTCGAAACCGTTCACTCGTACACCAACGACCAGAACCTGATCGACAACTTCCACAAGGGCGATCGCCGTGGCCGTAGCGCCGCGCTGAACATGGTCATCACCGAGACCGGTGCTGCCACCGCTGCTGCCAAGGCCCTGCCTGAGCTGGCCGGCAAGCTGACCGGTAACGCGATCCGCGTTCCGACGCCGAACGTGTCCATGGCCATTCTCAACCTGAACCTTGAGAAAGCCGCCTCCCGTGAAGAGATGAACGAGTACCTGCGCTACATGGCGCTGCACTCCGATCTGCACAAGCAAATCGACTTCGTCAACTCGCAGGAAGTGGTTTCGACCGACTTCGTGGGCTCGCGTCACGCCGGTGTGGTCGATGCTGAAGCGACCATCGTTCAGGACAACCGCGTTGTTCTGTACGTCTGGTACGACAACGAGTTCGGCTACAGCTGCCAGGTGGTTCGCGTGATGGAAGACATGGCCGGTGTAAACCCGCCAGCGTTCCCGCGCTAAGCCTTAGCTGCAAATGAAAACGCCCCGACTCTGGTCGGGGCGTTTTTGTTTGCGCGCGATTTGCTTCAGCGGGGGATGGCGGCTTGGGCCGTGCGCAGTTCGTGCCTGTTGCCACGGAACAGCACCAGCGTGGCGATCAGGCCCAATACGGCTGCGCCGCTGAGCCAGATCCCCGGCGCCGCCTTGTTGTCCAGTATATGGATCAGATAAGTGCAGGCCGCCGGCGTAAATCCGCCGAAGGTTGCGGTCGCCAAGCTGTAGGCCAACGAGAAACCGGTGGTACGAACTTCTACCGGCATGATTTCGGTGAGTGCCACTACCATTGCCCCGTTGTACGAGCCGTACAGGAACGACAGCCACAACTCGACGATCAGCAAATGGCTGAAGCTCGGGTTCGCCACCAGCCACGACAGCGCCGGGTAAGCGGTCAGGATCGCCAGAATCGTCGCCGCCAGCAGTAGGGGTTTACGACCTACCTTGTCAGACACCGCGCCCATCACCGGCAACCAGAAGAAGTTCGACAGGCCGATGCACACGGTCACCAGCAACGCATCGAAGTCCGATAGGTGCAATTCCGCCTTGCCGAAGGTCGGTGTGTAGGCAGTGATCAGGTAGAACGACACCGTTGTCATGACCACCAGCGCCATGCCAGCGATGACGATGCCAAAGTTCTGACCGATCGAACGGATGATTTCCTGCAGAGTAGGGCGATGTTTGCGCGCCTGGAACTCCGGGGTTTCCTCCAGCGAGCGGCGGATGACAAAAATCACCGGGACGATCATGCAGCCGATCAGGAACGGCACGCGCCAGCCCCAGTCGCCCATCTGTTCCGGGCTCAGCCAATGGTTGAGACCGACACCGAGCAGGCCGGCGAATACCACCGCCGCTTGCTGGCTGGCGGACTGCCAGCTGACGAAAAAGCCCTTGCGGCCCGGCGTGGCGATTTCCGCCAGATACACCGACACCCCGCCCAGTTCCACGCCGGCCGAGAAACCTTGCAGCAATCGGCCGAACAGCACGATCAGCGGCGCGGCAACCCCAAGGGTGGCGTAGCCCGGCACGCAGGCAATCAGCACGGTGCCGGCCGCCATCATGGCCAGCGTGATGATCAGGCCCTGGCGCCGGCCATGTCGGTCGATGTAGGCGCCGAGAAAAATCGCCCCCAGCGGGCGCATCAGGAAGCCGGCGCCAAACGTGGCCAAGGAAAGCATCAGGGACGCGAAGGCGCTGTCGGTGGGAAAGAAGGTCTTGGCAATGGCCGTGGCATAGAAGCCGTAGACCATAAAGTCGAACATCTCGAGAAAGTTGCCGCTGACAACGCGAAAAATCGCCTTGCCTTTGCCGGTCGTGGAAGACATGGGTAGGTACTCGCTCTAAATCTTGTAAGAAAGCGTTGCGCTCGTAGCCCATAATGGCCGGCGCGGTTTTGCGGGGAGATGAAGAATTGTTAACTGGACGCTGGGTGGTTCTCGTGCTGCTGACCGGTTTTTTGTCCGGCTGCGGCAACGGTGATTCCCTGGAGACTTTCGGTGGCCCGACGATGGGCAGCACCTATTCGATCAAGTATGTGCGCCACGCCGATCTGCCTGCGCCGCAGGAGGTGCGTGTCGAAGTGGAAAAAATCCTCGCGGGCGTCGACCGGCAGATGTCGACTTACCGCGCAGACTCCGACATCTCGCGCTTCAATGCATTGCCGGCTGATCGCTGTCAGGTCATGCCCGCGCCGATCCTTGAATTGGTCCGCGTGGGCGAGCAGCTGTCGCGACAAAGCGAAGGCTCCTACGACCTCACCGTCGAACCGCTGATGAATCTGTGGGGGTTCGGCCCGCAGGGGCGTGAAGAAAAAGTCCCGGATACGGCAGCGCTGGCCGAGGTGCGACAGCGGGTCGGTCATCAGCACCTGCGCATCGACGGTGACCAGTTGTGCAAGGACGCGGCGGTCGAGGTGGATTTCAACAGCATCGCAGCCGGTTACGCGGTCGACACCATTGCTGCGCGGCTCCAGGCTCTGGGCATACATGATTACCTTGCCGAAGCCACTGGCGAACTCAAGGCGTCCGGCAGGAAACCCGACGGTTCGCCATGGCGTATCGCACTGGAAGAGCCGCGCGACGATCAGCAGGTTGCAGAGCGCGTCATCAATGTCGATGGCTACGGTCTCTCCACTTCGGGCGACTACCGCAACTATTTTCAACAGGATGGCCGGCGTTATTCCCACACCTTCGATGCCTGGACCGGTGCGCCGGTCCTACATGATCTGGCGTCGGTCACGGTAATTCATCCTTCAGCGCTGATGGCCGATGGACTATCGACGCTGTTGCTGATTCTCGGGCCTGAAAGGGCTTGGGACTATGCCGAAAAACACGACATTGGTGCATTCTTTGTGATTCGTGCCGATACAGGTTTCGTCACACGCACCAGTCACGCGTTCGAACGGCTCAATGGCGCAAAAGTTGACTGAGAACAGTACGAAAGCTGGCGTTGTAGTGCAGGCAAAAGTAGCCTACGACGCGACCAAGGGTTAATGTGCGCGGCGTTGACGCTTCTATAGACTGTGTCCGGGTTTTCTACTGGCCCCCAATTGTTCCTTCGCGCCGTCGTTCGGCGTGATTTAGCCGCCGGTGCTGCTGGCACCGCGGCCTGTTCTGAGGAGTACGCATGGCTGTCTACAACTACGACGTGGTGGTGCTGGGTTCCGGCCCGGCGGGAGAAGGCGCGGCAATGAACGCCGCCAAAGCAGGGCGCAAGGTGGCGATGGTCGACAGCCGTCGTCAGGTCGGCGGCAACTGCACCCACCTGGGCACCATCCCGTCCAAGGCCCTGCGTCACTCGGTGCGGCAGATCATGCAGTTCAACACCAATCCGATGTTCCGTGCGATCGGCGAGCCGCGCTGGTTCTCCTTCCCGGATGTGTTGAAAAGCGCCGAGAAAGTCATTTCCAAACAAGTCGCTTCGCGTACCGGCTACTACGCCCGTAACCGCGTCGACGTGTTTTTCGGCACCGGCAGCTTCGCCGACGAGCAAACCATCGAAGTGGTCTGCGCCAACGGCGTGGTCGAGAAACTGGTGGCCAAGCACATCATCATCGCCACCGGTTCGCGTCCTTATCGCCCGGCGGACATCGATTTCCACCACCCGCGTATCTACGATAGCGACACCATCCTCAGCCTCGGCCACACCCCGCGCAAACTGATCGTTTACGGCGCCGGCGTGATCGGTTGCGAATACGCTTCGATCTTCAGCGGTCTGGGCGTGCTGGTCGAACTGGTGGACAACCGCGGTCAGTTGCTGAGCTTCCTCGACTCGGAAATCTCCCAGGCGTTGAGCTACCACTTCAGCAACAACAACATCACCGTGCGTCACAACGAAGAATATGACCGCGTCGAAGGCGTGGACAACGGCGTGGTCCTGCACCTGAAGTCCGGCAAGAAGATCAAGGCCGACGCCTTGCTCTGGTGCAACGGCCGTACCGGCAACACCGATCAGTTGGGTCTGGAAAACATCGGGGTCAAGGTCAACAGCCGTGGCCAGATCGAAGTCGACGAGAACTACCGCACCTGCGTGCAGAATATCTACGGCGCCGGTGACGTGATCGGCTGGCCGAGCCTGGCCAGTGCCGCCCACGACCAGGGCCGCTCGGCCGCTGGCAGCATCGTCGACAATGGCAGCTGGCGTTTCGTGAATGACGTGCCGACCGGTATCTACACCATTCCGGAGATCAGCTCGATCGGCAAGAACGAGCAGGAACTGACCCAGGCCAAGGTGCCGTACGAAGTGGGCAAGGCGTTCTTCAAGAGCATGGCGCGTGCACAGATCGCCGGCGAGCCGCAAGGCATGCTGAAGATCCTGTTCCACCGTGAAACCCTCGAAGTGCTGGGCGTTCACTGCTTCGGTTATCAGGCGTCGGAGATCGTGCACATCGGTCAGGCGATCATGAACCAGCCGGGCGAACTGAATACCCTGAAGTACTTCGTCAACACGACGTTCAACTACCCGACCATGGCCGAAGCCTATCGGGTAGCGGCGTACGACGGCCTCAACCGGCTTTTTTGACGGGCTCCGGCCGGTGGCCTGAGCCGGCCGGGGAGACCGATTTCAGCAATTCCCGAGGGTGGCAGTGGCCAAACCGGGAAAGTCTGTAATCAGGCTGTCAACGCCGAAGTCAGCGAGTCTGCGCATCAGCGCAGGCTCGTTGACGGTCCACACCGACACATGCAGCCCCTGACGCTGCGCCTTTTGCAGGCGTTCCGGCGTACACAGCGTCCAGTTCAACGCCAGAATCTCGCAGCCGTAACTTTGCGCGACCTTCAACGGGTCGAGCCAGGCGTACTCGGCCACCAGGCCGCGCGATACGTCGGGCACCAGATCCAGTGCAGCCTTCAAGACTTCCCGCGAGCTCGAGGTGATCGTCACCTTGTCGAGCAGCCCGTGTCTGACTGCCATTTCACGGATCGCCAGCACGGTGGTCGCGGCGCGGGTGCGAGAAGCGCTTTTGACTTCCAGCTGCCAATGCTCGAAATCACACTTTTCGAACAGTTCTTCCAGCGTTGGAATCGGGCACGGCTTGATCCAGCCCGGGCCGCCCTTGCGCGCGTCGTAGGTCACCAGATCGGCGGCGGTGTGTTCGACCACCTTGCCGCGCCGGTCGGTGGTGCGCTTGAGGGTCGGGTCGTGGATGACCATCAGCTCGCCGTCCTTGGACAGGTGCAGGTCCAGCTCGCAACGGCGTACGCCGTGCTTGAGACATTCCTGAAAACTGCTCAGGGTGTTTTCCGGTGCTTCGCCCTTGGCGCCGCGGTGGCCGTAGATAAGGGTCACGGTTCTTCCTTAATTTAGATGCCTGATTCGTTCTGTTCGCGGGCCAGACGTCGTTCCTGGGCCTGCTTCTGCAAGATATAGCGGGCGAGCAACTGGCGCTGGGCGTCAGTCAGGTGTTCGAACTCGGTACCGACGTCGTAGCCGTCGCCCTTGCGGTCGCAATGGGTCACGCGGGCGCGCAGCAACAGGCCGAGGGCCTGGGGCATCAGCACCAGTTTCACCGAGAGGTGGGCGCCGGTAGCGATCGGGGTCGGGTGCTGAAAGTCGATGCCGCCCTCGGAGATGATCACCGGTTGCGGCTCGCCGATATGGCCGAGCACGGTCAGGGCGACCACCTGACTGAGCAGGTCGATGCGTTTGTTCTGGGATTTCAGGAACGCCGCGATGGCGCGGTCGCGTTCGCTGATCTGGCGCAGCAGGTGCTGCGACTCGAATTCGCTCAGGTGCAATTCGCTGAGCAGGTTGAACAGTGGAGAAGCATCCTGCAACACTTCCTGGCCTGCGGCTTCGGGAGCGGACAGGGGCCGAATTTCCAGTGCGATCGTGTCCTCGATACGGTAGTATTCGCGGCGATCTTCTTCATCTAATGTCGACATGGCGAACCCATGGTAGCGGCGGTGGTCTGAGTGTAAAGCTGGTTATCGACCCCCGCCACAAGGACGTTCCTTTTCCCTCCGAACAAGCCCCGACATGTTCAGACCTCTCTTCGTATTTATCGGCACGCGTTATACCCGTGCAAAGCGTCGCAATCATTTTGTGTCATTCATTTCCCTGACTTCGATGATCGGGCTCGCCCTTGGCGTGGTCGTGATGATCGTGGTGCTTTCGGTAATGAACGGCTTCGATCATGAGATGCGCACCCGCGTGCTGGGCATGGTGCCCCACGCGACCATCGAGTCCGGTGAAGCCATCAACGACTGGCCGAGCCTGGCCGCCAAGGTCAAGCAGAACCCGCAGGTGGCGGCCGTCGCGCCGTTCACCCAGATGCAGGGGTTGCTGACCAACAACGGCCAGGTGTCCAAGGTGTTGCTCAATGCCATCGACCCGGCGCTGGAGCGCAACGTCTCGATCATCGACAACTTCATGAAGCAGGGCAAACTTGACGATCTGACGCCGGGCAGCTTCGGCATCGTGATCGGCGACAAGGCCGCGACCAAGCTCGGCGTGGGCCTCGGTGACAAGATCACCTTCGTCGCACCGGAGGTCAGCGTGACCCCGGCCGGGATGTTCCCGCGCATGAAGCGCTTCACCGTGGTCGGCATCTTCCATGTCGGCGCCGGTGAACTGGACGGCTATCTGGGCGTGACCAACCTGCAGGATCTGGCGAAGATGCACCGCTGGAAGCCTGATCAGGTGCAGGGCCTGCGACTGAAGTTCGACGATCTGTTCCAGGCCCCGCGTGAGGCGTGGAACATCGCCCAGCGCCTCGGCGAAGACCGTTACTACGCCCGCGACTGGACCCGTACCCACGGCAACCTGTATCAGGCGATCCGCATGGAAAAAGCCATGATCGGCCTGCTGTTGCTGCTGATCGTCGCCGTGGCCGCGTTCAACATCATTTCCACGCTGGTGATGGTGGTCAATGACAAGAAGGGCGATATCGCCATTCTGCGCACACTGGGCGCCACACCGGGCACGATCATGCGCACGTTCATGGTGCAGGGCACTGTGATCGGCGTGGTCGGCACGGCCATCGGCGCCGTGGTCGGGATCTTCGCCGCGCTCAACGTCAGCGCCGCGATTTCGGCCCTCGAAGGCGTGATCGGACACAAATTCCTCAACGCCGACGTGTATTTCATCGATTACCTGCCGTCGCAGGTGCAGAGCCAGGACGTGGTCATGGTCTGCGCCGCTGCGTTGGTCCTGAGTTTCCTCGCCACCCTGTATCCTGCCTGGCGTGCCGCGCGCACCCAGCCGGCGGAGGCGCTACGTTATGAGTGAGTCGGGCATGAGTGAAAAAGCAATCTTGAGCTGCCGCAACCTGGGCAAATCCTACGAGGAAGGCCCGGAGTCGGTGGAAGTGCTGGCCAACCTGCAACTGGAGCTGCATCCAGGTGAGCGGGTGGCGATCGTCGGCAAATCCGGTTCGGGCAAAAGTACCTTGCTCAACCTGCTGGGCGGTCTCGACACGCCGACCAAGGGCGGTGTCTGGCTCGACGGTGAAGAACTGTCGGCGCTGAGCGAGAAGAAGCGTGGCCTGCTGCGTAACCGCGCCCTCGGGTTCGTGTACCAGTTCCACCACCTGCTGCCGGAATTCACCGCGCTGGAAAACGTCTGCATGCCGCTGCTGATCGGCAAGACCGCGATCCCGGAAGCACGTCAGCGTGCCACGGCGTTGCTGGAACGGGTCGGCCTGGGTCATCGCCTGGAACACAAACCGGCGGAGCTGTCCGGTGGTGAACGCCAGCGCGTGGCCATCGCCCGTGCGCTGGTGAACAATCCAGGGCTGGTGATGCTCGACGAGCCGACCGGCAACCTCGACTCCCACACCGCCGAAGGCATTCAGGATCTGATGCTGGAACTCAGCACGTCGATGCGCACGGCGTTTCTGGTGGTGACTCACGACATGAACCTGGCTCGCCAGATGGACCGCGTCCTGCAACTGCAGGAAGGTTGCCTGACCCCCATCTGACGGCTTGAAACCCGATGTCTGAAAAGGCGTCGGGTCTTTTATTTTTATACGGTGCCCCAGCGAATGTTCAGACCGTTATCGATCTTTATCGGCACGCGCTATACCCGCGCCAAGCGCCGCAATCGCTTTGTTTCGTTCATTTCGATGACCTCGATGATCGGCCTCGCCCTCGGCGTGCTGGCGATGATCGTGGTGCTGTCGGTGATGAACGGCTTCCAGCGCGAAATGAGCTCGCGCATCCTCGGCATGGTGCCCCACGCGACCATCGTCGGCGTCAAGCCGATCGACGACTGGCAGCCAGTGGCCACCGCCGCGATGAAGAATCCCGAAGTCACTGCCGCTGTGCCGTTCACCGAGATGGAAGGCATGCTGTCCTACAAGGGCATGATGCAGCCGATCCAGATCAGCGGCGTCGACCCGGCCCAGGAAGGCAAGGTGTCGATCGTTGCCCAGCACATTGTTCAGGGCCGTCTCGATGCCTTGAAACCGGGTGAATTCGGCGTAGTGCTGGGTGAAATCACTGCCCGGCGTTTCCGTCTCAACGTCGGCGACAAGATTACCCTGATCGTGCCGGAAGTCAGCACCGCACCGGGCGGCATCACCCCGCGCATGCAGCGTCTGAACGTGGTCGGCGTGTTCAAGGTCGGTGCCGAACTCGACGGTTCCATGGGCCTGATCCACGTCTCCGACGCCGCGACCATGCAGCACTGGGAGCCGAATCAGGTGCAGAGCGTGCGTCTGGCGGTGAAGGATCTGTACGCCGCGCCGAAGGTTTCCTCGGACATTGCCAGCGGCCTCGGCGCCGATTTCAAGGCTGACGACTGGACCCACACCCAGGGCAGCCTGTTCAGCGCGATGAAGATGGAAAAAACCATGATCGGCCTGTTGCTGCTGATGATCGTCGCGGTGGCGGCGTTCAACATCATCGCGACCCTGATCATGGTGGTGAACGACAAAGGCGCGGACATCGCGATCCTGCGCACCATCGGCGCCACACCCCGGCAGATCATGGCGATATTCATGGTGCAGGGCACGGTGATCGGCATCGTCGGCACCATCATTGGTGGCGTGCTGGGTGTGATTGCGGCGCTGAACGTCAGTGAGATGGTGGGCTGGGTCGAGCGGGTGACCGGGCAGCACATCTTCAGTTCGGACGTGTATTTCGTCAGCAACCTGCCATCGGAATTGCAGGGCGGCGACGTGCTGCTGATCTGTTCGGCGGGCTTCATCCTCAGCTTCCTGGCCACCGTTTACCCGGCGTGGCGAGCGGCGAAGATCGAACCGGCGCACGCGTTGCGTTATTCCTAAGCATCCTGATGCTCGTTCCCACGCTCCGCGTGGGAATGCATCAACGGACGCTCCGCGTTCGGCTCTTTAGGGCGCAGAGCGCCCCGGGCTGCATTCCCACGCAGAGCGTGGGAACGATCAGCTTCGAGGCAACTCAATCACAAACCGCGTCCAGCCCTGAGCCGATTCGCAATGAATCTGCCCGCCATGAGCGCGGATGATCGACTGAGTAATCGCCAGCCCCAATCCCGCATGCTCGCTGCTGCCTTCCTGGCGCGCCGGGTCCGCACGGTAGAAACGGTCAAACAAACGCGGCAACAAGTCCGCAGAAATCCCCTCGCCACTGTTCTCCACGGTCACCCTCATGGATTTCGCCTGCTCGGTGACCCGAATGCGCACCTCGCCGTTTGCAGGGGTAAAGCGCAACGCGTTATCCAGCAGATTCGATAGCGCCCGGCGCAACATCGCGCGATCCCCCTCAAGCTGCCCCGCACCGTCGCGGCTCAGGCCGACCTGAGCGTCTTCGGCCAGCGGCGCAAAAAACTCCAGCAACGCATCGGCTTCTTCCGCCAGCTCCAGCGGTTCACGCTTGGGCACCAGCAAACCGTGGTCAGCCTTGGCCAGATAAAGCATGTCGTTGACCAGTTGCGCCATCCATTGCAGCTCTTCAAGGTTGCTGTGCAATGCCTCGCGATAGTCTTCGAGGGGGCGAGGGCGGGTCAGGGTGACCTGGGTGTGGGTCAGCAGATTGGAAAGTGGTGTGCGTAGCTCATGGGCGATGTCGGCGGAGAACGCTGACAGCCGCTGAAAAGAATCGTCGAGGCGTCCGAGCATGGCGTTGAAGCTGTGGGCCAATTCCGCGAGTTCTGCAGGCATCCGCGCTTCCGGCAATCGGGCATTCAGCGATTGCGCCGAAATCCCACGGGCCACGGCACTCATGCGGCGTAGCGGACGAAGACCGCTGCGGGCAGCCCAGGCGCCGAGCAACGCGGTGGCCAGCGCCGAGAGGCCGACGGTCAGCCAGATCAGATGCTGCATGCGTTGCAGGAAGTGCTGGTGGTGGGTGATGTCCAGCAGCAAGGTCAACTGCGGTGAATCGGGTTTTCCCGGTTCAAGCGCGGCGTTGAGCAGGCGATAGTCCGTGCCGTTGTCGTTGATGGTGGCCAGACCGGGTTGCTGCGGCAGGTTTGCCGGGGCGTGCAACGAGCGCCCAAACCAGCGCTGGCCCTCAGGGCCGCTGACGCGCAACGTGATATCGCCCTGTTGGCTCAACTCATCGGTGATGTGCGCGGCGTCGCTGCCACTCAGCAGCGTCTGACGTACGCTGAGCAGTTTTCCTTCGAGCAGTTGCTGGTCGAGCTCGATGAAGTGGCCTTCGCTGGCCCGATTGAAAACGACCCCGGCGACCAGCGAAACCACGGCGGTGCAGCCGGCGAACAGCAGCGCCAGCCGACCGCTCAAGGACAGTCGGCGCATCAGTCGGCACGCTCTTCAAGGACGTAACCCATGCCGCGCACCGTGTGAATCAGCTTGTGGGGGAAGTCGTCATCGATCTTCAGGCGCAGTCGACGAATCGCCACTTCGATCACATTGGTGTCGCTGTCAAAGTTCATGTCCCAGACCTGTGAGGCGATCAGCGATTTGGGCAGCACTTCGCCCTGGCGGCGCAGGAGCATCTCCAGCAGAGCGAACTCTTTGGCCGTAAGGTCGATGCGTTGACCGCTGCGCTCGACCCGGCGGCGAATCAGATCCAGGCTCAGGTCGGCCAGGCGCAGACTGGTTTCCTGGGGCGTGGAACTGCCGCGACGCAACAGGCTGCGCACCCGGGCCAGCAGTTCGGAGAAGGCGAACGGTTTGACCAGATAATCGTCGGCGCCCAGTTCGAGGCCGTGAACCCGGTCTTCCACGGTGTCCTTGGCGGTCAAAAACAGGATCGGCGTTTCCAGACCGGCGCTGCGCACCGCTTGCAGGATCTGCCAGCCATTGCGACCGGGCAGCATTACGTCGAGGATCAGCAGCGCATAGTCGCCGCTCAACGCCAATTGCTGGCCGGTGGTGCCGTCGGCCACCAGTTCGGTGTTGAAACCGGCCTCGGTCAGGCCCTGGCGCAGGTACTGGCCGGTTTTGGGTTGGTCTTCGACGATCAGCAGTTTCATGGGCGGCTCGGGTAGCGGGAACGAGGACGTTATACCGTGGGCAAACGCGGTGAGCGCCAACCTGACAAAGTTGTAATCTGCCTGTCAGGTCGCTGCCAGCGCAGGCGGGCTAGAGTTTCCCACAGGCTGAACCTTGATTTGTTGGAGTACGACTATGTTTTTGCGCAATCGTCTGGCCCTTGCCGCGTGTCTGCTGGCGCTGAGTTCGCCGCTGTGGGCAGCGCCGGCGCACACCTATGACTTCGGCCAGCCGGCCCCGGCGGCCAAGGCCACTCGCAGCATTGAAGTGGTGATGGGCGACATGAGCTTCGATCCGAAGGCGATCGAGATCAAGGCTGGTGAGACCGTTCGTTTTGTGCTGGTGAATAAAGGCCAGTTGCTGCATGAATTCAACCTTGGCGACGCAACGATGCATGCAAAACATCAGCAGGAAATGTTGCAGATGCAGCAAAGCGGCATGCTTACGCCGACCGGCATCAAGGAAATGTCCCACGACATGGCGGGCATGGATCACGGCTCGATGGGGCATGGCATGAAGCATGACGACCCCAACAGTGTGCTGGTGGAGCCCGGTAAAACCGCCGAGTTGACCTGGACCTTCAGCAAAGCGGTGAACCTGGAATTTGCCTGCAATATTCCCGGGCATTACCAGGCCGGAATGGTCGGCAAACTGACTGTCAGTCAGTAAGCACTCAATGGCGGGAGCAAAGGCTGGTAGAATCCGCTGATTCTTCAGTCAGGTTTCCGCCATGCATCCCGCAGCCGAACATTCGCCGCTGGGCAAATCCAGCGAATACATCGCCACGTACACACCGTCCCTGTTGTTCCCGATCCCGCGCACCGCGAAATGGGCCGAGCTGGGCCTGACCGCCGAAACCCTGCCGTATAAAGGCGTGGATTTCTGGAACTGCTTCGAACTGTCGTGGCTGCTGCCGTCGGGTAAACCGGTGGTCGCGATCGGTGAATTCAGCATTCCGGCGGATTCGCCGAACATCATCGAATCCAAGTCGTTCAAGCTGTACCTGAACTCGCTGAACCAGACGCCGTTCGCCGATATCGCGAGCCTGGAAGCGACGCTGGTCAAGGACTTGTCTGCCGCTGCCGGCAAACCAGTGGGTGTGCGGGTTCGCAGCCTGAAAGACGTCGAAGCCGAAGGCGTTGTCGCGCTGCCGGGTGTGTGCATCGACGATCTGGATATCAGCGTCAGCAACTACGAACACCCGCGTCCCGAACTGCTGCGCTGTGACGATTCGCGCGTGGTGGAGGAGAGCGTGCACAGCCATCTGCTCAAATCCAACTGCCCGGTGACCAGCCAGCCCGACTGGGGCAGCGTGGTGGTGGAATACCGTGGCGCGGCGCTGGATCACGCCAGCCTGCTGGAATACATCGTCAGCTTCCGTCAGCACTCGGACTTCCATGAGCAATGCGTGGAGCGAATCTTCCTCGACCTGCAGCGCCTGCTGAAACCGGAAAAGCTCACGGTATTTGCGCGTTATGTGCGCCGGGGCGGGCTGGACATCAACCCGTACCGCAGCACTGAAAGCGTGCAACTGCCGAACCATCGTCTGGTTCGTCAGTAACCCGTATCGCAGACATGAAAAAGCCCTGCCAGTGATGGCAGGGCTTTTTTGCATTCGCGGGTTTCAGATGCCCATGCTGACCAGGGAATTCATGATGTTGCGCAGTGCGCCGGCGATGGTGGGGTGATCAACTTCAAAGCGCTCAACGGCCAGGTTCACGCCATCGGCAATGTTGGAGTCCTTGGTTTTGGTTTCCAGTTCAAGTTCCAGTTCGATCTGTTCCATCAGGGCATGTAGATCAGCGCGCTCGGCTTCGGTCAGCGGAGGATTTTGATCCAGTTGCTCGCGCAGGGCATTGAGCTGTTTCTGCAGTTCTTGAGCGGGCATGGTTGTTTCCTTTTATCGAGAGGCACTGGCATAGACCGCAGCTGTGCGCCAAAGGTCTATGGCTCTCCTTAAGACTAATCCACTCTTGCCCAACCTGCATGATCCCGGTCAGGGCTTTTCGCCTTTGAGGCGACGCAGGTTGATGTCCGCGAGGCAAGTGTCGAGCTCGCCCAGATGATCGATCACCGAGTGCACGCCGAGGCTGAACAGTTGCACGGTCGCCTTGCCGCGCAGTTGTTCGCGCTCCTTCTGGCTCAGGGCCTGCCATTCACTTGGCGCCAGTCCGCACAGTGAGCCGCAGGACGCCAGGCCAATGGTCCACAACCCGGCATTGAGGCCCGATTGCAGCAGGCGCGGTTCGCCGCTGACCAGTACGCAACCGTCGAGGCGATCAACGTTCAATCCCATCAACGCTTGCCAGCAGGCGTTGGGCGCCGGCCAAGGATTGATTGTTGCCGAATATTGCGATGGTTTGATCCAGTCTGGCAGCGCCGATGCCAGTACCTGAGTGCTCGCGATGGACAACTCATCCAGCCAGGCGCAGGGAATTTGCTGGCGCTGCAGGCTGCGCAGGCTGTCGAGGGCGCCGGGTGTGACGTCGGCGTGTTCCGGGCCGACGCTGGTTTGATGACGGGCGCGGGCGCCGAAGTCCACCAGACAGCCGCTGAGTCCGAACAGCACGGCGGTCAGCGTCGGTGCCGCGAGGGGCAAGGCTTCGGCTTGATGCATGGAAAACGTCCCTGAAATAGCGATCAGGCTAAGCGTCAGCGGTGACAGTTACGTGACAGGTGAATGACGAAGCGTCCTACAGAGGGTTTCACCGGGGAACTGCCTAAAGCGCCGTTTCCGTCTTATACTGACGCACTAATCGCCGCGGCCCAGGTGCTGCGTCCGTACTATCCAAGGAGTTTTCTATGCGCTGGAGCCATCCTCTTGCTCAGCTTTGTGTATGTGCCAGCGTAATGCTGGTGCCGTTCGCCGCTCAGGCCGCAACGGAAGAAGATCCTTGGGAAAGCGTCAACCGTCCGATTTTCCAGTTCAACGATTTCGTTGATACCTATGCGCTGAAGCCGCTGGCGCAGGGTTACGAATTTGTTACTCCGCAATTCCTGGAAGACGGCATCCACAACATGTTCCGCAACGTCGGTGATGTCACCAACCTGGCGAACAACATTCTTCAGGCCAAACCGGCCGCCGCTGGCGTCGACACCGCGCGCCTGATCTTCAACACCACGTTCGGCCTGCTCGGATTCTTCGACGTCGGCACCAAAATGGGCCTGAACCGCAGCGACGAAGACTTCGGCCAGACCCTCGGCTACTGGGGCGTCGGCAGCGGTCCTTACGTGATGCTGCCGCTGATGGGCCCGAGCACCCTGCGTGACGCGCCGTCCAAGTACGTCGACAGCTTCACCGGCCCGTATCGCTACATCAACGACGTGCCGGTGCGTAACTCGATTTTCGGCCTGAACATCGTCGACACCCGTGCCAGCCTGCTGTCGAGCGAGAAGCTGATCAGCGGCGACAAGTACACCTTCATCCGCAACGCCTACCTGCAGAACCGCGAGTTCAAGGTCAAGGACGGGCAGGTTGAAGACGATTTCTGATCTCGATTGATCGGTATGAAAGGGCGACCGCGAGGTCGCCTTTTTTGTGGGCGCGTCCAATGATTGGGTTACGGTTGAAGCCGTTCTTATAACTGCGAGTGATTTGACAAACAAAGTCTCCAAGCGACCATCGGCGCATGCTTGAAACGCTCGAAGGATGGGAGTACCGTCTGCGCCTTAGAAGGGCACCTCTGGTGCAACCGTGTGCGGGGCAAACGCTCCGAAGCGGTGCAGCAGAGAGGCTAGAAAGCGAATCCAGTAGTCTGCGCCGGGCCGTTGCCCCGCCTGCTACGCCAACCTAATTCTGGCGCCGTTTGCCCACATGCCAAAAACCAGTGCCACGCTGCTGATAATCGATGATGACGAAGTAGTGCGCGCGAGCCTCGCGGCCTATTTGGAAGACAGTGGTTTCAGCGTCTTGCAGGCCAGTAACGGCCAGCAGGGTCTTCAGGTATTCGAGCAAGACACGCCCGACTTGGTCATCTGCGATCTGCGCATGCCGCAGATGGGCGGTCTCGAACTCATCCGTCAGGTCACTGAGCGGTCGCCGCAGACACCGGTGATCGTGGTCTCGGGCGCCGGCGTGATGAATGACGCGGTCGAGGCCCTGCGCCTGGGCGCGGCGGATTATCTGATCAAGCCTCTCGAAGATCTGGCCGTGCTCGAGCACTCCGTGCGCCGGGCCCTGGATCGTGCGCGTCTGCTGCTGGAAAACCAGCGCTACCGCGAGAAACTGGAAAAGGCCAACCGCGAACTCGAAGCCAGCCTGAACCTGCTCCAGGAAGACCAGAACGCCGGTCGCCAGGTGCAGATGAACATGCTGCCGGAAAGTCCGTGGGCCATCGACGAATTCAGGTTCGCGCACCAGATCATCCCGTCGCTGTACCTGTCGGGTGATTTTGTCGATTACTTCCGGGTCGACGAGCGCCGGGTGGCGTTCTATCTGGCGGACGTTTCGGGTCATGGCGCCTCTTCGGCGTTCGTCACCGTGCTGCTGAAGTTCATGACCACGCGCCTGCTGTTCGAATCCAAGCGCAACGGCACGCTGCCGGAATTCAAGCCTTCGGAAGTCCTCGGTCATATCAACCGGGGGCTGATCAGTTGTAAGCTGGGTAAACACGTCACAATGGTCGGTGGAGTCATCGACGAGGAGACCGGTTTGTTGACCTATAGCATCGGCGGCCATCTGCCGTTGCCTGTGTTGTACACGCCTGACAGTGTTCGCTACCTCGAGGGGCGCGGTCTGCCGGTGGGGCTTTTCAACGAAGCCACCTACGAAGACCACGTGCTCGAGCTGCCACCGACGTTCAGCCTGACGCTGATGTCTGATGGCATTCTGGATCTTTTGCCAGAGCCCACACTCAAAGAGAAAGAAGCCGCTTTACCGCAAAAGGTGAAGTCGGCGGGCGGCAGCCTGGATGGTCTGCGGCAGGTTTTTGGATTGGCCACGCTAGGGGAGATGCCGGATGATATCGCCCTGTTGGTGTTGAGCAGGAATCTTTGATGAGTACCGGTAGAATCCAGTTCGCCGAGCAGGACGGCACCTTCGTCCTGAAGTTCGTCGGTGAAGTTCGCCTGACCCTGTGTTCGGCGTTGGATGCGACTATTGAAAAAATCTTCACCGCGCTGAATTTCAACGCGATCGTGATCGATTTGACCGAAACCCGCAGCATCGACAGCACCACGTTGGGCCTGCTGGCCAAACTGTCGATCCTGTCGCGGCAGAAGGTCGGCCTGCTGCCGACCGTGGTCACCACCCACGAGGACATCACCCGTCTGCTGCAGTCGATGGGTTTCGAGCAGGTGTTCAATATCGTCAACCATCCCGTGCCGTGCCCGGAATGCCTTGATGACCTGCCGGATCAGGACCAGTCGGAAGAGGTGGTGCGGATCAAGGTGCTCGAAGCGCACAAGATCCTCATGGGCCTGAACGACTCCAACCGCGAAGCCTTCCATGACCTGGTGAATGCCCTCGAACGGCACTGATCAGCCAGGCCGCGAGGCACAAAAAAGGGCGAACCTGTGAGGGTTCGCCCTTTTTGCGTTTGCGCTTGGCCGATTACAGCTTGGCTTGCAGCAGCGCCTCGAGTTTTTCCTGGTCGCGGGCAAACTGACGGATGCCTTCGGCCAGTTTTTCGGTGGACATCGCGTCTTCGTTGGACAACCAGCGGAATTGCGCTTCGTTGAGGCTCAGACGCGCCTCGCCAGCGTGGCCCGGAGCGAGTTTGCGTTCCAGCTTGCCGGTGTCGGCTGCCAGTTTCTCGATCAGGTCCGGACTGATGGTCAGGCGGTCGCAGCCGGCCAGTTGCTCGATCTGACTCAGATTGCGGAAGCTCGCGCCCATGACCACGGTCTTGTAGTCATTGGCCTTGTAGTAGTTGTAGATGCGCGTCACGGACTGCACGCCCGGATCGTCGGCACCGGTGTAGTCGTTGCCGTTGGCCTTCTTGTACCAGTCGTAGATGCGGCCCACGAACGGCGAGATCAGGAACACACCGGCATCGGCGCAGGCAGCGGCCTGAGCGAAGGAGAACAGCAGGGTCAGGTTGGTCTGGATGCCTTCCTTTTCGAGGATCTCGGCGGCGCGGATGCCTTCCCAGGTCGAGGCGATCTTGATCAGTACGCGGTCACGGCCAACGCCGGCCTTGTCGTACAGCTCGATCAGGCGGTGGGCGCGTTTGAGCACCGCGTCCTTGTCGAACGACAGGCGCGCATCCACTTCAGTGGAAATGCGGCCCGGAATGACCTTGAGGATTTCCTGACCGACCGCGACGCCGAAACGGTCGCTGGCCAGGCCGACATCGCCCTTGCAGTCGCCGACGCTGGCGTTCAGCAGTTCGGCGTAGGCCGGGATGGCCGCTGCCTTGAGCAGCAGGGAAGGGTTGGTGGTGGCGTCGACCGGTTTGACCCGGGCAATCGCTTCGAAGTCGCCGGTGTCGGCCACGACGGTGGTGAACTGTTTGAGTTGTTCCAGCTTGGAAGTCATGAGCGTGCTCTGTCCTATGGGTCTGGTGACATTACCCGAGCGCCGACAGCCACTCAAGGGCATGTCGGCGTATCGAGCGTCCCGGTGGCAACAACCTGAAAACGGCTGTTTGAAAGGCGGGGCGCGTTATCGATCAATACGATGCCAAAAAGAACCACAGGTTCAAAGCAACTGACCCGCTGTACGGCTTAATCGGCGTTCAAATGCGTCGAGACCGCCGTCTGTGCCGGTTTCGGCTGGCCGTCGGAGGTCAGCAGGCCGAAATTCTTCTCCCGGTCGTTACTGCCCGACTCGCTGTTCTTCCATTCATAAATCGACGTCAGCGGAATGTTGAGTTTTTTAACATCGGCGATAAACGCAGCGATTTTACTGGCTTGCCCTTCCGGCCCGCCGTTGGAGGCGAGCGCCGAGACGCCCCATTCACTGATAACGCCCGGCAGACGGAAGTTTTGCTGGATGAAGGTCTGCGCGTTACTGATCTGGGTCGCGGTCATGCCGTAAGGGTGATAGGAAATGGCATCCAGGCACTCAGGATAAGTGCCGAGGATGCTGTTGAGGGCCACGGTCGAGGCGGAGCCGGCCGTCGGCGGACGGGCAAAACCGAAGCCCACCAAAGGCGTCGATTGCGGTTTGCCCTGCAGCGTCTTGCACATGGCCGTCATGAACGGCACGAAGGTGTTTTTGAAGTCTCCAGTGGGCCAGTAGGTGTCGAGGTCCGGCTCATTCCAGATTTCGATCCCCACCAGTTGCGCGCTCCAGGCTTGCTCAAGCCCGCTCACCGCGTTGGCAAAGGCTTCACCGGCGGTGGTCAGGTCACCGGTCAACGGTTTGGTGGCGCGAACGGTCATCAAGACCGGCAACCCGGCGGACCGCGCCGTCGCAAACGCATCGCTGATCTGTTTCTGGTAGGTCTTGCCGCCGAGGCTGTCGCTCCAGACGCCAAAGCGCACAAAGCTGAATCCGGCTGCTTTGATCTGCTCGGCGTCCGCCGGGGTGAAGTTCTGGATCTTGACCTGAACGCCAATGGTTCGGGTGGGCAATGACGGGAACAGCGTACTGGCGTGAACCTGCGCGGTGGCACTGAGCGTCAACAGGGCGGCGGCACCCAGATGTTTGAGATGTGCTGATTTCATGTCGGCTCTCCTGATGAGAATGACATCTAGCGAAGGGTTATCTCGTTACACAGGTTTCGAGGGCAATATGGATGCTAAGTGCACGAATGTTATTTTTTGTCGGAAAACTTTCGCCTGAAAATCACAGTTATTTTTAGTCCGGTAATTCTGGTTGGGGGACTTTTAGAGGCCGTGGTACTTAATGCATCGGTATTAAGGGTGAATCTATTTCCGAGTGAAGGAAGGTCTTGCGGGTTCATTCGAATTTGCAAGGCATGTTGGCCGATTGACATTACACGGGAAAGTAAACCTTGTTCAAAAAGATTCTTGTCGTTTGCGTAGGCAATATCTGCCGAAGTCCGACAGCGGAACTTCTGTTGCGCAATGCACTGACACCCTCGGCGATCAGCGTGACCTCCGCAGGCCTGTCTGCACGGGTCGGCGAAGGCATGGAGTCGACCGCGCGCCAGGTGCTGGAAGACCGCGGGCACAGTGCCGAAGGGTTCAAGGCGCGGCAACTGACAGCAGACATCGTCAATGAATCAGACCTGATTCTGGTGATGGAAAAACAACATGTTAATCAAGTACTGAAGATTGCCTCTCACGCCAGGGGCAAAGTGTTTCTGCTGGGCAAGTGGCAGAGCGAACGAGAAATACAGGACCCGTATCGTCAGGGGCAGGCCGCTTTTATTCATGCCCATGCATTGATTGAAGATGCTGTTAGCTCATGGGCGCAACGCCTGGCGCGTTGATGAATATTCTTCAGTTCAGTGAATGGTAAGAAAGACTTATGCAGTTACCGTCAGTAATCGGCACCCGCGACAACGATCAAGACAGTATTGATCTTCTCGGCATCTTCGGCAGCCTGATCGATCAGAAATGGTTGATCGGTGCGTTCACCGGCGCGTTCATGATGACCGGTGTGGCCTATGCGATTTTGGCCACGCCGGTGTACCCGGCCAACGCGCTGGTGCAGGTCGAACCGAAAAAGAACGACATGCTCGGTTTTTCCGACCTCAACAGCATGCTCGGCGGGCAATCGCCATCGGTGACCGAAATCGGCATCATCAAATCCCGCGCGGTAATCGGCAAAACGGTCGACGACCTGCGCCTGGATATCGACGTCACCCCCAACACCTTCCCGCTGATCGGTGGCTTTCTTTCCCGGCGCTATCGCGGTGAGACCGAACTCAGCGTCGCGCCGCCGCGTTTCGGTCTGAGCAGCTACGCCTGGGGCGGTGAACGCCTGGAGTTTGCCAAGCTCAATCTGCCCAAGGAACTGCTGGGCAAGAAACTCACCCTGATTGCCGGCGAACAACATCGCTTTCAGCTGTTGGATGATAACGACAACCTGCTGGTCGAAGGCGTGGCGGGCGAAGCCTTCGCGCAGGACGGTGTAGAAGGGCAGGTCGCGCAACTGTTGGCCAATCCCGGAACCCGTTTCGAAGTGGTGCGCAACCCACGAATCGTGACCATCCAGGGTTATCAGGACGCGCTGGACATCTCCGAGCAAGGCAAGGAGTCCGGCATCATCCGTCTGGCCCTGGCCAGCAGCGACGCCGCCGAAGCGGTGAAGATCCTCAACAAGATCGCCGCGCTGTACGTCGATCAGAACGTGCGCCGCACCTCCGCCGAAGCGGCGCAAAGCCTGGCCTTCCTGCAAAGCCAGTTGCCGCAGGTCAAGCGTGACCTGGCCAAGGCCAGCGATGCGCTCAACGCCTACCAGACCCACGGCAAGACCGTGAACATCTCCATGGAAACCCAATCGGTGCTCGGCCAGTCCGTGGCGCTCGAAACGCGGATTTCCGAGCTGAAACTGCAACAGGCGGAGATGGATCGCAAGTTCACCAAACAGCACCCGGCCTACCGCGCGCTGATGACCCAGATTGGCGAATTGACCCAGCAACAGCGCTCGCTGGAAGGCAAGGTCCAGGACCTGCCGGCCACACAACAGGAACTGCTCAACCTGACCCGCGATGTCGAAGTTGCCTCGCAGATCTACACCCAGTTGCTGAACAAATCCCAGGAGCTGGACATCGTTCGCGCGGGCGCTGTGGGTAACGTGCGTCTGGTGGATACGGCGGATGTCGACCTGACCAGCCCGGTCAAACCGAAAAAAGCCCTGATCGTGTTGATCGCCACCTTCCTCGGCGCCTTCGTCGGCGTGGCGCTGGTGCTGTTGCGCAAATCCCTGAGCAAGGGCCTGGAAGGGCCGGAAGCCATCGAGCAGCTCGGCTTGCCGGTCTACGCGTCGATTCCCTACAGCGCCCTGCAACAGGAAGAGGACAGCAAAAAAGTCCGGGCCAAAGTCGCGGCGGACACGCCGGCGTACCTGCTGGCCCTGCGCAACCCTACGGACCTGTCCATCGAATCGATCCGTAGCCTGCGCACCTGCCTGCACTTCGCCGCACTGGATTCGACCAACAACCGCATCATGATTTCCGGCCCGAGCCCGCAGGTCGGCAAGACCTTCGTCTCTTCCAACCTCGCAGCGGTCATGGCCCAGAGCGGGCAGCGCGTGGTGCTGATCGACGCCGACATGCGCAAGGGGCATCTGCACAAGACGCTGAACACGCCGATCACCAACGGCTTGTCGGATCTGCTGGTCAAGCGCTGCACCCTCGATCAGGCGATCAACAAGGTCGAGGTCGACAACCTGCACTTCATCAGCCGTGGCCAGGTCCCGCCTAACCCTTCCGAACTGTTGATGCACGCCAATTTCCGCGACCTGCTGGCGCAACTCAGCGAGCGCTATGACGTGGTGATCATCGACACGCCACCGCTGCTGGCCGTGACCGATGCGGCGATTGTCGGTCGCGAGGCCGGCATCAGTCTGATCGTCGCGCGGTTCGGGGTAAACCCGGCCAAGGAAATCGAAATGACGATCCGGCGTTTCGCCCAGAACGGTATCGAGTTGAAAGGCGCGGTGTTCAACGGCGTCGAGAAGCGCGCGGCCAGCTATTACGGCAACGGCAGCTATTACAACTACGAATACGCGTCCGACCAGTCCTGAAATTCAGCGACGGTTCTTACAGGCATGAAAGTGGGGGAGTTGTGAAAAAAATACTGCACGTGGCGGAAACGATCAAAGGTGGGGTGGCGACGGTCATCCGCACAATTTCGGCGGCTCCCGAAGACGGGCGCTATGAGCTGGTGTATCTGGTCCCGCTCGACCAGAAGAAAGAGCTGCACGGCATCGATCCACAGCAGATCCGCACCTTCGCCCGAAGCGGGCGGAATGTGCCGTCGCTGCTGCGTTTTGCCTGGCAACTGGCGCGGGTCCTGCTCAAGGAAAAACCCGACGTGGTGCATTTGCACAGCACCTTTTCCGGGGTGATCGGCCGTTGCGTGTGCGTGCTCCTGCGGCCGTGGCGCAAGCCGAAAATCGTCTACTGCCCCCATGCGTTCTCGTTCCTGATGGAAAGTTCGCCGATCAAGCAGAAACTCTATGCGGGGATCGAACGGGTGCTGCAGAAGGTCACGGACACGATCATCTGCGTCAGCCAGTTCGAACTGGACAAGGCCGCGAAGTTTGGCATCGAGCGCAAGCGCATGACGCTGATCTACAACGGCATCGATCACAAGCATGAAGAACGCAAGGCCAACGATCCGGCACCGATTCATCTGCTGTTCGTCGGTCGCCTCGACTATCAGAAAGGCTTCGACGTATTGCTCAAGGCTTACAGCGAAGCAAAGCGCAGCGACCTGAAACTGACGGTGGTGGGCAGTGCAGTGAACGAGGACGTGGTCGAATGTCCGCCGCTGGACGGGGTGGAATACCTGCCCTGGGTGACGCCAACCGAGGTTCACGCGCTGTATCAGAAAGCCGATGCGCTGATCGTGCCGAGCCGCTGGGAAGGCTTTGCCATGGTGCCGCTGGAAGGCATGGCGCTGGGCCTGCCGGTGATCGCCAGCGACTGCACGTCGTTGCCCGAACTGGTCACCCATGGTGTGTCCGGTTACGTGTTCCCCGCCGGTGACCACCAGGCGCTGGCCGATCGCCTGAAGAAAATCCAGAAGCCTGCGTTGTCGGCCCTCGGCATCGAAGGTCGGCGCATCGTCCGCGAGCGTTTCAGCGCCGCGTTGATGATCCGCCAGACCTACGACGTGTATTCCGCTCCCTCTTATTAAGTAGAACTCCGCTCATGAACGTAACGATTTTGCATGGCTACAGTGCCTCCAATTCCGGCGATGGTCTGCTGGTCGATCTGGCTATCGCGCTGGTGCAGCGCAACTTTGGCGAAGACACCGCGATCAGTGTGGTGGCTTCCGATCCGGACTCTTTCAAGTACCTGCCGCACCCGCGCTTCGATGCGCCGGTGATGGCGGCCAAGGGCCTGGGTCGGGTCAAGCAGGCAGTGTTCCTCAATCAGTCCTACGCCGGTCTTGCGGATCTGTTGAAGAAAACCGATCTGATCGTCGGTGTTGGCGGCGGCTACATGCGCTCGAAAAGTGCCTTCGAGCACATCAAGCTGAAACTCGGCCACGCCAAGCAGCTGGAAACCGCGATCCTCAGCAAAGTGCCGTCGGTGTACCTGCCGCAAAGCATCGGGCCATTTCACGGCGACAGCGACAAGATCGTCGGCCATTACGCCAGCGCCGACGCGGTGTTCGTGCGCGATAACCGCTCCTCGGCATTGTTCGATGCCTGTGAAAATGTCTACCGCGCGCCGGACCTCGCGGTGCAGGCCCTTGCCGGCAAGATCCTCCAGCAACCCAAGTTCACCCGCTGCGCTTCGACGCCGGCCACGGTGTGCGTGGTGCTGCGTAAACCGCCGGCATGGAGCAAGGAAAAGAAGCTCGCCTACGTGGCCAACCTGAAGGTGCTGCTGCAGCGCTTGAAGAACAAAAGCAAAGTGGTCTGTGCCGTACAGAGCGCCGTGCGCGGTAACGATGACGGCGCGTTCTATCGCGAACTGGGCATCACCGAAGACCTGTTGCCACTGAAAGCAACGCTGGCCAAATACCAACCGGACCTGGTGATTTCCGTGCGCCTGCACGGCGCAATCGAATCGCTGCTCTCGGGTGTGCCGGCGTATCACATCAGCTACGAACGCAAAGGCTTCGGCGCCTATCAGGACATGGGCGTCGAGGACTGGGTCATCAACGGCGGCGACATCAATGTCGACACTATCATCGACACGGTTTACGCGCCGGACGCGCTGTCGAATTTCGGCAAACGCCTGACCGACACCTGCCGCGAGATCGAGGCGAAAACCGTGGCCATGGACGACATCATCAAGGGCGTCATTCGATGATATTCCGGCTGTTGCTGCGCGGCGGAGCACTGGGCGCGAAGTTCTTGCTGGTGCTCGCCATCACCCATTACCTCGGTTACGAGGCGCTGGGTTTTTACGGCGTGGTGGTCGCGGCGTCGTTGATCGCGTCGAAGTTCTACAGCGTCGGTTTCAGTTCCGAAATCAATCGGCTGATCAGCGTGGGCGGCAGTTCGCGCCGGGTCGTGGACAAAGTGCTGCTGCTGTACCTGGCCGTGGGCCTGGCGTTGTCGGTGCTGACGGTGGTGATTTATTCGCTGTTCCAGTCGGTGGAAGCGACGGCTGCGCTGATCGCCTGCGTGACGCTGGTGCTGCTCACCGAACACCTGTCGTTCGAGATCAACTCGTTCGTGTTTTCTGCACAGAAAGCCACGGCGGGTGCGCTGCTGTTCTTCATCAAGACCGGGCTCTGGGCGCTGCTGGCCGTGGGCGGGATGGCGCTCGGTTGGGTGTCCGCAATCGCCAGTGTGTTGTGGCTGTGGGTCATCGCCAACGTGCTGGTGATTGTCGCCGGTTACCTGATCGTGGTGAATGTTCATCGCGGGCGGGAAGAGGGGACGCTGGCCACCGCCGCCGTGTGGAAAGCCGGGTTGCCGTTTTACCTCGGCACTGGCCTGATCGCGCTGAGTCAGTACGCCGAACGCTTTCTGATCATCGACCTCGAACCCTACGCCAGCCTCGGTAAATACGTGTACGCGTGGTCGGCGGCCAACACCTTGCAGGCTTTGTCTTACGCGGTGGTGGCGGTGGTCGGCATTCCGCTGCTCGCCAAGCGTTATCAGGCCGATCAGCAACCGTTCACGGTCCGGCAGTTGTTCGTGAACAAGTGGGTCGCGCGTTCGCTGGTGGTGTCGGCGGCGGTGGCGGTGGGCATTTATCTGTTCTTCAACGTGGTGCTCGATTACGTCGCCACCAGCGTTCCGCGTCCGGACAACGGCATCCTCGGCGTGCTGATTTTCTCCTTCGCCCTGCGCGCCATTGGTGACATCGTCTGGGGCGGATTGATCGCGTCGAAAAACAGTCGGGTGTCCCTCGCCAGTGCGGCCATTTGCCTGTTGGTTTCAGTGCCGGTCAGTTACCTGCTGATCAAGCATTATTCGATCTACGGCGCGGCCTGGGGCAACGTCTTCGCGATCACCGTGCAGCTCGGCGTGATTGCGCTGCTGACCCGTGCCACGCGGGCGAAAAAGGCTGTCGTGTCATGGGCCTGAAACTGCCGTGCATCGAGTTTCGTGGTCGCCGTCTCGATTCGTCGCTGTCGTTCCTGATCCTGTTCACCGGGCTGTTTCTGTCCGTGGCCATGCCGCTGCTGGTGCCGCGCGATCCGGGCCCGGATGCGATGACCCTGTGGTCGTCCTATGCCCGGGCCGACAACTGTAATTTCTGGAACCCGTTCTCGCCGGATCGCTCGTCCTACGAGTGTTCGGCATTCCTGCTGCGGCCCACCGGGATCAACCTGACCAACGCCTGGGCCTACGGGATGTTCTGCAACTTTTTCCTCACGGCGATTCCCGTGGTGGTGTTCCGGCGCATGCCGCTGACCATCTTCGGAACCCTGTGCCTGTGGGGCATCGTACGTTCGTTTTTTCTGGAAAACCTGACCAAGGAAATCATCGTGTCGGTGGCGGTGTTGAGCATTCTGTTCAGCTCGCTGACGCGCAAATATCGCGGCGGATTTTTCCTTTCGGCGGTGATCTACGGCGTGCTGATCCGGCCTTACTGGATTCTGTTTTCGCTGTCCTGGGTCGGCGTCTGCGTGATGAAGAAATACGTCTCGCGCACCACCTTCTTCCTGATGCTGTTCCTGTTCTATCTCGCGGTCGCCATGGCGATCCAGCTGGCGCTGGGCTTTCCGGTGTCGTCGATTCGCGCCAGCAACAACGAACTGCGCACGGCGGGCGAAGAGGGGTCCAAATCGCTGATCGTCTCGTGGCTCAGCGGCAGCGATTTCGTCTCGCAGGCCCTGGACTCGATGATCATTTTCTTCCGCTTGTCGTTTCCCGTTGAGCTGATCCTGCTGTCCGGGCCGGGCCAGGTGATCTTCGTGGCGTTGATGATCATGACCGCGCTGCTGCTGTTCAAAGTCATCACCTCGACCGATTACAAGGGCGCACCGATCCAGACCAAACCCAAGGAACTGATCGCGATTCCACTGGCGTTTCTATTGGTTCAGGGCTTGTTCGAGCCGGACTTCGGTTCGTTCGCCCGGCACTTTTCGATGGTGGTGCCGGTGCTGTTCGTGGGCCTGGGGTTGATGCTGCGGGCGAACAAACCGGCGAAGGTTGAATCAAGAATTCTGAATTGAGGCGGGTGCTTTATGTCGAGCAAGAAAAAGTCCCTGGAGATCGAAACCCTGCGTGGCCTGGCGTGCCTGTTGCTGGTGCTCTATCACGTGATCGGGCCGTTGGGCGGTGGTTTGAAAATCGACATCGGCTCGCCGTTCCGGGTGATCGCCGATTCGATGGTGTACGTGCGGATGCCGCTGTTCACCTTCATCTCCGGCTACATCTATTCCCTCTACAAGATTCGCGGTAATGACTTTTCCGCGTTCTTCAGCGGCAAGGTGCGGCGCCTGATCGTGCCGCTGTTTTGCGTCGGTGTGCCGTTCTCGGTGTTGCAGGCGGTGGGGCCGGGCGTGAACAAGGACGTCAGCGTGATGGATGCGCTGTTGTCGTTCTACGTGCCGATCAACCACTTCTGGTTTCTGCAGGCGGTGTTCATCATTTTCATGTTCGTCGGCCTGCTGGAGTGGCGCGGTTTGTTGCGTACACCGACGCGCCTGTACCTGTTGTTCGCCTTCGCGGCGGCGGTGTTCCTGTTGCCGCCGTTTCCCGTGGACGCGTTCGGCATCAACGGGGCGATTTATCTGCTGCCGTTCTTCGTGGCGGGCATGATCGGCCAGGAGAAAGTCAGCGAGCTGAAGCAGACGTTCAAGGTGATCGGCCCGCTGGTATTTGTGCTGATCTCGCTGACGCTGCTGTACGTGGCGGCGGTGGATCGCGAACTGATCGTCGACCGCCGCAGCCTGATCGGCCTGACGGTGGGCTGCGTATCCTGCATCGCGTTACTGTCGAGTGACATGCGCTCGAAGACGTTGACCTGGCTTGGCGGTTACTCCTACGCAATTTTCCTCTTTCACGTATTGTTCGCCGCTACGTCGCGTTCGATCCTCGGCCGCCTGGGTGTGAAGGACGAAAGCGTGCTGGTGTTCTGCGGTTTGACGTGTGGCTTGCTCGGGCCTGTGGTGTTGTCGATGATTTTCAGCCGCTTCAACTTCACCTCCGTGCTGTTCCTCGGCGAACGTGCCGCGACCAAAAAGAAGCCGGCGGCGACCATTGCCCCGGTGGCGCAGATTCGATGAAGGAAGCGATTCATGCTGGCTGTTGATGATGTGCCGCCGATGGCGGCGTCGGTGGTGCAGGTCGGCGACGCTCGCGAGCGGTTTGGCCAGTGGCGCGAAGGCAAGGCCGGCAAGGTGTTATCGATCTCGGTGATCGGCGACAGCTACAGCGCGGGGCAGGACTTCTACCTGAACAAACTGGTGCAGCGCGTGGCCGGAGAGGTCGGGTTTGCCGGGCCGGGGTATGTCGGGTTCAACCACGGTGCAGCGCTCGGCGGCACGCATTTCAAGTACACCCGCAGCAGCGAAAAATACTTCGGCGGCGACTGGCAGGTCTCCGGCCTCGGCCAGGCCAGCCCCGACAGCCGCACGGTGACCGGCCACCCCGGCGCCTGGCTGCAAGTCGAGGCCAGCCCGACGCCTGCCATCAACACCGCAGTCACTCAGGCGAAACTGCTCTACCTCGGCAACGGCGAGTCCAGTGAGTTGCGTTATCGCTGGTCACCCTCCGCCGACTGGCAGCCGTTGAAACTCGCGGGCGAGGGCGTACAGGAAGTCCCGCTGTCCGGCACATCGGCAGCGACCGATTGGGCCTTAAGGCTGGAAGTGGTGAAAGGCGCGCCGACCCTGTTCGGCCTGTGGCTGAGCAACGATCAGAACGGGGTTCGGGTGTCGAAACTGGCGGCGTCCGGCGCGGCATCCGCTGATTTCTACCACGACGATGCCCGCTGGCAGGCGCAGTGGAAAGCTGTGGTATCGAAGATTCCCGCAGACATTTACCTGATCATGCTCGGTGGCAACGATCAGGGTTTTGGCGTGAAGCCCGAGCAGTATCTGCATAACGTTCAGGGGCTGGTCGGCATGCTCCGCGAGATTCAGCCGGCGGCTAGCATCAACCTGATCCTGCGTCAGGACACCACCCGCTCCAGCGCCTATCCGATGTCGGCTTATGCGCAGGTCATCGAGCCCTGGGCCCGTGAGCAGCGTCTGGGTTATGCAAATCTGCAATGTGCGTTCGGCACCGACGTCAAACGCTACGCAGCGGCCATGATCGGGCCGGACAAGATTCATCCGGTGCCGGCCACGGGCGGGCGGGTGATTGCCGATTACTTCTATCGTTGGGTCGTGGGCGGACAGCAAAAAGTCTCGCCACAGGATAGCTGTGGCGAGACTTCGAAGTAGCCGTCAGTTGTCGAACAGATCCAGATGGCTCAGCAGCTCTGCGGTTTTCTGCGGCATCAACTGCGTCACGCAACGGGTTTCCACATTGACAATGATCGCCGGGTCGTTGCAGCAGATCCGCACCCGAAAACGCCAGTCGCTGAAGATCATCTTCAGGCCGTCGCGGTCATCGACCTCCAGCGCCTGCTCGCCGTAGATCCGTTTCAGGTGGGCGAGCAGAGGATAGGGATCGCGCATCGGTCGGCGTATGTCCCCGGACGAGGGAAACACGCCGAGACGGTCGACCAGCAGCAGGGTGCCCAGCCACGGGCCATTGGCGCTGGGCAATGGCTGATGGCGGGATAACCAGCTCATCACCCCGAGGTTGTCCACCTCACGTTCAATCTCTGCGGAATGTTGTGCAATGTTCATGGTTGCCTCGTTGGATGTGCGTGCCGCAATGAATCAGTGGGGGCCGCTCAGCGGCCCTTCAGGTAAACGTTGTCGTAGCAGAAGTTGGTCGCCTGCAGGTAACCCTCGGCGTCGCCGCAGTCGAAGCGCAGCCCCTTGAATTTGTAGGCCAGCACGCAACCGTTCTGCGCCTGTTTCATCAGGGCGTCGGTGATCTGGATTTCGCCGCCCTTGCCCGGCTCGGTGTCGGCGATCAGGTCGAAGATGTCCGGCGTGAGGATGTAGCGGCCGATGATCGCCAGGTTCGACGGTGCGTCTTGCGGGGCCGGTTTTTCCACCATGTGGTTGACCCGGTAGATGCCCTCGGAAATCGCTTCGCCGGCGATCACGCCGTACTTGTGGGTCTGGTCGCGCGGCACTTCCTGGATGGCGACGATCGAGCAGCGGAATTTCTTGTACAGCTCGATCATCTGCGTCAGTACGCCGTCGCCTTCGAGGTTCAGGCACAGGTCGTCCGCGAGAACCACAGCGAAGGGTTCGTCACCGATCAACGGGCGGCCGCTGAGAATCGCGTGGCCCAGGCCTTTCATTTCCACCTGACGGGTGTAGGAGAAGGTGCAGGTGTCGATCAGCTCGCGAGTACCGGCCAGGAACTTCTCTTTCTCGGTGCCGCGAATCTGGTGTTCGAGTTCGTAGCTGATGTCGAAGTGGTCTTCCAGTGCGCGCTTGCCCCGGCCGGTGACGATGGCCATGTGTTGCAGGCCGGCGTCCCGTGCTTCTTCAACGGCGTATTCGATCAACGGCTTGTTGACGATCGGCAGCATTTCCTTGGGCATGGCTTTGGTGGCCGGCAAGAAACGCGTGCCATAACCGGCAGCGGGGAACAAACATTTACGGATCATAAAAGTTTCCTGGTCATTCATGGCGCACTGCCATCGTTTATTGCAATAACGAAGGTTGCAAGTTATTGAAGCTGTACTTTAATACCTGACTCGGGAGATGAGTGGCAAATAGCAATGAGTGTAAAACACGACAATGTTATGAGATGTCGGTTTGACAGTTATTGGTTATTTTTAGTCGGCATCCGTTGATAGTGATGAATGCGCGGGAGTGCTAATAAGTACCAGGCAATACAGTTTGGCTTGTAAAAATATTTATAGCCAGTGATTGAACTGTTTTTGTTTCTGGTTGTTGTCGCGCGGTTTGTGTGAATCAAGACACACATTAAACAAACAGCGCTTGACACGCGAGTTGGCACTTTTCCCACTTATGGACCGCGCTATGAAGATTCTGGTAACGGGTGGCGCCGGCTATATCGGCTCGCACACCACACTTGCACTACTTGAAGCAGGTTATGAAGTTGTAGTTCTGGATAATCTTTGCAACAGCAGCGACGCCGCCTTGCACGCGGTAGAAGCCATTTGCGGCAAAAGTGCGCTGATGATTCGCGGGGATGTCTGTGACCGGGCCCTGCTGGACCGGATTTTCCAGCAGCACGCCATCGATGCCGTACTGCATTTCGCCGGGCTCAAGGCTGTCGGCGAGAGCGTGCGCAAGCCGCTCGAATACTACGAAACCAACGTCAGCGGCAGCATCACGCTGTGCCAGGCAATGGCAGCGGCGGGGGTGTTCCGACTGGTGTTCAGCTCGTCCGCCACGGTCTACGGCGAGCCGGCGCAGATGCCGATCCGCGAGGATTTCCCGACCGGCACTCCGACCAATCCCTACGGCCAGTCCAAGCTGATCGTCGAGAATGTGCTGCGCGACCTGTGCCAGTCCGAACCGCGCTGGAGCATCGCGCTGCTGCGCTACTTCAACCCGATCGGCGCGCATCACAGCGGGCAGATGGGCGAAGATCCCAACGGCATTCCCAACAATCTGGTGCCTTACATCAGCCAGGTGGCGGTCGGCAGCCTCAAGGAGTTGTCGATCTTCGGCGACGATTACCCGACAGTCGACGGCACCGGCGTGCGTGATTACATCCACGTCGTCGACCTGGCGGACGGGCACCTGAAAGCCCTGCAAACCATCGCCGACCGTACCGGCATTCATACCTGGAACCTCGGCACCGGCGACGGCTACAGCGTGTTGCAGGTGCTGCGGGCTTTCGAACAGGCCTGTGGGCAGCCGGTGCCTTACCGGGTAATGCCACGGCGTTCCGGGGATATTGCCGAGAGCTGGGCCGACGCCTCCAAGGCCGCCAAGGAACTCGGCTGGAAAGCCACACGCAACTTGCAGGACATGGTCACCGACACCTGGCGCTGGCAATCGAATCATCCCCGGGGTTATCAGGGATGATGGCGTTTTAGTGCAATGTTAGTTTCAGTCAGGTTGTTAGATATCGTCGGGAAATTAGACTGGCAATGCCTTTTGCAAGTCCGTAGATATAAACCTGCCGTTCGACTTTTATCAGTTGCGTAAGACTGTGAAAGAACAACGGATCTTGTTCGCGCTTTTTGCGACTTGAACTCTACCACCTCTAACCAACACCCGATGTTCAGGTGCGATGTTAGAAAGGAGTTGATATGAAGAAAGTGATGGCGATCGCCCTGTTGACGATGTTGAGCAACTGGGCCTCCGCAGCTGAAGCGCCGCTTACAGCAGTGACCAATGTATCTGGCAGTGTTGCGGCTTCTACAGCGCCTGCTGCCAGTACTGCCATGGTCGCCAGTGCTGTAGCGGCGTCCAACAGTGGTGGAAGTGCCAACGGCGGTACAACGGGTACCACCGGTACCACGGGTACAACCGGCACGCACAACTAACTGAAGTATCTGTTGGTGCAGTACAGGGTCGCCCGACGAAAGTCGGGTGACTTTGTTTTTGGATTCGCCCTTGAATAGCGTAGTGCCATTATGACCCGTCGTTTTTCTCTTTTATTGTTGGCAAGTATCGCTTTGCAAGGTTGCATGTTCTCCCCCGGCCAGTACCTGAGCACCAGTAGCATCACGCGCCAGGGCGCCAGCGAAAGCAGCCGGGTCGAGCTCATTCCGATCACCCCCAAGCTCATCGCCATGAACCGCGCCACGTACAAACGTGAGTCGGTGCCGGCGGAGTTGTTGGCGACCCCGGCCGAATACCGCATCGGCAGCAACGATGTGCTGTACATCACGGTCTGGGATCACCCCGAGCTGACCGCCCCTTCGGGTGCGCAACAGCAGATCGATGCCAACGGTCGTCTGGTGCGTTCCGACGGCACGTTGTATTACCCGTACATCAAAGAAGTCCAGGCCGCCGGCAAAACCATCCAGCAACTGCGTTCGGACATCGAGCAACGCCTCTCGGCGTTCATTGCCGAGCCGCAAGTGGATGTCGCGGTGCTGCGTTTCGCCAGCCAGAAAGTCGTGGTATCGGGCGCCGTCACCAAGGCCGGCCCCCAGGCGATTTCGACCAACCCGCTGAGCGTGGTCGAGGCCCTCGGTTCGGCCGGTGTCGATACCAACAATGCCGACTTGTCCGGGCTGATGCTGACGCGCAACGGGCGGGTCTATCCGCTCAATCTCGATGCGCTGAATCAGCAGGATTCCGAATTGCAGAACGTCTACCTCAAGGGAGGCGATCAGCTGTATCTGCCGTACAACGACAACAAGCGCATCTACGTGATGGGCGAGGTCAACCAGCCCCGTGCGCTGAGCTTCAAGACCGCCACCATGAACCTGTCCGACGTGCTCGGCTCGGTCGGCGGCTTGAGCCAGACCACCTCCAACGGCAACGCCGTGTATGTGATTCGCGGGGTGGAAAACCTCGACGTGGAGCCGGCGAAAATCTATCAGCTGGAAGCCGAATCGCCGACCGCCATGGCGCTCGCCTCGCACTTCGAAGTGCGGCCTCAGGACGTGGTCTACGTCGGGCCTGCCAACGTGACTCGCTGGAATCGCCTGATCAGCCAGTTGGTGCCGTCGGCATCGATTGTCGGGACCGGGGCTTCCGCTGCGAAGAACTGGAGCGAATACAGTAACAACAGCAAATAAGGCCGCCGACTGTGAAAACGTTGAAAGTGGGCGTGTGCCTGATGGCGGCCGTGTTGCTCAGTGGCTGCAATCCGCTGATGAGCGCTTCGTTGAACAACCTCAAATCCGCCGTCATCGGGCCGGATGAACTGGACGTGTCGGCGGAGCAGGTCGCGGGGGTCAAGTATCCCCAGCTCAAACTGACCACGCCGTCCGGCTCCGGGGTGCTGGCGCTGGTGCGCGAGCGCGAGGACCTGCAGTTCTGGGTCGCCTCCGGCAAGCAGGTGCTGCTGATGCGCGACGGCCTGGCCATGCGCACTGTGGGCCTGGGTGTGGAGGGCGATCTGGACGGCACGCGCCTGTCTGATGACTCGCCGTTCAAACAGGGCCTGCATCGCATCACCGACGGCTACACCAGCCGCCGCTGGATCGACCTCTACAAGGGCCAGGAAGTCGGGATCATCGTCAACAGCCGCTTCTCCCGAAAATCCCTGGAAACCCTCGACATTCTCGACAAGGAATACTCCGTGCTGCGCGTCGATGAGCAGATTGACGCGCCGGCCATCGGCCTGCGCGCAACCAACCGTTACTGGGTCGATCCGGTGGACGGTTTCATTGTGCAGAGTGAACAGCAACTGACCTCGCAGTTGCGGGTCAGGATCGTGCAACTGACCCCTGACCGCAGGCATGTCCCGTGAAGCGGCTAAGAGCGCTCTCGGCGTGCCTGATGTTGCTTGCCGGTGCCAGCGAGGCCGCGGTCATCGTCAGCGGTGATGTCGCCAACCCCGGCCCGATCGAATTGCCGGCGGGCGGACGTTTGCGCGATGTGATCGGCGAGGCTGTACCGAATGCCGAAGGTTATTGGCTGGCGGGCGTTCTGTTGCGTCAGTCGCTGCTGGAGGAACAGACGCGACTCAAGGTCGGCGTGCTGTTCGATCTGGATGTGCTGCAGCGCATGGCGATGCTCTTCGACAAGCCGAGTCGAGCGGCGCTGGCCCAGCGCCTGGCCGAGCAGGTCCGGCAGATGCCGGTGACCGGGCGGCAGATCGCCGATCTCGATCCGGTGGCGGTGGAAGTCGGCTTCGCCCGCAACATCCGCCTCGACGATGGCGATCAACTGATCTACCCGAAACGGGTCGACGAAGTCGAAGTGCTGGGCGCCGTCGCCGAGCCGTGCCGTTTGCCTTATCAGCCGTTGCAGGAAGCCCGCGAATATCTGCAGGGCTGCACGTTGCTGACGGCGGACGCCGATGCCGATTATCTGTGGCTGATCCAGCCCAACGGCGAATCGCGGCGGGTCGGCATCGCCCACTGGAACCGCGAGAGCGGGCAGATGCCCGTGGCCGGCAGCAAGATTCTGGTGCCGGTGAAAAACGATGATCTGGATCCGCCTGTCCCTGAACTGAATCAGCAGTTGGCCGAATTGATTGCCACGCAGTTGGCTGAGGTGGTTCGTTGAATTTGCGTTTTGCAGCTGTGTTGTTATTGCCGTGTGGCCTCGTGCATGCCGAGCCACGGATTACCCAGAATGACTTCGGCGGCGTCGGTCTGTTGCAGACCCCGACCGCGCGCATGTCGCCCGCCGGTGAGTTGAGCGTCAACGCCAACCGCACCGAACCGTACAGCCGATACAGCGTTTCGTTGCAGCCGCTCGACTGGCTGGAAGGTTCGTTTCGCTACACCGCCATCACCAACCGTCCGTACGGTTCCGAAGCGCTGAGCGGCAGCCAGAGCTATAAGGACAAGGCGGTCGACGCCAAGGTCCGGCTGTGGCAGGAAAGCCACTGGGCGCCGGAAGTGGCGCTGGGCTTTCGAGACATCGGCGGTACCGGTTTGTTTGCCAGTGAATTCTTCGTGGCCAACAAGCGCTGGGACAATTTCGATTTCAGCGCCGGCATCGCCTGGGGTTACATCGGTAATCGCGGCGATGTCGACAACCCGTTGGGTTCGATCAGTGACCGCTTCAACACCCGCCCGGATCTGGAAGGCACCGGTGACGTCAACGCCGGCTCGTACTTTCGCGGCAAGCCGTCGTTTTTCGGCGGCGTGAGTTACCAGACGCCCTGGGACCGCCTCAGCCTGAAACTCGAATACGAAGGCAACGACTACAAGCACGAGCCCAAGGACAACATCATCAAGCAGGACTCGCCGATCAACCTCGGTGCGGTGTTCAAGGTGACCGATTCCGTCGATCTGAGTGCGGCCTGGGAGCGCGGCAACACGGCGATGTTCGGCATCACGTTCCACACCAATTTCGTCAGTCGCAAGGCCCCGGCCAAGACCTTCGACCCACCGGCCGAACCGCTGCCGGCGAAGGCGCCAACCGCGACCATGGAAGAGGTCAACTGGGCCGACGTGTCGCGCCGTTTGCAACAGAACGCCGGCTACAAGGTCGAGCGCATCACCCAGCGCGATTCCGAATTGATCGTGTACGGCGAGCAGCAGCGTTATTTCCATTCGGCCAAGGCCGTCGGCCGCGCGAGCCGGATTCTCGACAACAGCGTCAACGACGACATCGACTGGTTCACCGTGGTCAACAAGCGCTACGACCTGCCGCTGGAAGAAACCAGCGTGCCCCGGCAGACCTTCCGCGAAGTGATCAACAACGAAGAACCGCTGGAATCGCTGCACCGCACCACCGAGATCAACCCGGCGATGCCGCGCAACGAGAAAACCCTCTACACCGAAGCGCCGCAGCACTTCAATTACGGCGTCGGCCTGGGCTTTAAACAGAACGTCGGCGGCCCCGATGGTTTGCTCTATCAGTTCACGGCGGATCTGGATGCCGAGTACCGCTTCAACCGCAACACCTGGTGGAACGGTCTGCTCAGTCAGAACCTGATCAACAACTTCGACAAATTCACCTACGACGCGCCCAGCGGCCTGCCGCGTGTGCGCACCGACTTGCGTCAGTACCTGACCACGTCGGACACCACCATGCCGCTGTTCCAGGTCAGTCATGCCGAGCAACTGGACAAGGATTTGTACGGCATGGTCTACGGCGGTTATCTGGAATCGATGTTCGCCGGGGTCGGGGGCGAGGTGCTGTTTCGTCCGACCGGCAAGCGCTGGTCGATTGGTGCGGACCTGAACTACGTGCGTCAGCGTGAATTCGACCAGGGTTTCGGCCTGCGTGATTACTCGGTCTGGACCGGCCACATCACTGGCTACACCGACCTGCCGTTCGACACGCTGGCCGCAGTCAGCGTCGGGCGTTACCTGGCGGGCGACTTTGGCGGCACGGTGGACATCTCCCGCGAGTTCTTCAACGGCGTGCGCTTTGGCGCCTGGGCGACCATCACCACCGCCGGCAGCGCCGAGTATGGCGAGGGTAGTTTCGACAAGGGGCTGTACCTGTCGATCCCGTTCGACGAAATGATGAGCATGTCGACCATGCGCCGCGCCAACCTGGTGTGGGCACCGCTGACCCGTGACGGTGGCGCGCGGCTCAACCGCAGCTTCCAGCTGCATTCGATGACCGACAGCCGTGAAGGGGACATGTTCTACCGCAACTTCGGGAAGATTACCGAGTAGGTTCGGGGGGGGCGGGGAGTCAGTGGGAGTGGGGTTGCTCCGGGCGGTGTTCCACCGCCATCGCGAGCAGGCTCGCTCCCACATTTGTCTGAGGTGAATAGCAAATCCTGATCCGCTCATCATCCTTGTGGGAGTGGGGTTGCTCCGGGCGGTGTTCCACCGCCATCGCGAGCAGGCTCGCTCCCACATTTGTTTGAGGTGAATAGTAAATCCTGATCCGCTCATCATCCCAGTGGGAGCGAGCCTGCTCGCGATGGCGCTAGTACAGCCGACATCAAATCAACTGACCCACTGTGGTCACAAGCTACCCACCCAACCCCCAAACCCCGCCCACAAAAAAGGGGACTTTCGTCCCCTTGCGGTGTTGCCTTCTCAAGCGCTGCGTCTCAGTAAATATCCTTCGACAACAGCGTAAACGGCGTCTTCACCAGAATTTTCAGATCCAGCCACAGCGACCAGTTGTTGATGTACTTCAGGTCGATCTCAACACGCTTTTCCATCTTGTCGAGGGTGTCTGTCTCACCCCGGCAACCGCTGATCTGCGCCAGGCCAGTGATACCCGGTTTGATTCGGTGGCGGGCCATGTAGGCGAGGATCTTGCCCGAGTAGTAGTTGTTGTGCGCCACGGCGTGCGGACGTGGACCGACCAGTGCCATGTGCCCTTGCAGCACGTTGAACAGTTGCGGCAGCTCATCCAGCGAAGTGCGACGGATAAAGCGACCGACCGCGGTAATGCGCGAATCGTTGCGGCTGGCCTGCTTGACGTCACGGTCATCGTGAACGCGCATCGAGCGGAATTTCCAGACCTTGATCACCTTGCCGTTCCAGCCGTGGCGATCCTGCTTGAAGAACACCGGGCCTGGCGAGTTGAGTTTCACCGCCAGGGCCACGGCCAGCAGCACCGGGCTCAACAGAATGATCGCCAGCAGGGCGACGGCTTTCTCCACCAGACTCTTGCTCAGCGCAGCGGTCGGGCGGCTGGTCAGCGGGCTTTCGTTGAGGTAGATCGCCGGCAGACCGTCCACGACTTTCACCGAGTGATTGAGCAGCGTCAGGCTGTTCAGGTCCGGCACCCAGACCACGTCAACGTTGGCATCCAGCAAGTCCACATACATCGCCTCGATTTTGGCGGCTTCCGACAGCGGCAGGGTGATGTACAAGCGGCGGATGTCGTGGGTCTGGATCAGCTCGAGCAGTTCGTCCTGAGCGCCGACAACGCGCGGGGCGTCCGCTTCCAGCGACGGGGTATCGCCGTTGCTGACCAGACCAACCAGCGGCAGGTTTTCATGCTGGCTCAGCTTCTTCGCCAGACCCAGCGCCAGTTCGCCGGTGCCGACGATCAGGGTCTTGTGTTCGCTTTTGCGCGAACGCTGGTAGAACTTCGAGAACGCATGCAGCGGTGCGTACAACAGCGCCTGACCGAGGAAACCGTACACCGCCCACTCAAGGATGACCTGGCGGGAAAACAGCGCATCGGCCTTGCAGATGAAGGCGATGAACGCCAGCCCGGCCATGGTCATGAACCAGCCCATGAACAGTCGACCCAGCCCGGTCAGGTAATTGTCTCGCTTTCGATACGCGCCGCTGAAGGTATAAGCCGGCACCGAGGCCAGTACGGCCAGGATCGTGCACATCCGATAGTAGAACTCGACGGTGCCCGTGTGCTGTTCGGCCAGTATGAACAACAGGGAAACAATGAAACTCTGTGCCAGCGCCCATTGGCCCCAAAAGGTCAGTCCCTTGAGGCCGGTGTTTCGATTGATACGAAGAGAAAGATCCATACGATATCCCCAAAAGACGTCCGTTCAGGTTTCGACAGTAGAAAACCGAGTTGTTAAGCAGACTTGTTATTGTTGTTTGAGTCAGTGTCCTGAGGTAACAACGCCGGAATGCGGAACTGTCGTCAGTCAATAGACTAAGTTATTGCCGGGGATGCTGTCTGACGAGTTCTAACAAGATGGCACAGTGCCAACTTATTTAAATTTCCAATATTCAAACGTTAGAAAAGGTCGAAAGGCAGGGGGTGAATAATCAATATTGTGTTTGCTATCGTAGGTGGGGTCAGGAGGCGGGTATAACCAGGGAGGGGTGAAACCAAACAGAGTGCTTTTTTATTTTTGTAATCGCACTTGTATCTGTTTGTCTTGTAGTGAGGGATGTTGTTTAGGCAACAACTTCCTGGATCAGGCAATAACCGCGATTGCGCACGGCACGAAACAATCGTTCACCGTTGCTGGCGTTCTTGAATTTGTCTTGAAGACGGCTCAGGCACATTTCCAGTCCCCGGTACTGCTCCGGCTCGCGGCCGATGCTGAGGATCAGATCGTCCCGACTGACAACACGCTCTTCATGGTGCAGCATCTTGCGCACCAGTGCGGTTTCAAGCCCGGTGAGACTGATTTCGACACCCTCTTTGGTCAATGCACCCTGATCATTGTCCAGATGCCAGGCTTCGGTGCAGGGCGCGTCGGATTCGATCGTTCGGGAAGTATCAGCGGGGTTTTCGGACATGGCCGTGGAATTGTGGAATGAATGCGCCGATTGTGCTGCCAGCCATTCCGATTCGAGGGTGGCCAATATGCGCTGGGTATCATGTTCGATGCTACGTGCGACATGCTTCCTTGTGCCGCGTGGGTAAGTGAACTCCATCAGCATCGGAGTGGAAGAGGGCGAAGCAACACCTTCAATAAACATTTGTGCCTGAGACGTGCCAAACGAATTGAAACGCTCACTGGAGAGAATGCTCTCGAGTTCGCGTTGCGACGCTGAGCTGTTAGTCACGACAACAAAGTATTTTCTTGGGAGGGTCGTGCTGGTTTCCATGTCTCTCTCCTAAAGTACACACCAAATTTGGCGAAAAAATAATGGCAGGCGAGCAATGTTTTCCTCGGAATTAATCGATCAGGCAGGGTCTGGGCCCAAAGATGGCCTCGATAAGTTCCACTCGGTCTGCGTTAGAGTAATGGTTTATTGTTATGTGTAAGTGTTGCAGCGCTCATGCAATTGACAGCTTTTTATTAGATATGTGACGCGGTTAAAACTATGAGAAAGCGGATGTTTGAAGCGTTGCATCAGACGTTCCCTCGTATGCTGCAAAAGAGTGTTTTCCCTGAATCAAGGAGTTGAGATCAACCCCCTCATCAGACGATAGCCATACCCGCGAATGCTCTGTATGGCGTTCGTACCGTACACGTCCTTGATTTTCCCACGCAAGCGGCTGATGGATTTTTCCAGCGCCCGAGGGTCGTAGAATTGGGTGTTCAGCCCCATGATGCTGGCGATTTCATCGTGGCTGAGAATGTGATTGCCGGTCTGCGCAAAGGCTTGCAGGATCTTCATTTCGGCAAAGGAGATATCCAGTTTCTTGCTGGTGTCCGAGAGGCAGATGCGGGTGGGGTCCAGCACCAGGCTGATATCCCGCTGCCATTCTTCGCTGTCGAAGAACTCACCCAGCAGTTCCGCGCTTTCATCGGACAAGGTATTGAGTTTGATACAGAAGTCGGCACCGGCCAGAAAGTACTTGATCTTGTTGTGGGCGCCGCGACCCGTGATCACTGCACAAATAATCGGCTTCAAGTTGTCGTTGCGCAGGTTTTCCACCAGCGCAAGGTTATCTTCGAGTGCCTGAGGGCTGTCGATGATAATGAAGATCGCCCGATACAGGCCGTGATATTCGTTGTGCTGATATGAACTAATGTAGGCGTCGGCTTCAACAGCCACACCGCTCTGCACATGCTTTGCGATTAGCGCGCTAAAGTGTTCAGCCACGCCACGGGTACGACCCAGGGTGAGAACACCTGGTTCGTCGCTTGTGCGGCGCGGGCTTCTAGTCGCTAAGTTACCTGTGAGCATCATGCATTGACTCGAAAAGGTGCTGACATCGGGATGTTAAAGCACCGGTTCTCATCTGTGACTGACAATTGGTAACATTTGGACGAATTTTAGACGTGGCTCCCGAGTTTTCTAACAATAATTAAGCGATTCAAGCTTTTAGTTGATTTTTTCGGGGCTGTGAACTAACGGAATTTAGGCCATTAGATGGTGGCAATATGGAATGGTGCCACTATTTTGTAATTATCGCGAGCTGTTTTTATGTCCCTTGGCCATCACTCAACTGCATACGTATCAGAGCAGTGTGAGGTGGGTCACATTTTATGGGGAGGCCTGTGTTTTGGCTATAACGTCGACAAGTTCACACACGGACGTTTATTAACATGCCTTGAGTGTGGCTTTTGATAAGACATATTCTCCGTCCCCGAGTCGGGCAATGGGTGTTCATCTGCCAATTGTTTTACTTCAGATACTCAATGCCTGAATGCATTTAACAGGGCGCCCGAAAAGGGCGTTCTGACGGAGGATTAATGGATTTACTGACCTTGTTCAAGGTGCTGATTCTTGGGGCGGTAGAAGGCCTGACCGAGTTCCTGCCCATTTCCAGTACGGGCCACCAGATTATTGTTGCCGACTTGCTGGAATTCGGCGGTGAACGCGCCATGGCGTTCAACATCATTATTCAACTGGGCGCCATTCTGGCCGTGGTCTGGGAGTTTCGCCCGAAGATCTTCGAGATCGTCAAAGGCCTGCCGACCCAAAGCAATGCCCAGCGTTTTACCCGCAATTTGCTGATCGCCTTTTTCCCGGCGGTCATACTCGGCGTGTTATTCGCCGACACGATTCATGAATACCTGTTCAACCCGATCACCGTAGCGGTCGCATTGGTCGTGGGCGGCATCGTGATGTTGTGGGCCGAGCAGCGCGATCATGTAGTGAGCGTCGACCATGTGGACGACATGAAGTGGGCCGACGCGCTGAAGATCGGTTGCGTACAGTGCCTGGCGATGATTCCGGGCACGTCGCGCTCCGGTTCCACCATCATCGGCGGTCTGCTGTTCGGCCTGTCACGCAAGGCCGCCACGGAGTTCTCGTTCTTCCTGGCGATGCCGACCATGGTCGGTGCGGCGGTGTATTCCGGCTACAAGTACCGCGAACTGTTCCAGAGCGGCGACCTGCCGGTCTTCGCCCTGGGCTTCGTCGTAGCGTTCATCTTCGCGATGATCGCCGTGCGCGGCCTGCTGAAGTTCATTGCGAACCACAGCTACGCCACCTTCGCCTGGTACCGAATCGCCTTCGGCTTGCTGATCCTTGCCACCTGGCAATTTGGTTGGGTGAACTGGACGGCGGCCGCAGCCGCCTGATCACTGACTGCTGATCACTGACTGCTGATCAGTGCAGCGACGGCGAGATCATTCAATTCAGAGTCGGGCGAATCCTGACGAAACCGCTGCAACGCCGAGGTGAAATACGCGGCTTGCAGCATGCCGTCACTGGCGAGGAAATAACGTGCCGCTTCAATTTCCTCTACCGAATACACACGTTTTTTCAGTCCGGAAATGTCCGACATCCCGTCGACTGTGACCATCGTCGTCGTGAAAACCAGAAAACCAGACATCTGGGTAGATTGAAAAGGGCCATTTTCCCCGTTGCCGCACCCCTTCGCAAAATCACAGGATGCATAGGCGCTTGCAGAGAGAGTCGAGAGTAAAGCGAGGAGGGCGAAACGCTTGAATAAAACACAGCTGAACGCGGGCATAACCAAAAGACATCCTGTCAGTACAACAAAACTCCGGGCAACGCTCATTCGTTGCCCGCACATTCAACGCATCGATCAACGACCCGCCAGCAACTCCGCCGCCTGATCCAGCAACGCCAGCGGATCCTTGGCCTTGTGGATATCCACCGACAACAACTGACGAAACTTGCGCGCCCCCGGGAACCCGGTGCCCAGGCCCAGCACATGGCGGGTGATGTGATGCATCGCGCCGCCGGCCAGCAAATGCTCGGCTATATAAGGCCGCAACTGCGCCAGCGCCTCGGCCCGGCTGATCACCGGCGCGCTGCTGCCGAACAACTGCTGATCCACCTCGGCCAGCAGATAAGGATTGTGATACGCCTCGCGCCCCAGCATCACGCCGTCAAAGGTCTGCAAATGCTCATGGCAGGCCTCCATCGTCTTGATCCCGCCGTTCAGAATGAACTCCAGCTCCGGAAAATCCGCCTTCAACCGCGCCGCCACGTCATAACGCAAGGGCGGAATGTCACGGTTCTCCTTCGGCGACAACCCCTCCAGAATCGCAATCCGCGCATGCACCGTAAAACTCGTGCACCCGGCATCCCGCACCGTGCCGACGAAATCGCACAGCTGCTCATAACTGTCCCGCCCGTTGATCCCGATCCGATGCTTCACCGTCACCGGAATCGACACCGCATCACGCATCGCCTTCACACAATCCGCCACCAACTGCGGATGCCCCATCAGGCACGCCCCGATCATATTGTTCTGCACCCGATCACTCGGGCAGCCAACGTTCAGATTCACCTCGTCGTAACCGTGCTCCTGCGCCATACGCGCGCAAGCGGCCAGGTCCAGCGGAACACTACCGCCCAACTGCAACGCCAGCGGGTGCTCGGCGTCGTTGTGACGGAGGAAGCGTTCGTGATCGCCGTTGAGCAGAGCGCCGGTGGTGACCATTTCGGTGTAGAGCAGGGCGTTTTTCGACAGGATGCGTAGGAAGTACCGGCAATGGCGATCAGTCCAATCCATCATGGGCGCGACGGAGAAACGGCGGGAGAGTGGAGCGGGTGTGGCGGTGATTGGGGGCATTGGGGGTACGGAATCGGTGTGGCTGGGAGGTGGGGGAGTTTATCAGGAATGCTGGGGTGGGGCTTGGGGAGTGTCTAAGTGGCGTGCAGACGGTAGCTACAACTTGAAAACGGGGCGCTAATAAATCAGTCCCCATTTCTCTATGAATAACGAAATTAGGCCAATTATGCAGTTATTTTTGCAGGTGAATTGCCAGCTAAGAACGGATCGTAAGGTGCAATGGAGTACCTAGAAAATGATGTTTTTTGTGAGATGTTGCTAGTGTGATTGTTTTAATAGCGAAGCGGTATAAGTGACTGTCATTTCTGACAGGTGATGAGCCTGAGCGTAAGGTTTAGCATCAAATTGCGCGATATAAAAACTTTCACTCTATTCCGTGAATGAAGTATTTCACAAAGTAATAATTTAAGGAGAAATGTGATGGCTACTAGATGTTCTGGAACGGTTACACTTGTTACGACCAAATATAACACCGGTTATGGCTTGGTAGTGCCAGATGGGGCGGGAGCTGATCCATGTAAGTACACAGAAGCGGACGTAGTTTATGGTGGTCCGTTGGTTAAGGGGCAAGCTGTTTTTTTTGAAATAGAGGGGGTTTACGATAGAAGAGCTAGAAAAATTAGAACTGATAGCTAGCAGTGTTTGTATTTAATTGTCCATTAAACTGTGGATGCTGGATTTGTGAGCTGATAAAATAAGCCAATAATCCAGCATTTGAGAAATAATGAAGATCAATTGTAAAGCGTGCGGGAGTAAAGGGAAAATTGCTTCGCGGGACGAACTCTCTTTAGAGTTCGTCCGCCTTTATTGTCAGTGTAATTCCTTGCAGTGCGGCCATAGATAAATAAATCTGTCCCCATTGTTTATAAAACGAAGACCTCAGGCCTACCCCTTGCTGACCAAGTCACGTCGGTCAGCAAGGGCCTGAGGTCAGGAAGAACGGGCATGCTAAACATGTTAAGTAAGTGCCATTCAAATCTGTCCCCATTGTTTCGTCCCCATTGTTTCTCTAATAAAGCCGGCATTTTCGCCGGTTCGATCCAGAGCAGTACGGGCATTGTCTTGGCGTGTAACGCGCCTCGCTGGCAATAGGAAGGGGACAGATTTGTTTGCTCATTTTTTGAGATAAATAAATATGTCCCCATTGTTTCCCGCGCTGTGAAGTAGCGTGAGTTTCAAGAACTTGCCAGTCAAACCGTCACGTCGATCTTATTGGCGCCTACGGGCATCTGGGTGACTGTTTCATGCGTCATTCGTGCGCCCTTGCTCCACAACTGGGAGGAGAAGAAACCGTTCAGGGTATCAGCGTTTGGGGTTGTCCCTTTTTTAAGGAATAGGGCACCCAGATCGATTGTGTTGGCGAAGTTGTCCTTGTTCAGAATATACCCGCCCGTAAAGTTACCACCCCACGTAGCGTCGGCGGCCACCAGGGCGATGGAGGCGTCGCGGTAGCTGCTCGCTGCCGATTTCAATTCACTGGAAGCATTCAACAGCTCGTTCAGCCGATCCATGTCGGAAGCGCTGAGCTGGCGTGAACTGTCGAGAACCTTGAGGCTGCCATCCGCTTCGATGGTGAAGCCAAATTTCTTGTCGGCGAGATCCGGATCGCTGTGAGCCAACGCTGATTGGAACTCCTCGAAAGCGAGTTTCAGCGATTGATGGGCGCTTTTGTGCCCTTCGGCAATTTGCGGGTAATCCGGCGACTGGGTGCGCGCGATCATGCTCTCGATCGATTCCGTTTCCGGGCTCGGCGCGGGGGGGGTCATTGTTTGGATGGTAAATTGCAGCCGGATTGATGTTGACCGTGGTTTTCAGCAAGTTTTCACTGAGGGATTTGGTGGTCAATGGCTGGCTGGTTTGGCTCAGCTGAGCGGTTGATGGCCGGATAAATACAGAATTGATTGAAAGGGGCATGTCGTCATTCCTTGAACGTCTGAATTAGCAGGGTATCGACGGCCTATGAAAAAACATGAGAGTGGAAGTGAAGGTCCAGACGGATTGCATACGTGAAGCCTTTTTTAAACGGTCAGCTCCAGCACGGCGTTTTGTCCGGACAAAAGGGACGACAAAAGGGACGGATTGGTTTGTTTTTCACTTCTAGGTGGTAAATAAATCTGTCCCCATTGTTTCCGTCCCCATTGTTTCCCATTGTTTCCCTGTATTAGGTGATTTAATTTGTACTGTGCGTGAGTGTGTATTTTGATGAGGATTTAACGTGGTTTATTGTGTTTTTTTATTCTTTACCATTAGCTCTATAGCTTTTTCAGATGTCCAGTTAAGAATGCAGAAATGTAGGTTGTTGAATGCCTCTTCCCGATTGCTTAATGAAAGTTTTTCAATTTGTCCGACATTTGATTGTCCTTTGAAGGGGTGGGTGGAAATAAACTTAGACTTGTCAAAGTGCAATGGGTAGTTGCAATTTATAAAGCATACTATCTGAACATAAAAACAGCCTAGGTGGATGTTGCAAATGGTGTGGCTTGGTCGATTTTCGATGCGTGCATGATGGGTTCTGATACCATAATTAACGTTTTTTTCCATCGGCCTAATAGCCACTGCCCAGTTACTGGGAATTCTGTTTTTTCTGAGCAGTCTTTTATGATTTTCAGGAATGCATCTGTTGTCTGGATTGGGGTCAGTATATTCATGTAATACTGCGATTGCGCACATATAGATCGAAATTCGTTTCGCTTCATCTTTAGCGATGCTAATTACTTTTCCATCAATGAGGGAATCTATGAGAGGCCTCGTCGCCAAGTCCAAGGGGGCAAGCCAGTCATTTATGCAGGCTGCGCATATACGGTCAATATTATCAGATCCTAAAGCCGAATCACGTAAATAGGGTTGCTTAATAAAAATGGTGTTGTTATCCGACTCGGATATGCTGTGCGCCATATCGGTGAGCAGCTGCTTACCTCTACCTATGTTGAGTTTTTCACTTATCCAAGGAGCAAACACAGGAACACCGATGGGGTTGTTAGCCCCGCAGAAAACGCATACCCTATTGATATTAAGGCCTTTGTGATTTCTGTTATCTGATTTTGTTCCTGTAATCCTTTCCACGACGGGACTAATCCACTGCCAAGACTTAACAACCGCCGGAGCGTCTTTGTTGTTGCAAAATTCAGCAAATTGTATATCAAGGCTTGGTTCATTTTCTCCGCCCAAAAGCTGGAAATACCTTTCGCACTGCGCAAATGCATGTAATATTGGAATAACTCGTTCCACCGAATAATCTGTCAGTCCTGATGCTGAAACCTTCTCACTTCCACCTTTGGTCACTTGAACCAGTTTTTGATAAATTTGAAATAGGCGCTCCGGCATTGCTGAGTGGATGTTGTCAGCACTTTCTTGAGGAAAGGTGCGGAGAGTGAGAAATATTCCATGAACTGTTATTCGTCTCACATCCAAGTCATGAATCGCATTGCCCAGTCGCATTTGTGTCAGACGGTATAGGGCGGCGGTTGCCATGAGGTCTGCGTCATGCTCTAGAGCGTTATCAATGGAATTCGCGTACGGTCTACCCGGTAAGTCCCTAGCAGCTATAGCGACTTCATTATGGCGTCTTACTATATGGAAATACTCGTGTGCAATAATCCATGCAAGCGCTGTAGCTGCCATAGCATTATAGTCAAAATTTTCGATTGGTAATGCTGGGCATATTTCGTCAATAGGCATGCACGGAGCCGCGATACAGTGCTTAATCATTCCTGAACTTATGACTATAGAGTATGGATTGCTCTCGGCTGACAGGCTTTCACTGTTGGATATCCTTATAGGTATATCTGATTGTTCTTCAGAGTATTTGTTTTTTATGAGAGGAATTATAGCCAGGGCGCCCTTCAATACTTCAACGAGTCGCTGGTTATGGAGCCCGCCTAAAGAACTATGATTGTCAATGAACTCTTCGGGAGAAAAATACTCGGGTGTGATTTCAAACATGATTATCCTTAAACACATTGAACCAAATGGAGGTCATTGCAGCTCCGGTTCTGGAGCTCGCCCGTCTCGCCTTCCTGCAATACCCATGAGCCTAGATATGCTCAGTGTCGGGCACAAATAGTATCCAGCTTCTGGAAATTAGCGCGCAGTCTTACCCTTCAGTCTGCCTAGCCCCTGCTTGATATATCCAGTGTTCTTACCAATGGCCCATAAAGCCCCTCGAACATTGTCACCGGTAACGGTCAAACCTTGCTTTTTCAGCATGAGCAGTCAGACCATATCGGCGGCCACTGACCCCAGTTGGTTCTCGTACATCCCTTCTAGCACGTCCTATAGCGAGTATTCGTCTGACAAGGCATCGACTCCTTTCGAAAAAGAAAAGCATAGTACCGGTAGTGTCCGTTGTCGGCGATGCTTAGAAATTGCTACAAAGCGTTGTCGTTTCGCGGGGTTAGCTTGGTTGGCCGGGGTGCAGGCGAGGAACTACGCCCAATCCATCACTGGTCAGACTTAGACGCCGCGCTAGAGACGGCGTCTTGCAAGCAAAAAAACGGGAGTGTTTTAAACCTAAAAACTCACTCGTTTAAATGATTCATTCTTTCGTCATCCAAACCCTACACCACCTTGCGCCACCCCCTACACCTAAGACAGAATCCGCCGGCTTGTGCGTCTAGCACGCGGGTTTTATCGTCTCTACGTCACTGCAGACCAGTGATCGGGTTTGGTAGCCCGCTTCGTTCTAGACTCATGGCGTCACCGTGTGCAGCCCTTTTTCAGGGCTCGGATTTCATGGTGGTCATGCGTGGGGCTCATTCGTGGGCGCCGGGTTCTAGTGCGACCGGTCTACCAACCCGCGTATGGCCGCCACCCAACGTTTGGTAGCGAAGGGTGATGGTTCCTTTTGGTAATCGCGCTAGAGGATTCATCCATGTTCAAACCAACACCCAACCCACCAGAAACCGATCCAGTCTCCCCCTACAAATTCCCCGATTCACGAACGCTCAACGAAGCCGCCGAACGCGCCCTCGATCACTACCTCACCCCACAACAACGGATCATGGGCAGCCACACCCAACATGACCCGATGTACTTCGCTAACCCGGCTTACGACACCGAATCCCTGCTCGCCAACGCCAGCGAATCCCTGGGATCAGCCTCCGAAATGCTCAACAACTTCGCCGCCACCCTGGAACCCGCCCACCGCAAAACCGCCATCGGCATTGCGCAGTTGGTGATGTTGGGATCTTTGGCGGTGAATCAGGCGTTGGATAACGTCGAGCCGAAGTAGGTTCGGGCAACCCTCTGCGGTGGAGGGTTGATCGTCAGGCGTGGGTTCAACCTGAACCCACGCTGAAACCCCCGCAAGTTTCATCTTCCCGCCACCCGCACAGGCCTACGATCCCTCTACAAGTTCCCGACCCCACCCGAGCGCCACCCACCATGAACAATCCACTCAAAGCGCTGCTGTTCGTCGCCACCATCTCGGTTCTAAGCGCCTGTTCCGGCTCCGGTGGCCTGACCACCACCAGTTGTTTCTCCAGCGACTGTCAGTCGCCGGAGGCGCGGAACGTGAATACGTTGAAGTTCGGCGGGAGCAATATCGGTAACAGTTTCAACCAGTACAGCTCCGGCCTGATGCATGACGATTGAGGGTTACTGAGCTGCTGGTACGGCGATCCATTCGCTCAGGACTTTCTGGTATTTGCCGGTGACTTTGCTCAGGTGCAGCCACTGGTCGACGTAGAGTTTCCAGCTGATGTCGTCGCGCGGCAGCAGGTAGGCTTTTTCGCCGTATTGCATGTACTGGCTCGGGTTGACGGCGCACAGGCCGGGTTTGAGTTTCTGCTGGTAGAGGGCTTCGGAGGCGTCGGTGATCATCACGTCGGCCTTGCTGTCGAGCAGTTGTTCGAAGATCGTCACGTTGTCATGCAACGCAAGTTGCGCCTTGGGCAGGAAGGCGTGGACGAAGGCTTCGTTGGTGCCGCCGGCGGGTTCGACCAGGCGCACGTTCGGCTGGTTGATCTGGTCGATGGTCTGGTATTTGGACTGGTCGGCGCAGCGCACCAGCGGGATCTTGCCGTCGACGTCGAGGGTGTTGCTGAAGAAAGCTTTTTTCTGGCGTTCCAGGGTTACCGAAATGCCGCCGACGCCGATGTCGCATTTGCCGGCCTGCATGTCCGGCATCAGGGTTTTCCAGGTGGTCTGCACCCATTCGACCTTGACGCCGAGGCTGTCGGCCAGGGTTTGCGCCATGGCGATGTCGATGCCTTCGAATCCGCCGTCCGGGCGTTTGAAGGTGTAGGGCTTGTAGTCGCCGGTGGTGCAGACGCGCAACTGGCCTTGTTGCTGAATGGTGTCGAGGTGCGAGGCCGGTTCTTGTGCCTGGGCGGCGCCGGCCATGGCCAGCAGGCTGCAAAAGATCATCGTGCTTTTTTGAATTGTCATGGGGATCTGGCTTGTGCAGTGGGAGTGCGGGCCAGTGTAGTGAATGGGTTTGCCGGGTGTCATCCCGGTTCCGGGCTCAACGTGCCCAGCCACGCCACCAGTCCCACGATCAGAAGCGCAATCATCAGCTCCAGTGCCACGCTGCGGCGCAAGGCATTGGCCGCCACTTGATGCTGCCCGGCGCGCAAAGATTGCTCGAGCAACGGCCCGAGGTGGAAGCGGTTCAACGCGGCCAGCACCAGCATGCCCCCGAACAACGCAACCTTGATCGCCAGCAGAATGCCGTAGGTGCCGAGCAGGACTTCGCCCAGTGTCGGGCCGACGATGAACAGGTAATTCGCCACGCCGGTAATCGAGAGGAAGAGCACAATCGCCGCGCCGACGCCTTCGAAGCGTTTGACGGAATCCGCCAGCGAACGAATGCGCGCTTCGCTGCACAGTGCGTCGAGCCGCGACATCAAGATCAGCGCGAGCATCGCGCCCAGCCACGCACCCGCCGCGAGCAGGTGCAGGATGTCGCTGAGCAGATGCCACGCGTTATCCATCGCGCCGTGTCCGCTCCAGGCCAGAGAGGCGAGGGCGACGGCGCCGGCCATTGATGCCAGCCACAATCCCGGCCAGATCATCACGGCGATCAGCGCAATCATCCGCAGCGCCCACGCCAGCCCGACGTCGGTTTCCAGCACCATCATTTGCAGGTGCGGCCACAGCGCCGCGAACTCCGTTTCACCACTCATGGCGCGGGTCATCAGCACCAGTCCCGCCACTGACAGCAATGCCCCGATCAACGCCATCCCGCGCAGCATCGGCCGAAACCGCAGCACTGCGTCAACGCTGTATAGCCCGAACAACGCCAGCCCGAACAACATCAGCAAATCCACATACAACGCCAGACGCAGGAGGATGTTGATCAGTTCAGCCATCACTCATTTCACTTTGAATGTGACGTTGCCGGTGATCGGGTGCGTGTCCGATGACACCGCGCGCCATTCGACCTTGTAGGTGCCGGCCGGCAGAGGTGCGAGCGGGGTGACGAGCATGGTTTTCGGGTCGCTGCCGGCGCTGACTTTGGCCTTCATCGGCATGGGCGAGTGGGCCATGCCGGGCATTTCGGTCATCACCAGTTTGGCTCCGGAGAATTGGGTCAGCAGATCCTCCGAAAACCGCAGTTCGATCTTGCCGGGTGCCGCGCCGTCGGCACCTTCGGCCGGGGTCGACGACAGCAGTTTCGGATGGGCCTGGGCCAGAGTACTCAGGAGCAAACCGCTGGCGAGGACGAGGGAGATTTTTAATGTGCGCATGCAAGACCTCGGTGTTGTTTTTTGAAGGGATTCAGAACCACAACCGTACGCCGAGGACGAGTCGCGCTTCGCTGCGATCCTCGCCTTCTTCCCGTGCGTAATCGGCGGTGTGGCCGTAGGTGCGGTTCCAGGTCACGCCGATGTAGGGCGCAAATTCGCGGCGGATTTCATAGCGCAGGCGCAGCCCGGCTTCGGTGTTCGCGAGGCCCGAACCGATCCCGCGTTGCGGGTCGTTTTTGCCGTAGACGTTGAGTTCGGCGGTCGGCTGCAGGATCAGGCGATTGGTCAGCAGGATGTCGTAGTCGCCTTCCAGCCGAATCGCGCTCTGGCCGTTTTCGCCGAGGAACGCCGTGGCTTCGGCTTCGAAGTTGTACAGCGCCATGCCCTGCAGGCCGAACGCGGCCCAGGTTTGCGGGGCGCCGGGTTTGAAGTCCTGGCGCACGCCGCTGACCACGTCCCACCACGGCGAAATCGCGTGACCCCACAGCGCCTGGATTTCCGCGTCTTCGGTCTTGCCGTTGCTGCGTTCGCCCTCGGAGCGCAGCCACAGCCGATCGATGTCGCCGCCGATCCAGCCGGACAAATCCCAGGCCAGGGTGCTGGCGTCGTCGGCGTCTTGCCATTCGAGTTTGTCGGCGAGGAAGTACGTGTTGATGGCGCTGTCGTGGACCTGATGCCCGGCGTGGCTGGTGAACACGGCGGCGCGGTCGGCGTCGGTCAGCGCCGGGATAGGTGTGCGGCTTTCGGTCGGCGCGGCGGGCTGCATCATGCCGTCGTCCATGCTTTGCATGCCGGTCATTTGACTGTGATCCATGCCTTGCATGTCAGCCATCCGGCTGTGATCCATGCCCTGCATGTCGCTGGCGGCGAATGCCGGAGCCATCGATAGGAGCGACAACGAAAACGCGGCAAATCGAGTCATGGTCGGCGTCCTCATTCTTCCACCCGCACTTCGCGGAACATGCCCATTTCCATGTGGTACAGGAGATGGCAGTGATAGGCCCAACGGCCGAGCGCATCGGCGGTGACGCGGTAAGTGCGACGGGTGCCGGGCGGCATGTCGATGGTGTGTTTGCGCACCTGGAAATTGCCGTTTTCGTCTTCCAGATCGCTCCACATGCCGTGCAGGTGAATGGGGTGAGTCATCATCGTGTCGTTGACCAGCACCAGGCGGATCCGCTCGCCGTACTTCAACAGCAGCGGCTCGGCGTCGGAGAACTTGATGCCGTTGAACGACCAGGCGAATTTCTCCATGTGGCCGGTGAGGTGCAACTCGATGGTGCGGCTCGGGTCGCGGCCGTCCGGGTCTTCGAACGTGCTGCGCAGGTCGGCGTAGGTCAGCACGCGGCGACCGTTGTTGCGCAGGCCGAGGCCGGGGTCGTCGAGTTTCGGCGCGGTGGTCATGGCTTGCATGTCCACCAGCGGGTTGTCCTTTTCGCTGTCGGGGTGCGACTGCATCGGGCCCATGTTCATGCTTGAGTGATCCATGGCGCTCATGTCCATGGAGCCATGATCCATTCCACCCATACCCATGTCGTCCATGGTCACCAGCGGTCGCGGGTCCAGCGCCGGCACCGGGGCCGACAAACCGGCGCGGGCGGCGAGGGTGCCTCGGGCGTAACCGGTGCGGTCCATGGCCTGGGCGAACAGGGTGTAGGCGTCGGCGGCGGGTTCGACGATCACGTCATAGGTTTCCGCCACGGCGATGCGCAATTCGTCGACGCTGACCGGTTTGACGTGCAGGCCGTCGGCGGCGACCACGGTCATTTTCAATCCGGGAATGCGCACGTCGAAGTAGCTCATGGCCGAGCCGTTGATCAGCCGCAGACGCAATTTTTCGCCGGGGCGGAACAGGCCGGTCCAGTTGTTATCCGGGGCGTGGCCGTTCATCAGGAAGGTGTACGTGGCGCCGCTGACGTCGGCGATATCGGTGGGGTTCATCTTCATCTGCGCCCACATCGTGCGATCGGCGACGGTGGCGCCCCAGCCTTTTTCGCCGACGTCGTGGATGAAATCGCCGACGGTGCGCCTGTGGAAGTTGTAGTAGTCGGACTGTTTTTTCAGGGTCTTCATCAGGCTGGCCGGGTCTTCGTCGGACCAGTCGCTGAGCATCACCACGTAGTCGCGGTCGTAGTCGAACGGCTCCGGTTCCCGGGCGTCGATCACCAACGGCCCGTAGACCCCGGCCTGCTCCTGCAAGCCGGAATGGCTGTGATACCAGTAGGTGCCGTGCTGGCGAACCTTGAACTGGTAGACGTACACGCCACCCGGCTCGATGCCCTTGAAACTCAGGCCCGGCACGCCGTCCATGTTGGCCGGCAGCAGAATGCCGTGCCAGTGGATCGATGTGTCTGTATTGAGCCGGTTGCGCACCCGCAGCGTCACGGTGTCGCCTTCGCGCCAGCGCAGCAGCGGGCCGGGCAGACTGCCGTTGATGGTCAGGGCGGTGCGGGGCTGGCCGGTGAAGTTGACCGGGGTTTCGCCGATGAACAGCTCGAAGTCGGTGCCGCTTAACTCGTTCACCTGGCCAGGGCTGTTCAAGGCCCAGACCGGCGTGCGCCACAGGCCGAGGCCGCCGAGCAGACCGCCGGCGGCGAGGCCTTTGACGAAGGTGCGTCTTGAGGTGGTGGAAGGCATGCGCTGGAAGTCCCCGTTTGACCAATGACGGGGAGGCTAACCAGCGGCAGCTTTCAGCAGGCTGAGGGGCGGATTACAGTTGTGTCAGGTTCAACCTACAAACCGAGACCTTCCTGGACCACCAGCAGCAGGTTGTTTTCCGTCAACGCAATCGCATCCAGCTGTTGCCCGGTTTCGAGCGTCTGCAACCACCAATGGCTTTCACCGTGCTCATCGACCGTGCGCAGCAGCGATGCTTCGCGCCCCGGCAGGACGATTTGCACTCGCCCTGCGCCGTCTTCGGTGAAGCGGGCGATGGGGTCGAACGTCAGGCTGTGGTGGTTGGCTTCGATGATCAACTGGTCGATGGCGTAGTCGTGGGTCTCGCCATCCGAAGAAGATTCGCAAACATGCGTAGGATTGCGCCGAATCTTCAGGCCTACCTCGGTGACCGGTTGCAACCAGCCTTCGATTCGGTGATACAAGGCGTAGACCTGAGCCGGCCAGCAATCGATCTCCAGTTCAGCGCAGGTGATTTCGTCAGCATGGGTGTGCCGGGTTTGTTTGAGTTTCGCGGCGAGTTCGTCTGCTTTACTCATGTCGGTTCCCTGTGGTGATTTCAACTTCATCGTAGTCCTTTCAAAGTAATGCACGTTTTGCCCTGCGTCATGCGCCTGCAACACGGGCATGACTCAATCAGCGTCTGGCCAAGTGATGGTCAGACCACAGAAACCACGGACGCACGCGTCCCAAGGAACGGGAACATGAAAAAGCTTTTTACAATTATGGCGCTGATTGCGCTGACGGTCGGTAGCATCGGCCTGAGTTCGGCGCGCCAGTCGTCTGCCAGCAAGGCGGAATCGGTGGCGGGGGTGTTCGATTACTACCTGCTGGCGTTGTCCTGGTCGCCGACCTTTTGCCTGACCCACAAGAGCGACCCTCAATGCACCGGCAAGGGTTACGGTTTTGTCCTGCATGGCCTGTGGCCGCAATACGCCAAGGGCGGCTGGCCGCAATCCTGCCCACCGCTGACCAACCTGTCGGCCGCCGAAACGGCCAAAGGCCTGACGCTGTTCCCGACCAAAAAACTGCTCGATCACGAATGGAGCAAACACGGCACCTGCAGCGGCCTCGGCGCGATGGGCTATCTGGACGAAGCGGACAAAGCGGTGGGCGCGGTGAAAATCCCGGAAGAGCTGCAACCGTTCAGTAGCTCTTATTACTTCGAAGCGCAGGAAATTGCCGACCTGTTCCGCAGGAGCAATCCGGGCATCCCGTCAGACGGCATCGCCGTCATTTGCAACGGCCCGGAACTCTCGGAAGTGCGCGTGTGCATGGGCAAGGACCTGCAATTCGGCGCCTGCGGCAAGGGTGTGAAAACCCAGTGCCGGGCGGGGGATATTCGAGTGCCGCCGTCGCGTTGACCGGAGCAGTTACCGTCCATGGAAAACAGGCGCCTCTTCAGGCGCCTGTTTTTTTGCATGCGGGTTTGAACAACGCCGCGACTTTGTTCATGCTTGCGCGCCAATGGATGATGACGCGACACCGCAAGGAGCTTTTCATGAGCGGAAAACCCGCTGCCCGAGTGACCGACCCGACCGCCTGCCCATTGCCGGGACATGGCACCAGCGGTAAGAAAACCTTATTGCTTCTTCTATTGACCATCTTGTGTTCAGCTTGCGCTAAAAACCATACGGTCCAGCCTGCAAATCTCAATTTTCTGACTATAGAGAGAAAACCCAGCAGCCTGTATTACGAAATTTACTACGCCTCTGATGTAAACCTTTTGGATCTGTTTGGGAGAGGAATGAGGGAAGGCGCCGCTTCGACAATGTTGGAGTGTGCACTGGGTGACGATCAGGACTTTTCTATCACTAACCGATTCAGATATTCGGCGTACGGACTGATTGATGTAGATGAGACGAACAAAGCCGGCGGGAAATACAACTACGTGACGAGTGCAACTTTAAGGCAAACCGTAAATAACGGTTCAACTCAGGAATTTCTTTCAATTCAGGAGTTGAATGGCCTGTTGTCCGGAAAGCTCCAGGTCCCCTGCAAAGTCGTCATTACCGCCTGGGGCTACAAACCCTACTACTCAAACACCATGAACCTCCCGGTCGCAGACCTGCTGCGCGAAGGTAACAAGTTCTGAGCTCATTGCTAAAAGGGAACATACTTGGGTCAGGGCGATTTTCCACCAGAGAAGTAGGCAGTAAATCGGCCAGCGACTTGCTGCTTGAATCGATCATGGAGATTTCTCGTGAGGTACAAATTTCTTCTATGCATATTTATGGTCATCTGCTCCGGGTGTGCAAAGGATCATGTAAAACCTCCGGCAAATTTGAGCTTCGTGTCTGTCGCAAGAGAACGAACGCTCTACGACGTTCGGTATCAATCGGACGTGGATGTTCTGGATCTTTTTGACCGAGGTGAACGTAAAGGAATGGCGTCGGGTACTCTTGAGTGCGCCTTGGGAGACGACGAAGACTTTGCGGTTGATAAATCAATGCAGTTTTCTGCCCTCGGTTTGATTACCTCGGACAAGGGGCAGGCGAACAAAACGGGATTTTCCTATCTGACCAGCGCGTTTTTGATCGAAACCTCTAGCGATAGAAGTACGGACAGAAATCTGTCAGCGGCCGAACTGAACCAACTCCTCTCTGGCAAACAACAAATCCCCTGCAAAGTCGTCGTCACCGCTTACGGCTACAAACCCTACTACTCAAACACCATGAACCTCCCGGTCGCAGACCTGCTGCGCGAAGTCAACAAGCCCTGAGCTCAGCGCCATTTGGGGGGATCAAGCAAATCCCCCCGCATCCACCCCCAATTCCCCCCGCAGAAACTCCACCAAACCCCGCTGCAATCCACTCAACACCCCCTCGCGACTGACCAGCGCCAGTTCCGTCGGTGGCAGCGGCGGCAAGTCCGTGCACACCCGATGCTCCGGCAACACCGCCGACGCCGGCAGCACCGAAACCCCGAGCCCGGAGGCGACCGCCGCCTGAATGCCGGTCAGGCTGTGGCTGCCGAAGGCCACACGCCATGGGCGTTGCGCCACGTCGAGCAGGCGGATCGCCCGTTGTCGGTACAGGCAGCCCTGGGGAAACAGCGCCAGCGGTAACACGGCACTGGATGAGTCGAACTCAGCACCCTTGACCCAAACCAGTCGTTCCGGCCAGGTCGCCCAGGCCGTGCCGCTGTCGGGTTCGCGTTTGATCAGGGCGATGTCGATTTCGCCGCTGTCGAGGCGTTGGCGCAGGTCGAGGCTCATGCCGCTGACGGTTTCCAGTCGCGCTTGCGGGTGGCTGCGGGTGAAGCCGGCGAGGATCAGCGCCATGCGTCGGGCGTCGAAGTCTTCCGGCATGCCGATGCGCAGGATTTCCAGATCCAGATCGCTGGCCAGGGCTTCGCTGGCCTCGGCCGACAAGGCCAGTAATCGACGGGCGTAGTGGATCAGCAGTTCGCCGTGCTCGGTGACGCTGACGTTCAACCCGGTGCGGTCGCGCAACAGCAGGGCGTGACCGACCAGGTCTTCCAGTTTGCGCACCTGTTGGCTGACCGTGGACTGGGTGCGGTGGACGCGTTCGGCGGCGCGGGTGAAGCTGCCTTCATCGACCACGCAGACGAAGGTTTTCAGCAGTTCCAGATCCAGCATGGCGGCGGCCTCGATATTTGTTTGGCAACTGACAGTCGGCTATTTATTTAATTTCACACTATCACCCCGAGTTCATAAGCTGAAGCCCTCACTTGCAGAGGAATTCCCCATGACCTTGATCAACACACCGCGCCCGCAATGGCTGACATTCGATTGCTACGGCACCTTGATTCAATGGGACGAAGGCCTGCGCGCCGTGGCTGAGCGGATCCTGAGCGAGAAGGGCGAACACCGGGTCGATGCCGGGCGCCTGATCGAGGTCTACGACCGCCACGAACATCGCCTGGAACAGACGCCGCCGCACCGCTCGTTTCGCGAGCTGAGCACCCTCGGCCTGCAACTGGCCCTGGAGGAGCTGGGGCTGGCGAGTGCCAGCGAAGACAGTCAGCGCCTGGCCACCGCGATCCCGCAGATGCCACCGTTCCCCGAAGTCGTCGAGACCCTCGCGCAGCTCAAGGCCAAGGGTTTCAAGCTGTGCATCGTCTCCAACACCGATGACGACATCATCGCCGGCAACGTCGCTCAACTCGGCGGCCATATCGACCGGGTGATCACCGCGCAACAGGCCGGTGCCTACAAACCGGCGCCGCGGCTGTTCGACTACGCTCATGAGCAATTGGGCGTCAGCCGCAATCAGGTGGTGCACATCTGCGCCAGCCCGATGCTCGACCACACGGCGGCCCGCGACATGCATTTTCGTTGCGTCTGGATCGACCGGGGCACCGGTCGGCAGTTGCTGCCGGACTATCGGCCCGACGCGATCCTCAACACGCTGGACGAAGTGCTGCCGCTGTTCTCGTCCCTTGGCTGGTCGTAAAGGAGTTTCGCCATGGCCCATACCCTGACCGGCAGCGCCCGACCCGCGCGTTACGCCTCGTTGAACCTCGACAGCGAAGCCATCATCACCGCTCGCAAAGAACTGGCGGCGTGCTTTCAACTGGCGGCGCTGCACGGGCTGGAGGAGGGGATCTGCAATCACTTTTCGGCGATGTTGCCGGGACACGCTGACCTGTTTCTGGTCAATCCGTACGGCCATGCGTTTTCCGAAGTGACCGCGCACAACCTGCTGATCTGCGACTTCGCCGGCAACGTGGTGGACGGCGAGGGCCAACCGGAGGCCACTGCTTTCTATATTCATGCGCGCCTGCATCAGCGATTGCCACGGGTGAAGGTCGCATTCCATACGCACATGCCGAACGCGACGGCGTTGTGCCTGCTGGAGGGGCCGCCACTGTTGTGGCTGAGCCAGACCGCGCTGAAGTTCTACGGGCGCACGGCGGTGGACGAGCATTACAACGGGCTGGCGCTGGATGAGCGTGAAGGCGACCGGATTGCCGGGGTCATGGGCGAGGCCGACATTCTGTTTCTGAAGAATCATGGGGTGATCGTTGGGGCGCCGACCATCGCCGAAGCCTGGGACGATCTGTATTACCTGGAGCGTGCCGCGCAGGTGCAACTGCTGGCGATGGCCACGCAACGGGTCTTGAAACCGGTGCCGCACGCGATTGCGCAACGGGCCTACGAGCAGATGCGTGAGGGCGATCCGGAAAGTGCGCGGGCGCATCTGTACAGCGCGATGCGGCGGTTGGCGAGGCGGGGGTAAAAGCGAGGAAAACGGACAGGCAAAAATAATTCGCGTCGCAGGTCATCCAATTGCGCTGCGCGCCGATAGCAACAGGGTCGGGATTGTCTCGGTGGCACTTGGTTGCCCCACACAACCCGGTGGGCTACGCTCACAAGAACAAGGGTTTCGGGCTTTTGCCCCTGTCGTACCTGCCCAGGACACGCTTTTGCCTATCCCCATTCACGATCCGCACCAGGCCCCCGGCGGCACCCTCAAGCGTTTGCCCCTGCGCAAGGCGGCGGTGTTGTTCATCGTGGCTGTGTGTCTGAGCCTGTCCGGTCTGTTGTATTTGCAGATCGAACAGTCGCGGCGCCAGGATCTGGCCAACGCACAGGTGTCGTCGGCCAACCTGACCCGGGCCATGGCGCAGCAGGCCGAAGACACTTTTCTGGCAGCGGATCTGGTGCTGACCAGCCTGGTCGACTGGGTTCAGGACGATGGCTATGGCGCGGAGCAGAAGCCGCGCTTGCAGAAAACCCTCGCGCGGCGGGTGCAGCAACTGGAGCAGTTGCACGGCATGTTCCTGTTCGACCGCGAAGGGCAGTGGGTGATTACCTCGTTCGCGGATCTGCCACGCGGCAATGGCGTGGCCGATCGCGAGTACTTCAAGTTTCACCAGCAGAACGTCTCGGCCGTGGCGCACATCGGCCCGGCGATCCGCAGCCGCGAGAACGGCGAGTGGATCATCCCGATCTCGAAACGGGTCAACGACCACGCCGGCAATTTTCAGGGCGTGCTGCTGGCCGGGATCAAGATGTCCTACTTCGACCGGTTCTTCAAAAGCTTCAGCCTGGACGACAACGGCACCATGTTCCTCGGCCTGACCGACGGCACCTTGCTCGCCCGGCGGCCGTTCGACGAGAGCCTGATCGGCACCTCGCTGGCCAAGGGCGAGATCTACCAGAAGTTGCTGCCCAATGCAGCCGCCGGCACCGCGATGATCGATTCGGTGGTCGACGGTGTCACCCGTCTTTATGGTTACCGGCAGCTGGAAAGCTACCCGTTGGTGGTCGCGGCGTCTTCGTCCCGGGACACGATCCTCCAGGGCTGGTATGACCGGGCGTTCCAGTCCAGCGTCATCGTGGCGCTGGTGATGCTCGGCGTGGGGCTGTTCGGCTGGGTGTTCATTCATCAGGTGCGCGATGGCGAGCGGATCGAGAAAAACCTGCGCAAGGCCCAGCGGACGCTGGAGCAGATCGCCACCCACGACAGCCTGACCGGGCTGGCCAACCGGCGTCTGTTCGAGCGCTCGCTGGAGGTGGAGTTTGCCCGGGGCGCGCGGCAGTCGAGCCCGGTGAGCCTGATCATGCTCGATATCGATTTCTTCAAAAGCTACAACGATGCCTACGGCCACGTGGCCGGCGACCATTGCCTGACGCAGGTCGCGCAGGTGGTGAAGAACTGCTGCCAGCGCAAGTCCGATCTGGCGGTGCGCTATGGCGGGGAAGAGTTCGCGGTGTTGCTGCCGGACACCGACATCAACGGCGCGCTGGCGATTGCCGGGCAGATCCGCCGCAGCGTCATGGACAAGCACATCACCCACAGCGGTTCGCCCACCGGTTATCTGACGGTGAGTCTGGGCTGCTACTCGTTTATTCCGCTGGGCAACGACAGCCCGGAGCTGTTCATCCAGCGCGCCGATGCGGCGCTGTATCAGGCCAAAAACGCCGGCCGCAATCGTGCGGCCGTGTTGTCGATGGACGTCGGTTTCGGCGAATTGCTACGTTCGGATCGCTGACAAAAAACGATAGGGTTCAGACACAGGCCAAGGCGTTCACCACGGCCTGCTCTTGTTCGTTCAGCCGCCAGTGCCACCGCCGGCACCGCCCGTGCCGCCACCGGCCGAACCAGTGCCCCCGCCTGCTCCCGAACCCGAACCGCTGGCGCCGCCATTGGTGCCGGTGCCGCCCCCCGCGCCGCTGCCGCCGGACGGCGCGCCCGGCGTATTGTCCGGTGGCATCGGCGAGCCATTGGTCGAGCCGGATTTGGTGCCCGTGGCATCGGCGCCGTCGTTGGCGGCGAATGTTGCGGCTGAGCCTGTGGCCAGCAGGCCGATCAACAACAGCGAGGTGAGTTTGCGCGTCATCATGGTCTGTCTCCAGAAAGGGGATTACCTGATATTGGTCAAACGCGCCGAACCCTTGGTGCCGGCCGGATGACGAGCGGTCAGAAGTCCACGGTGGCCGACACCTTCAGCGTACGCGGCGTGCCCTGGGTCAGGTAACCGCCGTTGGCCGAGGCCCAATAGGCTTCGTTGGCGACGTTCTCCAGATTGGCCCGCAGCGTGATCTGCTTTTCATCCAGTTTGAAGGCATAGCGCGTGCCCAGGTCGAAACGGTTCCACGCCGGAATGCTCTGGGTATTGGCCGCGTTCAGGTATTGACCGCCGGTGCGCAACATCCGCGCGCTGAGGGCCGCGCCTTCGAGCCCCGGAATGTCCCAGTCGGCGCCGAGGTTGAACTGGAAGCGCGGCACCCCGACGGCACGGTTGCCGTCATTCACGCCGTTGCTGCTGCCTTCCAGTTCAGTCTTCATCACGGTTGCGCCGCTGAGCAGGCGCAGACCGTCGAGCGGTTCGCCGTAGACGTTGAGTTCCACGCCTTTGTTGGTCTGCTGGCCGTCGACCCGGAAGATCCCGTCCTGGGTGTAGCTCGACGGTTGCTCGATGCGATAGACGCCGAGGTTGGCGCCGTAGCTGCCCATGTCCAGCCGCACGCCGGCTTCGATCTGTTTGCTGCGCACCGGGGCGAAGGTTTCGTCGCGGTTGATTGCTGTGGTCGGCGGGGTTGGGCCCTTGGCCAGGCCTTCGATACGGTTGGCGTAGAACGACACGTGTTCCCACGGCTTGATCACCAGGCCGTAGACCGGGGTAGTAATCGACTCTTCATAACTTGAGGTGCGGGCGCCGGTGGCGGTGCTCCAGCCGTCGACTTTCAATTCTTGGCGACGCACGCCGAGGGTCAGCAGGATGCGGTCATCGACGAAGCCGAGGGTGTCGGAAATCGCCTCGCTGCGCAGGGTGTTCTTGCCGGTGATGCGCGGGTCGCTGATGTCGCTGGCGAACGAGGTGGGCGCCGGGCGCGGCTTGTCGGTGACGTTGTACAGGTTGGTGCTGTAGCGCCCGGCGGTGCCGATGGTTTCGAACGCCGAGCGCTGCTCGCCCCAGATGCCCGCCCAGCCGAGGTTCAACTGGTGCGTGACGGGGCCGGTGTCGAAACGGCCGTTGAGCCCGGCCATGGCACTCTGGTTGTCTTCGTCGTGGGGTGAATAGAGCATGCCGCCACGGGCGCTGCCGTTCAGGTCGGTAACGGTCAGCGACGAGTAAACCCCGTTCTCGCGGGTGTGCTTGGCGCCGCCGGACACGTAGGCCGTCCAGTTGTCGTTCAGGTCGTACTCGGCGCGGGCCATGCCGAAGGTGTCTTCGAGTTGCGAATAGCTCCAGCTCTGGGCATAGCTGGCGTTGGCGTGCGGCACCTTGGGGGCTTTGGTCAGGCTCGAATCGACATAGACCACCGAGCGGCCCTGGTTGATGACCTGCTTCTGATAGCCAAAATCGGTCGAGACCCGCAGGCGATCGCCGCGATAGTCCAGGCCGACGCTGAACAGCGACGAGCGCTGGTCTTCGTCATCGACGGCGGTGTCGCCTTCGCGCTGCATCAGGTTGACCCGCGCGCCGAAGCGGTTGTCCTCGCCAAAGCGCTGGCCCAGATCCAGATGCCCGCCGACCCGACCGTCGGCGCTGTAATCGAGGGTGACACTGCGGGTCGGCGTGTCCATCGCGCGTTTGGGTTGCAGGTTGATCCCGCCACCGATGCCGCTGCCGCTCGGGGTCACGCCGTTGACGAATGCATTCGGGCCCTTGAACAGTTCGACCCGGTCCAGCGCTTCGACGGCGATGATCTGCCGGGGCAGCACGCCATAGAGGCCGTTATAGGAAATGTCATCGGAGGCCAGCGGCAGGCCGCGGATCATGAACATCTGCGAGAAGTTGCCGAAGCCGTTGGACTGGCGCACCGAAGCATCGTTGAGCAACACATCGCCGACGGTCTGGGCCTGCTGATCGGCCATGGTCTTGGCGGTATAGCTGGTGACGCTGAAGGGCAGGTCGTTGACCTCCTGGTTGCCGAGCATGCCGATCTGCGCGCGGCGCGCGACCTGTTCGCCGCCGTAGGTATCACCGCTGTCGTCGCGCAGGGCGCTGACGTTGGTGGCGCCCAGTTCCAGCGCGCCGTCCGCCGCGACTTTCGGGGCCACGGTGTAACCGTTGTGGCCGGTGCTGATCAGCTCGAAACCGCTGCCTTCCAGCAACCGGGCAAAACCGCTCTGTGCGGTGTAGCTGCCTTGCAGGCCGGGGCTCTGGCGATTGCCCAGTTGCGCCGGATCGAACGACAGCGGCACGCCGACGCTGACCGCAAATTGCGCCAGCACATGGCTGAGCAGGCCGGGACCGATGTTGACGCTGCGGCTGGCGCTTTCACTGACGCTGTCGGCGGCGTGGGCGGCGGTCGGCAGCAGCGCGCTGAAGGCCAGGGCCAGGCTCAGGTTCAGGGCCTTGAGCGCAAACGTGGCGGGGCGGGGCGATGGCATTGCGGTCATTCGGTGTTCCTGTCGGGGGCGTGGAATGGGAAGGTCTATCCACTCACCGGACGAGAAACGAAAAGGTATCAGTGAACATTGAAATTATTTTCCGAGGGCTCAGACACGGGGCTCCACCGACAGCCAATAACGGGTCAGGCTGTTGATGTTCAGTGGCAGGGTATCGCTGAGCAAACGCAGGCTGGCGTCGGTGTCGCGCAGGGAAAACGCCCCGGACACGCGCATCGCCGCGACGTCCGGATGACAGCGCAGTACGCCCCGGCGATAGCGGCTCAGCTCGCCGAGCAATTCGTCCAGACGCATGTTGCTGGCCAGCAGCATGCCTTTGTCCCAGGCCAGGGATGCGGTGTCGAAGGTTTCGGCGCTGTCGAAGCTGTTGAGCTTGAAGCGCTGGCGCTCGCCCGCCTGAAGAATCGCACTGTGCTTGAGCAGTTGCGGGGTGATCTGAACCTGGCCTTCGAGCACCGACACTTGGCTGCGCGAACCCTCGGTGCGCACGCAGAATCGCGTGCCCAGTGCGCGGGCCACGCCTTGCGGGGTTTCGACAATGAACGGACGGGCGCTGGCGTCTGCGGCGGTGTTGATCAGCACTTCGCCGTTGAGCAGCAGGACGCGACGCTCCACCGGGCTGAAAGCGATGTCCACGGCGCTGTCGGTGTTGAGCACCAGTTGGGTGCCGTCCGGCAATTGCAGGTTCTTCTGCTCGCCGACGGCGGTGCGCTGGTCGGCGGTCCATTGCTGCCACGGCACATGCTGCGAAGCGATGCCCAGCGGCCCGGCCATCAACAGCAAGCCGAGGCGGGTGAGGGTCTGGCGGCGGCTCAGGCCTTCTTTGCGCGAGGCGCGTTTCAAGGTCTGGATCGCGACGTTGGCCGGCACGCTGCGCAAGTCCCCCAGCAGGGCTTCGGCCCGTTGCCAGGCGATGGCGTGCTCGGCGCTGCGGGTGCGCCACTGGGCGATGGCCTGATGGTCGGACGGGGTCGCGGTGCCGGAATGCAGTTGCACCAGCCAGTCGGCGGCTTCGCCGAGAATCTGCGGATTGATCATCGACGAATTCATCAGGCGACACTCAGGCAGGCAATGAACGCGGCACGCATGTGCCGTTTGACGGTGATCAGCGAAACATTCAGGCGCGTGGCGATCTGCGCGTAGGTCAGGCCTTCGATCTGCGACAGCAGGAAGGTCTCGCGGGTTTGCTCCGGCAGTTCGCGCAGCAGCGCTTCGATGCGCCACAGGGTTTCGAGAATCAGGTAGCGGGTTTCCGGCGACGGCACTTCGGCGGCGGGCAGGTGCGCGATGGTTTCCAGGTACGCGCGCTCCAGGTCCTGACGCCGCCAGCGGTCGATCATCAGGCCTTTGGCGATGTGCGTCAGCAGCGCCCGGGGCTCGTTGCCCAGCGGCTTGATCACCTGCCGGGTGAGCAGGCGCAAAAAGGTATCGTGCGCCAGATCGGCCGCCTCGCAGCGGTTGCCCAACTTGCGCTGCAGCCAGCCCTGCAGCCACCCGTGGTGTTCGCTGTAGAGCGTCTGGACTTGCTGATTCAACGGCTGATCGAGGGACGACATGGAGGGCAGGTACTCGTTTCGGGCGTCCGTTGCCAGAGATGCAATCGAGAGTGCGATTAGGGTGCAATTAAGAATTGATCGCATTCTAGTGGCGCGCAACGAGTGCTGGCAATTGCCCATTCACACTTTCTTTTCTGACACCCGCGCAGTGGCCTACCCATCTTCCGGGAGATTGGCTATTTGCCGGTCCGGGCGCCGGGACTAACGTAGCCCCACATTCACTTGCCCCGGAGATCCCCGATGAAACCTCGTATCGATTTCTACACCGCGTCCCCCGATGCCCTGAAAGCGATGATCGCCCTGGAAACCGCCGTCTCGAAATTGCCGCTGGAAAAGACCCTGATCGAACTGGTCAAGCTGCGCGCCTCGCAGATCAATGGCTGTGCGTTCTGCATCGACATGCACACCGCCGACGCGATCAAGGGCGGCGAAACCCCGCGCCGGCTGTTCGCCGTGACCGCGTGGCGTGAAGCGCCGTTCTTCACCGAACGTGAACGCGCCGCGCTGCTGTGGACCGAAACCCTGACCCAACTGAGCCTGACCCACGCCCCGGACGAAGACTACGAAGTGGTCGCTGCGCAGTTCTCGCCCAAGGAAATGGTCGACCTGAGTGTCGCGATCAGCACCATCAACAGCTGGAACCGTCTGGCCGTGGGCTTCCGTAAAACCCCGCAAGCCTGATCGATCAATGTGCATCGGCACTCGGCGCGGCCGGTGGTTGCACCTTGCGCATCAAGGGCACCATCGCCGTGGCGATGCCGAAGCACACCATGATCAGCAGGAACGTGTCGCCGTAGGTTTGCGTCTGCGCTTCACGGTAGGTCAGCAGCCATAGCTGACGCAGGCTGGCGGTGAGGCCGACATCGCCGCTCTGACCCAGCGCGGCAAAGTTGCCGCCGACCTGGGCCAGCCACTGATTCACCGCTTCGTTGCTGCTGTTCAGATGCTCCGCCAACCGCGTGAAGTGCAGGTTGGTACGGTCATTGAGAATGGTCGCGCACGCAGCAATCCCGATTGCACCGCCCAGATTGCGCATCAGGTTGAACAGGCCCGACGCATGCTTGAGCCGCGCCGGTGCCAGGCCACCCAACGTCAACGTTACTGCTGGCGGCACCGCCAGTTGCTGGGCAATCCCGCGCAGGGCTTGCGGCAGCAGCAATTCTCCGGCGCCCCAGTCATGGGTGATCGGACTGAATTCCCACATCGACAAGGCGAACAACGCCAGGCCTGCCATCATGATCCAGCGCAGATCGATGCGATTGGCCAGAAAGGCGTACAGCGGAATCGCCATGATCTGGAACACCCCGGTGGAGAAAACCGCCAGACCAATGTCCAGTGCCCCGTAGCCGCGCACCCGGCCGAGAAACAGCGGCGTCAGGTAAATCGTCGCGAACAGGCCGATGCCAGTGACGAAGGAAAAGAAACAGCCGAGGGCGAAGTTGCGATCCTTGAGCGCGCGCAGGTCGACGATCGGATTGGCCACGTGCAGCGTGCGGCCGATGAAGGCCAGCCCCGCGAGGCCACTGATCCATGCGGTGGTCAGGATGGTCTGGTCGCTGAACCAGTTCCAGCGCGGGCCTTCCTCGAGGGTGTATTCCAGGCAACCGAGAAACAGCGCCAGAAACACCATGCTCAAATAGTCCGCGCCCTTGAGCAGCGACAGTTCCGGCTGGTCGATCTTCACCAGCATCGGCACCGCCACGGCGACGAAAATTCCCGGCACCAGATTGATGTAGAACAGCCAGTGCCAGGACGAAATGTCGGTGATCCAGCCGCCGATCACTGGGCCTAATGTTGGCGCCAGCGAAGCCACGGCGCCGATGGTGGCAGCGGCGATTACCCGCTGTTTGCCGGTGAAGAAAAAGAACGCCGTGGTGAACACCAGCGGAATCATCGACCCGCCGAGAAACCCTTGCAGCGCGCGAAAGGCGATCATGCTCTGGATGTTCCAGGCGATGCCGCAGAGCAGGCTGGCGAGGGTGAAACCGACCGCCGAAGCGCAGAACAGCCAGCGCGTCGAAAACACCCGCGACAGCCAACCCGACAATGGGATCACGATGATTTCGGCGATCAGGTAACTGGTCTGCACCCACGCCGTTTCATCGGTGCCGGCGGACAACCCGCCGCCGATATCGCGCAGCGAGGCCGAGACGATCTGGATATCCAGCAGCGCGATGAACATGCCGATGCACATCGTGGCGAAGGCGAACACCTTGGTCGCCGTTGCCATCTCGGCGGCGTTGAATGGCTGCGCGGCGGCGGTGAGGGCGGTGCTCATGGCGCGCTGGCCACAGCCGTGGTTTCAGGTTGGGCGCGGGTGTCGACTTCAGCCGTCACCGACAGTCCCGGACGCAGGTGGCCGAGCACGCCGTCGGCCGGGTCGAGCAGGATCCGCACCGGCACGCGCTGGACGATTTTGGTGAAGTTGCCGGTGGCGTTTTCCGGCGGCAGCACACTGAACTGCGAACCGGTGGCCGGGGCGAGGCTGTCGAGGCGACCGTGGAATTCCTGGCCGGACAACACGTCGGCGCGGATGCTCACACGCTGGCCGGGTTTCATCCGCGCCAGTTGGTCTTCCTTGAAGTTCGCATCGACCCACAGGCCGCTGGCCGGCACCACCGACAACTGCTGCGAACCGGCCTGCGCATAAGCGCCGACCCGCGCGCGGCGATTGCCGATCACGCCGTCAACCGGAGCGCGCAGTTCGGTGTAGCCGAGGTTGAGTTGCGCCAGATCACGCTCGGCCCGGGCTTGCTGGAGGGCGGCGCGGGCCTGTTGTTTCTGGGTTTCGATCACGGTGAGCTGGCGTTGCGCGGCCAGCAATTCGGCCTGGGCTTTGGCGCTCAAGGCTTGCGCGGTCTTGAAGGTGGCGTCGGCCCGTTGCGCGCTTTCCACCGAGACTGCATTGGTGGTCACCAGGCGTTTGTAGCGCGCATTGTCGTCCCGCGAACGGGCGGTTTCGGCGCTGGCGGCATCGATCCCGGCGCGGGCCTGACCGATCACCGCTTGCTGCAATTGTTCGGTGGCGTCGAGGTTGGCCAGCAACGCTTCTTCGGCGGCGACCGCGCCTTCAGCCTTGGCCAGATTGGCGCGGTAGTCGCGGGCATCGAGGCGGATCAGCACGTCGCCGGCCTTCACCTTCTGGTTGTCGCTGACCAGCACTTCCTCGATGTAACCGGCGACTTTCGGTCCGATCACCGTGACGTCGCCGCCGATGTAGGCATCGTCGGTTTCCTCGAGAAATCGCCCCGTGCCCCACCAATGCACGGCGTACAACCCGGCCAACACTAACGCGGCCAAGCCAGCAGCGGGCAACAGCAGGCGTTTGAGCAGGGTCGGTTTGGGAGCGCTGACCGGAACGGCGAGATCGGGTTCTACGGTGGGCATGCTGGTCATGGCGTAATACCTGAGAAAGCGGAATGGCTATTACGACCGTAATATGACGCGAGTAATATTTTGTGGCAATTGATTTTTGTCGCCGATCGTCAGTTGCTTACTTGAGCCAGGCGCCGGGTGTGCTGCCGGTCATGGATTTGAAGAACGCAATGAATGCGCTGTCGCTGGCGAAGTCCAGTTCAAACGCGCAGTAGCCGAGGTTGCGCCCGGTGGCGAGCAATTCCATCGCGCGCATCAGCCGCCACTGTTGGCGCCATTGCTGATAGCTCATGCCGGTTTCGCGCTGGAAGATCCGGCCGATGGTGCGGCTGCTGGCGCCGATCTGTTGCTCAAGCACTTGCAGTTCTGGTGGCAGTCGCTCGGGTTGTGCCAGCAGGAGCGCCAGGCGCTTGTCTTCCGGCAGGGGCAGGAGCATCGGTTGCTGCGCCGCATCACGGATTTCACTCAGGCACAGCCCCAGCAAATGGACAAATTTGCCTTGCTGCCAATCGGTGGCGAAATCGGCAATCGCCATCGGTTCCAGCACCGCGCGCAGCAACGGGCTGACCTCAATCACGCAAACCTGTTGCGGCAGCTCACAGCACAACTCGGGCGTCAGGTAGATGGAGCGGTAATCGACACTTTGCTGCATCACCGCCCGATGCGTGACGCCACCGGGAATCCACGCCGCCCGCGACGGCGGCAGCAGGCACAACTGCTGCGCCAGGGTGATGCGGGTGCAGCCCTGTCGGGTGTAGAGCAGTTGCCCGCGCTGATGCCGATGCAGGCCGGAGTCGTGATCGCCGAGAGTAGAGGCGATGCCGATCACCGGCGCCGGGAAGCGATCAGGGTCAAAACGATCGTGGGCTTCGAGCCAGGCCATGGTTTGTCCGATTTCAACGATAAATTGTCAGGATTCGGATAATACGTCAGCCACCGTTTTTTAAACTCCCCGGCGTTTTTGTTGAGGAGTCTTGGTGATGGACCAAAGAAAGTTGTTGATGTTGGCGATTGCACTGCTGATGTTCCCGCAGATCGCCCAGACCTTGTTCAGCCCGGCGCTGGGGGATATCGGCCGGGCATTTGATGTCGGCCCGCAAGCGGCGGCGCAAACCCTGTCGGTGTACTTCCTGGCGTTCGCGTTGGGTGTGGTGACGTGGGGGCGGGTGTGCGACCGGATCGGCCGCCGGCCCTCGATGCTCGCCGGTCTGGCGATTTATGTTTTTGCCTGCGTACTCGGTTTGAGCGTTCGCAGTTTCAACGGCTTGTTGATGGCCCAGGCACTGGCGGCATTCGGCGCTGCGGTTGGCTCGGTGGTGACCCAGACGTTGTTGCGCGATCGTTTTCGCGGGAGCGAACTGGCCCAGGTCTTTTCTCTGGCAGGCATGGCGCTGGCGGCCAGCCCAGCCATCGGTTTGTTCAGCGGGGCGAGTCTGGTTCAGGGCTTTGGTTATCGCGGCGTGCTTGCTGCGTTGTTGCTACTGGCGTCGGCCTTGTGGCTCTGGAGCTGGCGCGTCTTGCCGGAAACCCGTGCTCCACAACTCACCTCCATTAGTCTGTTTGCAACCATGGGCGACATGCTGCGCGATCCCGGCATCTGGCGTTCGGCTTTGTGGATCGCAACGTTCAACGTTGCGTTGTTCAGCTATTACAGCCTCGGACCGTTTCTGTTCGAGCGGCTTGGGCTGAGCAGTTCAGCGTTCGGCTACAGCGGCGTGATGCTCGCGTTGGCCTCAGGTTTTGGAGCATGGCTCAACAAATGCTTGCTGCGCATCGGCTGCAGTCCGCTGCAGTTGATTCGCCTTGCGGCCGTCACCGGTTTGCTCGGTGGCATCTGCGTGTGGCTGTTGCAGGCGCACATCTGGTTCGTGCTGCCGATGCTGCTGGTGGTACTGGCGTTCGGCATGGCGATTCCGAACATTCTGGGAGCAGCCTTGAGCAATTACACGGATCGCTTGGGTACCGCCGGCGCGTTGCTGGGGCTGTTTTACTACCTGTTGATCGGCGGGGGATTGATGTTGGCAGCCTGGTCTCAGGCCCTCGGGGAAACCCTGATGATCTGCAACTTGCTGGCGTTATCGCTGGCGATCCGCGCTAAAAGGGCATTTGTTTAAGAAATGTAAGCAGCGTAGGAAGCGTCTTGCATTTGTGTAGGAAGGCTCTGACTATCACCGCAATTGATGGGGTGGCATTACGCCAGTTGATTGCAAGGATGTTGAGTGCCGTATTCGCTTCGCGCTGTTTCTCGTAGTCGTTTCCTGCCGCGCCCGCTGGCGTCGGCCTTGTTGTTGAGTGCGTGTGCGCCCGGCGTTCTCGCCGCCGAAGTTTCAGCCCCTGGCCAGGAAGTGCTGCGCCAGCAACAGCTGCAACAGCGCGATCTGCAACAGCTGCAACTCGAACAGCGCACGCGGCAGCTGGAGCGCGGCGCGTTCGGCCCGGCGCCGGCCAATCCGGCCATTCCTGAATCGATCAAACCCGATGAGCGCTGCTGGCCCTTGAGCGGGACGCGCATCGGCGGCGTCACGCTGATCGACAAAGACAAGCTCAACGCCCGGATCAAACCGCTGCTGGCGCCGTGCATGGGCGTCGGCCAGATCAACCATCTGCTGGCGACCATCACCGCGCTGTACGTGGAGAAGGGCTACATCGCCAGCCGGCCGTACCTGAGCAGCGCGCCGGCAGCGGGGCAATCGCTGGATATCCTGATCGACGAAGGTTACATCGAGTCCATCGAACTGGCGGACCAAAGCCTGCCGGTGTCACTCGGCGGGGCGTTCCCTGGCATGCTCGGCAAACCGCTGAACCTGCGGGATCTGGAGCAGGGGCTGGATCAGTTGAACCGTCTGCGCTCGCTCGATCTGACCGCCGACATCGCCCCCGGCAGTCAGCCCGGGGCGTCGAAAATCATCCTGCGTTCACGTACCTCGGGGCAGTCGCGCTGGAGCTTGGGCCTGGGCGTGGACAACCTCGGCAGCGCCAGCACCGGTCGTGATCGCGACACGCTGAGCCTGACCCTCGACAGTCCGCTCGAACTCAACGATCTGTTGAGCCTCAGCGCCAGCGACACCCTCAATCAGGGCGACCGCTACAGCCGCAACGTCAGCCTCTATTACGCGATTCCCTACGGTTACTGGACGTTCAGCACCTTCGCCAGCCACGCCGAATACCGCGCGCCGTTCAAACTCAGCACGGCGACCCTGAACAGCACCGGCATCACCGATCAACTCTACCTGCGCGCCGACCGGGTGTTGTGGCGCGACCAGAGCCATCAGCTCAGTGCCAACCTGCAACTGGCGCACAAGGATGTCGACAGCTATCTGGAAAGCGTCCGCCTCGGCATCCAGAGCCCGACCCTGACCGTGGCCGAGGCCGGGCTCAATCTGTTCTGGCTCGACCGCGCGGTGTGGAACCTCGACGTCAATTACGCCCAGGGTTTGCGCTGGCTGGGCGCCGATGACGATGCCGATCGCCAGGTCAACAACCTACCCAAGGCGCAATTTCGCAAGTACCGCGCCGGCCTCAGCCAGTGGCGTAACGGCCAGCTCGGCGCGCAAGCCTGGCAATGGCAGAGCCAACTCAATGTGCAATACAGCCCGGATCCGCTGCCGGCGATCGAACAACTGCTCGGCACCGACGATTCCGCCGTGCGCGGTTATCGGATCAGCAGTGCGTCCGGCGCCAGCGGCGCGATCTGGCGCAACACCTTGCGCCTGCCGTTGCGCAGCGATCTGCCGATGCAGCTCACCCCGCGCGTCGGCCTCGACCACGGCTGGATCAAGGCCGATCACGGTGCTTCGGTTCAACGTCTGAGCGGCGCCAGCATCGGCCTCAACCTGGGCTGGAAAAACCTGCAAGTGGATGTCGATTACCAGCGCAGCCTCAACACCCCGACCGGCCTGCACCGCGAGCCTGAAACCTGGCTGATGCGGGTCGGATTACAGATATGAACGTCAGTGAACAACAGCCATCGGACCTGAGCGCGACAGCCGTGGCCTTCAACTCAACGCGCAACGTGATGCCGCACTACATGGAGAGTTTTTTATGCCAATGAACACCTTTGCGTTTCATCTTTCCCCACGGGGCAAACTACGCTGGGCCATCGCCAGCCTGTTCCTGGTCGCTCACCTGCCGGGCGCCATGGCCGGCGGTGTGGTGGTCGCACCCGGCCCCGGCGGCACCGCGCAATTGCAGACCCAGGGCGGCGTCCCGATCGTCAACATCGTCGCGCCCAACGGACAGGGCCTGTCGCATAACCAGTTCCTCGACTACAACGTCGACCGACAGGGCCTGGTGTTGAACAACGCCTTGCAGACCGGGCAATCGCAGCTTGCCGGGCAACTGGCGGCCAACCCGCAATTGCAGGGCCAGGCCGCGAGCGTGATCCTCAACGAAGTGATCAGCCGCAACCCGTCGGCCATCAACGGCGCCCAGGAAATCTTCGGTCGCGCCGCCGACTACGTACTCGCCAACCCGAACGGCATTTCGGTGAACGGCGGCAGTTTCATCAACACGCCGAACGCCAATCTGCTGGTCGGCCGTCCCGAGCTGAACGACGGCAAGCTGCAAGCCCTGAGCACCCGCGACGCCACCGGTCAGTTGCAGATCCAGAGCGGCGGCCTGCGCAACGGCGAAGGTTCGATCAACCTGATCGCCCCGCGCATCGACAGCCAGGGCGCGATTGCTGCGCGTGATCAACTGAACCTCACCGTCGGGCGCAATCAGATCGACTACGCCAGCGGCCAGGTGAAAGCCGTGGACCCGGCGGGCAACACCACCGATCAGCGGATCGACGCCAGCCTGTTCGGCGCGATGCAGGCCGGGCGCATCAACATCGTCAGCACCGCTGAAGGCGCGGGCGTGAAGCTCGGCGCAGTGCAAGTCGCCGGGCGTGACGGTGTGCAGATTCGTTCGGCGGGCGACCTGAACGTCAGCGGTCAGGCGATCCCGGACAGCCTCGACCTGACCCGCGCCGGTATCCGCAGCAGCCAGGGCGACGTCGGCCTGCACAGCGGCAAGGACCTGACCCTGGCCGCCACTGACGTGAGCGGTCGCGACGTGAAGGTCGAGGCCAAGCGCAATCTGACCCTGACCACCGTGGAAAGCCGCAAGCTCCAGGAACAGCGCGAGAACTGGAACAACAGCACCATCGGCATCACCTGGGAAACTTACGAGCGCACCAAGACCGACAGCGATTCGCGTCAGCACGGCAGCCAGATCGTCGCCAGCCGCGACGCGCAATTGTCGTCCGGCAAAGACACCGAACTGAAAGCCGCCAAGGTCGACGCGAAGAACAACCTCAGCGTGCAAAGCGGCGGCGACCTGCGCCTGACCGCCGCCACTGAAAGCCACACCCGGACCGATCAGGGCAAGCACCGCAAGCACCTGTGGAAAGCCGATTGGGACAGCAGCAGCGAAGAGCAGCGCAGCGTCACCAGCCAGTTGAAGGCCGGCAACATCGCCCTGCAAACCGCCGCGTTGTTGCGCTCCGAAGGCGCCGAGCTGAACAGCGCCGGAGATCTGCAACTGGCCGGCAAGCAAGTGGAAATCACCACCGCGACCCGCACCCATCGCAGCAGCGACAACCGCTATTCCGGTGATCTGGTCGGCGGCGGTTTCTTCGGCAAGACCGGCGACGCCGACAAGGGCCAGACCCAGCATCAGGGCAGCAAGATCAACGCGGCCGGCAAACTGGTGGTCAAGGCCGACGACGTGCGCATCAGCGGCAGCCAGGTGCGCGGCGGCCAGGACGCCAGCGTGATCAGCGACAACGGTTCGCTGACCATCGACGGCGTGCAGGACACCTCGCACAGCAACAACCACGACAAGGACAGCAAGTTCTTCGGCATCACCAAGGACGAGTCCCGGCAGAACAGCAAGGACAGCACCACGGTGCGCAGCGAGCTCGCTTCCGACAGCAACCTCAAGCTCAAAAGCGCCAAGGACATCGAAGTCGCCGGTTCCACGGTCAAGGCTGGCAGCGCGCTGGTGGCCGATGCTGCGGGCGATGTAAATGTGCATTCGACGCAGAACACCCACGACAGCAGCAAGAGCACGCAGACTCGTGGTTTCGACGCCTACGCCAAGGAGCAGACGGCGGAGCAATATCGCGCCGGCGTGCATTACTCAGACAAGGCGCAAACCGTCACCGTCAACGACGTCACGCAGCAGGGTTCCAGCCTCAGCGGCGGCAGCGTGCAGGTGAAGGCGGGCGGCGATCTGACGCTGAAGGGCGCCGAGGTGAAATCCACCGCCGGCGACACCACCCTGAGCGGCAAGAGCGTCTCGTTGCTGGCCGAGCAGGACAGCCACAGCACCTCGACCGAAACCCGCAACACCGGCGGCGGTTTCTACTACACCGGCGGCCTCGACCGCGCGGGTAGCGGTGTGGATTTCTCGCACAGCACTTCGCAAGACACCACCGCTAAAACCGCTGCGCAAACCACTGGCGTGCAGAGCAGCGGCAGCCTGAACATCAACGCTGACAAACTCGTCACCGAAGGCGCGCAACTGAAGTCCGGCAACGGTCTGAATGTCGCCGCCAACGAAGTCGACAACCGTGCTGCGAGCAACACCGAAAGCAGCACCCACAGCGAGAGCAACTGGTCGGCGGACATCGGCGCCAACGTCGAGTACAAAGACATCGCCCGGCCGATTGCCGGCGCGGTGAAAGAAGTGCTCGACGGCAAGGTGCCGGACAAGGACGCACTGGCCAATCTCGGTCAGCCGAACGTCGGTATCGACGTGGCAATCGGTCATGCCGGCGCCGATAAAACCGAGCAGGGCAGCAACGCCTTAGTCAGCCGGTTCGACGGCCAGACCGTGAACGTGAAGGTCGGCGGCACGCTGCACGACCAGGGCACCCAGTACAACGCCAGCGCCGGCCAAGTGAACATCAGCGCCGACAAACTGGTGACCGATGCCGCGAACAACACCCACAGCAGCACCGAAAAGTCGGTGGATGCCAAGGTCGATGTGCGCGTCTACACCAAGACCGGTGAAGACGTGAACGTGGCCGGCAGCGGCGCGGGTGGCAGCAGCCAGTCGCGCAAGAACAGCTCCACGGCGCTGGTTGGCGGTTACGCTGGCAATCAGGGTGTGAACATCCATGTCGGCGGCGATGCCCGGTTCGAAGGCAGCCGTTTCGATGGCGGCCAGGGCGTTCTCAGCGTCAAGACCGGCGGGGATCTGGCACTCAATCAGGCCAACGACCGCCAGAGCAGCGACAGCTCCAGCCTGCGCGGCAACGGTTCGCTGACCGTCGGCACTTTGCCGGGCACCGAAGGCACTAATGTCGATCTCGGCGCCGGGTTCCAGCTCGATCACAAAGGCAACCAGACCACCGACAGCCAGGCGCATGTTGCCAGCCTCAGCGGCAACGGCACGGTGCAATTGAGCAGCGGCGGTAATCAGATTCAGCAAGGCACGAAGATCGACAGCGCTGGTGCTATCGACCTCAAAGCTGACGGCAAGCTCGACCTGCAAGCGGCCACCGACTCGCACGTCGCCACCGGCAGCAATCTCGGCGGCGGCCTGAAGGCCGGCGGCAGCAAAACCAGCAGCGAGAAGAGCCGCGATCAGGGCGGCAGCCTTAGCGGCAACTTCAACATCGGTCGGGTCAACGAGAACACGCAGACCCTCAGCGGTGGCCAGCTCACCAGCCAGAACGGCATCGCCTTGAGCGGCGATTCGGTGCACCTGCAAGGCACTCAGGTCAGCGCGCCAAACGTCAGCATCGACGCGCAGAAGGGCGGTTTCGTTCAGGAATCCGCGCAATCCACCGACAGCCGCAATAACTGGAATGTGGCGTTGAATGCCGGTGGCAATCTGAGCCAAAGCACACCGACCGCCGCCGATGAAAAAGTCAGCAGCGATCACGGCTTCAATGCCGGGGCCAAGGTGGGCGTGGATTACCTGCAAGGCACCACTCAGCAGACAAGCCAGATCAAGGCTGACACGGTGGTGTTGAACAGCGGCGGCGATGCGAGCCTGAACGGCGCGCGGATCGATGCGCGCAACGTCAGCGGCAACGTGGCGGGTGATCTGACGGTCGAAAGCCGTCAGGACTCCAGCACTCACGCCAAGGTTGACGTGGATCTGGGCCTCACCGCCAAGAAGGCTCCGGCCGACGACAAGGGCAAACTCGCGGGCACCGACTACAAGCCAACGCTGAAAGCCGGAGGCGAATACGCGCACAAGGACAGCGTCAAACAGGCCTCCGGTATCAGTGCTGGTCAGGGTGTGAATCTCACGGTCGGCGGCGCTACCCAGCTGACCGGTGCGCGGATTTCTGCCGCCGAAGGCAAAGTCGATCTGGGCGGCTCGAAGGTCAGCAGCAGCGATCTGAGCAACCTCGACTACGGCGTAAAAGCCGGCCTCGACCTGCCACACAAAACTGAAGAAAACGCACCGAAGGTGTCCCTTGAAAACGGCAACCTGAAAGTCGGCCCGGTGACCCTGAGCGGTCATGCTGACAGCCAATATCTTCAAGCTGGAATTGAAGAGGCGCGCTAAATCCACCCAGCTACGGTGGATGCACCGGAACCCACAGCCACGTTATACGTCTGCGGGAACCGGCGTGCTTGCCAACGTGGTCGTTCGGCCGAAAATTCCTTTCTGGTTGACACTGACTCTGTCAACGTTTTCGTCACGGCGGGTTGCAATTTATGAGCTAATCTCACGCGAACATCGTCTCTGGAGAGCTTCATGTCATGGACAAGACAGTTGAGTTGCCGAGTGAGTACGTTCGTGCAATACAGTTGGCGGATCTGATTATCTATTCCGTCAAAAAATCCCTTCGTCATGGCTCGGGAAATCAGGTCGCTTCTAATATCCCGACCGTATTTGTCCCGGAGAGCAAGGAGCAGAAAGCCGTTATCAGTGCCTATCCTGCGACTCATCTGGTGAGAGAGGCTCGGGCATTGAAGAAAGAGTTGTACGCGCTTCCTGTCAGACCCAACAGCGGTCCCCATCATCCAATGCGAGGAGCGATCGCCGCTCTGGAAGTCGGCGCAGGGAATTGCGGGGAAATGGCCGATCTGGCCTACGTGTTGTGCCGGGAGTATTTCTCCAGTGAATGGCGTGTGATGCGCGCTTCGGCACCCAGGCCGGCAGATCATGGATTTTGCCTTGTGTGGAAGGGGGAAGAACCTGAATCGATTATCCGATATGTAAACGGCAAGCCACTGAAAACCATAGCGATTATTGCCGTAGATGCATGGCCAATCTATTCGCAGGCTGTGCTATGGAACGATCATTTCATGTCGAGTCGAACGCTCAAGCGATCTACGTGGCGAACCACTGGACTGATTTCTCCGCCCAAGGCTGAGAAGAATTGCATCGGCAGCGCTGCGCCCAAGCAGGCAGCGCTCCATAGTATGTCCGAGCTGATCAAAGGCCTGAGAGCGGGTAACCGGATAGAAGCGACCCTCAAATCAAGGCACGTATTGATCGCGAGAAGGGCTCAAGAGCGCTTTGAGTTCTCCGACACCTTCAGGACTTCATTGCGCGAGGCCTCGGTTGCGAAAATCAAGGCCGAAAAACCACCTGCCAAACAGTTGGAGCACCTCTGGGCGACTCATGGTGACATCACGATCGAGTATCGCGAGCGTAACGTCAGATTGAGGGAGGATGAGGTTGAGCCAGATAACCAAAGCCAAACCAAAAAGGCGAGGGTGTCAGGCGAAGAGGCGTGACGGCATGCTTTCCGTCAGGAGGTGATGGCTTTGGAATCCGTCAGAGAGTGGCTTGGGGCAGGCGACGTAACCTGAGAAAAAGGCCCGGTTCAGAAAACTCAAGCGTTTCAATGAATGCCCTGTGCTCCGTATAGCACTCGTCGGAATCCATTGCCTCGGCTTAATAGGAAGCATTACCATTCGTTCCCCTTTCCTCAGCACGCCGCAATGATCCCCATGCTGCCCCGCAGACCCGGCTTTCTCGAGCATTACGAAGAGTTGATCGGCACCTGGACCCGTCGCCTGCGCAATCGCTCGCAGGCCGAGGATCTGGCGCACGACACCTTTGTGCGGGTGCTCGAATCCGATTCGTCGGCGGTGCAGCAACCCCGGGCGTATTTGCACCAGACCGCGCGCAACATCGCGGTGGACGGCTATCGGCGTGAGGACCGGCGGGGCGCCATGGAGTCGGAGGCGATCGATCTCAGTGAGGCGCCGACCGGCGACCCGGAGCATTACATGCATGCGATCCAGCTGGCCGATTCCATCGAACGCGCGCTCACGGAGCTGCCGGTCAACTGCCGACGAATCTTCGTCTGGCAGAAGATCGAAGGCCTGACCCAGGCGGAAATCGCCGAACGCCTGGGCCTGTCCAGGAACATGGTGGAAAAGTATATGATCCGCACCCTGCGGCATCTGCGTGATCGCCTGGACGGGGCGCAATCATGAGCCGTGGCGTCTTTTCATCCCCAGCCAAACAGGACATTCCATGATGGATACTCGTGATTGCGCGTGCGGGCAAACAACGGTGCGCGATGACGCGGCACGCTGGTTTGTGCGTTTGCAGGAGCCAGCGGTCGATGCCGAACAATATCGGAACTTCGACGCGTGGCTGAACGAACATCCCCAGCACCGGGACGAATTCCAGTTGCTGCAAGGCTTGTGGACAGCGGCGGATCTGCTGCCGGCGCCACGGCTTAAAGCTTTGTGCGAAACGCCGCCAGCGCGGCGCGAACGCCGTCCGTTGTTGCGTTATGCCGTGGCGGCCAGCGTGGTCGCGGTGGCACTCGGGCTCGGTCTGTTCAGCGGCTTGAATCACCCGCAAGGTTACAGCGCCGAGTTCGCCACCGCGCTGGGCGAGCGCAAGCATGTCGCGCTGCCGGACGGCTCGGTGATCGACCTCAACAGCCGCAGCCGTTTGCAGGTGCGTTTCGAGAAGGATCGGCGGCTCATCGAACTGACCGAAGGCGAAGCGATGTTCAGCGTCGAGCACGACACTTCCCGCCCGTTCGTGGTCGAGACCGGCAGCGGCAAGGTCACGGTGACCGGCACCCGCTTCGATGTGCGGCGCGACGTGACGCAGACCCGGGTCGCGGTGGAGCAGGGCACGGTCAAGGTGCAGGGCCGTGATGCGGCCAATGCCGATTTCATCAGCCTCACTGCCGGTCTCGGCACGCGGATCGATGCCCAGGGCAAAGTGGCGCCGGCCTACGCGGTCAACCCGGCGGAGCTGACGGCCTGGCGCAGCGGCAAACTGGTGTTCAACAATGCCAGCCTCAGCGAAGTCGCCGAGGAAGTGTCGCGTTATCGCGACAAGCCGCTGAAGGTCGCCAACCCGGCCGTGGCCAATTTGCGCCTGACCAGCGTGTTCAAATCCGACAACACCGATGCCTTGCTCAAGGCCTTGCCAAGCATTCTTCCGGTGGCCGTGCGCACCCTTGCCGACGGCAGCCAGGAAATAATTTCAAAATAAAATTCAGGTTTTTTTCGAGTTCGTCGTCTTCCTGTTCAACTGCAACTGGTTTGCATTAACAGCCGCACACTCTTGCGATCCACAGGACTCCGTTCGACGTGAAAAACTCCACCGCCAAAAACAATAAATCCCCTTGGTTACCGTTGGCGCTCGCGCTGGCGGTCAACGCCGCCGTGCCGATGGCTTTTGCCGCCGAAGCCATTCACATCCGCGCACAGCCGCTGGGTCAGGCCCTGAGCGAACTGGGTCAACAAACGTCATTGCAGGTGTTTTTCAGCCCGGACCTGGTCGCCGGCAAACAGGCGCCGGCCGTGGACGGCAACCTTTCTCCGGAACAGGCCCTGCGCCAATTGCTGCAAGGCAGCGGTCTGGATTATCAGATCAATGAAGGTTCGGTGACCTTGTCCCCAGCCCCGACTTCCGCCGCCAACGGCCCGCTGGAACTGGGCGTGACCGACATCAAAGTGGTCGGCGACTGGCTCGGCGACGCCAACGCCGCCGTGGTGCAGAACCACCCCGGCGCGCGCACGGTGATTCGCCGTGAAGCGATGGTCGAGCAGGGCGCGATGAACGTCGGCGACGTGCTGCGCCGTGTGCCGGGTGTGCAGGTGCAGGAAGCCAACGGCACCGGCGGCAGCGATATTTCGCTGAACGTCGGCGTACGGGGTTTGACGTCGCGCCTGTCGCCACGCTCCACCGTATTGATCGACGGCGTGCCGGCCGCGTTTGCCCCGTATGGCCAGCCACAACTGTCGATGGCGCCGATCTCTTCCGGCAACCTCGACAGCATCGACGTGGTCCGTGGTGCCGGCTCCGTGCGTTACGGGCCGCAGAACGTCGGCGGCGTGATCAACTTCGTGACCCGCGCGATCCCGGAAAAAACCACCGGTGAAATCGGCACCACCCTTGAAACCTCGCAGCACGGTGGCTGGAAACACATCGATACCGCGTTTCTCGGCGGCACTGCCGACAACGGCATCGGCATGGCGCTGTTGTACTCGGGCGTCAACGGCAACGGTTACCGCGAGCGCAACAACGGCAACGACATCGACGACGTGATCCTCAAGACCCACTGGGCGCCGACCGATCAGGACGATTTCAGCCTCAACTTCCACTACTACGACGCCAGCGCCGACATGCCCGGTGGCCTGACGCAAAAGCAGTACGACGACAAACCGTTCCAGTCCGACCGCGACTACGACGGCTTCAGCGGCCGCCGCAAGGACGTGTCGTTCAAGTGGATCCGGCAGATCGACGAGCGCACTCAGGCAGAAGTGCTGACCTATTATTCCGACAGCTTTCGCGGCAGCACCATCGCCGCCCGCGATCAGAAAACCCTCAGCTCGTTCCCGCGTTCCTACTACACGCTGGGCATCGAGCCGCGCGTTTCGCGTGTGTTCGACGTCGGCCCGACCACTCAGGAAGTCAGCGTCGGTTACCGTTATCTGAAAGAGGCGATGCACGAACAATCGAGCCGCCTGGCGCTGGTCAACAATGTGCCGGTGGTCACCAAGACCTCCGACGGTCATGTATTCCAGGATCGCACCGGCGGCACCGAGGCCAACTCGGTGTACATCGACAACAAGATCGACGTCGGCAACTGGACCGTGACTCCGGGCATTCGCTTCGAGCACATCAGCACCGACTGGCATGATCGCGCCGTGCTCGACACCGCCGGCAAACGCGTGCCGGAGAAAAACCGCAGCATCGAAAGCAACGAGCCTCTGCCGGCCCTGAGCGTGATGTATCACCTGTCCGATGCGTGGAAGCTGTTCGCCAACTACGAGACGTCGTTCGGCAGCCTGCAGTACTTCCAGCTCGGCCAGGGCGGCTCGGGTGACCAGACCGCCAATGGTCTGGAGCCGGAGAAAGCCAAGACCTACGAAATCGGCACGCGCTACAACGATGACGTGTGGGGCGGGGAAGTGACGCTGTTCTACATCGACTTCGATGACGAACTGCAATACATCAGCAACGACGTGGGCTGGACCAACCTCGGCGCGACCAAGCACCAGGGTATCGAAGCGTCGGTGCACTACGACATGGCGGCGCTTGACCCGCGCCTTGATGGCCTGACCGCCAACGCCGGTTTCACTTACACCCGCGCGACCTACGAAGGCGAGATCCCCGGCTTCAAGGGCCGCGACCTGCCGTTCTACTCGCGTCAGGTGGCCACCGTCGGCCTGCGTTACGACATCAACCGCTGGACCTACAACATCGACGGCTTCGCCCAGTCCAAACAGCGCTCGCCGGGCACGGGCGTGAATGCTGATGGCAGCTTCAATGGCAATTACATCACCGAAGGCACGGCGGACGGGCAGTACGGCGACATTCCGGGCTACGTGACCTGGAACGTGCGCGGCGGCTATGACTTCGGCTCGCAGCTCTCCAACCTGAAGCTTGGCGCCGGGGTGAAAAACATCTTCGACAAGCAGTACTTCACCCGCTCCAGCGACAACAACTCGGGGATCTACGTGGGTACGCCGCGGACGTTCTTCGTGCAGGCCAGCGTAGGTTTCTGATCTGCACTGATGGTTCCTCCGTCGAACCGTCTGCGCGGGAACACCTCCGCGTCCGCTTTTATTGGGACGCGGAGCGTCCCTGGCTGCGTTCCCACGCAGAGCGTGGGAACGATCTGATGTGTTCAGATCAGGCTCAGACCTTCAGCGCTTTCCCGCCAATCGCCACCGCCACCAGCAATGTCGCCATCAGCCCGAAGGCAAAACTCAGGCTGCTGGCGTGGGCGACAAACCCGATCACCGCGGGCCCTGCCAGAATCCCCGCATAACCCAGCGTAGTGATTGCCGGCACGGCGATGCTTTCCGGCATCACCGTCTGCTTGCCCACCGCCGTGTACAGCACCGGCACGATGTTCGAACAGCCGGCGCCAACCAGCGCATAACCGAGCAGCGCGGCTTGCCAGCTCGGGGCGAAGGTCGCCAGAAACAATCCCGCCGCTGCCAGCAGACCGCCAAACAGAATGATCCGGGTTGCGCCCAATGCCCGGACGATCCGGTCACCGGTCAAGCGACCCGCCGTCATGGTCAACGCAAATGCTGCGTAACCCAGCCCCGCATAGGCAGTGTCGATCCCGCGTTCCTGCGCCAGGAACACCGCGCTCCAGTCCAGCGCCGCCCCTTCGGTGAGGAATACGATGAAGCACATGCCGCCGATGAACAGCACGATCCCGTGGGGCACCGCGAACGCAGGCCCCGAGCTTTCACTGCCGTAAGGCAGCATGTGCGGCACGGCCTTGAACAGCGCCGCGATCAGCACCACGACCACTACCAGCATCGCTGCCAGTGGCGACAGCCCCATACCGAGCAGGGCACTGACGCCCGCCGCGCCGACGATCCCGCCGAGGCTGAACAGGCCGTGGAACCCCGACATCATGTTCTTGCCGCTGGCCCGCTCGACGATCACCGCTTGCAGGTTCACCGTCGAATCCACGGTGCCGAGCCCGGCGCCGAACATGAACAGCGTGGCAATCAACGCCGGAATCGACGACACCGTCGCCAGCAACGGCAACGCCGCGCAGATCAGCAACGTGCCGCCGGTAGCCACCTTGCGGCAGCCAAACCGCGTGGCCAGAATCCCCGCCAGCGGCATCGCCAGAATCGAGCCGACGCCCAGGCACAGCAACAACAATCCCAACGTGCCTTCATCGAGCCCGGCGCGCGCCTTGGCGTAGGGCACCAGCGGCGCCCACGCGGCGATGCCGAGCCCGGCGATGAAGAAGGCGATACGCGTGGACATCTGTTCGAGGCGTCCGGGAACGAACGTGTCTTGAGGGGTGAGGCTGGTCATAACGATCCTTGGCAAAAAACGTTTCAGCAGTGGACATCCTTGCACAGCTCTTTCGATGGAGCGAGCCCGCTCGCCTCGGCAGGGCGTTGCGATTTACAGTGGCGCCCCTGTCGACGGGAAAAACAAGGGCCGGTTCATGACGCAGTTCTACGATGCACGAGGCAATATCTACGGGGTCGTATCGCCCCAGGCGCTGCGCGATGCCGGGATCGAATTACCGACGGGCGCCGAGCAGTGCGCGCTGTCGCGACAGGCATGGAGCGCTGCTGCCATTGCGCTGTGCTGCGATTGGCCCGATGGTCAACGCCCCGCCGGTAGCAAGTCTCACCGCAGCGATGGCTTGCTGATCGGCCCGTTTCAAGCCTCGCCACCCTTTGATGTGCTGATCGTCAACACCGACGGCACGCTGGCTGAACGCAGCGGCAATGGCCTGACGATTTTCTCCCGGGCGCTGCTCGAACAGGGGCTGATGCCGGAGGAGGGTGCGACGCTACGGGTGCATCACGATAAACCGGATGCGCAATCGCCAGTGCCGACCTCGGTCAAGCCGGCGCAAGTGGCGGGCGTGCAGGGCTTCTGGCTGGACCTCGGCCAGCCCGGTTTCGGCCCGGCGGCGGTCGGTGCACTCGGCGTTGAACCGGTGCCGTTCAACGGTGTGGCAGTCAGCGGTGTTCGACCGCTGGCGCAACTCAATCCCGCCTGGGTGCACAGCCAGTTCGTGCGCATCGGCAATCCGCATTGCGTGACACTGGTGCAGGATGAAGCCGCATTGCCGAGCAACGCACAGATGCTTGAATCGCCCCTGGCAGACCGTCTGACCGCCATCGCCTACGCCATGCCCACCGGCGCCGGCCAGCCGTGCCCGGCCGGGGTCAATCTGCAATGGGCGATGCGCGCCGGTGATCAACGCATTGTGGCGCGGGTGTTCGAACGGGGCGAGGGGCCGACGGCGTCTTCCGGCACCAGCGCCAGTGCGGTGGCGTCTGCGGCATGGCGGGTAGGCTGGGTGTCGGCGGGAGAGGTGCAGGTGGTAATGCCGGGTGGCACGGCGCCGATCCTGCTGGAGGCGCGCGACGGAGAACTGACTGGCGTGCGTCTGTTCGGCACCGCCGTGCGCGACGAAAATTGCTGAAGCCTCAAGATCAGAACCGCCCGACAGTGTCGCTCACCGCACCACTTTTGAATGCGTTATTCGCGCCCGCCTGCCAATACACTGCGGTCGGCGCCTGGCCCCGCACGATGCACTTCCACTCGAGCTGTTGCTGACCTGGCACCTCCACGGTTGTGCTCCAGCGTTTGTTGTTCAGTGTCAGCGCTATCGCATGTTGTGGGTCCCACGCCCCGAACTCCAGCGATGAACCCGCTGCATAGACACTTTCGCCCGGTTGCGGATTGGCGTTATCGCAATGCACGTTGACTGCCACTGTCGCCGGTTCCACAGGGCCGCTCCAGATCCGGATATCGCCGTTATCCCAGTTCAAGGTCGGCGCGTCCTTGCCTTGCGGCAACTGTTGCAGATCGGATTTGAGGGCGATCACCAATGTGCCGCGTACACCTTGTGTGGTGGCGACCAGTCCCGAATAGGCAGTGTTGAAGCGAATCGGCGAATCAGCGCGGATTCCGGCACTCTTGCGCAGTTTGATCAGTTGCCGGATCAGTTGATCACGCTGCCAGTCATACATGTGCGGCCAGTAAACGGTCGGCGTGCCGGGACTGCTGAGGATGTAGGCGTAAGCCAGATTGACCAGTGGATCGGGCAACGCCCAGTGATGTTGGCCGCCGTAGGCGCCGGGTGAATAACCGGTGTCGTGGTTGTCGACAAAGGTCACGGCGATTTCGCGCCAGGCACGATCCGGATTGCCATTCAAACCGTGGCGAGCGAACCGTTCTGCATACGCTCCTTGAGGGCGAAATCAAACACCGTGCAGTGCGAGCGATCCGACCAGTCCTTGAGCACATCCTGCCAGCTCGCATTGTGTCGCCAGTCGCCCGGCGGGTATTCCCCGGGGCTTTTCCAGTTCTCGCCGACGCAAAATTGCTGGTTGCCGAAGGCGTTCATCCAGCGATCCACGGTTTCCGGCGCGTAGCCACGGACAAAGTCAAAGCGCAGGCCTCGAGCACCGTAGTTGTCGCGCAGATTGATGAACTCGTTTTTGAAGGTTTCGAAGACTGTTGGATTCGCAGTGTTCAAATCCGCCCTCCCATCCACAAACGCGTCACCTTCGTCACAATTTGCGCAGTCGTGCCGCCGTTCGTTGTTCCCTGCCGGGAACAGCGGAAAGACCGCTTTATCGTCCGTGTGATTGGGCACGACGTCGAAGACGACTTTCACGCCAGCGTTGTTGAACGCCAGCACCGCTTGTTTGAGTTGCTGATCAGTGCCGTAACGGCTGTTTTTGTCGAAGCTGTTCCAGAAGTAGCCTTCTCCACCACCGGAGGTCTGAGCCTGGCTGTCGGTCCAGCTTGAGTTGTCCGTCCAAGGGGGCGGTAACCAGACAAGGGTGAATCCGTCGTTGCCAATGGTCGCCGCCTGTTGAGCAAGTACTGAATACCAGGGGGTTGGATTGCGGCTGGAATTCCAGTGGAAGGTTTGCAGCAGAATATTTTCACCGCCGCCGTTGCGAACTGCCGCGCTCGCAGAGCTGGTGGCGGTGACGGCGAGGCCAAGCGCGAAAATCAGAAGAAGTGGTGAAGTCCCTTTCATGATCGTCCCCCCGGGAACGATGGATCCCTTGGGGTTTACTGTGAGCCGACACGCAGCGCTTGTCGCCTGTCAGATCTGACAGGTCGGCTCTATCGTTTTGCGATAAAGCCGCCCCGATCCATAACCGTTCATTGGCCTTTGAACAGTTTCACGGCGACAACAGTGTCATCGACCACCGTCACATACAGCAGGGCTATGGGCTGTGTCTCGGGGCTTTGAAAGCACTCGACGATCACAGCCTGCGCCGAGCAGGCTTGCAGCGCCAAACGGTCTGCGTGCCGCAATTGGCGTTTCACGGCGGCACTCAACGGAATGGGTGAATGGCCCTCGCGAACGTCAGAGCAAAATCTCGAAGTGACTTCTCTCGGGGTGCGTGACGGTGGTGATTCAAGGTCCGCGTCTGCAAACAGATGATTGAGCTGCTCCGCAGCGCTGACCGCTCGGGGGAAACCGGCGAAGGCCGAAGCCTGCAGCAGTATTTCAGTCAATTCACCCGGTGCGAGGCCCGATGCCAGGCCGGTTTTGAGGTGCACGCTCAGCGGTGGCCCGACCATGCCCGAGGCGACAATGGCGGCAAACGACACCGCTTCGCGTAATCGCGGATCAAGACCGGGACGTGAGTGTAAATGTCCGTACACCACGCCGACGGCCAGTTGGCCCAATGCAGGAACGGTATGAAACAAGGCGTCGAGCCTGGCCCCTCCATCGGGTACGAGTTCGACAAACGTATGGCGGCCTTCCTGGTAAAGCGTGGCCATGGGATCGGAAGTGGTCTTTTGATTCATGTCGCGTCCTCACGGATCAATGAGGATGGCAGCGGAGCAACTACGCGCGAACTACGGCATGACAGTGCGTCCATCGGAAGAAGTCGGCGCCCTTGCAGCGCCGACTTCTACACCTTAGACGAATTCCACCACCGGCATCTGCCGCTTCATCAGCACTTTGCCGTCGCGGATCGAATACAGCGGCAGGCCCTGGCTGCGGATCACTTCGTAATCGCTGTCCGCCGACAGGATCAGCAGGTTCGCCGGGCGGCCCTGTTCCAGGCCGTAGCGTTCACCGAGGTGCATGGCTTTGGCGCTGTTGTCGGTGACCAGATCCAGTGCGCTCTGCAGGTTGCGATAACCGAGCATGTGGCAGATGTGCAGGCCGGCTTCGAGGACCCGCAGGATGTTGCCGTTGCCCAGCGGATACCACGGATCGACGATCGAATCCTGGCCGAAGCAGACGTTCATCCCGGCTTCGAGCAGTTCGTTGACGCGGGTCACGCCCCGGCGTTTCGGGAAGTTGTCGAAGCGCCCTTGCAGGTGAATGCTTTCGGTCGGGCAGGAGACAAAACTGATCCCCGAATGCCCGAGCAGGCGGAACAGTTTGGCGCAGTAGGCGTTGTCGTAGGAGCCCATCGCAGTGGTGTGGCTGGCGGTCACGAGGGCGCCCATGTCGCGGCTGCGGGCCTCTTCGGCCAGCACTTCGAGGAAGCGCGAATGCGGGTCGTCGGTTTCGTCACAGTGCACGTCCACCAGGCAGCCGGTGCGCTCGGCCAGGTCCATCAGGAACTTCACCGAGCTGACGCCTTGGTCGCGGGTGTACTCGAAATGCGGGATCCCGCCGACCACATCGGCGCCCATGCGGATCGCTTCTTCCATCAGCTCGCGCCCGTTGCGGAACGATTCGATGCCTTCCTGGGGGAACGCGACGATTTGCAGGTCGATCAGGTGACGGCTTTCCTCGCGCACTTCAAGCATCGCCTTGAGCGCAGTGAGCTGCGGATCGGTGACGTCGACGTGGGTGCGCACATGCTGGATGCCGTGGGCGGCGAGGGTCTGGATGGTTTTCTTCGCCCGGGTCTTGGTGTCTTCCTGGGTGATGGTGACCTTGCGCTCGCCCCAGCATTCGATGCCTTCGAACAGCGTGCCGCTCATGTTCCAGCGCGGCTCGCCGGCGGTCAGGGTGGCGTCGAGGTGAATGTGCGGCTCGACGAAGGGCGGCACCACCAGATTGCCGCCGGCGTCGAGGTCGTCGGGGCCCAGGGTCGGCGCTTCGGTCTGGCGCGCGATGCTGCGGATCAGGCCGTCTTCGAGGTGCAATTCGTGCAGACCTTCCTGGTTGCGCAGTCGGGCGTTGATGATGTGCATCGGGCGAATCCTTTTATAGATCTTGTAGAGGGGCGGCCGCGTTGCGGGCGCCGAGCAGGCCGGTCACTGCGATATACGTTAACGCGGCAACGGCGATCCCGACCAGCGGCGCGACCCATGGCGAGCCGAACGCGGCGACGGTTCCGGCCGCGTAAGCCGCCAGCCCCGGCCAGTTGAACGCCGGTAACCGTGCGTCGGCCAGACGCGGATAACGCCCGCGCCAGCGGAAGAAAAAGTCCGCCATGATCACCCCGCCAATCGGCGGGATCACCGTGCCCAGCAGGATCAGATAAGGCACCAGCATGTCGTACATGCCCAGCAGCGCGAGCGCCGTACCGATCACGGCACCGGCCAGGGTCACGGTCTTGCGGCGCCCGGTGCGCAGCAGGTTGCAGCCGGCGACGGCGAAGTTGTAGATGGTGTTGTCCTGGGTGCTCCAGATGTTCAGCAACAGCATCGCCATCGCTGCCATGGCGAAGCCCTGCAACAGCAACACTTCGACCACGTCGGGCTGTTGATAGACGATTGCGCCGTAGGCACCGATCAGCACCATCAGGCCGTTGCCGATGAAAAAGCCGATCAGGCTGGCCAGCACCGCGACCCGCGCCGAACGGGAAAAACGCGTCCAGTTGGTGGCCTGGGTCGCGCCGCTGACAAAGGTGCCGAACACCAGCGTGATGGCGGTCGACCAGTCCAGCGAGCCCGTCGGTACGACGCTGAGCAAACCGTCGAGGCCGCCGACTTTCACGGTCGCGACCCACATCGACAGCATCAGCAGCAACATCATTGCCGGCACCGCGATGTACGACAGAATCTCCAGTCCGCGATAACCGACATACGCCGTGGCGCAGAACACCAGGCCGAACAGCACCATCAGCCCCAGCACCGTGGCTTCATTCAGATCGAAATACTTGCCAAGTACCACCGCCGCCGTCGCGGTGCCCCAGGCGTACCAGCCGATCTGGGTGAACCCGAGGATCAGGTCGCTGAGCTTGCTGCCGACTTCGCCAAAACAGAAGCGCCCCATCAGCACCGAATTCAGCCCGCTTTTGAAGGCGATGTAACCCAGGCCTGCGGCGTACACACCAAGCAGCAGGTTGCCGATGACGATGACGGCGAGCATTTCGCCGAAGTTGAACGCCACGCCGAGCTTGCCGCCGGCAAACATGGTCGCGGTGAAGAAGGTGAAGCCCAGCAGCACCATCGCCGTGGAGGCCAGGCCTTTGCGCGCGTGCATCGGCACTTCACTGAGGGGGTAATCGTTGCCGGGATCGTTTTGCGTCATGGGGCGTTCCTTGCTGGAAAGGGGAGGACGCGAAGTGGTTGCAGCGGTCGTGCCAAACGCGATGTTGCGGGTATTTATAGACGAGACACGGATGATCGGCGCGAAAGCAGTGCATCGGGCGCCCTACCGAACCATGTGGGAGCAGCTGGTCCCACAGGGTCACGGGATTGGATCAGAGGAACCGCAGCAGCGCGGCGACTATGGCTTCAGGCGCATCCTCCTGCACCAGATGCCCGGCATTCGGAACCGGATGAAACTGCGATCCGGGAATCATCTTGTGCAACTCACGCCCGCGTTCGATGGGAATCCACTGATCCTCTTCACCCCAGAGAATCTGCACCGGGCAGCGAATCGTCGGATACAGCGTCTGCGCCTCCAGCGTGTAGCGCTGATCCATCTGCGCAATCTGCCGGTAGAACGCCGCTTGCCCCGGATCGCCCAGCCACGGCTGCGCATAGGGCGCCAATTCGTCATCGGGAATCTCCCGGTGAATCGCCCCGCGAATGTAGGTCGGTACGATGGCGCGCTGGATGTAATCCGGCAGGCCGCTGAACGCCGCTTCGTGCTGGCGCACGTGCTGCACGAACGGCGAACCCCAGGGTGTCAGCGCGACCGGGTCGATCAGGGTCAGGCTGCGGTAATCCTTGCCGTTGAGCAGATGAGCGCGCAGCACGGTGGCGCCGCCGAAGTCATGGGCAACCACATCCGGGCGTTGCAGATTCCAGTGATCGAGCAACTGCGCGAGCAATTCGTTCTGCACGCCGAGGGAGACATCGGCGTCCGGTTGCTCGGACTGGCCGTAGCCCAGCAGGTCGAAGTAATGCACCCGATGCGTGGCAAAAAAGTGCGGCGCGATGCGGTGCCACACGTAAGACGAGAAGGGCGTGCCGTGCACGAACACCAGCGGCGGGCCGTCGCCGCGCACCCCGTGGCGAATCTGTCGCCCGTTGAAATCAAAGACCTGATCCAGCAGCCAGTCCGTCATGGGCCTGTCCTCTTGGCGGGTTCGAGCCAAAAAGCATAGGCGTAAAAAAACCACCGGTCTCGGTGGTTTTTTTGTGTCGCGGGAATTACTCGCCGCGATAGATGCAACCGCTGGTGCAGGTCTCGTGGATGCGGATCGCACTGAGTTCCGGCAGCAGGGGCTTCAATTCATTCCAGATGAATTTGGCCAGCACTTCGCTGGTCGGGTTCTCAAGGCCAGGAATGTCGTTGAGGTAGTTGTGGTCCAGACGCTCGTACAGCGGCTTGAAAATCGCCTTGATCTCGGAGAAATCACGGATCCAGCCAGTGTGCGGATCGAGGTCGCCGCTCAGGTGAATCGCCACTTTGAACGAGTGACCGTGCAGGCGTCCGCACTTGTGGCCGTCCGGTACGTGGGGCAGGCGGTGGGCGGATTCGAACGTAAATTCCTTGAAGATTTCCACAGTGATTTCAGCTCTGTTCAGATGGCGTTCGCCGCAGCGAATTCGGGCAGGCGGCGAGTTTATCAGCTTGTTCCCGGCTGTGCTGACTAAAGGGTCAGCAAGCGTTCGGCGAGGCGACCATTGGCAGTCAGTTCGAGGAATTCGTCGCCCAGCCGTCGGCTCTCGTCCATCGCCGCGCGCCAGTATTTCTGGCGGCTCGGCGCATCGCCCATGAAGCGCTTGAAGTCGTTACGGTCGGGGAGTTTGCCGTAGGGCAGGCGCGCCAGGTATTCCTTCGACGGCGCGAGCAACAGCACGTCCTGCAAGCGCTCGACCGAAGCTTTGCGCCACGGCAGGGTCTTGTCGAACCAGCCCGGGATCACTCGGTCGGTGAAGTGTGGATAGAGCACGATGCCGTCGCCGCTGTAGGGCAGGTCGAGGTGATAGTCGAGCAGACCGCCGTCGCGGAACGTGCCGGCACCGGCGCCCGGCAGGTCACGCACGCCCTCCATGACCATCGGGATCGAGCCCGAGGCCAGCAGCGCCTGGCGCAGGTTGCCGGCGTCGAGGGCGACGAAACGCGACGGGAAGTCGTTCAGCGCATGCACCGGCGGCGCCAGGCGCGGGTCGTGGATGATCAGCCGTTCAAAATGCCGCGACAGCCGCGCACGGCCGCGCAGGTTGTCGGCGATCACCGAACCCAGCGCCAGCCCGAGCCGGCCGCGATGATCGTCCGCCAGCCCGCCGTGGCTTTTGACCACCATGATGTTCAAGCGGTAATGGGCGTTGGTCAGAAGGCTGGCATCGCGGCCGTCGAGCAGGTCATCGAGCATGCGCTGCGAACTGCGGCTGACCTCGCCGATGGTCACACCTTTGTTGAAGTTCTGCTCGGTGTACAGATGACCGAGGCGGCGGATGCCTTCGGCGGCGTCCGGCAGGCAGGCGCTGGCGAAGCGCCAGGAACCCACCGACGCACCGATCAGCGAGCGCTCGCGCGGCGCCTTCGGCAACCACTCGCCGAACAGCGCCAGATCCAGGCCCTGAATCCCCAATGCCTTGGGCCCACCGGCAGCGCCGGGCAGGGTGCCGACGTCGGCGGCGTTCAGGCCTTGGGCACGAATGCGCGCCATGGCCCTGGGGCCGGCCTTGAGGGTGAGGGCAGGGAACTTGATGTGAATGGCGGTCATACCGGTCTCGATCGTTAGCAAGCGAAAGATTATAAGCACATGTTGCCGTGGCTGCAGGAGCAGGCCCAATGATGGCAATTCAGTTTCAGTTAAGTTCGCACCGTTAAGGTGCGGCCCGTAGCGACACATAAAAATACGGAGACACCATGAAAACCCTGACTGCCCTGACCATCGCCTCGATCATCGGCCTCACCGCCAGCACCGTTCACGCCCGCGATCTGGGCCCGGATGAAGCCCTGCGCCTGCGCGACGCTGGTACTATCGTCTCCTTCGAGAAGCTCAACGCCACCGCGCTGGCCAAACACCCGGGTTCAACGATCACCGACACCGAGCTGGAAGAACAGTACGGCAAGTACATCTACCAGATCGAACTGCGTGATCCGCAGGGGCTGGAGTGGGATCTGGAACTGGACGCGGTGAGCGGGCAAGTGCTCAAGGATCATCAGGATACGTAATGAAGGTGAATGTTCGCGCCACCCGCCGTACGGCATTGGCGCTGGTGATGTTTTGCTCGACGGCCATGGCCCGTGACTTGGGTCCCGACGAAGCCCTCAATCTGCGCAAGCAGGGTGTGATCCTGCCGCTCGAGCAGGTATTGCAGCAGGCGATGGACCGCTATCCCGGCGCGAAACTGCTGGAAGTCGAGCTGGAAGAAAAACACGACGTCTACATTTATGAAGTCGAGTTGCTGACCGTCGAAGGTGTGGCCCGCGAGCTGCACTTGAAGGCCGATACCGGCGAACTCGTGAAAGACAAGGAAGATTGACCGATGCGCTTGCTTCTGGTGGAAGACCACGTACCGCTGGCCGACGAATTGCTCGCCGGCCTGCAACGCCAAGGCTACGCGGTGGACTGGCTGGCGGACGGGCGCGATGCGGTCTATCAGGGCAGCAGCGAGCCCTATGACCTGATCGTCCTCGACCTCGGTCTGCCCGGCGTGCCGGGGCTTGAGGTGTTGGCGCAATGGCGCGCCGGCGGTCTGACGATTCCGGTGCTGATCCTCACTGCCCGCGACTCCTGGGCCGAGCGTATCGAAGGCCTCAAGGCCGGTGCCGACGATTACCTGACCAAACCCTTCCACCCGGAAGAACTGTATTTGCGCATCCAGTCGCTGCTGCGCCGCTCCAAGGGCCAGGCCAACCAGCCGACGCTCAAGGCCGCCGGTCTGCACCTGGACGAGGGCCGCCAGTGTGTCGTGCGCGACGGCGCCGATATTCAGCTGACCGCTGCCGAATTCCGTCTGCTGCGCTACTTCATGCTGCACCCGGAACAGATTCTCTCCAAAAGCCACCTCGCCGAACACCTCTACGACGGCGAGACCGAGCGCGATTCCAACGTGCTTGAAGTTCACGTCAATCACCTGCGGCGAAAGCTCGGCAAAAGTGTGATCGAAACCCGTCGCGGTCAGGGTTATCTGTTTGGCGGACGGGCTTCGTGAGATCGATCCAGCGCCGCTTGAGCCTGGGGTTGATCAGCGTGCTGGTGGTCGTCGGCGTGCTGCTGGCGCAAACCAGTCTGTGGCTGTTCGAAGTGGGATTGCAGCGCTATCTCGAAGCCGGGTTGCGCAACGACAGCGAGAGCCTGCTGGTGGCGCTGGTTCGCGGGCCGCAAGGCTTGCAGCTGGATGAGCGGCACTTGTCGCCGGCCTACCAGCGACCGTTTTCCGGGCATTACTTCCGCATCGATTTCGCCGACAGCCATTGGCGCTCCCGCTCGTTGTGGGATCAGGATCTGCCGCTGCTCGAACGCTCCGGGCTGCACAGCAACCTGCAACTGGGGCCGGACGGTCAGCAATTGCTGGTGCTGCGTTCGGACTATCGACGGCTCGGTCAGTCGATTTCCATCAGCGTCGCCCAGGATTACACGCCGGTGCGCGAGAGCTTCCAGCGCATGCGCCAGATCGGCCTCGGCCTCGGGCTGGCCGGGTTGCTGCTGATTCTGTTGTTGCAACGCCTGACCGTGCGCCGCGCGTTGCGCCCGCTCGAGAAGGCTCGCGAACAGATCGCCCAGCTGCAGCAGGGCCAGCGTTCACAACTCGATGAACAAGTGCCGGCGGAACTGGAACCGCTGGTGGCGCAGATCAACCATTTGCTGGCGCACACCGAAGACAGCCTCAAGCGTTCGCGCAACGCTCTGGGCAATCTCGGGCATGCGCTGAAAACTCCGTTGGCGGTGCTGCTCAGTCTGGCGTCGAGTGAAAGGCTCGACGCGCATCCGGAACTGCGCAGGATTCTCAAGGAACAACTGGAACAGGTTCAGCAACGGCTGAACCGCGAGCTCAATCGAGCGCGGCTCTCTGGCGATGCGTTGCCGGGGGCGCTGTTCGATTGCGACGCCGAGCTGCCGGGGCTGCTGTCGACGTTGAACATGATCCATGGCGAGCATCTGGAGCTGAGTTATGTGGCCCCACCCGGTCTGCAATTGCCGTGGGATCGTGAAGATTTGCTGGAACTGCTCGGCAATCTGTTGGACAACGCCTGCAAGTGGGCGGATGCCGAGGTGCGACTGAGCGTGGTCGAAACGGCTGATGGTTTTGTGCTGAGTGTGGAAGACGACGGGCCGGGGATTCCCGAGGCGCAGCGGGCTCAGGTGTTCAGCCGGGGGGCGCGGCTGGATGAGCAGACCCATGGGCATGGGTTGGGGCTGGGGATTGTGCGCGACATCGTCGACACCTGGGGCGGGGTGCTGGTGCTGGGCGAAAGCGAGTGGGGCGGGTTGAAGGTGGGGATTCAGTTGCCTCGGCGGTGAGCTTCAAGAGCCCCCTCATCGGAACGCCGCCCGCCTAACCCTCTCCCGGAGGGAGAGGGGACTGACCGAGGTGTTCTTTCGAGTTACGCTGACCTGATCTATCGAGTTGAACTCAGGTTTTGACAACGACGGAGATCGGCTCCCTTTCCCCCTCGCCCCCTTGGGGGCGGTCCGACGTTTCGGGAGGGCTGGGGTGAGGGGGGCGATTTAACTGACCCCCCCCACATTCAAGAATCAAACCCGAAACTGATCCATCAAGCTCTGCTGCTGATTCGCCAGACTATTGAGCGACTGACTCACCCGCGCCGATTCATTCGCCTGCCCCGACAGCGACTCCGTCACATCACGAATCGTCGCCACGTTGTTGTTGATCTCTTCAGCCACCGCGCTCTGTTCCTCGGCGGCGCTGGCGATCTGCAGGTTCATGTCGCTGATCACCGTCACCGCATCGCCGATCTGGCGCAGCGCCGTCACGGCCTGGCCGACCTGTTCGACGCTGCCCTGGGCCTGGCGATGGCTGTTGCCCATCGAGCCGACCACATCCTGGGTTCCGGTCTGCAATTGCTCGATGACCTGGCGGGTTTCTTCCACCGACTCTTGAGTGCGGCGGGCGAGGTTGCGTACTTCATCGGCTACTACCGCAAAACCGCGTCCGGCTTCACCGGCGCGGGCGGCTTCGATGGCGGCGTTGAGGGCCAGCAGGTTGGTCTGTTCGGCGATGGCGCGGATGGTTTCCAGCACGGTGCCGATCTTCTCACTGTTGGCGGCCAGGCCTTCGACCTGCACCATCGCCGCGCTCATGTCGGCGGCGAGGGTGTCGATGCTGGCGGTGGTGCGGTCGATCACGGTCAGGCCCTGACGGGTGGCGCGGTCGGCGTCCTTGGCGGCTTCGGCGGCTTGGGCGGCGCTGCGGGCCACGTCTTGGGCGGTGGCGCTCATTTCGTGGGACGCGGTGGCGACCTGATCGACCTGACGGTATTGCTGCTCCATGCCGGCGCTGGTCTGGGTCGCAATCGCCGAAGACTGGTCGGCGGTGTTGCGCGCGTCCTGCACCGAGCGTTTCACCTCGGCGATGATCGGTTGCAGCTTGTCGAGGAAACGGTTGAACCAGCCGGCCAACTGGCCGAGCTCGTCCTTCTTGTCGTAGGCCAGACGGCGGGTCAGATCGCCTTCGCCGCTGGCGATGTCTTCCAGCATGTGGGCCACGCCGAGGATCGGTTTGGTCACGCTGCGCGCCATCAGCCACACCAGCAACAGGCCGATCAGCGCGGCGAGCACGCCAAGGCTCAGTTCGATCAGGGTGCCTGAGGTGTTGCTGGCATCCAGTTGTTGCTTGAGTGCTTCGGCGCGGCTCACCAGCACTTTTTCCGGCACATCGAGCAGCACGCCCCACGACGGGCCGCCGGGAATCGGCTGGAACGGCGACAGCACTTTCAGTTGCGCGTTGCTGTGCAGGCTGCTGACGGTGTTGCTCGAGGCGAGCAGACGCAGCAGTTCGGCGCCGCTGGTGGTGTCCACGGCATCCAGGCGCTGGCTGAGTTTATTGGCGTCCGGGCTGTAACCGGCGAGCAGGCCGGCGGGGCTGACGATGCTCACGGCGGTCTGGCCGTCGTAGAGCTTTTTGCTGGCGCTCTGGCTGATCGCTTGCAGGCTGTTGAGGTTGATGTCCACCGACAGCGAGGCGATGACTTTGCCGTTGACCATCAGCGGGAACACGATGCTGGTCATCAGCACCTTTTGCCCGTCGATCACATAGAAATAGGGTTCGATCACGCATGGCTTGAGCGTGGTGCGCGGGCAGGTGAACCAGGCGTTGGCGGCCTGACCGCTGGGGCCGGTGCTGGTGTCGCTCATGTCGCTTTCCGGCAGGGCCATCGAGGTCACTTTGCCCGGCGTCGGCTGCGACCAGTACAAGGCGAAACGGCCCTTGTCGTTGCTGCCCAGTTCAGCCTGGCCGGCAAACAGCTCGTCCTTGCCGTCCAGCGCGTTGGCTTCGAACACCAGCGACAGGCCGAGCAGATCCGGGTTGGCCTGCAGCGCCGATTTCACCTGACGGGTCATGTCTTCGCGCAGGTCGAAGGCATCGAGGAAGCGCTTCTCGGCCTGTTCGCGCAGGAACAGCACCTGACGCGAGAAACCGTGGCCATATTGATAGGCGTCCATGAACTGCTGGCGAATGCCGGCGGCCTGGACCTCGCCTTGGGATTCGATGCGGGCCTGGGCCGATTCGGTAAGCATTTCCATGCTGGAAGCTTTCACCAGTTCGGAACTGTGCTCCATGCGATACAGCGAAAGACCCACCAACAGGGTCACTATACCGGCCAGGCAGAGCCCGGCGAGCAGGGTGATTTTCCATTGGATGGAAAGTTGTCTGAGTGACATGGAAACGTCCTTATTCGATAAATATCTGAGACTTTGCACTGTAACGGCCGCGTTTCGGCTTTCTTTATGGCGTAAATGCAATAGGGCGAATTGACGCATGTTGTGGCGGATATGCCCTGTTCAGCGGACTGATCATGGAAAGTTACACAGTGTTGCGACCAGTCGCTTTGACACTGCGCCCGCGCTGCGGCACAGTGCGCGCCCTTCTAATAAGACCCTCTATGCAAATCCGCTGGCGACCCTCGTGGCTTGTCGGCCGGACTCATCCTGTCTGGCGGTGAATGGCTTTACCGTCGTGTTTTCGAGGTAGTGAAATGAATGCAGTGATTGCTGCGGTCGGCGTCATGCTGATCCTCAGCCTGTCCCGGGTGCATGTGGTGATCGCGTTGATCGTCGGTGCGCTGGTCGGTGGCCTGACCGGTGGTCTGGGTATCGACGCCACGCTCAAGGCTTTCAACAGTGGCCTGGGCGGCGGGGCGACGGTGGCGTTGTCCTACGCGTTGCTCGGCGCTTTCGCCGTGGCGATTGCCAAGTCCGGCCTGGCCCATGCGCTGGCCGACAAGGCTCTGGCGATGGTCGACCGCCAGCATGCGACCGGTGGCGGCAGCGTCAAATGGCTGCTGATCGGCCTGCTGTGGGTGGTGGCGATCGCTTCGCAGAACATCCTGCCGATTCACATCGCGTTCATTCCGCTGCTGGTGCCGCCGCTTCTTTATGTACTGACCAAGCTGCAACTGGACCGCCGGTTGATCGCCTGCGTCATGACCTTCGGCCTGATCACGCCGTACATGTTCCTGCCGGTGGGCTTCGGCAACATTTTCCTTAATGAAATCCTGCTGGCCAACGTTGCCCGCAGTGGCGTTGACATCAGCGGGATCAACGTCACCCATGCCATGGGGATTCCGGCGCTGGGCATGCTGGCAGGGCTGGGTATCGCCTTTATCAGTTATCGCAAGAAGCGCGTCTACGACCTGGGAAAAATCGAGCAGGTCGAGCAGGTGGCGGTGCAGTACAACCCGCGCAGTCTGTTGATCGCCGGTGTCGCCATTGCCGCAGCCTTCATTATTCAGTTGCTGCTGGATTCGATGATTATCGGGGCGCTGGCCGGTTTCCTGATCTTTTCGGCGTCGGGCATCGTCAAATGGCGCGAGACGGATGACCTGTTCACCGAAGGCATGAAGATGATGGCGATGATCGGCTTCATCATGATCGCCGCTTCCGGATTCGCCGAAGTGATGAAGGCCACCGGCGAGGTGCAGACGCTGGTCGAGTCGTCGGCGTCGTGGATCAACCACAGCAAAGGCATCGGTGCCTTGCTGATGCTGCTGGTCGGGCTGCTGGTAACCATGGGCATCGGCTCTTCGTTTTCCACGGTGCCGATCCTCGCGGCGATTTTTGTGCCGCTGTGCGTGCAACTGGGTTTCAGCCCGATGGCGATTGTCTGCATCGTCGGTACGGCCGGTGCCTTGGGCGATGCCGGTTCTCCCGCGTCGGACTCGACGCTCGGTCCGACCTCCGGGCTGAACATCGACGGCCAGCACCATCACATCTGGGACACCGTGGTTCCGACTTTCCTGCATTACAACCTGCCGCTGCTGGCGTTTGGCTGGGTGGCTGCGATGGTCCTGTAACAATCCACTCTGATCGTTCCCACGTCGAGGCGTCGAACCGTCCGCGTGGGAATGCAGTCCGGGACGCTCCGCGTCCCAAAGCGTGACGCAGAGCGTCACAAGAGGCATTCCCACGCAGAGCGTGGGAACGATCTGAGGTAAACCTCAACTTTTGGTTTCGTGTGCCGTTAAAGCCTTTAACCACGCCAATAAAACCAAAAGAGTGAGCCCCCATGCGCCTGAGTCTCAAGGCTAAAGTCCTGTCCCTTGCCGTCCTTCCGGTCTTGCTCTTTGCGCTGGTGATCAGCCTGACCACGCTGTTCATCCTTCAGGAACAGGCGCGCAATGAAGTCCAGCAGACCCGCGAACGCTTGCTCGGCGATGCCAAAGCCACGCTGGCCAGCTACGTCGCCGTGGCCATGACCACGATCAAACCGTTGTACGACGCTGCCGCTCCCGGCGACGCCGAGGCGCGGGCGCAAGCGATCAAACTGCTGTCGAGCATCAAGTACGGCAAGGACGGCTACTTCTTCGGCTACGACTCCGAGACCGTGCGCCTGTTCAAGGCCAACGACCCCGAAGGCGTGGGCAAAAGCTTCAAGGACAACCGCGACCCGAACGGCGTCTACGTCAACCGCGACCTGGTGAAAGTGGCGAAGGACGGCTCCCACTACCTGCAATACAGCTCGCCGCTGCCGGGCAACGCGCAAGTGCTGGTGCCGAAACTCGGCTACACCGAATACCTGGCGAAGTGGGACATGGCGGTGGGTACGTCGGTCAATCTCGATGGTATCGAAGCGCAAGTGGCGGTGGTCGAGGCCAAGGTGCAGGAGCGCATGCAGGGCGTGGTGCTGAGTATCGTCGGCGTGGCGGTGGTGGTACTGCTGGTGATCGCGGCGGCGGGGATGCTGCTGGCCAACACCATTCTGCGACCGCTGACCCTGATGAAAGCCAACCTCGATGACATCGCGGCGGGCGAGGGCGACCTGACCCGGCGCTTGACCATCACCAGCCAGGACGAACTCGGTGAACTGGCCGGCTCGTTCAACCGTTTCGTCGACAAGATCCACGGCCTGGTGCGGCAGATCACCGAAATGACCTCGCAACTGACCGGGCTGGTGACGCAAGTGTCGGATCAGGCCCAGCGCTCCGATCAGGCCATGGAGCGTCAGCGTCACGAAACCGATCAGGTCGCCACGGCGATCAACGAAATGTCTGCGGCCGCGCAAGAAGTCGCCAAGAGCGCGCAGAACGCCGCCGTCGCCGCGCAGCAGACCGACGAAGAAGGCCAGACCGCCAAGCGTGTGGTGGCCGGCAGCATCAAGCAGATTCATGCGCTGGTGGACGACATCCGCAGCAGCGGCGTGTCCCTCGACAGCCTGCAGCAGGACGTGTCGTCGATTGTCGGCGTGCTCGGGGTGATCCGCTCGATCGCCGAACAGACCAACCTGCTGGCGCTCAATGCTGCGATTGAAGCGGCGCGGGCCGGCGAGGCCGGGCGCGGGTTTGCGGTGGTGGCGGACGAGGTGCGGGCACTGGCGTCGCGTACGCAGATCAGCACTCAGGAAATTCAGGGCATGATCGACCGCTTGCAGGCGGGGACGCAGTCGGCGGTCGAGGCCATGCGCCGCTCAAGCGAGGCGGGTGACGGCACGTCGGCCCAGGCCAATCAGGCGGGGGCGTCGCTGGATGCGATGGCGGATCTGATTGCGACGATCAATTCGATGAACGCGCAGATCGCCAGTGCTGCCGAGGAGCAGACGGCGGTGGCCGAAGAGATCAACCGCAGCGTGCATCAGATTGCGGTGGCGGTGGATAACGTGGCGGATGAGACACAGTTGGGGGCGCAGACTTCGCGGAGTCTGGCTGACCTGGGGCAGCGGTTGGGCAAACTGGTTGGGCAGTTCCGTATCTGAGGGCGTTGTCGGGACAGACCGTCAGGGTCTGTCCCAATACGGCACCTCGCCAAAACACTCCATAAAGAAATCAATCACCGTCCGCACCTTCACCGACAACCGCCGGCTCCCCGGCCATAGCACCGAAATCTGCTGCGGCTCGACACTGTTCGAAACCTGATAATCCCCCAGCACCGGCACCAGCGTGCCCTCACGCACGGCCTCGCCGATCAGCCATGACGGAAACATCACCAGCCCCAGGCCTTGCACAGCGGCTTGAGTCAACGTGTCCGCATGGTTGCCGGTGATCGGGCCCTTGACTGCATACGGCGTCCACTCGCCCTGATCCTGCCGGAAGAACCAGCGCTGCAGGCCGGTCGCGCCCTTGTAGGCCAGGCACTGGTGGCGGGCGAGGTCTTCGGGATGTTGTGGCGTGCCGAAGCGCTTGAGATACGCGGGACTGGCCGCGACCTGAAAGCGGTGCGGCGCGAGGATCCGCGCCTGCATGCTTGAGTCGTGCAGCGGGCCGATGCGGAACAGCAGGTCGGCGCCTTCCTGCAACGGATCGATGTAGTGGTCGGTCTGCTGGATGTCCAGTTGCAGCTTCGGATAGCGCTCGCACAAACGGCCCAGCCACGGCGTCAGGTGGCGCTGACCAAACACCACCGGGGCGTTGATCCGTACCAGGCCGGTCGGTTCGCTTTGCTGTTCCTGCAAGGCCTGTTCGGCTTCTTCCAGTTGCACCAGCACCAGCCGCGCGTGGTGGCCGAGCATGCGCCCGGCTTCGGTCGGCGTGACCGCGCGGGTGTGGCGGTAGAGCAGTTGCTGGTTCAGTGCCTGCTCCATCAACTGGATCTGTCGGGAAATCGAGGAGGGCGCCACGCCCTCGCGGCGGGCGACTTCGGAAAAACTGCCGTGGTCGAGCACCGCCACAAACAGCCTTAGCGCTTTGAATCCCAGTTCGTTGAGCCCGTGCATCGTGTGTCCTGCTGTGCGAGTTACGCAAAAGTGTTGTCCGGATGCTCCCATTTATCGCACAGCTGCGCCAGCCGATAATCCGCGCCATCGTTTCCTTCAGAGGTTTTTCAGATGCAGTCGTTTGACGAAGTGAGTGCCGCGCCGGCCCCGGTAGCGCGGCCAGGTTTGCGTTTGTTGCTGTTGCCGTTGGTGATTCTGGCCGGCATGGGGTTGTCGGTGGAGGCGGGGTTGCTCGGGCCGCTGGGTGAGCAGGTCGGGCATTTGTGGGCGACCTTGAGCATCTTCGGGGTGGGCTCGGCGATTCTGTTTTTGCTGTTGTTGTTTGCGGGGCCGCAGAAGGGGCCGGCGCTGACGGATCTGCCGCGCTGGCAGTTGATCGGCGGGTTTCTGGGGCCGATGTATGTGGTGGTGTTGACGCTGGCCACACCGCATATCGGGATTGCGATGACGATGATTGCGATTCTGTCGGGGCAGGTTGGCAAGAGTGTGCTGATTGACCATTTCGGGTGGTTTGGGGCTACGCGCAAGAAGGTCAATGCTGAGCGGTGGCTGGCGTTGGGGTTGATTGTGGCGGCTTTGGTTTTGATTGCGCGGGGGTGAATGATGAGTCTGGTTATTTTGTTGGCGGTGGTGGTGTTGGCGGGTGCGGTGTTGAGTGTTCAGGCGGCGATCAATGGGCGGTTGGGGGAGACCGTTGGGGTTCTGCGCAGCAGTTTGTTGACGTTTGTCGTCGGCGCTGTTTCTACGGGGTTGTTGATTTTGTTTTTTGAGCCTGCTCAGGCGGTGAGTTTGCTGGAGGTGCCGAAGTGGCAGCTTAGCGGTGCTCTGTTTGGTGTGGTTTACATGATGGTCATGGTTGGTGCGGTGCCGCGCGTTGGTGCGGCTGTGGCGACGGTGGCGGTGATTGTCGGGCAGCTTGGGATGGGGATGTTGATCGACAATTTTGGCTGGTTGGGGAATCCCGCTATTGAGCTGTCTTCTAGTCGAGTTTTGGCGATGGTTTGTCTCGGGTTGGCGCTGGTTTTCATGTATCGCAGTAGCGTGCGGCAGGCTGTTTGAACTTGGCGGCCTTTGGGCCGACCAGGTTCTCGGATTATTGAGTACATATCCGTTTCTTCGGGTGCGGCCGCTGGCGGTTTCGCTCTTACAGCGAGTCACTTTGGCAAACGCCGGAATGCCGGCCCAGCCCAAAGTAACCAAAGGTCTGGGCCCCGGCGTTCGGCCCCTCGCTGGGGCTCGGGGTTCCTTCGTTACGGGATTCATCCGGGGGCATCGCCTCCGGTTTGCTTCGCTGCACCTCCTCTCGATGTGTTCGACTTCGTCGAACGGCGCTACGCGCCCACCCCCGGATAAATCCCTCCACTCAGCCTGCCGATGGGGCCGGCACGTCAAAAGCGGTACTCGAGCTAACGCTCATCGTTGTGACTGGTGACTGGTGACTGGTGAGTGGTGTGGGGTGGGGTGGGAGGTTAGGTGGTTTTCACGTTCTACACTGGTAGCACGGCTTGTTCTTTCGGCCTCAGACAACCACCACCAGAGGAGTCTGTTTCATGGCAGATAGAAAATGCGATTGTCCGGGATGTCGTTGCACGATCAAGGAGGGTGAACATTCTTATGTGGCGCACGGGAAGCATTATTGCTGTGAGGCTTGTGCGCATCATCACAAGAGTGGTGAGGAATGTTCGGGCAAGGGGTGTCAGTGTGCGCATCCCAAGTAATCTCGGGTATTGAAAAGGTGGAGCCTAATCAGGCTCCACTTCCAGTTTCAGGCTGTCGTCGTCCAGGCGTTCGGTATGGCGGACGTTGCCGTGCAGGCGGCGGCCTCCGACGTTGACGACGATGGTCTTGGCCTTTTCAAGGTCTTCCGGCAAGGGGGCCGGGACGCGCAGGGCGAAGCGGTAGGGGTCGTTTTCGACGGGTTCCAGGCCAACCGGGCAGTCGACGCTTTTGGTGATGCGACCGAACAGGGTGTCCAGGCCGTAGTCCAGGTGCGCCGGGCTGTTGATGGTTGTCATGCGTATTCCCCCCGAAAGTGTCCCCGCCTGCGCGCAAGCTTAGCTTGCCGGTCGCCATGTGACGTTTTCCACGCCGAATTTTTCTGCCATCGGCTTGCTGGTCTTTTGCACCTTCTCCCGGCCGAAACGCGGGATGCGGCCGACCCCTGCGTCGCAGCTTGCCCAGTGCCACGCCTCGGTGTTGTCCATTTTGTCCGAGCGGATAATGAACGACTTTGGCGCGCCGTGAAGGGTGTAATCGATGACGTACAGTTTTGCGTTGTTCATAAAGCCCATCTTCCTCCCTGTGGTAATAGAAGGATCGCTGCGCTCCGGGAAAATTCACTCGGATTGTCCGACGGTATCTATCAATGGCGAGGTCCCGGTCGGACTGGTTACCATGGCGCTTCGCCAACCCCGATGAATGTTCGCCATGGCCCTCGCTGCGCCCCCTGATCTGAGTGATACCGATGTGCCGGTGCAACCGCTGGCGCGCACGTATCCGCGTGGTTTGTTCATCGAGCCGCATGAGCATGTCTGGGGGCAGTTGCTGTACGCGATGAGCGGCGTAATGTGGGTCGAGACGCCGCACGAGGCGCTGGTGGTGCCGCCGCAGCGGGCGGTGTGGTTGCCGCCGGGGGTGCCGCACGGGATTCGGGTGGTGTCGGATTTGCAGATGCGCAATATCTACCTGCGCCCGGCGCTGGCGGCGACGCTGGATGAGACCGTGCAGGTGATTGAGGTCGGTGGTTTGCTACGCGAGTTGATCGTCGGACTGGTGGCGCAGGGCGACAGCGGCGATGCCGAGTACTACGAGGCACTGGTCGGGCTGGCGCTGCTGGAGCTGAAACGCGCAAGGCGTTCACAGCTGAAGATCCCGTTGCCGGACGATGCCGACCGGCGGCTGATGAGTCTGTGTCAGGCGGTGATGGCCGCGCCGTCGCTGGACATTCCTTTTGAACAACATGCCGAAAACGCCGGGGCCAGCGTGCGCACCCTGGCGCGGTTGTTCAAGGAAGGGCTGGGCATGGGCTTTGCCGAATGGCGGCGTCAGGTGCAATTGGCGACGGCGGTGGCGGAGTTGATCCAGGGCGTGCCGGTCAGTGCGATTGCCCGTGAGCTGGGTTATTCGCCGAGCAGTTTCAGCGACATGTTCCGCCGGGAGCTGGGTGTCGCCCCTTCGCAGTTCGGTGTGGGGCAGCTTCCAGCCTGATTTGGCAGAAATTCAGAAGTCCTTGGCCGATGCCGGTCGCCGCCTTTCCCTAGACTTTGCCCATTCCTTTTTGTGGCGGAGTGATCCCATGAATTACCTGATTTCACTGGCCGTCGGTCTGGGTGTAGGCCTGCTTTATGGCGCGCTGGATGTCCGTTCTCCGGCGCCGCCGGCCATCGCGCTGGTGGGCCTGTTGGGCATGCTCGCGGGCGAGCAGTTGTGGCCGATGGGCCGGCAACTGGTCAGTGGCTGGCTGTCCTGAATTCTGTCTTTTCCCTTCGGTGGAGATTTCCATGAAAGCATTGCAATTCGATAAAACCGGCGACCTGTCGTCCCTGCGCTTCGTCGAGGTGCCGACGCCGGTGCCGGGCACTGACGAGGTGCTGGTGCAGATCAAGGCCGCGGGCCTCAATCCCAGCGACGTGAAGAATGTGCTCGGGCGTTTTCCGTACACCACGCTGCCGCGTATTCCCGGTCGGGATTTTGCCGGTGTGGTGGTCGAAGGGCCGCAGGCGTTGATCGGCCAGGAGGTCTGGGGCACCGGGCGTGAGCTGGGCTTTTTCGCCGATGGCTCCCATGCGCAGTTCGTCAAATTGCCGGCCAACGGCGTGGCGCACAAGCCTTCGCATTTGAGTTTCACCCAGGCCGCCAGTCTTGGGGTGCCTTATACCACGGCGTGGGATGCGCTCGAGCGCAGCCTGGTCAGTGCCGAAACCCGTTTGCTGGTGATCGGCGGCGGGGCGGTGGCGACGGCGGCGCTGGCGCTGGCCAAAGTGCGCGGCGCGCAGTTGCTGGCGGCGGCGCGGCGGCCGGAGCAGGTCAAGGATTTGCAGGCGCAGGGTTATCAGACGATTCAGCTGGATAAACCCGAGGATCTGGGCGCGCAAGTCAACGCGGTGTATCGCGGCGGTGCCGACGTGATCTTCGACACCACCGGTTTCTGGCTGCCGGCCTCGGTGGCGGCATTGGCGACCTTCGGCCGGATCGCGATCATCGCCGCGCCAGTCGATGGGCATGTGCAACTGCCGGCGCTGGCGCTGTATCGCAAGGGCGGTTCGGTGGTCGGCATCAACTCGTTGCTGTATGGCGTTGAAGCCTGCGCGGCGATGCTGGAACAGTTCGGCCGGTTCTTCGACGAGGATCTGCTGCCACTGCCGCAAGGGCTGGTGGAAGCGCCGCTGGCCGACGGGCTGGCGCGGTATGCCGATGTGAATCAGGGCAGCGGTGACAAGGTCATCCTGATTCCCTGAGCGACACCAATGCATTAGATCGTTCCCACGCTCTGCGTGGGAATGCCTCAATGGACGCTCTGCGTCCGCTCTTTGGGACGCGGAGCGTCCCGGGCTGCATTCCCACGCAGAGCGTGGGAACGATCAGTCGATCAATCGATCAGGCTGCAGCGGACGCCTCAGTCTTCACTTCCAGATTATCCAGCACCCGATTCACCGCCAGCTCACCCAGCATGATCAGTTGCGCAATCCCCAACAGCACATGCCGCTGCGGGCCATCCACCAGCCCGGCGAAGTCATTGGCCATCACCTTGGCCGAGGTCAGAGTTTCGCAGGCGTCGGCCAGCAGTTCTTCGTTGTCGATGCCGGGGGCGATGAGGTAGCGGGTGTTGTGTTTGAGCAGGGGTTTTCGGGGGAGCAGTGGATTGAGATAGTGATCGAGGGCGCGTTCGGCGGCTTCGTGGAATTTCTTGGAGTCGAGGGTTTCGTAGGGCGAGGTGGGGTCGGTTTCGGGTGGATTGGGTGTGGGTTTGATCATGGTGAAGCTCCTATAAGAGTGGAGCCGCCCGGAGCTGTCGCTAAACAGGAAGGTGGCGGCTGTACGCAGGTTAGCGAACCGGTTATAGGCACCCGGCAGACCCGAGGGTCTCCCGCATACAGCCACCATAGCGGAGTTGCAGACGTTGAGCCTGCGACAAAGCATGGAGCGCTGATGCACCTATTTATGATTCGAGTCGCTAAACCCGATCGCTGTTTTTCAGCGACCGCCAAACAATAGAACCCGCCCCCAAGGCGCACAAGCCGGCGGATTCTGGCGGATGCGTAGGCAAAGGCGCAAGGTCGCGTGGCTTTGCGGACATAATCTTCAACACTCTTCAACACTGCGTTGATTTGTGCCCGAAACGACAAAACCCGCCGTCCCGATCGAACGGGGCGGCGGGTTTGTATACCTGATGCGCTGTATTGTTCTGTAGGCGTCAACGCGAGCAGTCTCGCCAGTATGTTCAGCCTTGAAAGGGGCGGGATCAGAACTGATAACCGACGCCGGCGTAGTAACCCCAGCCATTGGAACGCGCCCGGAAGTTGCCGTCGCCAAAATTCAGCTCGCTGCCATCCTCCCAGTTGCCGCCGTTGTGGAAATAACGGCCGACCAGGGTGAAGCGCAAGTGGGTGAACGAGTACAGCAACACGTTGGTCGCCACCGTGGCATTGGCGGTGCGCGCCGGATTGTCCTTGTGCAGGTCCGAGCCGAAATCGAAGTTGGTGAAGCCGATGTAGGTCAGCGAGGCACCGTTGCTGAATGTGTCGATCGGCACGATGTACTTGAGCTGCGCGCGGTAGCCGTCCCACGAATATTCGTTGCTGGCGCCGTAGTTTTCCCACTGGTAGCGCCCGTACAGGTTGGCCGACAGATTGACCCGCGAATGGGTGTCGATGTCGGTGCCGAAACCGCTGTACAGCGTGTTGGCGCGGTTCTCTTTGCGGCTGCCGTGATCGTAGATCCAGTCGAACGCCACGTACCATTCCTTGAACGGCCCGATGGCCAGGCTGCGCCCGGCGAGGTAGTCGATGGAGATGCGCGGCTCGTGCTCCATGAACACCGGCGAGCCGTGATCCCACACGCCTTTGTCGTGGCTGTTGCCGATGTTGAAGATCTTCGGAATGTCGATGTAGCCGTACAGCTCGAACGGGCCCTTGCGCCCGAAGTACTCGTATTCCAGGTAGATGTCATCGGCCGGTTGCGGGCCGAAGCTGATGTCCTTGCTGCCGATCAGCATCAGGTCCTGGTTGTACCAGTCCGACAGGTACGCACCTTTTTTTGGCGGGCTGGCTTCGGGGCTGAGGGCTTCACCCTGGGCGGATTCATCGGGCAAGACCGGTTGCGCCAGCGCGGTGTGGCTGAGAACTCCGGTAACGCCGGCCAGTAGCAGGGAAACAGCAAAAGTGCGCGCACCGCGAAGGCGGTGGCAGGAGGAAGCGTGCATTCAAAGTCCTTTTTGCGGATCAAGGCCCGGAATCACGGGCCTGTACGGTTTTGTAACGAAAATGCGGTCAACAGCGACTCGCAAACGTTTGCACAAGCCGTACCAGTTTCCCAAGCCGCTGAAAAATCGATTGATTCGCGGGTTAACCTGGCGACTCGATCAACGCCCCCTCAAAGCGCCTGCAATCGTCCTCAAGCCCTTGCTCAGAACGGCCGGAAGTATCGACGCAGGGCCTTATCGCACAAAAGTATTAACACTATTTAACCGGTGCTCCATCGCAGGGCATCAACTAGCGTGTGTCTGGAATGGGACGGTTTATCTGATGACCGTCATACGCTTGATACGCGTGTTGGATCTTGCCGCTGTTACACGCCTTCAAGGACGAAATCGGCCACGAAAGGAGTAGCCCGTGGAAGCAAGGTTTGGTGTCGCCCTCGTTTCGCGTTTTTCCCCACTGTCCCTTGCTGTGCATCTGAGTGTCGCCGGACTGCTGTTCGGTGGTGTCAGCGAGCAGGCGTTCGCCACCTGCTCGGCGGCGGGCTCCACGATTACCTGTTCGGGCGTTCCGAGCCTGCCGCTGTTTCTCAATGACTACAGCAGTGCGACCAGCGGCCTGACGGTCAACGTCAACTCGGGCGCGCAGATGAATGCGACGCTGGGCGGCAAGGTCATCAACCTGACCGGGGCCAATATCACCCTGAACAACTCCGGCACCGTCGACCCGGCCTTGCTGGGCCTGGTGTCGATCCTCAGTGGCGGTGCATTCATCGGCACCGGCGCGACCAGCACGGTCAGCGTGGTCAACAATGCCAGCGGGATCATGCGTGGCACGGGGATGTTGCTCGGCCTCAACCTGACCAGCATTGACGGCCTGGCTATCGGCGTGAACAACGCGGCGGCGGGTACCACGACCATCACCAACAACGGCACCATTACGTCCACCGGGCTGTCGGTCGGCGGCATCACCCTGGCCGATACCCCGGTGGTCGGGGTGTATGGCGGTTCGCAAGTCAACATGACCAACAGTGCCAGCGGCACGATCAACGGCCGGATTGCTTTCGAGACGTCGGCAGCAGGCAACACCTTCACCAACGCCGGTAACATCACCGGCGGTGTGTCGATGGGGGCGGGCAGCACCAACACCTTCTACGCGATCACCGGGTCCAGCGTTAACGTCGGTGACGGTGTGCAAGTGTCCGTCGGCCTCGGTGGCCTGGTCGGCATCAACCTGACCTTCGCCCCGACCGGCACCATCGATGGCGGCGCGGGGGGCACCAACACGCTGATCCTGCAAAACCCGATCGGCGTCGGTGGTGGCGTCACCGGGACCGGCACCGCGTCCAGCGCGACCTACGTCAACTTCAACAACCTGACCCTCAACAGCGGCACCTGGACCTTGCAGGGGCCGTTGGTCAGCGGGGCGACCACCCTCAATGGCGGTGTCGCGCAGTTCAACGACAACGCCGCGTTCGGCAGCGGTGTGCTGACGTCCAACGGCGGGATTCTTCAGGCCAGCAATGCCGGTTTGTCGCTGGCCAACCAGATCAGTCTGGGCGCCGGTGGCCTGACCCTGCAGGGCATCAACGGCACGACCCTCAACGGCGTGATTTCCGGTACTGGCGGCCTGACCAAGATCGGCAGCGGTCAGCTCAACCTCAACGGCATCAATACCTACACCGGCAACACCGTGCTCAACGGCGGGGTGGTGCTGGTGGGCAACAACCAGGCGTTCAGCACCGGCGGCATCACCGTTGACGGCGCTTCGAGCATCTCGGCAACGACGCCGATTTCGCTGGCCAACGCGATCACGCTCAACAGCACCCTGACCGCAACCGGCACCGGAGCGCTGACCCTGGGCGGGGTGATCAGCGGTACCAGCAACCTGACCAAGACCGGCAGCGGCAGCCTGACCCTCAACGGCATCAACACCTACACCGGGAACACCAGCCTCAGCGCCGGCACCTTGCGCGTCGGCGACAACAACGCGCTGGGCACCGGTGTCCTCAACACCAGCAACGGCACCAGCCTCGACAGCACCGGCAACGTGACCCTGGCCAATAACGTCGGCATCACCGGTGCGTTAAACGTGCTCGGCAGCAATGCCCTGACCCTGGCCGGCATCGTCTCCGGCACCGGCGCGATCACCAAAAGCGGCAGCGCCAGCCTGACCCTGACCGGCAACAACACCAACAGCGGCACCACCGCGCTCAATGGCGGCAGCTTGCTCGTCGGCAGCAACACCGCCCTCGGCACGGGCGCGTTGAACGCAGCGGCCGGCACTACGCTGGATGCGACCACCGCCGTGACCCTGGCCAACGCGGTGGCGCTGGCGGCGGATCTGACCATCGGCGGTACTCAGGCGCTGGGCTTGAGCGGGGTCATCAGCGGCGCCGGCAATCTGATCAAGAACGGCACCGCAAACCTGACCCTCAGCGGCAACAACACCTTCTCCGGCGGCACGGCACTGAATGCCGGGACGCTGATCGTCGGCTCCAACACCGCGCTGGGCACCGGCGCGCTGACCACGGCGGCGGGCACCACCCTCGATGCCAGCACCACTGTGGCACTGAGCAACGCCGTCGCCCTCGGCGGCAACCTGAACATTGGCGGCAGCGCCAACCTGACCCTCGGCGGCGTGGTCAGCGGCAGCGGCGGGCTGACCAAGAACGGCGCGGCGAACCTGATTCTCAACGGCACCAATACGTTCCTCGGTGCTATTGCGTTGAACGCAGGCACCATTACGGCGGGCGCCAACGCTGCGCTCGGCAGTGGCAATATCACTGTCGGCGGCGCGGCGACTCTCGACAGCAATACCGCGGTGACGCTGAACAACAACGTCATTCTCAACAACAATCTGGGGATCGGCGGCAGCAATGCACTGACCCTTGGCGGGGTGATCAGCGGCGCCAGTCAATTGATCAAGAACGGCACGGCCAACCTGACCCTCAACGGCGCCAACACCTTCACCGGCGGCACCGCGCTCAACGCCGGCAGCCTGACCGTCGGCAACGGCGCGGCGCTCGGCACCGGCACGCTGTCCGTGGGCGGGGCGGGCGGCACGCTCAACAGCAGCGCCAACGTGACGCTGAACAACGCCATCGCGCTGAACGCCAACCTCACCACCGGCGGCGCCAACCCGCTGACTCTGGGCGGTGTGATCAGCGGCGGCAGCAACCTGATCAAGACCGGTGCTTCGACCCTGACCCTGACCGGCAACAACACCTACACCGGCGCTACGTCGCTGAACGCCGGGACCCTGGTCGTCGGCTCCAACACTGCCCTCGGCACTGGCGTACTCAACGCCGCCAACGGCACCACGCTGGATGCCAGCACGGCGGCGAGCCTGGCCAACAACGTCAACCTTGGCGGCAACGTGACCATTGGCGGCAGTAACGCGCTGACCCTCGCGGGCGTGGTCTCAGGTGTCGGTGGCCTGATCAAGAGCGGCCCGGCCGACCTGGTCCTCAACGGCGCCAACACCTACTTCGGCAACACCGCGCTGAACGTCGGCAAACTGATCGTCGGCAGCAACACCGCGCTGGGCAGCGGTGCACTGAACGCAGCGGCCGGCACCACGCTGGACACCAACACCGCCGTCACTCTGGGCAATCAGGTCAACCTGGCCGGTGCGATGAACATCGGTGGCAGCGCCGATCTGACCCTCACCGGAACCGTCGCTGGCGCCGGCAGCCTGGTGAAAAACGGCGGGGCCAATCTGAATCTCAATGGCACCAACACCTACGCCGGCGGCACCACACTGAATGCTGGCACCCTGACCGTTGGCAACAGCTCGGCGCTCGGCACCGGCGCCTTGACGGTGGGCGGTGCGGCAACCCTCGACAGCAGTTCGCCGCTGGTCAGCCTGGCCAACGCGGTCGTGCTGAATGCGGCATTGAGCGTCGGCGGCACGCAGAACCTGACCCTCGGCGGCGTGCTCAGCGGCACCGGCCAACTGGTGAAGGACGGGGCGGCCAACCTGACCGTCAACGGCACCAACACCTTCAGCGGCGGCACCACCCTCAACGCCGGCACCCTGACCCTCGGCGCGCCCGGCGCATTGGGCAGCGGCACGCTCACCGTCGGTGGCGCCGCGACGCTGGACAACAGCAGCGCTTTCACCCTCGGCAACAACATCACCCTCGATGCCGGGTTGACGGTGGCCGGCAACAACGGCCTGACCCTCAGCGGCGTGATCGACGGCGCCGGCAGCCTGACCAAAACCGGTCTGGACGACCTGGCCCTCAGCGGCACCAACACCTTCACCGGCGCGCTGAACATTGCCGCCGGCAGCGTCACCACCCTGAGCAGCGGGGCGCTGGGCAACACCTCCGGCGCCAACATCAGCGCCGGCGCCAGCCTCAACCTCGGCAGCAACGCCAGCCTCGACGGCCTGAGCGGCAGCGGCAGCGTGCAGATCGGTGGCGGCAATACCCTCACCGTGGGCGGGGTGAGCAGCACCAGCACCTTCGACGGTGACCTCAGCGGCAACGGCGGTCTGACCAAGGTTGGCACCGGCACCCTGAACCTGACCGGGATCAACGGCATCGTCGGCAACACCGCCGTCAACGGCGGCACCCTGAACCTCAGCGGTTCGCTGGCCAGTGCCCAGGTCAACGTCAATACCGGCGGCACCCTCACCGGTAACGGTTCGGCACTCGGCGCGATGACCATCAACAGCGGCGGTCACCTGGCCCTGTCGTCGGGTAATACACTTTCGGCCGGATCGTTGACGCTCGCGGCCGGCAGCAATGTCGATGCGGCGCTGGGGGCACCTTCGACCACGTCGCTGATGAACGTCGGCGGCAACCTCACCCTCGACGGTAATCTCAACGTCACCGATGCCGGTGGTTTCGGCGTCGGTGTGTATCGTCTGTTCAACTACACCGGTGCCCTGACCAATCTGGGCCTGGACGTTGCCAGTGTGCCGGTCGGTTATGGGCTGGGCGATCTGGTGGTGCAGATCGGGGTCGCCAATCAGATCAACATTCAGGTCTCGGCGCCGAATTCGGACATTCGTTACTGGGACGGCAGCCAGACCATCGCCAACGGCACTGTCGATGGCGGCAGCGGTACCTGGAACGGCGCCGGCACCAACTGGACCGACGCCAATGGTCTGGTCAATCAGACCTGGGCCGGCGACTTCGCGGTCTTCCAGGGCACGGCCGGCACGGTATCGGTCAACGGCACGCAACTGTTCACCGGCATGCAGTTCCTCACCGATGGCTACAACGTGGTCAACGGCACCTCGGGACTGCTGACCGCCGTCAACGGTGCCGGCGGCACCACGGCGATGCGCGTTGATCCGGGCGTGACCGCCACAGTCGGCGTGAACATCAACGGCAGCGGCATTCTCAATAAACTCGACAGCGGCACCCTGGTGCTCAATGGCGCCAACAGCTACACCGGCGGCACGCAACTCGATGGCGGCAAAATCGTGGTCGGCAGCAACACCGCGCTGGGCAGCGGTGCGTTGATCGCCAATGCCGGCACGCAACTGGACAGCAACACCGCCGTGACCCTGGCCAATGCGGCCACGCTCAACGGTAACCTCACGATCGTTGGCAGCAATGCGCTGACCCTCAACGGTGTGATCAACGGCACCGGCGGGCTGATCAAGAACGGCTCGGCCAACCTGACCCTTGGCGGCAACAACGCCTTCCTCGGCCCGGTGGCATTGAACGCGGGCGGACTGGTTCTGGCGTCGAACAGCGCGCTGGGTTCGGCCACTCTGAACGCGGCGAACGGCACTACTCTGGATGCCGGCAGTGCTGTCACGGCGGGTAACGCGATCAACCTGGCGGGCAACCTCGGCATCGTCGGCAGCAACGATCTGACACTCAGCGGTGCGATCAACGGCGCCGGCAGCCTGACCAAGAACGGCGCGGCCAACCTGATCCTGAGCGGGGCCAACAACTTCCTCGGCGGCGTCACCCTCAACGCCGGCACCCTGACCGCCGGCAGCAACGGCGCCCTCGGTCTGGGCAACCTGACGGTGGCCGGTGTTTCGGCGCTGGACAGCAACACCTCGGTGTCGCTGGGCAACAACGTGGTGCTCAACGCCAACCTGACCAACACCGGCAACAGCGACGTGGCCCTCAGCGGCGTGGTCAGCGGCACTGGCGGTTTGATCAAGAACGGCGCCTCCAACCTGACCCTCAACGGCATCAACACCTACAGCGGCGGCACCACCCTGAACGCCGGCACCGTGACCCTCGGCACCGCGTCGGGCCTGGGTTCCGGCGCGGTGACCGTGGCAGGCGCGTCGACCCTCGACACCACGGCGCCGCTGGTGCTGGCCAACAACCTCAACGTCAATGCCAACCTGAGCGTGGCCGGCAACAACAACCTGACGCTCGGCGGCGTGATCGCCGGGGCGGGCACCCTGACCAAGAACGGTCTGGCCGACCTGACGCTGTCCGGTAACAACACCTTCAGCGGCACCTTCGACGTGCAATCCGGCAGCCTGACCACCCTGGGCAACTCGGCACTGGGCAGCAACGCCGGGGTTAATCTCGGCGCTGCGGCGACCCTCAACCTTGGCGGCTCCGGCAGCCTCGCCAGCCTGACCGGCAGCGGCACTGCACTGATCGGCGGCGGCAACACGCTGAGCATCGGCGGCAACAACGCCAGCAGCATTTTCGGCGGTGTGCTCACCGGCACCGGCGAGTTGAGCAAACTCGGCACCGGCACGCTGACCCTGACCGGCCTCAACAGCCTGACCGGCAACACCACGGTCAACGCCGGCACCTTGAATGTCAGCGGCTCGCTGGACAGCGCCAGTGTGCTGGTCAACAGCGGCGGCACCCTGACCGGCGGCGGCTCGCTCGGCGGGGCCGTGACCGTGGCGGATGGCGGTCATCTGGCCGGCGCCACCGGCAGCACCCTGTCGGTGAATTCGCTGGTGTTCAACGCCAACTCCAACTTCGACGTCGGCCTCGGCACACCGGTCTCCGGTGGCGGCAACGCGCTGGTCAACGTCGGCGGCAACCTGACCCTGGACGGCACGCTCAACGTCAGCGACATCGGCGGTTTCGGCAGCGGCGTGTACCGGTTGATCAACTACACCGGCGGCCTGACCGACAACGGCATGCTGATCGGCACCGTGCCGGGCAGCGTCACCCCGGGCGACCTGACCCTGCAAACCGCACTGGCCAACCAGATCAACCTTTTGGTCACCGCACCCGGCGTCACCGTGCAGTTCTGGGACGGCAACCAACTGGTCGCCAACGGAGCGGTGGATGGCGGCAGTGGCACCTGGGGCACCGGCACCACCAACTGGACCGACGTCAACGGCACCACCAATCAGGCCTGGACCAACAACTTCGCGGTGTTCCAAGGCACGGCGGGCACTGTCACCGTCAACGGCGCGCAAACCATCACTGGCATGCAATTCGTCACCGATGGCTACAGCCTGCAGAACGGCACGGCCGGGTCGCTGAATCTGGTCAACGGTTCGCTGGGCAATGCGACTGTGCGGGTCGATCCGAACGTCACCGCGACCGTGGGCGTGGCGCTCAATGGCGCCGGCACACTGGGCAAATACGACACCGGCACCCTGGTGCTCAACGCCGCCAACGGCTACACCGGTGGCACCGCGCTCAATGGCGGCAAGATTGTGGTCGGCAACAACGCGGCCCTCGGCACCGGCGTGTTGACCGCCGCCAATGGCACGGCGCTGGACAGCAATACGGCGGTCAGCCTGGCCAACGCCGTGGTGCTCAATGGCGGACTCACCGTCGCCGGCTCCAACGCGTTGACCCTCGGCGGTGTGGTCAGCGGCAACGGCAGTCTGATCAAGACCGGCGCCTCAAGTCTGACTCTCAACGGCAGCAACACTTACAGCGGTGGTACTCAGCTGTCCGGCGGTTCGCTGATCCTGGGCAACAACAGCGCGATCAGCAGCGGCGCCCTCAGCGTGCTGGGCAATGGCACCCTCGACAGCACCTCTGCGCTGCAACTGGCCAACGCCATCAACCTGGGTGCGGAACTGACCCTGGCCGGCAACCAGAACACCACCCTGATCGGTGCGATCACCGGCAGCGGCAGCCTGGTGAAAAACGGCAGTGGCGACCTCGTCCTTAGCGGCGCCAACACTTACAACGGCGGCACGACGCTGAACGGCGGCAGCACCCGTGGCGACACCAGCAGCCTGCAAGGCGCCATCGCCAACAACGCGACGCTGACCTTCGAGCAGAACAGCGACGGCAGCTACACCGGCAACCTGACGGGCGCCGGCACACTCAACAAAACCGGCACTGGCGCCTTGCTGCTGACCGGCAACAACACCTTCACCGGCAACACCGCGGTGCAGGCCGGTGCGCTGAACGTCAACGGTGTGCTCAACAGTGCCAACGTCAACGTTGCGAGCGGGGCGAAAATCGGCGGCAGCGGCGTGTTCGCCGGCGCCGTGCAATTGGCCAACGGTGCGACGCTGACCGGCGGCGGCACTGCAACGCCGTTGTCGGTCGGTTCGCTGGCGTTGTCTTCGGGCACCAACCTGGACTTCACCCTCGGCTCGGCCGCCAGTTCCACAACCGTGGTCAACGTCGCCGGCAACCTGACCCTCGACGGCACGCTGAACATCAGCAATGCCGGCGGCTTCGGCACCGGGGTCTATCAACTGTTCAGCTACGGCGGCAGCCTGACCGACAACGGTCTGGTCTACGGCAGCCTGCCGGTGTCGGCGGCCAACCTGACCCTGCAGACCGCGCTGGCCAATCAGGTCAACCTGCTGGTGCAGAACACACCGGGTGAAGTGCAGTTCTGGAACGGCGGCACCACCAATCCGGACGGCAGCATCGGTGGCGGCAGCGGCGTGTGGGGGCCGGGCACCAACTGGACCGATCCGAGCGGTACCCAGGCGTTGGCGTCGAACGGTCAGTTCGCCGTGTTCGGCGGGCAGAGCGGCACAGTCACGGTGCAAGGCAACCAGAACTTCACCGGGTTGCAGTTCCTCTCCAGCGGTTACAGCCTGGTTCCAGGCGTTGGCGGTACGCTGACCCCGGTCAACGGCCCGGGCGGCAGCCTCGCGCCGGTGCGGGTGAATGCCGGTGGCAGTGCGGAAATCTCCGCACCGCTGGTGGGCAGTGGCGGCATCGAGAAGCTCGATTCCGGCATCCTGGTCCTCAGCGGCGCCAACACCTACAGCGGCGGGACCACGGTCAGCGGCGGTACGCTGATCGGTAATACCACCAGCCTGCAGGGCAACATCCTCAACAACGCATTGCTGGTGTTCCAGCAGAACGCCAACGGCCAGTTCAACGGTCGCCTCAGCGGTGTCGGCGCCTTGGCCAAACGCGGTGCCGCGCGCTTGCTGCTGACCGGTGATCAGCCCTTCAGCGGCACCGTGGCGGTGGATCAGGGCGTGCTGCAAGTCGGCAGCCGTGCGGCGCGAGCGTCCCTCGCCGGGCAGGTCACCGTGGCCAATGGCGCGGGCCTGAGCGGTAATGGCAGCGTCGGTTCGGTGGTCAACCATGGCGTGGTGGCTTCCGGTGGCGAGGACGGCACCTTGAGTGTCGCCGGCAACCTGACCAACGCCGCTGACGGTGTGTTGGCCCTGACCGTCAGCTCGCCGACGGCTACTCCGCTGGCCGTCGGTGGTACCGCGACCTTGAGCGGCGGTCTGCAGGTCAACAGCCTGGCACCGTTCACCGGCAACACCGTGTACTCGCTGATCACCGCCGGTGGCGGGGTGACCGGCACCTTCAGCGCCGCCGACCTGCCGCAATATGCCTTCCTCGACACGGCGTTGGTGTATGACCCGAACGCGGTGAACCTGTTGGTCAGCCGCAACGGCAACTCGTTCGTCGACGTCGCTGCTACTCGCAACCAGCGCAACACCGCTTCGGCGTTGATGCGCAACGGCGCGGCGGGCAGTGCGTTGCAGAACGAAATCGTCAACCTCAGCGTGGCCGGGGCACGTAACGCCTTCGACAGTCTGTCGGGGGAAATCCATGCCAGCACCGCCAGCGCAGTCCTCGAGGATTCGCGCTACGTGCGGGACGCGGTCAACGACCGCATGCGCCAGCCTTCGTGCAGCGCACCGGACGATCCACGCCGCGCCCTTGCCCCGAGCGACAACCAACTGAGCAGCAACGGCTGCCACGGCGAAATGGTCGGTTGGGCCCGCGCACTCGGCGCCTGGGGCGAGTCGGATGGCAACAGCAACAGTGCGAAGCTGGATCGCAACCTGAGCGGTTTCATGCTCGGCACCGACAAGCAGCTCGACGACCAATGGCGCGTCGGCATGGCCGCCGGCTACACCCGCAGCGATCTGGATGCCCATGATCGTCGCTCGGATGCCACGGTCGAGAGCTACCACCTGGCGGCGTACCTCAACTCGCAATTCGATGCCCTGGCAGTACGCCTCGGCGCGGCCTACAGCTGGCACGACATCGAAACCAAGCGCGACGTCAGTGTCGGTGCCTACAACGACCGATTGAAGGCCAATTACGACGCGCGCAGCGCCCAGGTGTTCGGTGAAGTCGGCTATGCCATCGAAGCGGCCGGGATTGCCCTGGAACCGTTCGCCGGCCTGGCGTACGTCAACTACGACAGCGACAAGGCCAAGGAGAAAGGCGGAGTAGGGCGCCTGCGCGCCGAGTCCGATCAGGACATCACCTTCTCGACCCTGGGCGTGCGCGCCGGCAAGGTCATCACCTTGGCCAACGGCGGGCAATTCACTCCGCGTGCGGCCCTCGGCTGGCGGCATGCCTTCGGTGATACCAAGCCTGACGCCGACCTGACCTTCATCGATGGCGGCGCCTCGTTCAACACCCAGGGCGTGCCGATTGCCAAGGACAGTGCGGTGGTCGAAGTGGGCGTGGACTTCCAGATCAGCCAGACCGGCAAACTCGGTATTGGTTACTCGGGGCAGTTGTCGAACGAGAGCAACGACCATGCGATGACCATCAGCTTCAGCCTCGGATTCTGATTCTGATTCAGGAGCGAAGCACTTCAGCCGCCCGCAAGGGCGGCTTTTTTTTGCCCGCCGACCCCTCTGCTAAAATCCCTCCCACTGCCTCCCGGAGACTGCCCCCATGACCGAGCCCATCCGTCTGACCCAATACAGCCACGGCGCCGGTTGTGGCTGCAAGATTTCGCCCAAGGTGCTGGAGGTGATTCTGGCCGGCAGCGGGGCGCAGAACCTTGATCCGAAACTGTGGGTCGGCAACGCGTCGCGCGATGATGCGGCGGTGTATGAAATCGATGCCGAGCGCGGGGTGGTCTCGACCACGGATTTCTTCATGCCGATCGTCGACGACCCGTTCGACTTCGGCCGCATCGCCGCCACCAATGCCATCAGCGACATCTACGCCATGGGCGGCGATCCGTTGATGGCGATTGCGATTCTCGGCTGGCCGGTCAACGTGCTGGCGCCGGAAGTCGCTCGGGAGGTGATTCGTGGCGGGCGCGCGGTGTGCGATGCGGCGGGGATTCCGCTGGCCGGCGGGCATTCGATCGATGCGCCGGAGCCGATCTTCGGTCTGGCCGTCACGGGACTGGTGGAAAAGCGCTTCATGAAACGAAACGACACGGCCACCGCCGGTTGCCTGCTGTACCTGACCAAACCGTTGGGCATCGGCATCCTCACCACCGCCGAGAAGAAGGGCAAGCTGCGCCCCGACGACATCGGCGTGGCCCGGGACTGGATGTGTACGCTGAACAAGCCCGGCAGCCGTTTCGGCAAACTGGCCGGGGTCACCGCCATGACCGACGTCACCGGGTTTGGCCTGCTCGGGCATCTGGTGGAAATGGCCGACGGCAGTCACCTGACGGCGCGGGTTTTTTATGACCGGGTGCCGCGGCTTTCGAGCATTGAGTACTACCTCGAACAGGGCTGCGTGCCCGGCGGCACCTTGCGCAACTTCGACAGTTATTCGAGCCGCGTCGGGCGAGTGCAGGAATTGCACAAACGGGTTCTGTGCGACCCGCAGACCAGCGGCGGGCTGCTGGTGGCCGTGACCCCCGAAGGCAATGCCGAATTTCTCGCCGTCGCTGCCGAACTCGGCCTCGCGCTTGAGCCGGTCGGTGAATTGATCGCGCGACAGAGCCACGCGGTCGAGGTGAATTGATGGCCGCCGACTTCACCGACTACCGCGACATCTTCCTCAACGACCGGCCGCTGATGGACGCCCGTGCGCCGGTCGAGTTTCACAAGGGCGCGTTTCCCGGGGCGGTCAATCTGCCGCTGATGAACGACATCGAACGGCAGCGGGTCGGCACTTGCTACAAACATCACGGTCAGCAGGCCGCCATCGAACTGGGCCATCAACTGGTCTCCGGCGCGGTGAAGGCCGAGCGTCTCCAGGCCTGGGCGGAGTTTGCCCGGACGCATCCCGAGGGTTATCTGTATTGCTTTCGTGGCGGCCTGCGTTCGCAAATCGTCCAGCAGTGGCTGAAGTCGGAAGCCGGCATCGACTACCCGCGTATCGGCGGTGGCTACAAGGCGCTGCGAGGTTTTCTGATCGACACCCTCGAATCGGCTATGGACGAGTGTGATTTCGTGCTGCTGGGCGGCATGACCGGCACCGGCAAGACCGAAGTGCTGGTGCAACTGCGCAACAGTGTGGATCTGGAAGGCCATGCCAATCACCGGGGCTCGAGTTTCGGCAAGCGCGCCACCGGTCAGCCGTCGAACATCGATTTCGAGAACCGGCTGGCCATCGACTTGCTGAAAAAGCGTGCGGCCGGCATCGATCAATTTGTGCTGGAGGATGAGAGCCGGGTGGTCGGCAGCTGCGCGCTGCCCTTGCCGTTGTATCAGGGCATGCAGCAGTACCCGATGGTCTGGCTCGAAGATCGTTTCGAGCAGCGCGTCGAGCGGATCCTGCGCGATTACGTGGTGGATTTGTCTGCCGAGTTTCAGGCCGTGCATGGGGAGGAAGGTTTCGGTCGGTTTTGCGAGCGCTTGCTGGAAAGCCTCGACAACGTGCACAAGCGCTTGGGCGGCGAGCGGCATCGACGGATGCGGGTGTTGATGGAAGAGGCGCTGGCGGAGCAGGGCCGCAGCGGGGCGGTGGAGTTGCATCGCGCGTGGATCGAAGGTTTGCTGCGTGAGTATTACGACCCGATGTATGTGTTTCAGCGCGAGAAGAAGGGCGGGCGGATCGAGTTTGCGGGGGAGCGGCAGGCCGTTATCGAGTACCTGCGTGAGCGGGTCAAACCCAAGGCCTGACGGGGCCCGAGCGGGCCCCGGACAAACTCAGGTCGGACAGCTTTCCTGGCCGTTATCCAGTCCCTGTTTGTAGCTGTGGCTCTGCAGGCTGGCCTTGCCGTTGTGCCAGGTCAGGGTCAGCACATACAGCGAGTCGTAATCGCTGGATTCCCAATCCTCGGTGATCTTCTGCTTCCCGCCGACCGCCTTGTCCGCCACCTTGTTGATCAGCTCCGGCAGGTAGCCATGGGACCACGCGGTGTAGATGGTCGAGTTGTGATACTTGTCTTCGATCAGTTCCCGGGCCAGATCGCTGGTGTCATTGGCCGAGAATTCGATGTTCACCGGCAGGCCGAGCTTGATCGCGGCGGGGCTGATGGTCATCAACGGGCGGATATAGCTGTAGGAGTTGTCCAGCTCGCCTTCCTCGACATTGCGCGTCGGATTGGCGGCGAACACGTAGTCGGCCTTGCCGAATTTTTCCGGCAGCAGGGTCGACAGGTCGATGGCCCGGTTCAGGCCCTGGCAGTTGAGCTGGCCGAGACCACCGGCCGGTTTCTCCGCATGGCGCAGGAACACCAGGGTCTGGGTGCCGTCCACCGGTTGCGCACGGCTTTCGCTGGATTCCAGCGACAGGAACAGCGCGCTGACTGCCAGCAGGGTGGGCAGGGCCACATACGCGCGATGTTTGAAGCGGTTGGCGACTTTCATCAAGTTCGTCATGGGATAAGGCGTCTTCAGTCTGTTCGGTTAAGGCTGACAAACCTCTGCACCGGTGCATGCGCGCCGGCTGTTTTCCCTGTCATCACTGGCTTGCTTGGAGCCCCCTGAGGCCCGTTTGGTTCGATCCGCTTGAGTGCGCCGCACTTTACCGTTGAGGCTGTGCGGTTGGAGGGAAGGTTAACCACAGGATGTTGCGGATTTAAGTAAGCCGGCGGGCGAGGGTGTAAAGAACCCGAGCCAGAGCGCTGTTCGTGGATTATGCTCAGGCCTTTCATTTTGTGACTGGATGCTACACATGACTGATCTGTCCGCGTTCCCGATCACCCAGAAATGGCCGGCGCAGTACCCTGACTGGATTCAGCTCTATTCCCTGCCGACCCCCAACGGCGTCAAGGTCTCGATCATGCTTGAAGAGATCGGCCTGCCCTACGAGCCGCATCGCGTGGGCTTCGACACCAATGACCAGATGTCTCCGGAATTCCTCTCGCTGAACCCGAACAACAAGATCCCGGCGATCCTCGACCCTCACGGCCCCGAGGACAAACCGCTGCCGTTGTTCGAATCCGGCGCGATCCTGATCTACCTCGCCGACAAGAGCGGCCAGTTGCTGGCCCAGGAAGGCGCGCTGCGCTACGAAACCATTCAGTGGCTGATGTTCCAGATGGGCGGTATCGGCCCGATGTTCGGCCAGCTCGGTTTCTTCAACAAATTCGCCGGCAAGGACTACGAAGACAAGCGTCCCCGTGACCGCTACGTCGAAGAAAGCCGCCGCCTGCTCAGCGTCCTCAACACCCGCCTGGAAGGGCGCGACTGGATCATGGGCGAGCGCTACACCATCGCCGACATCGCCACGTTCCCGTGGGTGCGCAACCTGATCGGCTTCTACGAGGCGGGCGATCTGGTGGGCATCAACAACTTCCCGAACGTCACCCGAGTGCTGGAGCGCTTCCTGGCGCGGCCGGCGGTGGTGCGCGGCCTGACCATCCCTTCCTGACCCTGCGGGAACCGGGTGCGCCGATTATTGCGCGCCCGGTAACGCACTGTTGATTGATCCAGGTTTGTACCCCGATCCCCGCAAGGCATAAGCTTCGCCCCCTACGACTTTCGTCTCATCCGCTGTTTTCAGGAAAGGCCCCATGTCCAGTCAGTTCCCCGAAGCACGTCCACGCCGCCTGCGCCGCAATGCGAGCCTGCGCAGCCTGTTCCAGGAAACCGAGTTTTCCCTCAACGATCTGGTGCTGCCGATCTTCATCGAAGAAGAGATCGACGATTTTGTGCCGATCAAGAGCATGCCCGGCGTGATGCGCATTCCCGAGCGCAAACTGGCCGGCGAGATCGAGCGTTACGCCCGGGCCGGAATCAAGTCGGTGATGACCTTCGGCGTGTCCCATCACCTGGACGCCAACGGCAGCGATACCTGGCGCGAAAACGGCCTGGTGTCGCGCATGTCGCGGATTGCCAAGGACGCCGTGCCGGAAATGATCGTGATGTCCGACACCTGCTTCTGCGAGTACACCGACCACGGCCACTGCGGCGTGATGCACAACCATGAAGTCGACAACGACCAGACCCTGATCAACCTCGGCAAACAAGCGGTGGCGGCGGCGCGTGCCGGTGCCGACGTGATCGCGCCATCGGCAGCGATGGACGGCCAGGTGCGGGCGATTCGCCGGGCGCTGGACGATGCCGGCTTCACGCAGATTCCGATCATGGCCTACTCGACCAAATTCGCCTCGGCGCTCTACGGCCCGTTCCGCGAGGCTGGTGGCAGCGCGCTGAAGGGCGATCGCAAAAGCTATCAGATGAACCCGATGAACCGCCGCGAAGCCCTGCGCGAATCGCTGCTCGACGAGCAGGAAGGCGCCGACGCGCTGATGGTCAAACCGGCCGGCGCGTACCTGGACATCATCCGCGACATCCGCGAAGCCTCGAACCTGCCGCTGGCGGCGTATCAGGTCAGCGGCGAGTACGCGATGATCAAGTTCGGCGCCCAGGCCGGGGCCATCGACGAAGATCGCGTGGTGCGCGAAAGCCTCGGCGCGATCAAGCGCGCGGGTGCGGATCTGATCTTCACCTACTTTGCGATGGATCTGGCACTGGCCGGGATATAAAAATAAAAGTCTTCAACTGAAATTTCAGCTGATATAGATGCTCATATACCAAGTTGAGTATCTATTTCGGTTGAAGGGGTTGTTGTTTAAAGGGACGCGATAGGGTAGGTCCCTCCAAAAGCAGATTCGCGATAAAGATGGAGTAAGTTCTGGTTCGGAAGAACTGTCCGTGGGATTGTCTTAAGAAGTGCAAATTCTTCTACCAGTGGTTTGAACTTTTCGTTTCCAAAATCAGAAATGCAGTTGTAAAAAATCAACATTAACTCTGCGCTTGATAATTGGGCTCGTACAATATTTGTGTAAAACTTTTTATCAATGTCAGGAGTGGTCTTGATTAGTTTTATTATGTTGTACAAGAGTCTAAAGTAGTGTCCGAGTTCGGGTTCGTGTTCTATGAAATAAACTGAGTATATTGCTTTGAACTCTTGTTCGTTGCAGTTTTTGATTTTTGAGATTTCGCCTTCGAGCCGTTTTAGAAAGACTCTGAAGCAATCTCTACCTTTTGTTGTTTTTTTTGCGGAATCGAGATCGATAGAGTTTACTATCGTGTTGTGTAGGTTGAGTAACTGAAAGAATGACCCCTCAAATTTTTGTTGACGGAGTGTTTCATTTTGCTTGGTTAACGCCGATGCCGAGTTTTTTAGCTCCTTTGTTGATATCTTTAGTTCTTTAATTTGTAAACTAAAAGTTGCAAGCAAAGCGATTAATGCTAAAAAACTAAAAGTTGGGTTCAGTACGCCTCCAAGAAAATCACCAAATTGCCCCCAGTGTTCTGGGTTTGGCGATAAGGGTCCGTAGAAATTGATCGCGTAAGCGCAGATAAACACTAAGGAAAGTGTGATGCCTATGTAGATTAGTCTGTTGAGTTGAGTGAAGTGTTTTTCGGCCAATAGTAATTCGTTTTCTGTGTTGGTTTCTTGATTTTTCAATGGAGAGATCCTCTTGCCCTAAACAAGCTTTGTTCGTTGTTAAAGGCCTACGACCCTATTCCAGTCGGAAATGTACATATACATTCTTTGGAATTCACTTGGTAGTAACATTCTGTTGTGAGCGATGAAATTTCTGCTTTTTTCTAGTTCGTCCATGCGTTGTTTTAACCAATGTTGAGATGGGATTATCGATTCAAAATGAACCCACTTGTTGAGTATTATTTGTGCAAGGTGTCCGAAGTCCAGAAAACCTAGGATGTCCGTTTTTTCTCCCTCAAGCCATGAATCTAAATTTGCAGTCGTCTGTCTGTTATGGGCATGGGTCTTTATTTTTTCCGGTATCTTTTCCACCCATCCGACTCCTTCAGTTTCTTGGAGCGTTTGTCTTATAAAGTCGCGGACGTGATTCTCGAATGCGAACAGCACTGCATACAGTCTTGCCATCTCAAGCGAATTGTTTCTCAAACTGACAGGAAAAGGGGCAAGTGCCTCCGCTAGAAGCCTTTCTTCTGTTTCAGTTTGATCGGCACCTATTTTTATCCCCGCTCTCTGAAATACAGAAGCCTCTGCTTCAAATAGCAGTCCCCTAAACATAAAATCTCGCAGTTCTTTGTATTTCAAAATAAATGCTCTTTTAGTGATTTGAAAATTGCGTTGTACACTTCTATGTCTTTTGTGGCGGGTAAGTGAATTTGAATGTTGTAGTGTAAGCCAGGAGTTTTTATAAGCTGTGGCGGGGGTTGTGTTTGTTCCACCGTAACAGAAGATTTCTCCTGCGTGTCTTCGGTGGTCCGAGTTTTTGCGCTGGTATGTTTGGTGTCTGCGAGCTCTAAAAGCGACATAAATGTGCGTCGCATGTTGGTAGCAACATTGTCGCTCGCATTGTGATAGCTTTTGAATTTTCCTTCAATTGCGGCGCTGTCGGCGGAAGTTGGGTGCTCTTTGATGAGGAATATATCGGCGTAGGCTTCTTTTAGTGCTTCACCCATGATTGCTTTTGATTGAGAGTGGTCCCGGTAGTCCTTATATCGAGCGGTTGGTTTTCCGTCTGGAGTTAAAAAGCCCAAAGCCTTTAGTAGAGGAATGTAAGCGCGCTGTTTGTTTGATTTGAAGCCAAGATCTATCAGAAATTGGTGAGTGAATAGCGGAGGCGCTTGTCCATCTCGTATTCTGTTAAAAAACTCGCCTAGTTTTCCATAAGCTTCGGTATAGGCATTTGTTAAGGCCATTACTTTCCTCGACTATAGTCGCTCGCTGTTGACTCTCAGGATAGTAGTTGGGTTTTTTATGTTTTCCACTCTGCTGTAGGAAACGAAGAAAATACGAAAAAAAGATTATTAGATCAGGCCAAAAAACGGCCGGATCCCGTGATCACGGAAGTACCGCTCGATCACCTTCGGATCCGCGCTGTTGTCGGCAATCGCCACGTAGGTATCGGGGCGCAGCAGGTAAAAGCCGTTGCGCCCCAGGCCCGCCGTTTCAAACGCCGGACGCCAGTCGAACACGTGCAGCGGCAAGTGATGTTCATTGCACCAGGCGATCATCTCGTCGCTGGTGTCGCCGTACACATGCACCTGCCAGCATGGATGGCGCAACGGCTCGTAATTATCCCCCTCGCCATCATGGGCCCACGGCAAGCGGTCACCGCCGTGGACGTGCCCGGCCATGCCTTCACTCAACGCCATGCCTCGATAGTTGACGGTGATTTGCGAGACGGTGCGAAACAGGAATTCGCGGCTGGTTTCGAATGAGGCCATTTTCGGAATCAGGAACGGCGCCAGCCGTGTGCGCAACAAATCGGCCATGCGGCCTTCGGCGGTGACGAAGCTGAAGACCTTGTCGGTGGTCGACACCAGTCGCCGGGCGAAGGCGATGCGTTCGGTTTCGTAGCTGTCGAGCAGCCCGGGCGTGGCCGCGCCGCCGAGCACTGCCGCGAGTTTCCACGCCAGGTTGATCGCATCGCCGATGCCGGTGTTCATGCCCTGACCGCCAGCCGGGCTGTGCACATGCGCCGCGTCGCCGAGCAGAAACGCCCGGCCCTTGCGAAAGTGATCCGCCACCCGGTGATGCACGCGGTAGGTGGAGAACCAGTTGACGTCCTCGATGTGCACGTTCAGGTGTTCGATGGCGCGATTGCTGACATCGGAAAATTCCAGGGTTTCGGCACGCTCCGCACGCTCGTCGCGCACGGTGCCAATCAACCGCGCGCGGCCTTCGCCGGCCAGCGGGAACACCGCCAGAAAATCCGTTTCATCCAGATCCAGATGCAACTCGCCATTGAGCGCCGGACCGCTGGCCCGCACATCGGCGACATAGAAAATCTGCTGATAGGTGCCGCCGGGAAAACCGGTGTCGAGGGTTTTGCGCACGACCGAACGGGCGCCGTCGCACCCGGCCAGATAGCAGGCCTGGCAGATTTCCTGCTCGCCATCCGGCAGGCGCAAATGTGCGGTGAGGCCGTCACCGTTTTCCGTGAAACTCTCCAGCGTCGTGTTGCGCTCGACGGTCACGTCGTAGTCTTCCAGGCGGTCGATCAACAGCCGCTCGTGTTCGTCCTGCGGGTACATTTCCAGAAAGGCATAGGGCGTCAGGCCTTCGCCGATCCGGTTCAGCGGCAGCTGCGCCACCGGTTTGCCCTTGACCCAGAAATTCGCCGCGGCCACCCGATGACCGTTGCGCACCACAGTGTCGGCCAGATCCAGTTGCCGGTACAGCTCAAGGGTGCGCGCCTGCACCGCCAGCGCCCGCGAAGTGGTGCCGGGAGCAGAGGTCTTGTCGATGATGCGCACGCGCACGCCCAGTTTGCTCAGCCACAGGGCCAGCACCAGTCCGGTGGGGCCTGCGCCGATGATCAGAACATCACTGCGGTTCATGGTCTGTCCTCCTCGCGTGTCCTGACCCCAGGCTTGCCACTGAGTGTGCAGCAGCAAGTATGGATCAGACGGCGAGGGCGGCCAGTCGGCCTGCCAGACGGGACGATGGAACAGCGCCGTCGGCCCGCAGTCCTATCCTGCACCCTGCGATTGAGCGTAGGGTTAACCCGGCTCAACGGACTGGATGAAGCGTTATGCACACCCCTCGATTATTCGTCAGCCTCGCCGCGCTGCTGGTACTGGCCGGTTGCGCCGGTCAACGCAGCGAAGAACCGGCGCCGCGCCCGCCCGCCGAGGTCAAGGCACAGATCGTGCGCCTGCTGCCGGCCAAAACCGTCGACCGCCAAGGCTGGGCCACCGACATCTACGCCGCGTTCGCTGCCCAGGGCATCAGCCCGACCACGCAAAACCTGTGTTCGGTGCTGGCCGTCGCCGAGCAGGAATCCACTTTCCAGGTCGATCCGCCGGTGCCCGGCCTGGGCAAGATCGCCCGTGACGAAATCGACCGCCGCGCCGCCAAGGTGCACATCCCGAGCCTGTTGGTCAGCGGTGCCTTGCAGGTGCGCTCGCCGAACGGCAAGACCTACAGCGAACGCCTGAGCGCCGCCCGCAGCGAAAAGGAATTGAGCGCGATTTTCGACGACTTCATCGGCTCAGTGCCGATGGGCCGTACGCTGTTCAGCGGTTTCAACCCGGTGCACACCGGCGGGCCGATGCAGGTCAGCATCGAATTCGCCGAGCAGCACGCCAAGGACTATCCGTACCCGGTGGACGGGACCATTCGTCGCGAAGTGTTCAGCCGTCGCGGCGGCATGTATTTCGGCATCGCCCATTTGCTGGGTTATCCGGTGAGTTATCGCGAGCCGCTGTACCGCTTCGCTGATTTCAATGCCGGCTGGTACGCCAGTCGCAACGCGGCGTTTCAAAACGCGGTCAGCCGGGCGTCGGGCATTCCGCTGGCGCTGGATGGCGACTTGATCCGCCCGGGCGCGATCATGCCGGGCAGCACCGAACTGGCGGTGCGCGCCCTCGGCAAATCCCTGGGCATGCGCAATCCGGTGATCCGCGATCAACTGGAGAAGGGCGATAGCCTGGCTTTCGAGGAGACCAAACTGTATCAACGGGTCTTCGAACTGGCGGAGCGTGCGGAAGGCAAGACATTGCCCCGTGCGGTGCTGCCGGGCATCGTGCTGCAGAGCCCGAAGATCACCCGCAAACTGACCACGGCGTGGTTTGCCAAACGGGTCGACGAGCGTTATCGGCGCTGCATGGCCAAAGGCTGAGGACGATCAAAAGGGTATAAAAAAACCCGGCTGACGGGAGCCGGGTTTTTTCTGGGTTGTTGCGGTCAAGCCATTCATTCAGGCAACGCGACGTTCGATCAGACGATCCGAGCCACCTTCGGCAACGCGACGTTCAATCAGACGATCCGAGCCACCTTCAGCGACGCGGCGTTCAATCAGACGATCCGAGCCACCTTCGGCAACGCGGCGTTCGATCAGACGATCCGAACCACCTTCAGCAACGCGACGTTCAATCAGACGATCCGAACCACCTTCAGCGACGCGGCGTTCAATCAGACGATCCGAGCCACCTTCGGCAACGCGGCGTTCGATCAGACGATCCGAACCACCTTCAGGACCGCGACCTTCAATCAGATGATCCGAACCACCTTCAGCGACGCGGCGTTCAATCAGACGATCCGAGCCACCTTCGGCAACGCGGCGTTCGATCAGACGATCCGAACCACCTTCAGCAACGCGACGTTCAATCAGACGATCCGAACCACCTTCAGCGACGCGGCGTTCAATCAGACGATCCGAGCCACCTTCGGCAACGCGGCGTTCGATCAGACGATCCGAACCACCTTCAGCAACGCGACGTTCAATCAGACGATCCGAACCGCCTTCGGCGATCATGGTGTGGGCCGGTTTGGCGGCAAATGCGTTGAAGGCCAGAACCGAGAGGGCAATGCTGAGGATGACTTGGCGTTTCATGATTTTGTGCTCCGGGGGTGTTGTTTGTTTGGTATGGAGCCGATGTTACGCCCGGGATTTTTTAAGAGAACTTCATTGACGTGATGGTGAACATCGACGCCGATGATGGTTTGTCAAAGCACCTTCACTGCGCGGCCAATTGCCTGGATCGGCCCGGTGGGTTTGCCGATCGGCGAACCGTTGGCGCCCTCCAGCGTCAGCTCGAACAACTGGTTCGGTTGCAGCGGCGGCAGCTTGTCCAGCGGGATCGACAGCGCCTGGCCCGGTTTGACCAGCCCCAGCGACACCGGCCCCTGCCAGCCGTCGGCCTTGGTCCAGAACTCCAGCGCCTTGTCGGCCGGCACTTCGACCACGCCCAGCGGAATCAATTGAATCTCCCGTGGACTGCTGGCCTGGATCACCCAGCCCGGCGCCTTGTCCTGCGGGGCGACCAGCACCACCAGAAAGCTCGGTTTCGGTGTGGTTTGAGTCAGGAGGATCGAGCCCAGCAACAAGGTCGCGGCCAGCCCGGCAGCGCTCAAGCCGCGCCACAGCGACAGACGGTTCCACCAGGAAATCTCTGGCGCCCTCTTGTGGGTGAGTTGCCCGACACTGCGTTCGATGCGCTGCCACAGCTGCAACGAAGGCTGATGCGCCGGGGCGAGGTCGGTCAGCTCCAGCAGCCGCCGCTCCCAGGCATCCACCGCCGCTTGCAGCTCGGGCTCGTTGGGCAAGCGTCGTTGCACTTCGGCGCGCGCTTCGGCCGAGAGGGTGCCGAGCACGTATTCGCTGGCCAGTTCATCGCGTTCCTGCGCCGATTCGGTGGTCATCCCATGCACTCCCGCAACGCATTGAGGCTGCGCTTGATCCAGGCTTTGACGGTGCCCAGCGGCGTGTCGAGGCGTTGGGCGATCTGCGCGTGGCTGTAACCGTCGACGTAGGCGTGAAGGATGCAGCGGCGGCGTTGCGGTTCCAGTTGATGCAGGCAGCGATGGATGCGGGTCGATTGCGCCAGCGCCTCGAACCCGTCATCAATCGCCGGAAATTCGTTGCTGTCGTTCAGCGGCGTTTCCCGGTCGTGATTGCGCAGCACATTCAGCGCCAGATGCCGGGTCACGCTGAACATCCAGCCCCGGGCCGAACCGCGCGCCGGATCGAAACCCGCCGCGCCAGCCCAGATTTTGATGAATGCGTCGTGAACGATGTCTTCGGCCAGCGCCGTGTCACGCACCAGACGCCGGGCCACACCCAGCAGCCGCGGACTTTCCTGCACATACAATTCGCGCAGGGCCCCGCGCTCGCCGCGGGCACAGGCGGCGAGGCGGGCTTCGTAATCGAACGCGGTTTCGGGTAATGGCATGTCCTGCAATCTAGCAAGCATCGAGCAAACGTCCAGTCAGGCTCAGTTCGCCGCCCAGAATATGTAGTCGGCCTGGTACTTCACCACTTCCTGTTTGCCCTTGTTCGCTGCCGTGCATTCGCTGCCCGGCGCCACGCCGCCCTTGAGCGCGACGCGCTGGATGTAGCTCACGCCGCTCATCGCGCCTTTGCCTTCGGCGGGGTTGGCCTTGACCAGTTGATAGGGCAGGTTGCCCGGGCTCGACGGCGCTACGGCCAGTTGCGTGCCGGTGACTTTCGAACCGTCCTTGGCCTGCCAGGTGGCGGGTGGGCCGAAGTAGGTGCCGACCTGTTTGCCGCTGCGATCGTTGAGCACCGCTTTCGGGCCGACGAACACCCACTCGGTCTGGCCGGCGGCATTGGCCTTGTCCCGGCATTCGTAGGTGATCTCGCCGATCCCGGTGGTTTCCATCGCGATCTTGTGGCCGTCCGGCACTTTGATCGCGTCGGGATAACTGCTTTGGGCAAAGCTTGTCGAGGCGACGGCGAGTAAACCGGTGAAGCCGATCAGTTGGGTGATGTTCATCAGTGTTTCTCCGAAAAAGGGTAAACCGCTGACAGCCGAAAGAGGGCTGTTACAGGGACTACCCGTGACGGAGCGGTTTGGATGCAGTGGCCGGAAAATAAATCTGAAAGCACTGACGGTCAGATGGCTGTAACCCGCTCGCGCCCGGTTTTTACCAAGGCCAGGCCGGAGGCTTTAAGCAGTTCCTGGGTATACGCATGCTGCGGCGCCGCAAAAATCTCCTGGGACGATCCCTGTTCGACCACCTTGCCGTCCTTGATCACCATCAAGTCGTGCGCCAGCGCATGCACCACCGCCAGGTCATGGCTGATGAACAGGTACGTCAAGCCATGGCGGATCTGCAATTGCCGCAACAATTCCACCACCTGTTTCTGCACCGTGCGATCCAGCGCCGAGGTCGGTTCGTCGAGCAGAATCAGCGCCGGTTCCAGCACCAGCGCCCGGGCGATGGAAATGCGTTGGCGCTGGCCGCCGGAGAATTCGTGGGGATAGCGATGGCGGCTCTGCGGGTCGAGGCCGACTTCCTCCAGCACGCGGATCACCGCTGCCTCACGTTCCTCAGCCGTGCCGATGCCGTGGGTCAGCAGGCCTTCGGCGATGATCTGCTGTACCGACATTCGCGGGCTGAGGCTGCCGAACGGGTCCTGGAACACCACCTGGATCTGCCGGCGCAACGGGCGCATCAAGCGCTGATTGAGCAGGCTCAAATGCTTGTTGCCGAAGCGGATATCGCCCTCGGATTCCACCAGTCGCAAAATCGCCTGTCCCAACGTCGACTTGCCCGAACCGGACTCGCCGACAATCCCCAGGGTCTTGCCCCGTTGCAGTCGGAAACTCACGCCGTCCACGGCCTTGATGTACTCCTGAGTGCGGCTGAACAACGCTTTGGGCAGCGGGAACCAGACTTTCAGATCGTCCACCTCCAGCAGGTTGTGATCGTAGCGACTCGGCACCGGCGCGCCCGACGGTTCCGCCTCGATCAGCAGGCGGCTGTAAGGATGCTGCGGCGTGCGGAACAGCGTTGCGCAATCGGCCTGTTCGACGATTTCCCCGTGGCGCATCACGCACACCCGCTGGGCGATGCGTCGCACCAGATTGAGGTCGTGAGTGATCAGCAGCAGCGACATGCCGAGGCGTTGCTGCAACTCGATCAACAGCTCGAGAATCTTCTGCTGCACAGTCACATCCAGCGCTGTGGTCGGTTCGTCGGCGATCAGCAATTCCGGTTCGTTAGCCAGCGCCATGGCGATCATCACCCGTTGCCGCTGGCCGCCGGAGAGCTGGTGCGGATAGGCCTTCAAGCGCTGCAACGGCTGGCGAATGCCGACCAGTTCCAGCAGCTCCAGCGTGCGCTGGCGCGCGGCGCGGCCCTTGAGCCCCTTGTGGATCTCCAGAACTTCGCTGATCTGTTTTTCCACCGTGTGCAACGGGTTCAGCGAGGTCATCGGCTCCTGGAAAATCATTGCGATGCGGTTGCCGCGCAAGCTGCGCATCTGCTGTTCGCTGGCGTGCAGCAAGTCCACGCCGTTGTAGCGGATGCTGCCCGTGCTGCTGACGGTTTTGCCTGGCAGCAAGCGCAGGATCGAGTGGGCCGTCACCGACTTGCCCGAGCCGGACTCGCCGACCAGTGCCAGGCACTCGCCACGGCGGATGTCGAGGTTCACGCCGTGCACCACTTCATGCCCGGCGAAGGCGACGCGCAGGTCGCGGATTTCAATCAGGTTATCGGTCATTTCAGCTCCGGGGATCAGGATCGCGGATCGAACGCGTCACGGCAGGCTTCGCCGATAAACACCAGCAGGGACAGAATCAGCGCCAGGGCAAAAAACGCCGTCAGCCCCAGCCACGGCGCTTGCAGATTGCGCTTGGCCTGGCCGATCAGTTCCCCCAGCGACGCGGTGCCGGCGGGCATGCCGAAGCCGAGAAAATCCAGCGCGGTGAGGGTGGCGATGGCGCCGGTCAGAATGAACGGCAGGTAGGTCAGGGTGGAGGTCATGGCGTTGGGCAGAATGTGCCGACGCATCAGCTCGCTGTCCGTCAGGCCCAGGGCCCGCGCGGCCTTGACGTATTCCAGGCTGCGCCCGCGCAGGAACTCGGCGCGCACCACGTCCACCAGTGCCAGCCAGGAAAACAGCGCCATGATCCCCAGCAGCCACCAGAAGCTCGGCGAGACGAACCCCGACAGAATGATCAGCAGGTACAGCACCGGCAGCCCCGACCAGATCTCCAGCACCCGCTGCCCGAGCAAGTCGACCCAGCCGCCGTAATAACCCTGCAACGCCCCGGCCACGATGCCGACCAGCGCACTGACGGCGGTGAGGATCAGCGCGAACAGAATCGAAATCCGCGTGCCGAAAATCACCCGCGCCAACACGTCCCGGGCCTGATCGTCGGTGCCCAGCCAGTTGCTGGAGGACGGCGGGCTTGGCGCCGGTTCCGTGAGGTCGTAGTTGACCGTGTCGTAGCTGAAAGGGATCGGCGGGAACAGCATCCAGCCGCCCTGATCCTCGATCAGTTTGTGTACGTAATTGCTGGCGTAATCCGGCTGGAACGGCAGTTCGCCGCCGAAATCGGTTTCCTGATACTCGCTGAGGATCGGGAAGTAAAAGGCGTTGTGGTAGCGGATCACCAGCGGCTTGTCGTTGGCGATCAGTTCGCCGCCGAGGCAGATCAGGCACAGCCCGATGAACAGCCACAGCGACCAGCGCCCGCGACGGTTGGCCTTGAATTGGGCGATGCGCCGCCGGCCCAGAGGGGAGAGTGTGAACATCAGGCAGTCCTCGCCGAGAAGTCGATGCGCGGGTCGAGCAGGGTGTAGCAGAGGTCGCCGATCAGCTTGATCAACAGGCCGAACAGGGTGAACAGGAACAGCGTGCCGAACACCACCGGGTAGTCCCGCGACACCGCCGCTTCGTAGCTCATGCGCCCGAGGCCGTCGAGGTTGAAGATGGTTTCGATCAGCAGGGAGCCGGCGAAAAACACCTCGATCAACGCCGACGGCACACCGGCCACCACCAGCAGCATCGCGTTGCGAAACACATGGCCGTAGAGCACGCGTCTTTCGGTCAGGCCCTTGGCGCGCGCGGTGATCACGTACTGGCGGCTGATCTCGTTGAGGAAGCTGTTTTTGGTCAGGATCGTCAGCGTCGCAAAACCGCCGATCACCAGCGCCGTCACCGGCAACACCAGGTGCCAGAGGTAGTCGCCGAGCTTGCCCCACAGACTCAGGCTGTCGAAATTGTCCGAGACCAGCCCCTGTACCGGAAACCAGTTGACGTAGCTGCCCCCGGCGAACACCACGATCAACAGAATCGCGAACAGAAACGCCGGCATCGCGTAGCCGACGATGATCGCCGTGCTGCTCCAGACATCGAAAGCGCTGCCGTTTTTGATTGCCTTGCGAATGCCCAGCGGGATCGAGATCAGGTAGGTGATCAAGGTCGCCCACAGGCCGAGGGACAGCGACACCGGCAGCTTCTGCACGATCAGATCGGTGACCTTGGCACCGCGAAAGAAACTGCTGCCCAGGTCCAGTTGCGCGTAGTTTTTCAGCATCAGCCACAGGCGTTCGTGCATCGGTTTGTCGAAGCCGTAGTGGTGTTTGATCTCTTCGATCAGTGCCGGGTCCAGACCACGGCTGCTGCGCCCGGCACCGCCGATGGCGGTGACCTCGCTGGCGCCGCCCATGCTGTGCCCGCCGAAGCCTTGCAGGCGGGCGATGGCCTGTTCCACCGGGCCTCCGGGCGCGGCCTGCACGATGACGAAGTTGACCACCAGAATGCACAGCAGCGTCGGAATGATCAGCAACAGACGTCGACTCAGATAACGCCACATGTCACTGGCCCCCCGCGAGCTGGTGCAGGGCACTCATCTGCTGATTGGTCAGCGGCTTGGCCGAGACCTCCCACCAGGTGTCGAGGCCTTCGCTGTAAATCGGCTGCACCGGTGGCCTGCCGAAGCGGTTCTGAAACACCGTCGGCGTGCCTTTGGAGTAGTAGTTGGGAATCATGTAGTCACCCCATTGCAGCACCCGGTCGAGGGCGCGGGCGTAACGCACCATGGCGTCGCGGGTATTGGCCTGGACCAGGCCGTCGATCAGCCGGTCCACCGCAGGGTTGGCCAGCACCATCGAATTGGAGCTGCCGACCTGCGTGGCGCTCTGCGAGGCATACAGGCTGTACAACTCGCGGCCCGGCGAGACGATCGGATCGCCGCTGCGCGGGAAACTGGTAACGATCATGTCGTAGTCCCGGGCGTTGAGCCGGTTGATGTACTGCGCCGAATCGATACGCCGCAGATTCAGGGTGATGCCGATCTGCGCCAGGGTGCGTTTGTACGGCAGCAGCATGCGGTCGAAACCGCCCTGGCCGTCGAGGAAGGTGAATTCGAAGGGCTCGCCGGCGGCGTTCACCAGCCGGTTGTTTTTCGGCGTCCATCCGGCCTCGGCCAACAGCTTCAGTGCCTGCAATTGCTTATCGCGGATGTAGCCGCTGCCATCGGTTTTCGGCGCCTGATAGACGCGGCTGAAAACCTCGTCCGGAATCTGTCCGCGCAACGGTTCGAGGATCGCCAGTTCTTCGGCGTCGGGCAGTGCGGTAGCGGCCATTTCACTCTTCGGCCAGTAGCTGTTCTGGCGCACGTAGAAGCCGCGCATCATCTGCTTGTTGGTCCACTCGAAATCCCACAGCAGGCTCAGCGCCTGACGCACGCGGCGATCCTTGAACAGCGGGTTCTGCAGGTTGAACACGAAACCCTGGGCGCTGGTCGGTTTGTCCGGGGCGAGAATCGCCTGTTGCAGGCGACCGTCACGCAGGGCCGGGCTGTCGTAGCCGACCACGTAACCGGACGAGGAAAACTCGCGGTTGTAGTCGAATGCGCCGGCCTGCAGCAATTGTCGGGCGACATCGGTGTCGCCGTAGAAATTCACGGTCAGGCTGTCGAAGTTGTACATCCCGCGACTGACCGGCAGGTCCTTGCCCCACCAGTGCGGATCTCTCTGAAAACTGATGCTGCGTCCCGCGTCGACCTTGCTTACCTGGTACGGGCCGCTGCCCAATGGTGGTTCGAAACCGCCGCCGTTGGCGAAGTCGCGGGTTTTCCACCAGTGCTCGGGCACCGGTCGCAGCGACGCCAGATCCAGCGCCAGGGTGCGGTTGAGGTTGTTCTTGAAGGTGAAGCGAATCTGCCGCGGGCCTTCGATCAGCACGTCCTGCACGTCGGCGTATTGCTGGCGATAACTCAGGCTGCCCTTGGTCATCAACAGCTCGAAGGTGTAGCGCACATCCTCGGCGGTGATTGGCGTGCCGTCGGCGAAACGCGCCTCGGGATTCAGGTTGAAACGCACCCACAGACCGTCGGGATCGCGCTCCATGGTTTGCGCCACCAGACCGTAGACGGTGTAGGGCTCGTCCAGCGAGCGGAACGCCAGCGGCGAATACACCCAGTCGTTGACCTGCACCACGGAAATGCCCTGATCGGCATACGGGGTGATGTAGTTGTACTGACCGATCTCCATCGAAGCGCGGCTGAGCGAGCCGCCCTTCGGGGCGTCGGGATTGACGAAATCAAAGTGCTGGAAACCGGCGGGGTATTTCGGCGCCTCGCCGTACACCGTCATCGCGTAGCTGCCGCCGGCCAGCGCAGATGCCGCGTTGCACAGCAGCGCGCTGCCGAGCAGCAGGCCGGCCATGTTGCGCATGAATGTCATGAAGTCGTTCCTCTGAGCCGGAAAAACCCGAAGCGGCGGCAGGCCGCTGCGGGATGCGAATTCGCAAGGGGAAGGGGCCGGCCGGAGTCTTGCGCGGCCCCGACCGGGACTCAGAAGTGGTACGTCATGCGCGCAAACAGCGTGCGGCCCAGCGGATCGGTGTAGCGCGGGTCATAACCGCTCTGGAAGTTGTAGGCCTGGTTGGAGAACGGCGGATCGCGGTCGAACAGGTTCTTCACCCCGGCATCGACGTCCAGCACCTTGTCGAAGGTGTAACCGGCCGACAGGTCCCACACCGAATACGACGCGACCCGCGCGTTGGTCTCGCGGTCGTAGTCGTTGTAGCCGGTGGTGAAGCGGTTGGTCAGTGCCGCGCGGGCTGCACCGAAGGTCCAGGAACCGGTCAGGTTGTGTTTCCAGCGGGCAATCACACCGTCGCCCCTGAAGTCGCCGACCTTGTCGGTGAACGGGCCCTTGATGGTGCTCTGGAAGTCGTACTCGTCGACATAGGTGCCTTGCAGGCCCAGACCGAACTGACCGTACGGCGTGTTCGGGAAGCGATAGTCCAGCGACACATCGACGCCGTTGGTTTCAACGATGCCCAGGTTGGCGTTGCCGGTGACGATGTAGTTGAGCGTGCCGTCGGCGTTGCGCACGAAGCGGTCAGGGTAGCTGCCGGCCTGATCGAACACCGTGGATTCCGGGAACGGCTGGATCTGGTTGGAGATGTGAATCCACCAGAAATCCAGGCCCACGGACAGGTTGCTGACCGGCTGATAGACAAAGCCCAGCGTCACGTTGCGCGCCTTCTCCGGGGCCAGGTCTTCGTTGCCGCCGATCTGGTTGAGGAACTGCTGACCGCAATCGCGCCCGCCGTTGCCGCCCGGTTGCACCACGCCGCCGGTACACAGTACCGGGTCGTTGTAGTAGCCCTGGGTGTAGGTGATGCTGCGCGGCGAATACAGCTCATAGAGCGACGGCGCGCGGAAGCCTTCACTGTACGCGCCGCGCACCACCAGCTCCTTGAGCGGCTGATAACGGAACGAGTATTTCGGGTTGGTAGTGCTGCCGAAGTCGCTGTATTTGTCGTGACGCACGGCGGCGGACAATTCCAGGCTGTCGAGCACCGGCACGTTGATTTCCGCGTAGGCGGCTTTCACGCTGCGGTCGCCCTCGACGCTGCCGGCCGGGTCGATGCCCAGGCTCTGGATGTCGCCGGCGAAGGCTTCGAAGTCCTGGTGGAATTTCTCTTTGCGGTACTCGCCGCCCAGGGCCAGGCCGGACGGACCGGCACCGAACCAGTCACCGATTTCGCGGCTGATCCGCCCGTCGAAACCGGCGACCCGCCCTACCGCCGTGGAGTAGGCGCCGTGGTACATCGCCTGATCGATGTACTGCTGGCCGGCGCTGGTCTGCGGGCCGAACGGGTTGAGCAGGCCGCTGGCCAAACCGTCGATCATCGCCTGATCGCTGACGTAGCCGCTGGTGACGCTGGAGACGATCTTGTTCTGGTTGTACGAGGCGCCGACGTTGTAGTCCCAGCCGCCGACCAGACCGTCGAAGCTCAGCAAGAAGCGCTGGCTGGTGTTCTGGTCTTTCGATTCGCGCGGGCCCGCGGCGGTTTCGCGCCAGTTCACGTCCACCGGTTGCGTCGGGTCGAGGGCGAAACCGGTGGGCGCCGGGGTGATGCCGTTGCCGGGATAGTAGGGCGAGGACGAATCCAGGCTCAGGCCGGTCAATGGCGCCGGGCCGACAGCGGTGGCGTTGTTGTTGCGCGACCAGAAGTATTCAAGGTTGACGTTGTGGTCGTCGGCCAGTTTGCCGGTGGTCTTGCCGAAGAACGACGTTTTCTCGGTCTGCGGCACCAGGTCGATGAATTCCCGGGTGCTGAAGCGGCAGAGGCCGTCGCGGGCCACCAGGTTGGGGCCGTTGCAATTGCTGTTGGCCAGCGGGTTGGTGGCATTGCCGTTCTGGCTGTAGTTGCCGGGGAACGCGGTGCCGGAGGTCTGGTCCAGACCTCGGCCGGGCACGTAGTCACGGGCGAAGGAGCGATCGTTGGCGTCGAGGTTCTGCTGCTTGTTGTAGTTGAACACGCCGAGCACGTTGAAGCGGTCCTGCTCCAGGTCGCCGTAGCCCCAGCTGGCGCTCATGTCCTTGGTCGCACCGCCGCCGCTGTGGGTCGGGGTTTCGCCGCCGAGGGTGAGCTGGCCGTCGGTCATGGATTTCTTGGTGATGAAGTTGATCACGCCACCGATGGCGTCGGTGCCGTACAGGGCCGAGGCGCCGTCGCGCAGCACTTCCACGCGCTCGAGCGCGGCAAACGGGATCATGTTCAGATCCACCGCGCCGCCGGCCGAGTTGGTGCCCGACAGGGCGTTGTTGGCCAGTCGGCGACCGTTGAGCAGCACCAGCGTCTTGTTCGCGCCGATGCCGCGCATGTCGGCGAACGAGGCGCCGCCGGTGGCCGCGCCGACCGAGCCTGCGCTGTTGTTGATCGACTGGCTGCCGGTGATGCGCTGCACCAGTTCGGCGGTGGTGGTCACGCCCTGTTTACGCAGTTCATCGGCCTTGAGCACGGTGATCGGCACCGCGGTTTCCGCATCGACCCGACGGATCGCCGAACCGGTCACTTCGACCCGTTGCAGTTGCGTGGTCGGCGCGACCACCGCCGCAGCGGCCGGGACGCTGTTGTCGTCCTCGGCAGCCTGAACCCCGGCGCCCATCCCCATGGCCACCAGGTACAACGGAACGAAACGGTGGCGGGAAATCGTCGCCACCAAGGGTTTGAGCGTGAAGCGTGGAGTGTTCATCAGCATGGTTGTTTCCGACTTTGTTAGACGTTTATCGAAATGGCCTTGTGAGCCCTCTTTGCACGGAGCACGGTGGTGCCGCGCCGCGAAAACCACTTTCTTCAAGCAAGCCGATCCCCTCCGAAGACGCGCTGCGTTTTTTCGGTCGGCCGATTGCGACGGGATTCAACGAGCGGTGCCGGGCGCGTCCCTCACTGCGCGCCCGGCACCGCCGTCAGCGGGTGGTCATCACCGATATCTTGGTGATGCCCGAGCGCTCGATGGACGCCATGGCTTTGGCGACCTGGCCGTAATTCACGGCGGAGTCGGCCTGCAGCTGCACGCGCACGTCAGCATCCTTGGCCTTGACCTCCTTGAGGCTGGCCTCCAGTGATTCCGGCGCCAGCTCGGTCTTGGCCAGGAAGAACTTGCCGTCCTGATCGACGCTGACCACCACCGGATCCTTCTTTTCGGCGGGAGCGACGGCGTCGGTTTTTGGCAGGTTGACCTTGATCGCGTTGGTCATCAGCGGCGCAGTGACGATGAACACCACCAGCAGCACGAGCATCACGTCCACCAGCGGCGTGACGTTCATTTCGCTGAGCACTTCATCGCTGTCTTGAGTGGAAAAGGACATCAGCTGGCCTCCCGCACGGCGGCCGTGGATTTGGCGATGGCCTGGCGGCTGATGGAGAAAGCGCTGCGCGAGGCGAGGGCGTCGAAGTCGTGGGCGAAGTCATCCATGTCCGCCGAGGCCAGCTTCAGGCGCCGCAGGAAGAAGTTGTAAATCAGCACTGCCGGCACCGCGACGGCAATCCCCACACCGGTGGCGATCAGCGCGTGGCCGATCGGCCCGGCCACGGTTTCCAGACTGGCCGAACCGCTGGCGCCGATGCTTTGCAGGGCTTCCATGATTCCCCACACGGTGCCGAACAGACCAATGAACGGCGCGGTGCTGCCGATACTGGCGAGGATCGCCTGGCCGTTTTCCAGCGAGCGACGTTCCTTCTGGATCTGCTGGCGCAGGTTGCGTTCCAGGCGGTCGGCACGGTTGATGGTGTGCGCCAGTTGCTGGGTGGTGCGCGGGGATTCTTCCACCAGCAGGGCTTCGAAACCGCTGCTGGCGATCCGCGCCAGGGAGCCCGGATACTGGCTGGCGTGTTCGGCGGCGGTCAGCAGGTCCGGCGCGCCCCAGAAGGCTTTGCTGAATTGCTTGTTCTGGGTTTTCTGGCGCAGGTATTGCGCCGACTTGACCAGCAGGATCGCCCAACTGACCACGGAAAACAGCACCAGCCCCCAGAGCACGCCGGGGACAATCATCGAAGACAGGGAATCGTTCATGGCTACACCTCGCTTGCGTTAATCGTTTGTGAGTTCGGTTGTTGTGCCGTCATTGCGGCAATTTGAAATCGATGGTCTGGGTGGCGAAGCCGTCGATCGGTGTATCGCCGCGCTTGGCAGGAATAAACTTCCAGGCCTTCACCGCCGCGACCGCCGCGTCATCCAGTTGCGGCTTGCCGCTGGACTTGGTCACCGTCACCGAACCGGCGCGACCGTTGGCCAGCACCTGAATCCGCAGCACCACGCTGCCTTCCCAGTTGCGCCGCAGGGCCAGCGACGGGTATTCCGGCGGCGGGTTGCCGAGGCTGGCGAGGCCGGAAATCGCCGCCGACTCTTTCACCGGACCCGGCGCCGCCGCAGGTGCCGGTGGCGCGTTCGGGGTGGCCGGAGCGGAAGGCGCGGCTGGTTGCGCAGGGGCGGGCGGCGCTTTCGGCGGCTCGGCCTTTTTCACCGGTTTGGGTTTCTCGACCGGCTTCGGTTTTTCGATCGGCTTGGGTTTCTCCACCGGTTTGGGCGGCGGCTTGACCGCGTCTTCGTCTTCCACCGGCTGTTCCGGTTCGGGAGGAGGCGGTGGTGGGGGCGGCGGCTCCGGTGTCGGCGGGGCCGGAGGTGTCGGGCTGGTCAGCTCGACGGTCATTTCCGGAATTTCCGGCGGCGTGGGCAGCGGCTCGGCCCGCGCCTGCTGGAAAAACCACCAGGCGCCGCCGTGTATCAAGGCCGACACCGCCACCAGCAACAGCATCTGCTGTTTGTTCAGGCCGCCGGGCTGCGAAGTGTTGGCCTTAAACACGGGCCGGCCCGCAACCGACGGGAGCGGCGCTTCCCGCAAGGGCCCCGGCGGACTTCTGTGCTTTACCGCATCGTTCATTAAAGCTCCCTCGGGTGGATGAAGGGCAATAAGGTGCCGTTCGAACAACAGGGCGTTGTTCGAGTGAGTGGTCGCAACTTTCATACAGGTGTGCAGAAGCCGATAGTTGAACTATCTATTGAACAGGGCTTGTGCAGCTTATTGCTTCAGTAATGTCGACTTCGATGGTTCATTGATCCGGTCCGTGGCTGTTCTTTTATAAGTGAGTGTGCAATTGAGTGGCGAACATCATTCGTGCCCTCATGGTTGATGCAATAGCAACCGCTGTGCCAAAGAGTGACCAAATGTGTATCGGTTATTTCATGGGTGATACGTATGTCGCATTTATATAAGTTTCATTAACCAGGCCGGTTTTCCTGGGCGCATAACCTCCCGATGGCCCTGTTTGCAGGGCTTTTTTCAGGGCGAGACAGCTCTGGCGCGGTATCGCGCTGTTCAGCGAGATAGAGCGGCTGTTCTCGTGTCGGCCAGGGCGCGTGATGGTGCGTGGCGGACTGATTTGGTGCGGGTCAGGGTTTTAGCGGGTCACAGGCGATGTTCCTTGTTCTTGTTCAAGTAAAGTCGGTCGTTCCGCATGAACGATGTAATGACTGGAAGTGCAGTTTTGGTGCGCTTCGAGCATCAACTCCGAACAGCAAAAGTTGTACGGGTGTGCTGTCTGAAAGTTATTGTCGAACAATCTGTTCTGGCATTCATTAATGCAGCGCGCACGCAATGACTGCTTGCGTGCTATTTAAAAAATAAATAGTGCGGGTGTTCAGGTAATAAAAGGAATGCACGGACTGTTCGGCGGGCGAGCGCGGCGCAGGTAAACGGGCACGGAGAGAAGAGGGTGGCGCAGCAGATGAAGATTCACGCGGTGAACTCCTTGTTGCCAGCTCGGATACGCGAACTTTTGGTTCGGTATCGCACCTTACAAGAACGCGGATAGCGTTCGCTGATTGCTCTTGGTGCGGGATGGGCACCGCCAGCGCTGTTTTGCGAAATCAGGGATTCGCAAGCTGCCGATGAATGCGCAATCCGTGCCAAATTCGATACAACGGCTATAAATAGGGCCAGGCGGGATGCCTTTCGCAGTGGAGGAGGGGATATGTATCAGCTCTACGGACACCGCAACTCAGGAGCAGCGGCCATCGAGGCGGCGCTCGAGCTGTGCCAGGTGGCTTACCGCTTCATCGATATCGAGGCCAGTGCGGAAGCGGCGCAGGAGCTGGCGCGGCTCAATCCGCTCAAACAGATCCCGACCCTGCAACTGCCGGACGGCAGTGTCATCACCGAAAGTGCGGCGATCCTGATTCATCTGGGGCAAAGCTTTGCGCAATCCGGCCTGCTGCCGGCCAACGGCGCTGACCGCGATCAGGCGATTCGGGGCCTGGTGTACATCGTCAGCAATTGTTATGCGGCCATCGGGATCATTGATTACCCGGAACGCTGGCTGGTGATGCCGGACGAGGCCTCGCGACAGAATCTGATGGCGGGTGCGCGGGAACGACTGCACTGGAGCTGGGAGGTGTTTGCCGATCAGTTCTCGGCCGAGCTGTACCTGGACGATGAAACACCGGGCGCACTGGATGTGCTGGCGGCGGTGGTCACGCGCTGGGCCGGTGCCCGCGAACACCTGCGCCAGGCCCGACCCGGTTTCCATGCGTGGCTGCAGCGAATCGACCGGCACCCGGTGCTGGCGCCGGTCTTTGCGCGGCATTGGCCCGGTTAAGAAATCGAATCAGATGGTGATCGTTGATTGTTCCCACGCTCCGCGTGGGAATGCAGCCCGGGACGCTCCGCGTCCCAAAGCGTGACGCAGAGCGTCACAAGAGGCGTTCCCACGCAGAGCGTGGGAACGATCAAACAGGAATTATTCCCCGCGAATGTACTGCTCCAGCTGTTTGATCAGCTCCGCCTGTTCGGCAATCGCTTCCTTGACCAGGTCGCCGATCGACAGCAGGCCGATCAGCTTGCCGTTCTCCACCACGGGCAAGTGACGCAGGCGTTTGTCGGACATGATGCCGAGGCAAGTGTCGACGGTCTGGTGGGTGTCCACCGTGATCACGTTCGCCACCATGATGTCGCGCACCGGCGTGCCCACCGAGGAGCGTCCGTGCAGCACCAGTTTGCGTGCGTAATCGCGCTCGCTGATGATGCCCACTACGTTGTCGTCTTCCACCACGAGCAAGGCGCCGACGTTCTTCTCGGCCATTTTCATCAGAGCTTCGAGCACCATGTGATCGGGTTTGATCTGGTGCACTTCCTGATTTTTCGGATCTTTGAGCTTGAGCAGCTGGGCGACGGTTTTCATGGCGGTTACTCAGGTGTTGTCGTTGTTCTCCAAGCATCGTAGACGCAGGCGCGCAGGGCAAGGCCGCAAAACGGCAGATAACACGCAAAAAACGTCATTTGACCGGGTTTTTCATGGCGAGGCCTGTGTCACCGCTTGCGGCAATGCCGCGTAGAATGCCTGTCTGAATCAATTCCTGAGGTTGCAGTGGTGGATTTACAGCAGGGCTTCGTCCTGACCCGGCATTGGCGCGACACCCCGGCCGGCACCGAAGTCGAGTTCTGGCTGGCGACCGACGCCGGGCCGCGCCGTGTGCGCCTGCCGCATCAGCCGTCGGTGGCGTTCATCCCGGCGGCGCAGCGCGAGCAGGCCGAGCGGGTGCTGGCGGACGAAAGGAGCGTCGAGCTGCGTCCCCTGGCTTTGCAGGATTTCGAGCATCGCCCGGTGCTCGGGCTGTATTGCCAGCAGCATGGTCAGTTGATGCGCCTCGAAACCGCGCTCAACCGCCACAGTGTCGATGTCTTCGAAGCCGACGTGCGACCACCCGAGCGCTACCTGATGGAGCGTTTCATCACCGCGCCCGTCTGGTTCAGCGGCACGCCCGATGCCGACGGCGTGTTGCTCGACGCCCACCTCAAACTTTCACCTGACTATCGCCCGCAACTGCGGCTGGTCTCGCTGGATATCGAAACCACCGAGCAGGGCGAGTTGTATTCCATCGCGCTGGAGGGCTGCGGCGAGCGCCAGGTGTACATGCTCGGCGCACCGAACGGCGATCACAGCATCGTCGACTTCGACCTCGAGTACTGCGAGTCGCGCACCCTGATCCTGAAGAAGCTCAACGACTGGTTCGCCCGCCACGACCCCGACGCGATCATCGGCTGGAATCTCGTGCAGTTCGACCTGCGCATCCTCCACGAACATGCCCGGCGCCTCGGCGTGCCGCTCAAGCTCGGGCGCGGCGGCGAGGAAATGCAGTGGCGCGAACACGGCAGCCGCACTCATTACTTCGCGGCAGCGGCAGGAAGGCTGATCATCGACGGCATCGAATCCCTGCGTTCGGCGACCTGGAGCTTTCCCTCGTTCAGCCTGGAAAACGTCGCCCAGACTTTGCTTGGCGAAGGCAAGTCCATCGACAATCCGTACCAGCGCATGGACGAGATCAACCGCATGTTCGCCGAGGACAAACCGGCGCTGGCCAAGTACAACCTCAAGGACTGCGAGCTGGTCACGCGGATCTTTGCCAAGACCGAGCTGCTGAAATTTTTGCTCGAGCGCGCCAGCGTCACCGGCCTGCCGGCGGATCGCAGCGGTGGTTCGGTAGCTGCGTTCACCCATTTGTACATGCCGCTGATGCACCGCCAGGGTTTTGTGGCGCCGAACCTTGGCACCAATCCACCGCAGGCCAGCCCCGGCGGATTTGTCATGGACTCGCAACCGGGGCTGTACGAATCGGTGCTGGTGCTCGACTACAAGAGCCTTTATCCGTCGATCATCCGCACCTTTCTGATCGACCCGGTGGGGCTGATCGAAGGCTTGCAGCATCCTGACGACAGCGACTCGGTGCCGGGCTTTCGCGGTGCGCGCTTTTCCCGTACCCGGCATTGCCTGCCGTCCATCGTCGCCCGGGTCGCCGAGGGTCGCGAGACCGCCAAACGCGAGCACAACGCGCCGCTGTCCCAGGCGCTGAAAATCATCATGAACGCCTTCTACGGCGTGCTCGGTTCCAGCGGTTGCCGGTTTTTCGATACGCGGCTGGCGTCATCGATCACCCTGCGCGGCCACGAAATCATGTTGCGTACCCGGCAGTTGATCGAAGCCCAGGGCCACGCGGTGATCTATGGCGATACCGACTCGACGTTCGTCTGGCTGCGTCGCCCCCATGGTCAGGAAGAGGCGGCAACCATCGGCCGGGCGCTGGTGCAACACGTCAACGACTGGTGGCGCGAGCATGTGCGTGAGCAGTACGGGCTGGAAAGCGCCCTCGAATTGCAGTTCGAGACCCACTACAAGCGCTTCCTGATGCCGACCATCCGTGGCGCCGAGGAGGGCAGCAAAAAGCGCTACGCCGGTCTGGTGACCCGCGCCGACGGTAGCGAGGAAATGGTCTACAAAGGCCTGGAAACCGTGCGCACCGACTGGTCGCTGCTGGCCCGGCAATTCCAGCAGGAACTGTACGAGCGGATCTTCCAGCGCAAGCCGTATCAGGATTACGTGCGCGAGTATGTGCGCAAGACGTTGGCCGGCGAGTTCGACGAGCGACTGGTCTACCGCAAGCGCCTGCGCCGCACCCTCGACGATTACGAACGCAACGTGCCGCCCCACGTGCGCGCCGCGCGGCTGGCCGATGATTACAACGCGCAACACGGTCGCCCGCGCCAGTATCAGAATGGCGGCTGGATCAGCTACGTCATCACCCTGGCCGGCCCCGAGCCGCTGGAAGTGCGCCGCGCGGCCATCGACTACGACCACTACATCACCCGCCAGTTGCAACCGGTGGCGGATGCGATCCTGCCGTTTGTCGACGACGATTTCTCAACCCTGATCGGGGGACAACTGGGCCTGTTTTGAGTCCAGCAGTTGCAGGGTCCACTCGTCCTGAATGCCGTGGAAGAAACGCTCCAGCGCCTGATGCCAAGGGCTGTCGTCGACAGCGAACTGGGCGAACAGGGTCATTGATGAGTGGAATTTCAGGTCGTCCGGATGGCCAAATATCTCGGCAATCGAACGCTGCTGAACATTCAGCACAAGCTGCGTGCAAGTCCGCAGCCGGGCGCCGAGCAAAGGGTGGTCGAGATAGGCGCGGGTTTCCGGCGCCGAGTTGATCGCGAACCGTCGCGACATCTCGCTGCCGCCGAGCCCGGCGAACTGCGGGAACACGAACCACATCCAGTGGCTGCGCTTGCGGCCCTCGCCGAGCTCGCGCTGGACCCGTTCGAACACCGGGTCCTGGGCAAGCACGAAGCGTTGCAGGTTGAATGGATCGTCCTGATCAGTGCTTCTCATGGCGAAGCCCTCTGTCAGTCGGCGGTGGCTCAGACCATGGCCAGCCGCTGCTTGCGTTTTGGCGCGTGAAACGCCTGGTCCAGCGCCGCCAGATCCCCGGCATCGAGTTGCAGCTGCGCGGCTTGTGCATTGAGCTGCACGTGTTCCGGGCGCACGGCCTTGGGAATCGCAATCACCCCATCCTGACGCAGAATCCACGCCAGCGAAACCTGTGCCGGGGTCACGCCGTGACGAGCGGCAATCTGTTTCAGCACCGGCTCGACCAGCATCGCGCCGCCCTGGCCGATCGGGCAGTACGCCATCAACGGCATGCGCTGCTGTTGGCACCACGGCAGCAGGTCGAATTCGATGCCGCGTTCCTCCAGGTTGTACAGCACCTGATTGGTCGCGCAGGCCGAACTCGACAGTTCCTCGAGATCATCGACGTCGAAATTCGACACGCCCCAGCGACCGATCTTGCCGTCCTCGCGCAGACGCTCGAACGCCTCGACGGTTTCTTCCAGCGGATACTGGCCGCGCCAATGCAGCAGATAGAGGTCGATGTAATCGGTGTCGAGCCGGCGCAGACTGCGCTCGCAGGCCTGGGGAATGCCCTTGCGACTGGCGTTGTGCGGGTAGACCTTGCTCACCAGGAACACTTGATCGCGCAGGCCGGCAATGGCTTCGCCGACGACGGTTTCGGCACCGCCTTCACCGTACATTTCCGCAGTGTCGATCAGGGTCATCCCCAGTTCGATGCCACTGCGCAAGGCCGCCACTTCACGCTTGTGCGCCGAGCGGTCTTCGCCCATGCGCCAGGTGCCCTGGCCAATCACCGGCACCTGCACGCCAGCCAATTCGAGGGTACGCATTCAAACCTCCTTTCTGAAACGGTCGATACCTTGGGTGGGCAGCAGAATAGCCCACGGGTTCCGTCCGGTTCCAGAAAGGAGGTCAGGTGCTTACCTGGCGGAGAACTTCAACACCACGCTCTGGGTATAGGTCTGGCCGGGATCGAGGCGGGTGCTCGGGAAGTTCGGCTGATTCGGCGAATCCGGGTAGTGCTGAGTCTCCAGGGTGAACGCGCCCCAGTGCGGATAGACCTTGCCACCCTTGCCCTTGACCGTGCCGTCGAGGAAGTTGCTGGTGTAGAACTGCACGCCCGGTTCGTTGGTGAACAGCTGCAAGTGGCGACCGGATTGCGGGTCGCTGACTTCGGCGGCGAGTTTGCTGACGTCACCCTTGGTGTCCAGCGCCCAGTTGAAATCGAAGCCACCCTGTTTTTCTTCGGCGAATTTCAATTGCGGATGATCGGCCTTGATGTGCTGGCCGATGGCGGTCGGTTTGGTGAAATCCATCGGTGTGCCTGCCACGGGCGCCAGTTCGCCGGTCGGGATCAGCTTGGCGGTGACCGGGGTGTAGTGACTGGCGTGCAGGGTGGCGACTTGCTTGAGGATGTCGCCATTGCCGGCGCCGGCAAGGTTGAAGTAGCTGTGGTTGGTCAGGTTGAGCACAGTGGGTTTGTCGGTGCTGGCCTTGTAGTCGATGCGCAGCTCGTTAGAGTCGGTAAGGCGGTAGGTCACCTCGGTGGTGAGGTTGCCGGGGAAACCCATTTCACCATCCGCCGACAGATAGGTCAGGGTCACACCGACCGAATCCTTGTCCTTGGTTTCCTTCGCCTTCCAGACCTTTTTGTCGAAGCCCTGAGTGCCGCCGTGCAAGGCGTTGGTCTTGTCGTTCTGCGGCACCTGGTAGCGTTTGCCGTCGAGCTCGAACGCACCGTCGGCCAGGCGATTGCCGAAACGGCCGATGGTTGCGCCGAAGTACGCGGTGCCTTTCTGATAACCCTGCACATCATCGAAACCGAGGACGATGTCGTCGAGCTTGCCGTGCTTGTCCGGCACTTGCAGCGCCTGCAAGGTCGCGCCGTAGGTGATGACCGTGGCTTGCATGCCGTGGCTGTTGCGCAGGATGTATTGCTCGACCGGCGTGCCGTCATTGGTTTTGCCGAAGGCTTTGTGTTCGCTGGACAGGCCGGCGGCCTGGGCGGAGAGGGTGGCGATCATCAGGGACAGTCCGAGGCCGCAGAGTGAGTGTCGGGATTGAAGCATGGGTTGACCTTCCTTTTTGTTGTTGTTTTGAAAATCGTTAAATAGTCATGCTAATTAATGGGTGAGTGGGAATTTATAGCGGATTAAACGGTTAATGCAAAAATAAAGTCGGACTAAATTGATTAAGCCAACGGCGCCGAAGGTCGGGAATCCACGCCGGCACTGCACTTTTGCGAAATCCCCGGCTCTATCCATGGCCAGGGTGCGGTGACTTCCGCCGCACAGGAACGTGTCCGTCAAAGAATTCATGCCGAGAGTTTTGCACCCCATCGCTGCATTCATTCATCGCCCGTGCTTGCTACTGGCCTGCCTGTCGACGCTGTTGCTCGGCGGTTGCAGCCATCAGGACGGCAACAATTTCATCACCCAGATGCGCGAGGGCAGGCCTCAGGAATTTCTCCAGACCAGTGTCGACCGCATGGCAACTCTGGCGATGCGTGACAACCTCGACAGCCTCTATCGCTTGATGGGCAAGCTGTATTTGCGCAACCCTGAAGAGCTGCGCAAATCCGGCTTCCTCGACATTCGCACGGCGGTCAAACAGGTGCGGCTGGCCATCGAGCAACAGCAACCTTTGCCGACTCTCGGCGGCAAGAAAGATCTGGCGGCACTGAACTATGCCATGAGCCCGGAATTCCTCGGCGACCGGGTCGGCGCGTTCATCTATGCGATCGGCAGCATGCTGGTCACCGCCCACGGCAACCGCACCGAGTTCTACATGACCGATGCGATCAACCCGACCTTCGTCAACAACGCCGCGCGCAACATCGAGAAAGCCACTTGGATCCTCGCCCAGCGGCAGAACAAGGATGGCCAGCCGCTGCTGTTTTCCAACGAGATTTCCGAGGAGGGCAGCAACCTGAGCTTCGCCACGGAGTTCGGCAAAGTCGTGGCGCGTCTGGATCTGCTGACCCAGATGCTCGACGAGCGCTACCGGCGCATCGGACTGAATTACGCCCAGAGCCTGCTGTTTTTGAATTTTTTGCCAGTGCAGTGAAATGGCATAACGATAGATCCGATCGATATAGGGCGTTATAAGAAAACTGGTTATGCTGCGGGCCGGATTTTTCCTGTGGTTTGTCTGGACGTCTTAATGGAATTGGCAAATTTCGGCCTGGTGATTGCCGGGCTGGTGGTGGGGTTCATCGTCGGCATGACCGGTGTCGGCGGCGGTTCGTTGATGACGCCGATCCTGCTGTGGTTCGGCATCAATCCGGCCACGGCGGTGGGCACGGATCTGCTGTACGCGGCCATCACCAAATCCAGTGGCGTGCTGGTGCACAGGAAGAACAAGAACATCGACTGGGCCATCACCGGCTGGCTGACCCTGGGCAGTGTTCCGGCGGTGGCGATGACCTTGTGGTTCCTCAGCACCCTGCACACCGCACCGGACGCGATGAACGCCATCATCAAGCAGGCGCTGGGCTTCGTGCTGTTCGCCACGGCGCTGGCGATTCTGTTCAAGAAGCGCCTGCTGGAATTCGCCCATAAACGCGCCGGCGGCAACTACAACCCCAGCGGTGCGCGCCTGAATGGCATGACCGTGATCACCGGTCTGATCCTCGGCACCATGGTTGCCCTGACGTCCATCGGCGCCGGCGCCCTCGGCACCGTCGCGCTGTTCATCCTCTATCCGCTGCTGCCGACCCGCCGTCTGGTCGGCACCGAAATCGCCCACGCCGTACCGCTGACCCTGGTCGCCGGCCTCGGCCACGCGAGCATGGGCAACATGGACTGGGGCGTGCTGGGCTTTCTGCTGGTCGGCTCGCTGCCGGGCATCTGGCTCGGCAGCCACCTGACCGGCCGCGTCTCCGATGAACTGCTGCGCCCGTGCCTGGCGACGATGCTGGTGTTGATCGGTTACAAGCTGGCGTTCTGATCGGCGAGCATCCATGACCCCGAAGGGTCGAGCGTCAGGCTGGCGGGGCATGAAAGGTAAACAAATGGGCGCAGGGTCGCGCCCATCCTGTTGCGCAAAACCGGTGCTGACCTAAGCTTTGGGCAAGGCGAAACACTTTTGCCGGGCAGCCTCCGGAACAATCGCCGCGATGCGCAATCATTAGAGCGTGGATATCAAAAGGAGATGCGCATGCTCATCAGGTCACTGACCCTGACACTCTTGCTGGCGATCGCCGGCCCCCTGTTCGCCGCCGACGGCGATTCCCCTCTGGACGTCGACAAGGGCATTAACCGCCCATTGATCGTGATCGCTTCCAGTACGGTCGATTCTTATTGGGTCAGCCTGAAAAAAGCGCTGGACGACCCGGCCAACAAACAAGGCATCGCCGACCGCAAGATCAAGGTTTACACCATCCTGAGCATGAGCGGTCAGGTCGATGGCAAAAGCCTGGAGCAGCAGCAAACCATGGCGTTGCTGCGCTCGCTGAAGCTGGGCGCCGGGGCGTATCCGAAGGTCTTCCTGGTCGGCAAGGATGGCGAGACCAAACTGACGGCTTCGGGGGAGGAAACCGCGGCGGTCGATTTGAAGAAGATTTTCGAAACCATCGATGCAATGCCAGCCGCCGAGAAAGAAGCTACTTCCACCGTGGTGACTGCCCCGGCTGCTGCAGAACCCGCACCGGCCAAAGGCGCAAAAGGGACCAAACCGGCGAAGCCAACCAAACCGGCTAAGCCGCCGGAAATGCCGGATGATTGATGTTTTGATTCAGGGCTGATCAGAAACGAAAAAACGGGCGACCTTCTCAGGTCGCCCGTTTTTTATGGCGTGATTACCGGGTCAACTCACCCAGAATCCTGTGCGCAATCTTCACTCGCTCTCCATTCGGGTAATTGCGGTTCGCCAGAATCACGATCCCGACTTTCTTCGACGGCACGAACGCGACATACGCGCCGTAGCCAGCGGTGGAGCCGGTCTTGTTCAGCAGCACGTTCGCCGGTTCAGGCTGTGGCGGATTCAGCCATTTGACCTTGTGCGGTTCCATGGCCATTGGCGTCGAGTTGCCGTCCAGCAGGCGGTCGAGGCTGATCGGGTAGGCGTAGCGTTCCCAGCCCAGGCCCTGGGTCATGTCGCCGACGGTGTAGTAGCCGGTGTGGGTGAGGGCGATGGCTGTTTGCAGAGGTGTTTCGAGTTTGTCGGTGTCGAGGTTGGCCTGGACGTATTGCAGCAGGTCGGCGGCGCTGGTTTTCACGCCGTAGGCTTCGGAGTCGAGGGCGCCGGGGCTGACTCGAACCGGTTTGTTGTTCTTGTCATAGCCTTGGGCGTAGAGCTTTTGTTCAGACGCCGGCACCGACAGGAAGGTGTGCTTGAGTCCGAGTTTCGGCAGCAGGGTTTCGGTCATGACCTGATTGAACGGCTGGCCGAGGCTTTTTGCGGCCAGATAACCGAACAGACCAATGCTTGGATTGGAATACAGGCGCTGGCTGCCGGCCGCAAAGGTCGGTTTCCACTGTTGGTAATAGCCGAGCATCTTGTCGGCAGAATCCGCGGCATCCGGGAATTGCAGCGGCAGGCCGCCCGCGCTGTAAGTGCCCAGTTGCAGCAGGCTGATGTGGTCGAAGGCGCTGCCTTTGAGTTCGGGCCAGTGCTGGCTGGCCTTGTCGGAGAATTGCAGTTTGCCGCTGGCCTGGGCGTAGGCGGCGAGGGTCGCGGTGAAGGTTTTGCTCACCGAACCGATTTCGAACAGGGTGTTTTCACTTACCGCTTGCCCGGTGCTTTTGTCGGCGACACCGTAATTAAAGTAATGCGCCTTGCCATCGACTGTCACGGCCACGGCCAGACCGGCGATGTCCTGTTGCTGCATGACCGGAGTCACGGCGGCTTTGACCAGCGCCTGCAACTGATCGTCGGTTGGCGGGGCGGCCAGGCAGGCGGCGGCGCTGAAGAAAAGTCCGAAAGCGCTGTAGGACTTGAGTTTATTCAGGTTGATCGAAGACATGCTTGAACCACTCTCCATGAGTGTTGATGGTGTTATCCCGCTACACTGCGAGCGTTTTCCGTCGGGCCGGCTGATCGGCGCCGCCAAATCTAGGCAGTCCGGCGTCTTTCGACAAACGATGAAAACTCGGACGAGCCATTAGAAAAATTTGGGACTTGGCATGATTCGACCTCAATTGCCCTTGAATGCGTTACGTGCCTTCGAAGCCTCTGCGCGTCACTTGAGCTTTACGCGCGCCGCCGTGGAGTTGTGCGTGACCCAGGCGGCCGTCAGCCATCAAGTGAAAATCCTGGAGGCGCAACTCGGCGTGATCCTGTTCAAACGCCTGCCCCGTGGGCTGATGCTGACCGGCGAGGGCGAAACCCTGCTGCCGGTGCTGACCACGTCGTTCGATCATATCGCGCAGATGCTCGAGCGTCTGGCGGGTGGGCAATATCGGGAAATGCTCACGGTCGGCGCGGTGGGCACCTTCGCGGTGGGCTGGTTGTTGCCGAGGCTGGCGGACTTTCAGGCGAAACATCCGCTCATAGATTTGCGACTGTCGACCAACAACAACCGGGTGGACGTCGCCGCCGAAGGGCTGGATTACGCGATCCGCTTCGGTGCCGGGGCGTGGCACGGCATCGAGGCGACCCGTTTGCTGGAGGCACCGTTGTCGGTGCTGTGCGTGCCGGAAATCGCCCGACAGTTGCACGCGCCGGGGGATCTTCTGCAGCAGCGTTTGTTGCGCTCCTATCGCACCGATGAGTGGCCGGAATGGTTTCACGCGGCCGGTCTGGCGACCCATGCCGCGCCGCCCCAGAGCATCGTGTTCGACTCGTCGCTGGCGATGATGGAAGCGGCGTTGCAGGGCGGCGGGGTGGCACTGGCGCCGCCGTTGATGTTTGCCCGACAACTGGCGGCGGACCTGATCCGCCAACCCTTTGCCATCGAAATCACCACCGGCAGCTATTGGCTGACGCGCTTGCAGTCACGGCCGGAGACGTCGGCGATGGCAGCGTTCAGACACTGGTTGCTGGAGGCTGCCCAGGCCTAGCGCACCAGGCACGGCTTCTTGTTATCGAACGTCCAGCCCGGAATCAGAAACTGCATCGCCACGCTGTCATCCCGCGCGCCGAGCCCCATGCCTTTATAGAGTTCGTGGGCCTTGGCCACCTGATCCATGTCCAGCTCCACACCGAGCCCAGGCTTCTTCGGCACTTGCACGCAGCCGTCGACGATTTGCAGCGGCGCCTTGGTCAGGCGCTGGCCGTCCTGCCAGATCCAGTGAGTGTCGATGGCGGTGATGTCGCCCGGCGCGGCAGCCGCGACGTGGGTGAACATCGCCAGGGAAATGTCGAAGTGGTTGTTGGAGTGCGAGCCCCAGGTCAGGCCCCATTCGTGGCACATCTGCGCCACGCGCACCGAACCCTGCATGGTCCAGAAATGCGGATCGGCCAACGGAATGTCCACCGACTGCAGCTGAATCGCGTGGCCCATCTCGCGCCAGTCGGTGGCGATCATGTTGGTGGCGGTTTTCAGCCCGGTGGCGCGACGGAATTCAGCCATCACTTCACGGCCCGAGTAACCGTTTTCCGCACCGCACGGGTCTTCGGCGTAAGCCAGCACATTATGCTGGTCGCGGCACAGACGGATCGCTTCTTTCAGTGACCATGCGCCGTTCGGATCAAGGGTAATTCGCGCATCGGGGAAGCGCTCGGCCAGGGCGGTCACCGCTTCGATTTCGGCATCGCCGCTGAGTACGCCGCCCTTGAGCTTGAAGTCCTTGAAGCCATAGCGTGCGTGGGCAGCCTCGGCCAGGCGCACCACGGCGTCGGCGGTCATGGCTTTCTCGTGACGCACGCGGAACCAGTCGTTGTCGGCATCCGGTTCGCTGCGGTAGGCGAGGTCGGTTTCCCGGCGATCGCCCACGTAGAACAGGTAGCCAAGCATCTTCACTTCATCACGTTGCTGACCTTCGCCGAGCAATGCCGCCACCGGCACGTCGAGGTGCTGGCCGAGCAGGTCGAGCAGGGCGGCTTCGAGCCCGGTGACGGCGTGAATGGTGATGCGCAGGTCGAAGGTCTGCAGGCCACGGCCGCCGGCATCACGGTCAGCGAACGTCTGGCGAACCTGGTTGAGGATCTTCTGATACGTGCCGATCGGGCTGCCGACCACCAGGTTGCGGGCGTCTTCGAGGGTCTGGCGGATGCGTTCGCCGCCGGGCACTTCGCCGACGCCGGTGTGGCCGGCGTTGTCCTTGAGAATGACGATGTTGCGGGTGAAAAAAGGCCCGTGGGCGCCGCTCAGGTTGAGCAGCATGCCGTCGTGGCCGGCCACCGGGATGACTTGCATCTCGGTGATGATTGGAGCTTTGGCGATGTCGTGTGCGGTCATTTGGCGTTGTCCTTTCAAGCGGATTCAGGCGTGTTTCGGCGCGGCATCGGCCACGGCGACGTCAGGTGCGGATTTAGGTGTCATGCGGGCGGCAAACACAATGATCGCGGCGATGATCGAGGTCGCGGCCAGGCCATAGAGGCCGCCCTGGATCGAACCGGTGTGTTGCTCCAGCAAGCCGAAGGTGGTGGGAGCGACGAAACCGCCGAGGTTGCCCACTGAGTTGATCAACGCGATCACGGCGGCGGCGATCCGTGCGTCGAGATAAGCCTGCGGAATCGGCCAGAACAGCGACGACGCGGATTTGAAACCCAGTGCGGCAAAGCAGATCGCAACGAAAGCGAAGATCGGCCCGCCGGTGGTGGACATGAACATCCCCGCCGCGGCGATCAACAGCGCCGTGGCGACCCACGCCTGCTGGTGTTTCCATTTGGCCGAGAACGAGGCGAATGCATACATGCCGATGATCGACAGCAGCCACGGAATCGAGTTGAACAGGCCGACCTGGAAATCGCTCATCTCGCCCATTTTCTTGATGATGCTCGGCAGCCAGAACGTCGCGGCGTAGATGGTCAATTGAATGAAGAAGTAGATCAGGCAGAACAGGATGATCTGGCGATCCTTGAGCAGTTTGCCCAGCGACGGCCGGATCGGGGTCGCAGCTTCGCGTGCCTTCTGTTCATCGTCGATGGCTTTGACCAGCGCATCCTGCTCGGCGCGGGTCAGCCACTTGGCGTCGTGGGGCTTGGCGTCGAGCCAGAACCAGACGAATACGCACAGGCCAACCGAGAACATCCCTTCAATGAAATACATCCACTGCCAGCCGTGCATGCCCAGACCTTCGATCTGCAACAGCAGACCGGACAACGGGCCGGAAATCAGCGAGGCCACGGCCGAACCGCTCAAGAAAATCGCAATCGCCTTGCCGCGCTCGGCCCCCGGCAACCAGCGGGTGAAGTAGTAGATCACCCCGGGAAAGAACCCGGCCTCGGCCACGCCGAGCAGGAAGCGCAGAATGTAGAAGTGGGTTTCGTTCTGGATGAACGCCATGCCGGCGGCCACCAGCCCCCAGGTGAGCATGATGCGGGTCAGCCAGATTCGCGCGCCGACCTTTTGCAGCAACATGTTGGAAGGGACTTCGAACAGCGCGTAACCGATGAAGAACAGACCGGCACCGAAACCGTAGGCCGCGGCACCGATGCCGAGGTCGTGTTCCATGTGGGTACGGACGAAACCGATGTTCACCCGGTCAATGTAATTGACGATGAACATGATGACGAACAGCGGCAGGACGTGGCGTTTGACTTTGGCAATGGCGGAGGACAGCACCGAATCGGCGCCCTCGTTCATCCCGGCGATGGATGATTTCACTTGGTTTTCTCCCACTCGTTATTTTTATGCGGGGTGTGGCTGGTGTTGCGTTGTTGATAGACATCATACAACTAGATTTTTTTGTCCTACAAGCGGGAGTGCTCAATCAAATTTGTCTACGGGAAAGGGTTTTTATGCTTTTTCAGATTTTATGCGCCGTGTTTATTGGCTTTTGTAGGGGTTTTGGCACGCGTAGTAGAGCGTTTTTGTTCCAGTGCAAGTGGGGCGACTGCTCGGCGCAGTGGAAGATTTTCTAGCTAAAATTGAGTGTTGTCATACAAGTTAGATCCCGGAATTCATAGGAGCTCATACAAGTCATTGCCGCCAGTGCTACGATCGGTTTGCCCCGATCACCGGAACCGACCATGCAAGACGACCTCGACGCCCCCGCCCGTAAACGCGCGCACAACCTGGCCCACGACCTGGTGGAAAAACTGACCCAGAGCATCCTGCTCGGTCAGATGCTGCCCGGTGACAAGTTGCCGTCGGAAAACTCGATCGTTCAGGAACACGGCGTCAGCCGCACCGTCGTGCGTGAGGCAATTTCCAAATTGCAGGCGTCAGGGCTGGTGGAGACGCGGCACGGTATCGGCACCTTCGTGATCGAACGTGCGCCGGAGCAGGGGCTACGGCTGAATGTCGACACAGCGCTGGGCGTGCGCAGCATTCTCGAATTGCGCATGGGCCTGGAGACGCAAGCGGCGGCGCTGGCCGCGCAGCGTCGCACCGAGCAACAACTGGTGCAGATGCGTCAGGCGCTGGACGACTATCAGCGTCTATTGGCCAACAACGACAGTTGCGTCGAGGCCGACCGGCGCTTCCACTTGCTGATTGCCGAAGCCACCGGCAATGTCTGCTTCACCGAAATCATGCAGCACCTGGGCAGCGCGATGATCCCGCGCACCCGGGTCAACGCGGCCGAGCGCGGCGCGGTGGATTTGAGCAAGCTCGGGCAACTGGCGAATCTGGAGCATGAGGCGATCCTCAACGCCATCAAACGTCAGGACGCGGACGCGGCGCGCGCGGCGATGTGGCTGCACCTGACCAACAGCCGTGACCGGTTTTCCGCCACGAGCTGAATGCCGCTGGTCTGTTCGATAGCACGCCCGGTGCGGCGGCACTTCCAACGAGTACGACCCGGATATTCCGGGCCTCATTCATTGAGGTGCAATCATGGCTGACGATACGCTGTTTCAGGGAGGCACGGCTCCAACCGACCCTACCCGCAAAGTCCCCGGTACGGATGAGCCGACGCTGGCCGATCACGAGATGCCGCCGGGCGTCATGCCCGGGCGCGACCCGTTGAGCGATGCCGACCGGCCAGAAGACTGGAAGGATCCGACGTCCGATGAAGACATACCGCCGGCTGATGAGCCGACACCGCTGTCCGATGACAGGCGCTGAACAAAACCCGGCTGATTGGCCGGGTTTTTTTGCTGCTTCTAAACAGCGCCGAGATCGCGCATCAACAACCCGAACCGCAAATCCACCGCATCCGGAATCGGCAGATACACCGTGTGCCCGTCCCCCAGCGCCACGTCGATGGCTTCACCTTTCAGGTTCTGCAATTCATGCAGATCAAAGTGGAAATTGCCCTTGGGCGTCATCAGTTCCAGGTGATCGCCCAGTGCAAAACGGTTCTTAACCTTGACCTCGGCCAGACGATCCCGACGTTCGCCGGTCAACTCGCCCACAAACTGCTGACGCTCCGACACCGAGCTGCCGTTCTGATAGTTCTGGTATTCGTCATGCACATGCCGGCGCAGGAAGCCTTCGGTGTAGCCGCGCTGGGCGAGGGATTCCAGATCGGTCATCAGGCTGCGGTCGAATTCGCGGCCGGCCACCGCGTCGTCGATGGCCCGGCGATAGACCTGGGTGGTGCGCGCGCAATAGAAGTGCGATTTGGTCCGGCCTTCGATCTTCAGTGAGTGCACGCCCATGCGGGTCAGGCGCTCGACGTGCTGCACCGCGCGCAGGTCCTTGGCGTTCATGATGTAGGTGCCGTGCTCGTCTTCGAAGGCCGGCATCAGCTCGCCGGGCCGGTTGGCTTCCTGCAACAGGAACACCTGATCGGTGGGGGCGCCGAGGCCGAGGGTCGGTTGCGGTTCGAAGGTCTGCACGATTTCGCCGAGCTGGTTTTCGCTGGCCTCCTGCGCCGAGTATTTCCAGCGGCAGGCGTTGGTGCAGGTGCCCTGATTGGCGTCGCGTTTGTTCATGTAACCCGAGAGCAGGCAGCGGCCGGAATAGGCCATGCACAGCGCGCCGTGGACGAACACTTCCAGTTCCATGCCGGGCACTTGCTCGCGGATTTCGCCGATCTCTTCCAGCGACAATTCACGGGACAGGATGATCCGACTCAAGCCCTGCTGTTGCCAGAATTCGACACTCGCCCAGTTCACCGTGTTGGCCTGCACCGAGAGGTGGATCGGCATCTGCGGGAAGTGGCGGCGCACCAGCATGATCAGGCCGGGGTCGGACATGATCAGCGCGTCCGGCGCCATCTCGATCACTGGCGCCAGGTCCTTGAGGAAGGTCTTCAGTTTGGCGTTGTGCGGCGCGATGTTGACCACCACGTAGAAACGCTTGCCCTGGGCCTGGGCTTCACGAATGCCGAGCGCGAGGTTGGCATGATCGAACTCGTTGTTGCGCACCCGCAGGCTGTAGCGTGGCTGGCCGGCGTACACCGCATCGGCGCCGTAGGCGAAGGCGTAACGCATGTTTTTCAGGGTGCCGGCGGGGGCGAGCAGTTCAGGGGTGAAGGAGGTCGTCATGGCGGCGTCGGTCGCAAAAGCGCGGCAGGGTAGAGCAGTTGCGCCGAGGGTTTATTGATCTGGATCTATGCTCAATGAAGAAACAGGGCACTCGCGCTGACACTGGCTGACTAAACGGGACGGGCGCGGGTGGCGCCTGACTGACCTGGACCGGACATGAACCAAAAGAGTCTGCAATTCAAATCCCTCACCGTGCTGCTGTTTCTGGTGACGGTCGCCTTCATCTGGATCCTGCTGCCGTTCTATGGTGCGGTGTTCTGGGCGGTGATCCTCGGCATCCTGTTCGCACCGATGCAGCGCCAGTTGCAACTGAAATTCGGCTGGCAACGCAACCTCACATCACTGTGTACCTTGAGCATCTGCCTGGTGATTGCGATCTTGCCGGTGATCGTCCTCAGTGTGCTGCTGGTGCAGGAAGGGGCGACGCTTTACGACAATATCGAAAGCGGCAAGCTCGATATCGGCGCCTATCTGGCGCAATTCAAGCACAGTCTGCCGCCTTACTTTCAGCACCTGCTCGACCGCTTCGGCATGGGCGAGCTGAATGCCTTGCGCGAGAAGATCGTCAAGGCCGCCATGCAGGGCAGTCAGGCGCTGGCGAGCCAGGCGTTCAGTTTCGGCCAGGGCACGTTCGAGTTCGTGGTGAGTTTTTTCATCATGCTGTACTTGCTGTTTTTCTTCCTGCGCGACGGCGCCGAACTGGCGCGCAAGGTGCGCACAGCGATACCGCTGGAGGAGCATCACAAGCGTCGCTTGCAGTTGAAGTTCAATCGCGTGGTGCGCGCCACCGTGAAAGGCAATCTGCTGGTGGCGATCACGCAGGGTGCGCTGGGCGGGGCGATTTTCTGGTTTCTCGACATTCCCAGTGCGTTGCTCTGGGCGGTATTGATGGCGTTTCTGTCGTTGCTGCCGGCGGTGGGCGCGGGGATTGTCTGGGTGCCGGTCGCGATTTACTTCCTGCTCAGCGGGATGATCTGGCAGGGCGTGGTGCTGGGGCTGTTCGGGGTGTTCGTGATCGGTCTGGTAGACAACCTGCTGCGCCCGATTCTGGTGGGCAAGGACACCCGGATGCCGGACTACATGATCCTGATCTCGACCCTGGGCGGGCTGGCGGTGTTCGGGCTGAACGGCTTTGTGATCGGGCCGCTGATCGCGGCCCTGTTCATGTCGAGCTGGGCGTTGTTCATCGAGAGCAAACCGAAAGTGCAGCTGCCTTAAGCCTTGAACGGGCCGTTGAGCAATTGTTGCGACAGTGCCTGCGCCGCCGGCAAGGACGTGAGCGGGCCGCTGACCGGCTCGCCGTCGCGCACCAGATACCAGCAGGCGAGCAGCCCCAGCTCTCTGAGCGATGCGGGAACGGCGCTGCCGACAACGGACATGATTTGAACCTGAGCCATGAAAAGTACCTCCATCAATCTGTGGAGCTACCTTAGGGAATTGGCCGTTTCAGGGACAATCAACGCTTTCGATAGTGGTCATTGACGCCGCTGAGGGCTGGCTCAATCCACCACTTGATCGAGCATGTGCACGATCTCGTGTTCGTTGAGAAAACCCTTGCGCACCAGGTTTTCCGCCAGCAACGAGAGAAATTTCGCCGTGCGGTGGCCTTCCAGGTGCTTGAGTTCGGTCAGGGCGTTGTAGACCTTGCTCGAGGTGCATAAACCGACGATGCGGTGCGGATTCTGTGTAGGCATTCAAGTCGTCCTTGTTGTTATCAACCTGTTGTTTGCGGACGGATTCAGAGTGCGGTTCCGTCATGACAAATAGATGACCGTTTGTGTTTTGCCCTTAACGGTCGAGTCCATCATGCCGACTTTAGCGGTTCAAACTGTCCTCACAGCGACCTTGGCGAGATTTTTTCAGACCCTGGCCGACGAACGGTCGGCTTTCCCGAAGGCAATAAAAAGCCCCGCGATCAGGCGGGGCTCTGGGGACCGGTTACCAGCGCGGGCCACCGTAGTAGTGTGGCCGGCCGTAATAACCGCGCGGTGGGCCGTAATACACCGGGGCCGGTTGGACGTAGACCGGTTGCTGCACATAGACCGGGGCCGGCTGGTAATAAACCGGTGGCGGCGGTTGCTGGACATAGACCGGCGCCGGTTGAGCGTAAACAGGCTGCTGGACGTACACCGGCCGATCCTGGTTGATGAGCGCCGAGCCGATGATGGCCGAGCCGACGATCGCACCAAATACCGCCGGGCCCTGCCAGCCACCGCCGTGGGCTTCTGCCTGACCCGTGATCGCGAATGCACCAATCAACAAGGCCACGATGGGGAGTTTACGAATCATGATAATTCCTCGGTTCTTCGACCCGGCGTCCGAACCTGCAACAGGCCCGGAATGGCGCGGGGATACTTCTAAGACAGCAACATTTTGAAAAACAGCACGGCCGCCAGGTAAATTTTGTGTAAGGTCTGTACCGGTTTGTTTACCGAGCTTGCGGCATCGACCGTGATGCCCGGAACACACCGCCTTATGATCGTTCAGAACCCGATGGCCTGGCTAATCCCGTCCATCCGAAAGTGCATACGAAGGAGCCTCCCATGCAGATGCACCCCAATAAAGACACCCAATTGTGCATGTCCCTGTCTGGGCGTCCCGGGAATTTCGGTCTGCGGTTTCATAACCATTTGTATGAACAACTGGGCCTGAATTTCTACTACAAGGCCTTCAGCAGCCAGGATCTGCCCGGTGCGGTCGGCGGGATCCGCGCGCTGGGGATTCGCGGTTGCGGGGTATCGATGCCGTTCAAGGAGGCGAGCATTGCGCTGGTTGATGAACTGGACGCCTCGGCGGCGGCGATCCAGTCGATCAACACCATCGTCAACACCAACGGTCATCTCAAGGCCTACAACACCGATTACATCGCCATCGCTCAGTTGCTGGAAACCCACGCGGTGCCGAAGGACTCGACTTTCGCCCTGCGCGGCAGCGGCGGCATGGCCAAGGCTGTGGCCAGTGCCTTGCGCGATGGCGGTTACAAGAACGGTTTGATCGTCGCCCGCAATGAGCGCGCCGGTCGTGCGCTGGCGGACTCGCTGGGGTATCGCTGGCAGGCGGAACTGGGCGACGAGCGCCCGCAGATGCTGATCAACGTGACCCCGGTGGGGATGGACGGTGGGCCAGAAGCAGGTCAGCTGTCTTTTGAGGTGGATGTGATCAAGTCTGCCGACACCGTGTTCGATGTGGTGGCGATCCCCTCGGAAACCCCGCTGATCGTGCGCGGTCGTGCCGAAGGCAAAAAGGTGATCACCGGGCTGGAAGTGATCGCGATCCAGGCGCTGGAGCAGTTCGTGCTGTACACCGGCGTGCGGCCGACGGTCGAGCAGTTCGATGCGGCGGTGGCGTTTGCCCGTAGTTGATGGAGCCTGAGCAACGGCGAACCCACCCGGATTTGCCGTTGCCTATACTGCCGGATCAGCAAGCACAGACTTGCCTACACAAAAGCCGAGGTTTGCATGCATCCGCCCATTCTCAACCTGAATGACGTCGAACTCGAACCGCTTCCCGAATCATTGGCCCCCGAAGGCGAAACCGCTGGGCGTTATCAGCAACGCTTCGCCCGGGTCGGCCAGCAACTGGGTGCGCAGAAACTCGGTTATCGGCTGTATGCGTTGCCGCCAGGCATGCGCGGCAGTCCGTTTCACAGTCATCGGGTCAATGAGGAAATGTTTTACGTGGTGGCCGGGGAAGGGGAAGTGCGCCTCGGTGCCGAACGTTTCCCGATACGCGCCGGGGATGTGATCGCTTGTCCGCCGGGCGGCCCGGAAGCGGCGCACCAGATCATCAACACCAGTGCTGCGGAACTGCGCTATCTGGCGGTCAGCACTCAGCAGCAACCGGAAATCTGCGAGTACCCGGACTCGAACAAATACGCGGTGATGGACAACTTCAGCATCGATGCCGAGGGCAACGCCTCAGGATTCGTGGCGGTGGCGCGGCAGGCGGACGGGCTGGATTACTGGGACGGCGAATAACACCGTCCCCGGTGCACTTATTCTTCGAGACGGGCCAGACGCTCTTCCAGCGCCGCAATCCGCGCTTCCAGCTCTTCGATGCGCTCCAGTGACACGCCGCTGGCAGCGCCGCGATCGCTCGGGTTCTGCCGCGCCGCGATAATCGCCTCGATGTCCGCCGGATCGCCCAGCGCGTGGGTGTAACGATCTTCACGCTGACCGGGCTGACGCGGAATCAACACCGCCAGCTCCCGGGCGATCAGGCGTTCCAGCTGATGCACCACTTGTTCGGCGTCTTCAAACTCATGCATTCGACCGCTGCGGGTCAGCAGTTCGTTGACGGTCTGCGGGCCGCGCAGGAACATCAACCCGGTCAGGATCAATTGCGCCGGCACCAGCTCCAGTGCCTTGTCGACCTTATGCTCCCAGCGGTCCGCGCGGCTGCCCATCACCAGTTTGGTGAAGCCGCGGCTTTCGAGGGCGCGCAGGCTCTGGCCGACCTGGCCCTGAGTCAGGTTCATCACTGGCTCCCGGCTGGTTTTCTGGTTGCAGGCCAGCACCAGCGCGTTGAGGGTCAACGGGTAGGTTTCCGGGCTGGTGGCCTGTTTCTCGATCAACGAGCCCAGAATGCGGATTTCCGTAGCGTTGAGCCGTGGTTCGTCGGAGCGGGTTTCAAATTCTGTGGTCATCGCGCGTTCCCTCTGCAGTCGAAGGCGCCTAGCCTAATCCTTGCTGGATAAAAGACAAGCCGCGCCGCCATGCGAGCATGGCTATAATCGCCCCCACGATTCAACCAGCCACCACGTGAGACAGCCATGACCATTTCCCTATACGCCGCATCCGTCCCGGTTTTCCAACAAATGCTCAACGCCGTGAGCGATGTGCTGAAAAAGGCTGAAGCCCACGCCACCGAGAAAAACATCGACCCGAACGCCTTCCTGCAAGCGCGTCTGTACCCGGACATGTTCCCGCTGGTGCGTCAGGTGCAGATCGCCGTGGACTTCGCCAAAGGCGTTTCCTCGCGTCTGGCCGAAATCGAAATTCCGAAATATGACGACACCGAAACCACCTTCGCCGAGCTGCAAGCGCTGATCGCCAAGGTTCTGGCCTTCATCGGCGAGATCAAGCCAGAGCAGATCAATGGCAAGGAAGGCATCGAGATCGTGACCCGTCCGGGCACCCCGAAAGAGAAGCGCTTCAGCGGCCAGGCTTATCTGCTGAGTTACGGCCTGCCGCAGTTCTTCTTCCACGTCACCACCACCTACGCACTGCTGCGTCACAACGGTGTGGAAGTGGGCAAGCGCGATTACATGGGCGCGTTCTAAAACGTTCTGCAACAAAAAGCCCGCCAAGGTTTGCGCCTTGGCGGGCTTTTTATTGCGCTGGTTTTTTACGCCGGACGTTGGGCTTTCTGCTCTTCGCCCAGGCACGCGGCGGCGGTGAACAGTACGTCGGTGGAGGAGTTCAGCGCCGTTTCGGCCGAATCCTGCAGCACGCCGATGATGAAACCGACCGCGACCACCTGCATGGCGATTTCGCTCGGAATGCCGAACAGGCTGCACGCCAGCGGGATCAACAGCAGCGAACCACCGGCCACGCCCGAGGCACCGCAGGCGCAGATCGCAGCGACGACGCTGAGCAGGATCGCGGTCGGGATGTCCACGGCAATGCCCAGGGTGTGCACGGCGGCGAGGGTCAGCACGGTGATGGTGATCGCCGCGCCGGCCATGTTGATGGTGGCGCCGAGCGGGATCGATACCGAATAGGTGTCTTCATGCAGGCCCAGGCGCTTGCTCAGTTCCAGATTGACCGGAATGTTCGCCGCCGAGCTGCGGGTGAAAAACGCAGTGATGCCGCTTTCACGCAGGCACTGGAGCGTCAGCGGGTACGGGTTGCGGCGCAGCTTCCAGAACACGATCAGCGGGTTCATCACCAGCGCCACGAACAGCATGCAGCCGAGCAGTACCGCCAGCAGGTGCGCATAACCGATCAATGCGCCAAACCCGGAGGTGGCCAGGGTCGACGCTACCAGACCGAAAATGCCCAGCGGTGCGAAGCGAATCACGACCCGGACAATCAGCGTCACGCCATTGGACAGATCGCCCAGCACTTCGCGGGTGGTGTCGCCGGCGTGCCGGATCGCCACGCCCATGCCGATGGCCCAGGCCAGAATGCCGATGAAGTTGGCGTTCATCAGTGCGCTCACCGGGTTGTCGACCACGCTCAGCAACAGGCTTTGCAGCACTTCACTGATGCCGCCCGGCGCGCTTACGGCGATGTTGTCAGTGGACAGTACCAGATGCGACGGGAACATCATGCTGGCAATCACCGCGACCACGGCAGCGGCGAAGGTGCCCAGCAGATACAGGAACAGAATCGGCCGGATGTGGGTTTCCTGGCCGTGCTTGTGGTTGGCGATCGAGGCCATGACCAGCACGAACACCAGGATCGGCGCCACGGCTTTCAGCGCCGAGACGAACACTTTGCCGATGAAGGCCGTGCCTTTGGCCGCTTCCGGCGCGAACAGCGCGAGGGCGATGCCGGCAATCAGGCCGATCAGGATCTGGGTGACCAGGCTGAGGCTTTTAAGACGTTGCAATAGAGAAGGGGATGAAGCGGTCATGAACGGCATCTCTGTTTTTATAGGGTGCAAGGTTGCGTGATCCGGGCGATTGATCGGGGGCAGGCCACGGACACAAACCGAAAGGACTGACGCGCCAGACACGCCGTTAAACGGGTGGCTGAACAGGGTGTACGTTTTGCAGGGCGCGGACTTTATCACAGCGTCGTCCGGATCCTTCAGACCTGTGACGATCTGCCACCCGATCCCTCTGTAACTTAGACAGGTTTGTGCAAGTCACCCGGGAAACACTCTGTTAAGATTGCGCATCCTTATTTTCAAGTTCTGCCAGCGGGCCCCTCGGGTCAACGCTGGTGTCGTCGTTTTGCTGGAGTTCCTCATGCTGTTGCCCATCCTTCTGTTGTCCGCCGCCGGGTTTACGGTGCTGACCACGGAGTTCGTCATCGTCGGCCTGCTGCCGGCGATTGCCCGCGATCTTGCTGTCACCATCCCGCAGGCCGGGCTGCTGGTGACTCTGTTCGCGTTCACCGTGGCGATGTTCGGTCCATTCTTGACCGCCTATTTCGCCCGCTTCGAGCGCCGCAAACTGTTCATCACCATCCTGATCATGTTCGGCCTGGCCAATACCGTGGCGGCATTGGCGCCGAACATCTGGGTCATGGCCATCGCCCGGCTGATCCCGGCGCTGGGGTTGCCGGTGTTCTGGGCGCTGGCCAGTGAAACGGCGGTGGATATCGTCGGCCCGGACTTCGCCGGTCGCGCCATCGCCAAGATCGGCTTCGGCATCGTCTGCGCCACCGTGTTCGGCATTCCGGTCGGCACGCTGATTTCCGATGCGTTCGGCTGGCGCAGCGCGTTCGCCATTCTGGCGGTGATCGCGTTCGCCAAGGCGCTGCTGCTGTTTGTCTATCTGCCGAAAACCAGCCTGCACCAGCATCAGGTCAGTTTCGCTTCGCAGTTCAAGATCCTGCGCAGCCCGTTGATGCTCGGTCATGTGCTGCTGTCGATCCTGGTGTTCAGCGGCATGTTCACCGCCTACACCTATCTGGCGGACATCCTCGAACGTCTGGCCGGCTTCAATGGCACCGTGGTCGGCTGGTGCCTGATGGGCTTTGGCGCGGTCGGTCTGATCGGCAACTCGCTGGGCGGTCGTGCGGTGGATCGCCATCCACTGATGGCTTCGGTGATGTTCTGCGCGTTCATGATCCCGGGGATGGTGGCGCTGGTACCGAACATCAATTCGTCGCTGGGTCTGGCGGCGGCGATGGGCATCTGGGGCGTGACTCAGGCGGCGCTGTTTCTGGTCAGCCATGTGCGCTTGATGAAAGCCGCACCTGAGGCCCCAGCCTTCGCCGCGTCGCTGAACATTGCCGGGGCCAACCTCGGGATTGGTTTGGGCGCGATCATTGGCGGTCGAGTGATCGACAGCGCCGGCCTGGGCTTCGTGGGTTTCGCCGCTGCCGGGTTCATTCTGCTGTCGATTTTCCTCGCCATGGTGCTGATGGTGCTCAAGCCGCGCGACGTCTGCGCGCCGGCTTAAAACGCTGTAAATAGCTCGCGTCGGGCACCTTCGGTAATCGCTTTGATGCCGGGGTGCTTGACCTTGCGCTCCACCGAGATCGCGTAAAACGACTCGCTCACCGCATCGGTCTGGCCGATCAACTCGACGCCGTACTGGCGCTTCACCTCATCGGCAATCACGCTCGGGCCGATGAAAATCCCGCTGCCGGACTGGCCGAACGCCTGCATCAAGGCGCTGTCATCGAACTCCCCGACAATCCTCGGCTGAATTTGCTGCTCGGCGAACCAGCGCTGCAAACGGCTGCGCACTACGGTTTCCGCGCCGGGGATCAACAGCGGCGCACCGTGCAGGCTGCGCGGGAAATCCTGACCGTATTGCGCTGCCAGTTCGGCGGTGGCGAAAAAACTGATCCCGCATTCGCCTAGCTTCTGGCTGTAGCCCTTGATGTCCAGGTGCGAGGGCATCGGGCTGTCGGAGATCACCAGGTCCAGACGCTGGATTGCCAGATCCGCCAGCAGGCGCTCGAGTTTGTCCTCGCGGCAGGTGATGCGCAGCGGTTCGCTCAATTCCATGGTCGGCGCGATCAGGCGATAGACGATGGATTTGGGCACCACGTCCGCCACGCCGACCCGGAACAGGATCTGCTGTTCGTTGGGCTGGGCGCGCAGCATCAGCTCCAGCTCGCCGCCGAGCTGGAACATCTGCTCGGCGTAGGGCAGGGCCTGACGTCCGGCTTCGGTGAGCTCTAATTGCCGGCCGACTCGTTGAAACAGCTCGATGCCGTAGGTCTGTTCGAGCAGGGAAATCTGCCCGCTGATGGTTTGCGGCGTCAGGTTCAGTTGCTCGCAGGCGCGCACGATGCTGCCGGTCTTGGCCACCACCCAGAAGTAATGCAGTTGTCGGTAATTGAGCATGGGGTTCGATCCGTCAAATACAGTTCGTATAAATCGAAGTATAGCCGCTAAAAATACGAATTTTCCTGAAGTGTTTGTCTCCCTAGAATGCCCAGCCATCGACGGCCGGTCTGTACGGCGCTGTCTGTTCTATCGAGGGAAGCATCATGAAACTAAAAACTACGGCGTTACTGATCGCGTCTTTACTGGTACTGGCCGGTTGCGACCAGGCCGAAAAGAGCGCCCAGCAACTGATGGGGCAGGCGGCTGAAGCGGCCAAGCAAGCCATCGATGACACGCACAAAGCCGCCGAGCAGGCGCTCAGCGATGCCACCGGCAATCTGATCAGCAAGAAAGAACCGAAAGACGACGAAGAAAAATCCGAATCGTCCTCCCAGGAAATCTAAACCGTCTTACACAGAGTCAGGACTGACCCATGGAATACCTGTTAGAACTCGCTTCCAGCCCGACCGCATGGATTGCCTTGGCCACACTGGTGGTGATGGAAATCGTGCTCGGCATCGATAACCTGATCTTCATCTCGATCCTGACCAACAAGCTGCCCGAGCAGTACCGGCAGAAAGCCCGTCGTCTGGGGATCGGCATGGCGCTGATCATGCGTCTGGCCTTGTTGAGCACCATCGCGTTCATCGTTCAGCTGACCGCGCCGGTCATCGAGATCCTCGGCCACGCGTTCTCCTGGAAGGACATGATCCTGATCGCCGGCGGCCTGTTCCTGTTGTGGAAAGCGACGACCGAGATCCATCACAGCATGGACCCGGCACCGGAAGATCCGAAGACCGCGACGTCGAAGGTGACCCTGGGCTTCGCCGCCGCCATCGGGCAGATCCTGATGCTGGATATGGTGTTCTCGATCGACAGCATCATTACGGCTGTCGGCATGACCGAACACTTGCCGATCATGGTGATCGCGGTTGTTGTCTCGGTATTGGTGATGCTGTTTGCGGCTGATCCGCTGGCCAAGTTCATCAACGACAACCCGACGGTGGTCATGCTGGCTCTGGGCTTCCTGATCATGATCGGCATGACGCTGATCGCCGAAGGCTTCGGCGCCCACGTACCAAAAGGTTATGTGTATGCCGCCATGGCATTCTCGGCTGCGATTGAAGTGCTGAACATGATGTCGCGCCGCGCCAAGCAGAAGAAACTGACTGCCGAAGCGTAATCGTTGGAAAAGCAAAGGCCGCCTGAACTCGCGAGAGTCCAGGCGGCCTTTTTGTTTGTGTCGGTTACGGAAAGTCAGTGCGCGGTGGCGTGACGGGCGTCGTGTTTCCCGATCTTCCTGGTCGGTGCAGGTTGAACCGGGTGGTGATGGCGGCGGGAAATCCGCAGTACGCCCCACAACATGGCGGCGGCAACGGCCAGCCAGCCGGCAATCAGCATTACGATGGTCATGGTCAGGCTCATCTGCGCCTCCTCTTTGCCCTGCGTCGGGCTAACGCTCTTTGGCTCTTCTCTGAATGACAGTCTAGTCGCTGGTGTGTTTCAGGCTATTGACCAAAGGTCGGTGGTGATCAATCAGTTCGCTCTATGCAGCCGATGGATCTGCCGTTTTGGGCTATACCGCAGCGTGACGCCGTCCTATGATCCTCGACCAAGCCGGAACACGATGACCGGTAACTGATCAAGAGAGTGATGATGGTGCAGCTTTTTTCCCGGATTCGCGCGGCGCTGCTGGTGGCCGGTTGCGTGACAGCATTGGTGGGGTGTGCGGGCAGTGTGGCGCCGGAGGTCAAGCGCCTGCCTGAACGGGTCGAACTCAGTGGCACCTTCTATCGCGGTGAGGCCTATCAAAGCGGGCCGCAAGTGCTGGCCAGTCTGCTGTCGCAGCAGGGCATCGTGATCACGCCGGGTCTGCTGGAAAAGCCGCTGCATTTGCCCGGTGCCGAGGACAAGCTGCAACAGAATCTGCAAAACCTTGCCCGTGAATACGGCATGGTCGTGTATCCGCTGGATAGCAATCTGCCGGCGCTGCTGGCTCAGGTGGCGGCCGGGTATCCGGTGATGGTGCGTTTCAGCGAGGGTTCGGCGTTTTGGGCGGAGCCGCGTTACGCGATCCTGTCCGGCTACGATCGCTTGAAGCAGAAGGTGCTGCTGCGCGCCGGGATGAATCGCCGTGAATTGATGAGCTTCAGCTCGTTCGAGTCGGCCCTGGAAAAATCCGGAGGCTGGGCGGTGTTGATCCAGAAACCGACGCAGATTCCGGCGGCGGTCGATCAACAGCGCTGGCTCAAGGCTGCCGACGCACTGGCGCAAGCCGGGCAGGAGCGGGAAGCGGCGCAGGCGAGGAAGGCGCTGGCGGCGCATTGAGGTTCCGTTCGTCGCCTGTCGGGCACCCTGATGGAGGATGCGCTTCTGAACTGTAGCGTCCCGTGTTTTACGGGCCAGTATCAGGAGGCGAACATGGCAATTCCAAATTCACCCAGTGGGCCGCATTCTTCCGAATATGGCAGTGGCGACGATCTGGGGTTTGATCCGGACTCGCCTGATCTGGACGATCCGCAAGTCGATCCCATTGGCCCGGCGAAGGCGCCGAAGGATGTGCAGCCGGGCGATGATCCCAAGCGTCCGGCCAAGCCTTACGATCCCTTGGCTGATCTCAAGCCTTGAAGCGAGGTGCGTATGAGTACCGATTCGAGTTTCGACGACCACAAACCTGACAGTGTGCCCACCACGCCTGAGCCGGAAGTTGATCCGGTGCTGGATCCTGAGAGCCCGCTGCGCGATCCGCTGGCGCGTCCGGCGGTGGTCACGCCGGAGGATTCCCGCGACCCAAGCGCCGGTGACGGCATTCCCGATGACGACAAGATGCCGTTGCCCAACGACTGAGTGCATAAATGAAAAAGCCCCGACGATTCGGGGCTTTTTCATGGGGGACGGATTACTTGGACGCTTCGATCACGCCGCTCTGGCGACTCTTGAGGTTTTTGTCGGCCTTGTATTGCTGAGCCACGGCGGGGACGTTGGCACTCTTGCCGGTTTCCACCCAACTGCGGATGCGGCTGGCATCGGCGAAGTGAGTGTATTTGCCGAACGCGTCGAGAATCACCAGGGCGACCGGGCGGTTGGCCATGCGGGTCACCAGTACCAGGCAGTGACCGGCAGGGTTGGTGAAACCGGTTTTGGTGATGCGGATATCCCAGTCGGCCTTGTTGACCAGGTGATCGGTGTTACGGAAACCCAGGGTGTAATTGGGTTTACGGAACGAAACGGTCTTTTCCTTGGTGGTGGTCAGCTCGATGAGCAGCGGCTGTTTGTGCGCGGCCACCAGCAACTTGCTCAGGTCGCGGGCGGTGGAGACGTTGCGCTCGGACAGGCCGGTGGGTTCGACAAAGTGCGTGCTGGTCATGCCCAGCGCCTTGGCCTTGGCGTTCATTGCGGCGATGAATGCCGCGTAACCACCCGGATAGTGGTGGGCCAGGCTGGCGGCGGCGCGGTTTTCCGAGGACATCAGGGCAATCAGCAGCATCTCCCGGCGGGGCAGTTCGCTGCGCAGCTTGACGCGGGAAAACACGCCTTTCATTTCCGGCGTGTGGCTGATGTCGACGTCAATCCATTCGTCCATGTTCTGGTGCGCTTCGACCACTACCAAACCGGTCATCAATTTGCTCACGGAAGCGATGGGCACCACCACGTCCGGGTTGCTGGAATAAATGACTTTGTTGGTCTGCAGATCCATCAGCAGGGCGCTGCCGGAGGCAATCTTCAATTGCGAGGCGTCTCGAGGGGCAGCGGTGGTTTCGGCGGCGTTGACCGTTGGCGTGAGGAGCGTGCCTGAAAATGCAAAAACCAGGCTCAGGATGGACAGACGAATATTCACGCGGGCGAACTCATGAAGGTTGGAAATGCCGTTCTTTGTAACGGCCTGTGTCGTAAAAACGACGCATTGTAGGAGTATGGTTGAAGAACTGTCGATGGTTGTCCGCAAGGCATGAAAAAGTCGTGAAAAGCCCTGTAAAAATAGGGGTTTCCGGCGAACGGTAAAGGTTTTTTCGAGGGCATGAAAAACCCCGCGCAAGGCGGGGTTCTCGGAGCGCGGAAAACGCGACTCAGGCGTGCAGGGTTTCTGCCGCGTAGAGCGTGTTCTCAAGCAGGCAGGCGCGGGTCATCGGGCCGACGCCGCCGGGTACCGGAGTAATCCAGCCGGCGCGGGGCAGGGCGGTCTCGTAGACCACATCACCCACCAGTTTGCCGTCTTCCTGGCGGTTGATGCCGACGTCGATCACGATCGCGCCTTCCTTGATCCACTCGCCCTTGACCAGGCCCGGCTTGCCGGCGGCCACGACCACCAGATCGGCGCGGCCGACGTGGCCGGCCAGATCCTTGGTGAAGCGGTGGGTAACGGTTACGGTGCAACCGGCCAGCAGCAGCTCCATCGCCATCGGACGACCGACGATGTTGGATGCGCCAACAACCACCGCGTCCATCCCGTACAGATTGGCACCGGTGCTTTCCAGCAGGGTCATGATGCCTTTCGGGGTGCACGGACGCAGCAGCGGAATGCGCTGGGCCAGACGGCCGACGTTATAAGGATGGAAACCGTCGACGTCCTTGTCCGGGCGGATGCGTTCCAGCAATTTGGAGGCGTCCAGGTGCTCTGGCAGAGGAAGTTGAAGCAGAACGCCGTCGATTGCCGGGTCGTCGTTCAGTCGATCGATCAGATCGGTCAGTGCTTCCTGAGTGGTTTCGGAAGGCAGGTCGTACGCTTGAGAGAGGAAGCCGACCTCTTCACAGTCTTTACGCTTGTGCGAGACATAAACCTGAGAGGCAGGATCGCTGCCGACCAGGATCACCGCGAGGCCTGGCGTGCGCAGACCTTGCTGGCGACGTTCGGCAACCCGTTGGGCGATCTGCTGGCGCAGGCTGGCGGCGATCGATTTGCCGTCGATTAGTTGTGCAGTCATTGCGCGTGATTAACCATCGAGAGGGGAAAAAAAGAGAACGCATTCTCGCATGTCAAACGGTGAGGGCAAAGGCGCTTGGTCAGCAAATTCCCCTAAGCCCTTTAATTAAATGAATTTTTTTTAAAAAGGATTTGACGACCTTCGGGTCGCTCTATACTATTCGTCGCACTTGTCGGGCACAGCCTAGCACTGGTTAAGAAGGTCGAGCTAAATCAACGTTTTGCGAGACTGGAAAGCACTTAGTTTGTAGTCCTCCAAGGGTACAGCTAACAAGGCGCCCGTAGCTCAGCTGGATAGAGCATCCGCCTTCTAAGCGGATGGTCGCAGGTTCGAGTCCTGCCGGGTGCGCCATTAGGCAGCATTGGCACAAGTAGCGCGATATGGTGGGCGTAGCTCAGTTGGTAGAGCACGGGATTGTGACTCCCGTTGTCGTGGGTTCGATCCCCATCGTCCACCCCATATTTCGAAAGGCGCCAGATGTAACAGTCTGGCGCCTTTGCTTTAAAAGCTTCATCTGCGGATGTGGTGGAATTGGTAGACACACTGGATTTAGGTTCCAGCGCCGCGAGGCGTAAGAGTTCGAGTCTCTTCATCCGCACCAATCAAAGCTTCATTCATGCCGTTGGCCGGGTGAAGTTCTACAAAGAAGTTGTTTGGCTTCTTTGACACGCAATATGGTGGGCGTAGCTCAGTTGGTAGAGCACGGGATTGTGACTCCCGTTGTCGTGGGTTCGATCCCCATCGTCCACCCCATATTCCGAAAGGCGCCAGATTTAACAGTCTGGCGCCTTTTTTGTTTTACGGTTTCGGATTTTCGCGGCTGCAGGTTTCGGGTCGCAGGGCAGGGTGCTTCGTCGTATTAATGTTGCTCGATGATGCTGCGCTGCCCGCCGTCCTTGCTTGCGAGGTCGGCTGTCAGGGAGATGATTCAACCGCCTCTATATATAGAAGAGGTTGGCGCAGAGCCCTGGCTTGAATTGGCTGTATTTGCTAACAGGGCGAGGCGCAACCGTTTGTCCCCGCCTTCAAATGGCCTGCTGTTTTTTACCCGTTTTCAGTAGGGTGACTTCTTGAGTTTGACCTACTAGAATGCTTGCCCTTGATTCTTGGGTCGGAAACGGCCGGCTAACGTCTGTGCAACGAGGAATATCCATGCAAGTTTCTGTTGAAAATACTACTGCTCTTGAGCGCCGCATGAGCATCACCGTGCCGGCTGAGCGCATCGAGACTCAGGTCAACAAGCGTCTGCAGCAGACTGCCAAAAAGGCCAAGATTGCTGGCTTCCGTGTTGGCAAGGTGCCAATGAGCGAAATCAAGCGCCGTTTCGGTGCTGATGCGCGCCAGGAAGCAATCGGCGACGTGATCCAGTCCTCCTTCTACGAAGCTGTGGTTGAGCAGAAGCTGAACCCGGCCGGTTCGCCATCGATCGAGCCAAAATCGCTCGAGGCTGGCAAGGACCTGGAATACGTAGCCGTATTCGAAGTGTTCCCTGAGTTCACCGTTGCCGGCTTCGAAGGCATCACCGTCGAGCGCCTGAGCGCTGACGTGGCTGACGCCGATCTGGACAAGATGCTGGACATCCTGCGCAAGCAGAACACCCGTTTCGAAGTGGCCGATCGCGCTGCCCAGAACGAAGACCAGCTGAACATCGATTTCGTTGGCAAGGTTGACGGCGAAGTGTTCGCTGGCGGTTCCGCCAAGGGCACTCAGCTGGTACTGGGTTCCGGTCGCATGATCCCTGGCTTCGAAGAAGGCCTGGTAGGCGCTAAAGCCGGCGAAGAGCGCGTTCTGAACCTGACCTTCCCAGAGGACTATCAGAACCTGGACCTGGCTGGCAAAACCGCCGAGTTCACCGTGACTGTAAACACCGTTTCCGAGCCAAAGCTGCCAGAGCTGAACGAAGAGTTCTTCGCTCAATTCGGCATCAAGGAAAGCGGCATCGACGGTTTCCGCACCGAAGTTCGCAAGAACATGGAGCGTGAACTGCGTCAGGCGATCAAATCCAAGGTCAAGAATCAGGTCATGGACGGTCTGCTGGCCACCAACCCGATCGAAGTGCCCAAGGCTCTGCTGTCCAACGAAGTTGACCGTCTGCGCGTGCAGGCTGTTCAGCAGTTCGGTGGCAACATCAAGCCAGACCAACTGCCGGCCGAGCTGTTCGAAGAACAAGCCAAGCGTCGCGTTGTCCTGGGTCTGATCGTGGCTGAAGTGGTCAAGCAGTTCGACCTGAAGCCAGACGAAGCCCGCGTTCGCGAAATGATTCAGGAAATGGCTTCGGCTTACCAAGAGCCTGAGCAGGTCGTGTCCTGGTACTACAAGAACGACCAGCAACTGAACGAAGTTCGTTCGGTTGTGCTGGAAGAACAAGTTGTGGATACTGTTCTGCAGAAAGCTAGCGTGACCGACAAATCGGTCTCTTACGAAGAAGCGGTCAAGCCGGTAGAAGCTCCAAAAGCCGACTGATTGTTTTTGCGTTAGAAGCACACACCATAAGCCAGCCTTCGAGCTGGCTTATGCGTATTCAAGACATGACTATTTGGGAGTGACTGCAGAGCATGTTCCGTAATTCCTATATTCAGCAGAACTCTGATATCCAGGCCGCCGGCGGCCTGGTCCCGATGGTTGTCGAGCAATCTGCTCGTGGCGAGCGCGCCTATGACATCTACTCGCGTCTTCTCAAGGAACGAGTGATCTTTCTGGTGGGTCCGGTAGAGGACTACATGGCCAACCTGATTTGCGCGCAATTGCTGTTCCTTGAAGCGGAAAACCCGGACAAGGACATCCATCTTTATATCAACTCCCCGGGCGGTTCGGTGACAGCGGGCATGTCGATCTACGACACCATGCAGTTCATCAAGCCAAACGTATCGACTACCTGTATCGGTCAGGCGTGCAGCATGGGCGCATTCCTGCTGACGGCCGGTGCACCTGGCAAGCGTTTCTGCCTGCCGAACTCGCGCGTGATGATTCACCAGCCACTGGGCGGTTTCCAGGGCCAGGCATCGGACATCGAAATCCATGCCAAGGAAATCCTCTTCATCCGCGAGCGTCTGAACACGCTGATGGCCAAGCACAGCGGCCGTACGCTTGAAGAAATCGAGCGCGACACCAACCGCGACAACTTCATGAGTGCAGAAGCTGCGAAGGAATACGGTCTGATCGACGAAGTGATCAACCAGCGCCCAGCTTAAAAATAAGCAGCTCAAAATAGGCTTGGTCGGCGCGTCTGATCAGCGGCGGGCTTGAAAAAGCCCGCAATAGCCTTCATCTTGTGTTGCAAGCCTATCGGATTTGGATCGAACGAATGACTGACACCCGCAACGGCGAGGACAACGGCAAGCTGCTCTATTGCTCCTTCTGTGGCAAAAGCCAGCATGAAGTACGCAAATTGATTGCCGGCCCCTCGGTCTTTATCTGCGACGAGTGCGTCGACCTGTGCAATGACATCATCCGTGAGGAGGTGCAGGAAGCACAGGCCGAAAGCAGCGCGCATAAATTGCCTTCGCCTAAAGAAATCAGCGGCATCCTTGATCAATATGTCATTGGTCAGGAACGTGCCAAGAAGGTTCTGGCAGTAGCGGTGTACAACCACTACAAGCGTCTGAACCAGCGTGACAAAAAGGCTGACGACGTCGAACTCGGCAAGAGCAACATCCTGCTGATCGGCCCGACAGGCTCCGGTAAAACCCTGCTGGCCGAAACCCTGGCCCGCTTGCTGAACGTTCCGTTCACCATCGCCGACGCAACCACCCTCACCGAGGCCGGTTATGTGGGTGAGGACGTCGAGAACATCATTCAGAAGCTGCTGCAGAAGTGCGATTACGACGTAGAGAAAGCCCAGATGGGTATTGTCTACATCGACGAAATCGACAAGATTTCGCGCAAGTCCGACAACCCGTCGATCACCCGGGACGTTTCCGGTGAAGGCGTGCAGCAGGCCTTGCTCAAACTGATCGAAGGCACGGTCGCTTCCGTTCCGCCGCAAGGTGGCCGCAAGCATCCGCAGCAGGAATTTCTTCAGGTTGATACCCGTAACATTCTGTTCATCTGCGGTGGTGCGTTCTCCGGTCTGGAGAAGGTCATTCAGAACCGTTCCACCAAGGGTGGTATCGGATTCAACGCAGAAGTGCGCAGCAAGGAAGAAGGCAAGAAAGTCGGTGAATCCCTGCGTGAAGTCGAGCCTGACGATCTGGTCAAGTTCGGTCTGATCCCGGAATTCGTCGGTCGTCTGCCGGTTCTTGCGACGCTGGACGAGCTGGATGAGGCTGCTTTGATGCAGATTCTCACCGAGCCGAAAAATGCCCTGACCAAACAGTATGCCAAGCTGTTCGAGATGGAAGGCGTGGATCTGGAATTCCGTTCCGACGCGCTGAAATCGGTCGCCAAGCGTGCCCTGGAGCGTAAAACCGGTGCCCGTGGCCTGCGTTCGATTCTCGAAGGTGTACTGCTCGACACGATGTATGAAATCCCCTCGCAGTCCGAGGTGAGCAAAGTCGTGATCGATGAAAGCGTGATCGAAGGCAAGTCCAAGCCACTGTATATCTACGAAAACAGTGAGCCGGCTGCCAAGGCGGCGCCGGACGCGTAAGCGCCCAGCCTGCCGGAACAAGGAAGGGGCCTTCGGGCCTCTTTTTTTTATGTCGTTTTTTACATCCGCTTTGCGCTTGTTTTTTTTCAAGGCAACCCCCATCTTGGTTTCAAGCTTAATTCCATCTGATTACGGCCATATGGCCGCCGTAGAGGCGAAATCATGAAGACCACCATCGAATTGCCTCTCCTGCCATTGCGTGATGTCGTTGTGTATCCGCACATGGTTATCCCGCTGTTCGTGGGGCGCGAGAAATCCATCGAAGCCCTCGAGGCCGCGATGACGGGTGACAAGCAGATCCTGCTGCTGGCCCAGAGAAACCCGGCTGACGACGATCCCGGTGAAGAAGCTCTCTATCGCGTAGGTACTATCGCCACCGTTCTGCAGCTGCTGAAGCTGCCGGACGGCACCGTCAAGGTTCTGGTCGAAGGCGAGCAGCGTGGCGCTGTCGAGCGCTTCAGCGAAGTCGATGGCCACTGCCGTGCCGAAGTGTCGCTGATCGACGAAGTCGACGCCGCCGAGCGCGAATCCGAAGTGTTTGTGCGCAGCCTGCTGTCGCAGTTCGAACAATATGTGCAGTTGGGCAAAAAAGTCCCGGCTGAAGTCCTGTCGTCTCTCAACAGCATCGACGAGCCTGGCCGCCTGGTAGACACCATGGCTGCGCACATGGCGCTGAAGATCGAGCAGAAGCAGGAAATCCTCGAAATCATCGATTTGTCGGCCCGGGTCGAGCACGTTCTGGCCTTGCTGGACGCCGAGATCGACCTGCTGCAAGTCGAAAAACGCATTCGTGGCCGCGTCAAAAAGCAAATGGAGCGCAGTCAGCGCGAGTACTACCTGAATGAGCAGATGAAGGCCATTCAGAAAGAACTCGGCGACAGCGACGAAGGCCACAACGAAATCGAAGACCTGAAGAAGCGCATCGACGCTGCCGGTCTGCCGAAAGACGCGCTGGCCAAGGCCACTGCCGAGCTGAACAAGCTCAAGCAAATGTCGCCGATGTCCGCTGAAGCCACCGTGGTGCGCTCGTACATCGACTGGCTGGTTCAAGTGCCGTGGAAGGCCCAGAGCAAGGTACGTCTGGACCTGGCCCGTGCCGAAGACATTCTCGACGCCGATCACTACGGCCTCGAAGAGGTCAAGGAACGCATCCTTGAATACCTCGCCGTGCAAAAGCGCGTGAAGAAAATCCGTGGCCCGGTGTTGTGCCTGGTCGGTCCTCCGGGCGTGGGTAAAACCTCGCTGGCCGAGTCGATCGCCCATGCCACCAACCGCAAATTCGTGCGTATGGCCCTCGGTGGCGTGCGTGACGAAGCGGAAATCCGTGGTCACCGTCGGACCTACATCGGTTCGATGCCAGGAAGATTGATTCAAAAGATGACAAAAGTGGGTGTCCGCAACCCGCTGTTCCTGCTCGATGAAATCGACAAAATGGGCAGCGACATGCGTGGCGACCCGGCGTCGGCATTGCTGGAAGTGCTTGATCCAGAACAGAACCACAACTTCAACGATCACTATCTGGAAGTCGATTACGACCTCTCGGATGTGATGTTCCTGTGCACCTCGAACTCGATGAACATTCCACCGGCGCTGCTGGACCGGATGGAAGTCATCCGTCTGCCGGGCTACACCGAAGACGAGAAGATCAACATTGCGGTCAAGTACCTGTCGCCCAAACAGGTTGCAGCCAACGGCCTGAAGAAGGGCGAGCTGGAATTCGACGAAGAAGCGATCCGCGACATCATCCGTTACTACACCCGCGAAGCCGGTGTGCGTGGCCTCGAGCGGCAGATTGCCAAGGTCTGCCGCAAGGCGGTCAAAGAGCACGCGCTGGAAAAACGCTTCTCGGTAAAAGTGACAGCTGATCTGCTGGAACATTTTCTCGGCGTTCGCAAGTTCCGCTACGGTCTGGCCGAGCAGCAGGATCAGATCGGACAAGTCACCGGCCTGGCCTGGACTCAGGTGGGCGGCGAACTGCTGACCATCGAAGCCGCTGTGGTGCCGGGCAAAGGTCAACTGATCAAGACCGGTTCGCTGGGTGACGTAATGGTCGAATCGATCACTGCGGCCCTGACCGTTGTGCGCAGCCGTGCCAAGAGTCTGGGCATCCCCCTGGACTTCCACGAGAAGCGCGACACGCACATCCACATGCCGGAAGGCGCTACGCCGAAAGACGGCCCGAGCGCTGGTGTAGGCATGTGTACCGCACTGGTGTCGGCTTTGACGGGTATTCCTGTGCGCGCCGATGTCGCCATGACCGGCGAGATCACCCTGCGTGGTCAAGTTCTCGCCATTGGCGGTCTGAAGGAAAAACTGCTGGCCGCTCACCGTGGCGGAATCAAGACAGTGATTATTCCGGAAGAGAACGTGCGTGATCTGAAGGAGATTCCTGACAATATCAAGCAGGATCTGCAGATCAAACCGGTTAAATGGATTGACGAAGTCCTGCAAATTGCGCTGCAATACGCGCCGGAGCCCTTGCCGGATGTGGCTCCGGAGATAGTTGCCAAGGACGAAAAACGTGAGTCTGACTCTAAGGAAAGAATTAGCACGCATTAATACGCTTTTGCCTGGGGGGCTTCCTTGACAGCTTTTTAGAGCCCTTGTTATAAAGCGGCTCTTAAGTGTCTGTAGGCCATTCAGCACTCGTTTTTGCTTTCACCAAAAAACTTAGAATCATACTCAAATAGATATAAGGGGACTTAGAGTGAACAAGTCGGAACTGATTGATGCTATCGCTGCATCCGCTGATATCCCGAAAGCTGCTGCTGGCCGTGCGCTGGACGCTGTAATCGAATCCGTCACTGGCGCTCTCAAGGCTGGCGACTCCGTTGTTCTGGTTGGTTTCGGTACTTTCTCCGTGACTGATCGTCCAGCTCGCATCGGTCGTAACCCACAGACCGGCAAGACTCTGGAAATCGCGGCAGCCAAAAAACCAGGTTTCAAAGCCGGTAAAGCCCTGAAAGAAGCCGTCAACTAAGTTTGATTCAGGTTTTTACCCATCCGGGTCGGGGTTATGCCTGACTTGGCAGCGGAGCGGTAGAGCAGGCGGTGGGAATAGCTGCCTGTCACACCGGGATCGAGGGTTCGAGCCCTGTCCGCTCCGCCAGTTACGAGAAGGCGCATCCTCGGATGCGCCTTTCTTCTATCCGGATTCTACCCACGCTCCACGGTTGCCTAATTTTGAAGTTCAACCGTTTCTGGGGGACGCATGCTGCAGAATATCAGGGACAATTCACAAGGCTGGATTGCCAAGACCATTATCGGGGTCATCGTTGCACTGATGGCTCTGACCGGTTTCGACGCCATTTTCCAGGCCACGACTCACAAGAATGAGGCGGCCAAGGTCAACGGTGAAGAAATCAGCCAGAACGAGCTGAGCCAGGCGGTGGATATGCAACGCCGTCAGCTGATGCAACAACTGGGCAAGGACTTCGACGCTTCCTTGCTGGACGAAAAAATGCTGCGCGAATCGGCCCTCAAGGGTCTGATCGATCGCAAGCTGCTGCTGCAAGGCGCGGAACAATCGAAATTCGCTTTCTCCGAAGCGGCCCTGGACCAAGTGATCCTGCAGACGCCTGAATTCCAGGTCGACGGCAAGTTCAGCTCCGACCGTTTCGATCAGGTGATCCGTCAACTGGGCTACAGCCGCATGCAGTTCCGCCAGATGCTGGCTCAGGAAATGCTGATCGGCCAACTGCGCGCCGGTGTGGCGGGCAGCGGTTTCGTGACCGATGCTCAGGTGCTGGCCTTCGCCCGTCTGGAAAAACAGACCCGCGACTTCGCCACGCTGAACATCAAGGCTGACCCTTCGGCCGTGAAGCTGACCGATGACGAGGTCAAGGCTTACTACGACGAGCACGCCAAGGAGTTCATGACCCCGGATCAAGTGGTCATCGATTACCTGGAGTTGAAGAAGGCATCGTTCTTCGATCAGGTCGCCGTAAAGGACGAAGACCTGCAGGCGGCGTATCAGAAAGAGATCGCCAACCTGTCGGAACAGCGTCGTGCGGCGCACATTTTGATCGAAGTCAACGACAAAACCACCGAAGCCCAGGCCAAGGCGAAGATCGAAGAAGTCCAGGCGCGTCTGGCCAAGGGCGAGAAATTCGAAGCGCTGGCCAAGGAGTTCTCGCAGGATCCGGGTTCGGCCAACAACGGCGGTGACCTCGGTTATGCCGGTCCTGGCGTTTACGATCCAGCCTTTGAGAAAGCCCTGTATTCGCTGAACAAGGATCAGGTTTCCGAGCCGGTTCGCACCGACTTCGGTTTCCATCTGATCAAGCTGCTGGGTGTCGAGGCGCCTGAAGTGCCGACTCTGGCCAGCCTGAAGGACAAGCTGACCCGCGAGCTGAAAACCCAGCAAGTCGAGCAGCGTTTCGTCGAGGCGACCAAGCAACTGGAAGACTCTTCGTTCGAAGCATCCGACCTGGCCCAGCCGGCGCAGGATCTGAAGCTGACCGTGCACACCTCCAAGCCGTTCGGCCGTGAAGGTGGCGAAGGCGTTGCAGCCAACCGTGCCGTGGTGACTGCCGCGTTCAGCACTGAGGTGCTGGAAGAGGGTGCCAACAGCACCGCCATCGAGCTGGATCCGGAAACCGTGATCGTGCTGCGCGCCAAGGAGCACCTCAAGCCGACTCAATTGCCGCTGGAAAGCGTGGCCGCTGCCATTCGCACCCAGTTGACCAAAGAGCACGCCAGCGCGGCTGCCAAAACCAAGGCGGAGCAACTGATCGCCAGTCTGCGTGATGGCAAGACCCCGCTGGACAAGGCGGTGGACGGTCAGAGCTGGAAAGTCACTGAAGCGGCGAACCGCGCTCAGGAAGGCGTTGATCCAGCGGTGCTGCAAGCGTTGTTCCGCATGCCGAAACCGGCCGCCAAGGACAAGCCGACCTTCACCAGCGTGACGCTGGCGGACGGTAGCCTGACCATCGTGCGCCTTAATGGCGTGAACGAAGCGGCGGCTCCGACCGATGAAGAGAAAGCGCAATATCGTCGCTTCCTCGCCTCGCGTGTGGGGCAGCAGGACTTCGCGGCGTATCGCAAGCAGCTGGAAGCCGAAGCCGACATCAAGCGTTTCTGATGCCTGGCTGAGCCGCAAGACCCGAGCCCCGGATGAAAATCCGGGGCTTTTTTGTGCGCGTTATCCGGCGTTCGGGAAACCATGGCTTCGGGCATTGACGGTCGCATAAAGGGTCAGCAGCAACAGACCCGCGACAATCCATGGGTAACTTCCGACGCCCAGGTTGTTCAGCAGCAGGCCTCCGACAAGTCCGCCACCGGCAATGCCGACATTCCACAGCGTCACCAGCATTGATTGCGCGGTGTCGGCAGCCTCCCTGGCGGTTTTCGCCAGGGCCGTCTGCAACAGCGAGGGCATCGCGCCGAATGCCAGCCCCCAGACGGCGGTGGCGGTGTAGACCACGCCCGGCCATTCGCGCCACAAGCCCAGTACGATCGCCGACAGCAGGAACAACAAGCCGCTGACCAATACCAGCTGACGCAGCCAGCGATCAATCAGGCTGCCGACGATCCATAGGCTCAGTACCGACGCCAAGCCAAACACCAACAACACTCGGTCGATTTCTCCGCCAAGCCCCGAAGGCTGCAGAAAGGGTGCGATATAGGTATACAACAGGTTGTGCGCGACGACGTAGGACAGGGTCACGAACAGCACGGATCGCACGCCCGGCAAGGTAAACACCTGACGCAGTGGCAGGCGTTTACCGGCGCGCTCACCGGCAAAGTCCGGCACTTGCCAGCGCACCCAGATCACCAGCAGCACGGTCAGCCCGGTCATGATCGCGAAGCTCAGGCGCCAGCCGACTGCCGTACCCAGCAGCGTCCCGGCCGGAATGCCCAGCGACAGCGCAAGCGGCGCCCCGAGCATGGCCACCGTAATCGCCCGGCCTTGTAAGTGGGGTGCCACCATCCGACTCGCGTACCCCGCCAGCAAAGCCCACAGCAGCCCGGCGAACACGCCTGCGATCAAACGTGCAATCAGTGTCAGCCAGTACAGCTCCGACAGCGCGGTGATGCTGTTGGCGATGGCAAACCCACCAATGGCCGCCAGCAGCAGCGGGCGTCGACGCCACCCTCGGGTGGCAATGGTGAGCGGAATCGCCGCCAGCATCGAACCGATCGCGTACAGCGTGACCAGTTGCCCGATCAGTGCCTGAGAAACATCGAGCCCTGCGCTCATCTGCGGCAGCAGGCCGGCAGGCATCGCCTCGGTCAACACGGTGATGAACCCGGCGGTGGCCAGTGCGAGCAGTGCGCCCAGCGGTAATCGTTCTGCGGGTTCGACGGTGCCGGCGAGCGTGGAGGAAGTGAGTGGCGCATCGTTCATGGGCGGGTTTCCATTTTGCCAAAGGAGACGAAGGCCATAGGGTAGGGCGCTGCACATTCGGGAAAAACAGGTTAGGGTTCCGAACATCTCGGACAAGAATGTCGTGAATCAGGGAGGGATGAATGGACAGCCTGGGCAGTATTTCAGTGTTTGTGCAGGTGGCGGAAACCCGCAGCTTTACCGAGGCCGGCCGCCTGCAGGGCGTGTCTTCGTCGGCGGTCGGCAAAAGCATTGCCCGACTGGAGGCACGACTCAATGTGCGGTTGTTTCACCGCACCACTCGCAGCATCACGCTGACCAGTGAAGGCGCGCTGTTTCTTGAACGTTGCCGCAAGATCCTCGCCGAAGTGGAGGCGGCGGAATTTGAACTGTGCGATGCCGCAGCGGCGCCTCACGGCAAGTTACGGGTCAGCCTGCCCCAGGTGCATGACCTGGTGATGCCGGTCATGAACGAGTTCATGGCGCTGTACCCGCAGATCGAACTGGATCTGGACCTGACCGATCGCATGGTTGATGTGGTTGAAGAAGGTTTCGACGCAGTGATTCGAACGGGGAAACCGCGAGACTCGCGACTGATGGCACGACCGTTGGGCGAGTTTCATATGGTGCTGGTGGCCTGCCCCGCGTACCTGCGCGAGCGCGGCGAACCGCTGACCCCGGCCGATCTGGCGGAGCACGCCTGCCTGCGCCATACGTTTCACGCCACCGGCAAACTGGAGCCCTGGCCGCTCAAACGCGAGGAGGGCGCGCCCGAACCGACCTTGCCGACACGCCTGGTCAGTACGTCGATCGAAGCCGTGCGGCATGCAGCGCTGGCGGGCATGGGCATCGCTTGTCTGCCGGACTTCATGATCTTCGAGGCGCAGCAGCAAGGCCGCCTGCAGCGCGTGCTGGATGAGCATCTGGAGCACGTCGGACAGTTCTGGGTGCTGTGGCCGTCGAGCCGGCATGCAACCGCCAAGTTGCGGGTGTTCATCGATCATTTATCGGCGCGACTTTTTCCTGCCACTGAAGGTCGATAGAGTTGTAACTGTTTTAAGACACTAATCCATACGCCGCGGGGCAGCGATCTGTTGCACAATACGCCCCGGACCGTTTTCCCTCAGGATGTTTAATGTTGAATTCTATTCCCGTGCGTTTCATCGGGTTGGCGTTGTTGCTGACCGCCGCTGCCGGCTGCTCCAAGGACAAGCCCATCTACGAGCATGAGAATTTCGACGACTCCGGCACCTTTTCGCGCAATTACCCGGTGACCGACACCGCCAGTTGCGAAGCGGCCCGCCGAGCGTTGCTCAGCCAGGGCTACATCATTACCAGCAATGACCCGAAACTGGTCAGTGGGCACAAGAGCTTCCAGCAGACCGGTGAAACCCACCTGGAGATCAGCTTCAACGTGGTATGCGCCGATGATGGCAGCGCCGGCCATCACGCCACCGTGTTCGCCAACGCCCTGCAGGACCGCTACGCGCTGAAGAAGACCAACAACTCGGCCAGCCTCGGGGTTGGCGTGTTGGGCTCGGTCTCGATGCCGATCGGCTCGTCTGACGATTCGATGGTCAAGGTGGCCAGCGAAACCGTGTCGTCGCAGAAGTTCTACGAGCGTTTCTTCACGCTGGTCGAGCTGTTCCTGCCGGCTGACGCGAAGAAGGCCGCGCACATCACCGAAAAACCGAAGACCGACCTGGGTGTGCCGGAGGCTAAAGCGGCACCGGCTCCGTTGGCTCCAGCCCCAGCGGCTGAACCGGCCCCAGCACCGGCCGCCGAGCCCGCTGCAGCACCGACGCCAGCGCCTGCAGAAGCGACCCCTGCCAGTTCCGAGCCGGTAGCGCCGCCAGCGGAAGCGGCGCCGATTACCCCGGCACCGGTTACCGAGCCTGCGCCCGCCACGGAAACCATCACGCCACCGGCCAATCCGACGGATATACCGCCGCCCTCCGAGCCGATCCCGGCCATGCCTGCCTCCGGGCAGTGAACTTCACGCCACGCCTCCGACCCCTGTCGGACGCGTGGCGTTTTGTTGTCTCCCTTGAGCTTCTTCCTGCAAGCCCCGTCGAAAAATTTCCCGCGATAAATTCCTGACCGCCTGCTACGTTTATTTCATGAAGGCCGTGTTTCATTTTTCCTTCACACGGGCACTTTATGCTCGAGGCACTGGTCATTTGTTCCAGGCCATTTCAAGCAAGTAGTAGGGGGATTACGCAATGGATGACTATCAAGAAGAACTGCTTGAATTCCAGGCCTTTGAGCTGGATTCACCAGAGCCTGCGGAAGACGCCACCGAGCTGTAAGGCGTCAGCCTGTCTTGCGGTGACTGCGGCGAAATTCGCCCGGTGTCTGGCCGTTCCAGCGCTTGAAGGCGCGCTGGAAAGCTTCGGCCGAGGCAAAGCCCAGCAGGTAGGCAATTTCACCGAATGCCAGTTCGGTGTCGCGGATGTAGGTCATTGCCAGATCACGGCGGGTGTCATTGAGGATCGCGCGAAACTGCGTGCCTTCCTCGGCCAGCTTTCGCCGTAACGTCCAGGTCGGCAGCTTCAGGCGTGCCGCCACTTCTTCCAGGTCGGGTTCCCGGCCACCATTGAGCAACGGCCCGAGCAATTGCGTGATGCGTTCGCGCAGGCTGCGGGTGCGGGTCAATTGCTCGAGTTCCCGTTCACACAGACCGAGCAAATGTTTCCAGGTGCTGGGGCAATGCTCCGGGTTGCGTTGGGCCAGGCTGGTGAGGCTCAGGCGCAGTTGATTGTGTTCAGCGCCGAACTGGATCGGGCATTCGCCGAGCACCGCATAGGCGTCGCGATAATCCGGGCTGTCGAATTCGATCTCGATCCGTTCGGCGCGCATGGGCTCGGGGCTGACGCTCGACAGCTGATGCAGCCAGCCGGCAATGATCGAATCCACCACAAAGCGGTTGTAGGCGTTGTACGGGCTGATCGAGTAGAAGCGCAGCCACGCACCGCTGGCGTCCTCGTGGAAACTCGACTGGCCACGATAGTTGGAGCCGTACAACGGTTCGAAGCGAGTCAGGCAGCGAGCGGCTTCGCGCACCGTCGGCGCCTGCGCGGCGGTCACACCGGCCAGCCCGGCCTGACTCAGGCGACTGAGCCGGCCCATGCGCAAACCCAATGCCGGATCGCCGGTCAGCTGGATCGCGCCATGCCCCAGGCGCATGTAGCGCGGGATCGACAGGCGGGCGCCGGCTTCGGCCAGTCGTGCGGTGTCCAAACCGTACTGTTCGAGCAATGGCAGCGGATCGACGTCATGGCTGCGCACGGCGTCGGCCAGGCTGTGGACGAAGCCCACCGACAGATCCCCGAGGCGCATCGGCAGCGGTTTCACGGGTTACAACCAGAGGTTCAGCAGGCGCGCGCCGCGGGCTTCGCTGTCGGCGAATTGCTGGCCGTTGCTGCTGAGGAAGCTTTGCCCGGAACTCGGTTTGTCCCAGAACTGCCCGCGCAGGAACACACTCATGCCGGCCAGTGCCTTGCTGGCCGGCGGTTGCGCGCTCAGGGTCAGTTGGTGCCAGGCCTGGCCTTCACTGACGGCTCCCGGTTTCAGGCTGACCGAGTCCGGCACGCTCAAGCCCTTGTAACCCTTCCACGGTTGATCCCAGACGCCATGACCGACGACGAACGCGGGCACCGCGATCAGCTGCGCGCCTTGCTCGTCGAGTTTGCGGTAGTTGTCCGGATACCAACTGTCGCTGCCGATCAACACGCCGAGGCGTCCGGCCGGGGTGTCGATCACATTGATTCGGGAAGCTGCGCGAGTGCCGGATGGTTCGTCCTGATCGAAGATCGGGCGCATCTGCCGCTGTGGCTGGCCGAGCGGGGCGCCATCGCGACCGAAGACCACCGTGCTGTTGTACAGCGCGCCACTGCCGGCCTTGAGTCGGCCGTTGGTGATATTCGGTTCAGGCAGCACGATCGAGCCGGCCACCAGGGTGACGTGGAATTCCTTGGCCAGGCCACCGAACAGTGCCTGATAGTCCTTGGCCATGTCCCGGGACTTCATGCGCAGGTGCGCGTCATCTAGACGGCTGCTGCCCTTGGCGGTGAGCCAGGCGCGAGCAAACTGCACCGGGTTGCTCGCCGCCAGCCAGTTCATTGCTTCGGCGAGGGTGGCGGCCTGGTACAGCTCATCTTTCTCGCCGCTGATCATCAGCCAGGTGCCGACATGCTCCGGCAGGATGACCACGGTTTTTTCATTCAACAGGCCTTGATCCTGCGCCTGCTGCAAATAGGCGGCGAGCTTGCGGTGCAGGCGTTCGGGGCTTTGGTAGTCGGTGGGGAACAGCTCGGGCTGGATGCCCAGCAGGTTGCCGCGATCGGCTGGGGTGCCCTGATCGACCGCGAGTTTGATCCGCAGGTCTGACAGGTAATGACCGGCCGGACGGTCAGCCGCCCACATGGCGTAGAAGGTGAGCGCGGCGATGAGCGCCATGGAAAAAGTCAGGTACAGAAGTTTGCGCATGAAATCCAACAGCAACCGGGTACAGGGTGTGCGGACAGGGTAGGGCGCCAGCCCCGGCTTGCCAAGGGGCGCTGCGCATTTGGATCAATAACTTGTCAGTTACGGTCATTGAGTGACAGCGATGCGACTCCTAATCTGTCGAGCATGACTGACGGGGGACGCAGAGCTCCCGCATTTTCCGTGATTGCTTGCTGTGGAGTTAACGATGACCGCCACTCAATACCCGCACCTGTTGGCCCCGCTGGACCTGGGATTCACCACGTTGCGCAACCGCACCCTGATGGGTTCGATGCACACCGGCCTTGAAGAGAAGCCGGGTGGTTTCGAACGCATGGCGGCGTATTTCGCCGAGCGTGCCCGCGGCGGCGTCGGCCTGATGGTCACCGGCGGCATCGGCCCGAACGACGAGGGCGGTGTGTATTCCGGCGCGGCCAAGCTGACCACCGAGGAAGAAGCGCTCAAGCACCGCATCGTCACCCGTGCCGTGCATGATGCGGGCGGCAAGATCTGCATGCAGATCCTCCACGCCGGCCGTTATGCCTACAGCCCGAAACAGGTCGCACCGAGCGCCATTCAGGCGCCGATCAACCCATTCAAGCCCAAAGAGCTGGACGAGGAAGGCATCGAGAAGCAGATCAGCGATTTCGTCACCTGTTCGGTACTGGCCCAGACCGCCGAGTACGATGGCGTGGAAATCATGGGCTCGGAAGGTTATTTCATTAACCAGTTCCTCGCCGCCCACACCAACCACCGCACCGACCGTTGGGGCGGCAGCTACGAAAACCGCATGCGCCTGCCGGTGGAAATCGTACGCCGCGTACGTGAAGCGGTCGGCCCGAACTTCATCATCATCTTCCGTCTGTCGATGCTCGATCTGGTGGAAGGCGGTAGCACATGGGAAGAAATCGTCACCCTGGCCAAAGCCATCGAGCAGGCCGGTGCGACCCTCATCAACACCGGCATCGGCTGGCACGAAGCGCGGATTCCGACCATCGCCACCAAAGTGCCGCGTGCGGCGTTCAGCAAGGTCACGGCCAAGCTGCGTGGCTCGGTGAAAATTCCGCTGATCACCACCAACCGCATCAACACCCCGGAAATTGCCGAGCAGATCCTTGCTGAAGGCGATGCCGACATGGTCTCGATGGCGCGGCCGTTCCTCGCCGATCCGGACTTCGTCAACAAGGCAGCTGAAGGCCGCGCCGACGAAATCAACACCTGCATTGGTTGCAACCAGGCCTGCCTCGATCACACCTTCGGCGGCAAGCTCACCAGTTGCCTGGTCAACCCGCGTGCCTGCCACGAGACCGAACTCAACTACCTGCCGGTCAAGCAGATCAAGAAGATCGCCGTGGTCGGTGCCGGTCCTGCCGGTCTGTCCGCCGCCACCGTGGCCGCCGAGCGTGGGCATCAAGTGACCTTGTTCGATTCGGCCAGCGAAATCGGTGGCCAGTTCAACGTCGCCAAACGTGTGCCGGGCAAGGAAGAGTTTTACGAAACCCTGCGTTACTTCAAACGTAAACTGCAGACCACCAACGTCGAGGTGTGCCTGAACACCCGCGTCGACGTGGCAAAACTGGTCGAGGGCGGTTACGACGAAGTCATTCTGGCGACCGGCATTGCGCCGCGTCTTCCGGCGATTCCGGGTGTCGAGAACGCCAAAGTGCTGAGCTACCTGGATGTGCTGCTCGAGCGCAAACCGGTCGGCAAGCGTGTGGCGGTGATCGGCGCCGGCGGTATCGGTTTCGACGTGTCGGAATTCCTCGTCCATGAAGGCGTGGCCACCAGTCAGGATCGCGCCGCTTTCTGGAAAGAGTGGGGCATCGACACGCATCTGGAAGCCCGTGGTGGCGTGGCCGGGATCAAGGCTGCACCGCACGCACCGGCGCGCGACGTGTTCCTGCTGCAACGCAAGAAATCCAAGGTCGGCGACGGTCTGGGCAAGACCACCGGCTGGATTCACCGCACCGGTCTGAAGAACAAGCAGGTGCAGATGCTCAACAGCGTCGAATACCTGAAAATCGACGACGAAGGCCTGCACATCCGCATCGGCGAAACCGGCGAGCCGCAAGTGCTGCCGGTGGACAACATCGTCATCTGCGCCGGCCAGGATCCGCTGCGCGAGCTGCACGACGGTCTGGTCGAAGCCGGGCAGAACGTGCACCTGATCGGCGGCGCCGATGTGGCGGCCGAGCTGGATGCCAAACGTGCGATCAATCAGGGCTCGCGTCTGGCCGCCGAGCTCTGATCCACCCTAGAATGCCGGCTCTTTGCACAGAGCCGGCCTTCATGTTTCTGCCTCCCACCGACTGGCTACCTCAAGCCCCCCTCGATCCCTTTCATCTGGACTGGCTCACCGCCGCCGGCATTGAAGTCGCGGTCCTGCGCCTGGACCGTATCGATCCGCTGATCAGCGGCAACAAGTGGTTCAAACTTGTCGAACATCTCAACGCCGCCGACCGTGCGGGTGCCGAAGGCATCATCAGCCTGGGCGGTGCGCACTCCAATCATCTGCATGCGCTGGCGGCTGCGGGCAAACGCCTGGGATTCACAACCGTCGGGTTATTGCGCGGGCATCCGCAGGACACGCCGACGGTCAGGGATCTGCAGGATTTCGGCATGCAACTGCACTGGCTTGGTTACGGCGGCTATCGGGCGCGACACGAGCCGGGGTTCTGGCAACCGTGGCTGGCGCAATATCCGACGCTGCATCCGGTGCCCGAAGGGGGCGGCGGTTTGCCGGGGGCGCTGGGGTGCGAGGCGCTGAAGGATCAGGTCAGTGAACAACTCGGCAAACTTGGCTGGGACGACTACCACGGTTGGTGGCTGGCCTGTGGCACGGGCACCACGCTCGCGGGATTGGTGTTGGCCGAGGCAGGACAACATGCGGTGTACGGCGCAATGGCCGTGCCCGATGATCACGGCGTCGCGGCCAATGTCGAGGCAGTTGTCGGTGAGATGGGAGGCTACGAGCTGATCGACGCCAGCCGTGGCGGTTTCGCCAAGGTCGATCCGGCGTTGCTTGAATTTATCGCGCAAACCGAACAGGCCAGCGGCATTCCCCTCGAACCGCTGTACACCGGCAAAGCCTTGCTGGCGCTCAAACAACAGATCGAGGCGGGTCGCTTTGCCCGGGGTTCATGCTTGATCTTCATCCACACCGGCGGCTTGCAGGGCCGGCGCGGATTCGACGGTTAACCCTGGCTGCGCTTGGGCATCATCCGCAGCAACGTGTTATCGCGCACCACGTAATGGTGATAGATCCCCGCCAGCGCATGCAGACCGATCAGCCAGTAGCCGATGGTGCTGATCAGCACATGCCAGTGTTCAACGTCTTTGGCGAACACCTTGTCTTCACTCACCAGCAACGGCAGGTCGAAACCGTAGAACATCACCTGATGACCTTCGGCGCTGGTGATCAGCCAGCCGAGGATCGGCATGCTGATCATGAACAGGTACAAGGCCCAGTGCATCAAGCGTGCGAGGATGGTTTGCCACTGTGGCGAAGCCGGGAAGATTTTCGGCGCAGGGCCCAGGCTGCGGGCGAACAGGCGAAACCAGACCAGCACGAACACGGTCAGCCCGAGCATGTAATGCACTTCTCGGATCAGCGTGCGACCGCCACTGCCCTTGGGAAACAGCCCGCGCAATTCCATGCTGGCGTACACCAGCACCAACAGCACCAGCATCAGCCAGTGCAACAGGATCGACACGGTGCTGTAACGGGATTCGGAATTTGTCCACGGCATACGGCGTTCCTCACGGTTCAGGGCTCAAGCGTGCCGTTCTGCGACGGCATGCCTTAACTGTAATCCCCTTTGGCGCGTTTGCCCGAGGCTAAAAAAGCTTTCACTGAGCTGAGTCAGCGATTTGACTGAAAACGCCCATGAAAAAACGCCAGTGTCGAGCAGACACTGGCGTTTTTGTTTGCCGCGATGGATGCAATCAGCTGCTTTGCGGCATCTCGCCGTTGGCCAGGCGCTTGTTGATGTCGGCGATCACTTCCGGCAGATCGCTGATGGTGTCGATCATGTAGTGCGGGCGCGAACCTTCGAACAGCGCATGAATGCGCTTGCGCTCGCTGGCCAGCGCATCGCTGCCCAGTGCGCGGTAGCCTGCGTAATCCAGGCCCAGCGCATTGCCGGAGCAGATCAGCGCCACGGTCCACATCCCGGCGCGACGGCCTTCGAGAATCCCCGGCACGGTGTCGTCGATCTTGACGCAGGCGGCGACATCGTCGATGCCCAGTGCAATCACGTTGGCCAGTGCTTGGGCCGGCCATGGGCGGCCGTTCGGCACTTCGTCGGTGGCGACGACGTGGTCGGCGATGTAGCCGTTGGTGGCGGCCAGTGCCACGACTTTGTCCATCACCTGCTTTGGATAACCGGAGCAGGAGCCGATCTTGATGCCTTGCTGACGCAGGTGGGCGATGGTCTCCAGCGCGCCGGGAATCAGCGCCGAATGCTCGGCGATTTTCTCGATCTGCAGCGGCATGAAGCGGTTGTAGATCGCGGTGACGTCATCGTCGGTCGGGGTGCGACCGAACACCTTGCGATAGCGCTCGGCAACCTGCGGCTGATCGCACAGGGTGCGGATGTGATCCCACTTGCCCATGCCCATCGGGCCACGGGCCTCTTCGATGGAGACCTGGACGTCGAACTCGGCGAAGGCTTCGACGAAGATCTGGGTCGGAGCGAAAGAACCGAAGTCGACCACGGTGCCGGCCCAGTCGAGGATGGCGGCTTGCAGCTGGGTTGGGTTGTTGTAGTTCATGTTGGTCAGAATCCTGTGTGGGCGATGCAATTCAAATAAGGGAGCGGGCCGGGTGAATCAGATGTCGAGCACTTCCATCTCGCACAGCACTTCACCCACCGCCGCGACGGCTTCGCGCATCTGCGCCGGGGTGACGTGGCCGATGCAGCCGACGCGGAAGGTTTCGACCTGGGTCAGCTTGCCGGGGTAGAGGATGTAACCCTTGGCTTTGACCCGTTCGTAGAAGTCCTTGAACTGGTAGCGCGGATCTTTCGGTGCGTGGAAGGTCGCGATGATCGGCGCCTGAATCGCGGCAGGCAGGAAGCTGCGCAAGCCGAGTTTGCCCATCTCTTCCATCAATGCCTGGCAGTTGGCGGCGTAACGCGCATGCCGTGCCGGCAGGCCGCCTTCTTCGTTGTATTGCAGCAGCGCTTCGTGCAGCGCCGCGACTACGTGGGTCGGCGGGGTGAAGCGCCATTGGCCGGTCTTCTGCATGTAGCTGTGCTGGTCGAACAGGTCCATCGCCAGCGAATGCGAATTGCCAGCGGCTGCGGCCAAAGATTCCTTGCGGGCAAACACGAAGCCCATGCCCGGCACGCCTTCCAGGCATTTGCCGGAGGCGGCGATCAGCGCATCGAACGGGATTTTTTGTGCATCCACCGGTAAGGCGCCGAAGGAACTCATGGCGTCGATGATCAGGCGTTTACCGTGTTGTTCGACGACCTGAGCGATTTCCGGCAGCGGATTGAGAATACCGGTGCTGGTTTCGCAGTGGATCAGCGCGACGTGGGTAATGTCGCCGTCGGCGCGCAGCAGGCGGTCGACGTCGGCGGCGGTGGTCGGTTCGTCTTCAGCGGTTTCAAAGGTGCTGAACGAGCGGCCGAGCACTTCGCAGATTTTCGCCAGACGCTTGCCGTAGGCGCCGTTGATCAGCACCAGCACCTTGCCGTCGCGGGGGACGAGGGTGCCGATCGCGGCTTCGACGGCGAAGGTGCCGCTGCCCTGCAACGGTACGCAGTGGTGGCTGTCGGCGCCGTTGAGGATGGCCAGCAGTTGCTCGCACAGGCTGGCGGTCAATTGGTTGAAGCGGTCATCCCATGAACCCCAGTCGACCATCATCGCCTGGCGGGTGCGGGCCGAGGTGGTCAACGGGCCGGGAGTGAGCAGGATGGGTGCGGCAGTACTCATTCGTGTGTCCTCGCGATAGCGCTGTGGGATGAAGCTACGGGGCCTACGTTGCAATTCGCCGGATCATCAATCAAATTGTTTGTTGTTATGCCAGCCATCAGTGAGGGTTATTCATGAACCTGTTCCAGCTCCGCGCCTTCGACGCCGTGGCCCGGGAAGGCAGCTTTACCCGTGCCGCTGCCCGGTTGTTCATCAGCCAGCCGGCGGTCACCGGGCACATCAAGGCGCTGGAGGAGCATTACCAGATCACCCTGTTGCGACGCACGGCGCGCCGGGTCGAGTTGACCGAGGAGGGCACCAAACTGGCGGCGATCACCCGGGCGATGTTCGGCCTGGCCGAAGAGGCGCAGGCGCTGCTCGAAGCCAATCGGCAGTTGCTGACCGGACGCCTTGAGGTGGCGGCGGACGGCCCGCACATGGTCATGCCGATGCTCGCCAGCCTGAGGGCGCGCTATCCGGGGATCACGGTGAATCTGCGGTTGGGCAATGCTCAGGAAACGTTGGCGGCGTTGTTGTCCGAGCATGCCGATGTGGCGGTGCTGACCGAGGTGGAACCGCGCAAAGGGCTGCATCTGCAAGCATTGAGTGAATCGCGGATCTGCGCGCTGGTGCCGGCGGGACATCCGTGGGCGGCTCGCAGCGGTGAGGTCAGGCTCAAGGAGCTGGATCAGGTGATAATGGTCTTGCGCGAGCCCAGTTCGATTACCCGGCGCACCTTTGATCAGGCCTGTGCCCAGGCGTCGGTCAGCCCACGGGTGTTGCTGGAACTGGACAGCCGCGAGGCGGTGACAGAGGCGGTGGCGGCTGAGTTGGGGGTAGGGGTGGTGTCGTCGGTTGAGGTCAGCCATGACCCCCGTGTCGTCGCGATTCCCATTGCGGGAGAAGGGTTGGTGAACCGGCACATGATTGGCTGCGTGGAGCGACGGCGGGAGTTGCGCTTGATTCAGGCGTTTTTCGGATTGGCCCCCACCTGATACCCACCAGATCGTTCCCACGCTCTGCGTGGGAATGCCTCAACGGACGCTCCGCGTTCGGCTTTGGAAGGGACGCGGAGCGTCCCGGGCTGCATTCCCACGCGGACGGTTCGACGCCTCGACGTGGGAACGATCGACGTAGGAACGATCTACAGGAGGCTTTCGCGCACCATTTCGAGAAACGTCGCCACCACCCGCCGCGAACTCTGCTCGCGCAGGCACACCAGTGTCTCGGTCAACCGCCGGGTGCAATCGGTGATCGGCAGCGCGCAAACCCGTGAGTCCGCACCAAACTCCGCCGCCGACACCACCCCCACGCCAATCCCCACCACCACCGCCTCTCGCGCCGCTTCCCGGCCCTCGACCTGAATCGCCGGGCGGATGCGGAAGCCGGCGCGGGCCATTTCTTCTTCCAGGGTCTGGCGGGTCACCGAGCCGTGTTCGCGCAGCACCAGCGGCGTGTCGTCCAGATCTTCCAGGCAGATCGATTCACGCTCGGCCCACGGATGATGGCGCGAGACGAACGCCACCATCGGGTCGTTGCGCAGCGGCACACACAGCAGGCGTTCATCGCTGACATCGCGACCCAGCAACGCCAGATCGGCCTGATAGTTGAACAGTCGGAACAGCGATTCATCGGTGTTACCGGTCTCGATCTTTACGCTGATCCCCGGGTAGCGTTCGCAGAACCGGGCGATCTGCGGCAACACATGCACCGGCGCATCCACCGCCAGAATCAGGCTGCCGGTCCGCAAGGCCTGAGACTCCTGCAACAACTCCTGAGCTTCGGCCTCGACCACAAACAGACGCTGGGTGATCGCCAGCAAGCGTTCGCCCAAATCGGTCAGGCGCACCGAGCGTTTGTTGCGATGGAACAGCAACACACCGAAGCGTTCTTCCAGCTTGCGCACCTGGTCGGAAATCGCCGGCTGCGTCAGATAAAGCCGCTCGGCGGCCTTGGTGAAGCTTCCGTGCACGGCCACGGCGTGAAAGGCTTTGAGCTGTGCGTGTGAAACCGACATGTTCTGACTCCAGTAACAAGCTGAGCTTATGTGTGAAATACGATAAATCGATTTTATTTATTAAACAGTAATTGCTTTGATCGGCTCACGCCAACGCTGACTGCCCGGTCGGGCAGCGATGCTGGCCATGAGCCTGTGCGTGCAAAACCAGGACTCATCTGACCGGTGTCGCCAAAGGGACGGGGTGATATCGCAGTGCTCAACAATAAAAACACAGGCGTTTACTCATCGATTCTGCCGGCACACTCACACCCTGAGGTCAGAACCACAATGAACAAGCACATCGGCACCATTGCGCGTTGGCGCATGCAGATCTTCGCTGTCACCTGGCTCGCTTACGCCGCGTTCTATTTCACCCGAAAAGCCTTTTCGGTGGCCAAACTGGGCATCGCCGAAGACCCGAGTTTCACCCTCGACAAAATGGCCATGGCCAACCTCGACGCGATTTACCTGGCGGCCTACGCCATCGGCCAGTTCACCTGGGGCATGCTCGCCGACCGCTTCGGCCCACGGGTCGTGGTGCTTGGCGGGTTGCTGATTTCCGCTGCGGCGGCGCTGGTGATGGGCAGTTTTGCGACCTTGCCGATTTTCGCCACCTGCATGCTCATTCAGGGGCTGGCGCAGTCCACCGGTTGGTCGGGGTTGTGCAAGAACCTCGGCAGTTTCTTCCCTTCCGAACAACGCGGGCGTGTGCTCGGGTTGTGGAGTTCCTGTTATGCATTTGGCGGTCTGGTGGCCTCGCCGTTCGCCGGTTGGTGGGCGTACACGCTGATCGGTTCGTGGCACGCGGCGTTCATTTCCAGCGCGGCGGTGGTCGCGGTGGTGGCGGTTTTGTTCTTTATCTTCCAGCGCGACAAACCGGAAGACGTCGGCCTGCCCGCCGTGGAACCGGAGCCGGTGATCAGCACCGAAGAAGCCGAGGCCAACAGCAAACTCAGCGTCTGGGAGCCGCTCAAGGAAATCCTCCGTAACCGCACGGTGCTGGTGCTGGGTCTGGCGTATTTCCTGCTGAAACCGGCGCGTTACGCGATTCTGCTGTGGGGCCCGGTGATTGTGTTCGAGCAGATGCCTTCGGTCGGCAAGGTCGGTGCGGCGATCATTCCAACGGCATTTGAACTGGCGGGCCTGCTGGGTCCGATCATGATCGGCCTGGCCTCGGACAAACTGTTCGGCGCCCGCCGCATGCCGGCCTGCGTGTTGAGTCTGCTGGCGCTGACCGTGACCCTCGCGCTGTTCATGGGCGCCTTGCACACCGGCAGCGTGATGCTGGTGGTCGCATTGTTGTTCGTGATGGGCCTGACCCTGTACGGCCCGGACTCGATGATCAGCGGCGCGGCCGCCATCGATTTCGGCAAGGCCAAGGCTGGTGCCACGGCGGCGGGATTCGTCAACGGCTGCGGCTCGGTCGGTGCTGTGCTCGGTGGTTTGCTGCCGGGTTACTTCGACTCGGTGACGGTGTTCATCGTGTTCGCCGGTTGCGCGCTGTTTTCGGCGCTGGTGCTGATTCCGCACTGGAACAGCCGCCCGGTCGGCGTCATGGAACCACGTGCCTACGTGCCCAACCGCGCCCTGACGATCAAACCCCTGCGTAACTGAAAACCCTCGCCTCGCGGCCTGCTGCGGCACTCGCGGCAGGCTGTGCCGTGGCCGACTGACTGGAGAATTTTCATGAGACCGTTTTGGCTGGAGCAGGCTTTGCAGCTCGACACGTCCGAACCATGCCCGCCGCTGCAAGGCGAGGTGCGCACCGACGTGTGTATCGTCGGCGGCGGTTACACCGGGTTGTGGACGGCGATCATGCTCAAGCAGCAGAACCCCGAGCTCGATGTGTTGCTGATCGAAGCCGACATTTGCGGCGCCGGCGCCAGTGGGCGCAACGGCGGTTGTGCGCTGTCGTGGTCGGCGAAGTACTTCACTCTGGAACGACTGTTCGGCGTCGAGGAGGCGGTGCGGCTGGTCAAGGAATCCGAGCGCAGCATCCACGCCATCGGCGAGTTCTGCGAGCAGTACGGCATCGACGCCGATTACCGCCTCGACGGCACGCTTTACACCGCCACCAACCGCGCACAATGCGGCTCGACCGATGCGGTGATTGCGGCGCTGGAGCGCAATGGCATCAACTCGTTTACCCAGCGGCCGGTCGCCGATGTACAGCGCATGGCCGGATCGGAAAAACATCTGGAAGGCTGGTTCTCGCCGGCCGCCGCCAGCGTGCAGCCGGGCAAACTGGTGCGCGGCTTGCGCCGGGTGGCGTTGCAACTGGGCGTGCGGATTCATGAAGGCACGGCGATGACCGGGCTGGAGGAGGGCCGGCCGGCGCGCCTTCACACGGCGAGCGGCCGGGTGACCGCCGACCGCGTGGTGCTGGCGATGAACGCGTGGATGGCCCGCGCGTTCCCGCAGTTCGAGCGCAGTGTGGCGATCGTCTCCAGCGACATGTTGATCACCGAACCGCGTCCGGATCTGTTGCAGGAAATCGGTTTGACCAGCGGCGTGACCGTGCTCGATTCGCGGATTTTCGTGCACTACTACCACAACACCCCGGACGGTCGGATCATGCTCGGCAAGGGCGGCAATACCTTCGCTTACGGCGGGCGGATGTTGCCGGTTTTCGACCAGCCCTCGCCCTATACCGGGTTGCTCAAGCGCAGCCTCGACGACTTCTTCCCGGCCTTTGCCGATGTGAAAGTCGACGCAACCTGGAACGGCCCCTCGGATCGCTCGGTCACCGGCCTGCCGTTCTTCGGCCGGATGAGTGCCAGCGGGAATGTGTTCTACGGTTTCGGTTATTCCGGCAGCGGTGTCGGGCCGTGCCACATGGGCGGGCAGATTCTCGCCTCGCTGGTGCAGGGCCTCGACAACCCGTGGACGCGTTCGCCACTGGTCAACGGGCCGCTGGGTTACTTTCCGCCGGAGCCGATCCGCTACCTCGGCTCGCTGATGGTGCGCAACGCCATTCGCCGCAAGGAGCGCGCCGAGGATCACGGTCGGCGGCCCCGGCATCTTGATGTGCGTCTGGCGAAATTCGCAGCGGCGGCGGGCAAGGCCGACAAGGCTTGAGCGTCAGCGCGGTGGGGCGGAGCGGTTGAGCAGCCAGTCGAGCAAGAGGTCGTCGTCGGGCTCGGCTTCCGTGGGCTGCGACGCTCGGGGGCGGCAGGCGTCGAGGCAGAGGATCGGTCGGTCGGGATCGCTGTCGAGAAAACTGACCCAGACTTCGCTGCCGGCGCAGGGAAGATTTTCCCGAGGTACGCAGGCGTCGGCATGGGGCATGACCAACGGCAGCCACAACCCTTCGCTTGCGCCGTCAGGTGAATGTTCCGGCCATAACCGGACGGCCATGCGTCCCTGATCGTCCACCTGCGCCGGTTGCCCCGGTGCACCAAGCAATTGCGCCGGGTGATACCCCGGAATGCGCGGACGCGGTTGTTTCGGCGGCGGGCGAAACGGGGTCGACCAGGGCAGCGCCGAGAAGTCGTTGTGATACCGGCGAACCGTGGGTACCGGATCGAGAATCGAAGGTTGCTGGCCCTGATGACGCAATTCGGTGATCAGCCACTGCTCGTTGAAGGCGTTCACCGGGTGCTCCGTGACTTGCAACAGGCGTCCGCTGAGCAGGCGCAGACAATCGCTGCGGCCCTGAATCGAGCGCGACCGGCAGCGTTGGCGCTCGAGTAGACGGCGACTGCGCTGGGTGGCGTGACGTTGCGCAGTTGGCAGAGACTCCTGTGGGGCGACGGCACTGCCCAGCGTGTGATTGGCGGCCTCCTGACCCTTGATCGGTTGCCCTCGCTCTCGTACGCCGGCAGGCATCGGAGGCAATATCGCCTCATGCCGCTGGGACAGGCTGCTGAGGCCGCTGGTTGGCGCATCGAGTTGGGTGTTGAAAGGAATCGCCGTCAGTTGCTGTGGCAGGCTCAGGCTGTCATCGGCGAACACCACCACATGGCCGTCCGGCTGATGTTCGAAGTGGTAGTGAATGCCTTCCTCTTCGCAAAGCCGTTGCAACAGGGCCAAATCGGTTTCGTCGTACTGAATGCAGAACGGACGCGGCGGATAGTGGCCGACGGTCATCTCGATCCGGTAGCTGTGGGCAGGCAGGTGATGTTCGCTGAGCAGTTGCTCAAGGATGGCCGGCACGCTCAGTTGCGTGAATACCCGGCGTACGGGATGTTGCTCCAGCGTTTGCAGATGCGGCATCAGCACCAGTTGGTAGGCGATCCGGTGCGTTGCGCGATGTTCGCAGCTGGCACTTTGAATGATGCCGTGAACTCCGTGGTCGTCGTCCAGATGCAGAAACGCCGTCTGATGCAGCAACGTGCCGGGTGACCAGGCGGGCGCCAGGCCCATGACCTCGATCTCGAACCGATAGGGCTGATTCAACGCTTCATGACCGCTGAAGCGCAGGACCGGCAGGCTAATTCCGCCTTCGGCCAGGGTCAGCGAAAACGGACTTTCCTTGTCATTGAGCATGTGGGTCGGGCTCTGTCAGGCAATACGGGCGAAAGAGGGTACGAAAACGCGACGTTGATTGGACGTGGCAAACCGGTTTTTCAGAATCGCCCTACAAGGCGCGTAGAAGATGTCGATCCGCAGCGGATTTTTTGGTCGATTGCCGACTTTAGGCCGTATAAACTTGCCGCCATGCGTCGGCCAATAGATGTCTCGGCGCCACAGATCAAGAGAGTGAGTAATGGGCGCACAGTGGAAGGTTAAACACAAAGAAGCGGCAGCCAATGCCAAGGGCAAGATCTTCGGCAAACTGGTGAAGGAAATCACCATTGCTGCGCGTAACGGTGCCGATACCGCCACCAACGCACACCTGCGTCTGGTGGTCGAACAGGCCAAGAAAGCCTCGATGCCCAAGGAAACCCTGGACCGCGCCATCAAGAAGGGCGCAGGCCTGCTGGGCGAAACCGTTCAGTACCATCGCGTGACCTACGAAGGCTTCGCGCCGCATCAGGTGCCGCTGATTGTCGAGTGCGTCACCGACAACATCAACCGCACCGTGGCGGAAATCCGCGTGGCGTTCCGCAAGGGTCAACTGGGTGCTTCCGGTTCCGTTGCCTGGGACTTCAACCATGTCGGCATGATCGAAGCGTCGCCGGACACCCCGGACGCCGATCCGGAAATGGCCGCGATCGAAGCCGGCGCGCAGGATTTCGAAGCGGGCGAAGAGGGTGCGACCCTGTTCCTGACCGATCCGACCGACCTCGATGCCGTGCAGAAAGCCCTGCCGGAACAAGGCTTCACCGTGCTGTCGGCCAAACTCGGCTACCAGCCGAAGAACCCGGTCAGCGGTCTGAGCGACGAGCAGATGGCTGAAGTCGAGGCGTTCCTCGAAGGCCTGGACAACCATGACGACGTGCAGGACATGTTCGTCGGTCTGGCCGGCTGACAACCCAAAAAATCGCAGCCCTCGGGCTGCGATTTTTTTCAGGCGTGCTGTAACGCCTGGCTGATCTCGCCGAACCCCGGCCGCGCCAGCACGTCCGGCTGACAGCACTGCTGTTCCAGGGCCTCCAGCGCCTGACGTTGTTCATCACTCAACCCCGAGTCGATGCGCGCCAGCAGTTCCCCCAGCAGAATCCCGAATGCCCGCACTTCGAGGCGTTGCAGCGCACGGGTTTCAGGCGTGTCCGCCGTGGCATGGAATGACGCCGCGCCAAAATCCCCCAGCAGACAATCGCCCTGATCGTTCAACAGAATGTTGTGTCCGTAGAGATCGCCATGGGTGATGCCGTGACGGTGCAGATGCCCGGCGACCGAGGCGATGCCCCGGGCAATACGCAGGGCGACGTCGGCACTGAAGCGGCAATCCTCGGCATACACATCCCGTGAACAGGACGCCAGGCTCGGCAGCCCGGCCAGGTTGCGGTAGCTCGGATCAATCAACTGCATCACCAGACCTTGCTGGCCATCGGGATGCTGGTCGATTCGGCCTTCAACGCGGATCAGGTTCGGGTGCAGCCCGGCGGTGATGCACGCGTTCATTTCATGCAGCGGCGAGCCGTCGCTGGTCATCTCGCCCTTGTACAACTTGACCGCCACGGGCGTGGCCGGCTGATTCGCAGGCTGCCACTGTGCCCGGTAAATCACCCCGGAAGCGCCTTCGCCCAGCCGTTGCTCCAGCTGCAGCGCCGACCAGTCGATCAGGGGCGCGTTGTTGAGCGCGTCGGCATCGGCTTCGGTTTCCAGCGGATTGCCGGCGTAGGCCAGCCAGGTCAGGCTCGGCAAGGTCAGCAGCCATTGCGGCAGCTCGGTCAACTGGTTGGCGGCAATACGGATCAGTTCCAGCCGATGGCACTGGCTCAGTGACGGCGGCAGCGTGCGCAGGCGATTGCCGGCGAGCATGAGCTTTTGCAACAGCGGACGCTCGCCCAGTTCCGTGGGCAGGGTTTCGATGGCGTTGTCGGTCAGGATCAGCCAGCGCAACTGCGGCGGCAGCGCCGCGCCGGGCACCTGAGTGATCCGGTTGGCCTTGAAACCGATCATCGTCAGCGTCTGACACTGGCCCAGGCACGCCGGCAACCGGGTGAACTGATTGTCCGAGCAGAACAGCACGCGCAGGCGCGTCAGACGATGCAAGTCGTCCGGCAGACTGCTCAGGGCATTGCCGCTGAGGTTGAGCACTTCCAGCGTGTCGGCCAGGTTGAAAATCTCCGGTGGAAATTCGCTCAAGCCTTCAGCCAGATCCAGCCGGGTGATGCCCGACAGTTCGCCGGCGCGCAGTTGTGCAAGGGTGTGCATGAAAAGGATCGCTATCTGGAAGGCGCCCGAGCGCCGGAAATGGGCGGCATGATAACGGCAAATCAGCCCGGTTCGTGCACTTCGCGCAATTGCCCGAGCCGGCTGCGGGTGCGGGCCAGATCGATCGCCTGGCCGCCGAGGCTTTCACGCAACGGGAGCCGGCCGAGCAGGGTCAGGTGCTTGTCCTGATCGTAGAGCACGTCGATCAGGTTGATGAAGCGCTGCTGGGCTGCGATCGAACATTCGCCCAACTCCGGCAGCTCATCGATGATCCAGTGGTCGAAGCGCCGGCACAGTTCCAGATAATCCATCACGGCGGTGGGCTGTTCGCAGAGGTCGCTGAAAGTGAAACCGACGCGTCGGTCTTCGCACAGTCGCGCCTGCAAATGGCGGCTGCCGACTGCCAATGGCAACGGCGTGGTGCCGAGTGGCGGCAGCTTCAAAGCCTGGCGCTGGGCCGGGGTGGCCGGCCAGACGTAATAGCCTTGGGTGAACACCTGATGCGCATGCCGACGCGCCTGGCTGCGGTAATCGTGCGGGCCGCCGACTTCCATGACCTGCATGCGCGCGTTGATCAGGTCGATCACCGGTTTGAACCGCGCGTGGTACAGCGGGTTGGGCAGCAAGCCTTCGGGCGGGTAGTTGGAGGTCACCAACAGCAGGATTCCGCGCCTGGACAGCGCCTTGAACAAGCGGGTGATGAGCATTGCATCGCCGATGTCATGCACATGAAATTCATCGAAACACAGCACCCGACAGTCCATCAGCAACGCATCGAGAGTAACGGCCAAGGCATCGTCGCAGTCACGATGCTCGAACATGCCTTGGTGCAACTGGGCGAAGAACCCATGGAAGTGCAGACGGCGCTTTTGCGCGATCGGCAACGCCTCGAAGAATCCGTCCAGCAGCCAGCTTTTGCCGCGCCCGACCGCCCCGTGCAGATACAGGCTGGGCGGGGTTTGCGCAGGGGTGCCGAACAACAGGCCGGCCTGCTGCGCCATGCAGTCGATGACCCGCTGCTGGCTGTGGCTGAGGGTGTAGCCCTGGCCGTGGGCCTTTTGCCGGAAATAGTCACGCACCGATTGCGCGCTGGCAGCGCATTGGCCCGCCGCGGTACTGGAGCGTTTGCCGAAGAGGCGGCGCAAGGCTGACCAGCGATGGGTCAGACGCGAACGTTCGGTCGGTCGGGCGGGCACTGCAATCACTCCGTCATCATCGGGCCGGCTCCCCGCGAGCGCGGCGGCGTAGTGTAACCAGACGGGTAGTTTTGCTTCCACTGCGCTTTATCGTTTTTCCAGACAGTAATCTGCGGTGTGTACAGGTTTTTTCAACATTATGAATCGACCTGTTGCCAACCTTTCGAAACAATTCCCGGCGGGTGACTGGATCCAATCGACTGGCGCAATCGGTGTCCGTTGCTAACCTGAAACACTGTAACGGCAGATACGCCGTCGCGATCAGGGAGCGGGCGGTGAAAGCAGGGATGGTCTGGGCATTGCTGGGCGGGCTCGCGGCACCGGTCCACGCCGCCGATCTTCAGGTCGAGGTGCGGGTCGATGTGCAGCGCGGTTGCCAGTTGGTTGGCCAGCAACGTGAAGCCGGTATCGAACAACTGGGCGTACTCGACTTCGGCACCACGGCGCGGCTCGGCGACCGGGACGGGCCACTCGGAGCGGCGCTGACGAATTCGCGCCTGCCGCGTCTGGAATGCAACCCGGACACCCCGTACCAGTTGCGTGTCGATGGCGGCCTGCACGGTGGCGTCGGTGAGGTGCGCTATATGGTGGGGGAGGCCGGCAGCAAGCCGATTCCTTATCGCCTGTATCAGGACGCTGCGCGGCGGGTGCCGCTGGTGGTGGATGTGCCGGTCAGTGGCCGGGTGCCGGACAGCGGCACGGTGGACTTGCCGCTATACGGGCGGATCGAACGGATGGCAGAAGTGCCACGGGTCAGCCGGTATTCGGATCTGGTGAAGGTGACGGTCACTTGGTGATCGCGGCGTTTTTTCAGCCATCCGCTGGATCCGGGTGGCGCAGGGAAGGGCGTTCAGTGATGAGCGCAATGTTCGAGTGATCCTGAAGGAGTAGGCGCTCAATGATGGGCAGACACGGGCGGGTCATCGCCATAGCCACGCTGCTTATGTTCGCCGAGGTCGCGCCAGCGGCAGTCAGTGGGCAGATCGTCGCGCGGCTGACGTTGATCGCCGGCTGCGAAGTGACCAACGCCTCCAGCCCCGCCAGCCCGGTGGATGGGCTGGGCTCTCTCGATTTCGGCCAGCAGGGCCCGACCTGGAACGCACCGATCAAGGCCAGCCTCAGTGAAGCAGGCAGTGGCCAGCTGAATGTCGCCTGCAACCCTTCGGTCACCGGGTTCACCGTGACCATCGACGGCGGCACCCATGGCGACGGCACCACACGCCGCCTGAGCAACGGGCGCCAGACACTTCCCTATCAGCTGTTTCTCGATGCCTCCGGCAGCCAGAGCTACAGCATTGGTCAACAACACAATTTCGCTGTCACCAGCGGCGCACAGATACCCATTCCGGTATTTGGTTCGGTGGTGGCGAACACCCGTGCGGTACCGGCCGGTGTCTATACCGACACCCTGACGGTGACGCTCGACTGGTAACCCCGTAGAGGACGGACACCATGCGTACGATTGCATCAAGGATAGGTTTGTCGTTGCTCGGCCTGACGCTCGCTTCCAGCGTCAATGCCGCCACCACGGTCACCGGCCAGATCACTTCCAGCCTGACCCTGATCAGCAGTTGCCAGGTCAACGGTTCCGGCGGTTCTACCGGGCTGAACTTCGGTGCGTTGAACTTCGGCACCGCCAACAGCCTGTTCACCACGGCCACCGGGCAGGTGTTGGGCGGCGGGGGCGGGGCCCTGTCGATCCTGTGCTCGGCCGGCACCACGCCGACGGTCAAGGTCCGGGCCGGCGCCCATGACGGGCTCTCGCCGGGTGGCACTCGCGCGTTGTATGACGGAGTGGCCAATTACGTGCCGTATGACCTGTACACCGACGCCGGGCACTCGCAATTGCTCGCCATCGACGGGGTGATCAACCTCGCGGCCAGCACCGGTGTGGCGCAGACCGTGAACATCTACGGTCAGGCGGTGGGCAAGGCCGGGCTGCCGGCGGGTACTTATACCGACACGATTTCCGTTGAACTGACGTTCTAGCGCCATGGGCCGGCATGGCTGTGCTTCGCTGCTCCTGCTGTGTGCGGGCAGCTTGCCGCTGCCGTTGGCGGCGGTCACCAGTCAGAGTTTTCAGGTCAGTGCCACGGTGACGCCGGGCTGTCTGGTGGTGGGGGGCGTATCGAACTATGGCGGGCTGAATTTCGGTTCGCGGTCGGCGCTGGCTACCGGCACGGTACAGGTCGCGTTGACCGGTGGCGTGACTCTGCAATGCACGCCGGGGGTGGCGCTGAACATGACGGTCGATGGCGGCCAATACAACAGCGGCGGACGACGCATGCAGATCAGCGGAGGCAGCGCGAAGGTAGCGTATGCGCTGTTTCGCGATGCGGCGTACAGCCAGAGCCTGGGCATCGGCCAGAGTGTGGCGGTGGCCTACAGCGACGCGAACAACATCAGTCTGCCGATCTACGGGCAGGTGCAATTGCCGGGCAATCAACCCGGGGGGACATACAGCGATGTGTTGCAGGTGCAGCTGTCGTGGTGATGTGAAATGACAAGGAGCAGGTTTATGGGGTTTTTCACGTCACGCTATTCGTTCGCGTGTTGCGCCGTGCTGGCGCTGGTCATGTTCGGGACGCTCAAGGCCCAGGCCGCCAGTTCGGTGCTGATCTGGCCGATCGATCCGGTGTTGGAGGCCGATCAGCAGGCCAGTGCGCTGTGGCTGGAAAATCGCGGCACGGAAACCGCCAACCTGCAGATCCGCGTGTTTGGCTGGAGCCAGAGCGGTTTCGAAGAGCAATACCGCAATCAACGCGAGGTGATCGGCAGTCCGCCGGTGGCGAAGATCGAGCCGGGTCAGAAGCAACTGGTGCGCCTGACCCGTACCAAGGACGTGCCGCCAGGCCAGGAGCTGGCGTACCGGATCATCATCGATGAAATCCCCTCGGCCCAGCCGCCCGTCGCCGAAGACGGCAAGACCGCTGCGGCGATCCGCTTCCAGATGCGCTACTCGGTACCGCTGTTCGCCTATGGCGCGGGTTTGTGGAGCAAGGAGGACAGCGCCCGCCAGCGTGATCCCAAGGGCATCGGCCTGCCGCAATTGAGCTGGCGCACGGTGGCGGTGGAGGGCCGTCCTTATGTGGAAGTGCGCAATCAGGGCGCGGTTCATGCGCGGCTGACCGATGTCGCCATCAAGCAGGGTGGCCAAAGCAAACCGTTGGCCGAGGGTCTGCTCGGTTACGTATTGCCCGGCGCGGTGATGCGCTGGCCGGCACCGGGGCCGGTGGCGGGAGAGCTGGCGGGACGTATCAATGGCGCGGCCAAGGTGCAGAGCATTCCGCCGGCGCGATAGCCGTAGTGAGCCATGTCGAAGTGTTCAGGCTTCGGCGCCAGCGGTTTCAGGAGGAATCAGTCCATTGACGGACGTAACACGCTAATGAGTCCGGGATGGGCTCGCCGTATTCAGCGTCCGTTGTGGCTCATGACCGGCGCGTGGTGCCTGATGTTCATTCATCCATCCGGGGCCGGTGAACTGCCGCCGCCTCCCAGCGGCATGGAGGCCGTGAGTGATGCACAGTTGTTTCTGGAACTGGTGGTCAACCAGATGAATACCGGTCGGGTGGTGGCGGTGGAGCAGCGCGGCGGGCGCCTGTTCCTGCCGGCCAGCGTATTGCGCGACACCGGCATGAAGCTGCCGGAAGAGGCCGGTGCCGAAGTCGATCTAGACGGCCTGCCGGGCCTGCACAGCGATTACGACAGCGTCAGCCAACGCTTGCTGCTCGACGTGCCGCCGGACTGGCTGCCGGAGCAGTTTATCGGCAACCGCGAAGTCTATCCGCGCACCCCGGCGCTGAGCAGTTTCGGCGCGTTGTTCAACTATGACCTTTACCTTAATGACACCGACGACGCCGGCACTTACCTGGCGGCGTGGAACGAGGTGCGGCTGTTCGACAGTTGGGGCACGTTATCGAACACCGGACAATATCGCCGTACGTTGTCGGGAGATGCGGTCAGCACGCTGGACAACGGCTATCTGCGTTACGACACCACCTGGCGCTACTCCGATGATGAACGGATGTTGACCTACGAGGCCGGGGACGTGGTCAGCGGCGCCTTGCCCTGGAGCAGTTCGGTGCGGCTGGGCGGCGTGCAGTTCTCACGGGATTTTGCGGTGCGTCCGGATCTGGTGACCTATCCGCTGCCGCAGTTCGCCGGGGAAGCGGCGGTGCCGTCCTCGGTGGATCTGTTCATCAACGGCTACAAGTCCAGCAGCACCGACCTGCAGCCGGGCCCGTACACCCTGACCAACATTCCGTTCATCAACGGCGCTGGCGAAGCGGTGGTGGTGACTACCGATGCGCTGGGCCGGCAGGTGTCGACCACGGTGCCGTTCTACGTCACCAGCAGCCTGTTGCAAAAGGGTCTGAGCGATTTTTCGGTGGCTGCCGGTACGTTGCGCCGGGATTACGGCCTGAAGGATTTCAGCTACGGGCCGGGCGTGACTTCGGGCAGTCTGCGCTACGGCGTCAGCGACACCTTTACCCTGGAGAGTCACGCCGAAGCGGCGGATTCCCTGACCCTAGGGGGACTGGGTGGCAACCTGCGGCTGGGCAATTTCGGGGTTCTCAACAGTGCGATCAGCCAGAGTCGTTTCGACGGCGACGGCGGTCAGCAACTCAGCCTCGGTTATCAATACAGCGGCCAGCGCTACAGCTTTTCCTATCAGCGTCTGCAACGCCGCAATCGCTATGCCGACCTGACGGTCGTGGACAGTCCCTACACCACACTGAGCCGGCGCAGTGAACAGGCGACCCTGAGCCTCAACCTTGAACGCTGGGGCAGTCTCGGCGTCGGGTATTTCGATATTCGTGCGGCGGACGAAACCCGTACGCGGCTGCTCAACCTGAGCTGGAGCAAACCGCTGTGGCGCAACAGCAGTTTCTACCTGTCGGCCAACCGCGAAATCGGTGACAGCAACTGGGCGGTGCAGGCGCAACTGGTGATTCCGTTCGACCTGCGCGGCAGCCTGGCCATCAGCAGCGAACGCAGCAAGACCGGGCAGACGCAGCAGCGGGTCAACTACAGCCGCGCTGTGCCGTCCGAGGGCGGAGTGGGCTTCAATCTCGGCTACGCCAAGGGCGACGGCGCCGATTACCGCCAGGCCGATGTGACCTGGCGCCTGCAATCGGTGCAACTGCAGGCCGGCGTCTACGGGACGTCCGACGCCGAAACCCGTTGGGCCGATGCCAGCGGCTCGCTGGTGTGGATGGATGATCAAGTGTTCGCCGCCAACCGCATCGACGATGCGTTCGTGGTGGTCAGCACCGACGGCTACGCGGACATTCCGGTGCGTTACGAGAACCAGCAAGTCGGCCAGACCGACCGCAACGGCCACTTGCTGGTGCCGTGGAGCAGCGCCTATTACCGCGGCAAGTACGAAATCGATCCGCTGAACCTGCCGGCCAACGTGCGCAGCCCGAATGTCGAGCAACGTGTCGCCGTACGCCGGGGCAGTGGCTATCTGCTGGAGTTTCCGCTGAGTCGGGTGATCGCCGCGAGCATCGTGCTGGTGGATGCGCAGCAGAAGGAGTTGCCGCTGGGCAGTGGCGTGCAGCACGAGCAGAGCGGCACGCGAACGGTGGTCGGCTGGGACGGGCTGGTCTATCTGGAAAATCTCCAGGCACAGAATTCGCTGCGGGTGACTCTCGCGGATGGCAAGAGCTGCCAGGCGCAATTCAGCGTCGATCTGCAGCAGAACGAAGTGCCGCTGATCGGCCCGTTGGTGTGCCAATGATCCGGGCGCGGTTTGTTTTGTGGCTGCTGTTGCTGTTGCCGGGACTGGCGCAGGCGTTGTGTTCGGTGGTCACCACCACACCGGCCGGGTTCGGGAACATCAGTTCGATCGCCGTGCGCACCACCTCGCAACCCAGTTCTACCCTGAACGGAGGCTTGAGTTGCACCGGTTCGCTGCTGTCGCTGTTGACCAACAATGATCATTTCTGGGCCACCGTCACCTCGACCCAGAGCGGTTTGCTCGGGCCCTCCGGCGACGTGATCGGTTACACGATCTACGCCAACAACAGTACCAGTTACCCGCTGACCCGAGGCACCGCCTATGACTTCGCCCGCAACGGCATCATCGACGCCCTCGGTTTGCTCAGCGGTACGGTGCCGAAAACCGTTCCGCTCTACTTCGGCACCACCATCGGCAGCAACGTGGCGGCCGGGGTGTATACCGAGACCCTGAGCATTTTCTGGAACTGGAATTATTGTTCGGGCATCGGTGTCGGCGGGCTTTGCCTGGGCCGCGACATCAACAGCGGTACCACGACACTGACGGTCAACCTGACGGTGTCCAACGATTGCACCATCACCGCGCCGAACATCGCTTTCGGCAGCGCGCCGGTGGTCAGTGCGTTCACCCAGGTTACGGGGCAAACCATCAACCTCGCCTGCACCAAGGGCAGTGCCTATACCGTAGGGCTGAATGACGGGCAGAATGCGCTGAGCGTCGGCGGACGACGGCGGATGATTTCCGGCAGCAACTATCTGGCCTACGACATTTTCAAGAGTGCCGGGACCACCCGTTGGGGCAGTGTCGGCGCGGCTCGTCGGGCCAGCAGCGATGCCGAGGTCAATCCCGGCAACGGCCTGGGCACCGGTAGCCAGATCTTCAATTACAACGCGAAAATCTACACCGACCAGACCACGCCGCCCGCCGGAACCTACCTGGACAATGTGGTGCTGGATGTCGGGTTCTGAACCGGCTAGAAGCTCAGCGATTGCTTGAGCATTTTCGCCGCCGGGGTATCGGTCGGGCTGACCATCGCGTAGTTGTAGCCCTTGCCGGACCAGTACTCGGCCTGCAGATCCCCGTCCTGGCGGCTGCCCCGTGGCAGGAAGGTATTTTTCGGTCCCGGTGGACGCACATAGAAACTGACCTTGTGCCCGCTCTGGTCTTCATACATCACCATCGCCGCCGGGCCTTCATCGGTGCTCAGCAGACGACCGCTGACCGGTGCAAACCCGGCTGCCGTCAGGTCCGGCAGACGATTGGCCTGAGTGAAATAACGGTCGAGCCAGCGCTGGATGTCACCGTCGCCATCGACCTTGTAGTCCGCCGGCAGAAGCCCTTGCTGGGCGATCAAACGGTACGCCTGCAAGGCATCCGTCATCGGCGCCGGAGGATGAAACACGGTCATGTCCCGGGCCTTCCAGCCACCGACACCGCCGAGGCTGACGGCAATCAGCAACACCGCCGCGCTGGCCCACTGGCGGCGCGATTGGCGTTTGAGGCGCTGACGGATCAGCGCCGGATCAAGGTCGGGATTGGCCGGCTGTTGCAAGGCGCCGCCGAGGGCGGCACGCAGGTGCTGGGCGCCCTGTTGCCAGGCGCGAACCTGCGCCGCTTCGTCCGGGTGACTGGCGAGCCAGGTTTCCAGCACATGCCGGTCGGCCTCGCTGAGCTGGTGGTCGACGTAGGCGTGCAGGTCACGTTCGTTGGGGGGCAGACTGATCATTTGAGTATCCGCAAGGAAGGGCTGCTGATTTCCCCGTCGCTGAGCTGGCGCAGGGCCTGGCGAGCACGGGACAGGCGCGACATCACGGTGCCGGTGGGGACGTCGAGAATCTCGGCGACCTCCTTATAAGTCAGGCCTTCGACCGACACCATCAGCAGCAGCGCGCGCTGTTCGGTGGGCAGTCGGTCAAAGGCCTGCAAGGTCGATTGGGCAATCACGGTGCGTTCCACCGAGGGCTCGGCGTCATCGCGGCCGGTGAAGAATTCGAGCATCCGCGCATACCGCCGCGAACGCCGATGCGCATCGAGAAACTGCCGGTACAGGATCGAAAACAGCCAGGCGCGCAGATCGCCGTCGGCGCGTTTGTCGCCCCAACCCGACAGCGCGCGCTCCAGACTGGCCTGTACCAGGTCGTCGGCGCTGCTGCTGTTGCGTGTCAGCGACACGGCAAAACGCCGCAATCTGGGGATTATTTCTCGCAGTTGTTCGTCGAATTCGCTCATGAAGTTCTGCTAGTCGCTACGCTGTGGACTAGGAAGACGCCCGGCATTGGAGGTTATTCCACGTTCTGAAAAATAAATACCGGGCCGTGGAATAAATCCCGATGGCGTGCGTCTTGCTGATTCTTCCTACTTGTGGCCGATGGCCCTGGAGTGCTTCATGGTTGATCGCAGTTCATCGCCCGGCGGGCCACAACGCCCGCCACTGAGTGCCGCGAGCCTGGTGTTGCGTCTTGGCGGAATCGCCGTGGTAGTCGCAGCCCTGGCCGGGGCGTTTGCCTACGTTCATGGTTCATTTGACCCACAACGCCTGACGCCAAAAGCGCTGGTCGATGTGCTGGAAAAGAACAACGGCGTGCATCCGGGCTTTCGCCGCAATCACGCCAAAGGTGTGTGCGTGATCGGACATTTCGAGAGCAGCGGCGAGGCTCGCTCGTATTCTGTCGCGCAAGTGTTCAACGAGCCGCGCACTCCGGTGGTCGGGCGCTTTGCGTTGCCAGCCGGCAGTCCGTATGCGCCGGACAGCGCCGTACCGATCCGCAGTCTGGCGCTGCGTTTCACTCAGGCCAACGGCCAGCAGTGGCGCACCGGGATGAACAGCATGCCGGTGTTCCCGGTTGGCACGCCCGAGGCGTTCTATCAGTTGCAGCAGGCGCAATCGCCGGATCCCGCCACCGGTAAACCGGACCCGACCAAGGTGCCGGCATTTTTTGCCGCACACCCGGAGGCCGTGCCGTTTCTGACCTGGATAAAAACCGCCAAACCCTCGGCCAGTTACGCGACGGAAACCTACAACAGCGTCAACGCGTTCTATCTGGTGGATGCCAGCGGCAAGAAGCAGGCGGTGCGCTGGAGCATGACGCCTCTGGCCCAGGACGCTGCCGGTGCGACCGCGCCTGAAGGTAGCGATTTCCTTGAAAAAGACCTGGTGCAGCGCCTGGCGGAAGGGCCGTTGCGCTTTCAGTTGAACATCACCTTGGCCAACGCCGACGATCCGGTGAACGATGCGAGCAAGACCTGGCCCGCCGGCCGCAAGATGTTGAACGCCGGCACCCTGGTGCTGGAAAAGACCCAGCCGCAGCTCAGCGGCGAATGCCGTGACATCAACTACGATCCGCTGGTGCTGCCGGCCGGCATTCAGGGTTCCGACGATCCGCTGCTGGCCGCGCGCTCGGCCGGTTACGCCGATTCCTACCTGCGTCGCACCAGCGAAGTCAGCCAACTGCCAACCGGCAAAAAGGAGGCTCGCCCATGAGCACGCAACCGACTCATTTCAATCCGCTGGCGCGGTTGCTGCACTGGTTGATGGCGTTGATGATCATCGCGATGTTGTTCATCGGCGCCGGTATGGTGACCTCGGTGTCGGCGCGGCATGAATGGTTGATCAACCTGCATAAACCGTTGGGCATCGCGATACTCGCTTTGGTGATCGTGCGCATTCTGGTGCGACTGGGCACCCGTCAGCCGCCGCTGCCGGCGGATCTGCCGGGCTGGCAAGTGATGGCGGCCAAGGCCTCTCATCTGTTGCTGTACGCGCTGATGCTGGTATTGCCGCTGCTCGGCTGGGCGATGATCAGCGCGGCGGGGGATCCGGTGATGCTCGGCACGTCCCTGCAATTGCCGTCGATCGTGCCGGCGGATGCGCAGGTGTTCGCGTTGCTGCGCAAGGCTCACGGGTATCTGGCGTATCTGCTGTTCCTCACCGTGCTGCTGCACCTGGCGGCGGCGCTGTTCCATGGCTGGGTGCGCCGCGACGAGGTGCTCGACAGCATGCTGCGGGGACGCAATCGCGGTTGATCGTGTGTCAGTCCGACGTGGCGAGGGCGCAAGCCGCCTCGCCACGTTTCCGGGTGGCCAGCGTTCGCCACCAGTACAGCAACGCGACCATGTTGATTGCGGCACCCAGCCAGCAGACGCCCGGCCATCCTGCCCAGGCGTACATGGCCGTCGAGGCGATTGAGCCCAAAGCGCTGCCAATTGAATAAAACAGCATGTAGCCGGCGGTCAGTCGGCTCTGCGCCTCCGGGCGGACGATGTAGATCATGCTCTGGCTGGTGACGTGCACGGCCTGCAAGCCCAGATCCAGGGTGATGACGCCAAGCAGCAGCGCCCACAACGAAGACTGGGTCAGTGCGATCGGCAGCCACGAGCCCAGCATCAGCAGCAGCGACAGACCGCTGACCCATTGCCCCCATCCTCGATCCGCCAGATGTCCGGCTCTGGCGGCGGCGAGTGCACCCGCCGCGCCGGCGAGTCCGAACAATCCGATCTCCCTGTGGGAAAGCGACAGCGGCGGGGCGGCCAGCGGCAACACCATCGGCGTCCACAGCACCATGGCGCTGGCGAAGGTGAGCAGGGCGAGGATTGCTCGTTGGCGCAACACCGGTTCCTCACGAAAGAGGCTGAACACTGAGGCGATCAATGCCACGTAACGTGTGGTCGGCCGTGCGTCTTCATCTTTGGGCAACACCCGAAACAGCAGCGCGGCCATCACCAGCGTCAACCCCGCCGACAGCAGATAGATCGAGCGCCAGCCGGCCAGATCAGCCATGCCGCCGGCCACCGTGCGCGCCAGCAGAATGCCGACGACGATGCCGCTGGTGATCACGCCCACAACCTTTCCCCGTTGTGCCGGGACGGCCAGAGTCGCGGCGTAGGCGACCAGCACCTGGGTGACCACGGCCAGCAGGCCGGTCAAAGTGACGCCGATCAGCAGCCAGGCGCTGTTCGAGGCCAAGGCGATCATCAGCAGGGCCGCGGCGGACAACAGTGTTTGCATGACGATCAGCCGGCGGCGGTTGAGCAGGTCGCCGAGGGGTACGAGCAATAACAGCCCGAAGCCGTAGCCGACCTGGGTCAAGGTCATGACGATGCCGATGCTGCCCGGCGAGATCTCGAAGGCTTCGGCCATCGCATCCAGCAGCGGCTGGGCGTAATACACGTTGCCCACCGCGAGGCCGCAAGCGATGGCGAAAAGCAGTACGACACCTTTATCGAGTGTTGCAGTTTTCATGTCCCGGGTCCTTTCAGGTTTCAAGTTGAAACTTGAATGACGGTAAGTAATCCGGTTTTTATTTGCAACCTGATTGAGTAAAAGTCGGCGCAAAAAAAAGATCGCAGACAGGCTGCGATCTTTCGTGAAGCGAAAATCCGAGGGGATTAGCGCAGGGTGTCGACCATGTCCGCGATGGTGGTCAGCACGTCCTTGCCCAGTTGCTTCGATCGCTTGCCCGACCAACCGGTGAACGGGTTCGGCGCATCATCGTGATCCTTGAACGGCATTTCCAGGGTCAGCGACAGGCAGTCGAACTTCTGGCCGACGCTGTTGCAGGCCAGAGTCATGTTGGCCTGACCCGGTTCGTCGCGGGTGTAGCCGTACTTGGTCTGGAAGTCTTTGGTGGTGTGTTTCAGGTGGCTGCGAAAATGCTCTTCGAGCTTCTCCAGGCGCGGGGTGTAACCCGGGTTGCCTTCGCAACCGGCAGTGAACACGTGGGGAATTTCTTCGTCGCCGTGTACGTCGAGGAACAGATCGACGCCGTACTTTTCCATTTGCTGTTGTACGAAAAGTACTTCGGGGGTGACTTCCTGACTGGCGTTCTGCCAGGCGCGGTTCAGGTCCTGGCCCATGGCATTGGTGCGCAAGTGACCGTGGAAGGCTCCGTCCGGGTTCATGTTCGGTACCAGGTACAGATCGGCGCTGGCCAGCAGTTTGTTCAGCACCGGATCGTCATGATGTTCCAGGCGTTCGATCACGCCTTCCATGAACCACTCGGCCATGTGCTCGCCGGGGTGTTGCTGGGCGATGATCCAGATCTTGCGGCGACCTTCGGCGCCAGTGCCTTTGCGCAGCAGCTGAATGTCGCGGCCTTCGACGCTTTTTCCGGTGGCCAGCAGTTCGGTGCCGGCCTTGGTCAGCGCCTGCTCGATCAGCCAGTCATGACGGCCACGGCTGTAGGGCTCGAAGTAGGCGAACCAGGCGTGGGTCTGCTCGGCTTCGAGGCAGAAGCGCAGGCTGTCGCCTTCGAATTGGGTCGGAATGCGGAACCAGTTGACGTGATCGTAAGAGGCGACCGCCTGATAGCCGGTCCAGGCCTTGTTGTAGGAGGACTGACTGGCGTTGACCAGTCGGAACCAGTGTTCCTGATGAACGTGCAGGCCGCTGGCCTTGAAGTGGAACCACTGGAAATGGCCGCTGCGGGTATCTGGCCGAATTGCCAGAACCGGGTTGAGCGGGTTGCTGATGTCGATGACTTGGATGTTGCCGCTGTCGAAGTTGGCGCTGATGTCGAACGAAGATTTGGCCACGGTCATAATCGATTCCTGAATATGATTTTTATGGCGGCTACTTTACACGCAAGACAGGGGTGAAACCGAGGGAAATTGCGGGTTGCGGCGGGGGGCGTCTTCCGTGACGCGGATGCAGCTTAGTGGCTATGCGATTGATTCTCAAGTGCTAATTGGCATTACTTTGCCCCAATGCGGCCGGGGTTCGCTTGCCAGGCAATATTCTTTTGATATTATCCGCGCCATCGAATTTGCGGCACCCAAAGACTTCATTAGCCTGAAGCCACAAGCCAGAAAACTGGCAAAAAAAAGACCCGGCAAAAAGCCGGGTCAAAAACCGTGATTAGCCTGATGAGGAGATAGTCCAGAAGACCGACCTAAGGTCTCTGGTCCATCGACTGATCTCGCGACCAGCTGCTTGCAATAATAATCATTATCATTTGCAAGTCAAATGTTTTTATCTGCGCGATTGGAAAGTTCTTTCCTGTCCGTCCGAACTCCCGTCTTCAGCGAACCGCGCCATCGAGCGAGTGATCGACCATCGCTCGTGCCATGTCCACCATGTGCACGACCGAAAACGCCAGATCCCGATTGACGCCCTGTAAGCCATCCGCAGCCTTGAACGCCGTGGCTGCTGCGCATCGCAGCAGGTCGGAGGCGTGGACCAGGGATTCTTCGCCACTCAGGTTGCTGTTCACGCCGAAGAAGCGTTCCTCTGCATCCGGTTCTGACACAGCTGGTTTCAAGTAATAGTCCAACGCCCGTTGCGCAGCGGCACACCCTTGCGGGGAGGTGAAGGTGGTATCCATTTGCAGGTCGGGCAAGTCTTTGCTGGTGATATTCATGGTGAAAGGTCACTCCTTGGTCGATTCAAATCCGTGACCCAAGAATAGTACTATCAGTATTTGTGACCAGAATTTAAATACTACAATATGTGTTTTGCCGGCCGCAGGCGTCCACGTATGGTGCCGCACATGGATAAATGGATTGAGTTGGTCAAGGCCAAAATGAGTGAACTCAACGTCACTCAAGTCGAACTCGGCGAGCGCGTCGGCATGTCGCAGGGCGGTATCGGCCATTGGCTGAACAAGCGCCGCGAGCCCGGCATCACGCAGATGAACCGCGTGCTGAAAGCGCTGGGCATGGAGTATCTCGAGGTCGCGGTGGTGATTCGTGAACCGCAGATCGATGCGGACGACGAAATGCCCCTGGCGCAGAAGTACAACCCTTACTTTCGCTATCCGGTCAGCGAGTGGAATGCGCCGGTCGAGGCCCGCGAGAGCCAGCCAGCGTATTCGAGTGCCAAGGACAAGCGACGTTTCGAACTGACGGATTACCACGCCCGTGGCCCGGCGTTCTGGCTGACGGTGACGGGTAACGCGATGACCGCACCGACCGGGCAGAGCATTGGCGAAGGGATGATGATCCTGGTGGATCCGGCGCTGGAAGCCGAGCCCGGCAAACTGGTGATCGCCCAGTGGCCGGACAGCGACGAGGCGATTTTCCGCAAACTGATCGAAGAGGGCGGCCAGCGTTACCTGGTGCCGCTCAATCCGACCTGGCCGAAAGCCTTGTTGACCGACGAGTGCCGAATCATCGGTGTCGTGGTTCAGGCAACGGCCAAATACTAGTCAGATCGATCCTCGCCAGGCGTAGGATCGATCCACCTTTCAAGCTTCCTCCAACTCGACCAGCGCGCTGCCTTCGCTGACCATTTCGCCTTCCTGGCAATACAGCGCCTTGATCACCCCGGCATGGGGCGCGCGGATGCTGTGCTCCATCTTCATCGCCTCGAGCACCACCAATTGCGCACCGGCTTCAACCGCTTGCCCGGCCTCCACCAGCACCCGCACGATGCTGCCGTTCATCGGCGCCGTCAGACCGCCCTGATGGCTGTGACTGGCTTCGACGGCGCTGATCGGGTCGTACGTTTCAACGCATCGCAACTCGCCGTCCCATTGCAGAAACAGCACCTCTCCACGACGAATCGCCCGCAGCTGCCGACGCAGCCCTTCGTGCTCGAGCACCAGTTGCTCGCCGATCAGTTTTGCACTGCCGCCAGCGCCGAGCGTCAACGCCCGGTCCTGCCCCTCGCAACTCAAATGCAGAGTGATTTCCCGTGGCAACCCAGCGCGCAAACCGCTGGGAAGCGCCCAAGGCGAAGCCGGATCATCCGCCCGAGCCATCCCCGGCAGGCTCTGTGCAAAAGCCTGCGCCGCCGCCTCCCAGAACTCATCGCTCAGCGCAGCAGGCGCTGGCAGCAACTGTTCCTGATAGCGCGGAATAAACCCGGTATCCAGCTCGGCCGCCGCGAACGCCGGATGACCGATGATCCGCCGCAGGAAGTTGATGTTGGTCTTCAACCCGCCAATCGCGAACTCATCGAGCATGCTCAGCAGCCGCAAACGCGCCTGTTCACGATCCTCGCCCCAGGCAATCAGCTTGCCGAGCATCGGATCGTAGAACGGCGAAATCTCGTCGCCTTCCTCAACGCCGCTGTCCACACGGCGCCCCGGCCCTGCGGCGGATTCGCGATACAGATCCAGACGCCCGGTTGCCGGCAGGAAGTCATTCGACGGATCTTCCGCATACAACCGAACCTCAATCGCATGCCCGTTGAGCGGCACCTGATCCTGGGTGATCGGCAGTGCTTCGCCGCGAGCAACGCGAATCTGCCAGGCCACCAGATCGAGCCCGGTGATGGCTTCGGTGACCGGGTGTTCGACCTGCAGCCGCGTGTTCATCTCCATGAAGAAGAACTCGCCGCGAGCATCCAGCAAAAACTCCACTGTGCCAGCGCCGACGTAACCGATGGCCTGCGCCGAACGCACAGCCGCTTCGCCCATCGCACGGCGCAGCTCCGGACTCAGCCCCGGTGCCGGCGCCTCTTCGACGACCTTCTGGTGCCGGCGCTGGATCGAGCAGTCGCGCTCATTCAAATACAGGCAGTTGCCATGCTGATCGGCGAACACCTGAATTTCTACGTGCCGCGGCTTGAGCAGATATTTCTCCACCAGCATCCGCGAGTCGCCGAACGACGACTGCGCTTCACGCTGTGCGGAGGCCAGCGCTTCAGCCAGTTGACTGACGTCCTCGACGACCTTCATGCCTTTACCGCCACCGCCAGCGGTGGCCTTGAGCAGCACCGGATAGCCGATGCGCTCGCAAGCATCGCGGAAGGTGTCCAGATCCTGAGCTTCGCCGTGATAACCCGGCACCAGCGGCACGCCGGCAGTTTCCATCAACGCTTTTGCGGCGGATTTGCTGCCCATCGCGTCGATGGCCGAGGCGGGTGGGCCGAGGAAGATCAGGCCGGCCGCTTCGATGGCGCGAGCAAACCCGGCGTTCTCCGACAGAAAGCCATAACCCGGATGAATCGCCTGAGCGCCGCTGGCCTTGGCCGCCGCGATCAGTTTGTCGATTTGCAGGTAGCTGTCAGCCGCTTTGCTGCCGCCCAGATCCACACGGATATCCGCTTCACGGCTGTGCCGCGCTTCGCGGTCGGTGGCGCTGTGCACGGCGACGGTGGTCATGCCCAGCGCCTTGGCGGTACGCATGACCCGGCAAGCGATTTCGCCACGGTTGGCCACCAGCAGGGTGGTGAGAACAGGTGCGCTCATCAACGCGGCTCCTTGGTGGTGGTTGCGGCTTGCCAGCTCGGCGCACGTTTCTGCAGAAAGGCTCGTAGACCTTCCTGGCCTTCCGGGCTGACACGGATGCGCGCGATGGCGTTTTCGGTGTAGCGGCGCAGGGCCGGCGTCAGCGCGCCGTTGCCGACCTCACGCAGCAGATCCTTGCTGGCGCGCATGGCGGCGGGGCTGTTGAGCAGGAGGTTGTCGATCCATTGTTCGACTTTCTGTTCAAGCTCGGTTGCCGGATAGCTTTCGGACAGCAATCCAATCTCACGCGCCCGTTGGCCGCCAAAACGCTCGGCCGTCAGCGCATAACGCCGCGCCGCGCGCTCGCCGATGGCTTGCACCACAAACGGACTGATCACCGCCGGCGCCAGGCCAATGCGCACTTCCGACAGGCAGAACTGCGCGTCATCGGCGCCAATCGCCATATCGCAGCAACTGATCAGACCCAGCGCGCCGCCGAACGCCGCGCCTTGCACCACGGCCACGGTCGGGATTTTCAGTTTGGCGAGGTTGTACATCAGCTCCGCCAGTTCCCGGGCGTCGTCGAGGTTGGTGTGGTAATCGAGTTCGGCCGATTGCTGCATCCAGGCCAGATCCGCGCCGGCACTGAAGTGTTTGCCGCGTCCGCGCACCAGCAGGAAACGCAGGCTGGCGTCGCTGGCGACCTTGTCCAGCGCCAGGATCAGTTCGCGGATCATCTCGGCGTTGAACGCGTTGTTCTTTTCTTCGCGGCTCAGCCACAGGGTCGCGAAACCCCGTGGATCGCTCTGCAATTCGAGGGTGTTGAAGTCGCTCATGAGGTTCTCCCGATCACATCCGGAACACGCCGAAGCGGCTCGGTTCGATAGGCGCGTTCAACGACGCGGACAAGGCCAGGGCCAGTACATCGCGGGTCTGCGCCGGGTCGATGACGCCGTCGTCCCACAGCCGTGCGCTGGAGTAGTAGGGGTGACCCTGTTCTTCGTACTGGTCGAGAATCGGTTGCTTGATCTCGGCTTCCTGCTCAGCACTGAACGCCTGGCCGCTGCGTTCGGCCTGTTCGCGCTTGACCTGAACCAGCACGCCGGCTGCCTGTTCGGCACCCATTACGCCGATCCGCGCGTTCGGCCACATCCACAGGAAACGCGGATCGTAGGCCCGCCCGCACATGCCGTAGTTACCGGCACCGAAGCTGCCGCCGATGATCACGGTGAATTTCGGCACCTTGGCGCACGCCACAGCGGTTACCAGTTTGGCGCCATGCTTGGCGATGCCGCCGGCCTCGTATTTCTGGCCGACCATGAAGCCGGTAATGTTCTGCAGGAACAGCAACGGAATGCCGCGCTGGCAGGCCAGTTCGATGAAGTGCGCGCCTTTTTGCGCGGCTTCGGCGAACAGGATGCCGTTGTTGGCGAGGATCGCGATCGGGTAGCCGTGCAGATGGGCGAAGCCGCACACCAGCGTCGTCCCGAACAGCGCTTTGAATTCATCGAACACCGAACCGTCGACCAGTCGCGCAATCACTTCGCGCACATCGAACGGCTGCTTGGCGTCCGCCGAAACCACGCCGTACAACTCGTCGCTGGCGTACAGCGGTGCAATCGGCGCGCGCTGCTGCACTTCGCCGAGCTTGCGCCAGTTGAGGTTGGCGACGCTGCGGCGGGCGAGGGCGAGGGCGTGCTCGTCGCTTTCGGCGTAGTGGTCGGCGACCCCGGAAGTCTTGCAATGCACATCGGCCCCGCCGAGGTCTTCGGCGCTGACCACTTCACCGGTTGCGGCTTTCACCAGCGGCGGGCCGGCGAGGAAAATCGTCGCCTGATTGCGCACCATGATCGCTTCGTCGGCCATCGCCGGTACGTAAGCGCCGCCTGCGGTGCAGGAGCCCATGACTACGGCAATCTGCGGAATGCCCATGGCGCTCATGTTGGCCTGGTTGAAGAAGATCCGCCCGAAGTGTTCGCGATCCGGGAACACTTCGTCCTGACGCGGCAGGTTGGCGCCGCCCGAGTCCACCAGATAAATGCACGGCAAGCGGTTTTGCTGGGCGATGGTCTGGGCGCGCAGGTGTTTCTTTACGGTCAGCGGGTAGTACGAACCACCTTTCACCGTCGCGTCGTTGGCGACGATCATGCATTCGACGCCTTCCACGCGACCGATCCCGGCAATCACGCCAGCGGCCGGCACGTCTTCGCCATACACGGCGTGAGCGGCCAACTGGCTGATTTCCAGAAACGGCGAGCCCGGATCGAGCAAGCGGTTGATCCGCTCACGCGGCAGCAGTTTGCCGCGCGAGGTGTGACGTTCCTGAGCTTTCGCGCCGCCGCCCTGGGCCACTTGGGCAAGGAGGGTGTGCAGGGCGTCGACCTGTTCGAGCATCGCCGCGCTGTTGGCGGCGAACTCCGCTGAACGGGGGTTGAGCTGGGTATGCAGGATAGCCATGGACAGCTCCGTTTTAGCGGGTTTCGTTGAACAGTTCGCGACCGATCAGCATGCGACGGATCTCACTGGTGCCGGCGCCGATTTCGTACAGCTTGGCGTCACGCAGCAGACGACCGGCCGGGAATTCGTTGATGTAACCGTTACCGCCGAGAATCTGGATCGCATCAAGGGCCATTTGCGTGGCGCGTTCGGCGGTGTAGAGGATCACGCCGGCGGCGTCCTTGCGCGTGGTTTCGTTGCGCTCGCAGGCCTGGGCCACGGCGTAAAGGTACGCGCGGCTGGCGTTGAGCTGGGTGTACATGTCGGCAACTTTGCCCTGGATCAGCTGGAATTCGCCGATGCTCTGGCCGAACTGCTTGCGGTCATGGATGTATGGAACGATCAGGTCCATGCACGACTGCATGATCCCGGTCGGGCCGCCGGACAGCACGACGCGTTCGTAATCGAGGCCGCTCATCAGCACTTTCACACCGCCGTTGAGCACGCCGAGGATGTTTTCTTCTGGTACTTCGACGTCATCGAAGAACAGCTCGCAGGTGTTGGAGCCGCGCATGCCGAGTTTGTCGAACTTGTTGCTGCGGCTGAAGCCTTTCCAGTCACGTTCGACGATGAACGCGGTGATGCCGTGCGGGCCCTTTTCCAGGTCGGTCTTGGCGTAGATGACGTAAGTGTTGGCGTCGGGACCGTTGGTGATCCAGGTCTTGCTGCCGTTGAGCACGAAACGGTCGCCGCGTTTATCGGCGCGCAGTTTCATCGAGACCACGTCGGAACCGGCGTTCGGCTCGCTCATCGCCAGAGCGCCAACATGTTCGCCGCTGATCAGCTTCGGCAGGTATTTGGCTTTCTGTTCGTGGTTGCCGTTGCGGTTGATCTGGTTCACGCAGAGGTTGGAGTGGGCGCCGTAGGACAACGCCACCGAAGCCGATCCACGGCTGATTTCTTCCATCGCCACCACGTGCGCCAGGTAACCCAGACCAGCGCCGCCGTACTCTTCCGGCACGGTGATGCCGAGCAGGCCCATATCGCCAAACTTGCGCCACAGATCGGCCGGGAACAGGTTGTCGCTGTCGATCTGCGCGGCGCGGGGGGCGATCTCCTTGGCGACAAAGGACTGAACCTGATCGCGCAACATGTCGATGGTTTCGCCGAGGGCAAAGTTCAGGGATGGGTAGCTCATGGGTCACCTTTTGGCTTTTTTGTAGGGTGGGGAGAAGGGCGTTTCAGTTCTCACCTTTACGTTAACGTAAGCCTGTGACGAATGGCTGTCAATCACCCTTTACGTTAACGTCAACTTGAGCGAGAGTAGGGCCAGTTCTGAATGGTCGGAGCTGCCGTGGCTCCGTTCCAACACCCACTAATAAAGACAATAGGGGTCGTCATGGATCAACCCAGTGCAAACCCGCAGCGCAGCTATACCCGTGGTTCCCAGGACAAAGCCTTGCTGGCGATGACCATCGGGCAGAAGTTCGACGAGACCGTCGCGCAGTACCCGGACGGCGAGGCGCTGGTGGTGCGCCATCAGCAGCAGCGTTACACCTGGCGGCAACTGGCCGACGCGGTAGACGCGCATGCCAGAGCGCTGCTGGCGTTGGGTTTGCAGACCGGTGACCGGCTCGGCATCTGGGCACCGAATTGCGCGCAGTGGTGTATCACGCAGTTCGCCACCGCGAAGATCGGCGTGATCCTGGTCAACATCAACCCGGCCTACCGCAGCTCCGAACTCGAATACGTGCTCAAGCAATCCGGTTGCCAATGGCTGGTCTGCGCGGGGGCATTCAAGAGCTCCAACTATCACGGCATGTTGCAAGGCTTGCTGCCGGAACTGGCCGAGCAATCCATCGGCGAACTGCGCAGCGAGCGCCTGCCGGAGCTGCGCGGCTTGATCAGCCTCGATCCGCAGCCGCCTTCGGGTTTTCTTCCGTGGTCGCAACTGGCAGATCTGGCCGCCAGTGTCTCGCCAGCACAATTGCATGAACGCAGCGACAGTCTGCACTTCGATCAACCGGTCAACATCCAGTACACCTCCGGCACCACCGGTTTCCCCAAGGGCGCGACCCTCAGTCACTACAACATCCTCAACAACGGTTACATGGTCGGCGAAAGCCTCGGCCTGACCGCCGCCGATCGCCTGGTGATCCCGGTGCCGCTGTATCACTGCTTCGGCATGGTCATGGGCAACCTGGGCTGCATCACCCACGGCAGCACGATGATTTATCCCAACGATGCCTTCGATCCGCTGCTGACCCTGAGCACCGTCGCCGAAGAAAAAGCCACCGCGCTGTACGGCGTGCCGACCATGTTCATCGCCATGCTCGATCAACCGCAGCGCGCCGAGTTCGACCTGTCGACCCTGCGCACCGGGATCATGGCTGGCGCCACCTGCCCAATCGAAGTGATGCGCCGGGTCATCAACGAAATGCACATGAGCGAAGTGCAAATCGCCTACGGCATGACCGAAACCAGCCCCGTGTCCCTGCAGACCGGCCCATCCGACGAGCTGGAACTGCGCGTCACCACCGTCGGCCGCACCCAGCCGCAACTCGAAAGCAAAATCATCGACGAGGCCGGCAATCCGGTGCCGCGCGGCACCATCGGCGAGCTGTGCACCCGTGGCTACAGCGTGATGCTCGGCTACTGGAACAACCCGAATGCCACCGCCGAAGCCATCGACGCGGCAGGCTGGATGCACACCGGCGACCTGGCGAGCATGAACGACGAGGGTTACGTGTGCATCGCCGGGCGTAACAAGGACATGATCATCCGTGGCGGTGAGAACATTTATCCGCGCGAACTGGAAGAATTCTTCTTCACCCATCCAGCGGTGGCGGATGTGCAGGTGATCGGCATTCCCTGCTCGCGTTACGGCGAAGAAATCGTCGCCTGGATCAAATTCCATCCCGGCCACAGCGCCACCGAACAAGAACTGCAAGCGTGGTGCAAGGAGCGCATCGCTCACTTCAAGACACCGCGTTACTTCAAGTTTGTGGAGGAGTTTCCGATGACGGTGACGGGCAAGATCCAGAAATTCCGGATGCGCGAGATCAGTATCGAGGAGTTACGTAGCAACGAGGGCTGACGATTAGAGCTTTCGAAGCCAGGGCGCGGACCCTGGCTTCGAAAGCGGCGCTTATTACTTTACCTCTACATTTTCCAACGCTTGATTCACCGCCAACTCACCCAGCATCACCACTTGCGCAATACCCAACAGGGTCTTGCGGTTCGGCCCCTCCAGCAGGCCGGCAAACTCACCGAGCATGACCGTGGCTGACGCGAGGGATTCGCAGGCATTGGCCAGCAAGGATTCCGTGTCGGTTTGCGGGTTGACCATGAACATGTCGTTTGGAGTGTAAGGCGTGGCCATGATCCGGGCTGCCGGTGTCAGGTAATAGTCGAGGGCGCGTTCGGCTGCGTCGTGGAGTTTTCTTGAATCAGGAAATTCGTAGGGGGACACCGGATCTTCTAACGGTGGAATGACGGTCTTGGACATCAGCTGGAACTCCGGAAAGAGTCGCTTGAGGATTTTTATAGACGGCTGCCAGGCAGTGAGGGGACAAGCCCCTCAACGAGGCGGCAACTACCGCGCGATGTGATGGTTATCCAGCACACGATTGACCAGCAGCTCACTCAGCATGATGACCTGCTGCAGTATCTGCATCGCCTTGCGCTGCGACGGATCGACGGTGTTGCCAATATCCCGGGCCATGTCACTGGCCGACGACAGCGTTTCGCACGCTTCGACCAGCAGCGTTTCGTCATCCATTGTTGGATTGACCAGATAGATCTTGCCGGGCTTGCGCGATGGCTTGGACGTCTTCTGCGCCCCAGGATCGAGGTAATGATTGATCGCCCGCTCGGTGGCCGTTTTTATGTTTTCGGCTTCGAGTGCGGCGTCGTAGGGGATTGAATCGGTTTCTGGCGGGTTTGGTGTGGCTTTGAACATACGTGCAACTCCTATCGCAGATCTCAAGGAGCCATCACCCACGCTACCAAACGATGGGTGGCGGCCATACGCGGGTTGGTAGACCGGCTGCAATAGGAACCCGGCGCTCACGAATGAGCCCCACGCATGACCACCATAAAACAGAGCCCCCCAAAAGGGCCTGCATACGGTGTTGCCATACAGCTATTACAGACGGGCTACCAAACCCGATCACTGTTTTTCAGTGACAGGGAAACGATATAGCCCACCCCATAGCCGCGTAAGCCGGCGGATTCTGGCGTACGCGTAGGCAACGACGCAAGGTGCTGTAGCCCTTATGGCGTAACGGTTCGTGTACTTTAAACGCGCATGCGGCGTCGTGTTTACACACAGCAAAAGCCGTGAACCCACCGTGTTTTTGTTGGGATTACTTGTATGTGGGGCTGGATGTTGAGGCACGGCATCAATTGCCTTATTGAGATCATGCCGAGTAAGCGCTTGCAGGAAGATCGAGATGGGGGGGAGTTCCGTCGCGGACAATTTCAGAACGCCAGACAGCACAAAGGGGAGCCGAAGCTCCCCTTTAATTTTGTCGTCGCGTGCTCTTTTTTATTATTGAGGGGCGGTCTGTTGTTGTTTTTGGCAACCGTGGCCCTTTACCGCTGTTTTTGGCGACCCCCATCCGGGGTCAAGAGCAAACGTATTTTTTTGAGCGCTGATCTGCTTTCTCGTCTAGCGATCCAACCGATTCGGGAGCTACCTGAAGGTAGTTTTATTGTTCTCTGCCCGGTTGCGGGTCATTCCGAGGAATACCCTGAAAAGCACACCTTCTCCAAAAAAATCTGTTAGCTGCGTCTCTGTCGTGTTGTTTTTGTTATGTCAGAGTCGGTACGTCTTATTTTTATTGGTTTGCTGCTTTTTATTCTTGTTATGCCATAGAGATAGCAGAAGCCGTGCCAACTTTTCAAAACCCTTGTAAATCAAGGGATTGAGATTTTTGAAGGATTTTTCCTTCAGGCAAAACCAGACAATTTGTTTCCGTGTTACTCGCTTGTGCCCACGTTTCGCGCTCGGCGGTAACACCATCCCCTCACTGTGCGCTACGAGCCTTGGCCACACGCGAACCGGTCGGGCGACCCAGCACCGCACTGATCTGCTGGCCGGCGGCAATCAAGGCGTCGAGGTCGGTACCGGTCTCGATGCCCAGGCCATTGAGCAGGTACACCACGTCTTCGGTGGCGACGTTACCGCTGGCGCCTTTGGCGTACGGGCAGCCGCCGAGGCCGGCGATAGAGCTGTCGAACACCGCGATGCCTTCCAGCAGGCTGGCGTAGATGTTGGCCATGGCCTGGCCGTAGGTGTCGTGGAAGTGGCCGGCGAGTTTCTCTCGCGGCACTTGCTTCGACACTACTTCGAACAGCCGGCGGGTCGCGCCCGCGGTGCCGGTACCGATGGTGTCACCCAGCGATACTTCGTAGCAGCCCATCGCGTACAGCTCGCGGGCGACCATGGCCACTTGTTCCGGGGCGACCTCGCCTTCATAAGGACAGCCAAGCACGCAGGACACGTAACCGCGCACGGTAACGCCGTGCTGTTTCGCCGACTCCATGATCGGCGCGAACCGCGCCAGGCTTTCGCTGATCGAGCAGTTGATGTTGCGTTGCGAGAACGCTTCGGACGCGGCGGCAAACACCGCGACTTCCTTGACCCCGGCCGCCAGCGCATCTTCAAAACCGCGCAGGTTCGGCGCCAGTGCGCCGTAGGTCACGCCGGGCTTGCGCTGGATCTGCGCGAATACATCAGCGGAACCGGCCATCTGCGGCACCCACTTGGGCGAGACGAAACTGCCGACTTCTATATAGCCGAGGCCGGCGGCGCTCAGCGCGTCGACCAGTTGCACCTTGTCGGCGACGCTGATGGGCTGGGCTTCGTTCTGCAGGCCGTCACGCGGGCCGACTTCGATCAGGCGTACTTGGGAGGGGAGGGACATGGCGTTGACCTGTTGTAGTTGTCGGGAGGCTACTGCGCGACTTGCTGACTCTTGAGCGTCTGCTCCAGCGCCTGCACGCAGCGTTCTTCGGCGGTGTCGAGCTCCAGCTTCATCTGTTCGATGTCCAGCAACTGCTGCTCGAGCTGTTCCCGGCGCTCGCTGATTTTCGCCAGCATGCTGTTGAGTTGTTTGGTGTTACCGCTGGAGGGGTCGTAGAGCTCGATCAGCTCGCGGCACTCGGCCAGGGAGAAACCGATGCGCTTGCCCCGCAGGATCAGTTTCAGGCTGACCTTGTCGCGCGGCGAATAGATGCGTTCCTGGCCTCGGCGCTCGGGGCTGAGCAGGCCTTGTTCTTCATAGAAGCGGATCGCCCGGGTGGTGATGTCCAGCTCGCGGGCGAGGTCGGAAATGCTGTAGGTCTGGCTGCTCATGAAAGCGCTCGAAGAAGGGTCTTGGCGCTAAGCTAATGGCAGGTTGACGTTTACGTCAAGTAGCGGGCGTCTGCAGCTTGTCGAGCTTCTTCTCGTGCGCTGTCACTTGCTGGCACAGCTCGATCATCTGCTCGCGCATCCAGCGGTTGGCCGGGTCCTGATCGGTGCTTTCGTGCCAGTACAAATGGGTTTCCACCGGCGGCACATCGTTGACCGGCAGATTGAACGCATGCAGGTCATGGCGCCGGGCGAACCGCTCCGGCACGGTCATGACCATATCGGTCTGCTGCAACACCTGGGACGCCATCAGGTAATGCTGCGAGCGCAGGGCAATCTTGCGCTGAATGCCCATTTTGCCCAGCGCCAGATCGACATGGCCCAGGCCACTGCGGCGGCTGGAAATATGAATGTGGGTCAGGGACAGGTAATCGTCGAGGGTGAATTTTTCCTTGGTCGCCAGCGGATGGCCCTTGCGCATGGCGCAGACGTAACGGTCTTCCATCAGCTTGACGTGGCGTACTTGCGGGTCGGTGTTGAGCGGCGCATCCACGGCAAAGTCGAGACGCCCGGCCGCCAGTTCCTTGGTGGTTTCCCGGCGCTTGGACAGGAAACTTTCGATGATCACCGTCGGCGCCAGACGACGCAGGCGCTGGAACAGTGGCGGCAGAATCACCGCTTCGGTCAGGTCGGTCATGCTGATGCGATAGGTCTTGACCGCTTGCGAGGGGTTGAAGATGCGGCTTTCCTGAACCGAAACCCGTAACAGCGACAGCGCGTTGCGCACCGGGCCAATGATGTTCTGCGCCATGGGCGTCGGCACCATGCCCTGGGCCGTACGTACGAAGAGCGGGTCGTTGAAGGTCTCGCGCAACCGCGCCAAGGCGTTGGACACCGCCGGCTGGGTAATGCCGACAATCTGCCCGGCGCGGGTCAGGTTGGCTTCGGTGTAGATCGCGTCGAAGACGATGAAAAGGTTGAGGTCGACCTTGCTCAGATTCATTACGCGGCTCTCTTGTTATAGGTGCTTGTTATAGGTGAATGGCGCGGGTCAGGGCGGCCAGGAAAATCAACCAATCATATATCGGTGATGAATGTTTATACACGCCGAGAATAGGCTAGGTAAATTATCAGCGCTGTTCTAGCATCGATTGCATGACTTAAACAACCTGCCGAAAAAAGGTAATTGCTCATGGATTTCGCTTATTCGCCCAAGGTGCAAGAACTGCGTGAGCGCGTGACCGCGTTCATGGACACTTACGTTTACCCGGCCGAAGCCGTGTTCGAGCGTCAGGTCGCCGAGGGCGATCGCTGGCAGCCGACGGCGATCATGGAAGAACTCAAGGCCAAGGCAAAGGCCGAGGGACTATGGAATTTGTTTCTGCCTGAGTCGGAACTGGGCGCTGGCCTGACCAACCTCGAATACGCGCCATTGGCGGAAATCATGGGCCGTTCGTTGCTCGGTCCCGAGCCGTTCAACTGCTCCGCCCCCGACACCGGCAACATGGAAGTGCTGGTGCGTTACGCCAACGAAGAGCAGAAACAGCGCTGGCTCGAACCGCTGCTGCGCGGCGAGATTCGCTCGGCGTTCGCCATGACCGAGCCGGACGTCGCGTCCTCCGACGCCACCAACATGGCCGCCCGTGCCGTGCGTGATGGCGACGAGTGGGTCATCAACGGCAAAAAATGGTGGACCTCCGGCGCCTGCGATCCGCGCTGCAAGATCCTGATCTTCATGGGCCTGAGTAACCCCGACGCCCCGCGTCACGCTCAGCACTCGATGATCCTGGTACCCGTCGACACTCCCGGCGTGAAGATCCTCCGTCCGCTGCCGGTGTTCGGTTACGACGACGCGCCCCACGGCCACGCCGAAGTGCTGTTCGACAACGTGCGAGTGCCGTACGAAAACGTCCTGCTCGGTGAAGGACGCGGCTTCGAAATTGCTCAAGGTCGTCTCGGCCCGGGCCGGATTCACCACTGCATGCGTTCGATCGGCATGGCCGAGCGCGCACTGGAACTGATGTGCAAACGTTCGGTAAGCCGCACCGCGTTCGGCAAGCCGCTGGCGCGTCTGGGCGGTAACGTCGACAAGATCGCCGACTCGCGGATGGAAATCGACATGGCACGCCTGCTGACCCTGAAAGCGGCGTACATGATGGACACCGTGGGTAACAAAGTCGCCAAGAGCGAAATTGCACAGATCAAAGTCGTGGCACCGAACGTCGCGTTGCGGGTGATCGACCGGGCGATTCAGATCCATGGCGGGGCCGGGGTGTCGAACGACTTCCCGCTGGCCTACATGTACGCCATGCAACGCACCCTGCGCCTGGCCGACGGCCCGGACGAGGTGCACCGTGCGGCGATCGGCAAGTTCGAGATCGGCAAGTATGTGCCGAAGGAAATGCTGCGTAGCGAGCGCTGATTACAGACATTCCGCGTCAGTCCTGATCGTTCCCACGCTCTGCGTGGTAACGCAGCCATGGACGCTCTGCGTCCACTGTGACGCGGAGCGTCACGGTATGCATTCCCACGCAGAGCGTGGGAACGATCACCGGCCTGACGCCTCGCCGTGGGAACGATCAGTGGTTCGACGCTCAGTAAACCCAAACCTCAACCCGCCGATTCTTGATCCGGCCTTCATCCCCATTGTTGGTCGCCACCGGCATCAGCGCGCCAAACCCGCGCACCTCGCGTAGCACTACGCCGTTCTTCACCAACTCCCGCCGTACCGCCATCGCCCGCAGCTTCGACAGCAAATCCGCCCGCGCCGGGTCGTCCTTGGCGTCGCCGAATCCCACCAGTGTTACCGCGCGGTCGGTCTTGTCGTGGTGCTTTATATAGTCGAACACCCGGGCCAGATCCTGACGGGCCTTGTTGTCGAGGCTGGCGCTGCCTTCTTCGAAACGGAAGTTCACGGTCAGACGCTGGGCGTGGCGGCTGAGGGATTGATAACCCTCGGGCATCAGCGCATTCGGCGTAACGGCGATGGCCTGCACGGTCTGGGCGATAAAACCGTTGGCCGCGACAATCGCCTGGCCCCGACGGCTTTGCGCAAACTCCACCAAGGCATTCGCCCAGGGATTGTTGCTGTCCGGCGGCAGATAGAAGAACAGCCGCCGCGACAGCGGATAGTCTTCGGTGGCGATCAGGCTGGCGAGTGGCAGCATCGCCTGGGATTGCCCGTCGACAATCGCCACGGCCTTGGCCTGACGCACATAGGGCAGGCCGATGAAACCGATGGCCTGAGGATCGGCACTGACCGCGTCGGACAATTGTTCGCTGGATTCAAACCGTTTCGCGGCATTGCTCAGGGATTTCCCACGACGGCTGAGGACAAGTTCCTTGAAGGTGTCGTAGGTGCCGGACTGATCATCCCGCGCATATAAATGAATCGTCCCCCCCTTGCCGCCGACGTCTTCCCACGTCTTCGCCTCGCCGCTGAAGATTCGCGCCAGTTGTTCGGTGTTCAATTGATTCAGCGGATTGTCGGGATGAAGGATGATCGCCAGGCCATCGATGGCAATGACTTGCTCGGCGTCGGGACTTTTCAGATCGCCCCGGGCTTGCAGGTTCAGCAGTTCGCTGTCCTTGATCGGGCGCGAAGAGGCGGCCAGATCGGCGCTGGCGTTCTTGAGTGCAGTGAAACCGGTGCTCGAGCCGTGGGCAGCGATTTCCACCACGACCCTCTGGCCCTGGGCCGTCAGGCCGACGACTCGTTGTTCGTTGGCGGTGTCCGGGGTTTCGCTGTGGACTTTCAACAGCCCCTGGTCTTGCAACAGGCCTTCCACCAGCGCCGGGCCGAGCGCCGCGCCAATGGTGTTGGAACCCTGGATGCGCAATGCCGGGCCGCTCTCGGGAATGGGCAACGCCGCAACCGCAACCTTCAGCCAGGCGCTCAGAAGAAAAACGAACAGAACACGCAGGGTCATGCCGGCACCGATTGCAGCCAAGGGGATTGCCGGGGAGATTAAGTCAAAGACGTTTCTGAAAGATGACAGGACAGAAGATCACCACCGCTGGCTGTGATCTTCTGCTTTCAAGCGAATCAGCTCAATTCCAGCCAGATCGGCGCATGGTCCGAAGGCTTTTCCATCCCGCGCAGTTCATAGTCGACGCCGGCGGCTTTCACCCGTGGCAGCAAACCGTGGGACGCCAGAATCACATCGATGCGCAGGCCCCGTTTCGGCTCGTCTTCAAACCCGCGGCTGCGGTAGTCGAACCAGCTGAACGTGTCGGTCACGTCCGGGTTCAGGTGACGGAAACTGTCGGTCAGGCCCCAGTTTTTCAGGCGGGCCATCCACTCGCGCTCTTCCGGCAGGAAGCTGCATTTGCCGGTTTTCAGCCAGCGTTTCATGTTGTCCGGGCCGATGCCGATGTCGCTGTCTTCCGGAGAGATGTTGACGTCGCCCATCACCACCAGCGGCTGCTCGTTGTGGAACTGGCTCTCCAGCAGGGCTTGCAGGTCGCTGTAGAAACGCTGTTTGGCCGGGAATTTGGTCGGGTGGTCGCGGCTTTCACCCTGTGGGAAATAGCCGTTCATGATCGTCACCGGCACGCCGTTGGCGTCGGCGAATGTGCCCCAGATAAAGCGCCGCTGCGCGTCTTCTTCATCGGTGGCGAAGCCTTTGTGTACGGCAATCGGTTCCTGGCGCGAGAGCAGGGCGACGCCGTAATGGCCTTTCTGGCCGTGGAAATACACGTGATAACCCAGGGCCCGCACTTCTTCCAGCGGGAACTGGTCGTCGTGGACCTTGGTTTCCTGCAGGCCAATGACGTCCGGCTGATGCTTTTCGATCAGCGCCGCCAGCTGATGCGGACGGGCCCGCAGTCCGTTGATGTTGAAGGAAACGATCTTCATGGTCGGCAGTCCTGGCAAAAGGGCGATGCTAGCTGACATGTAGGATCTGGGCCAGCGTGGCGGTAGTCCATATGCGCTGCTAATGTTTTTCGGGTGTGGGAACGATCCCTTCAGCCCAAGGCTCGTATAACAAGAACGGGGCCTCTTGAGTCCCGTCCAGGGAGAATCACCGTCATGCCTGAAACCCAAACCGCCATCGCCGACATTCATATGCTCGACCGCGGCTATTCCCGTGAAGCGCGATCCCTTCTTTATCAGGCTTATCGCCACGAGCCGACCTTCGCTTATCTGTTCGAAGCAGAGCGTCCGGGTTACGAGCAACGGGTGCGCGCCACGGTACGGGAGCTGGTCAAACAGCATTTCCTTCAGGATCTGCCGGCCATCGGCTTGCTGGTCAACGACCGCTTGATCGGTATCGCCCTGATCGCGCCGCCGCAACGGCGCCTGGGTGTTACCGAGAGTTGGGCCTGGCGTTTGCGTATGGTGCTGAGCACCGGTTTTCGCTGCACCCGGCGTTATCTGGAATATCACGCCGCCGTTGAGGCCTGCGTGCCGACCGACTCGGTGCACATGCTGCCGCTGCTCGGCGTGCATCCACAATTTCAGGGCAAGCATTTCGGCGAGCAACTGCTGCAAGCGGTGCACAACTGGTGCGCGGTGGACGAAAGCTCCCAAGGCGTGATCCTCGACACCGGCAACCCGCGTTACCTGGAGTTCTACAAGCGTCAGGGTTACGAGGAAATCGGCGAAGTGGCCGTCGGCCCGGTGCGCGAGCACGTGTTTTTCCACGCCAACCCGCAGGTGTTACAAACAGCAACGGGATGACCATCGAACTTTTTCGGAAATTTCCTGTTCTATCACGCTCCCAAGCCCGTGATAGCATCCGCGCCTATGAAGTTTCCAGGAAGATTTACCAGTGGCGTGCTCATGCTGTTAACCAGCTGCGCGGCGCTGGCGCAAAGTGAATTGGATGTGCGGATCAAACCGTCCAACGATGAACTGAAAGCCAATATAGAAGGCTATATCGGCAGTCTCGGCGATCGTGACGAAGAAGCCTTGCAGCGCTTCAGTCGCGGCGCCGAAGAACAGGCGCGCAAGGCGGCCCAGGCCTTGGGTTATTACCAGCCGCAGATCGAAAGTGACGTCAAGGGCGGTGAAAAACCGCGTCTGGTGCTGAACATCGATCCCGGCGAGCCGATTCGCCTGCGCAACGTGACCGTGCGTGTTGACGGTCCGGCGGCCTCTCTCAAATCCTTTCGAGTCCCCAAGAGTGACGTGCTCAAGCCCGGCGCGGTGCTCAACCATGGGCGTTACGAAGACGCCAAGCGCCTGATTCAGAACCAGGCCTCGCGTTATGGCTTCTTCAGTGGCCGTTTCACCAGCCAGAAATTGATGGTCGATCCACGCGCCGGGGTCGCCGATGTCGAACTGATCTACGAAAGCGGCCCGCGTTATGCGCTGGGCAAGGTCAGCTTCGAAGGCGACACCCCGTTCGACGAAGACCTGCTACAACGCATGGTGCCGTTCAAGGCCGGCGAGCCGTATGACTCCGAGCTGATCGCCGAACTCAACCGCGACCTGCAATCGAGCGGCTACTTCGAAGGCGTGCGGGTCGACGCCGCGCCGACCGCCGCGAAAAACGGCGTGATCCCGGTGGACGTCAAACTCGACACCCGCAAGCCGCGCACCATGGGCCTGGGGCTGGGTTATTCCACCGACGTCGGCCCGCGCATCAAGGCCAACTGGACCCGCCACTGGGTCAACCCGCAGGGCGACAGTTATGGCTGGGAGGCCGAACTATCGGCGCCACGGCAGAACGTCGGTCTGTTCTACGACATCCCGCTGGACCCGCCGCTGACCGACAAACTGCGCTGGGCCGGCGGTTATCAATACGAGGACATCGACGGTTCCGACACCTTGAGCAAGCTGCTGACTTTCGGCCCGGAATGGCACAGCAAATTGCCCAGCGGCTGGCAGCGAGTGATCTCGCTGAAATGGCAGCGCGAGGAATACCAGCTCGGCGACGACTCCGGTCTGAGCACCTTGCTGATGCCCGGCGTCAGCTATTCCTACCTCAAGAGTGACAACCGCATCGACCCGCACAACGGCTATCGCCTGACCTTCGAAAGCAAAGTGGCGAAAGAAGGCCTCGGTTCGGACAACAACCTGCTTTATGGCACGGCGCTGATCAAGGGCCTGACCACCGTATTCGACAAGCATCGCTTGCTCGGCCGGGTGCAGGTCGGCGGCAGCGCCACCAACGGCTACAAATCGGTGCCGCCGTCGCTGCGCTTCTTCGCCGGTGGCGATCAGAGCGTGCGCGGTTACGACTATCAGAGCCTGTCCCCGGAGAACTCCGAGGGCGACCGCATCGGCGGGCGCTACATGGTGGCCGGCAGCGTCGAATACCAATACTCGATTGCCGAGAAGTGGCGCGTGGCGACCTTCGTCGATCAGGGCAACTCCTTCAACAAACTCGAACTGCCGAACCTCAAGACCGGGGTCGGTATCGGTGTGCGCTGGGTCTCGCCGGTGGGGCCGATCCGCCTCGACCTGGCCCACGCGCTGGACGACGATGGCGGCATCCGGCTGCACTTTTCCATGGGGCCTGAGCTGTGAAGCGTGGTTTGAAAATATCGGCGCTGACGCTGTTGTCGCTGGTGCTGCTGATCGTATTGAGCATCACCGCTGTGCTCGGAACGCAGGCGGGCAGCCGTTGGGTGCTGGGCCTGGTGCCGGGCCTGAGCGTCGACAACTTTCAGGGTCGCCTCGGCGGGCAGTGGAGCGCCGATCATCTGTTGTGGCAGCAGGACAGCAGCCGCGTCGAACTGGACAAGCCGATCTTCGAATGGTCGCCGCTGTGCCTGACGCGCATGACGTTGTGCATCGAACAGCTCAAGGCCGATACCGTCAGCCTGCAATTTCCGCCGAGCGAAGAAGTCACCGAAAGCGGCCCAATCAAACTTCCTGATCTGCAATTGCCCGTGGCCATTGAGCTGGGCGACGTGCAGGTCGGCAGCCTGTTGTTCAACGGCAGCGAAGAATTGAAAGGCCTGCAACTGGCGGCGCACTGGACGGCCAAAGGCATGCAGATCGACAGCGTGAAACTGCAACGCGACGAGTTGAGCCTGAACCTCTCCGGCCTGCTACAACCGACCGGCAACTGGCCGCTGAACATCACCGGTGATCTGACCTTGCCGTCGCCGGCGCCCGAGCCGTGGACGCTGGCGCTGAAAATCGACGGCGACCTGCTAAAAAACCTCAACCTTAACGCCGACAGCCGTGGCTACCTCGACGGCCAGTTGAGCGGCGAACTGCAACCGTTGGCGGAAAACCTGCCGGCCAAAGTGCGGATCACCTCGGAGGCGTTCAAGCCGAGTGCGGATCTGCCGGACACGCTGCAATTCAATCAACTGCTATTGACCGGCGAAGGCGACCTGAAAAACGGTTACCAATTGCTCGGCAATGCGACGCTGCCTGCCGATAAAGGCCCGGTAGCGCTGTTGCTCAAAGGCAAGGTCGACGCCAACGGTGCACAGATTGCCGGCCTCGATCTGACGGCCAACGACAAGCAAAGCCTCAAGCTCACTGGCAATGTCGACTGGAGCAAAGGCCTCAGCGCCCAGGCCAATATCAACTGGCTGGATTTCCCCTGGCACCGGCTCTATCCGGAAATCGACGAGCCGCAGGTCACGTTGCGTACCTTCACCGGCGAAGTCTCCTACACCGACGGTCAGTACCTCGGTAACTTCGCCGCCGCTGCAGATGGTCCGGCGGGGGCGTTCAGCCTGAGCAGTCCGTTCAGTGGCAATCTCAAGCAGATCTTCCTGCCGCAACTGAAACTCGAAGCCGGGCAGGGCAAGGCCGAAGGCCATGTGAACGTGCAGTTCGCCGATGGCATCGCCTGGGACACCGCGCTGGAGCTGTCGGCGCTCAACCCGGCGTATTGGGTTGCGGAGCTGCCGGGCACCCTGGCCGGCCCATTGAAAAGCAAAGGCGAAATGAAAAACGAGCGCCTGAGCCTGAATGCCGACCTCGATCTGAAAGGCAAACTGCGCGGCCAACCGGCGATCCTGCAAGCCAAGGCCGACGGCGCGGGCGAGCAGTGGAATCTGAATGCCCTGCAAATTCGCCTCGGCGACAACAGCATCAACGGCAAGGGCAGCCTGCAACAGAAGCTCACCGGGCAGATCGACATCAAACTGGCGCGTCTGGCCCAGCTCTGGCCGCAACTGCGCGGGCAGATCAACGGTCGGGTCGATGTCGCCGGCACGCTCAAGGCGCCGCAAGGCAAGCTCGGCCTGCAAGGTTCGCAACTGGCGTTCCAGGACAATCGCCTGCAAAGCCTTAACCTCGATGCCACCCTCGACAGCGCGCAACGGGCGAAAATCGACCTCAAGGGCAGCGGGATTCAGGCCGGCGACACGTCGCTGGGCACCCTGACCGCCAGCGCTCAGGGCGATATCAAAAGCCAGAAACTCAACCTCGACCTGCTCGGGCCGAAGCTGAAACTGGCGCTGGGCCTGGACGGCAATCTGGACAAGGGCAACTGGCGCGGGCGTCTGGCCAGCGGTGACATTCAGGCCGGCGGTCAGGACTGGAAACTGCAAAACCCGGCGAAACTCGAGCGTCTGGCCGACGGCAAGATCAACTTTGGCGCCCATTGCTGGATGTCCGGCAATGCCAGCCTGTGCGGTGAAGATCAGCGCCTGATGCCGGAGCCGAAGCTGCGTTATCACCTCAAGCAATTCCCGATCGAAAGCCTGGCGCAGTGGCTGCCGAAGGATTTCGCCTGGCAGGGCAAGCTCAACGCCGACCTGCAACTGGACCTGCCGGCCAGCGGCCCGAACGGCCAGATCAGCATCGATGCCAGCGGCGGCACCTTGCGCATGCGCGAGAAGGATCAGTGGGTCGACTTCCCGTACCAGACCCTCAAGCTCACCAGCAAACTCACGCCCAAGCGCATCGACACTGATCTCAATTTCGCCGGCGGCAAGCTTGGCGAGTTGATGGTGCAGGCGCAGATCAATCCGCTGCCGGCGAGCAAACCGCTCAGCGGTTCGTTCCGCCTCAGCGGGCTTGATCTGTCGGTGGCGCGGCCGTTTGTGCCGATGGTCGAGAAACTCACCGGGCGCCTGAGCGGCAGCGGCACGATTTCCGGTGGCCTGCTCGCGCCGCTGGTCAACGGCACCGTGCAGCTCAGCGACGGCGAAGTGTCCGGGCCGGAGTTGCCGATCGAGCTGCAAGCGTTGCAACTGCAAGCGGTGATCGCCGGTGAGGCCGTGCAATTGAATGGCGGCTGGAAAAGCGGCAAGAGCGGGCAGGGCAGTCTGAACGGCAACATCGCCTGGGGTCAGGCGTTGGTGGTGGATCTGGCGCTCAAGGGCACGCAATTGCCGGTGACGGTCGAGCCCTACGCGAAACTGGAAGTAGCGCCGGACCTGAAGATTTCCATGGCCGGCGATGAGCTGGCGATTGCCGGCAAAGTGCTGGTACCGAAAGGCGAAATCACCGTGCGCGAACTGCCGCCATCGACGGTGAAAGTCTCCGATGACACGATCATCGTCGGCGCGCAGACCGAGGAGGGCAAACCGCCGCTGGCGATGAAAATGGACATCGATGTGGTGGTCGGCCAGGACAAGTTGAGTTTCGCCGGGTTCGGCCTGACCGCTAACCTGCAAGGCCAGGCGCACATCGGCGACAACATGGACACCCGTGGCGAACTGTGGCTCAACGACGGACGTTACCGCGCCTACGGTCAGCGCCTGACGGTGCGTCGCGCGCGTCTGCTGTTTGCCGGCCCGATCGATCAGCCATATCTGGACATCGAAGCGATTCGCCAGACCGATGATGTGATCGCAGGCATCCGCCTGAGCGGCAGCGCCGAGCAGCCGACGACACAGATCTTCTCGGAACCGGCCATGAGCCAGGAACAGGCGCTGTCTTATCTGGTGCTGGGGCGTCCGCTGAGCACCACCGGCGAAGACAACAACATGCTCGCGCAGGCCGCGCTCGGTCTGGGCCTGATGGGCAGTTCCGGGGTCACCAGCAGTCTGGCCAGCGACCTGGGCATTCAGGACTTCCAGCTCGACACCCAGGGCAGCGGCAACACCACCAGCGTGGTGGCCAGCGGCAACATCTCGGAAAAACTCAGCCTGCGCTATGGCGTCGGCGTGTTCGAGCCGGCCAACACCATCGCCTTGCGTTACAAACTGAGCAAAAAGGTTTACCTCGAAGCCGCCAGCGGCGTGGCCAGTTCGCTGGACATCTTCTACAAGCGGGATTTCTAGCCCGCTTTCCCTCTCCTCCTGATCGTTCCCACGCTCCGCGTGGGAATGCAGCCCGGGACGCTCCGCGTCCCATTCAACGGCGGATGCAGAGCGTCCCTTTATGCATTCCCACGCAGACGGTTCGACGCCTCGACGTGGGAACGATCTTGCGCGGTCAGTTATCGGCTAATTACAAAGCAACCTAACTATTACGTTGACATTCGCTGCCTAGGCAGTAACATCTTGACATACATTCACTGCCTAGGCAGTTATTAGGTGAGCACATGAAGCATTTCACCCCAGACGAATTCCAGCATTGCCATCTCGGCCTGTTGCTCGGCCGTGCCGCTTTACTCAAGGACAAGATCATCGACACCCACATGGAACCCCACGGCATCACCGCCGCGCAGTTCAAGGTGTTGATCATCATGGCCCAGTTCGGCGTCGACACCCCGGCCGAGCTGTGCCGGCACCTGTCGCTGGACAGCGGTTCGATGACCCGCATGCTCGATCGTCTGGAGCAGAAAGGTTTCCTGGTTCGCCAACGCAGCGAAGGCGATCGCCGTCAGGTGCAACTCAAGCTCACCGAGCAGGGCCAGCAACTGGCCGATCGCCTGCCGCACATCGGCGCCGACGCCATGAATGAACTGGCCGGCGCCGTGACCCCGGACGAGTTGAAAACCCTGGAATACATCCTCAAGAAAATTTTGCTGGCAGCCGGTGACCCGATCACCATCCAGCGGTTAGGTGAACACAATGAGCGGTAAAACCTTGCGCAGCAGCCTGACACTGGTGCTGTCGGCGATGATCCTCGCCGGTTGCGCCAACTACAGTGGCCTCGATACCCAGGGCGCGAGCCTCGATGCGAAAACCCTGCAGACCGGACAATCGCTCAACGGCGTCACCCTGTCCCAGGCCGCGTGGCCGAAGAGCGACTGGTGGACCAGCCTCGGCGATCCGCAGCTCGACGGCCTGATCCGCGAAGCCCTGAAAGACAGCCCGGACATGCAGATCGCCGACGCCCGTGCCCATCAGGCCAGCGCCGCCGCGTATGCCGCCGATGCCGAGCGTTATCCGACCCTCGACGCCAGCGCCGGCATCAGCCGCTCGCGTCTGGCCCGGGATCAGGATCCATTGGGGCAGGGTGGGGCTTACTCCACCGTGCGCAACATCAGCGCCGGCTTCAATTACAACTTCGACCTGTGGGGCGGTCAGCGTGACGCCTGGGAAGCTGCACTCGGTCAGGCCCGCGCCGCCGAAGTCGACCGTCAGGCTGCGCAACTGACCCTGGCTGCCGATGTGGCCCGGGCCTACAGCGATCTGGGTCAGGCGCACATCGTTTATGACCTGGCCAACGAAGATTTGAAGCGCACCAAACAGATGCTCGACCTGAGCCAGCGTCGTTTGAGCTCGGGGATCGACAGCCAGTACCAGTTCCAGCAGACCCAAAGTCTGGAAGCCAGCTCCGAAGCCAGCCTGATCGACGCCGAAAAACGCCTGAACAGCGCAAAAATCGCCCTGGCCGTGCTGCTCGGCAAAGGCCCGGATCGCGGCAACGAAATCGCTCGGCCGAAAGTCCTGCAAGCCAGCGCTGTCGCACTGCCATCGATGCTGCCGGCCGAACTGCTGGGCCGTCGCCCGGATCTGGTCGCGGCGCGCTGGCGTGTCGAGGCGGCAAGCAAGGACATCGATTCGGCCAAGACCCGCTTCTACCCCAACCTGAACCTGTCGGCTTCGGCCGGTGCCGAATCCTTGTTGGGGGACGCGATGTTCGGTTCCGCCAGTCGCTTCTTCAACATTGCCCCGACGATTTCGGTGCCGATCTTCGATGGCGGACGTCTGCGCGCCAACCTCGATGCCCGCGACGCCGATTACGACCTCGCCGTGGCGCAGTACAACAAAAGCCTGGTGAAAGCCCTGGGCGATGTCAGCGACACGATCAACCAGTTGCGTGACATCGGCCGGCAGATCGGCGCCCAGCAGCACGCGACCGAGATTGCCCAGGATTCTTACAACACCGTCGTCCAGCGTTACGGTTCCGGCATCGGCAACTACCTGGACGTGCTCAGCATCGAGCAGCAATTGCTGCAGGCCCAGCGTCAGCTGGCCAACCTGAATGCCGAGCAGATCGACCTGTCGATTCAACTGATGCAAGCGCTGGGCGGCGGCTTCCAGGGGCAAACCCTGACCGCAGCCAACGCCACCCCAGCCACGCCGCACAACTAATTCAAGGTACTTGTCATGGCCACTGCCGAAAACACACAAGCTCAAGACAACGCCCAGGACACTGGCAATCCGCGCAAACGCAAGGTGATGCTGCTGGTGCTGGCCGTTGTGGTTGCCCTCGCCGGTGCCGGCGTCTGGGCGTATCACGAATTCATCGGGCGCTGGAGCGAAAGCACCGACGACGCCTACGTCAACGGCAACGTGGTGGAAATCACCCCGCTGGTGACCGGCACCGTGGTCAGCATCGGTGCCGACGATGGCGATCTGGTGCATGAAGGCCAGGTGCTGATCAACTTCGACCCGAACGACGCCGAAGTCGGTCTGCAAAGTGCCAAGGCCAATCTGGCCCGCACCGTGCGTCAGGTGCGCGGCCTGTACAGTAACGTCGACGGCATGAAGGCCCAGGTCAATGCGCAACAGGCCGAAGTGCAGAAAGCCCAGGACAACTTCAACCGTCGTAAGAACCTCGCTGCTGGCGGGGCGATTTCTCAAGAAGAACTGTCCCACGCTCGCGACGATCTGACCTCGGCGCAAAACGCCCTGGCCAACGCCAGGCAGCAGCTGAAAACCACCAGCGCGCTGGTCGATGACACCGTGGTGTCGTCGCATCCCGACGTGATGGCCGCCGCTGCGCAACTGCGCCAGGCCTACCTGACCAACGCGCGCAGCACCTTGATTGCGCCGGTCACCGGTTATGTCGCCAAACGCACCGTGCAACTCGGTCAGCGTGTGCAGCCGGGCACTGCGCTGATGGCGGTGATTCCACTGGATCAGCTGTGGATCGACGCCAACTTCAAGGAAACTCAGCTGCGTGACATGCGCATCGGCCAACCGGTGGAGATCGAGTCGGACATCTACGGCAGCGACGTCAAGTTCAGCGGCACCATCGACAGCCTCGGCGCGGGCACCGGCAGCGCGTTCGCCCTGTTGCCGGCGCAGAACGCCACCGGTAACTGGATCAAGATCGTGCAGCGTGTGCCGGTACGGATTCACGTCAACGCCGAAGAGCTGGCCAAGCACCCGCTGCGCGTCGGTCTGTCGACCAATGTCGAGGTCAACCTGCACGACCAGAGCGGTCCGGTACTGGCCCAGCAGCCGCCGCAAAAGGCCTCGTTCAGCACCAACGTCTACGACCGCCAACTGGCCGAAGCCGACGCGATGATCACCCAGTTGATCCACGACAACAGCGCGGCGGTCAGCAAGACTGCGCAACGCTGATCCCATCCTGTGGGAGCGAGCTTGCTCCCACAAGGGCGGCTGCGTCATTAACGGACGCAGCGTCAATCAGGTTCCAAAGGATTCGCGATGAGCAATAACGCCTCTTTTACGCCGCCCAGCCTGTTGCTCAGCACCATCGGCCTGTCGCTGGCGACCTTCATGCAGGTGCTCGACACCACCATCGCCAACGTGGCGTTGCCGACCATTTCCGGCAACCTCGGCGTGAGTTCGGAGCAGGGCACCTGGGTCATCACCTCGTTCGCCGTGAGCAACGCCATTGCGCTGCCGCTCACCGGCTGGCTGAGCCGTCGCTTCGGCGAGGTGAAGCTGTTTCTGTGGGCGACCATCCTGTTTGTGCTGGCTTCGTTCCTCTGCGGTATTTCCACGTCGATGCCGGAACTGATCGGCTTCCGCGTGCTGCAAGGCCTGGTGGCCGGGCCGTTGTACCCGATGACCCAGACACTGCTGATTGCGGTGTATCCGCCGGCGAGGCGGGGCATGGCCCTGGCGTTGCTGGCGATGGTTACGGTGGTGGCGCCGATTGCCGGGCCGATCCTCGGCGGCTGGATCACCGACAGTTACAGCTGGCCGTGGATTTTCTTCATCAACGTGCCGATCGGGATCTTCGCGGTGATGGTGGTGCGCCAGCAGCTGGCCAAACGCCCGGTGGTCACCAGCCATCAGCCGATGGATTACGTCGGGCTGATCACGCTGATCATCGGCGTGGGCGCGTTGCAGGTGATCCTCGACAAGGGCAATGACCTGGACTGGTTCGAGTCGAACTTCATCATCATCGGCGCGGCGATTTCGGTGATCGCGCTGGCGGTGTTCGTGATCTGGGAAATGACCGACCAGCATCCGGTGGTCAACCTGCGGCTGTTCGCCTATCGCAACTTCCGCATCGGCACGCTGGTGCTGGTGTTGGGTTACGCCGGGTTCTTCGGCATCAACCTGATCCTGCCGCAGTGGTTGCAGACCCAGATGGGCTACACCGCGACCTGGGCCGGTCTGGCGGTGGCACCGATCGGTATTCTGCCGGTGCTGCTGTCGCCGTTTGTCGGCAAGTACGCGCACAAGTTCGACCTGCGCCTGCTGGCCGGTCTGGCGTTCCTGGCGATCGGCCTGAGCTGCTTCATGCGTGCTGAATTCACCAACGAGGTGGACTTCCAGCACATCGCTCTGGTGCAGCTGTTCATGGGGATTGGGGTGGCGCTGTTCTTCATGCCGACCTTGAGCATCCTGATGTCGGACCTGCCGCCGAGCCAGATTGCCGATGGCGCGGGTCTGGCGACGTTCCTGCGGACGCTGGGCGGCAGCTTTGCTGCGTCGTTGACCACGTGGATCTGGATTCGCCGGGCGGATCAGCATCATGCCTATATGAGCGAGAGCATCAGCACCTTCGAGCCGGCGACTCGCGAGACCTTGCATTCGCTGGGTGGCGGGAGCCAATCGGCCTATGCGCAGATGGATCAGATCCTCACCAGTCAGGCGTACATGCTCTCCACCGTGGATTACTTCACGTTGCTGGGCTGGGGGTTCATGGGGTTGATTCTGATTGTGTGGCTGGCCAAGCCGCCATTCGCAGCCAAGGCAGGCCCGGCGGCCAGCGGTCACTAAGTCGGGGAACGATGACAGATCGTTCCCACGTCGAGGCGTCGAACCGTCCGCGTGGGAATGCAGCCCGGGACGCTCCGCGTCCCATGCCGAAGCGGACGCGGAGCGTCCATTGAGGCATTCCCACGCAGAGCGTGGGAACGATCAGACGGTGGCGGGGGCGGGCAGTGCTGGCGGCGGTGCGAAGTCGAACGGCGCCAACGCAAACCCGTTCTCATCCACCTGCAACGCCCAACCCTGACGATCCCAATCCCCCAGCACAATTCGCTTCGCCGCCTGATCGCCGATCTGCAACTTGTGGATCGCCGGGCGATGGGTGTGCCCGTGAACCAGGGTTTTCACCCCGTATTCCTGCATGATCCGCGGAATTTCCTCCGGCGTGACATCGACGATGTCATTGGCCTTCATCCGCGTCTGCGCCCGGCTTTCGCTGCGCAGCTTGCGCGCCAGTCTTTGCCGGGTGCGCAAGGGTAGGTTGCGCAGGATGAACAGGCTCAGCGGGTTGCGCAGGTAGCGGCGCAGCTTCATGTAGGCTTCGTCGCGGGTGCACAGGCTGTCGCCGTGCATCAGCAATACGGGCTCGCCGTAAAACTGCACGACACTCGGGTCCTTCAACAGCGTGCAGCCGGCCTCTTTGCAGAAGGCCTTGCCGAGCATGAAGTCGCGATTGCCGTGCATCAGAAATATCGCCGTGCCGCTATCGCTGAGTTCGCGCAGGGCCTGGCAGATGGAACGCTGGAAGGGCGTCATGGCGTCGTCGCCAATCCACGCTTCGAAGAAGTCGCCCAGAATGTACAACGCACTCGCCGAGCGGGCGCGTCCGGCGAGCAAATCCAGAAACGCCCGGGTAATGTCCGGGCGCTCCTCCTCCAGATGCAAGTCTGAAATCAGCAATATCACGCTTCGATGATCTCGGCTTTCTCGATGATCACGTCGTCTGCGGGTACGTCCTGGTGGCCTGCCTTGGACGTGGTGGAAACGCCTTCGATCTTGTCGACAACGTCGGTGCCCGAAACCACTTTACCGAACACGGCATAACCCCAGCCCTGAGCGGTCTTGGCGGTGTGGTTCAGGAAGCTGTTGTCGGAGGCGTTGATGAAGAACTGCGCCGAAGCCGAATGCGGGTCCATGGTACGGGCCATGGCGATGGTGTACTTGTCGTTCTTCAGACCATTGTCGGCTTCGTTCTGGATGCTCGGGCTCTTGTCTTTCTTTTCTTTCATGCCTGGCTCGAAACCGCCGCCCTGGATCATGAAGCCTTTGATGACGCGGTGGAACACGACGTTCTCGTAGTGACCTTTCTTGACGTATTCGATGAAGTTGGCGGTGGTGAGAGGCGCCTTTTCAGCGTTCAGTTCGATGACGATGTCACCGAAGTTGGTGGTCAATTTAACTTGAGTCATGATCGATGCTCTTTATAAGGAATTCGTGGGTATTGGGACATTTGGGCCCCGTACCGGTTCAGCCCGTGAGGGCCAAGGTGCGCAGTTTAGCGTGACAGGCGCGAATTTCGAGGCTGTTTTTCAAAACCCGGCGATTAAATGCATTCCTTTTAAGCCCTGCTCTGTCAGGGGCTTGACAGCATCGGCTATGATAGCCGCTTTGTTTTGTCAGGCCCGTGTCCCGGCCGCGCACTGTACGTTCAAGGATCCTATGAGCAAGCCCACTGTCGACCCTACCTCGAATTCCAAGACCGGCCCCGTTACGCCGGTCAATTTCCTGCGCCCGATCATCCAGGCGGACCTGGACTCGGGTAAGCACACGCAGATCGTCACCCGTTTCCCGCCTGAGCCCAACGGCTACCTGCACATCGGCCACGCCAAGTCGATCTGTGTGAACTTCGGCCTGGCCCAGGAGTTCGGCGGCGTCACTCACCTGCGTTTCGACGACACCAACCCGGCCAAGGAAGACCAGGAATACATCGACGCGATCGAAAGCGACGTCAAATGGCTGGGCTTCGAATGGTCCGGCGAAGTGCGCTACGCCTCGCAATATTTCGACCAGTTGCACGACTGGGCCGTCGAGCTGATCAAGGCCGGCAAGGCCTACGTCGACGACCTGACGCCCGAGCAAGCCAGGGAATACCGCGGCAGCCTGACCGAGCCGGGCAAGAACAGCCCGTTCCGCGACCGTTCGGTGGAAGAGAACCTGGACTGGTTCGCCCGGATGCGCGCCGGTGAGTTCCCGGACGGTGCCCGCGTGCTGCGCGCCAAGATCGACATGGCCTCGCCGAACATGAACCTGCGCGACCCGATCATGTACCGCATCCGCCACGCCCATCACCACCAGACCGGTGACAAGTGGTGCATCTACCCGAACTACGACTTCACCCACGGTCAGTCGGACGCCATCGAAGGCATCACCCACTCGATCTGCACCCTGGAGTTCGAAAGCCATCGTCCGCTGTACGAGTGGTTCCTCGACGCACTGCCAGTGCCGGCGCACCCGCGTCAGTACGAGTTCAGCCGTCTGAACCTCAACTACACCATCACCAGCAAGCGCAAGCTCAAGCAACTGGTTGACGAGAAACACGTCAACGGCTGGGACGATCCGCGCATGTCCACGCTGTCGGGCTTCCGCCGCCGTGGCTACACCCCGGCATCGATCCGCAACTTCTGCGAGATGATCGGCACCAACCGTTCCGACGGCGTGGTCGACTTCGGCATGCTCGAGTTCAGCATCCGTCAGGACCTGGACGCGAACGCCCCGCGCGCCATGTGCGTGCTGCGTCCGTTGAAAGTCGTGATCACCAACTACCCGGAAGGCCAGATCGAGAACCTCGAACTGCCGCGTCATCCGCAGAAAGAAGAACTCGGCGTGCGCCAGCTGCCGTTCGCCCGTGAAATCTACATCGACCGCGATGACTTCATGGAAGAGCCGCCAAAAGGCTACAAGCGCCTGGAGCCGAACGGCGAAGTGCGTCTGCGCGGCAGCTACGTTATCCGCGCCGACGAAGCGATCAAGGACGCCGACGGCAACATCGTCGAGCTGCGTTGCTCCTACGATCCGGACACCCTGGGCAAGAACCCTGAAGGCCGCAAGGTCAAGGGCGTGATCCACTGGGTGCCGGCCGCTGCCAGCATCGAGTGCGAAGTGCGTCTGTACGATCGCCTGTTCCGTTCTCCGAACCCGGAGAAAGCCGAAGACAGCGCGAGTTTCCTGGACAACATCAACCCTGACTCACTGCAAGTGCTGACCGGTTGTCGTGCTGAACCCTCGCTGGGCAACGCACAGCCGGAAGACCGTTTCCAGTTCGAGCGCGAAGGTTACTTCGTCGCGGATATCAAGGACTCGAAACCAGGCCAGCCGGTATTCAACCGTACCGTGACCCTGCGCGATTCGTGGGGCCAGTGATCAAGTCTTAAGGAAACACCGTGCTTACGATCTACAACACGCTCACCAAGAGCAAAGAAGTATTCAAGCCGCTGGATGGCAACAAGGTGCGCATGTACGTCTGCGGGATGACCGTGTACGACTACTGCCACCTGGGCCACGGCCGCAGCATGGTCGCGTTCGACCTGGTGACCCGCTGGTTGCGGTTCAGCGGTTATGACCTGACCTACGTGCGCAACATCACCGACATCGACGACAAGATCATCAACCGGGCCAACGAGAACGGCGAGTCGTTCGAAGCGTTGACCGAGCGCATGATCGCGGCGATGCACGAAGACGAAGCGCGCCTGAACATCCAGAAGCCGGACATGGAGCCGCGCGCCACGGATCACATCCCTGGCATGCACGCGATGATCCAGACCCTGATCGACAAGGGTTACGCCTACGCCCCGGGCAATGGCGACGTGTACTACCGCGTCGGCAAGTTCATGGGCTACGGCAAGCTGTCGCGCAAGAAGATCGAAGACCTGCGCATCGGTGCGCGGATCGAGGTCGACGAAGCCAAGGAAGATCCGCTGGACTTCGTGCTGTGGAAAGGCGTCAAGCCGGGCGAGCCGAGCTGGGAATCGCCGTGGGGCGCCGGGCGTCCGGGCTGGCACATCGAGTGCTCGGTGATGTCCACCTGCTGCCTCGGTGAGACTTTCGACATTCATGGCGGCGGCAGCGATCTCGAGTTCCCGCACCATGAAAACGAAATCGCCCAGAGCGAAGCGGCCACCGGCAAGACCTACGCCAACGCGTGGATGCATTGCGGCATGATCCGTATCAATGGCGAGAAGATGTCCAAGTCCTTGAACAACTTCTTCACCATTCGCGACGTGCTCGACAAGTACCACCCGGAAGTCGTGCGTTACCTGCTGGTGTCGAGCCACTACCGCAGCGCGATCAACTACTCGGAAGACAACCTCAAGGACGCCAAGGGTGCACTGGAGCGCTTCTACCATGCGTTGAAAGGCCTGCCGAACGTGGCGCCGGCTGGCGGCGAAGCGTTCGTCGAGCGCTTCACCACGGTGATGAACGACGACTTCGGCACGCCGGAAGCCTGCGCGGTACTGTTCGAGATGGTCCGTGAGATCAACCGTCTGCGTGAGAGCGATCTCGATGCAGCGGCCGGTCTGGCGGCGCGTCTGAAAGAACTGGCCAGCGTGCTGGGTGTGTTGCAGCTCGAAGCCGATGACTTCCTGCAGGCCGGCGCCGAAGGGCGTGTCGATGCCGCCGAAGTCGAGGCGCTGATCGCTGCGCGTCTGGCGGCACGTGCCGGCAAGGACTGGGCCGAATCCGACCGCATCCGCGACCAGCTCACCGCCATGGGCGTGGTGCTGGAAGACGGCAAGGGCGGCACGACCTGGCGTCTGGCTGACTGATCGCTGCGCTTGCTACAAACAAAACCCGCCTTGTGCGGGTTTTTGTTTTTCTGTCCGCATTGATCGTTCCCACGCTCCGCGTGGGAATGCAGCCCGGGACGCTCCGCGTCCCATGCCGAAGCGGACGCGGAGCGTCCAATGAGGCGTTCCCACGCAGACGGTTCGACGCCTCGACGTGGGAACGATCCAGACAATGTGTGATTGCTTTTGGCATTCGCATAGGTCTTGATAGCGCACGCGGCAGGATGCTCATCAGCGGCGAATCCGGAAGGGAGGAATCATGGCTAATCACTATCGCGAGTTGGTATCTACACCCGGCGCGACCGGGCTGATCCTCGCGAGCTCTATTGCCCGACTGCCCCAGGCAATGATCGGCATCGGCATCATCACCATGCTGGTGCAGCAGACCGGCGTTTACTGGCTGGCCGGCGCAGTCGCCGGTACGTTTACCCTGGCCAATGCGCTGCTCGGCCCGCGCATCTCGAAACAGGTTGATCGGCGAGGCCAGAGTCGCGTGCTGCCCGTCGTCACGGCGTTCAGCATCGTCATGTTGCTGGCGCTGATTGTTGCCGTGCACCTGAGGGCGCCGGCCGCGCTGTTTTTTGTGCTGGCGGCACTGGCGGGGACGATGCCGAGCATGCCGTCCATGATCCGCGCACGCTGGACGCAGCTGTTTCGTGGCAAGCCACAACTGCACACCGCGTTCTCGCTGGACACGGTCCTCACCGAACTGGCTTATATCATCGGCCCGCCACTGGCGATCGGTTTGAGCGTGAGTTTCTTCGCGGAAGCCGGGCCGCTGGTGGCGGTGGGGCTGCTGGCCGTCGGCGTGACGGCGTTTCTCATGCAGCGTCAGACCGAACCGAAAGTCGTGGCGGGTAACCGGAAAAACAGCGGTTCGACCCTGCTGATTCCCGGCGTTCGCACCATTGTCCTCGCGCTGCTGGCGATGGGCGCCATTGGCGGATCGATCGATGTCGCCGTTGTAGCGTTCGCCAATGCCCAGGGCTGGCCAGCCTCCGCTACCTTCATTCTTGCCGCCTATGCGTTCGGCTCGCTGGTGGCGGGCCTGACCTTCGGCGCGTTGCGGGTTTCGCTGGCGATTGAAAAACAGTTCTTTATCGGGATCCTGGTCACGGCAGTCACCGGCGTATTGCCGATTTTCTCACCGGACGTTTATGTCCTTACCGCGATGCTGTTTATCGCCGGCATCTCGTTCGCGCCGACCATGGTTGTGGTCATGAAGCTGGGAACAATCATCATCCCAGCAGCGAGGATGACCGAAGGCCTGACGTGGATGACCACCGGAATCAGCATCGGCGTGGCGCTCGGCGGCATGCTGGCGGGGCTGGTGATTGATGCTTTTGGTGCACGGGCAGGGTTCGCGGTCGCGATTGCTGCAGGTCTGATGATGATGGTCGTGGTGCTGATGGGCCTGCGGACGTTGGCGGCCGCATCGGCTGCGCCTGTTGAACCAGCAATTTCGGCCTGACCCGCTATGGGGGCGCTCAGCTTTCAAGCTGCCGCAATCGCTTGTACAGCGTATTGCGGCTCACCCCCAATCGCCGAGCCAGGTGGGAAATATTCCCGCCGGCCAGTTGCAACTCTCGGTTCAGCGCCTCGGCATCGTTCAGGTCGATGCCCAACGGCTCGGCCACTTCCACCGGCTCCATCTCCAGATCGACGAAGAAGTCGTCCGGCAAATGCTCGGGCCGAATCGGTTGTTCCTCGGCCATCGCCAGCGCCACCTGCATCACGCTGCTGACCTGACGCAGATTGCCCGGCCACGGGTGCCGTTCAAACAAGTCCAGCACCTCGCGACTCAATCCCGCCCACTGCGACGGCTCGCGATGTTGCTCCCACAGGCGTTTGAACAGCGCCTGCTTGTCGCTGCGCTCGCGAAGCGGTGGTAATTCGAGAGTCAGGCCGCCGATGCGGTAGTACAAGTCTTCGCGAAAGCGCCCCAGTTGCACCTGTTCCCGAAGCGAACGGTTGGTGGCGGAGATGATCCGCAGATCCACCGGGAACAGCTCGCTGCTGCCCACCGGTTGCACGCAGCGCTCCTGCAGCACCCGCAACAGCCGGGCCTGGGTCGGCAGCGGCATGTCGCCGATCTCGTCGAGGAACAGCGTGCCTTTGTCGGCCTTGCGAATCAGGCCGATGCTGCCTTTCTGGTTGGCGCCGGTGAACGCGCCTTTCTCATAGCCGAACAGCTCGGACTCCACCAGTTCGGCGGGGATCGCCGCGCAGTTGACGGCAATGAACGCCTGTTTGCTGCGGGAGCTGGCCTGATGCAGGGCTTTGACGAACACTTCCTTGCCGACCCCGGTTTCCCCGTGAATAAGCAGCGGGATGTCCTTTTCCAGCAGACGTTCGGCCTGGCGCACGGCTTTCTCCACGCGGCTGTCGCCGAAGTGCAAAGTGCTCAGGCTGATGGCCGTGGGTGCGGCGACTTTCGGTTCGGCGGTTCTTGTTTCAGTGAAGACCCGCGCCTGAACCGGCGCCTGTTTAGGTCGCTTCAACAAACACTGGAAACGATTGCGCCCGGAAGTCTGCAAGGCAAACGGCAAACCGTCCGGCTGATTGATCAACTCCAGCAACGAGACCTTGAACAGGCTTTCAACGCTGACCCGCGACAAGCGCACACCCAGCAGATTGTCGGCCCGACGGTTGGCCGACAGCACCTGACCGCTCTCATCAAAGATCAGCAGCCCGGCCCACTGGCTGTCGAGATTGTTCAACCCGGTGTTGAAGGTCAGTTGAAAGTGCTGGCCATGGAACAGGTTGAGGATCAGCCGGTTTTCCACGGTCTGGCTCATCATCTTGACCATGCCGAGGGTGTGCGAGGGCGGCAGGTAGCTGTCGCTGGACACATCGAGTACGGCGATGACCTTGCGCTCGGCATCGAAAATCGGTGCGGCGGAACCGGTCATGAAGCGGTTGGCCTTGAGAAAGTGTTCATCGTGTTCGATGTGCACCGCCTGCTCGCAGGCCAGCGCCGTGCCGATGGCGTTGGTGCCGCTGGCGCGTTCGATCCAACTCGCTCCCGGTTGAAAACCCCGCGCCAGACTCGGCTCGATAAAGCGTTGCGTGCCCCACGAGGTCAGCACCTGGCCCTGATTGTCGGCGAGCATGATCAGGCAGTTGGAATTGCTGAGGATGTTTTCGTAGTAGGGCAAGACTTCCTGGTGGGTGGTCTGCACCAGCGCGTGATGGCTGTCGAGCAGATGCGCGATGCCGGCGGCGGGCAACTGATCAAAGGCCGGGGCGCTTTGGTGATCCAGACCGAACGCGCGGCAACGTTGCCAGGAACTCTGGACGAGGGCGTCGTGGGACAGCGGCGGGGCAGTTGCGGCCATGATTGGCAGTCTCTGAAGGGTGCTTTGTTGTTTTTGTTATGGCTCGTTCGACGAGCAAAAAGCATCCATAGAGTGTTGTTCACTATTGTTCATTGTCAATCGCCAAACTGTTCAATTGTTCAGTCGCGACTGTTCACTTGTGTTCAGCTACGAACCACGGTTTGCGTGGCTTTCAGCGAATCTAACGGTAAATCAACAGCTTGCCGTTTCTGGCACGAATGTCGCTCTACAGGACAGGTCGCTTGACTCCAATAATAAAAAGGCCGAGCCATGTCACTCACCCTGGAGCACGTCTGCCGTACCGTCGAGGGCCAGACCTGGATCGACGATGCGAGCCTGAAATTCGAACCTGGATCTTTCAACGTTTTGCTCGGACGCACGCTGTCCGGCAAGACCAGTCTGATGCGCCTGATGGCCGGTCTGGACAAGCCCGACAGCGGCCGCATCCTGATGAACGGCGTCGACGTCACCCAGCGTCCGGTGCGTTTGCGCAACGTGTCGATGGTCTATCAGCAGTTCATCAATTACCCGACCATGACGGTGTTCGAGAACATCGCCTCGCCGCTGCGCCAGGCCGGGATCTCCAACGAACAGATCCAGAGCAAGGTGCAGGAAACCGCGAAGATGCTGCGCATCGAAAAGTTTCTGCAGCGTTATCCGCTGGAACTGTCCGGCGGCCAGCAGCAGCGTACCGCGATGGCGCGGGCGCTGGTCAAGGATGCCGAGCTGATTCTGTTCGACGAGCCGCTGGTCAACCTCGATTACAAGCTGCGCGAAGAGCTGCGCCAGGAAATGCGCGAGCTGTTCAAGGCGCGCCACACCATCGCCATCTATGCCACCACCGAACCCAACGAAGCGCTGGCGCTGGGCGGTACCACGACCATTCTGCACGAGGGCCGGGTGATCCAGAGCGGCCCGTCGACCGAGGTCTACCACCAGCCACAAACGGTGCTGGCCGCCGAATTGTTCTCCGAGCCGCCGATCAACCTGATGCCGGGGCGTATCGCCGGTAACGAAGTGAGTTTCGCCAACTTCGTGCACTTCCCGTTGAACGTCGACCTGCGGCCGGTGGGCGAGGGCGAGTTCCGTTTTGGCGTGCGCCCGAGCCACATCTCGCTGGTGCCGAGCAACGATGACGACCTGGAACTGGCGGTGACCGTCGAGGTGGCGGAGATCAGCGGTTCGGAAACCTTCCTGCACGTGCGCAACGAGCATTTCCTGCTGGTGCTGCATTTGCCGGGGGTTCACGAATACGACGTCGATGCGCCGATCCGCATCTATATCCCGACCCATAAACTGTTTGTGTTCGATGCGCAGGGCCGTCTGGTGCAGGCACCGGGCCGGCGAGTCGCGAGGGTTGCCTGATGGCCGAAATCCGTTTGCAGCACCTCGCCCACAGCTACAGCAAAACCCCGAGCGGGCCCGAGGATTACGCGATCCGCGAGATGGACCACATCTGGGAGCAGGGCGGTGCCTATGCCTTGCTCGGCCCTTCGGGTTGCGGCAAGTCGACGTTGCTCAACATCATTTCCGGCTTGCTCAGTCCGTCCCAGGGTCATGTGCTGTTCGATGGCAAAGCGGTCAACGACCTGACCCCGGAGAAGCGCAATATCGCCCAGGTGTTCCAGTTTCCGGTGGTCTACGACACCATGACCGTGTTCGACAACCTGGCCTTTCCCTTGCGCAATCAGGGCCTGGCCGAGGCGAAAGTGCACAGCAAGGTGCAGGAAATCGCCGAAGTCCTCGACCTGCAAAACCTGTTGAGCAAAAAGGCGCGCAACCTCACCGCCGACGAAAAACAGAAAGTCTCCATGGGCCGTGGCCTGGTGCGCGATGACGTCTCGGCGATTCTGTTCGACGAGCCGCTGACGGTGATCGACCCGTACCTGAAATGGAAACTGCGGCGCAAGCTCAAGCAGATCCACGAGCAGTTCAACATCACCATGGTCTACGTAACTCACGATCAGCTGGAGGCTTCGACTTTTGCCGACAAGATCGCGGTGATGTACGGCGGCCAGATCGTCCAGTTCGGAACGCCACGGGAATTGTTCGAGCGGCCGAGCCACACCTTTGTCGGCTACTTCATCGGCAGCCCGGGGATGAACCTGATCGAAGTGCAACCGCAACCGGGCGGGGTCGGTTTCAATTCAACCCATCTGCCGCTGTCCGACGGCTTGCAGCGCCATATCGAACACGGCCAGTGGAAAAATCTGAAGGTCGGCATCCGTCCCGAGTTCATCCATGTGTGGGACGAGCCGTTTGATGACGCGATGCAGGCGCGGGTCGTACACGTCGAAGACCTCGGCACCTACAAGATCATGACCCTGGATCTGGACGGCGCACCGCTGAAAGTGCGCCTGGCCGAGGACAAACCGGTGCCCCAGGGCACTGCGTACATCAGTTTTCCGGCGCAGTGGCTGATGGTCTACGCCGACGAGTTTCTGCTGGATGCCACCGACAGCGAGGTACAGCCATGAACAAGGTGCAGAACAACAAGGCGTGGTGGCTGGTGTTGCCGGTGTTCCTGCTGGTGGCGTTCAGTGCCGTGATCCCGATGATGACCGTGGTCAACTATTCGGTGCAGGACATTTTCGACCAGTCCAGCCGCTACTTCGTCGGTGCCGACTGGTACAAGCAGGTGCTGCTCGATCCGCGTCTGCACGACTCGTTGCTGCGCCAGTTCATCTACTCGGCGTGTGTGCTGCTGATCGAAATCCCCCTCGGGATCGCCATTGCCCTGACCATGCCGACCAAGGGTCGCTGGTCGTCGGTGGTGCTGATCGTGCTGGCGATCCCGTTGCTGATTCCATGGAACGTAGTCGGCACCATCTGGCAGATTTTCGGCCGTGCCGACATCGGCCTGCTGGGGTCGAGCCTCAATGCCATGGGCATCAGCTACAACTACGCGGCCAACACCATGGACGCCTGGGTCACTGTGCTGGTGATGGACGTCTGGCACTGGACTTCGCTGGTGGCGCTGCTGTGTTTTTCCGGCTTGCGGGCGATTCCCGATGTGTATTACCAGGCCGCGCGCATCGACCGGGCCTCGGCCTGGGCTGTGTTCCGGCACATTCAGTTGCCCAAGTTGAAGAGCGTGCTGCTGATCGCGGTGATGCTGCGCTTCATGGACAGCTTCATGATCTACACCGAGCCGTTCGTGCTCACCGGTGGCGGGCCGGGCAACTCGACGACCTTCCTGAGTCAGACCCTGACCCAGATGGCCGTAGGCCAATTCGACCTGGGGCCGGCGGCGGCATTCTCGCTGGTGTACTTCCTGATCATCCTGCTGGTGTCCTGGCTGTTCTACACCGCCATGACCCACAACGATGCCAACCGCTGAGGCCCGGCCATGAGCAAAAGAAAGCTGATTCCCCTGCTGCTCTACATTCTGTTCCTGCTGGTGCCGATCTACTGGCTGCTGAACATGTCGTTCAAGAGCAACACCGAAATCCTCGGCGGACTGACCCTTTTCCCACAGGATTTCACGCTGGCGAACTACAAGGTGATCTTCACCGACCCGAGCTGGTACACCGGCTATATCAACTCGCTGTACTACGTCAGTCTGAACACGATCATTTCCCTGACTGTGGCACTGCCAGCGGCCTACGCGTTTTCGCGTTACCGCTTTCTCGGCGACAAGCACCTGTTCTTCTGGCTGCTGACCAACCGCATGGCGCCGCCGGCGGTATTCCTGCTGCCGTTCTTCCAGCTGTATTCGTCGATCGGCCTGTTCGACACCCACATCGCCGTGGCGCTGGCGCACTGCCTGTTCAACGTGCCGTTGGCGGTGTGGATCCTTGAAGGCTTCATGTCCGGGGTGCCGAAGGAAATCGACGAAACCGCCTACATCGACGGCTACAGCTTTCCCAAGTTCTTCGTGAAGATCTTCATTCCGCTGATCGGCTCCGGCATCGGTGTGACAGCGTTTTTCTGCTTCATGTTTTCCTGGGTCGAGCTGCTGCTGGCGCGCACGCTGACCTCGGTGAACGCCAAACCGATCGCGGCGGTGATGACGCGCACGGTGTCGGCATCCGGGATTGACTGGGGCGTACTGGCGGCAGCGGGGGTGTTGACTATTCTCCCCGGCATGCTGGTGATCTGGTTCGTTCGCAACCACGTGGCCAAGGGCTTTGCCCTGGGCCGGGTCTGAGGAACTGATGATGGAATGGATGAGCTGGACCGTCCCGACGGCGGCGTTTTTCATCGTGATCGGGTTGATCCTGGTGGGCATGACCACCTGGGAATTGCGCTCGCCGAGCATCTTGCGGCGAGGGTTTCTGCCGATTGCCACCACCCGTGGCGATCGTTTGTTCATCGGTCTTCTCGGCAGCGCCTACCTGCATCTGCTGGTAATCGGCGTGACCGACTGGAGCATCTGGGTAGCGTCCGCGTTGTCCCTGGTGTGGCTGTTGGCTGTGATGCGTTGGGGCTAGTCGAATCGCTCGGCAATCGTGCTCCGAAAACCTAACAGGAGGTCTCTATGTTCGATAAGAAAAATAAGCTGCGACATAGCATTTCATTGGCAGCCATGCTGGCACTCAGCGGTTTGAGCGCGTCCGCCTGGGCCGACGCCTACGAAGATGCCGCAAAAAAATGGATCGGCAGCGAATTCAAGCCGTCGACCCTGACGACCGAGCAGCAACTCGAAGAACTGAAGTGGTTCATCAAGGCGGCCGAGCCGTTTCGCGGGATGGACATCAAGGTCGTCTCGGAAACCCTGACCACCCACGAATATGAATCCAAGGTGCTGGCCAAGGCTTTCAGCGAAATCACCGGCATCAAGCTGACCCACGACCTGCTGCAGGAAGGCGATGTCGTGGAAAAAATGCAGACGGTGATGCAGTCGGACAAGAACATATACGACGGCTGGGTCAACGACTCGGACCTGATCGGTACGCACTTTCGCTACGGCAAGACCGAATCGATCACCGACCTGATGGCCAACGAAGGCAAGAACTTCACCTCGCCGACCCTCGACATCAAGGACTTCATCGGCATCTCCTTCACCACTGCGCCGGACGGCAAGATCTATCAATTGCCCGATCAGCAGTTCGCCAACCTGTACTGGTTCCGTGCCGACTGGTTCGAACGCGCCGACCTGAAAGCCAGGTTCAAGGAAAAGTACGGCTATGAACTGGGCGTGCCGGTGAACTGGTCGGCCTATGAAGACATCGCCAAGTTCTTCAGCGAAGACGTCAAGGAAATCGACGGCAAACGCATTTACGGGCACATGGACTACGGCAAGAAAGACCCGTCGCTGGGCTGGCGCTTCACCGATGCCTGGTTCTCCATGGCCGGTGGCGGCGACAAGGGCATTCCCAACGGCTTGCCGGTGGACGAGTGGGGAATTCGTGTCGAGGATTGCCACCCGGTCGGTTCCAGCGTGACCCGCGGCGGCGATACCAACGGCCCGGCGGCGGTGTTCGCCACCACCAAATACGTCGACTGGCTGAAGAAGTACGCGCCACCGGAAGCGGCGGGCATGACCTTCTCCGAGTCCGGCCCGGTACCGTCCCAGGGCAACATCGCCCAGCAGATCTTCTGGTACACCGCGTTCACCGCCGACATGACCAAACCGGGCCTGCCGGTGGTCAACGCCGACGGCACGCCGAAATGGCGCATGGCGCCGTCGCCACGCGGACCGTACTGGGAAGAGGGGATGAAGCTCGGTTATCAGGACGTGGGCTCGTGGACCTTCATGAAATCCACGCCTGAGAAACAGAAACTCGCGGCCTGGCTGTACGCGCAGTTCGTGACCTCGAAAACCGTGTCGCTGAAGAAAACCATCGTCGGCCTGACGCCGATTCGTGAATCGGACATCAACTCGCAAGCGATGACCGACCTGGCGCCGAAACTCGGTGGTCTGGTCGAGTTCTACCGCAGCCCGGCCCGCGTGCAATGGACGCCGACCGGCACCAACGTGCCGGACTATCCACGCCTGGCGCAACTGTGGTGGAGCCACATCGCCGAAGCCGCCAGCGGCGAGAAGACCCCGCAACAGGCCCTCGACGGTCTGGCCAAGGATCAGGACGCGATCATGACCCGTCTGGAACGCTCCAAGGCCCAAGCGGTGTGCGCACCGAAAATGAACCCCGAGCGCGACGCGCAATACTGGTTCGACCAGCCGGGCGCACCCAAACCGAAACTGGCCAACGAGAAGCCGAAAGGCGAAACCGTGAGCTACAACGAACTGCTCAAGTCGTGGGAGGCGGCACGCAAATAAGCGCTTTTGCGGGACGGAACGGCACCTTTGGGTGCCGTTTTTCTTTGTGCGGGATTCAGACCAGAACAGCCAGATCTGTGTACTGAGCCACCAGGGGATCGGCGGTTAGCAGCTTCATCGGCTCAATCATGGCGGTTGCAACAATAAGCCGATCGAATGGATCGCGATGGTGGTGTTCAAGCTCCTTTACGGCAATGGCGTGTTCTGAGGTCACTGGGAGTTCTATAAAGCCGCTGTCGAGGCTGTATTGCCTTATTTCTTCGAGATCTACATTCAACTTACCGAGCCCGACCTTGATTGCCATCTCCCAATAGGTCGCAGCGCTGATATAGATTTCGGTGGCGTTCTCAATCAGTTTTCTGGCTTTTGCGGAGAGTCTGGAATCGTCTGAAAGCGTCCAGAGCAGAATGTGGGTGTCGAGCAATACCCTCATGACTGGCCACCCTCAAATGCGTCGAGCATGTCATCCGATAGTGGCGCGTCGAAGTTTTCGGGAAGCACGAGTTTGCCCTTCATCGCACCTATGCGCGGACCGTGAGACTTGGTGACAGGAACCAGACGAGCGAGTGCACGCCCATGTTTGGCAATTGTAATGATCTGCCCCGAGGCGGCCTCATCGACGAGTCTGGATAGATTGTTTTTGGCTTCGGCCAACGGAACGATGATCATCATGTTTTCCTCATGTTCTGGACAAATATAGCCAGAATCAAGGGGGCCGGCAAAGTCCCGGATTTGTTCTGTGCAGGTGGGGGGCAAACCTGCACGTCGCGCTATATAGGGAAATTGCATGACTTTGCTCCGTCGCTCGACCACCGATGAATCGAAGCTGCTCACCAGCTCAAAAAAGATTTCACGTTTCATTGTCCGTTCTGGCCTCAGCCGCTTGGTAAACCGTGACCCAAGATAACGTCTTGTTTCCTGGTGTGGCTGTAGGACGAGACGGGCATTCTGGAGAGAGCTTTCTGTGTTCCCGGCAGGACGGGCCAGTAACGGAAAAAGATCCTACGGCCATATAACGCTCACCTTTCGATTTCACGTTTCACCGCCCGGCGCACCGTTTTGAGGAGGGCGTTTTCAAAGGCGTTGTGCCCGGCGTGCAGCAGCCGGCAGTGGATGTTCATGCGTTGCCTGAGCCAGCGCACGCTGGCCATGCCATGGGTGTCGCGGATGCCCTGGATCAGCAGGGTGTTGTCATCGAGGGTCAGGTCTTCATCCTTTGGCGTGAAGCAGTAGTTCTGCAGGTGGTAATGCAGCTCGAGACGGATGGCGAGCACCGCTTCCTGATCGACAAAGCGCTCCAGAGTGTCGGGGCAGATCGTCTGCCCTGTGCGACGTAGAACAGCGTTCAACCATTCGATGGCGGCGCGGTATTGCTGCGATGGACAGCCTTCGCCGAGGATCCGGTAGATGTCCCTGGCACGGTGGCCGGGCGACATGTGAGGCGATTGTGCCAACCCGTCATTGAGTGCCTGATCGTAGGCCCGGACATTGGCGGCAAACGGCACGAATACCGAAACCAGCGTGGTTTTCAGCAGGTGCTGCGGATATCGCTGTTGGTACTGGATCGCCAGCCAGCTACCCCATGACACGCCAAGCACGCTGATTTTTTCGAAGCCGAAATACTGGCGCAGGGCATCGATGTCTTCGACACACAGCCCGGTAGTGTTGTCCCGCAGTTCGCCGTAAGGCGTCGAGCGCCCGCAGCCCCGTTGGTCGAACAGGATGATGTCGAACCGACCCGGTTCGAAGAACTGCAAATGGTGGCGGCTGATACGTCCGCCGGGCCCGCCATGGAGGAAAAACACCGGTTCGTGTCCCGGAACACCATGCCGTTCCCAATAGAGTTGATGGCCGTCGCCGGTCGGGTAATAACCTCGGCTATGCAGGGAAAAGCTCATGGCGCCGGAACCGTCAGACGATAGAACTGGAACAGCTCGATTTGCCCTGGTCGTGCCGCGACACTGGATTCAAGTTTCAGGTGATGGATGGAGGCAAGCCAGGTGACCGGAATCAGCACCGGGGTGTGACCGAAGACGAGGATCGTGCCACCGGGATTGACGCAGCGGATCAGCGATTCGAACGCTACGTGGGCCTCACGGCGGGTCAAGACTTCGGCGTTGAGGAACCTCAGGATCAAGACATCACAGCGGATGCCTGTATCGAATGCCTCACTTGCCTCCAGTACGTCAAATTCGACGGATGTCCCGCTGTGCCAGCGCCTGGCATGTTCGATCATCGAGGCCGAACGGTCACTGCCCAGGCAAAGACAGTCGGGTAGGGCACGGGCGAGGTGGGCGATGAACGCGCCCGTTGAACAAGCCGGGTCGTAAACCAGTGCGCCTTTTTCTGTGATGGCCTGGAGCAGCCCGGCGCAGTATTCGCGTAGGTGGTGTTCGTCAGTGTTCAGCTGTTCGGCCAGTGATTCGTTGCATTGCCAGAAGTCTGCCGGGCAGACCGCTTCCCGGCCCGCCTCATCCAGCAGCGGGAAGGGAACCAGGATCTCGCTGTCAGCCTGATGCAAGGCGTGCTCGAAGAACTGCGCTTTGTCTGCGGGGGAGACCGTCCGATAGCCGATCGACAACCCGTCATCCCCCCACAATGAATGCAGATGCGGGCCAAACAACATGTCGGGTTTGAGCGCGCTGCTGGCCTGCCACTGAAAATGCCGGTCACGTTGCAGGAGCTTGCGGCCGACCCAGAACTCATCGTTCACCCGCAGGAAAAAAACGTGATGCAGCCCGCTGCCGCGTGGTTCGAGGTAGTGGCCAACAGCGCCCTTTTCGTTGAGGTAATGGCGCATGGATCGGGCCAGTGTCAGTTCCCGGGTGCGATCGAGTCGGTTCATGGGGCTGGCCTCTCCAGAGTACGGCCCCGGGCTTGCGGTATGACGACGTTACCGCTGCAGACCACGAAGAAGCGTTCCAGTCCGGGGATCACCACGTTGAGCAGGGTCGTGCCGAGCTCGGTTCGCTGCAGGACCGCTGCACCCAGCGAACGGCCATGAATCCGCAGGTCTTGAGTCAGCAGGTGCAGTTGATTTTGCACCGACAGGTCTTTGGCGGAATCCGGCAGTCTCACCTCGTGTTGAACGCAGCGATGCAGAAGCGTGTGCGGATCAAACTGCGCACAGCGCAGCAGGCGCGGGAACGGTTGCAGGTTGCGCAGCGCATTGGCCAGTGTCTGACGGTATTCGGGTTCGGCGGCACTCAGTTGCAGCTGCACCAGTTCAGTAAGCGCCCGCCACGCCGCGTGACGCGGGTCGAGAGAGCTGCCGCTGCCGAATACCTGTGGGTGAGCGCCCGGCTTCGTGGTGAAGGCCAGAAAGGTTCGCGTCTTGAACTCGGTGCTGATATCCACCAGCACGATTTCGCCGTCGATCTCTTGTTCGGCATCAGCCCAAAGACGATCGAGATCGTCGCGTTCAGTGAGACGCGCCACCCGTCGCAGTGGCGGATGGTTCTGATAATAAAAATGATCGAGCAGAAACAACGACACGGCGTCGCGCTCGATGCATTCGTTGGCGGCGTGCAGCATCGCTTCGTGGTAAGTGGCGCCAATGGCGGTGCCGCTGTTGCTGGCGTAGCGCTGCACGGCACGGTAGTCCGCCATGCCCGGTGACGAGGGTAAACGTGAGCCGTTCGGCGAGGTCAGCGCCACCGGGTAGGAAAACCGGTCATGCCACGGCGGACAGACATAGGTCCGGCAGGGGATGCGCACGTTTTGCTGGCAAGTGAGCCTGTGCAGAAGCGAGTCATCGGCAAACACCGGCGTGTCTTTGAAATAGCGTTCCGTTTCGTGGTGAACATCGTAGGTACAGAGCTCATCCGTCCAGTAATGCTCGAGCGCTTCATAGAGCGCGCCCAGGTGCGCCTGATCCGCATAACCCTTGCCGGAGCCACGGGCATGACGGTTGTCGCCGCCATGAAGACTCGCCTGAACTGCAACCACTTTGCTGCCGAGGGTGCGGGTGTGCGGTGTGAGGCCCAGGCGTGAAAGTTCGGTGTGAATACGCCGTTCTGCCTGATCGGCCGTGAGCTCACGCTCGGCCAACGTTGTCTTGTGCATGATTTCCTTCCTGGAAAGCCCGCGAGGGCGCAAGGCCCCCGCGGGTTCTGTCACTCGGCGTTGAGTTCCGCCTGTTCTTCCTCGGTCAGTTGCAGCGCTTCGATCTGCTCTGGCGAGGGTGCTTCCTGCTCTTCCAGTTCATCGATAGGGTTTGCGTTCCAGCTGCCCATGTAGCCCATGATGTTGCTCCTTGGTTGTTGTTTGGGAGTGCTGTTGCAAGCACGAGCCGAATCTAAAAGGGCGGTGAGGGCGGGGTCAAAAATGTCCGGACGTTTCCAGCCGCGGGTTTCAGCGGTGTCGAAATACGTACTGATAAAGCGTGAATTGACGCTGCGAGGACGTGTTTCTGAGGGGCCGCACTGCGTTGCAACGGGCGAGCCACGCGAAAGGAATCAGCGGTTTGAGGCGTTCTGTCTTTTGCCGCTGTCAGACATTTCAGCGCGGGGACGACGCAAATTCGTGCTGAAGGATTTACGGGGATGGATGCAGCACTTGTGCGGCGATTTTTCCCATGAGATTTGAGAAAACACCGCACAAATCGGCTTGAAGGTTCAGTGCCGTTCCGGGTGCGTCACGGGAAACACCAGACTGAATATCGTCATCGCTCCCGGTCGGCTTTGAACCTGCGCAGAGCCTTGATGCAAGGTCATGATCGAGTGCACGATGGCCAGTCCCAGACCGGTACTGCCCTGTGACCGGGTGCGGCTGCTGTCGACCCGGTAAAAACGGTCGAACAGATACGGCAGGTGCTGCGCTTCGATGCCCGCACCGGGATTGCTCACCCGCAATGACACCTCGTTCGACGCCTGTTCGATGAACAGCGAAACGGTCTTGCCGGACGGGCAGTGGCGCAGGGCATTGGACAGCAGATTGGAAATCGCTCGCTGAATCATCAGCCGGTCGCCCGACACCTGAGCGCTGCCGATGATCTTCAGATCGATCTGTTTGTCCTGTGCCGTCAGGGAAAACAGATCCACCACCCTGGACGCCTCTTCCTCCAGCGCAATCGGTTCGAACGAGGCGTGCGCCGCAGGCTGGCTGGCCTGGGCCAGGAACAGCATGTCCGAGACAATCCGCGCGACCCGCTCCAGCTCTTCGGTGCAGGACACCAGAACGTTGGTGTATTCCTCGACCGAGCGCTCCCGCGACAGCGTCACCTGGGCCTTGCCCATCAGGTTGTTGATCGGCGTGCGCAGCTCGTGGGCCAGGTCATCGGAGAACTGCGACAACTGCTGCACGCCGCTGTCCAGTCGATCGAGCATGACGTTGATGCCCTGCGCCAGTTCGCTGAGTTCCTGGGGCATGTTCAGCACCGACAGGCGATGGTCGAGATCCTGCGTCGTCACTCGCGCCGCCACTTTGCGAAACTCGCGCAACGGTGCCAGCCCTCGCTGCACGGCACCCCATGCGGTCAGGCCGATGAATACCAGCAGCAACGGCAAAGCCATCAATGTCGAGCGCAAATAAGCACTGAGCAAGGCCTGATCGTGGGCGTTATCCATCGACAGCAGGACCGGTACGCTGCTGCCGTCCTTGAGGCGAATCAGCTTGGAGACGGTGAGAAACTTCGCACCTTCGGCATCGGCGCTGTCGGTGTGGGTCAACTGATCGGTTGTCGCCCGTACCGCCTTCAGTTCAACGCGCGGATCGGTCAGACCCGAACCGGACTTGAGCAGCGGGGTGCGCAGGTTGTTCAGGTCATAAATAGTCAGGGTCAGGTTGTCGTGCCCCATGACCTGATCGAGCAGAATGTGCGGCTTGGCGCTGATCTCGCCGGTGTCGAAGTACAGCGTCAGGCTGTGCTCGACCTGTTCCAGCTTCTTTTCCAGGCTGTCGCGCGATAGCGCGTTCAGCTCGTGGGTCAGGGCGAAATACGCGAGGATCGCCAGGAACACCACCAGCAGCGCGCCGAGAATGCTGACCGTCAGACCCAGCCGCAGCGACAGGCTCGCAGGCTTCATTCCCGCGCCTCCAGCACATAGCCGACACCGCGCAGGGTGTGGATCAGTTTGCTGTCGAACGGGTCGTCGATCTTCGCCCGCAAGCGACGGATCGAAACTTCGACCACGTTGGTGTCGCAGTCGAAATTCATGTCCCACACCAGCGAGATGATCTGGGTGCGGGTCAGCACTTCGCCGGACTGGCGCATCAGCAGGTGCAGCAGGGCGAACTCCTTGGTGGTCAGGTCGATGCGCTGGGTGCCGCGAAAGGCCCGGTGACGGCCCGGATCGAGTTCCAGATCGGCGACCTTGAGCACCTGCGGCACCGGAATATTTTCACTGCGCCGCATCAACGTGCGTACCCGGGCCAGCAGTTCCGGAAACTCGAACGGCTTGACCAGATAATCGTCGGCGCCCAGGTCCAGACCCCGGATCTTGTCCGCCAGCCGCCCGCGTGCGGTGAGCATCATCACCCGGGTGGAGTGGGTGCGACGCAGTTGTTCCAGCACGCTCCAGCCGTCGAGTTCCGGCAGGTTCACATCGAGGATGATCAGGTCATAAACCTGTTGTTGCGCCAGGTGCAAACCATCCGCGCCATTGACCGCGTGATCAACGATATAACCACTTTCGGTCAGGCCCTGATGCAAGTATTCGGCAGCTTTAAGCTCGTCCTCGACGACAAGGATTCGCATGATGTTTCACCACTTTTAATGAATGGGTATTTAAGTAAGTGAGTCTGGAAGTTGCAGTTTTTGCAGGGACTTCCTGACGGACTTTGGAGCTGAGTGGCGTGTACCGTAAAGGCTGTAGTGGCTACAGAGTCAACGCCTGAGCCCTTTAAATCGGCCATCCGCGACAGCCTGTCGCAGCGAAGTGGTCAATTTTTCATGACTTCCTTTTCGGCAAGTGCTGTTCGGCTGATAACTAACATGCATTTGTTTCGGTGTGTTGCAGCAAAGCCATTCGAACTTCGAATCCTAGAGCAAAACAACTTCGATTAACCGTGGATAACGGATTTGTAATGTTCACGTCACCTTGTCGATAAGTTCAAAACCCTACCGTGGCGCCATCAACGATTCTTGATTGAAGGAAGTCTTCCATTGCCCGGTTTAATTGAACTGACGGCGCGCTCACGCCTGAAAAAAACCGCCAGCGGCCTGTTGTTGCTGGCTTGTACCAGCCTTGCCAGTGCGTCGACTTTGACGCTGGATCAGGCGTTGCAAACCGCCTTCGCCAGCAACCCGGAGCTGGCCGCCGCGCAGTGGGAAATCGGCATTGCCGAAGGTGACCGCAAGCAGGCCGGGCTGATCCCCAACCCCGAGGTGTCGTGGGAGGCCGAAGACACCCGGCGTGAATCACGCACCACCACGGTGATGCTCAGCCAGCCGATCGAGCTGGGCGGCAAGCGCGGCGCGCGGATTGATGTGGCGAGTCGTGCCCAGGATGCCGCCGGCATCGAGCTGGAGCGCAAGCGCAACGTCCTGCGCGCCGACGTGCTTCAAGCGTTCAACGGCGCGCAGACCGCGCAGCAACGTTTGCAACTGGCCCGGCAGTCGCTGCAACTCGCCGAGCACGGTTTGCGTGTGGCTCAGGGGCGGATCGAGGCGGGCAAGTCGTCGCCGGTGGAAGGCACGCGGGCGCAAGTGCAGCTTTCGGAAGTGCGCCTGGAATTGAGCCGCGCCGAGCGTGATCAGGCCAATGCGTACCAGCAGCTGGCGCAGGTCATGGGCGCACCGTTGCCGACGTCGACCACGGTGCAGACCGCAACTCAAAGTCTGCCCAGCGTACCGCCGCCCACCCGTTTGCTTGAGCGTCTGAACGAGACCGCGGAGCTGCGGCTGGCCAGGTTGCAGATCGACCAGCGCGAAGCGTCGCTGGGGCTGGAAAAGTCCCAGCGGATTCCCGATCTCACCGTCAGCATCGGCAGCCAGTACAGCGAAACCGAGCGCGAGCGGGTCAACGTGGTCGGGCTGTCGATGCCGATTCCGCTTTTCAACCGCAATCAGGGCAACGTGCTGGCGGCGGCGCGGCGTACCGATCAGGCGCGGGACCTGCGCAACGCCACCGAACTGCGCTTGCGCACGGAAATCCAGACCACGCTGGCGCAATGGCAGACCGCCAACGGCGAAATCCAGGCATTCGACCGCACCATCCTGCCCGCCGCGCAAAGTGCGGTCGACAACGCCACTCGCGGTTTCGAAATGGGCAAGTTCGGCTTCCTCGACGTGCTCGATGCCCAGCGCACATTGATCGCCGCTCGCAGCCAATACATCCAGGCGGTGAGCGAGGCGACCGACGCCCGGGTCCGCATCGAACGCATCTTCGGCGACCTCAGCGCCAACCCTTGAATTTCAACGTTCTGATTACTGCGCGATGGTTTGGCGCAGAGGAGTTTCCATGGATAAAAAACTGATCGTGGTTGCTGCGGCGACCTTGGCGCTGGGCATTGGCATCGGCTCGATGTGGAGCGGCAATGCGTCTGTCGATGCGCATGCCGATGAAGCGGCGGAGCACGCCGACCATGCCGAAGAAGGCGCCGCCGCTGACGGCGGGCACGACGAAGAAGGGCACATCGAACTGACGGCCGAGCAGATCGCGGCGGCGGGGATTCAACTGGCCGCCGCCCGGGCGCAGAACTTCAGCCTCGGTCTGTCGTTCCCCGGCGAAGTGCGCTTCGACGAAGACCGCACCGCGCATGTGGTGCCGCGTGTGCCGGGCGTGGTCGAGTCAGTGTCGGTCAACCTCGGACAGTCGGTGAAGAAAGGCCAGTTGCTGGCCGTGATCGCCAGTCAGCAGATCTCCGATCAGCGCAGCGAGCAGGCAGCCGCGCAACGCCGTCTGGCCCTGGCCCGCACGACGTTCGAGCGCGAGAAGAAACTGTGGCAGGACAGGATCTCCGCCGAACAGGATTTCCTCCAGGCACGTCAGGCCCTGGAGGAAGCCGAAATTGCCGTGAGCAATGCCCGGCAAAAGATCAGCGTGCTCAGTGGCAGCGTGGTCGCCACCGGTGGCAATCGCTATGAGCTGCGGGCGCCGTTCGAAGGTGTGGTAGTGGAAAAGCACCTGACGCCGGGCGAGGTGGTCGATGAAACCACGGCGGCGTTCACGCTCTCGGATTTGTCGCGGGTGTGGGTCACGTTCGGCGTGTCACCGAAAGACTTGAACAAGGTGCAAGTGGGCAAACCCGTCACCGTCAGTGCGGCGGAATTGAACGCCGAAGTCAGCGGCACCGTGACCTACGTCGGCAGCCTGCTCGGCGAACAGACCCGCACCGCGACCGTGCGCGTCACCCTGGAAAACCCGCAAGGCTCCTGGCGCCCGGGCCTGTTTGTCACCGCGCTGGTCGCCACCGACAGCCGCCAGGCCAAAGTCGCCGTACCGGAAACCGCAATCCAGACCGTCGAGGACAAGCCCACGGTGTTTGTGCGCACCGACAACGGCTTCAAGGCGCAAGCAGTGGAGCTGGGCAGTCGCGCGGCAGGCCAGGCGGAAGTCATCGCCGGACTGGAACCGGGCGTGCAAGTCGCCAGTACCGGCAGCTTCGTCCTCAAATCGGAGCTGGGCAAAGCCTCGGCCGAGCACAGTCATTAATCGCGGAAGACTCCCATGTTCGAACGCCTGATCCAGTTTGCCATCGAGCAGCGCATCATCGTGCTGCTCGCCGTTCTGCTCATGGCCGGCCTCGGCATCGCCAGTTATCAGAAACTGCCGATCGACGCCGTGCCCGACATCACCAACGTCCAGGTGCAGATCAACACCGGTGCAGCGGGATTCTCGCCACTGGAAACCGAGCAGCGCATTACGTTCCCGATTGAAACCGCGATGGCCGGTTTGCCAGCGCTGGAGCAGACCCGCTCGCTGTCGCGTTCGGGGTTGTCGCAGGTCACGGTGATCTTCAAGGAAGGCACCGATCTGTTCTTTGCCCGGCAATTGGTCAACGAACGATTGCAGTCCGCCAAGGAGCAGTTGCCCGAGGGCGTGGAAGCGGTGATGGGGCCGATCTCCACCGGGCTCGGCGAGATCTTTTTGTGGACGGTCGAGACCAAGGAAGGCGCACTGAAGGACGACGGTACGCCCTACACGCCGACCGACTTGCGGGTGATTCAGGACTGGATCATCAAGCCGCAACTGCGCAACGTCCCCGGCGTGGCGGAGATCAACACCATCGGCGGTTTTGCCAAGGAATATCAGATCGCGCCCGATCCGAAAAAACTCGCGGCCTACAAACTGACCCTCACCGATCTGGTGACGGCGCTGGAGCGCAACAACGCCAACGTCGGCGCCGGGTACATCGAGCGCAGCGGCGAGCAATTGCTGATTCGCGCGCCGGGCCAGGTAGCGAGCACCGAGGACATCGCCAACATCGTCATGGCCAACGTCGACGGCACGCCGATCCGGATCAAGAACGTCGCCACCGTGGACATCGGCCGCGAACTGCGCAGCGGCGCCGCCACGGAAAATGGCCTGGAAGTGGTGCTTGGCACGGTGTTCATGTTGATCGGTGAAAACAGCCGCACGGTCTCCCAGGCCGTCGCCGCGAAGCTCGAACAGATCAACAAGTCGTTGCCCGCCGGCGTGATCGCGGTGCCGGTGTACGACCGCACGCATCTGGTCGACAAGGCCATCGCCACGGTGAAGAAGAACCTCGTCGAAGGCGCGATTCTGGTGATCGCAATCCTGTTTCTGTTCCTCGGCAATATCCGCGCTGCGCTGATCACGGCGATGGTGATTCCGCTGTCGATGTTGTTCACCTTCACCGGCATGTTCAGCAACAAGGTCAGCGCCAACCTGATGAGCCTCGGCGCGCTGGACTTCGGCATCATCGTCGATGGTGCGGTGGTGATCGTCGAAAATACGCTGCGACGACTGGCCCATGCGCAGCAGCATCACGGGCGTCTGCTGACGCGATCCGAACGTTTCCATGAAGTGTTTGCAGCAGCGAAAGAGGCGCGGCGACCGCTGATTTTCGGCCAGTTGATCATCATGGTGGTGTACCTGCCGATCTTCGCCCTGAGCGGCGTCGAGGGGAAAATGTTCCACCCGATGGCGTTTACCGTAGTCATCGCGTTGCTTGGCGCCATGCTGTTGTCCGTGACTTTTGTGCCGGCGGCGATTGCGCTGTTCGTGACCGGCAAGGTCAAGGAAGAGGAGGGCGTGGTGATGCGCGGCGCGCGTCGCGTTTATGCGCCGACGCTGAACTGGGTCATGTCCCATCGGACGATGGCGGTCGGCGCGGCGTTGGCTGTGATTGTGCTCAGTGGCGTGGTCACCAGCCGCATGGGCAGCGAGTTTGTGCCGAGTCTCAGCGAGGGCGATTTTGCCTTGCAGGCGTTGCGCGTGCCGGGCACCAGCCTGACGCAATCGGTGGACATGCAGCAGCGGCTGGAAACGTTGATCCTGGCCAAAGTGCCCGAGGTTGAACGCGTGTTCGCCCGTACCGGTACTGCGGAAATCGCCTCTGACCCGATGCCGCCGAACATCTCCGACAGCTACGTAATGCTCAAGCCCAAAGAGCAATGGCCGGAGCCGGGCAAGTCCCGCGAAACCCTGATGGCCGAGCTGCAACAAGCCGCGGCAACGCTGCCGGGCAGTAACTATGAACTGTCGCAGCCGATCCAGTTGCGCTTCAACGAGCTGATCTCCGGCGTGCGCAGCGACGTGGCGGTCAAGGTGTTCGGTGATGACATGGACGTGCTCAACGCCACGGCGGCGAAGATTGCCGTCGCGATGCAGAAGGTCAACGGCGCGTCCGAGGTCAAGGTCGAGCAAACCAGCGGTCTGCCGGTGCTGACCATCAATATCGACCGCGACAAGGCCGCGCGTTACGGGCTCAACGTCGGCGATGTGCAGGACACCATTGCGGTGGCCGTCGGTGGGCAGAAGGCCGGCACTCTGTATGAGGGGGACCGTCGATTCGACATGGTGGTGCGCTTGTCCGACGCCATGCGCAAGGACATCGACGGGTTGTCGGCACTGCTGATTCCGGTGCCGGCGGCGGGTGGTGATGCTTCCAGTCAGATTGGCTTCATTGCGCTGAAGGACGTTGCCAGCCTCGATCTGGTGCTGGGGCCGAATCAGGTCAGCCGCGAGAACGGCAAGCGCCTGGTGATCGTCAGCGCCAACGTGCGTGGGCGCGACATCGGTTCTTTTGTCGCCGAGGCGGGCGATGCGATCGAGCGCGACGTGCAGGTGCCGGCAGGTTACTGGACCACCTGGGGCGGGCAGTTCGAGCAACTGCAATCGGCGGCCAAGCGCTTGCAGATCGTGGTGCCGGTGGCGTTGCTGCTGGTGTTCGGGTTGCTGTTCATGATGTTCAACAACCTCAAGGACGGCTTGCTGGTGTTCACCGGGATTCCGTTTGCGCTGACCGGCGGGGTCATGGCGTTGTGGCTGCGGGATATTCCGCTGTCGATCTCGGCGGGTGTCGGGTTTATCGCGCTGTCCGGCGTGGCGGTGCTCAACGGGCTGGTGATGATCGCGTTTATCCGCAACTTGCGGGAGGAAGGGCGCTCGCTGTCCGAAGCGATTCACGAAGGTGCGCTGACGCGATTGCGCCCGGTGTTGATGACGGCGCTGGTGGCGTCCCTGGGCTTCATTCCGATGGCCCTGGCGACCGGCACCGGGGCCGAGGTGCAGCGACCGCTGGCAACGGTGGTGATTGGTGGAATTCTGTCCTCGACCATTCTCACGCTGCTGATCCTGCCGGCGTTGTATCAGCTGGCGCATCGTCGGGATGAGGAAGCGCCTACGGCGGCCTAGTCAATTTTTCCCTCAACAACAGGCCCGCCATTGCGGGCCTTTCTACATAACGGATATGTAATTTCGGCGCCACCGTCACGAAAGGTTCGGATTGTTACCTTGATCCCGTCAGTGACTTGAATGAGGAATGAACGATGAAACTTGCACAGATTGGCGCGTTTGCCGTGGCTCTGATGATGTCTTCCCTGGTGTTGGCCGAAGGTGGCGGCGACCGCACTTTCGACCGAATGATGGCCGCCAATGACCGCTCGATGGAGGTGTTTGCTGCGAAGGAAAAGGCCCGTGATCCGTTCGTTGTGAACGACAAGAAGGACGACAAGACCCAAGACCTGTAAGCGTGCTGCCAGTGAATGAGCCCGTCATCGCGCATCGATGGTGGGCTTTTTTATGAGTCGTGTTTTGAAGGAAACGAATATGAAAACTCTAAAGCTGTTGGCGTTCACCGCTGTCATGGCGATGTCCTTGAATGTGTTGGCCGAAGGCGGTGGCGACAGAACGTTCGACCGGGCGCTCAGTGCCAACACCAAAGCCATGGAGCAGTACGCGGCCAGTCAGGGCAAAGCGGCGCCGGTGGTCAAGGAATACGGGTACGGAATGAAGCTGGATGTGAAGAAGGTGGTGAGCGTTGTCCGGCCGAAAAATGAATGCGCGGTCGTGCCGGCTGCGATGACTTACGAGGACTCCAAGGGGCAGCTCAATACGGTCACTTACAACGTGATGGGCAATTGTCGTCAGCAGGGTGGCTGACGCTAATCCCTGCTGAAACGCCCGGTTCATGTGCAGTGAGTCGGGCTTTTTTTCGGGCGCAAAAAAGGCGCCCCGAAGGACGCCAAAGATTCACCTCTTACCAAAGGAGCAAGGAGCTTCTAAAGGTGAATGGGCATTGCTCGTGAAACTCAGAGAATCGCCAGCGGGTATTCGACGATCACCCGCACTTCATCCAGGTCTGACTCGAATGCGGTGGCGCGGGTCGTGGCCTGGCGCAGACGCAGCGACAGGTCTTTCATCGAACCGCTCTGCACCACGTATTTGACTTCGATGTCACGCTCCCAGCGCTTCTGGTCAGTCAGCGGATTGCCCTCGGCATCGCGGCGCATGTACACGGCGTTGGCGTTGGAGTAATCGGCGTCGGTGCCGCGTGCATAACGGGTCATGAACGACAGGCCCGGTACGCCGTAAGTAGTCATGTCGAGGTCGTAGCGCACCATCCAGGAACGCTCTTTCGGTGAGTTGAAGTCGCTGTACTGGATCGAGTTGTCGAGGAGGATCGAGTCGGACTGACGCAGGTAATCGAAGTCGTCATTGCCGTTGTTGCGCTGGTGGGAAATGGCGACGGAGTGGGCGCCGAGTTTCACGCCGACGCGGCCGCTCCAGATGTTGTTGTCGAACTCGCCGAGCAATTGTTTGCCCTCGTCGACAGCCTTGTAGTAATTCAGGCCGCCGAACAGCGACAGGTCATCCGACAGTGGATACGTCCAGGCGGTGCCGGTGTAGTACTGGTTCCAGGCATCTTTGAGGCGGCTGGAGTACAGGCTGAAACTCAGGTTTTTGTTCAGCGCGTAATCGCCGCCGCCGTAAGCAATCCACGGCGAATTGACCGGGCCGGCATAGAAGGTCGCGAAGTTTTCGCGCAGGTCGCTGGACACCGGTTGGCTCATCGCATGCAGCCGGCCGCCCTGGATCGACAGACCTTCGATGCTGGTGTTGATCGCCGTCACGCCGCGAAAACTTTCCGGCAGCAATCGCGAATCGCCCGCCGCGACCACCGGGTTGGCCGGGAACACATCACCGACTTTCACCACCGTATCGAAAGCCCGCACTTTGGCGGCGCCACCGACCTTGCTGTATTCGTCCCGCGCTTCACCGTCGCTGTTGACCGGCAATACATCGAACGAACTGCGGCCACCGTTACGGCCGTCGCCGGTGTCGAGCTTCAGGCCGATCATCGCAAACGCATCCACCCCGACCCCGACGGTGCCCTGGGTGAAACCGGATTCGAACTTGCCGATGATGCCGTGGGCCCAGGCTTCGGAATAACCATTGCCCGTGGGACTGGACTGGCCGTTGCGGTGGTCACGGTTGAAGTAAAGGTTACGGTTGAGCACCGTCAGGCTGCTGCCTTCGATAAACCCTTCGGGTTTTTCTTCTGCAAACACCGTGGACGGCCCGGCGCCGACAACCACTGCCAGAGCGGCCATCGACATTTTTGTGTTGTTAACCATCAATCACTCCTTGGGTTCGGCAGAACGGGAACGAGCTTCGGCGTGGGTTTTATTGTTCGACGGACAAGGGGCCCGCCGGCATGGTCGCCGGGTGTCATCGTTGCAGGCTGCAGATAACGCGGAGATGATTGGGGAATTACAATTTCGTTAGGTGGATTTGGTTGGTGTTCGACTATTCAGCTTGGGGCAGATTTCTATTTCCCCACTGGTGATCGGTATTCGCTTTGGCAAATTCAGCGTGTGGGTTTTCAGAGTGATTTTGCCTTCGCGTGCGGCTGCCAAGTCTCTGAGGCCATCCATCAGTTCCGAAAAAATTTCGCGTTTCATTGTTCGTCCTCGTCTCGATTGAGCTCTTGAGCAGGCAAACAACATAGTGGTATTGCCCCTGGGCTGGCTGTAGGACGAAACGGATATGCTGGCGAGAGCTTTCGATAAAGAAGAGAAGAAGCTTCGCAATTGACGTGACCGAACAATCCGCAGCACTATCCAGCCATGAATGCCCAACATCGAATGACCATGATGTGCTCCTCTATGACCGCTTCCGGCGGGCCATAAGGTCATGCATGTCTGGTCAATGACGTGTTACCCAAAGCCCCGCCAGAAATGGACGGGGCTTTTTCATTGCCCGTCCGCACATGGCTCAAGGAGAGAGATATGTTCGAAATGAAAAGAGCCGAACCGGACGATGCCGGGATAGCGTTCGAGATTCGGCGACAGGCGATCCGGCATCAATGCATCGGTGCCTACAGCGAGCAGCAAATGCTCGACTGGACAAAGGGCTCGGCGGCAGACGGTTATGACACGCTCATGCAAAAGCATTTCTATCTGGGTTGCGTTGAGGGTGAGCCCGTGGCAACCGGCATGCTCGATCTGGAGCACCGCGAAATCGGCGCAATCTTCATCCATCCGGATTTCATGCAGCGCGGTCTGGGTAAGCGTGTGCTGCACTTTCTGGAAGCGCTGGCACAGGATCTGGGACTGGCAGAGGTTTGTCTGGATGCGACGTTGAATGCCGCTGATTTTTATCGGCGTTGCGGTTACGTCGGGGAGGGGAGTGCGATCTACCAATCGCCTTCAGGTCTGCAACTGGCTTGCGTGCCAATGGTGAAAAAACTCAAGACGGTCTAGACGCAAAAACGGCACCCGAAGGTGCCGTTTCTGTTTCTAGCCAACTATCGCTGAGCGATCAGCCCGCCAGGCCCGATTGCTGAACCAGGGTCAGCAGCGGTTGTGGGTAGACGCCGAGGAAGAACGCAACCACAGCGATCGCCAGCAGCATCACGCCGCCTGCTTTCTGTTCCCAGTGCAGTTGGGCGTCGTGGCGGCGCAGGTTCGGTTCGATCAGGTACAGGGTGACCATCACGCGCAGGTAGTAGAACACGCCGATGGCGCTGCCCAGTACCAAGGAACCTACCAGCCACCATTGGTGCGACTCGACACCGGTAGCGATGATGTAGAACTTGCCGATGAAGCCAGCGGTCAGCGGGATACCGGCCAGGGACAGCATCATCACGGTCAGTACGGCGGTCAGGTACGGACGGCGCCAGAACAGGCCGCGGTATTCGTACAGCGCGTCTGCGTCACGGCCGTTGTACGGCGAGGACATCAGGGTGATCACGCCGAAGGCGCCGAGGCTGGTGATCACGTAGGTGACCAGGTACACGCCGATGGCTTCCACCGCCAGACCCTTGCTCGCCACCAGTGCGATCAGCAGGTAGCCGAAGTGCGCGATGGAGGAGTAACCGAGCAGACGCTTGAGGTTGCTCTGGGTCAGGGCCAGCAGGTTACCGAACAGGATCGAAGCGATGGCGATGATGGTCAGCACGTTACTCAGAACGCCACTGCTTGCAGCAGGGGAGATCTGGAACAGACGAACCATGACCGCGAACACAGCTACTTTCGAAGCGGTGGCGAGGAACGCGGCCACCGGTGCCGGAGCACCTTCGTACACGTCCGGCGTCCACAAGTGGAACGGTACCAGCGACAGCTTGAACGCCAGACCGATCAGCATCATGCCCAGGCCCAGTTGCGCCAGCGAGCTTGGCAGGCCGGTCGCGGCCAGGGCCTGACCGATACCGACGAAGCTCAGCGAACCCGAGTCGGCGTACAGCAGCGCCATACCGAACAGCAGGAACGCGGAACCGGCGGCCGACAGCACCATGTACTTGATGCCGGCTTCCAGCGAACGCTTGTTGAAGAAGGCGTAGGCCACCAGACCGTAGACCGGCACCGACAGCAGTTCCAGACCGATGAACAGGCCGGCCAGGTGCTGCGCGCTGACCAGAACCAGGCCACCGGCGGCGGCCATCAGGATCAGCAGGTACAGTTCTTCACGGTTGCCCGGGTAACCCGAACCGCCATCGCCGAGGTAGGCGTGGGCGAGGGTGACGCAAGCGAGGGTGGCGACCAGGATCAGCGCCATGTACAGGCAGGCAAAGGTGTCGATCTGCAGCAATGGAGTCACGGCCAGAGGCGCGACTTTCAGGGCCGGCAGGATCGACAGCAAGGCCAGGTTCAGACCTGCCACCGAAATCAGGAAGGTCTGCGAGTGGTTGCGGCGCCAGGCGATTGCCAGCATCACCACGATAATGGTGAGGCTGGTGATCAACAGTGGCGCAAGCGCAATAAAGTGTTGAATCGTGAATTCCATAGCGCTCTTACCGGGCCGAAGCGAGTTGAGTGAAGGCGGTGCCGAGCCACTGCTGCACGCCATGCATCGTGGCGGCGGAAGTGTCGAGGAACGGTTGCGGGTAGACGCCGAGGTAAATCAGCAGTACCGCAAGGCCCAGCACCATGATCAGTTCGCGACCGTCCATGCCGTGCAGGATCGAATCCGATTTCGACGGACCGAAGTAAGCGCGGTGGATCATGATCAGCGAGTAGACCGAACCGAACACCAGACCGGAAGTGGCAATCGCGGTGATCCATGGCGCACTGGCGAACGTACCGATCAGGATCAGGAACTCGCCGACGAAGTTACCGGTGCCCGGCAGACCCAGAGAGGCGGCTGCGAAGAACAGGCTGATCGCCGGCAGGTAAGCGATACGCGACCACAGACCGCCCATCTCACGCATGTCACGCGTGTGCAGACGCTCGTACAACTGACCGCTCAGGATAAACAGTGCCGCGGCCGACAGACCGTGGGCCAGCATCTGGATCACGGCACCTTGCAGCGCCAGTTGGCTGCCGGAGTAGATGCCGATCAGTACGAAGCCCATGTGGGAAACGGACGAGAAGGCGATCAGACGCTTGATGTCGGTTTGCGCGAAAGCGAGGAACGCACCGTAGAAGATCCCGATCAGACCGAGGGTCATGGCGATCGGCGCGAATTCGGCCGAGGCGTTCGGGAACAGCGGCAGGGCGAAACGCAGCAGACCGTAGGCCGCGGTTTTCAGCAAGATACCGGCGAGGTCGACGGAACCTGCAGTCGGCGCCTGGGCGTGAGCGTCAGGCAGCCAGGAGTGGAACGGAACCACTGGCAGCTTGACCGCGAAGGCGATGAAGAAGCCGAGCATCAGAATGTACTCGGTGGTCATCGACATCTTGGTCTTCAACAGATCGGCGTAGTTGAAGGTGATCACGCCGGTGCTGTTGTAGTTGACCAGGACCAGACCGAGGATCGCCACCAGCATGATCAGGCCGGAAGCCTGAGTGAAGATGAAGAACTTGGTCGCGGCGTAGATCCGGGTTTTCTTGCCGTCCGAAGAACTGTGACCCCAGAGCGCGATGAGGAAGTACATCGGCACCAGCATCATTTCCCAGAAGAAGAAGAACATGAACAGGTCGAGGGCGAGGAACACGCCGACAACGCCGCCCAGAATCCACATCAGGTTCAGGTGGAAGAAGCCAACGTGACGTTGAATCTCTTTCCACGAGCAGAGTACCGACAGGATACCCAGCAGACCGGTCAGCAGGATCATCAGCAGCGACAGGCCGTCGAGGGCCAGGTGCACGTTGATGCCGAAGCGCTGGATCCAGACGTGCTTGAACTCAAGCGTCCAGGTCGGATCGGCGCCAGGCGCCGGTGCAAATGAATAGTCACCGTGGGCCCACAGCCAGAGGCCGAGGGCGAGTTCCAGGGTCATGGTCAACAGCGCAATCCAGCGGGGGAGGGTGGCGCCGAAGCGCTCACCCAGCCAGCACAGCAGGCCGCCGATGAAGGGGATCAGGATTAGCCAAGGCAGAATCATGACGGGCTCGTTTCCTTTCGCAAATTCGCAAGGTTCATATCAGACCGCTACCAGCACGACAGCGCCGATGACCAACACGGCACCAGCAGCCATCGAGGCGGCGTACCAACGCAGTTGACCGGTTTCAGTACGGCTCAGGGCAGTGTGACCACCCTTGGCCATGCGCGGGATCAGACCGATGGTCTGGTCGAGCGGGTCTTTGCGCAGTACATGGCTGATCGCAAGGTACGGCTTGACGAACAGTTTGTCGTAGATCCAGTCGAAGCCCCAGGCAGCGAACCACCAGGCCGAAAGGAGACGGCCGATGCCGCTGTTGGCGATTGCGGTCACGAAGCGACGCTTGCCGAGGAACAGCAGGGCCGCCAGCAGGATACCGGCCAGGGCGATGGCGCCCGAGGCGATTTCCAGACTGTGCTTGGCTTCGCCACCGGCATGGCCAACGCTCTCTGGCAGTACGCCGTGCAGCGGTGGAACGATCATGGCGCCGACGAAGGTCGACAGCACGATCAGCACCGACAGCGGCAGCCAGTGAGCGATGCCGTGACCGGCGTGGGCTTCGGTCTTGGCTTCACCGTGGAACGCGATGAAGATCAGGCGGAAGGTGTACAGCGACGTCATGAATGCGCCGACCAGACCTGCGTAAAGCAGACCGTGGTTGCCGCTGGCGAACGCTTCCCAGAGGATTTCGTCCTTGGAGTAGAAACCGGCGGTCACCAGCGGCAGGGCGGCCAGGGCGGCACCACCGACGATGAAGCTGGCGTAGGCCAGCGGCAGTTTCTTCCACAGGCCGCCCATCTTGAAGATGTTCTGCTCGTGGTGGCAGGCAACGATCACCGCACCGGAGGCAAGGAACAGCAGGGCCTTGAAGAAGGCGTGGGTCATCAGGTGGAAGATCGCGCCTTCCCAGGCACCCACGCCCAGCGCCAGGAACATGTAGCCGATCTGGCTCATGGTCGAATAGGCGAGGATACGTTTGATGTCGGTTTGCACCAGTGCGGCGAAACCGGCCAGTACCAGGGTCACGCCACCGACGATGCCGACCAGGTGCAGAATGTCCGGCGCCAGGGCGAACAGACCGTGGGTACGGGCGATCAGGTAGACACCGGCAGTCACCATGGTTGCGGCGTGGATCAGTGCCGAAACCGGGGTAGGACCGGCCATCGCGTCCGCCAGCCAGGTTTGCAGCGGCAGTTGCGCCGATTTACCGACCGCACCACCCAGCAGCATCAGGGTTGCCAGCACGATCCAGAAATCGCCGACCTTGAAGTGCTCAGGCGCCTTCACCAGCAACTCCTGGACGTTCAGCGTGCCCAGTTGCTGGAACAGGATGAACAGGCCGATCGCCATGAACACGTCGCCGATACGGGTGACGATGAAGGCTTTGAGTGCGGCGTTACCGTTGTTGCGATTGCTGTAGTAGAAACCGATCAACAGGTACGAGCACAGGCCCACGCCTTCCCAACCGAAGTAGATGAACAGCAGGTTATCGCCCAGGATCAGGAACAGCATGCTGGCGATAAACAGGTTGGTGTACGAGAAGAAGCGCGAGTAACCGTCTTCGCCACGCATGTACCACGATGCAAACAGGTGGATCAGGAAGCCGACACCGACGACCACACCGAGCATGGTCACGGACAGACCATCCAGGTACAGCGCGAAGTCAGGCTGGAAACCTTCCACCGACATCCAGCGCCACAGCACCTGGGTGTAGACGCCACCTTCCGGTGGCGCGACGTTGAATTGCCAGATCACGTAGGCCGCGACGATGGCAGACAGGCCGATGGAGCCGACACCGATCAGCGCCGACAGGTTTTCCGAGAAGCGGCCGCGGGAGAACGACAGCAACAGGAACCCGATCAGAGGGAATACGAAAGTCAGAAAGAGTAGGTTCATCCGCGCATCTCACTGGCAGCGTCGATATCGAGCGTGTGGAAGCGGCGATACAGTTGCAGCAGGATCGCCAGGCCAATACTGGCTTCGGCGGCTGCAAGGCTGATCACCAGGATGAACATGATCTGTCCATCCGGTTGCGCCCAGCGGGCGCCCGCAACGATGAAAGCCAGTGCAGAGGCGTTCATCATCACTTCCAGACTCATCAACACGAACAAAATGTTGCGGCGGACCATCAGGCCGACCAGACCAAGGCAGAACAGGATGCCGGCAACTGCCAGACCATGTTCGAGAGGGATAGCAGGCATGTCTTACTCCTTCGCCTCGTTACGGCCCAAATGGAACGCCGTGACGGCTGCAGCGAGCAGCAGCATCGAGGCGAGTTCGACCACCAGCAGATACGGACCGAACAGGCTGATGCCCACGGCTTTTGCATCGACGGTGGTGTGGCCGATGGCCTGACCGCTCTGGTGAGCGAACAGCACATACAGCAGTTCGGCCAGCAGCAGGGCGGCGAGAATCACCGGCCCCGCCCAGATCCCGGGCTTGAGCCAGGTGCGTTCCTGCTGAACCGAGGCCGGGCCCAGGTTCAGCATCATCACCACGAACACGAACAGCACCATGATGGCGCCGGCGTAGGCGATCACTTCCAGCACGCCGGCGAACGGTGCGCCGAGTGCGAAGAAGGTCATGGCCACGGCGATCAGCGAAATGATCAGGTAGAGCAGGGCGTGCACAGGATTGGTGTTGGTGACCACACGCAGTGTGGACACAACAGCGATACCCGATGCGAAATAGAAAGCGAATTCCATCGTTCTTCCTTAAGGCAGCAAGCTCTTCACGTTGATCGGCTCGGCTTCGTTTTGTGCGGCGCCTTTCGGCTTGCCCGCAACGGCCATACCTGCAACACGATAGAAGTTGTAATCAGGGTTTTTGCCGGGGCCGGAGATCAAAAGATCTTCTTTCTCGTACACCAGGTCCTGACGTTTGAACTCGGCCATCTCGAAATCCGGCGTCAGCTGGATCGCGGTGGTCGGGCAGGCTTCCTCGCAGAGACCGCAGAAAATGCAGCGCGAGAAGTTGATACGGAAGAAGTCCGGGTACCAGCGACCGTCTTCGGTTTCAGCTTTCTGCAGCGAGATGCAACCCACCGGGCACGCCACGGCGCACAGGTTGCAGGCTACGCAGCGTTCTTCGCCGTCGGGGTCGCGGGTCAGGACGATGCGACCACGGTAGCGTGGTGGCAGGTAGACCGGCTCTTCCGGGTATTGCAGGGTGTCGCGCTTGCGAAAGCCATGGCCGAAGACCATGACCAGGCTGCGCAACTGGGTACCGGTACCCTTAACGATGTCGCCAATATATTTGAACATGGGTCAAATCCTCACTGAACCGCAACCGCAGGTGTGTTCCACAACACAACCGCAGCGGTTATCAGCAAATTGATCAGGGTCAGTGGCAGGCAGAATTTCCAGCTGAAATCCATCACCTGGTCATAACGCGGACGCGGGATGGAAGCGCGCAGCAGGATGAACAGCATGATGAAGAACGCGGTCTTCAGTGCGAACCAGACGAAGGACAGTTGCGGCAGGATGCCGAACGGACCGTGCCAGCCACCGAAGAACAGGGTGACCAGCAGCGCCGAGATCAGGATGATGCCGATGTATTCACCGACGAAGAACATGCCCCATTTCATACCGGCGTATTCAATGTGGTAACCGTCGGCCAGTTCCTGTTCCGCTTCCGGCTGGTCGAACGGGTGACGGTGAGTCACGGCCACGCCAGCGATGAAGAAGGTACAGAAGCCGAAGAACTGCGGAATGATGAACCACAGGTTTTGCGCCTGGTACTCGACGATGTCGCGCATGTTGAACGAGCCGACCTGCACCACGATGCCCATCAGGGCCAGGCCCATGAACACTTCGTAGGACACGGTCTGCGCCGAGGCACGCAAGCTGCCCAGAAGGGCGAACTTGTTGTTACTCGACCAACCGGCGAACAGCACCGCGTAAACCGACAGACCGGCCATGGCGAAGAAGAACAGCAGGCCGATGTTCAGATCCGCCACGCCCCAGGTCGGGGTGATCGGGATGATCGCGAACGCGATCAGCAGGGCGGACATGGCCACCACCGGTGCCAGGGTGAAGATCACCTTGTCGGCAAACGGCGGGGTCCAGTCTTCCTTGAAGAACATCTTCAGCATGTCGGCTGCGATCTGGAACATGCCGAACGGGCCAACGCGGTTCGGACCGTAACGGTCCTGCCACCAGCCCAGCAGGCGACGCTCGACAAAGCTGAGCAGCGCGCCTGCGACCACCACGGCCAGCAGGATCACGATGGCCTTGATGACCGTCAGGATCACATCGATCACTTCAGGGGTGAACCAGCTCATTGCGCTGCCTCCTGCAGACCATCAACGGTTTGGCCGAAAATCGCCGGCGGAATGCCTGCCAGACCGGCCGGCAGTGCAACCAGGCCAGCGCCCAGCTCTTCATTGATGCGCAGCGGCAGACGCAGGGTCTGGCCGGCAACATTGAGGCTCAGCAGTGCGCCGTCGTTGACGCCCAGGCGGTCCGCTTCGGACTTGGCCAGCGACACGTAAGCAGCCGGAATGCGTTCCTGAACCGGTGCGGCTTTGGACGAGTTCTCGTCACTGCCGAACAGGTGATAGAACGGCACGGCTTGCCAGGTGCCCTGGGCCGGGTTGAACGCGCGCGGAACACTGGCGAACCAGTTCAGCGAATCACCGCTGCTTTCGATCAGGCGGGTGCCCGGATCGCCAGCGCGCAGGTGACCACCGACTTCGTCCTGGAACTTGTTCCAGGCTTGCGGCGAGTTCCAGCCCGGCGACCAGGCGAACGGCACTTGCTGACGCGGTTCGGCGGATCCCGAGTAACCTTCCATCGAGAAGGCGAACGCGGTGTCCTTGTCTTGCGGGGTGCGTGGTTCGTGAACGCTGATGTCGGCGCGCATCGCAGTGCGACCTGAGTAACGCAGCGGCTCACGGGCCAGTTTCAGACCCTTGATGCGGAACGAGGCGGACGGCGCGGCATCGACGATACGGGCCAGTTGCGGGGTGCTCGAAGCAACGGCAGCGGTCACGTGGTCGAGTTGCGTCCAGTCGATCGGCTGGTTCAGCAGGGTGGCGCGCAGGGCGTGCAGCCAGCGCCAGCCTTCGTGGACCAGAATGCTCGCGTCCATGTATTGCGGGTCGAAAACCTGGAAGAAGCGCTGGGCGCGACCTTCCTGGCTGACCAGCGTGCCGTCGCCTTCAGCGAAGCTGGCGGCTGGCAGAACCAGATGCGCGCGGTCGCTGGTGGCGGTCTTCTGATGGTCGGCAACGATCACTACTTGCGCAGCGTTCAGTGCCGCATCGACCTTGGCTTTGGCGGTGCGGGTGTACAGATCGTTTTCCAGCACGACGATGGCGTCGGCCTTGCCGTCGATGACCGCTTGCAGGGCAGCATCAACCGATTCGCCACCGAGCATGGCCAGACCGAGGCTGTTGGCTTCCGGCACGATCAGACTGATCGAACCGTTCTTCTCGCGCAGCTTCAGGGCCTTGGCGATGTTCGCAGCGGCCTCGATCAAGGCTTTGGAGCCCAGCGAAGTGCCGGCAATGATCAGCGGACGCTTGGCCGCGAGCAGGGCGTCGGCAATGCGCTTGGCCAGTTCCAGGGCTTCGGCGTCCAGACCTTCAACGGCAGGGGCGCTGGCGTCCAGGGCGTGAGCCACGGCGAAACCGATGCGCGCCAGATCGTCGGGAGCGGCGTGTACGCATTCTTCGGCGATGTCGTCGAGCTTGGTTTCAGCCAGGCTGGCGATGAACAGCGGGTTCAGTTCGTGCTGACCGATGTTCTTCACCGCAGCGTCGAGCCAAGGCTGGACGCGCATGGCTTCGGCCATGTCTTCGGCCTTGCCTTTTACCGACTGACGCAGGGCCAGGGCCATGCGGGCGGCGGTCTGGGTCAGGTCTTCACCGAGGACGAACACGGCGTCGTGGTCTTCGATGTCGCGCATGTTCGGTACGGGCAGCGGGCTGTCTTTCAGCACTTGCAGGACCAGACGGATGCGTTCCAGCTCGGAGGCTTCGATACCGGAGTAGAAGTGCTCGGCGCCTACCAGTTCACGCAACGCGTAGTTGCTTTCCAGGCTGGCACGCGGCGAACCGATACCGACGATGTTGCGGCCGCGCAGCAGGTCGGCGGCTTTGTCCAGCGCAGCATCCAGGCCAAGTTTGGTGCCGTCGGCCAGCAGCGGCTGACGTGGGCGGTCGGTGCGGTTGACGTAGCCATAACCGAAACGGCCACGGTCGCACAGGAAGTACTGGTTCACCGAACCGTTGTAACGGTTTTCGATGCGACGCAGTTCGCCGTAACGCTCGCCCGGGGAGATGTTGCAACCGCTCGAGCAACCATGGCAGATGCTCGGCGAGAACTGCATGTCCCACTTGCGGTTGTAGCGCTCGGAGTGAGTCTTGTCGGTGAACACACCGGTCGGGCAGACCTCGGTGAGGTTGCCGGAGAACTCGCTTTCGAGGGTGCCGTCTTCAACGCGACCGAAGTACACGTTGTCGTGGGCGCCGAATACACCGAGGTCGGTGCCGCCGGCGTAATCCTTGTAGAAACGCACGCAGCGGTAGCAGGCGATGCAGCGGTTCATCTCGTGGGAAATGAACGGGCCCAGTTGCTGGTTCTGGTGGGTGCGTTTGGTGAAGCGATAACGGCGCTCGTTGTGGCCGGTCATCACGGTCATGTCTTGCAGGTGGCAGTGACCGCCTTCCTCGCACACAGGGCAGTCGTGCGGGTGGTTGGTCATCAGCCATTCGACGACACTGGCGCGGAACGCCTTGGATTCTTCATCGTCGATGGAGATCCAGGTGTTGTCGGTGGCAGGGGTCATGCAGGACATGACGATGCGACCACGGGTGTCGTTCTCGTCGGTGTACTGCTTGACCGCGCACTGGCGGCAGGCCCCGACGCTACCAAGCGCGGGGTGCCAGCAGAAATAAGGGATGTCGAGGCCCAGCGACAGACATGCCTGTAACAGGTTGTCTGCCCCGTCGACTTCGAGCGCTTTGCCGTCTACGTGGATAGTGGCCATGGTTCAAAGGTCTTCGTTGGCCCGGTGTCAGCGGGCGTGGCTAATGGAATCTTGTTATCCGTCCGAATCCAGTCAGCCCCGAAAGGCGTCATCGGACGAAAGGCGAAGGGCACGGACCCTTCGCCTTTTTAAGCATTTACGCGCCGACTGTGATCGGCTTCGCCAGAGGCGGGACGGTGGCGCTTGCGGGCGCGATACCGGCTTCGAACTCTGGACGGAAGTATTTGATGGCACTGCCCAACGGCTCCACGGCACCCGGTGCGTGAGCACAGAAGGTCTTGCCTGGGCCGAGGAAGTTGACCAGACCCAGCAGGGTCTCGATGTCACCTGGCTGGCCGCGGCCTTGTTCGATGGCCATCAGCAGCTTGACGCTCCATGGCAGGCCATCACGGCAAGGGGTGCAGAAACCGCAGGATTCGCGAGCGAAGAACTGCTCCATGTTGCGCAGCAGGGACACCATGTTGACGCTGTCGTCCACCGCCATGGCCAGGCCGGTACCCATACGGGTGCCCACCTTGGCGATGCCGCTGGCGTACATTTGTGCGTCGAGGTGTTCTGGCAACAGGAAACCGGTACCGGCGCCGCCTGGCTGCCAGGCTTTCAGCTTGAAGCCGTCGCGCATGCCGCCGGCGTAGTCTTCGAACAGCTCGCGACCGGTAACGCCGAATGGCAGTTCCCACAGGCCAGGATTCTTGACCTTGCCGGAGAAGCCCATGAGCTTGGTGCCCATGTCTTCGCTGCCGTCGCGGGCCAACGATTTGTACCAGTCCACGCCGTCGGCAATGATCGCCGGTACGTTGCACAGGGTTTCAACGTTGTTCACGCAGGTCGGCTTGCCCCACACGCCAACGGCGGCAGGGAAGGGCGGCTTGGAGCGCGGGTTGGCGCGGCGGCCTTCGAGGGAGTTGATCAGTGCGGTTTCTTCACCGCAGATGTAACGCCCGGCGCCGGTGTGGACGAACAGCTCGAAATCGAAGCCGCTGCCCAGGATGTTCTTGCCCAACAGGCCCGCTGCCTTGGCTTCTTCAACGGCACGGTTCAGGTGCTTGGCGGCGGTGGTGTACTCGCCACGCAGGAAGATGTAGCCACGGTAGGTTTTCAGCGCGCGGGCGCTGATCAGCATGCCTTCGATCAGCAGATGGGGCAGTTGCTCCATCAGCATGCGGTCTTTCCAGGTGTTCGGCTCCATTTCATCCGCGTTGCACAGCAGGTAGCGGATGTTGATGGATTCGTCCTTTGGCATCAGGCCCCACTTCACGCCAGTGGGGAAGCCTGCACCGCCGCGACCCTTGAGGCCGGCGTCTTTCACGGTCTGGACAATGGCGTCCTGATCCATGTCGGCGAAGGCCTTGCGCGCAGCGGCGTAACCGTTCTTGGCCTGGTACTCGTCGAGCCATACGGCTTCGCCGTCGTCACGCAGGCGCCAGGTCAGCGGGTGAGTCTCGGCCGAACGCTGGATGCGGTTGGCAGGACCGAAAGAAGTCAGGGTCATACGTAGCCCTCGAGCAGTTTGGCGACGCCGGCAGGCTGGACATCGCCAAAGGTGTCGTCATCGATCATCAGCGCCGGTGCCTTGTCGCAGTTGCCGAGGCAGCAGACCGGCAGCAGGGTGAAACGACCGTCGGCGGTGGTCTGACCCAGGCCGATACCCAGGTTGTTCTGGATTTCGCTGACCACCGACTCGTGGCCGCCGATGTAGCAGACCATGCTGTCGCAGACGCGAATGATGTGACGGCCGACCGGCTGACGGAAGATCTGGCTGTAGAACGTGGCCACGCCTTCAACGTCGCTGGCCGGGATGCCGAGGATCTCGCCGATGGCGTACAGGGCGCCGTCCGGCACCCAGCCGCGTTCTTTCTGAACGATCTTCAGGGCTTCGATCGACGCCGCGCGCGGGTCTTCATAGTGATGCAGCTCGTGCTCGATGGCCGAGCGCTCGGTTTCACTCAAGGTGAAACGGTCTGTCTGGATAAGCGTGCTGTTCATGCTTAGCGGTCCACGTCGGCCATAACGAAATCGATACTACCCAGGTACGCAATCAGGTCCGCGACCATGCTGCCTTTGATCACCGAAGGGATCTGTTGCAGATGCGGGAAGCTCGGAGTACGGATCCGGGTACGGTAGCTCATGGTGCCGCCGTCGCTCGTCAGGTAATAACTGTTGATGCCCTTGGTCGCTTCGATCATCTGGAAGGATTCGTTGGCCGGCATGACCGGGCCCCACGAAACCTGCAGGAAGTGCGTGATCAGGGTTTCGATGTGCTGCAGCGTGCGCTCTTTCGGCGGCGGCGTGGTCAGCGGGTGATCCGCCTTGTACGGGCCTTCCGGCATGTTGCGCAGGCACTGGTCGATGATCTTGACGCTCTGGCGCATCTCTTCGACGCGAACCATGCAGCGGTCGTAGGCATCGCCGTTGGCAGCCAGCGGTACTTCGAACTCGAAGTTCTCGTAACCGGAATATGGGCGCGCTTTACGCAGGTCGAAATCGCAACCGGTGGAACGCAGGCCGGCACCGGTGACGCCCCATTCCAGGGCCTCTTTGGTGTTGTACTGGGCAACGCCGATGGTACGACCCTTGAGGATGCTGTTCTGCAGGGCGGCCTTGGTATATTCGTCGAGGCGCTTCGGCAGCCATTCAACGAAGTCCTTCACCAGTTTTTCCCAGCCGCGCGGCAGGTCGTGAGCGACGCCGCCGATGCGGTACCAGGCCGGGTGCAGACGGAAACCGGTGATGGCTTCGATCACCGTGTAAGCCTTCTGGCGGTCGGTGAAGGTGAAGAACACCGGGGTCATGGCGCCAACGTCCTGGATGTAGGTACCCAGGAACAGCAGGTGGCTGGTGATCCGGAAGAACTCGGCCATCATGATGCGGATGACGTCGACCTTCTCGGGTACCTTGATGCCGGCCAGCTTCTCGACCGAGAGCACGTACGGCAGGTTGTTCATCACGCCGCCGAGGTAGTCGATACGGTCGGTGTACGGAATGAAACTGTGCCAGGACTGACGCTCGGCCATCTTCTCGGCGCCACGGTGGTGGTAACCGATGTCCGGAACGCAATCGACGATCTCTTCACCGTCCAGTTGCAGGATGATGCGGAACGCACCGTGAGCCGAAGGGTGGTTCGGACCCAGGTTGAGGAACATGTAGTCCTCGTTCGGGCCGGAGCGCTTCATGCCCCAGTCTTCAGGGCGGAAGCGCGCGGCTTCTTCCTCGAGTTGTTGCTTGGCCAGGTTCAGGCTGAACGGATCGAACTCGGTGGCGCGCGCCGGGAAGTCCTTGCGCAGCGGGTGACCTTCCCAGGTCGGCGGCATCATGATGCGCGACAGGTGCGGGTGACCTTTGAAGTCAATGCCGAACATGTCCCAGACTTCACGCTCGTACCAGTTGGCGTTCGGCCAGATGCTGGTGACGGTCGGCAAGCTGAGGTCGCTCTCGGACAAGGCGACCTTGATCATCACGTCACTATTACGCTCCAGCGACATGAGGTGATAGAACACGGTGAAATCGGCACCGCCCGGCAGCCCTTGACGCTTGGTGCGCAGACGCTCGTCCACGCCGTGCAGGTCATAGAGCATGACGTACGGCTTGGGCAGGTTGCGCAGGAAGGTCAGGACTTCGACGAGTTTGGCGCGGGCCACCCACAGCACCGGCATGCCGGTGCGGGTCGGCTGAGCGGTGAACGCTTCGGCGCCAAAACGGTTGTTCAGTTCGACGACCACATCCTGGTCGTCTGCCTTATAAGGCGGGATGTACAGAGCACTGCCTGTAGTCATGGTTATTTTTTCGCTTTCGGTCAACGTAAAGAATGAAGCCAGCTTCTCGTTTCTTTGAAACAGACTGGATCAGACTTCGTCAGGGCTGCGCAGGTTGGTGACTGCGATTCGCTGTTCGCGGCGCTGTTCCTTCTGCGAAGGCATGTCGGCGCGATAAACGCCTTGATCGCCAACGACCCAGGACAGTGGGCGACGCTCCTGGCCAATGGATTCCTGCAACAGCATCAAGCCTTGCAGAAATGCTTCTGGACGGGGCGGGCAGCCAGGTACGTAGACGTCAACGGGCAGGAACTTGTCCACCCCCTGAACCACGGAGTAGATGTCGTACATGCCGCCGGAGTTGGCGCACGAACCCATCGAGATCACCCACTTGGGCTCGAGCATCTGCTCGTACAGGCGCTGAATGATCGGCGCCATCTTGATGAAGCAGGTCCCGGCGATAACCATGAAGTCGGCCTGACGCGGTGATGCCCGGATAACCTCGGCGCCGAAGCGCGCGATGTCGTGGGGCGCCGTGAAGGCGGTGGTCATTTCCACGTAGCAGCAGGACAGACCGAAGTTGTACGGCCACAGGGAGTTCTTACGTCCCCAGTTGACCGCGCCACTCAGCACGTCTTCCAGCTTGCCCATGAAAATGTTTTTGTGGACTTGATCTTCTAACGGATCGGAAACGGTTTCCCGCTGGCCGATCGGATACTGCTCGTTAGGAGCATCGGGGTCGATTCTGGTGAGATTGTATTGCATTGCCAAAGCCTCATTGTTTCAGCTTCGCCTGCCGCTTGCGACGAGCTTCCGGAGCCCAGTCAAGGGCGCCCACTCGGAACAGGTAGACAAGACCTGCCAACAGAATTGCTATGAAAACGAGAGCTTCGACGAATCCGGTCCAGCCGCTTTCGCGGACGGACACAGACCATGCAAAGAGAAAGAGGGCTTCGATATCGAAGATCACGAACAGCATCGCGACCAGATAGAATTTGGCTGAGAGCCGCAAGCGGGCGCCACCGGTAGGTAGCATGCCGGACTCGAACGGTTCGTTTTTGCTGCGGCCCCAGGCTTTTGACCCAAGGAGGCTGGAGACGCCGAGCATGAAGGCGCACAGGCCGACTACACCCAGAAGGAAAATGGCAAAGCCCCAGTTGTGGGCCATGAGTCCTGTCGCTTCGGGCATGCTGGAAATCCTTAACAGAGAGCAAAGGTCTCTGAGCTTGATAAAGAAATAAGGCAGTGACGATATGTCGCAGCAATCAATCGCGCTGATTTTATGGCTAAACACCCGGCAAGTAAAATTCCTATAGCGAAATTATTTATTGGAATAAGGACATAGCGCACCTCGAAGGGCCCGCAGCCCATGCGTTGCGGGCATTAGCCGGAATTTCAAGAATTATGTTTTGTGGGAAATGTAACGAACATAGTTGTCGCTAAATGATAATTGATATCGTTTGCAGTGGTTTCGTAACTGTTTAACGGGTCACTAGTTGGGAAGTTGTCTTATATGCGCGTTACTGCAAGTAGCGGCGGCGCCCGTTTTAGCCGATTTTTGCGATGCGGATACCGTTCTGGATCAATGTTTTGCCTGACAGGCTGTGCCAAATCCTGAGGTGCCCGGAAAACCGCAGGCAAAAAAACGCCCCGAACCAGTCGGGGCGTCAGTTTTTTCGGCAATGCGGTTAGCTTTCTATACGGTTCGCAAAGGCCGTTCGCTCAGGCGAAGTCGATCAGTGGAACTGTTCTTCTTCGGTCGAGCCGGTCAGCGCGGTCACCGAGGACGTGCCGCCCTGGATTACGGTGGTCATGTCGTCGAAGTAGCCAGTGCCCACTTCCTGCTGGTGAGCCACGAAGGTGTAACCCTTGGCGGCGTCAGCGAATTCCTGCTCTTGCAGCTTCACGTAGGCAGTCATGTCGTTGCGGGCGTAGTCGTGCGCCAGGTTGAACATGCTGTGCCACATGTTGTGAATGCCGGCCAGGGTGATGAACTGGTGCTTGTAACCCATGGCGGACAGTTCGCGCTGGAACTTGGCGATGGTCGCGTCGTCCAGGTTTTTCTTCCAGTTGAAGGAAGGCGAGCAGTTGTACGACAGGATCTGGTCCGGGTATTCCTTTTTGATCGCTTCAGCGAAACGACGGGCTTCTTCCAGATCCGGCTTGGCGGTTTCGCACCAGATCAGGTCGGCGTACGGCGCGTAGGCCAGGCCACGGGCGATTGCCTGGTCCAGACCTGCACGAACCTTGTAGAAACCTTCCTGGGTACGGGTGCCAGTCACGAATGGCTGGTCGTACGGATCGCAGTCGGAAGTCAGCAGGTCGGCAGCGTTGGCGTCGGTACGGGCCAGGATGATGGTCGGTACACCGGCAACGTCGGCAGCCAGACGAGCAGCGGTCAGCTTCTGCACGGCTTCCTGGGTTGGCACCAGCACCTTGCCGCCCATGTGGCCACATTTCTTCACGGAAGCCAGCTGGTCTTCGAAGTGAACGCCGGCGGCGCCTGCCTCGATCATGCTCTTCATCAGCTCGTAGGCGTTCAGTACGCCGCCGAAACCGGCTTCGGCGTCAGCCACGATTGGCGCGAAGTAGTCGATGTAGCCTTCGTCGCCCGGGTTCTTGCCGGCTTTCCACTGGATCTGGTCGGCACGACGGAACGAGTTGTTGATGCGCTTTACCACGGTTGGAACCGAGTCCACCGGGTACAGCGACTGGTCCGGGTACATCGATTCGGCGGAGTTGTTGTCCGCCGCGACTTGCCAGCCCGACAGGTAGATCGCCTGGATACCGGCTTTGACCTGTTGCACAGCCTGGCCGCCGGTCAGGGCGCCCATGCAGTTGACGAAATCTTTCTCTGGGCGGAAGGACGGCTTGGCACCCTGGGTGACCAGGTTCCACAGCTTCTCGGCGCCCATTTTTGCAAAGGTGTGCTCTGGCTGAACCGAGCCACGCAGACGGACGACGTCAGCAGCGGAGTAATTGCGAGTCACGCCTTTCCAGCGCGGGTTTTCAGCCCAGTCTTTTTCAAGGGCTGCAATTTGCTGTTCGCGTGTCAGTGCCATGGAGATAAACCTCGTCGCGTCTTTATGAAAAGTTGTTCTGCGGTGGAAAATTCCTTGCGCTCGCTGACCAGAAGCTTAGGCGGTCAGGTCGGGTTCGGCGGGGCAGGCGACGGGATGAACGATAGGCTCGAGGGGAAGTGAGCAGGTAAAGGCGAACTGGTGGGCGCATTCGGGCGTCGTGGGCCTTTATACGAACGACAGTGTAAAGCCGGGTTACCTAATTACGCTTCCGTCCCTCGGGACAACTTCGTTCCAGTCGGCAACCTCGTCAAACACGCCTTGTGGGCGGTACAGACACGAAACGGCTCGCGGGGATGGTTGCGAGCAGCGCTTCGAAGGCCCTTGCCAGGGCCTCTGATTAGCGGGAGCGAGGCCATCATGCCTTCGCTTTTTTGGCTCGTCAAACGTTTTGTAGTGCTTTTTTTCAAGCACTACATCTTTCGTCTAATACGACTAATCAGTCAGTTTTTGGTGCTTTAGTCCAGCGTGTCGACTTTCACCCGCAACGTCATGTCATCCCGGCCTTGAGTCGAGTAGCTGCGGGCCAGGCCCTGTTTGTCGGCCTGGGTCTGGCGATTTACGCCGGCGAGGGTGATCCATTCACCCAGGCGTCCGGTGACGGTTGTGTCGGTGCTTTGCACGTTCACTACATCGGGACGTTCCTGGCTCATGCGGTCACGGTTGGTACTGATGGCCAGGTGAACGGTTTCGCCGGTGACGCTGGCGGTGACGTAAAAGCCCTGGGTGACGTTGCGATATTGCGTCTGGCTGCTGTAATCGCCGTAGGAGTTGGTCTGGCTGCTGGTGATCGGCACGCTCTGGCCGACCTGGATCAGTGCCGGTGCACCTTCGCTGGCCTGGATCTGCTGAATGCCGCCGTCACGGCTGGCGGTGCTGCGGCTGATGATCCGGGTCTGCGCGCCGTTGACCGAATAGCCTTCATCGCCACGACCGTTGTTTTCGTTGGTGTCGACCGTGATCAGCAGGCGCTTGGGTGCGGTGTCGAGTTGCGAGAGCAGGTCCTTGAGTTCTTGAATCTTGCCGGGCTCGGCCTTGACGATCAGTTGGTTGCCATAGGCGCTGACCTGGCCGTCCTTGCCGATGAAGTCCTGAGCCACCGGCAGCATGTCGGCACTGGTGTGGTACTTGAGGGGCACGATTTCTGTGGCTGCCATCACCGAAAAACTGCAGCCGAGCAGCAGGGTGGTGAGCAGGGTGCGTAGGGACATGTCCGTTATCTCCGCTTTCGAAAGGCTTGATATTGCCAGTTTGTCGGCCCGGGGTGGGGCAAGTTGAATCGTAGACAGCAAAACGCCCCGGCATCGTGAGATGCAGGGGCGTTTTAGGTGTTGATCGTTCCCACGCTCTGCGTGGTAATGCAGCCAGTGACGCTCTGCGTCACATGCCGCAAGGGACGCGGAGCGTCCCGAGGGGCATCCCCACGCAGAGCGTGGGAACGATCGGTGCCTGGGTCTTAAGCCGAATGACGAACCATGTCGACATGCGGAATCCCGGCTTCGAGGAATTCCTCGCTGATCAGGTTGAAACCCAGACGCTCATAGAACGCTGTGGCCTGAACCTGGGCGCTGAGCATCTGCTGCTTCAGTCCGCGCTCCTCTGCTTCGGCGATGACCGCTTGCATCAGCGCATCGCCGACCTTCAGGCCGCGCCAGTCCTTGAGCACCGAAACCCGGCCAACATGCCCGTCGGGCAAAAGGCGGGCAGTGCCGATCGGAAAGTCGCCTTCGAAAGCCAGAAAATGCACCGCCGTGGCGTCATCGGCGTCCCACTCAAGCTCGGGTGGAACCGATTGTTCGGCAATGAACACCGTTTCGCGAATGCGGCGGATCTCGGCGTTGTCCTTTTGCCAGTCTGCAACACGTACGCGAATCTTATTCATCGTCGGCGAACCCCAGGCTTCCCTGTTTGACCAGTTCGCACAGCAGGCCGCGACCGTCTTCGTCGCTCAGCCAGTCACCGAGGTTGTCGGTGTGCAGAGCGTCGGCGGAGCAGATCAGCTTCAGCAGTTCGCGCAGCTTGCCCGGCAGGTAACGGCTCTGGCCGCTGGCGAACAGCAGCAGGTCGTCATCGACGTCCGACCACGCCAGGCGCGCGCTCGGGTTGCGGATCAGGATGGCGCCGTCTTCGAGCGCGCCGAGCAAGTCTTCTTCCTCGACCTCTTCCGGGCCGACCACCAGCTCTGGATAACGCGGCTCGGTCATGTACTGGCCGAACCAGGTCAGCAGCAGGCGCTCATCGCTCATGTGCTCGGCGAGCAGCGCTTTCAGGCGGCCGAGTGCATCGTGCTGGATCTGATGTGGATCATCGCTGACCGGTTTTGCATCGGCGTCGGTGTAGCGCTCTTCGTCAGTCAGGAACTGGCTGAGGAAGTCGGTGAAGTGGGTCAGAACTTCAGCGGCGCTCGGTGCGCGGAAGCCGACCGAGTAGGTCATGCAGTCATCGACGGCAACGCCGCAGTGGGCCAGGCGTGGTGGCAGGTAGAGCATGTCGCCCGGTTCGAGCACCCACTCTTCGGTCTCGTGGAATTCGGCGAGGATGCGCAGGTCCGCGTGTTGCAGCAGCGGGCTTTCGGAGTCGCACATCTGGCCGATTTTCCAGTTGCGCTTGCCGTGGCCTTGCAGCAGGAACACGTCGTAGTTGTCGAAGTGCGGGCCGACGCTGCCACCCGGGGCGGCGAAGCTGATCATTACGTCGTCGACGCGCCAGCTCGGCAGGAAGCGGAAATTTTCCAGCAGCTCGCTGACTTCCGGCACGAACTGGTCGACCGCCTGTACCAGCAGGGTCCACTCGCGCTCCGGCAGTTTGCTGAATTCGTCTTCGGCGAACGGGCCGCGACGCAGTTCCCATGGACGCTCGCCGTGCTCGATCACCAGGCGCGATTCAACTTCTTCTTCCAGGGCCAGGCCGGCGAGTTCGTCGGCGTCGATCGGGCTTTCGAAATCAGGAATCGCCTGACGGATCAGCAGTGGTTTTTTCTGCCAGTAATCGCGCATGAATTCGCGCGCCGTAAGACCACCCAGAAGTTGAAGAGGAATATCGGGATTCATATGTAACCTATTGAAAAAAAGCATTTTTCAGACGGGAATAAAAACGCCCGGCGCGGCCGGGCGTCTCAAACGGGTCAAGCAGTCGATCAGATGCGTTTGGCTTGCGCTACAGCGTTGCCGATGTAGTTGGCCGGGGTCAGTTGCTTGAGCTCGGCTTTCGCAGCGGCCGGCATGTCCAGGCCATCGATGAAAGTCTGCAGCGCTTCAGGGCTGATGCCCTTGCCGCGGGTCAGTTCTTTCAGCTTCTCGTACGGGTTTTCGATGTTGTAGCGGCGCATCACGGTCTGGATCGGCTCGGCCAGGACTTCCCAGCAAGCGTCCAGATCGGCAGCGATCTTGTCAGCGTTCAGCTCGAGCTTGCTGATGCCTTTGAGGCTCGCTTCGTACGCGATCACGCTGTGGGCGAAGCCGACACCGAGGTTGCGCAGAACGGTGGAGTCGGTCAGGTCGCGCTGCCAGCGGGAGATCGGCAGTTTGCTCGCCAGGTGCTGGAACAGTGCGTTGGCGATGCCCAGGTTGCCTTCGGAGTTTTCGAAGTCGATCGGGTTGACCTTGTGCGGCATGGTCGACGAACCGATTTCGCCGGCGATGGTGCGCTGCTTGAAGTAACCCAGGGAGATGTAGCCCCAGATGTCACGGTCAAAGTCGATCAGGATGGTGTTGAAGCGCGCAATGGCGTCGAACAGCTCGGCGATGTAGTCGTGCGGCTCGATCTGCGTGGTGTACGGGTTGAAGCCCAGACCCAACTCGTCTTCGATGAAGGCGCGGGCGTTGGCTTCCCAGTCGATCTGTGGGTAGGCCGACAGGTGAGCGTTGTAGTTGCCGACAGCGCCGTTGATCTTGCCCAGCAGCGGAACGGCAGCGACCTGAGCGATCTGACGCTCGAGGCGGTAAACCACGTTCGCCAGCTCTTTGCCCAGGGTAGTCGGCGAAGCCGGCTGACCGTGGGTGCGCGACAGCATCGGCACGTCGGCGAAGCGGATGGCCAGTTCGCGGATGGCGTTGGCGGTCTGGCGCATCAGCGGCAGCATCACGTCGTCACGGCCTTCGCGCAGCATCAGGGCGTGGGACAGGTTGTTGATGTCCTCGCTGGTGCAGGCGAAGTGGATGAATTCGCTGACCTTGGCCAGTTCCGGCAGCTTGGCCGCCTGCTCTTTGAGCAGGTATTCGATCGCTTTTACGTCGTGGTTGGTGGTGCGCTCGATCTCTTTCACGCGCTCGGCATGCTCCAGCGAGAAGTTCTCGGCCAGTTCATTCAGAACGGCGTTGGCTTCGGCGGAGAAGGCTGGCACTTCCGGGATGCCGGCGTGAGCGGCCAGGCGCTGGAGCCAGCGCACTTCAACCAGAACGCGGGCACGGATCAGGCCGTACTCGCTGAAAATTGGGCGCAGGGCCTGGGTTTTGCCGGCGTAGCGGCCGTCAACAGGGGAAACCGCAGTGAGCGAAGAGAGCTGCATGGGGTGTTCTCGGACAGTCGGGCAACGAAATGGGGCGCGTATCATACATGAAAAAATCCGCCGGTCCGTCGCCAACTGACCGGCGTATTACGCGTTACAGACTACAAAGCTTTTATTGCGCGGCGATTTACTCGCTGCGCATCAACGGATACAGCTCTTTGAGCAATTTGCGTCGGCTGACGACCAGTTGCCAGCGGTGACCGCCGAGCTGGCGCCACAGGCGTGCCGAGCGAATGCCGGCGAGCAGCAGGGCGCGGATCTTCGAGGCATTGCTCGGCTGCTGCAGATTGCGCATGTCGCCATGCACCTGAATGCGTTGGCGCAGCGTGCTCAGGGTGTCCTGATACAGCGCACCGCAGGCCGCGATCACGTTTTCGTGGGCCGGGCCGAAATGCTCGACCTGCGACTGGATCTGCGGCAAGCGCTTGCCGATCACGTCGAGCATGTCGTTGCGCTTGGCCAGTTGTCGCTCAAGGCCGAGCATCGACAGCGCGTAGCGCAGCGGTTCGCGCTGCAAGGTGCTCGGGTCGCGCTCGAGGGCGCCGATCAGTGCGCGGTAACCCTCGCGCAGGTTGATGTCGTCGCCGCCGTAAACATCCAGGGTGTCTTTCGGGTCGCGAACCAGCAGGCTGCCGAGCATGCAGCTCAGGCCGGCCTCGTTGGTCTGGCCGGTCTTGGCGATGCGGTCGACCAGCACGGCGGCGAGAAACACGCCGCCCAGAGCGGTCAATTGCTCCTGAGTCGGGCTCATGCCTGGCCGCTCCACGGCTCGGCGACTTCGATCACGCCGCCACCGAGGCAGATTTCACCGTCATAGAACACCACTGACTGGCCCGGCGTGACCGCGCGTTGCGGCTCGTCGAACACGGCACGATAGCCGGTCGCGGTTTTTTCCAGGGTGCAGGCCTGATCGCTCTGGCGATAACGAACCTTGGCGGTCAGGCGCAATGGCTGGCTCAGATCGATCGGGTTGACCCAATAGATTTCCGAAGCGAGCAGGGCGCTGGAGAACAGCCACGGATGGTTGTTGCCCTGGCCGACGATCAGCTCGTTGGTGTCCAGGTCCTTGCGCAGCACGTACCACGGCTCGTCGCCGGCGTCTTTCAAACCGCCGATGCCCAGGCCCTGACGCTGGCCGATGGTGTGGTACATCAAGCCGTGGTGGCGGCCGATGACTTCGCCTTCGGTGGTCTTGATCTCGCCCGGTTGTGCCGGCAGGTATTGCTTGAGGAAATCGCTGAAGCGACGCTCGCCGATGAAGCAGATCCCGGTGGAATCCTTCTTCTTGGCGGTTGCCAGCTCGTATTTCTCGGCAATTGCGCGGACTTCCGGCTTTTCCAGCTCGCCGACCGGGAACAGGGTCTTGGCGATCTGTTCGCCGCCGACGGCGTGCAGGAAGTAGCTCTGATCCTTGTTCGGATCCAGGCCCTTGAGCAGTTCGGTGCGGCCATCGATGTCGCGGCGGCGCACGTAGTGACCGGTAGCGATCAGGTCGGCGCCGAGCATCATGGCGTAGTCGAGGAACGCCTTGAACTTGATCTCGCGGTTGCACAGGATGTCCGGGTTCGGCGTGCGGCCGGCCTTGTATTCGGCCAGGAAGTGCTCGAACACATTGTCCCAGTACTCGGCGGCGAAGTTGGCGGTGTGCAGCTTGATACCGATCTTGTCGCACACGGCCTGGGCATCCGCCAGGTCGTCCATGGCGGTGCAGTATTCCGTTCCGTCGTCTTCTTCCCAGTTCTTCATGAACAGGCCTTCCACTTCATAGCCCTGCTCGATCAGCAGGAGAGCGGAAACGGAAGAGTCCACGCCGCCGGACATGCCGACAATGACGCGCTTCTTGGATGTGTCAGAAGGGGCTGGATCACGCATAGGGATTCAATGAGTGTCTTGAAAAAGGACGCGATTCTATCAGGCTCACGGCCTCAAGGCTAAAGGGAAGGGCGGATCAGTTCGAGGCCGAAGCGATTGCCGGCCAGATAATCGTCGATGCAACGGATGATCAGCTCGCTGCGCCAATTATCGCGCTGGGCCAATAATTCGTCGCGGGTCAGCCACTTGGCGCCGACGATGCCGTCGTCCAGTTGATAATCCGGGTGATGTTTCACGGCTTTGGCGCTGAAGCATACGCGCTGGTAAGTCACGCCGTTACTTGGGGCGGTGTACAGATAAATGCCGACCACTGCGGTGGGTTCGACGTCCCAGCCGGTTTCTTCGAGGGTTTCGCGTACGGCGGCTTCGATCAGGGTTTCGTCCGGATCCAGATGGCCGGCAGGCTGATTGAGCACGTTTCGCCCGGCCTTGTGTTCCTCGACCATCAGGAAACGACCGTTGTCCTCGACGATAGTGGCGACGGTGATGTGGGGGAGCCATTGCATTGATTGAATCTCCTGGGCGAAAGGCAGAAACACAAACCCCGGCGCATGGCCGGGGTTTGTGATGTTCCCTTTACAACCTTATACCAGCGCAGCGATGGCCGCGTTGAGGGTTGCGCTTGGGCGCATGGCCTTGCTGATCAGCTCGGCATCGGCGTGGTAGTAACCGCCGATGTCCACTGGCTTGCCCTGAACGGCGTTGAGCTCGGCGACGATGGTCGCTTCGTTCTCGGTCAGGGTCTTGGCCAGGGTCGCGAACTGCGCTTGCAGTGCAGCGTCTTCAGTCTGGGCGGCCAGGGCTTGTGCCCAGTACATTGCCAGGTAGAAGTGGCTGCCGCGGTTGTCGATGTTGCCGACTTTGCGCGATGGCGACTTGTTGTTGTCGAGGAACTGGCCGGTGGCCTGGTCCAGAGTCTTGGACAGTACCAGCGCTTTCGGGTTGTTGTAGTTCACACCCAGGTGCTCGAGAGAAGCGGCCAGGGCCAGGAATTCACCCAGCGAATCCCAGCGCAGGAAGTTCTCTTCGACCAGTTGCTGCACGTGCTTCGGAGCCGAACCGCCGGCGCCGGTTTCGAACAGGCCACCGCCGTTCATCAGCGGCACGATCGACAGCATCTTGGCGCTGGTGCCCAGTTCCATGATCGGGAACAGGTCGGTCAGGTAGTCACGCAGTACGTTGCCGGTCACCGAAATGGTGTCCTTGCCTTCGCGGGTGCGCTGCAGGGTGTATTTCATGGCGTCGACCGGCGCCATGATCTGGATGTCCAGACCGGTGGTGTCGTGATCCTTCAGGTAAGCCTGAACCTTCTCGATCACCACGCCGTCGTGGGCGCGCATCGGGTCGAGCCAGAAAATGGCCGGGGTGCTGCTTGCGCGAGCGCGGTTGACGGCCAGTTTGACCCAGTCCTGGATCGGCGCGTCCTTGGTCTGGCACATGCGGAAGATGTCGCCGGCTTCAACAGCCTGTTCCATCAGCAGGGTGCCTTTGCTGTCGGTCACGCGGACCACGCCGTCGGCCTTGATCTGGAAGGTCTTGTCGTGGGAGCCGTATTCTTCAGCCTTTTTCGCCATCAGGCCAACGTTTGGCACGCTGCCCATAGTGGTCGGATCGAAAGCGCCATTGGCTTTGCAATCTTCGATCACGGCCTGGTAGATGGTGGCGTAGCAGCGATCCGGGATCACAGCCTTGGTGTCGTGCAGCTGACCGTCGGTGCCCCACATCTTGCCGGAGTCACGGATCATGGCCGGCATCGAGGCGTCGACGATAACGTCGCTCGGCACGTGCAGGTTGGTGATGCCTTTGTCGGAGTTGACCATCGCCAGCGACGGACGAACGGCGTAGACCGCCTGCACGTCAGCTTCGATCTGGGCTTGCTGCTCGGCCGGCAGGGATTTGATGCGGGCGTACAGGTCGCCGATGCCGTTGTTCAGGTTGAAGCCGATTTCGGCCAGCACGTCGGCGTGCTTGGTCAGGGCGTCCTTGTAGAACTCGGCAACGATCTGGCCGAACATGATCGGGTCGGAGACCTTCATCATGGTGGCTTTCAGGTGAACCGACAGCAGCACGCCTTGTTGCTTGGCGCTGTCGATTTCAGCGGCGATGAACGCGCGCAGGGCCTTTTTGCTCATCACGGAGCAGTCGAGGATCTCGCCCGCCTGAACGGTGGTTTTTTCTTTCAGGACAGTGGTGGTGCCGTCTTGGGCGACCAGCTCGATTTTTACGGTGTCAGCGGCGTCGATCAGGGCCGCTTTTTCGCTGCCGTAGAAATCGCCGGTGCTCATGTGAGCGACGTGGGACTTGGAGTCCTTGGCCCAGGCGCCCATTTTGTGCGGGTGCTTGCGAGCGTAGTTCTTGACCGACAGCGGCGCGCGACGGTCGGAGTTGCCTTCACGCAGGACCGGGTTCACGGCGCTGCCCTTGACCTTGTCGTAACGCGCCTTGGCATCTTTGTCGGCGTCGCTGGTCACGGTTTCCGGGTAGTCCGGCAGGTTGTAGCCCTGGGCTTGCAGTTCTTTGATCGCGGCTTGCAGTTGCGGAACCGAGGCGCTGATGTTCGGCAGCTTGATGATGTTGGCTTCAGGCGTAACGGCCAGGTCGCCCAGTTCGGCGAGGTGGTCGGCTACGGCTTTGTCGCCCAGTTGCTCGGGGAAGCTGGCCAGAATACGTGCTGCAAGAGAGATATCGCGGGTTTCCACGGCGATATCGGCCGAGGCGGTGTAAGCCTCGATGATCGGCAGCAGGGAATAGGTGGCGAGGGCTGGAGCTTCGTCGGTGAAGGTATAGATGATCTTCGAGCGGGTGGGCATATTCGGATTAACTCTCTCTTCTTTGCTAAAGCGTGCGCAGAAACTCGAGGGGCGCCGGGTAAGCGCGTTCGTTCAAAGTCATCCATGAACCGAATGTCGAGAATCTTCGCGGTGATGTTGGGTGCATCAGTAGAGCGTCAAGCAGTCGGACTGCGGTAACAACCCGACCAATCAGGCGGAAAGTCTCGTGCTAGAGAGGCCAGCCGTCGTGACCCTGTGGTCAGCGGGCGGCATTATACATAGGTAGCTGGCAATCTGCCGATGGTTCATGTGCAACGATTCTCGTCCATTGGTCTAAAGGTCGCAGGCCGGGATGGGGCGTAGAGTCGCCGTGAATGCTTGAGATTGGCGCTTTTCCCTTTGCTTTCAGGCTTGTATGAACCGAGATGTGGTCGCGCCCGGAACAGAGGGTTTGCGTGTTGATTCAACTGGGTTACGCTCGAACCAAGCCAGATGTTCAATCCAAACAATGGAGTTCAGCATGGGTTACAAGAAGATTCAGGTTCCAGCCGTCGGCGACAAAATCACCGTCAACGCAGACCATTCTCTCAATGTCCCCGATAACCCGATCATTCCCTTCATCGAAGGTGACGGCATTGGCGTCGACGTCAGCCCTGTGATGATCAAAGTGGTTGATGCTGCCGTAGAAAAAGCCTACGGGGGCAAGCGCAAGATTTCCTGGATGGAGGTTTATGCTGGCGAAAAAGCAACTCAGGTTTATGACCAGGACACCTGGCTGCCCCAGGAAACCCTGGACGCGGTCAAGGATTACGTGGTTTCCATCAAGGGCCCGCTGACCACTCCGGTCGGTGGCGGCATCCGCTCCCTCAACGTGGCCCTGCGTCAACAACTCGATCTCTATGTCTGCCTGCGCCCTGTGGTGTGGTTCGAAGGCGTGCCGAGTCCGGTGAAAAAGCCCGGCGACGTCGATATGGTGATCTTCCGCGAGAACTCCGAAGACATTTATGCCGGTATCGAATGGAAGGCCGGCTCCCCTGAGGCCACCAAGGTCATCAAATTCCTGAAAGAAGAAATGGGCGTCACCAAGATCCGTTTCGACCAGGATTGCGGTATCGGCATCAAGCCTGTTTCGAAAGAAGGCACCAAGCGTCTGGTGCGCAAGGCCCTGCAGTACGTGGTGGACAATGACCGCAAGTCGCTGACCATCGTGCACAAGGGCAACATCATGAAATTCACCGAAGGTGCCTTCAAGGACTGGGGCTATGAGGTGGCGAAGGAAGAATTCGGCGCCGAGCTGCTCGATGGCGGCCCGTGGATGAAATTCAAGAACCCGAAAACCGGCCGCGAAGTCGTCGTCAAGGACGCCATCGCCGACGCCATGCTCCAGCAGATCCTGCTGCGTCCGGCCGAGTACGATGTGATCGCTACCCTTAACCTCAACGGTGACTACCTGTCCGATGCCCTGGCGGCGGAAGTGGGCGGTATCGGTATCGCGCCGGGTGCCAACCTGTCCGACACCGTGGCCATGTTCGAGGCGACCCACGGTACCGCGCCGAAATATGCCGGCAAGGACCAGGTCAACCCGGGCTCGGTGATCCTGTCGGCGGAGATGATGCTGCGCCACCTGGGCTGGACCGAGGCGGCCGACCTGATCATCAAGGGCACCAATGGCGCCATCAAGGCCAAGACCGTGACCTACGACTTCGAACGTCTGATGGAAGGCGCCACGCTGGTGTCTTCTTCGGGCTTCGGTGAAGCGCTGATCAAGCACATGTAAGAAAGCCAGCTGCAACGAAACCGCCCGGCTCGAGTGATCGAGCCGGGCGGTTTGTTTTCCGGCAGGTGTCCAGGTCGCTTCAGCTGGTCACTGACTGGTGCCGAGCAGCGGCCGAGGCGGCATCTTTTGCGGCTTCGACATTCTGAATTTTTGTGGCGTGCAGGCCTTTGGGCCCTTGCACGATCTCGAATTTGACGATTTGCCCGGCTTTGAGGGTTTTGTATCCGTCCATTTCAATGGCGGAATAGTGGGCAAAGAAATCGATCTCCTTGCCGTCTTCGTCCTTCCCTTCGCGGGCGTCGGTGTTGATGAAACCGAACCCCTTGGCATTGTTGAACCATTTCACCTTGCCGACAGCCATGCTCAAATCCCTCTGCAACAGTCTCCATCGCTGGAGTATCATCCAATTCATCCGCAGTCGAATCCGTTAAAAAGATTGACTCCGCGGATCTTTTTTCCCCACTGTGGGTTCTATTGGTTGTAACACCGTTTTCCCGATAGTCAAGGTGACCGGGCAGTCGGAGTTGAAAACGTGTCAAGCCGCCCCCACCACTGTATTTGCACAACTGACGAACCTTTCTTTCCATGCATGCAATCAGCCAGATTCGACTAACATTCAATCAGGATCGCCCGCTTCTCCAAAAGGATCTTCCACAGGAGCACGACGACGATTCGGCAGGCGTTGCTGTTCAGGAAGCAAAGCCTGCGTTACAGGCGCCGCCGATGTACAAGGTGGTTTTGTTCAATGATGACTACACACCGATGGATTTCGTCGTCGAAGTGCTCGAGGTGTTTTTTAACCTGAATCGCGAGCTGGCGACCAAGGTCATGCTGGCCGTCCATACAGAAGGGCGGGCAGTATGTGGAGTGTTTACCCGCGACATCGCCGAGACAAAGGCCATGCAGGTCAACCAGTACGCCAGGGAAAGCCAGCATCCGCTACTCTGTGAAATCGAGAAGGACGGTTAATCGCCGACCACTTGGGTATGAGGTGAAGCTATGTTAAACCGCGAGCTCGAAGTCACCCTCAATCTTGCCTTCAAGGAGGCACGTTCGAAACGTCATGAGTTCATGACCGTCGAACACCTGCTGCTGGCCCTATTGGACAATGAGGCTGCCGCCACCGTATTGCGTGCCTGCGGCGCAAACCTCGACAAACTCAAGCACGACCTGCAGGAGTTCATTGACTCCACCACGCCACTGATTCCCGTTCACGACGAGGATCGCGAAACCCAGCCAACCCTGGGCTTCCAGCGTGTACTGCAACGTGCTGTCTTTCATGTGCAGAGCTCGGGCAAACGCGAAGTAACCGGCGCCAACGTGCTGGTTGCAATCTTCAGTGAGCAAGAGAGTCAGGCGGTGTTCCTGCTGAAACAGCAGAGCGTTGCACGCATTGATGTCGTCAACTATATCGCTCACGGCATTTCCAAAGTGCCGGGGCATGGCGATCACTCTGAAGGTGAACAAGATATGCAGGACGATGAGGGCGGTGAGTCTTCTTCTTCAGGCAATCCGCTGGACGCTTATGCCAGCAATCTCAACGAACTTGCACGCCAGGGCCGGATCGATCCGCTGGTCGGGCGTGAAACGGAAGTCGAGCGTGTCGCGCAGATTCTGGCGCGTCGTCGCAAGAACAATCCGCTGCTGGTCGGCGAGGCGGGCGTGGGTAAAACCGCGATCGCCGAGGGCCTGGCCAAGCGCATTGTCGACAACCAGGTGCCGGACCTGCTGGCCAACAGCGTCGTTTACTCCCTCGATCTGGGCGCTCTGCTCGCGGGCACCAAGTATCGCGGTGATTTCGAGAAGCGCTTCAAGGCGCTGCTCAACGAACTGAAAAAACGTCCGCAGGCGATCCTGTTCATCGACGAAATCCACACCATCATCGGTGCGGGTGCTGCGTCCGGTGGCGTCATGGATGCCTCGAACCTGCTCAAGCCGCTGCTGTCGTCTGGCGACATTCGCTGCATCGGTTCGACCACGTTCCAGGAATTCCGTGGCATCTTCGAAAAAGACCGCGCCCTGGCGCGTCGCTTCCAGAAGGTCGATGTTGTCGAGCCGTCGGTGGAAGACACCATCGGTATCCTGCGCGGTCTGAAAGGGCGTTTCGAACAGCACCACAACATCGAATACAGCGATGAGTCGCTGCGCGCCGCTGCGGAACTGGCTTCGCGCTACATCAATGACCGGCACATGCCGGACAAGGCTATCGACGTGATCGACGAGGCGGGCGCCTACCAGCGTCTGCAACCGGTCGAGAAGCGCGTGAAACGCATCGAAGTCCCTGAAGTCGAGGACATCGTGGCGAAGATCGCGCGGATTCCGCCGAAGCACGTCACCAGCTCCGACAAGGAACTGCTGCGTAATCTGGAGCGTGACCTGAAGCTGACGGTGTTTGGTCAGGACGCGGCGATCGATTCGCTGTCGACTGCGATCAAATTGTCCCGTGCCGGCCTCAAGTCGCCTGACAAGCCTGTCGGTTCGTTCCTGTTCGCAGGGCCGACCGGTGTCGGTAAAACCGAAGCCGCGCGTCAATTGGCCAAGGCGTTGGGGATCGAACTGGTGCGCTTCGACATGTCCGAGTACATGGAGCGCCACACCGTATCGCGTTTGATCGGTGCACCTCCGGGGTACGTCGGTTTCGACCAGGGCGGTCTGTTGACCGAAGCGATCACCAAACAACCGCATTGCGTATTGCTGCTCGATGAAATCGAGAAGGCGCATCCGGAAGTCTTCAACCTGCTGCTGCAGGTGATGGATCACGGCACGCTGACCGACAACAACGGGCGCAAGGCGGACTTCCGCAACGTGATCGTGATCATGACCACCAACGCCGGTGCTGAAACAGCGGCACGTGCTTCGATCGGTTTCACCCATCAGGACCACTCGTCCGATGCGATGGAAGTGATCAAGAAGAGCTTCACGCCGGAATTCCGCAACCGTCTGGATACCATCATTCAGTTTGGTCGCCTCAGTCATGAGGTTATCAAGAGCGTGGTGGACAAGTTCCTCACCGAACTTCAGGCGCAGCTGGAAGACAAGCGTGTGCTTCTGGAAGTTACCGATGCGGCGCGCAGCTGGCTGGCGGCCGGTGGTTACGATTCGGCCATGGGCGCTCGTCCGATGGCGCGTCTGATCCAAGACAAGATCAAGCGTCCGCTGGCGGAGGAGATTCTGTTTGGCGAGCTGGCCGAGCATGGCGGTGTGGTTCACATCGACATCAAGGATGGTGAGTTGACGTTTGACTTCGAGACCACTGCAGAAATGGCTTGACGGCTGGCTTGGCTGTAAAGCGAAAAGGCGCCTTCGGGCGCCTTTTTTTGTTTTGGGTGTTTCCTCGGGTTTTGTTTGTATATCCGTTGCTGCGGTAACGGCTTCTTAGGGTTCCGCCCTTACGGCGGGTCACTTTTTCCAAACGCCGAAAAAGTAACCAAAAAGGCTTTACCCTGACGTACGGCCCTCGCTGTGGCTCGGGTTCCTTCGCTCCGGGATTGATCCGGGGGCATCGCCTACGGTTTGCTTCGCTGCACCTCCTCTCGATGCATGCGGCTGCGCCGCACGGTCGCTGCGCTCCCACCCCCGGATCAATCCCTCCACTCAGCCTGCCGACGGGCCCTGCGATCAAAAGCGGTACTCGAGCTAACGCTCATCGTGTTGCGTGGTGAGGAGTGGGGGCTCTTGATCTGGCTTTGGCTTTTGATTTTTTGCCCCTTCGGCAGGCCGAGCGTAGGTGTCCATCAGGGGGTAGGCGCGCAGCGCCGTGCGGCGCAGCCGCATACATCGAGAGGAGGTGCAGCGAAGCAAACCGTAGGCGATGCCCCCTGATGGACACCGTAGCGAGGGAACACTGAGCCTAAGCGAAGTGCCGTACGCCGGGGCTCAGCCTTTTTGGTTACTTTTTCGGCGTTTGGAAAAAGTGACCCGCCGTAAGGGCGGAACCCTGAGAAGCCGTTACCGCAGCAACGGATATACCCCCAAAACTCAAGCACAAACCCAAAACACCAAATCCCAGACAAACAAAAACGCCCGGCATTAAGCCGGGCGTCTTGTATTGTCTTGATTAGCGAGCGCGGTAAGTAATACGCCCTTTGCTCAAGTCATAGGGCGTCAGCTCGACGCGCACTTTGTCACCGGTAAGAATACGAATGTAGTTCTTGCGCATCTTGCCGGAAATATGCGCGGTTACGACGTGCCCATTTTCCAACTCCACACGAAACATGGTGTTGGGCAGGGTGTCGACGACAGTGCCTTCCATTTCGAAGCTGTCTTCTTTCGACATGCAGTAAAGCCCTCGGTATCCAATGAATGGCCCGGTGCAACTGCGCCAGGCAAAAGCGGCGTGCATTGTGCCCGAAAAATGGGGTTTACGCCAAGGGTTTAGGGTTTGCATTCAGTTCAGGATGACCCAGCGCTGATTAATGAGCAGTTCAATGGGCCGATATTGGGTCTTGTAGTTCATCTTTTTGCAGTTTTTGATCCAGTAGCCCAGGTAAACCGCCTCAAGCCCCAGGCGCTGGGCTTCGGCGATTTGCCAGAGGATGGCGTAGCGCCCCAGGCTGCGGCGTTCTTCCTGCGGCTCGTAAAAGGTGTAGACCGCGGACAGGCCGTTGGGCAGCAGGTCGGTGACGGCGACTGCAAGTAACCGTCCGTCGAGCCGGAACTCGTAGAAGCGTGAGAAGGGCAGGTCGCGTACCAGAAAAGTCGAGAATTGATCGCGGCTGGGCGGATACATGTCGCCGTCGGCGTGGCGCTGTTCGATGTAGCGCTGATAGAGATCGAAATATTCTTCGCTGAACGCCGGCTTGACCGGACGTACCTGCAAATCGATGTTGCGCTTGAAAATGCGTTTTTGTTGGCGGTTGGGGTTGAACTGCGCCACAGGAATGCGCGCAGGCACGCAGGCATTGCAGTTCTGGCAATGCGGGCGGTAAAGATGATCGCCGCTGCGACGAAAGCCCATTTCTGACAGATCTGCGTAGACATGCACATCCATGGGCTGGCTCGGATCGAGAAACAGGGTCGTCGCCTGTTCCTCGGGCAGATAACTGCAAGAGTGAGGCTGAGTGGCATAAAACTTCAAACGCGCCAACTCGGTCATGATCAACCCTCAAGGGTAAGCTGGTGAATTAAGTGTAAGCCACGCGCGCAAAAGTCGCTCAGCAAACCCAGGTCGCATGATTGGGTTGATCGAGGTGCCGGGCCAGATAGTCGGCGAATGTCTGCCGTGAAATGGCCCGGGCGCCAAGGCTGTGCAGGTGATCGGTCGGCATCTGGCAGTCGATCAGCACGAAGCCCGCTTCCTTAAGATGTTGCACCAGCGTGGCAAAGCCGTACTTGGAAGCATTGTCCGCACGGCTGAACATCGACTCACCGAAGAACAGTTGCCCCATCGCCAGGCCATACAGGCCTCCGACCAGTTCGCCCTGATCCCAGACTTCCACCGAGTGGGCAAAGCCGCGCCGGTGCAGTTCGATATAGGCGTTCTGCATCGCCTCGGTGATCCAGGTGCCGTCTGCGTATTCCCTGGGGGCGGCGCAGGCGCGGATCACGGCGTCGAAATCCTGATCGAAAGTCACTTGATAACGCTGTTTGCGCATCAATTTGCCGAGGCTGCGCGAGACGTGCAGTTCGTCGGGAAAAAGCACGGTGCGCGGATCCGGCGACCACCAGAGAATCGGCTGACCCTCGGAAAACCATGGAAAGCAGCCATGGCGATAGGCCTGGATCAGGCGATCGGCGGACAGGTCTCCGCCGGCCGCCAGCAATCCGTTGGGATCGCGCATGGCCTTTTCCAGTGGCGGGAAAGTCAGTGAGTTGCGTTGTAACCAAGTCAGCATGGCGTCCAGGCTTGCAGAAGGGGAGGGCGGTGGGCAGTGGGCTCGCGGTAAAGTGTGCCGGGAAATGACGCGGATGTCCTCCGTTGCAGTGCGGCTTTTGCGTAGCTGCAACTTGAGCATCCGGATGCGGTCGTAATCGGGCGTTGCACCGGTGCGGGCAAGGTTGCCGATGCCAATGTGTGGCACTCAGGGGAGATGAGGCGCGAATGCTTCGCTACGTTCATCAAATACACCTCATAAGCCTTTGTCACAAAAGACAATGCATGCTCAAATTGAACGCCGGGTGTTGTGCGTTTGGCTATGCTTGAACCAGAGACCTGGAAGCATGGCATCGAACGCGCAAACCCGTACAATGCCGGGCTGTTACAGAATATTCGCCGCGTGCCGTGTTTATAAAAGGCGGGGCGCAGTGTTAAAAGTAGTCTCCGTTGCGCCCGTCAATTTTTTTACCTGCCTGGATTGGGCAGTTTTTTATCGTCATTCAATAGATGGACGCGCCTCTGGCGCAGGAAAAGAAGCGTTTTGAAGAAATCCACGGAAGCACCAAAAACAGTCGTTCCGCTATGGCGTCAACAGCTGCACTACCGGCTCAAGGAAGGTGCATTGATCGCCATCGGCGCCTTGTGCCTGTTCCTGATGATGGCCTTGCTGACTTACGGCAAGGACGATCCGGGCTGGAGCCACAACAGCAAGATCGACGACGTGCAGAACTTCGGCGGCCCTGCCGGTTCCTACAGCGCCGACATCCTGTTCATGGTGCTGGGTTACTTCGCGTACATATTCCCGTTGCTGCTGGCGATCAAGGCGTATCAGATCTTCCGTCAGCGTCACGAGCCGTGGCAGTGGAGCGGCTGGCTGTTTTCCTGGCGCCTGATCGGTCTGGTGTTTCTGGTGTTGTCCGGCGCTGCGCTGGCGCACATTCATTTCCATGCAGCCACCGGATTGCCGGCCGGCGCGGGTGGTGCGCTGGGTGAAAGCCTCGGTGATCTGGCCCGCAACGCCCTGAACATTCAGGGCAGCACGTTGCTGTTCATCGCACTGTTCCTGTTCGGCCTGACGGTGTTCACCGACCTGTCGTGGTTCAAGGTGATGGACATCACTGGCAAGATCACGCTTGACCTGTTCGAACTGTTCCAGGGCGCGCTAAACCGCTGGTGGTCGGCTCGTACCGAGCGCAAGCAACTGGTCGCGCAGCTGCGTGAAGTCGACGATCGCGTGCATGACGTGGTTGCACCGACGGTCACCGACAAACGCGAACAGGCCAAGGTCAAGGAACGTCTGATCGAGCGCGAACAGGCCCTGAGCAAGCACATGTCCGAGCGTGAGAAACAGGTGCCGCCGGTCATCGCCCCGGCCCCGGTCAAGGCGCCGGAGCCAAGCAAGCGCGTGCAGAAAGAGAAGCAGGTGCCGTTGTTCGTCGACAGCGCCGTGGAAGGCACCTTGCCACCGATCTCGATTCTCGATCCTGCGGAAAAGAAACAACTCAACTATTCGCCCGAATCCCTGGCGGCGGTCGGCCATTTGCTGGAGATCAAACTCAAGGAATTCGGCGTCGAAGTCACCGTGGATTCGATCCATCCGGGCCCGGTCATTACCCGTTACGAAATCCAGCCTGCTGCGGGCGTGAAGGTCAGCCGTATCGCCAACCTGGCGAAAGACCTTGCACGTTCGCTGGCCGTGACCAGTGTGCGGGTGGTGGAAGTGATTCCGGGCAAGACCACGGTCGGCATCGAAATTCCCAACGAAGACCGGCAGATCGTGCGCTTCTCTGAAGTGCTGTCGACCCCTGAGTACGACAACTTCAAATCGCCGGTCACCCTGGCCCTGGGCCACGACATCGGCGGCAAACCGGTCATCACTGACCTCGCGAAGATGCCGCACCTGCTGGTGGCCGGTACTACCGGTTCCGGTAAGTCGGTGGGCGTGAACGCGATGATCCTGTCGATCCTGTTCAAGTCTGGCCCGGACGACGCCAAGCTGATCATGATCGACCCGAAAATGCTCGAGCTGTCGATCTACGAAGGCATCCCGCACCTGTTGTGCCCGGTCGTGACCGACATGAAAGACGCCGCCAACGCCCTGCGCTGGAGCGTGGCCGAGATGGAGCGTCGCTACAAGCTGATGGCGAAGATGGGCGTGCGAAACCTGTCCGGCTTCAACGCCAAGGTCAAGGAAGCCCAAGACGCCGGCGAGCCGCTGAGCGATCCGCTGTACAAACGCGAAAGCATCCACGACGAAGCACCGCTGTTGCAGAAGCTGCCGACCATCGTCGTGGTCGTGGACGAATTCGCCGACATGATGATGATCGTCGGCAAGAAGGTAGAAGAATTGATCGCCCGTATCGCCCAGAAGGCGCGTGCGGCCGGTATCCACCTGATTCTTGCGACCCAGCGGCCATCGGTGGACGTGATCACCGGTCTGATCAAGGCGAACATCCCGACGCGGATGGCGTTCCAGGTATCGAGCAAGATCGACTCCCGGACCATCATCGACCAGGGCGGCGCCGAGCAACTGCTCGGCCACGGTGACATGCTCTACATGCCGCCGGGCACCAGCCTGCCGATCCGGGTTCACGGCGCATTCGTGTCCGACGATGAAGTTCACCGGGTGGTTGAAGCCTGGAAACTGCGCGGCGCGCCGGAATACAACGACGACATCCTCAACGGTGTCGAAGAGGCGGGCAGTGGTTTCGAAGGCAGCAGCGGCGGCGGTGACGGCGACGATCCGGAAGCCGACGCGCTGTACGACGAAGCCGTGCAGTTCGTGCTGGAAAGCCGTCGCGCCTCCATCTCCGCTGTACAGCGCAAGCTGAAGATCGGCTACAACCGTGCCGCGCGCATGATCGAAGCCATGGAAATGGCCGGGGTCGTGACGTCGATGAACACCAACGGTTCCCGCGAAGTCCTGGCCCCTGGCCCGGTACGCGACTGATTCGATACCCTGATCCAAATGCAATGGGCGGTGCATGAAGCGCCGTCCACTTTCCCACGAGTATTCAAGAGGACTCCCATGCGTCTTATCCGCATGTTGCTGCCGGTACTGGCTCTGACCACCCTCACGGCTCACGCCGATGACAAGGATGTGGCTCGCCTGACCCAATTGCTCGAAACATCCAAGACCCTGACCGCCAATTTTTCCCAGCTGACCCTCGACGGCAGCGGCACCCAGTTGCAGGAAACCACCGGCGACATGACCCTGCAGCGTCCGGGCCTGTTCTACTGGCACACCAATGCGCCAGCCGAGCAGACCATGGTGTCCGACGGCAAGAAAGTCACGCTGTGGGACCCGGACCTGGAGCAGGCCACTATCAAGAAGCTCGATGAGCGCCTGACCCAGACCCCGGCGCTGTTGCTGTCTGGCGACGTATCGAAGATCAGCCAGAGCTTTGACATCACCGCGAAAGAGGCCGGTGGCGTGATCGACTTCACCCTGAAGCCGAAAACCAAGGACACGCTGTTCGACAGTCTGCGCCTGTCGTTCCGCAACGGTCTGGTCAATGACATGCAACTGATCGACAGCGTCGGCCAGCGCACCAACATCCTGTTTACCGGTGTGAAGGCCAACGAAGCGGTCCCGGCCTCGAAATTCAAGTTCGACATCCCCAAGGGTGCCGATGTGATCCAGGAATAAACACAGAGGTTTCAACGGTACGTGATGGATCTGTTTCGCAGTGCACCGATTGCCCAGCCACTGGCCGCCCGTTTGCGGGCGACCAATCTGGATGAGTACGTCGGTCAGGAACACGTGCTCGCTCGCGGCAAGCCTCTGCGCGAGGCGCTGGAGCAGGGTGCCCTGCATTCGATGATCTTCTGGGGCCCGCCGGGCGTGGGCAAAACCACGTTGGCGCGGTTGCTGGCGGAAGTCTCGGATGCGCACTTCGAAACGGTTTCGGCGGTGCTGGCCGGGGTCAAGGAGATCCGTCAGGCGGTGGAAATCGCCAAGCAGCAGGCCGGCCAGTACGGCAAGCGCACGATCCTGTTTGTCGATGAAGTGCACCGCTTCAACAAGTCTCAACAGGACGCCTTCCTGCCGTACGTTGAAGACGGCACCCTGATCTTCATTGGCGCCACCACCGAAAACCCTTCGTTCGAACTGAACAACGCATTGCTGTCGCGCGCGCGGGTCTACGTACTCAAGAGCCTCGACGAAGCGGCGTTGCGCAAGTTGGTGCACCGCGCGCTGACTGAAGAGCGTGGCCTGGGCAAGCGACATCTGACCCTCAGTGATGAAGGCTTCCAGATGCTGCTGTCCGCCGCCGACGGCGATGGCCGGCGTCTGCTGAACCTGCTGGAAAACGCCTCGGACCTGGCCGAAGACAATAGCGAGATGGGCACCGAGCTGCTGCAAAGCCTGCTCGGCGACACTCGCCGGCGTTTCGACAAGGGCGGCGAAGCGTTCTACGACCAGATTTCTGCGCTGCACAAATCGGTGCGCGGTTCCAATCCGGACGGCGCGCTGTACTGGTTTGCGCGAATGATCGACGGCGGCTGCGATCCGCTGTACCTGGCCCGGCGGGTGGTGCGCATGGCCAGCGAAGACATCGGCAACGCCGATCCTCGCGCCCTGAGCCTGTGCCTGGCGGCGTGGGAAGTGCAGGAACGCCTCGGCAGCCCGGAAGGTGAGTTGGCAGTGGCGCAGGCCATCACCTATCTGGCCTGTGCGCCGAAAAGCAACGCCGTGTACATGGGCTTCAAGACTGCGCTACGCGCCGCCGCCGAACACGGCTCGCTGGAGGTGCCGCTGCACCTGCGCAATGCGCCGACCAAATTGATGAAGCAATTGGGCTACGGCGACGAATACCGTTATGCCCACGACGAACCGGACGCTTACGCTGCCGGCGAAGACTATTTCCCGGAAGAACTCGACCCGATTCCGTTCTACCAACCGGTGCCCCGTGGCCTGGAATTAAAGATCGGCGAAAAGCTCAACCACCTCGCCCAACTTGATCGTTTAAGCCCCCGGCAGCGGAGAAAATAGTGGTTCCATTGATTGTTGCAGTCTCCGTCGGCGGGATTGCCGGCACTTTGTTGCGCTTCGCTACCGGCAATTGGGTCAACGCCAATTGGCCGCGGCACTTCTATACCGCGACGCTGGCCGTTAATATCGTGGGCTGTCTGCTGATTGGCGTGTTGTACGGCCTGTTTTTGATACGCCCGGAAGTACCGATCGAGGTACGTGCCGGGTTGATGGTCGGCTTCCTCGGGGGGCTGACGACATTTTCATCCTTTTCACTGGATACGGTGCGCCTGCTGGAAAGCGGGCAAGTGCCGCTGGCCCTGGGCTATGCGGCCATCAGCGTATTCGGCGGGCTGCTCGCGACCTGGGCTGGCCTGTCCCTGACCAAACTTTGATAACGAGAAACCGAGATGCTCGATTCCAAACTGTTACGTAGCAACCTCCAGGACGTAGCGGACCGCCTGGCTTCCCGTGGCTTTGCCCTGGATGTCGCGCGCATCGAAGCGCTGGAAGAACAGCGCAAGACCGTCCAGACCCGCACCGAAGCACTGCAGGCTGAGCGTAACGCGCGTTCCAAATCCATCGGTCAGGCCAAGCAGCGCGGCGAAGACATTGCGCCGCTGATGGCGGACGTCGAGCGCATGGCGGGCGAACTGAGCGCCGGTAAAGTCGAGCTCGACGCGATCCAGACCGAACTGGATTCGATCCTGCTGGGTATTCCGAACCTGCCGCACGAATCGGTACCGGTTGGCGAAGACGAGGACGGCAACGTCGAAGTGCGTCGCTGGGGCACGCCGACCGCCTTCGATTTCCCGGTTCAGGACCACGTGGCTCTGGGCGAGAAGTTCGGCTGGCTCGACTTCGAAACCGCCGCCAAGCTGTCCGGCGCACGTTTCGCCCTGCTGCGCGGCCCGATTGCCCGTCTGCACCGCGCACTGGCGCAGTTCATGATCAACCTGCACGTCACCGAGCATGGCTACGAAGAGGCTTACACGCCTTATCTGGTTCAGGCCCCGGCGCTGCAAGGCACCGGTCAACTGCCGAAGTTCGAAGAGGACCTGTTCAAGATCGCGCGCGAAGGCGAAGCCGATCTGTACCTGATCCCGACCGCCGAAGTGTCGCTGACCAACATCGTGGCCGGTGAAATCGTCGATTCGAAACAGCTGCCGATCAAGTTCGTTGCCCACACTCCGTGCTTCCGCAGCGAAGCCGGCGCGTCGGGTCGTGACACTCGCGGCATGATCCGTCAGCACCAGTTCGACAAGGTCGAGATGGTCCAGATCGTCGAGCCGTCGAAATCGATGGAAGCGCTCGAGAGCCTGACCGCCAATGCCGAGAAAGTCCTGCAACTGCTGGAGCTGCCTTACCGCACCCTGGCGCTGTGCACTGGCGACATGGGCTTCAGCGCAGTCAAGACGTACGACCTGGAAGTGTGGATTCCGAGCCAGGACAAATACCGCGAAATCTCGTCGTGCTCCAACTGCGGCGATTTCCAGGCCCGCCGCATGCAGGCGCGTTTCCGCAACCCGGAAACCGGCAAGCCTGAGCTGGTGCACACCTTGAACGGTTCCGGTCTGGCGGTCGGACGTACCCTGGTGGCCGTGCTGGAAAACTACCAGCAGGCCGACGGTTCGATCCGTGTGCCGGACGTGCTGAAGCCGTACATGGGTGGCCTTGAGGTCATCGGCTAAATGAAATATCTGCCGCTGTTTCACAACCTGCGCGGCAGTCGTGTGTTGGTCGTCGGTGGGGGGGAGATTGCCTTGCGCAAATCCCGCCTGCTGGCCGATGCCGGTGCGCTGCTGCGGGTGGTCGCACCTGAAATCGAAGCGCAACTGCGCGAACTGGTCGCCGCCAGCGGTGGCGAATGCCTGCTGCGTGGCTACGCCGAAACGGATCTGGACGGTTGCGGGCTGATCATTGCCGCCACCGACGACGAAGCGTTGAACGCGCAAGTTTCCGCCGATGCCCATCGGCGCTGCGTGCCGGTCAACGTAGTCGATGCGCCGGCGCTGTGTAGCGTGATCTTTCCGGCAATCGTCGATCGTTCACCGCTGATCATCGCGGTCTCCAGCGGCGGCGATGCGCCGGTGCTGGCCCGGCTGATCCGCGCCAAGATCGAAACCTGGATTCCTTCGACCTACGGCCATCTGGCCGGTCTGGCCGCGCGGTTTCGCGATCAGGTCAAAGGCCTGTTTCCCGATGTGCAGCAACGTCGCGGTTTTTGGGAAGACGTGTTCCAGGGGCCGATCGCCGACCGGCAACTGGCAGGACAGGGCGCCGAAGCCGAACGTTTGCTGCAAGCCAAGATTGACGGCGAAGCCATGGTTACGACCGGTGAGGTGTATCTGGTGGGCGCAGGGCCGGGTGATCCGGATCTGCTGACCTTCCGCGCCTTGCGCCTGATGCAGCAAGCCGATGTGGTGCTGTACGACCGCTTGGTGGCTCCGGCGATTCTTGAGCTGTGCCGCCGCGATGCCGAGCGTGTCTACGTCGGCAAACGTCGCGCCGATCACGCCGTGCCGCAGGATCAGATCAACCAGCAACTGGTGGATCTGGCCAAGGCCGGCAAGCGTGTGGTGCGGTTGAAGGGCGGGGATCCGTTCATCTTCGGCCGTGGCGGCGAAGAGATCGAGGAACTGGCGGCCCACGGCATCCCGTTCCAGGTGGTGCCGGGGATCACGGCGGCCAGCGGTTGCGCGGCATATGCCGGGATTCCGCTGACTCATCGCGACTACGCTCAGTCGGTGCGTTTCGTCACCGGGCACTTGAAGGACGGTTCGACCGATCTGCCGTGGTCGGACCTCGTCGCGCCGGCTCAGACGCTGGTGTTCTACATGGGGTTGGTGGGATTGCCGATCATCTGCGAGCAGTTGATCAAGCATGGTCGTGCGGCCGATACCCCGGCAGCGCTGATCCAGCAGGGCACCACGGTCAATCAGCGGGTCTTCACCGGCACGCTGGCCGATCTGCCGCGGCTGGTGGCGGAGCATGAAGTGCATGCGCCGACGCTGGTGATCGTCGGCGAAGTGGTGCAATTGCGCGAGAAACTGGCGTGGTTCGAGGGCGCTCAGGGTCAAATCTGACGACTCTGAAAGGATCGTTCCCACGCGGTGGGAACGATCCTGCTCTCAACCTCTGCGCCAAACCCCTTTCCCGCCCAACCGGTCCCGGTCATGGGCAACAGTGAAATCCTGCTTCGGCCCCTTCGGCACAACCCCGGTCGGGTTGATGGTCTTGTGGCTGCCGTAGTAGTGGTTCTTGATGTGCTGGAAATCCACGGTCTCGGCAACGCCCGGCCACTGGTACATCTCCCGCAGCCAGTTCGACAGATTCGGATAATCGCTGATCCGCCGCAGATTGCATTTGAAGTGCCCGTGGTACACCGCGTCGAAACGAATCAGTGTGGTGAACAAGCGCACGTCCGCCTCGGTCAGGTATTCGCCCGTCAGATAACGGTTGGCGCCCAGCACCTGCTCCAGATGATCCAGTTCGGCAAATACATCATCGAACGCTTCTTCATAGGCCTTCTGTGAGGTGGCGAACCCGGCGCGGTACACGCCGTTGTTCACGGCAGGGTAGATCCGCTCGTTCAGCGAATCGATCTCACTGCGTAATGGCGCCGGATAGAAGTCCAGATCGTTGCCGGTCAAGTCATCGAAGGCGCTGTTGAACATGCGGATGATCTCCGCCGATTCGTTGCTGACGATGCGCTTGAGCTTTTTGTCCCACAGCACCGGCACGGTGACGCGGCCGGTGTAGTCGGCGGTGTCGGCGGTGTAGCGCTGGTGCATGAAATCGAAATGGTCGAGTTTGTCGCCGGTCGAACCGAGGTTCTGATCGAAGGTCCAGCCGTTTTCCAGCATCAGCCAGCTGACGACGGAAACGTCGATCAGGCTTTCCAGGCCTTTGAGCTTGCGCAGGATCAGCGTGCGATGGGCCCACGGACAGGCGAGGGAAACGTAAAGGTGATAACGCCCGGCTTCGGCGGCAAAACCGCCTTCACCGCTCGGGCCCGGCTCGCCATTGCGAGTGACCCAATTGCGGCGCTGCGCCTGTTCGCGCTGGAACGCGCCGTCCTTGCTGCTTTCGTACCACTTGTCCTGCCAGCGGCCGTCGACGAGTAAACCCATGATCAAGACTCCAGAAACCAATAATTCGTTGGAGTTGAGTCTATTCCGATGAGTTCGAACAAAAAGCGCAAAGATCGGGCGTTAATGATCGGTTAAATCGATTTATCCCGCGCGGCCCAGTATTGCTCCGCGGTTTCAAAAGCCTGTTCACGGCTTTGGCCGAGGCCGCGCAGCGCCAACGCCATGGTCGAGATCAACGCCATTTGCGGGTAACTGTCGACCACATCGCCGCGCCAAACGGCCTTCAAATGCTCGATATCCAGCGACGCCGGTTTGACGTGACGCTGCGCCGACAGCTGCGGCCATTCCTCGTCCCAGCTCTCGCCGCCGGTGGTGCCGTACAAGTGGCTGTCGGCATCCGGGTTGATCTCGATCTCGCCGCCGTCGCCCTTGATCACGATCGCCGTGTCGCCGAGCAGGCCGCTGGCATCGCGGTGCACCGCCTGATAGCCGGGGTGGAAAATACTCTGCAGGCCGCAACGCGCGCCCAGCGGATTGAGAATCCGCGCCAGTGAGTGAATCGGCGAGCGCAGGCCGAGGGTGTTGCGCAGGTCGATCATCCGTTGCAATTGCGGCGCCCAGTCCACCAGCGGCATGAACGCCAGACCACCGTTGTCCAGCGCCGCGCCGACTTGTTGCCAGTTGCGGCACAGCGGAATGTTCAGCTCACCGAGCAATTGTTCGGAGTACAAGCGCCCGGCGGTGTGTGCGCCGCCGCCGTGCATGAAAATGCGCAGGCCGTTCTGCGCCAGGCACTTGGCGGCCAACAGATACCACGGCAGGTGACGCTTCTTGCCGGCGTAAGTCGGCCAGTCCAGATCGACGTTCAGCGCCGGGGCCTGCAAGCGCTCGCGCAGGGCCTCGGTGAAACCGGCCATCTCCTCGGCGCTTTCTTCCTTGTGCCGCAGCAACATCAGGAACGCGCCGAGCTGGGTTTCTTCGACCGCTTCGTCGAGGACCATGCCCATGGCTTGCCGGGCTTCCTCGCGGGTCAGGTCGCGGGCACCGCGCTTGCCCTTGCCGAGGATGCGCACGAACTGGGCGAATGGATGCTCGGCGGGCGTTTCGAGGGTCAGCGCTGGATAGTCGGTCATAGGCAATTCGTCGGTTTGGGCAGGCCCGCCAGTTTCGCGGCGAGTTTGGCAGGGGTGCCTTTGAACAGTCGGTTCAGGTGCAGGCTGTTGCCTTTCTCCGCGCCGAGCTTGAGTGCGGTGTACTTGATCAGCGGCCGGGTGGCCGGTGACAGCTGGAATTCGGCGTAGAAGCTGCGCAGCAATTCGAGGACTTCCCAGTGTTCCGGGCTCAGTTCGATATCTTCGGCAGCGGCGAGGGCGCTGGCGACTTCGGCCGACCAGTCGTTGAGGTCGACCAGAAAGCCGTCCTTGTCCAGTTCAATGGCGCGGGCGCCGATGGTCAACGCATTCATAGCCAGCTGTTGACCTTGTCGTGGTGGATCGACAGCTCGACGAAGGCCGGATAATCGATGGCTTCGGCCCAGTCCGGAACCTGCACGGCACGGGCTTGCGCGTCTTCGGCCAGCACGAACAATTTCACCTGACGTATTTCCAGCGCACTGAACGGCGCGGTGCCAGGCTGCAGCGCATAAACGGCATCGCCAGACAGCAACAGTGCATCGGCAGAACCGAGCAGGCGCAGGCAACTGGTCAGGCGTTCGTCGCCGAACGGGGAGTGGGACAACACATGCAAAGTCGACATCAGAGGGTGATCACCTGGTCGTAACGGTCAATGAGGGCGGTGATTTGCTCGGCGGCCAAAGGCTGCGCCTCGTCCAGCGAACGATCGCCGAGGCCGCGAATACTGGCGCTGTCGGCGCAGTAGAACAGCTCTTCGACGCCGAACATCGGCAGCGCTTGCAGGTTGGCGCTCAGGTCTTTCTGCTGCAGTGCCTTGGCGTTTTGCCCGGCCGCCAGTTGCAACACGCCGTCGTCGAGAAACAGCAGACCGATCGGCAGATCGAAGGCGCCGCCGGCCAGCACGATGTCCAGCGCTTCGCGGGCGCCGGGACCGGACCACGGCGATTGACGGCTGATAATCAGAAGGGATTTGGCCATGTCATGCGCCTCCGAAACAGATGAGGCGGTCGGCATCCTGCACCGCGTCATGCAACTGACCGAGGCCGGACAATTCCCACGGCGCGCTGACGGCCACGGCATCACGCTGATAACGCCCGGCTTCCTCGGCATTCAACACGCCACGGCGCAGGGCGGCGGCGATGCACACCACGCCATCGAGGTTCTGTTCGCTGATGAAGGTTCGCCACTGTTTGGGCAGGTCCAGTTCGTCCTGCGGCGTGACCACGGCGTCGGACGCGTTGTGGACCCCGTCCTGATAGAAAAACAGCCGGACAATCTCATGCCCGCCGGCCAGCGCAGCCTGGGCGAACAGCAGGGCGCGGCGCGAGGAGGGCGCATGGGCGGCGGAAAACAGCGCAATGGCGAACTTCATGACGGACTCGATCAGCAAAACTGCGGCCATGATAAAGCTTTCTCGGCGGGGCGGCGAAGTGGATGTTTCCCGCGCCCGTCTCGATACGAGCAGGCGTCCGTCAGCGCGGCATGTAGCCCAGCTGCCAGCGCCGCGGAATTTTCAGGGTCAGCAGCCCCAGTACGGCGGCGAACATACCGCTGACCAACATGGCCTTGAGTCCCAGATGATGTTCCAGCGCTGCCCCCAGAATGGCGCCGACCAGCATTCCGCTCCACGGCACCAGTTGCACCCGCCAGCCGCTTCGCCGTTCGCCGAGCACCCAGCGGCCCAATCCACGGCCGAATCGGGACAGGGCGCCGGTGACGTACGTCAGCCCGACCGGCAGGCCGTTCACTTCTTCCACCGCCGCGTTGAGCATGCCCATCGCAATGATCGCCGCCAGCAGGGCCGGCAGTTGCGTGTCAAAGGGCCAGGCTGCCAAGCAGAGCAGAGCGGCGATGGACAACAACAAGGGCAGCGCCCGCCGACCACCCAGTCGGCTGACCACAACCCCGAGTGCATTACCGACAATGAACGTCGCGACCAGCAGGATCAGCCTTAATGTCAGTCCGCTGTCGCCATCACTGATCGCCACCGCCAGCCGCGTGGTGTTGCCGCTCATAAAGGAAACGAAATCGCCGCTGGCCATGAAGCCGATGGCGTCGGTCATGCCGGCCAGTACCGACAGGCTGGCAACCAGCGCCAGGCCCACACGGCCGCGCCATTTCTGTATGTGAAGATGTCCGGGGCTGGCGCGGTGGGTCGAGGTGGAAGGCAGCATCGAGGCAGCGTCCTTGAGCGGGGTTTACGGTTCTATGCCATACAGATCGCAATATTCCAGCCAGTCCATCCCGGCCATTTCCGCCACTTCACGATGCACTTCCAGGCGTTGCGCCTGATACTCCTCGGGCGTCGCGGCGGTGAGCTGCAACGTCAGTTCCCAGGCAAACAAACCTTGGCTTTCGGCCTCGGCTTCGAAGGCTTCGTGCAGGCGTTCTTCGCGGTACTGCGCCGGAGTTTCGCCCTTGGCTTGGGCCAGCAGCGGGTTGAGGTGGTCGAGGGCTTCGCGCAGCTCGGGGCGTGCATCGAGAAACAGTTTCAAGGCTTGTTCGTGTCGCTGGTCAGTAGGCGCCATGGGCTTTCCTTGTGAGGCTGGTCACCGTTAATGTGCCGCAGGCGCCGGCATGTGTCGCGTTTTAAATGCAGTAAAGCAGAACGATTTTTGCCGGTGCGGTGATACAGTCCGCTTTTTTCCGAATGAGCGAATGCAATGCGAATGCTGATGGTGGCACTGGCGGCAGCCCTGCTGGCCGGTTGCGCGGGTTCGGCGATGGAAGACGCCCGCACGCAAACCCCTTACAAGACCCTGAATTCGGACAAACCCGAAAAAGTCGTGGCCCAGTGCGTGCAATTTGCCTGGCAGGACGAAGCGGTGTTCGGCGTGGACGCGGCGGCGTATCTGCAACCGGGCAAGAAGGGCGGTTCCACGGTCTATACGCGCTCGGCGGAGTCGTTTGTCGACTTGAGCACGGATGCGTCCGGCACGGTGCTGAATTATTACGCGCAGAAGGATGATTTTGTGGCCAAGCGCCGCTTGGCGGCGCTGGCGACCTGTCTGTAACGGGCGGCTGGATGCGTTGATTTTGCGACCCTCACCAGCCTGCGGGCGAGGGTCGCTGAAATCAATCAATCAAGCGTTTCTGGAAGAAATGCCGCTTGTGCCCCAGCGGATAATCCACAATCTCGCCACACTCGCTATAACCCAGTTTTTTGTAGAACCCGGGCGCCTGAAAATCAAAGGTATCGAGCCAGATCCCCACGCAGTCTTTTTCCCGGGCGAATTCCTCGACCATGTTCATCAGCTTCGAGCCGATGCCCTGTCCCCGGCCTTGTTCCGGCACCGCCAGCAACTCGATAAACAGCCATCGATAGAACGTGTGCCCATAGAGGCCACCGAGGATCGCGTCGTTGTCGTCGCGCACCAGCAGCGCGACCGGTTCGTACAGCGACGGCCCGGCCTTGGCAATGTTGTAGGCACGCAGCGGCGCCAGGATGGCCGCGCGCTGTTCTTCGGTGGGGTCCTGCGACAGCTCGATCCGCAACGTCATGTTGTCTTCCTTGTAGTAATGAATCGGCAGCCTATCGCGCCACAGCCGATTGAAGCAATCGCTTGGAACCGTCGCTCCTGCGCCGCGGTCTAGCCCTTCAGGGCGTCCATCCGGTACGCGTTTGCCTGGGAGATTCCATGAACATTTTCGAAGCCCTGCGTGAAAGCCACGATCGTCAGCGGACCTACGCGAAATCGTTGATCAAGACCAGCGGTGACACCCCGGAAAGGGTTGAGGCCTACAAACAGCTGAAAGCTGAGCTGCAGGCCCACGAAACCGCCGAAGAGCGCCACTTCTATATCCCGTTGATGGAGATCGACAAGGGTGTCGACCTCAGTCGCCATGCCATTGCCGAACACCATGAAATGGACGAGATGATGGAAGAGCTCGACGAGACCGACATGTCCAGCCCGGCCTGGCTGGCGATGGCAAAAAAGCTCGCGGATAAGGTCCATCACCACTTGCAGGAGGAAGAGCAGAAATTCTTCCAGATGGCCGGCAAGCTGCTCGACGACAAGCAAAAGGAACAGCTCGCCGGGCAGTATGAAAAGGAGTTCAGAGCGCAGCTTCCCTGAACCGGTGAACGCAGGTGTTTGTAATGACGCGGTGTAGTCTTTTTGCCATGCGTTGAGTGAGCGTCGTCGCAATGAGCTGTGTTTATATACAGTGTTTTCGGCATTTTTGAAGTTTCGCCGAGGCCGACTGCGACAAAACCGCCGATGGACAAAAAATCCCCCTCCGTTAGCTTGAAGGCCTCTCCTCGGACTGGAGAGTTCTTAAATCAACGGAGTGAAAAACATGAACCAACCACAAGCTCAAACCCAACTGCGACACGGTCGCGTCATTTCCCCTGCAAGCCGCGGCGCGGTGGCCATCGAGCAAGGATTGCTCGGTGGCTGGCAGGTCAATGAAATGGAGGGCGGCAAGAACTTCCCGGCACTCGCGGCTGGTCCGTTCCCCGCGCCGTTCGAAAGCGACAACCCGAGCGTCGTACCGCCCGCTGACGGCTATATTCTCAGTGGCGGCAAGAACGACGCACGTGACTGTGTGAACTTCACCGCAGAAGAAATGAGCAAGAAACTCGGGCGCCCGTTCTCCTGGCCACTGCTCAATGTCACTCCCGGCCAGACCCTTGAGGTCAAATGGGAATACACCGCGCCGCACACCACTCGCGGTTACCGCTGGCTGATCACCAGAGATGGCTGGGACCCGAAACAACGCATCACCCGAGCGCAATTGGAAGCGCAACCGTTTGCCGAGGATTTCTATCCGCAAGTGCCGTACTACAGTCATGCGGCGGAATTGAAAGCCAAGGTCACCCACACGGTGCAACTGCCGGGCAACAAGCAGGGGCATCACGTCATCGTTCTGATGTGGATCGTCGCCAACACCGGCAACGCCTTCTATCAGGCCTTCGATGTGGACTTCAAATAAGTCCGCAACGTCCACCCACACGTTCTGAAGGATTAGAACATGTCAAACATTGACTTCACCCTATTGAATAACCAGGCCAGCGATGCGGCATCGCTGATGCCGAGCCTTGCCGGCAAGAAGATCCTCATGGGTTTCTGGCACAACTGGCCGGCCGGCCCGAGCGATGGTTACCAGCGCGGCCAGTTCGCCAACATCACCCTGGAAAACGTCCCGAAGGAATACAACGTGGTCGCGGTGGCCTTCATGAAGGGCAGCGGGATTCCGACCTTCAAGCCGTTCAACGTCTCCGATGCCGAGTTTCGCCGTCAGGTCGGCGTGCTCAACAGTCAGGGGCGGGCGGTGCTGATTTCCCTGGGCGGTGCCGATGCGCACATCGAGTTGCGCGCCGGTCAGGAGCAACCGCTGGCCAACGAAATCATCCGTCTGGTGGAAACCTACGGCTTTGACGGCCTGGACATCGATCTTGAGCAGAGCGCGATTGATTTCGCTGCCAACAAGACCGTCCTGCCGGCCGCGCTGAAACTGGTCAAGGATCACTACGCAGGCGAAGGCAAGCATTTCATCATCAGCATGGCGCCGGAGTTTCCGTACTTGACCGCCTCCGGCAAATACGTCGGATATCTGCAGGCGCTGGAAGGCTATTACGACTTCATCGCTCCGCAGTTCTACAACCAGGGTGGTGACGGGGTCTGGGTGCCGGAAGCCAATAACGGCAGCGGAGCGTGGATCGCCCAGAACAACGACGCGATGAAAGAGGATTTCCTCTATTACCTGACCGAGAGCCTGGTGACCGGCACTCGCGGTTTCACCAGGATCCCGGCGGACAAGTTCGTCATCGGCCTGCCGGCCAACGTCGATGCCGCCGCCACCGGTTACGTGATCGACAAGACCGTGGTCGGCAACGCGATGAAACGCCTGGCGGTCAAAGGGCATCCGATCAAGGGCCTGATGACCTGGTCGGTGAACTGGGACAATGGCACCAGCAAGGATCGCGTGCCGTACAACTGGGAGTTCTGTCGGCGTTATGGGCCGCTGATTCACGGCGCGCCCTCTGCGGCACAGGGTGCTGATGCAGCGACGGTGAACGTGGCACATCAGTAGTCAATGAAGGAAAGCCCGGTAGCGCTGCCGGGCTTTTTTTCGTCGGCGGTTCGCATCATTTCACCTACCATGGCCATCTTCCGATGACAAAAAAGGATCAGGCGTCATGTCTAACACAGCCGAGCGGGTCAACATCGTCGATACCCAGGTGTTGTCCCACGACTGGTATCTGCTGAAGAAAATCACCTTCGACTATCACCGCAACAACGGTGACTGGCAGCGCCAGACGCGCGAGGTCTACGACCGTGGCAATGGCGCGGCGATTCTGCTGTTCAACCGCGAGCAACGCACCGTGGTGCTGACCCGACAGTTCCGCCTGCCGGTGTTCGTCAACGGTCACGACGGTTTGCTGATTGAAGTGGCGGCCGGACTGCTCGAAGGCGCGGCGCCGGAGCAGCGCATCCGCGACGAGGCCGAGGAAGAAACCGGTTACCGCGTGCATGACGTGAAGAAGGTGTTCGAGGCCTACATGAGCCCCGGCTCGGTGACCGAGAAATTGCACTTTTTCATCGCCGAGTACGATGCCTCGTCAAAGGTCAGTGAAGGGGGCGGTCTGGAAGAAGAGACCGAAGAACTGGAAGTGCTGGAGTGGCGTTTCGACGACGCGCTGGCGGCGTTCCAGCGAGGCGAGATCTGCGATGCCAAGACCATCATGCTGCTGCAATACGCGGCGATGAATAACCTGTTTGGCAGTTAAAACAAGTCACCGGTTTTACCAATGTTCGACCACTGGCCACCCTCCAGGGTCAGCAGACGCTCCTTGGCTTCCAGGCCTCCGGCAAAACCGGTCAGTTTGCCTGAGGCGCCGATGACTCGATGGCACGGCGCAATGATCGAAATCGGATTGCGCCCGTTTGCCGCGCCGACCGCACGCACCGCACTCGGGTGGCCGATCTGTTCGGCAATCTGGCTGTAGGTGCGGGTTTCGCCAAACGGAATGGTCAGCAACGCGGCCCAGACCTTTTTCTGGAATTCGGTGCCGGCAAAGTCCAGCTCCAGATCGAACGCGTTTCGCGTTCCTGCAAAATATTCTTCCAGCTGTCGCGCGGTTTTCAGCAACAGCGGATTGTCCGGTGCCTCGCTCATCGGCCCCAGGCGCACCCGGTTCGGTTTGTCGTTTTCCCAGAGGATGGCGGCCAGACGTGAGCCGTTCGCGACCAGCTTCAACTCGCCGACGGGCGAGGGCAGGGTGATGAACGTGTAAGCCATGGGAAAAACTCCGGTACGGGGGCGAAAACTGCGCCCAGCATACTGCCGGATCAGGGAGGCGCAAACCGTAATCGCGACCATACTGGCTGATGCTCTTGAAGCGCTTTCCTACCTTATAAAAAGAAGAGACCGACTCATGAAGTACGAACCTTTTGCCAAATCGCTGATTGCGACCTCATTGGCGCTCAGCTGCCTTATGGCCCATGCGGCTTCGGTTGCCCCGGTGGCCGCCGAAAACGGCATGGTGGTCACCGCGCAGCACCTGGCCACTCACGTGGGTGTCGACGTGCTGAAAAGTGGTGGCAACGCGGTGGATGCGGCGGTCGCCGTGGGTTATGCACTGGCAGTGGTTTACCCGGCGGCGGGCAACCTCGGTGGCGGTGGTTTCATGACCATTCAACTGGCGGACGGACGCAAGACCTTCCTCGACTTCCGCGAAAAAGTCCCGCTGGCCGCGACGGCCAACATGTACCTCGACAAGGACGGCAACGTCATCCCTGATCTGAGCACCCGTGGCCACCTCGCGGTCGGCGTTCCGGGCACCGTGTCCGGCATGGAGCTGGCACTGAGCAAGTACGGCACCAAACCGCGCAAGGAAATGATTGCCCCGGCCATCAAACTGGCTGAAGAAGGGTTTGAACTGGAACAGGGCGACGTCGAGCTTTTGGAGTACGCCACGGACGTGTTCAAGAAAGACATCAAGGATTCCGGCGCGATCTTTCTGAGCAACGGCGAGCCGATGCAGGTCGGGCAGAAACTGGTGCAGAAGGACCTGGGTAAAACCCTGCGCACCATTTCCGAAAAAGGCGCCGACGGTTTTTATAAAGGCTGGGTGGCCGACGCCATCGTTACCTCCAGCCAGGCCAACAAGGGCATCATTACCCAGGCCGACCTCGACAAATACAAGACCCGCGAACTGGCCCCGGTGGAGTGCGACTATCGCGGCTATCACGTCGTATCGGCACCGCCGCCAAGCTCCGGTGGCGTCGTGATCTGCCAGATCATGAACATCCTCGAAGGCTATCCAATGAAGGATCTGGGCTTCCATTCGGCCCAAGGCATGCACTACCAGATTGAGGCGATGCGCCACGCGTACGTGGATCGCAACAGCTATCTGGGCGACCCGGATTTCGTGAAGAATCCGATCGAACACCTGCTGGACAAGAACTACGCGACCAAGCTGCGCAACGCGATCCAGCCGCAGAAGGCCGGTGTGTCGGCAGAACTCAAACCCGGCGTCGCGCCCCATGAAGGCAGCAACACCACGCACTATTCGATCGTCGACAAGTGGGGCAACGCGGTCTCGGTCACCTACACCCTCAACGACTGGTTCGGCGCGGGTGTGATGGCGAGCAAGACCGGGGTGATCCTCAACGATGAAATGGACGACTTCACTTCCAAGGTCGGCGTACCGAACATGTACGGCCTGGTGCAGGGTGAGGCCAACGCCATTGCTCCGGGCAAGGCGCCGCTGTCCTCGATGAGCCCGACTATCGTCACCAAGGACGGCAAAGTGGTGATGGTGGTCGGTACGCCGGGTGGCAGTCGCATCATTACCGCGACGTTGCTGACCATGCTCAACGTCATCGACTACGGCATGGGCCTGCAGGAAGCGGTCGACGCGCCACGTTTCCACCAGCAGTGGATGCCGGAGGAAACCAACCTCGAAGACTTCGCCGCCAGCCCCGACACGAAGAAGATTCTCGAGAGCTGGGGCCACAAGTTCGCGGGTCCGCAGGACGCCAACCACATCGCTGCGATTCTGGTCGGTGCACCGTCGCTGGGGGGTAAACCAGTCGGAAAGAACCGCTTCTACGGCGCCAACGATCCACGGCGCAACACCGGGTTGTCATTGGGTTACTGAGCGGAGTAAAAAGGGGGCGGGCACAGGTCCGCCCCTGTCCAAGGACCGATCAAGGAAGGCTCACCATGACCACCGCATTGCTGATCATCGATGTCCAGCGCGCCCTGTGCGCGGGCGAATACGAGTGCCACGACGCCAAACGGGTAATCGACACCATCAACGGCCTCAGCGCCCGTGCGCGCCAGTCGGGTGTGCCGGTGGTGCTGATCCAGCACAACGAAAAGGACAGCCCGTTCGCCCACGGCGCCGAAGGCTGGCAATTGGCTGAAGGCCTGAACACTGCACCTGGCGATCTGCGCGTCGACAAGACCGCCAACGACTCGTTCTACCAGACCAATCTGCAGAAACTGATCCCCCGGGAAGACTTCGACCGCCTGGTGATCTGCGGCATGCAAACCGATTACTGCGTCAACGCCACCGTGCGTCAGGCCCACCAGTTGGGCTACGACGTGGAGCTGGCGGCCGACGCCCATACGACGGTCGACAACGGCAACATGAGCGCCGAAGACATCATCGCCGAACACAACAAGGACTGGGCGCACCTGACCGGTTCCGTGGCGCGGATCGATGTGAAGCCGGCGGCCGGGATCACATTCTGACTCTTTCTTGCGCTAGAGCCCGGTTGTCCGCCAGCAACCAGTGAAAAATCCAGAGCATCGATAGCCCGAGCCCGGCATACTGCCGCCGCCTCAGGAATGGAATCTGTCGATGCTCGCTTTCAATCTCCGTCACGCCTTGCTGCTGACGTGTCTCGTATTTGCTACCACGTCCCACGCTGCCAGTTTTGACTGCGCCGGCGCTTCCAGCCCCGTTGAAAAGGCCGTTTGTGCGGATCCGTATACCTCGAGTCTCGATGAGAAACTCGGGGCGCTCTGGCGGACAACGTTGGCGCAGGTGGCTGACCCGCAAGCGCTCAAGGCTGATCAGCGTTCATGGTTGAAACAGCGCAATCAATGCGCTGCCAATAGCTCCTGCCTGCGCCGTGAATATTTGATGCGTCTGAAAGCGCTTGAATACGTGGCCAAGCCTTTCAGCTGGGATGCCACCTGGCAGATGATTCCGTGGGGCGTTTCATCGGCGGCAGAAGTCATAACCAAGCGTGTGGACGCCACGCATATTGCCTTTGATGTTTCTGCGTCAAATGGTGGCAACTCTGGTGACATGGACGGTGTGGCCACAATCGACGGTGCCGTAGCGCATTTCGCTGAAGGCAACTGCACCCTGAAATTCAGCGCCCTCAACGGTTTGCTGGATGTTGATTCCGATGGCGGTGAGGGGGCTTGTGGTGGCGGGATGGGCGTTTACTACGATGGAAGGTATGTGGCATCTGACCAACCGATCGCGATTGAATACGACTTGCTGAGCCTTGGCGTCGTGCGTACGCAGCAAGAAGATCAGGCATTACGCACGTTGCTCAAAAATGACTATCAGACGCTGCTGCAAAATAGCGGCTCAATGGCAGCCGGCGAGACCTCTAGTGATGTGCCGGGGGGTGAGGTCAATGAGTTCTGGCTGCGAGGTCTGGCTTCCAGCAACGCGGCGATTCTGATGAGCGCGCCGGGAGGCCGAGTTTGGCTGGTGCTATTGGTTTTCGATGAGCAACGCAAAGTCAGGGCGCGGTATTACACCAACGTTCCCAAATGGAAAAAGCGGGTGCCTGATGTGCTGCTGGCGTGGCATGAACGCTTGGCGGGAGAGGCGACACTGCCCCTGGACCTGATGCCCTGACTCTCACGTTCAGGTCGCAAACATCAACCTGCGAACATCACTCACCGGCTCGGACACGGCACCGCTCAACACCAGCCGCGTAATCGTCTGCGCCGCCACCGCATAATCCTCATCCTGCGGCACCTCCCGCCCGGTGATGCGCCCCATCTGCCAGCCAATGTTGGTGTAGGTGCGCGTCGCCGACCAGATGAACAACATCAAATGCTCGGGATCGACCGGCGCCAGCAGACCACGGTCGATCCAGCTGCGCAGGCACTCGACATTCCGCCGTGCCTCACCGTGCAATAGGTCGCGGCATTCGTCGGGCAACTGACGGCCGCCGAGCAGCAACTCACTACTGAAAACCTTGGCGATCGCCGGATGCTCGCGGGCGATGCGGATGCGGGCGGCAACGTAGGCGCGCAGGCCAATCAGTGGGTCGTCGCTTTCGCGCAGCACCGCCGAGGCTTCCAGCAACGGTTCGACGAAGCCGATCAGCACTTTGCCGTAGAGGTTTTCCTTGCTCTGGAAGTAGTAATACAGGTTGGCTTTGGGCACACCGGCGCGTGCGGCGATGTCGCGGGTCTGGGTCGCGTCGAAGCCGTTGGCGGCGAATTCTTCACTGGCGGCGGCCAGGATCAGTTGCTGGTTGCGTGCGCGGATGCTGCTCATGGACGGCATGGAGGTCTGGCCATTTCGGGTTCGAAATATACAAAACTATATAGCGATTAAGCCAGCGAACTCGTTTCTCGGCGCTATGCTGGTTTCAATTTCAATAACGTCAGGAAAAGGCCAATGACTCTCCGGGCCCTGCGCGCCACGACGACTCACCTCGACGCGGTGGCGAAGCTGTTCGACGCCTATCGCGGCTTTTATGGCCAGCCGTCGAACCTCGAGCAATCGCGAGCCTTTATTGCCGAGCGCATGGCCGGCAATGAATCGGCGATTTTTCTGGTGGAGGATGAAAGCGGTGAGGCGCTCGGATTCGTCCAGCTGTATCCGACGTTTTCCTCGATTGATGCCCATCGCACCTGGCTGCTCAGCGACCTGTTCACCACGCCGGCCGCCCGTGGCCGTGGAGTGGGGCGGCTTTTAATGAACACCGTCCGCGACTTCGCCGTCGAAACCGGCGCCAAGGGACTGGTGCTGGAAACCGCCACCGATAATTTCAGCGCCCAGGGTTTGTACGAATCACTCGGTTGGGTGCGCGATACGGGCTATTACACGTACACCCTCGATTTGCGCCAAAGCTGAGCTGGCGCACTCTTTTTCAGGTTTTTCCCGAATCAGGTCTTTTCCTGAACGTAGACGATCACTAGAATCCGCCCCGGTGCTCCGCAATGGAGGCTCTTTGATATCACTTTTAGGGAAGACATCATGCAATTCGGGAAAATCCTGGCGCTGGGTCTGGTGCTCGCGCTGGGCGGCTGTGCCAGTTTCACCCAGGACGAAGTGGCTCCGGTCACGCTGCCATCGATGGCCAGTTATGCCAACAAGCCAAACATCTATGTCGATTTCGACTTTTACCAGGGCGAGCCGAAAAGCGCTTCCGCCGTGGAAATGCCACAAGCTCGGGACATGCTCAAACCGCAATTGCAAACCGTCCTGAAGGATTCGGGTTTGTTCGGTCGTGTGACCTTCGACCAGTTCGAGAAGCAGCCAGGTGACTACAGCCTGCGTCTGAAAATGTACAACCATCCACCGAATGGCGGTCAGCTGGTGCTGGCGTTCATCAGTGGTCTGAGCATGACGATCATTCCAGCCTATGCCACCGACCAGTACACCATGAGCCTGGAAACCCTCGATCAGCAAGGCCAGCCGCTGTCCACCGCGAGTAACCACGACGCGGTCGGCACCTGGATGGGCATCTGGTTCCTCCCGCTGGCGTTCAATACGCCGAAAGCGGCGGTGACCGATACATTCACTCGGCAGGTCAATGCGTTGCTCAAGGAATGGGCCGATAGCAACCGTCCGAAGTATTCGGGTATCTGACTCACTCCAGCGAGTGGGCAAAAAAAGAGCCGCAATCGCGGCTCTTTTTTTTGCCCTTACTTCAGGGCCTGAATGAACTGTGGATCGCTGTACAGATTCTTCAGCAAGTCCTGCAGCATCGGGTTGTAGGCGTTGGTCGCGTTGGGAATCGCGATAAAGCCGAAAAAGCTGCTGTTCCACTGATGGCTGACATCTTTGGTGGCGTCGTACACCACATCGTTGCCATTGCGCAGGGTGAAACGCGCAGCGATGGTGCCATCACCGGTACCCATGCCAGCGTTCAACTGGTTTTTCACGACCAGTACCTGCAGATGACGCGTCGCCTGCGGATCGAGCAGACCAGCCTTGCGCAGTTCTTCGGTGATCGCGTCCTGGATATGCGCCGGGATGCTGCCGGTCGGCGACTTGATCGGGTTGGCGCGGACCATCAACGAGCCTTCGCCCGATTCAGCGGTCACCTGTGGATTGCTGATCGCGTGCAGCGGCGGGGTTTGCTTGAGCTTCTGAACATTGTCGAAGCTTGGCTCGTAACGGGCCATGGTCATGCCACAGCCTTGCAGGAGCAGAGCAAACAACGGGATCAACAACAGCGATTTTTTCACGGCAGTTCCTTGCGCGTAGAAGAGGGGGGCGAATTATGGGCAGAGTGCCATCATTGAGCAACTCTGATTGCCGTCTCTCATTCACGTTGCCGCAACAAGCCTTCGATCTGCGCCAGTTCCCAGGTACTCAACAGACTGACCGGATCGGTGCCGAAGCGCTGCCGGGTGTCGAGCGTCCATTCGCGACCGTCCGGGCACAGACAATCAGCGCAGTGATGCAGGCGCTGGCCGTCGAAGTCCAGTTGCAAGCGCCAGCCTTCAATGTCGACCGCAACCCGATCCGCTCGCGCGTCCATCACCCGCAAGGCACACACGCCCAGCGCGGCATCGCGCAAGCGCTGGCACACTTCGCGGCTGGTCAATTCGCTCGGCATCCGAGGCTCCACTGGCAAAAACTGCGCGCCAGCATAAAGCGCGTGCCGACGGTTGTCAGCGATGACTGGCCCACGCCGGTGCATTTGCGTAACATCCGCAACCCTCTTTTTCCGCGGCGCTCTTTTGCGCCAATGCATGCGGCCGCGCCCGTCGGCCACTCTGTCAGGTAAGCCATGAAACCGATTCGTCTGCGCGCCGATGTCCTGGCCGGACTCACCACCTCGTTTGCCCTGTTGCCCGAATGCATTGCGTTTGCGCTGGTGGCTCACCTCAATCCGCTGATGGGCCTGTACGGCGCCTTCATCATTTGCACGCTGACCGCGCTGTTCGGTGGCCGGCCGGGCATGGTCTCCGGAGCGGCGGGTTCGATGGCGGTGGTGATCGTTGCGCTGGTGGTGCAGCACGGCGTGCAGTACCTGTTGGCGACGGTTTTGTTCGGCGGCTTGATCATGATGGCGTTCGGGCTGTTGCGGCTGGGCAAACTCGTGCGAATGGTACCGCACCCGGTGATGCTCGGGTTCGTCAACGGTCTGGCGATCATCATTGCATTGGCGCAACTGGAGCATTTCAAGAGCGGCGAACAGTGGCTCAGCGGCACGCCGCTGTACCTGATGACCGGGCTGGTGCTGCTGACCATGGCCATCGTCTACATCCTGCCGCGCCTGACCCGCGCGGTGCCGCCGGCACTGGTGGCGATCCTCGGCGTAGGCTTGCTGGTCTACCTGCTCGGTCTGCCGACTCGCACCCTCGGCGACATGGCGCACATCGCCGGCGGCCTGCCGACGTTTGCGCTGCCGGACATCCCGTGGAATCTCGACACACTGCGCATCATCGCGCCCTACGCGATTCTGATGGCGCTGGTCGGTTTGCTGGAAACCCTGCTGACCCTCAACCTCACCGACGAAATCACCGAAACCCGTGGCTACCCGGATCGCGAATGCGTGGCGCTGGGGGCGGCAAACGTGGTCTCCGGTGCATTCGGCGGTATGGGCGGTTGCGCGATGATCGGCCAGACCGTGATCAACCTCAGTTCCGGCGGACGCGGACGGTTGTCTGGCGTGGTAGCGGGGGTGCTGATTCTGTTGTTCATTCTGTTTCTGTCGCCGCTGATCGAGCGGATTCCGCTGGCGGCGCTGGTGGGGGTGATGTTCGTAGTGTCGCAGCAGACGTTTGCCTGGGCTTCGTTGCGGGTGCTGAACAAAGTGCCGCTCAACGATGTGCTGGTGATCATCGCGGTAACCACCATCACGGTGTTTACCGACCTGGCCACGGCCGTGCTGTGCGGGATCATTATCGCGGCGCTGAATTTTGCCTGGCAGCAAGCGCGCGAGCTTTACGCCGATGAGCATCTGGAAGCGGACGGCAGCAAACTCTATCGCCTGCACGGCACACTGTTCTTTGCCTCGACCACGCCGTTTCTCAATCAGTTCGACCCGGCCAGCGATCCGCAACGGGTGACGCTGGATTGCCGGCACCTGAGCTTTGTCGATTACTCGGCCATCGCCGCGCTGAAAACCCTGCGCGAACGCTATGCCAAGGCGGGCAAGCAGTTGCAGGTGTTTCACCTGTCCGAACGCTGCAAGAAATTGCTGAAACGCGCCGGGGTCGATCACGACTGAGATCGACCCCGGTCACTGGTCAGGCATCGATAGCAGGGAAATCGATGTCGGTGAGTGCCGCGTTGTTCAGGTAGTTGGTGAGGGTTTGCACAGCGACGAGGGCGATCACTTCGATGATCTTCTTGTCGTCGATGCCGGCAGCGCGGGCGGCGGCAATCTGTTCATCGCTCAAGTGACCACGGGTTTCGGTCAGTTGATGGGCGAGGGTGGCAAAGGCATTGAGCCGGCCATGACGCGCTTCGACGATTTCTTCTGCTGCCAGCCCGGCCTTGCTGGCGAACAGAGTGTGCGCCGCCAGGCAATAGTCGCAACCGTTGACTTGCGAGGTGGCCAGGTACACCGCCTCTTTTTCCTTGGCACTCAGGGATGTCTTGCCCAGGGTTGCCGAGATTTGCACGTAGGCATCCAGCGCGACAGGTGCAACGGCCAGGGTCTTGAACAGGTTGGGCAGGAAACCGATTTTTTTCTGCACGCCTTCAAGCACTGGGCGAGTGGCGTCAGTGGCGGTTTCGAGGCTGAGAGGGGCGATGCGGCTCATGGTGATTCTCCGAAAGTCCGGTGCGAAGTGCGCCGGGGATGGAGGTCATGTTATTGAGCGCGGCTGGTGCTTTGGGTGCAAATCGTCGAGGATATGCGACAGATCGTCCAAACCTGTCCTTGCGAGAATCAGTCATGGATCGCCTTTCTACGTTGCTCAGCCATTTCGGCGTCAATGCCGGCACCTTTCACAGCGGCACGTTCTGTGGAGTGAGCGCCTACGGCGGCGACCAGGTGTGCGGGCATGTGCACCTGTTGCAGGCGGGGGAGTTGTTGCTCAAACCGGGCAATGATCCTGAAGTCTCGCTCAATGAACCGACCCTGATCTTTTTCCCGCGCCCCATGGCCCATCGCTTGTTCGCCAACGAAGTCATGGGCACGCAACTGGTGTGCGCTTCGCTGACCTTCGACGGCGGCGCGGGCAATGCTTTGGCGGCAGCGCTGCCGGATTATCTGGTGCTGAAACTCGCCGACCTGCCGGAAATGGCCAGCACCCTGGAGTGGCTGTTCAGGGAAGCCTTCGACGGCCATTGCGGCCGTGAAGCGGTGATGGACCGGCTGTTCGAGTTGCTGGTGATTCTGTTGTTGCGCCATCTAATCAGCAGTCGCAACCAGCAGCCGGGCATGATGGCCGGGCTGGCCGATCCGAAGATTTCCCGAGCCTTGAACCTGATGCACGAGCAACCGGCCAAGGCCTGGAGCGTCGCCGAACTGGCGAGCGCCGCCAACCTGTCCCGCGCCGGTTTCGCCGACCACTTCCGGCGGGTGGTGGGGCAGACGCCGGTGGATTATCTGGTGAACTGGCGGATCAGCCTCGCGCAGAAACGCCTGCGCGAGGGACGACCGATCGCCCTGATTGCCGAAGAAGTCGGTTATGAAAGTCCTTCGGCGCTGGCCCGGGCGTTTCGACGCAAGACCGGGCTCAGTCCGCGGGAATGGAAGGCTGGCGCGAGTTGAAGACTATCTGGCGAATTTCTTTGCCCCGGCCACGCACAGGATCACCCCCAGCGTAACCACCAGCATGCCCACGCTGACATGCTCATGGAGCAAGGTCGCGGCCAGTGCCAGGCCGAAAAACGGCTGCAGCAATTGCAACTGTCCGACCGCCGCAATCCCGCCCTGGGCCAGGCCGCGATACCAGAACACGAAACCGATCAGCATGCTGAACAGCGAAACGTAAGCCAGACACACCCACGCCGACACGCTGATACCGCTGAACGAGGCGGGCGCAAGCCATACGCTCAGCACGGCCATCACCGGCAACGACAACACCAGCGCCCAGCAAATCACCTGCCAGCCGCCGAGGGTGCGCGACAGTTTTGCGCCTTCGGCGTAACCGAGGCCGCAGGCGAGAATCGCCGCCAGCATCAGCAGATCGCCGGCGGGCGAGGCAGTCAGGCCTTGCGAGATCGCGAAGCCGACCACCAGCGAACTGCCCAGCACCGAAAAAATCCAGAACACCGGACGCGGCCGTTCGCCACCGCGCAACACACCAAAAATCGCCGTCGCCAGCGGCAGCAATCCTACAAACACAATTGAGTGCGCCGACGTCACGTATTGCAGCGCCAGGGCCGTCAACAGCGGGAAACCCACGACCACGCCCAGCGCCACGATCAACAACGAGAACCACTGATCCCGCGCCGGACGCCGTTCGCGAAACAGCCACAACAGGCACAACGCCAGGGCGCCGGCGATGGTCGCGCGGATGACGGTGAGAAACACCGGGTCGAACTCCAGCACCGCCAACCGCGTGGCGGGGAGCGAGCCGCTGAAGATCACGACGCCGATGAAGCCATTGATCCAGCCGCTGGTTTTTTCCAGGGCCGGGGTGCCGAGGTGGGTGGTTCGTTCCATGGATGTGGCGCTCGGAGGTGGGTTGCGTTGGATCGATCCTAGGGCTGAGAATCAGCACAATCAAAAAATTGTCATGGATACAAGCCGACATGCCGCGCTCCCGCTACAAGACCCTCGTCGACACCTATGCTGCCGATATCCGCGCCGGCCGCCTGTTGCCCGGCACGCGGCTGCCGACTCACCGGCAATTGGCAGCCAGCGAAGGGCTGGCGCTGGTCACGGCCTCGCGCGTATACGCCGAGCTCGAGGCCATGGGCCTGGTCAGCGGCGAAGCCGGGCGCGGCACGTTCGTGCGGGAAACGTCGTTGTTGCCGGGGCAGGGCATCGACCAGAAAGACGTCGCGGTGGGCATGATCGATCTGAACTTCAACTACCCGTCATTGCCGGGGCAGGCCGAGCTGCTGCGCACCGCGTTGCGGCAGCTGGCGTTGTCCGGCGACCTTGAAGCGCTGCTGCGCTATCAGCCCCACGCCGGTCGCCAGCATGAACGGGCCTCGGTGGCGCGGCACCTGCAAACACGGGGCTTGAGTGTCGAGGCCGAGCAGGTGCTGATCGTCAACGGCGCGCAGCAAGGGTTGGCGGTGACGCTGATGGCGCTGCTCAAACCCGGCGATGTGGTTGCCGCCGACGCCTTGACCTATTCGGGATTCAAAGTGCTGGCCGAAGCGCTGCACCTGGAAGTGGTGGCGATTCCCGTGAAAGAGCAGGGCCCCGATCTGGCGGCCCTCGACAGACTTTGCCGCCAACGACCGGTGCGTGCGGTGTACAGCATGCCTACCCTGCACAACCCACTGGGCTGGGTGATGCCTTTGGAGCAACGTGAGGACTTGATCGCGATTGCCCGCCGGCATGATCTGACAATCATCGAGGACGCGGCCTACGCCTTTCTGGTCGATAACCCGCCACCTCCCTTGGCGGTTCTGGCACCGGAGCGCACGGTCTACGTCTCAGGCCTGTCGAAAAACATTGCCACCGGCCTGCGTGTCGGCTTCATCGCCGCGCCGGTCGAACAGGTGGCGGCGCTGGAGCGGATCATCCGCGCGACCACCTGGAACACCCCCGGGGTGATGACCGCCATCGCCTGCGGCTGGCTCGACGACGGCACCGTCAATTTGCTCGAAGCACAAAAACGCAGCGACGCCCAGGCCCGGCAAGCCCTGGCCGCGCAGATTCTCGAAGGACTGTCGACTGTCGGCCATCCCTCTTCGTATTTCCTTTGGCTGCCGCTGCCGGAAGATGTTCGGGCCGACCATATCGTGGTGGAGTTGATGCACGAACAGGTTTCCGTCACGACCGCAGAACCCTTCACCGTTTCAGCCCATGTGCCCCATGCGATTCGTCTGGCGTTGGGATCGGTGGACATGCTTGCCCTGCGTCAAGCCTTGCTCAAAGTCCGCCAGGTCGTGGGCGCCTACCTGTAGCGCAAGTGACCGCGCAGGATTACCCTTGGCGCCGCCGAAGCTCTGGAAATCCCTGATGAAAAACGCTGCAGTGACTTTCGCCCTGATCCTCAACGCTGGCCTGCTCAGCACACCCGTTCTGGCCGCTGGTGACGCCGAGGCCGGCGCAAAAATCTTCCCGCGCCTGTGCGGCGGCTGCCATCAGGTCGGTGAATCTGCCCGCCCGGGCTTCGGCCCCGAACTCAACGGCATCATCGGCCGCCCGGCGGGGACGTCGGCGAATTACGTGTACTCCGACGCCATGAAAAACTCCGGCCTGACCTGGGATCGTGAAACGCTGACGAAGTATCTGAAGGATCCGAAGGGGGTGGTCCCGGGGACGCGGATGATCTTTTGGGGGCTGAGTGACGAGGAGAAGATTGATAATTTGTTGGCGTATCTGCAGACGTTTTCTCAGTAATGAAGCGCCTGTGCGGGAGCTGCACATTTGAGGGGGCGGGGCGTTAGCCTTGCACGCGCCCCAATTTTTCCGTGGCAATGAGTCATGCCAGGTTCAAGGATTGGCGAGTGCGGGCGATAAGTCTGATGTCCAATCCCTCGAACTTTCCCCACCATGAAAAAATTGCTCGTTGTTATTGGCGCACTCTTGCTGTTATGTGGATGCGTCACCAAGAACTTCAGTGTCGAAGATCGTCAACAGATCAAGACACTGAAGGTGCTACCGGTATTTGTTGCCGTCGATAACTTCAAATACACCAGCATGACTCAAGCCTGGAGCGCGGGACTGGGTGCCGGTGCCGGGGCGGCCACTGGGATGGCGGCCGGTGCATCGACGACACAAGTCAATGCATTGGCAGGCGCGGGGTCCGTTGCGGGGACAAAAAATGGTGATGTGCTGACGGGGGATATTTCCCGGGCAATCCTCAACAACATGAAGGCCAATGATATCGACCTGGCCAAACTGGTCCGCCAGAGTTTCGTTGACCGGGTTCAGCAGGAGCGGCTGTTCACAATAGTCGGAGAAGGCGAGCAGGCCGACGCCGAAATCGAAATCATGGTCGGACAGTGGGGGCTGTGCCTCAAAAACTTCAGCGAGGTGCTGTATCCGGTGATCGGCGCCAACGCCCAGATCAAGCGCAAGGGTTCGGCGGTCTGGCGAAACTTTGAAACGATCACGGTATTCAATGATGCCAACAACCTTGCCTATCTACCGGAGCAATACGCGAAAGATCCGGAAGTCCTGCGCAAGGCATTTACCCATGTGTCTGATCTGCTGATGGCTGAACTGGTCAAAGATATGAAGCAATAAAGCGGTTTACTTCAGCGCCAGCCTCAATCGCGCAGTCACATCTTTGATCGACGCCCCCTGAATCGCAGGGGGTGTCGGGCTTTCGCCAAACTCTCGCCAGATAAACAACGTCAACTCGGCGCCATCGGTGGCAGTCTGCGCATTCTCCAGACTGCCGAATGCCATGTGGTGATTGAGAATCCAGTGTTCGGTCTCGTGGAGGATGAATCGTGGCGGGATCGAGTGCGCATCAGCCATTTTCGCTCACCTCGATGAGCGAAGCCTGGCAGGCCACTTGATTGCGACCTGCCGCTTTTGCCTTGTACAACCGCTGATCGGCACGTTTGACCAGTGCTGTCGGGGTGTTGTCGGCCGGGTCGGCCAGGCCGACACCAATGCTTACGGTAACGAGCCCGACCAGCGGAAATGTCGCTTCGGCAATGGTGGTCCGGATCTTCTCGGCGACCACTTCCGGGGTGTCCGGTTTGGCGATTTCCGGCAGCAGCACGGCAAACTCCTCACCGCCATAGCGTGCGACAAAATCGGTGGCCCGGGTGCTGATCTGTATGAGTTGCGCCAGTTGTCGCAGCACGTCATCTCCGACCGCGTGGCCGTGGGTATCGTTGATGCGTTTGAAATGATCGACGTCGATCAGCAACAACGCAAACGGCCGTCCGGTACGGCGAAACAAAAGACTGTACTCGGTGAGCTTTTCGTCAAGCCGGCGACGGTTGAACGCGCCGGTCAAACCATCATGAGTTGCCAGACTCAGCAGTTCGGCATTGGCCTGGGTGAGGGCAGCGGTACGTTGTGCGACCGTGGCTTCCAGCGAAGCGTTGGCTTCCTGCAACTCGCGCTCCTTGGCCAGCAGCGATTGGGTCATCGTGTCGATGGACTGGCCGAGCTGGGCGATTTCCCGAACCGGATGCTGCAACTGAAAACGCGTCCCCGGCTGATTGTTCTGCACCTGTTGAGCCGAGCGTGCCAATTGCTCGATCGGGCGACTCAGGTACAGCGCCAGATAGTAGGCGACCAGTGCAAACACCACCGCAGCCATCACCCCCAGCAGCAACAATTTATAGAGCAGCAGGCGCGCCGGTTGCAGCGCGGTGTCCAACGGCTGGCGCACGGCAATCGACCAGGATAACGCAGTGCTCAAGGGCGTCGGCACCGTCACCGCACTGGTCAGGTAACCGTCGCCGACGGTCCAGCCCGGCGAGTCGGGATTATTCGCTGCCAGTTGCTGGCCAACCAGCGCTTCCGGATACAGCACCTTGCCGTCGTGATCGACGATCAATGCCTCGATGTCCGGCGCGACGCCTTTGTGCGAAAGCGCCGCCGATTCGACGATGCGTGTCACCCAACTCCAGTGCGCGTGGGCGCCGAGCACGCCGATCACCTGGCCGTCGGCATTGTGAATCGGCGCGGCGAAATCGATGAAGCGCAGCGGTTCGCCATTCGCCAGCGCCGGCAACATTTTTGCCAGCAACACGGCTTCGTGTGGGTCGCCGGTGTATTCACCGCGCAAACCCGCCTGGAACCACGGACGCTGTTGGACAGACTGGCCCACCAGCAATCCGTTGACGGCCTGATGCACTTGACCGTTGGCGTCGGCGATACCCATCCACGCATATTCGGCGCGGGCCTGGGTGCGCAGCTGCATCGATTTGAGGATCGCCGGGTTATCCAGATCACCACGCTCCAGATGCGGCGCACGACTGAGCAGATAAACCTCCAGTTGTCGCTCACGCAATTGCTCACCCAGCAATGCTGCGGCCGACCGTGCGGTGCTCAACAGGGCATTGCCGCTGGCCTGTTTCATTTGTTCGGTGGCGATGTGGCCGACATAGAAGCCAACGCTCAACAGCGTCAGCAGGGACAAGCCGGCAAACCAGAGAGTCAGGTGGCTACGCAGACTGGCTTTGAGCATGGAGAAATGTCTGTCTTTATTGGAGTGGCGCCATGGTATGCGACATCGCGGACGGGCTGCCAGCAAGGCGTTTAATGAAAGTCTGCCGAGGCCGATATCAATGAGCCACTGTGTTCGGTAAAGTGTGCGCCGCCCGAGAGACGGATCCCGGGCGTTTACCCATGGAGTCTTGCAGTGAAATACCTCAGCAAAGTAGTCGCCGCCGCACTGTTCGGTGTGGTTCTGGCAGGTTGCACCGGCACCCCGATGAACACCAGACATTACGACAGCAGCCAATACACCGTGATTGGCCACAGCGAAGCCACTGCCACCGGCCTGATGCTGTTCGGCGTGATCCCGATCCGGCAGAACAGCCGTTTCGTCCGTGCACAGGATGCCGCCATCAAGGCCAAGGGCGGCGATGCCATGATCAACACTCAGATTCAGGAAAACTGGTTCTGGGCGTGGGTCCTGAGCGGCTACACCACCAAGGTCTCCGGTGATGTGGTCAAACTGAAAACCGTGCAATAAGCACCGGTTGGACGTGAAAAAGCCCGGCTGATCAGGCCGGGCTTTTTGTTTGTACAGCGGTAGAGCGTTTGATTCAGGCGACGCGGCGTTCTTGCAGGCGATCAGCGCCACCTTCGGCAACGCGGCGTTCCAGCAGACGATCCGAGCCACCTTCAGCAACGCGGCGTTCTTGCAGACGATCAGCACCACCTTCAGCAACGCGGCGTTCTTGCAGACGATCAGCACCACCTTCAGCCACGCGGCGTTCGATCAGACGATCAGCGCCACCTTCGGCAACGCGGCGTTCGATCAGACGATCAGCACCACCTTCAGCCACACGGCGTTCGATCAGTCGATCAGCGCCACCTTCAGCCACACGACGTTCGATCAAACGATCCGAACCACCCTCAGCTAAACGACTTTCAATCAGCCGATCCGAACCGCCTTCGGCGATCATGGTGTGGGCGGGTTTGGCTGCAAAAGCGTTGACTGCAAGAACCGAGAAAGCGATGCCGAGAAGGATTTGGCGTTTCATGATCGTGTGCTCCAGGGGGGTTGTTTGTTTGGTATGGAGCCGATGTTACGCCGCGGATTTTTTATGAGAACTTCATTGAACTGATGGTGACTATCGACGCCAGCAATGAATGCCGTTATCGCTGCATGTGCCTGATTTCATTGGCCAACTCGTAGGCTTGCTCACGGAGTTCGGCAAATTTTGCATTCAGTTCGCCATAGCCGCGCTTCCAGGCAAATGCACCGTTGATGCTGGTTTGTCCGAGCACGACATCATTGAAGGACCCCATCCCGCCATAGGCCGAGAGCAGCCATGTGATTCCGGAATAATTAGAGTCCAGCAATCGTGCGCGAGCTTTTCGCATCCACGCGCTCCAGTGCGCTTCTCCGTCGCTTTCCAGAACACTGATTAGCTCATTCAGTACCTTGATCAGCGTTTCGGTTTTCGGGCCCATGTTCAATGAGTGCTCCTTTTGATGAGGCGTAGATATTCAACCAGTGACGACTTCAAGACGCCGAAGAGTGAGCGTTGCGCAAAGAGCGATCAAACAAGCTGACGCTTCACGTCCAGCGCGATCGAGGCAAAGCCTTTACCTGTGCCCGGATTAGATGTCGAAGTATTTTGCATCGACGAGACGTCCTCCCAGCGATCCACGGATTCAATGTGTTCATGGGAGGCGTCCGTATCGATTTCAAATGCGATGAAACATTCGTTTTGATCCAGCAAAAGTCCGAACAGGCGAGGCATGCCGGGAAAGTCGATTTCCAGTTCCAGCACGATGGACGACGACCAGTCGATGCCTTGGTACTCTGCGTATCGGGCCAGGGCGACAGGTACACCCTGTTTGCGCCATTCACTGGCGCAAAGCATCAAACGATGCGCAACGACTGCGTTTTGCTCCTGCACGTTGAGCTGTTTTTTCTTCAGTAGTCGTTCAATGTCCATGGGAAACCTGAAATTCGCAGCGTCGGGCTAAGAGCTTACCCAGCAAACGCAAAAAGCGCGCGCAAAGAAAAGCCCGGCTGATCAGGCCGGGCTTATCTTTATGCGCTGCTTACTTATGCAACGCGTCGTTCGATCAGACGATCCGAACCACCTTCAGCCACGCGACGTTCGATCAGACGATCAGCGCCACCTTCAGCAACACGACGTTCGATCAGACGATCCGAACCACCTTCAGCGACGCGGCGTTCGATCAGACGATCCGAACCACCTTCAGCCACACGGCGTTCGATCAGACGATCCGAACCACCCTCGGCCAAGCGACTTTCAATCAACCGATCCGAACCGCCTTCGGCGATCATGGTGTGGGCGGGTTTGGCTGCAAAAGCGTTGACTGCAAGAACCGAGAAAGCGATGCCGAGAAGGATTTGGCGTTTCATGATCGTGTGCTCCAAGGGTGTTGTTTGTTGGGTATGGAGCCGATGTTACGCCGCGGATTTTTTATGAGAACTTCATTGAACTGATGGTGACTATCGACGCCAGCAATGAATGCATGTCGGTTTTGTGAGGGATGTTTTCGTGTTCGTTCATTGCCGTCACGTCGTTGCCTCAAACGACCTAGTCTGCTACCGATACAGTTGAATGACTGTTGCCTGTTGCTTTGCCGATCGGGGGATGAACGCGATCATGCTGAGTATTCCCAATGTTTAACCAGGTGAAATTTTGCACATAGAAAAAATCAAGTTCAGTGCGTTACGAGGTGTCATTTTTCATGTCGGTAATGACATGTTCGGAGCCGATGCCGGGTTTCTCGATTTGCCAAGCGCTCATTTGGAACAGATCAATGTTTTCGGAGGACGAAACGGGTCGGGCAAGTCGACGCTGCTAGATGTGGTGCGGGCCCTATCCGAGCCTCGATTGTTTCAAACGCTTAAGCGCTCAGCGTTGAATCAGCAAGTCTTTCACGGCATGGACCTCACTTTCAGGGGAGGGAACACGAAATACCCTAAGTCTCCTTCTCCACTGGTTCTGCACGTGGAGTTTGAGTCTTCCCGCACACCACCGGTTCTGGCATTGCGCGTACTTGATCGGGCCAATCACGATGAAATAATTCTGGACGAGCTCTATTCAAGGATCCTTCCTGCAGGAATGACGATCACCGAGGTGAATAAAGTTAACCAGATCGTAGACAGAATGGGGGTTGTTATCGGCTATTGGCGCGGGCCTGAACAGGTTTGTTTAAGCAAAGACTTTGTCGTCGCGTTGAGAAGTATTCTGTCCGAGTTGGCCGGGGTCGACGAGGTGGAGCTCTCGTCTGCCGCTGACTTGCGAAATACCGCTTCTGTGAATTTGAGGCTTTCTGCCGATCCGACCATTGCTCAAGCGGTTCCGTTTGAATATCTGCCGTCAGGCTGGAAGGCTGCCTCAGGTTTGCTGGCATGGGTCAAGAAGCAAAACAATGGCGCTATTTTGGTTATCGAGGAGCCAGAAACTCATTTGCATCCGCGCCTTCAACGCGTACTGGCAATGAAGCTGGCCGCACTGGCCAGGAAAAAGGATCTGCAATTGCTGGTCTCATCGCATTCCTCGGTATTTCTCAGCCCGGAGGTTTGGAAATCTACGGATAGGAAGCCAGCAGTTGACGTTGCGCATTTTCATGTCGACGGCCAGCACATCCGTGCCTTGCATGGCCCTCGTGTAGAGAACTCACCGCAGCAGTTATTGAACGAATTGGGTGTGCGCGCCAGCGATCTCTACCAGGCGAATTTCGTGATTTGGGTAGAAGGTCCGTCGGATCGCATCTACATAAAGTACTGGTTGGAGCGTTGGTGTCAGACGAACAGGCAAAAATCCCCCTTGGAGAATGTCCACTATTCGTTTGTTTTGTACGGTGGCTCTGTCCTTTCTCACTATCAGGCGAATGAAATTCTGAAGGTCGGCCAAACCATTTCCATGCTGAGCATCAACAGGAACTCGTTCGTGGTTGTTGATTGTGATCATGACTTCAAATTTGACCAGGGCGTGCGTGTTCGTACCCGGGATGAGTCTTCGAAATACAAGATTCTCGATGCACTGAGTGAGGACAGAACCTGGATTACCCATGGTTACACCGTGGAATGGTACTTACCGCGCAAGTTCGGCAAGTATTTGATCAGAAAAAAGGACGGGACCATCGCGATCGGTACGGCGCTGACCAAAGTCGAGCTCGCAAAAAAATATGTGAAGGCTACGGCGAGTAGCGGTTTTCGCAATCTCTTCAAACGTAATCAAGCCAACCCGATCAACGAGATCGCAAAGATCTTCCAACTTATCAACGATGCCAATAAGTGAATGTCGGATGGGCTAGCCTGAAAGCCGACTAGCGCGCCAGCGGCCGAATGCACAGCTCTCCGGTGGCGCGGGTCAGGGCCAGATCATGCAGCGCATCGCGGGTCAGACCGGTGCGTGCCTTGGCCAGCCACACCGGGCAGTTCGGATCTTGACGGTAGGGTGTGAAGTCGGCGTATTGCTGCAGCAGACGGGTTTGCAACTCGTCCAGGCGTGGGCGAATCTGCTTGCCCAGATCCGGGCGCGGCGTGTCCGGCGCGGCACCGGCCGCTTGCCATTGTGCGAGCAAACCGTATTGCACCAGTTTGTTGGCCTCCATTTGCGCGGCGATCAGTTGCGCGACGTCTTCCGGGTCGAGCTTGCGTTCGGTGGCCAGTTTGCGGGCGTTGTCGATCACCTGCGCCTCACGGGGGCTGTCCTGGATCGGCTTGCCGCTGTCCCATTTGGTCAGGGCGACGAGGTCGCCGATGTTCAGGCGTTCGTTCAGGGTTGCCACTAAAGGTTGCAAGGATTCGGGTACGGCACCCGTTGTGGCGGCTTGCGTGGTGTTAGTGACCAGTACCAGGAGCGTGCAGGCGAGCAGGCGTGGAGAGTGAAGCATGATAAATTCTCGAACTTTGTAGAGTTGGAAGAGCGTCATGGTCGAGTATTGGCATGGAGTCAGCCGGTGTTGAAAGTACTTTTTATTTGTAGCCAGAATCGTTTGCGCAGTCCGACCGCCGAACAACGGTTCGATGATTGGCCCGGCGTGGAAACTGCGTCGGCGGGTACCGATCGCGAGGCGGATGTCCCGGTCAGCCCTGAACTGCTGCATTGGGCTGACCTGATTTGTGTGATGGAGCCAGCCCATCGCAAAAAACTTTCCAGTCGATTCCGCTCGGCGCTGGCGAACAAGCACGTTGTTTGTCTGCACATACCGGATGAGTACGAGTATATGGATCCTGAGCTGATCAAATTACTGGAAGAGAGCGTTATTCGGTATTTACCCGCTTGAATTTCAGTTCAGGCACCCATGCATACCGAGCTTCGTCATGACGACCGCAGAAACCCAATGATGCTAAAAGCCAATCTTCATGCACTCATGGCAAGTGATCGCGCACGCATGCAAATTCTTGAGATTGTAAGAGGATTGCAGTTGCGTGATTGCTGGGTCGCCGCCGGATTCGTACGTAGTCTGGTCTGGGATCATCTTCATGGGCGGGCGTTCTCTGCGTTGCCTTCTGATGTAGACGTCATTTGGTACGACTCGGATGACGCAAGTCCAGAGCGTGACGCGCAGTTGGAGTCATTGCTAATGACGCTGGACAGCAGCATAAGTTGGTCGGTCAAGAATCAGGCAAGAATGCATCAGCGTAACGCAGATCAGCCCTATGCTTGTGCAACCGAAGCAATGATGTTCTGGCCTGAGACGGCCACAGCCATAGGCGTCAGACTTGGTGCCAACGGCGTTATTGAAATAGCTGCACCCTTGGGCCTGCAGGATCTGTTTTCCCTCGTTGTCCGCCCTACGAGCAGGTTCCTCGCCGAGAAGCATTCGATCTATCTGGAGCGTGTCCGCGCCAAATCCTGGCATCTTGATTGGCCGCTTTTGCAGATCATGATTGAACGATGAACTCAGCTTCGTCCGCTTTTAATCAGACAGAAAAACCTTCACCGCTATTACCTCCGACAAGTCTCAAAACATCTAGCGTAATATCCAGGCAATCCTCCACCCGAGACGGACCTCAATGCAAACCCCCGCTCAATCCCCCCTCTGGAAAACCTACCTGCTGTTCCTGGCCCCGATGGTGCTGTCGAACTTCCTGCAATCGATGTCGGGCACGGTCAACAGCATCTACATCGGCCAGATGCTCGGTACGCAGGCGCTGGCGGCGGTGTCGGGGATGTTTCCGATCATTTTTTTCTTTATCGCGCTGGTCATCGGCCTGGGTGCCGGGGCAGGGGTGTTGATCGGTCAGGCGTGGGGCGCGCGTGAGTCGCACATGGTCAAGGCGATTGCCGGGGCGACGCTGTTGCTGGGGGTATTGATCGGGCTGGTGGCGGCGGTGCTGGGCAGTGTGTTTGCGCGTCAGGCCTTGCAGGGTTTGGGCACGCCGGCGGATGTGCTGGACGATGCGGTGGCCTATGCCCGGGTGATGATGTGGACCTTGCCGTTTGTGCTGGTGTACGTGCTGTTCACCCAGTTGTTACGCGGGGTGAGCGACACACTGTCGCCGATGTTGGCGCTGCTGCTGTCGACCGTTGTCGGGCTGGCGCTGACTCCGGCGTTCATTCGCGGCTGGATCGGCTTGCCGCAACTGGGCATCCAGAGCGCGGCGGTTGCAGGTCTGGCCGGTACGCTGGCGTCGATGGCGTGGCTGTCATGGAGCCTGATTCGCAAGGGCCATCCGCTGGCGCCGGATCGTGAGTTCTTCGCGGCGCTGCGACTGGACGGCGCAATTCTCGGCAAGGTGTTGCGTATCGGCCTGCCGACCGGGGTGCAGATGATTGTGCTGTCGCTGTCGGAGCTGGTGATTCTGGCGCTGGTCAACCAGCACGGCTCGCAGGCGACAGCGGCGTATGGCGCGGTGACGCAGATCGTCAACTACGTGCAGTTCCCGGCGCTGTCGATTGCGATCACCGCGTCGATCCTCGGCGCTCAGGCGATCGGTGCCGGGCGGTTGGAGCGAATGGGCCCGATCCTGCGCACCGGGTTGTGGATCAACGTGTGCCTGACCGGCGGCTTGATCCTGTCGGGTTACCTGTTGTCGCACTGGTTGCTGGGGCTGTTCCTGACCGAAGACTCGACCCGGGCGATGGCCGAGCACCTGTTGCACATCATGTTGTGGAGCCTGTTGATCTTCGGTTTCCAGGCGATCATCGGCGGCATCATGCGCGCCAGCGGCACGGTGCTGGTGCCGGTGGGCGTGGCGATCATCTGTGTGCTCGGTGTGCAGTTGCCGGCGGCCTACTGGCTGGACGGGCAGTTCGGTCTGCAGGGTGTGTGGATGGCGTTTCCGATCGCGTATCTGGGGATGCTGGTGCTGCAGACGCTGTATTACACACGGGTCTGGCAGCATCAGAAGATCGAGCGACTGGTGTGACGGGCCGGGCGGGCCTTGGTGGGCCTTGGCGGGGCTGGCGCAAGTGCCGGATGTTTGCTTAAGTCATTCGAGCCCCATCGGGCGCCGGAGCATTGCATGTCGATTCGATTGTTGTGGGCTGCCGCGTGTTGCCTGATCGTCGTCCCTGCTGCGCAGGCGGTGGAGTACACCCGGGTCAACACCACCGCCAGCCAGATCAGTTTCACCTACAACCAGATGGGCTCGCGGATGTACGGCACGTTCGGCAAGTTCGATGCGACGCTGGATTTCGACAGCGACAATCTCGCCAATGCCCGCACCACGCTGCACATCGACCTGACCAGCATCGACGCCGGCAGTGAGGACGCCAACACCGAGCTGGTGAAACCGGCATGGTTCGACACCGAGAAATTCCCGGTGGCTGTGTTCGAATCGACCCGCTTCAGCCCGGCCGGCGACAACCGTTATCTGGTCGACGGCCATCTCACGCTCAAAGGCATCACCCGTGAGGTGCAGGTGCCGGTGCAACTCAAACCCGACAGCAGCATCGGCATTTTTGACGGCGAACTGGTGCTCAAGCGCGACCAGTTCGGGCTCGGTGCAGGGGAGTGGGCGGACACCGTGGTGTCCAAGGACATCGACATCAAGTTCAAGGTCGTTGCCCCCGCGCAGTGACCGGCCTCAGTACGCTCGCCAATGCCCTGGCATCCAACGCCATTGGTTGCCGGCCCAGCGGTAATGCCCGGCGACCCAGTGATAACCCGGCGCAGGCATGACCGGAACCACCTCAACGATCGGTGGTGGCCGATGCGGGCGAACCGGTTCGACGACACAGCCCGACAGGGTGATCGCTACCAGCGCGGCAGCGAGCAAGGATTTGATGGTTTTCGCGGAACGCAGAACGTTCATGGCAACTCCTCAAGGCGTGCGTCGGGAATGAACGCAGCTGAAAAATTGGACGCCAAATCGGCGAAAGATCCGTTCTCGGGCAGATGAAATTTTTGTCAGGCGTGCACAAGGTATGATGTCGCGGTTCGCCGGTCGCTCAACTCGCCCGGCAACCTGTGTTTTACCGTTGGAGTCCGCCCGCCATGCCCCGCATCACCCACTACAAATCCCCATGCCCCGAAGGCGTCAGCAGCCAGATCCTGCAGATGGTGGTCGACTATCTCACCGACATCAGCGCCATCGGGCTGGGTCCGAGTAACCTGCTGTACAACGTTTATCAGTACGCGGTCGGCTACGAGGTGCATCTGTATCTGGAGGCGTTGAACGGCGAGAAGGGCACCGAGGTGGAATTGCTGGTGGCCACCGACGACGATGATCCGGAGCAGGTGATCGGCTTCCTGTTGTATCTGCCAGTGCAGGGTGATTGGGAGGCGTGCAACGTGGCCTATCTGGCGGTGCGCGAGGGGCATCGGCGTCAGGGCGTGGCCCGTTCGTTGATCGCGGACATGGTGGCGCGTTACCCCCATGCCGAACTGACCTGCAGCGTCGGCAAGGTGCCGTATTTCGAAGCGCTGGGTTTCGAGGTGCTGGGCCAGCTCGAAACGCAGGTGCTGATGAGCACTCGGCATTACCGCAGCAACGGGTTGCGCGGGTTTATCGACACGACGCCGATCTACCGTTCGCTGGAAGTGCAGCAGATCCACACCTACCTGCTGCAAAAGCACGGCAAGCGAGCGATGCTCGATGCCGAGAAACAGCGCGATCGGCATCTGGATCAGGTCACCCGCCGCACCGAAGAATTTGTTCGTCAGCGCCTGACCGTTCACTGATCCCTTCTCTTTGAAACGACGAAAGCCCTTGTTGCGATCAGCGCAGCAAGGGCTTTTTTGTGCCGGTGATTTCAGGGCAGTTTCACGTTCATGGTGATTCGCGCCGTGAACACTTTCTTGCCTTCGGCGTCGTGAACATCCACTGGGACGATCTTGTCGCCTTCGGTCTGCCAGTCCAGCCCTTCGCCATTGGCCACGGCGGTCACGTCGGTCTTGGCCTTGGCCAGGTATTCGACGGTCATGCCCTTGGGAATCCAGCGTGCGCCGGCGGGAATCGACACGTCGGTCATCATCCCGGCTGCCAGTTCAGCGGCGTTGCACAGGGCGATGGCGTGGACGGTGCCGAGGTGGTTGGTGATCTCGCGGCGAAACGGCACCTGCACCTGCGCGGAACCTGCCCGCAACTCGGTGACCAGTGGGTTGATGGTGCTGAAATAGGGAGCGACCTGGCAGGCCATCTGGCTGAACGCCTGGGAACCGACACTGTTGAACATGCTGAGAAACTGACTCATGGGTGGAGCCTCGCGGTTAGGGGATATACAGAATCATGTTCCGTAACAGAATATTGTTCTGTAACGGAACGGTATTCTGTCTGCGGGAAATCTGTCAACCTGTGCGCGTTTCGATCACCGGCACGGACGTGCCCTTTACCCGGATTTTCAAGGCCCATGGACACCGCAGATCTTCTCGAACGCAGCTACCCCGGCCGCCGCGCCGAACTCAAGCGCGACATCTTTCGCAAGGCCCTGCGCCTGTTCAACGAGCAGGGCATCGAGGCCACCACCATCGAAATGATCCGCGCCGAATGCGACACCAGCGTCGGGGCGATCTACCACCACTTCGGCAACAAGGAAGGGCTGGTGGCCGCGCTGTTCTTCACTGCGCTGGAGGACCAGGCGCGCCTGCGCGATGCCTATCTGGCCGACGCGACGACCACCGAAGAGGGCGTGCAGGCGCTGGTCTACAGCTACGTGGATTGGGTCGAGAACCAGCCGGAGTGGGCGCGGTTCCAGTATCACGCGCGCTATGCCGTGACCCGGGGCCCGCACAAGGACGAACTGGCCGAGCGCAACAAGACCCGCAACCTCGGCTTGCGTACCTGGCTGAGCGAGTCCGGGCGCGCGGCTGAACTCAACGAGTGCCCGGCCGAGTTGTTGCCGTCGCTGATCGTCGGTCAGGCCGACAGCTATTGCCGCGCGTGGTTGTCCGGGCGAGTGCAAGGCAGTCCGAAGGCCTATCGCGAATTGCTGGCTCAGGCCGCGTGGCGTTCGATCCGCCGTGAACCCGAACGCTGATTTTCCGAGACAAAAAAAGAGCCTCAAGACTCTTTGATGGGGAGGAAGTAGAGCCCGCGAGGCTCAAGATGCGCATGAAGCCAGGTGCAGGCTTGATTGGGGTTCAGAGCACCCGCACCTACGCAACGGCTTGGCGGACCAAGCGACTGCGTAGTTCCATCGTAGGAAGGTGGGGGGATGCGCTCAAGTACCGTCAGTCACCTGCCAGGATGGCGCGGGCGGCGGCTCTTTCGACCATCGCAATGATGGTTGCCAGCAGCTCGTCACGGGCCTGTTCGGCGCTGATTTCGTTGGTGGCGGCGGCTTGCGACAGGGCTTCGGCGGCGCCGAGCATGGCACGTAATCCTGCCTGACCGATCTCTGCGCCGTCAGCGAAAGGCGACAGCACGTTGCGGCATTTCTCCAGAAAGATCGCCTCGTATTCGCGCTTGATCTTCTCCAGTTCCGGCGTGCTCGCCAAAGCGGCGATCACTCCCGGAATCTCGTTGCCCTGGGTCAGCACGCAATCGACATACGCCGTGGCAATCACCGTCGCAATGCCGTTCAAGGTTGCTTCGGCGTTGGCCAGCGCGGCGTCCATCAGCGCCGTCTGGCGTCGGTCGAAATCCTGATACAGCGCCGCGAGCAGGCCGGCGCGGGTGGTGAAATGGTCGTAGACCACCGGTTTGGTCACGCCGGCCTTTTCCGCCAGATAACCGAGGGTCAGGGCATCGGTGCCTTCTTCGCGAATCAGTTGCCAGGCCATGTCGAGCAACTGGCGCTGGCGATCTTCCCGGGACAGGCGTCGACGGGGTTGTGTGTGTTCGGGGATTTCAGTGGTTGACATTGCTTATATACCAAACGTAACTTACTGAAGGTAACTTGCTAGTAGTAGCTTACCAATCGTAGCTTTTCGCAAGGGTAAGCCCTTGGTCAGCAATCACCAACCGGAGATTTCCCCATGCACGCATTGATTGTTGTAGATCACGATGATCCACGTTCGCTGACCCGCGCGTTGGCGCAACAGATTGCCAAAGGCCTGTCGGAAAGCGATCCATCCAGCACCTTCGAAATCGCCGACCTGCACGCCGAAGAATTCGACCCACGCTTTGGCGTGGCCGACTGGGCAGTGCATCACCGCGAATCCGCCCCACCCGCTGATGTACTGGCCGAGCAGGCACGCATCGACCGCGCCGACGTGCTGGTGCTGGTCTATCCGGTGTTCTGGTGGTCGATGCCCGCTTTGCTCAAAGGCTGGATCGACCGGGTATTCAGCAATGGCTGGGCGTACGATTTCGACGGCGACAAGACGCTGAAAAAACTCGGACGATTGCGCGTACACCTGGTCGGACTCGGCGGAGCGGATGTGCGCACTTACGAGCGCCACGGCTACGGCGCGGCGATGAAGACGCAGATCGATCACGGCATTTTCGACTACTGCGGGGCGACAGTGGCGGGCTCGGCGTTGTTGCTGGAGTCCGAGTCGAGCGATCCTGCGGTGCAGCTGCAGGCGGCGCGCGAAATGGGCCTCGGACTATTCCGCTGAAACCGGCGAGGAAGTTATTCAGTGCGCTTGAAGACTAGCGCCTTCAGACCGCTTTCCGGGTCGATATCCGGAAACTCCGGTGGATTCTCCAACCGCTGCTCGAAGCGCAGGCTCGGTGCCTCTTGGGTCACACCATCAATCAGGAAGTCCGAACCGAACGAAGGATCGTTCATGCACGCCAGCACCGCGCCCTGCGCCGTGAGCAATTCCGGCAGACGACGCAGCACGCGCTGGTAATCCTTGGTCAGCAGAAAACTGCCTTTCTGGAACGACGGCGGGTCGATGATCACAAGGTCATACGGGCCGCTGTTGATCACCTTGCCCCAGGACTTGAACAGGTCGTGGCCGAGGAAACTCACCTTGCTCAGATCATGCCCGTTCAACCGGTGATTGTCGCGGCCCCGGCTCAGCGCGGCGCGGGACATGTCGAGGTTGACCACATGGCTGGCGCCGCCCTCGATGGCCGCCACCGAAAAACCGCAGGTGTAGGCGAACAGGTTCAGCACCCGTTTGCCCGCCGCCTGTTCGCGCACCCAGTTGCGCCCGTAACGCATGTCGAGGAACAGCCCGGCGTTCTGCTTGCGGCCCAGATCTACGCGGTATTTCAGGCCGCCCTCGACGATGGTCATTTCGTCGATTTCTTCACCCAACAGCCATTCAGCGGTGCTCTGCGGCAGGTAACGATGCTGGATCAGCAGAGTGTGGGCACCGGACTGCTGCCATGGCGCCGAAGCGGTGATTTCCAGCAACAGACGCTTGAGGTCTTCCAGCTGCGAAGTCTCGGGCTCCTTGAACAACGACACCAGCACCACGCCTTGCAGCCAGTCCACGGTGACTTGCTCCAGCCCCGGCCAGCAACGCCCACGCCCATGGAACAGGCGCCGGGTTTCGGCCGGGGCCGACGTCAGCGCGTTGAGCAGGTGGGTATGGAGAATGGCGAGGGCTTGAGGGTTCATCAATCAGGATCGGCCAGCAAAAGGGCGCGCATTTTAACCGCAATAACGCGTCGGTGACTGCCCGTCGAACGGGTGTTATCGAAAAGAGCTGTATCAAAAATGAATTTCTGTAGAAGGCGCTGCTCATACCAGATAAGCAGCGGGATCAAGCCGCTAAATCGTTCATGCAATTCAGGGAGTGCCAGTTCATGTGTCCAATTTCGACGTCGAGCGCGCACCTTCCTGGCGGATTGATTCTGGTAGTTGAGGACGATCCGTTGATTCTGGAGTTTCTGTGCGAAATTCTTCAGGAGGAAGGTTTCAAGGTCGAGCCGCAGAACAGTGCCGATGCGGCCTCGCAATATCTGGAAGAGCACGCGCCGGAAGTGGCGCTGCTGCTTACCGACATCACCATGCCCGGCACCCTTAACGGCGCGGACCTGGCCAATCTGGTCGGCGATCGCTGGCCGGACAAACCGGTGATGGTCATGTCCGGTTATGAAACGCCGGAAACCTCAGGGGTGAAACATCCGGTAGCGTTTATCAAGAAGCCTTGGGCAATCGGCCAGTTGCTCGATTGCGTGGACAGTGCGTTCAAATCCAGGGCGCCGCGTCTGCACTGAAGCGTCCTGCAAGTGCTACATTGCCGGGCATCGTTGCCCGGCCCCTTGCGAGGAAGTGATCTTTTGTCAGCTCACGAGACTGTTTTCAACCGCGCGTTCGGCGCGTTCCTGTTCGACATGGACGGCACCGTCCTCAACTCCATCGCCGCCGCCGAGCGGATCTGGTCCGCCTGGGCCGTGCGGCACGGGGTGAACGTCGAAACGTTCCTGCCGACCATCCATGGCGTGCGCGCCATCGACACCATCACGCGTTTGAACCTGCCGGGCGTGGACGCCGAGGCGCAAGCGGCGTTCATCACCAAGGCGGAAATCGAAGACGTCGAAGGCATTGTCGAAATCCCCGGTGCAGCGGCATTTCTCAAGTCGTTGCCGGCGGATCGCTGGGCCATGGTGACCTCGGCGCCACGGGATCTGGCGTTGCGGCGGATGACGGCGGCGGGGATTCCTGAACCGGCGGTGATGATCACCGCTGAAGACGTGAGCGCCGGCAAACCGGATCCGGCCGGTTATCGACTGGCGGCCAAACGCCTGGGCCTGGAACCGGCGGACTGCCTGATTTTCGAAGACGCCACCGTCGGCATCCAGGCCGCTGAAGCCGCCGGCGCGCCGTTGATGATCATCACCACCACTCACCAGCATCCGCTTGAAACCACCCACGCGACCATCGCCAGTTACCGCGACATTGCGCTGAGCATCGACAGCGACGGCCAGCTGCGCCTGCAACCTCAATAAACCCCGGGCACCAGTCGCCAGCTGCGCGCGCAATAAGCGTCGTATTCGGCGCCGAACTGCGCACGCAGCAGGGCCTCTTCGGCGTGGATGCGGGCGATCAGCGGGATCAGCGTCAGCGCCGCCAGCAGCAGGCCGACCACCGAACGAAACGCCAGCGCCCAGCCGATCGCATTGATCACCAGCCCCAGATAACTGGGGTTACGCAAATGTCGATAGATGCCGTCGGTAACCAATCGGTGCCCCGGCTGAATCGCCACCAGCCCGCTGAACCGATGACCCAACACAAACACCGGCCATAAACGCAATCCGCCGCCGACGATAAACAACAGCGCTCCCAGCCAACGGGTGCCTTCGCGGCCGATGGTCCAAAAGCCGATGCGGTCGCAGTAAGCCGGCAGAAAGGCACTGACCAATCCGATTACGGCGAACGCCGGAATCACCCAGCGATTGGCCCGGTCCTCGCGCTCGCCGGTGCTCAGATTCACTTCCGTGAACAGCGACGCCACCACCATGGCCAGCGTGGCCAGGGCCACCACGACCAATGCGCCGTGAGAAAAAAACACCGCCACGCCACCGATGCCCCACATCGCCAGGCCCAGATAGGCGAGGGTGGCGAGCACGGCGACCACGGTCATTTGCGCAGACATTTTCATAGGCACCTCACGGGCTGTTCCGTTCAGTGTAGATCCCGGCACGATCCCCGGCGTTTAGCCGCTGGCAACGGCGTATGGAGGATCAACGGCGTGCGGGATTTCACTGGAGGTGGCGTATCTTGACCTCCCGGCGCTGGCGGGGGCACGGGATGTGGTGATCATTGTTTGTGGCGGGGTAAGTATCAGTGCGCAACTGGTGACGGGGTGGGCGCGGTTGGGGGCTTGAGCGCAAGCGGAAGGTATTCACCTTCGACCAATAGTCAGCACCACCGCCATTCCCGCGAGAGAGGTCTATCCTAGGCGAAGCCCTTTTTCGTGCCTACGGTGACCCGCGATGATCAATCTGGCCACGGCCCATCTGCTCACGGACTACAAGACCTGGGCCAATCAGCGTCTGTTCGACAGCCTGCAAGCGCTGCCGGCGGGGGAGACGACGAGGGAGCGCAAGACGGTTTTCAAAAACATGATCGGTACGCTGAACCACATCTACGTGGTCGACCGGATCTGGCAGGCGCACCTCGAAGGGCGCGAGCACGGTTTCACGACGTCCCATGATCTGGTGCACGCCGACCTCGGCGAGTTGCGCCAGGCCCAGCAGGAAGTCGATGGCTGGTATCGCACCTGGAGCGCGCAGCAGACCGAAGCCTCGCTGAACCGCTCGATCGATTTCAAATTTGTTTCCGGCGATGGCGGCACCATGAACGCCGGGGCGATCCTGATGCACGTGATCAACCACAACAACTACCACCGTGGCTGGGTGGTGCAGATGTATTTCGAGATCCCGCAGATGCCGCCGATGACCGACCTGCCGGTGTACCTGCGCGAGGTCGATCCGGGGTTCAAGCCGATCAGTGCGCCTGTGGCGGAAGCGGCGCCGACATGTGATGGGCAATCAGCGAGCGCAACCAGCGTTCCGCCGGATCGTTGTCGTTGACCCCGTTCCAGACCATCGACAGCTCCGAAGGCACGATGTCGAACGGCGGGTCGTCGGCGCGCAGCACGCTGCTGCCTTCGACCAGCGCACAAGCGGCGAAATCCGGCACGGTGGCGAGCATGTCGGTGCCGGCCAGAATCGCCCGCAGCGGAGCGAATTGCGGCACTGCCAGCACGACACGACGTGCACGGTTGATTCGCGCCAGATCGCTGTCGATGGCACCGCCCAGATCGCCGGAAAACGACACCAGCGCATGGGGCCGTTCGCAGTAGTCGTCGAGGGTCAGCGCGCCGGGACGATCATCGCCGCGCAGGATCTTGCAGCGCAGGTCCCGCAGTTTTTTGCGTTTGGCATTGGCCGGCAGCTCAGTGGTGTAACTGACGCCGACGGAAATCTCCCCGGACGCCAGCATCGACGACATCAGCAGGAAATTAACCCGGCGGATGACGACCACCACGTCCGGCGCTTCCTCGCGCAATTGCTTGAGCAGCGGCGGCAGCAGGCCGAACTCGGCATCGTCCGACAGACCGATGCGAAACACGTCGCGGCTGCTCAGCGGGTCGAAATCCTTGGCCCGGCTGACCGCGCCGGAAATGGTGTCCATCGCCGGCTGCAATTCCTTGAGGATCGCCAGCGCCCGCTGGGTCGGCTCCAGCACGCGACCGTTGCGCACCAGCAACGGGTCGTCGAATAGGTCGCGCAGTTTCGCCAGTGACGCACTGACGGCGGGCTGGCCGAGGAACAGCTTTTCCCCGGCGCGGGTCAGGTTCTTTTCGAACATCAGGGTTTCGAAAATCACCAACAGATTCATGTCCACGCGACGCAGGTCATTGCGGTTCATGCCGGAAGACTCGCTGGTTTTTTGAGTCTTTTCAGTAAAGCAGCAAAGTCTTGCGCTGTCGGGTCACTGGGCGGGATCGACGCCGGTCAATACCTTGCGAAACGTTTCCACCAGCGGCCGCAGGTTGATCCGGTGCCAAGCCGCCCACAACGGCGTGGTAAACGCCAGCCACGGCACTTCCCGCAGCACCACGCCCGGCGGTGCGTTGTGGCTCAGGCCTTTCTGGATCATCGCGATCCCCAGACCCGAAGCGACCAGCCCCAGCGCGGTAAACGGCTCGGTGGCCTGCATCCGCACATCCGGGGTGAAGCCTGCACGGATGCAGGCGCTGACGAACTCATCGTCAGCGCCTTGGCGTGGCTGCACGCCGATCCATTCCTGATCGGCCAGATCCGCCGGGGTCAGCGATGCCAGTTGGTTCAGCGGGTGATGTTCGGGCAGCGCCAGCAACATCGGGTCGTCCAGCACCTGGAAGCCCAGCAGGTCAGGGTCGTCGATCGTCGGCGGCTCACTGACCAGCGCGATATCGAGGCTACGCTGACGCAGGCCTTCCAGTTGTTCGGCAGAACTCAGGTTGTACAGCGCGACATGCACGTTAGGCCGGTCGACCCGCAGTACGCGCAAGGCATTGGGCAAAACCCCGGCGTGCATCGCGTTCTCGATGTAGCCGATGCACAGGCCGCCTTCTTCGCCACGGCCCAGGCGTTTGCCGAGGGATTCCAGGCGATTGGCGTGGGTCAGCAGGGCGCGGGTTTCGGCGAGAAAGGTCTGGCCGTCGCGGGTCAGGCGTATGCGCTGCTGGCTGCGTTCGAACAGGGTCAGGCCCAGGCGTTCTTCGAGCTGGGCGATCTGTCGGCTCAGGGGCGACTGGGAAATGTGCAGGCGCTCGGCGGCGCGGCCGACGTGTTCTTCCTCGGCGACGGCGACGAAGTAGCGCAATTGGCGGATGTCGATCATGTCAGACCTTCAAGGACTCAAGTACTGCGGATTATGTCTTGGACGGTCTGAGTGGCGCAATCTAGGATCTGCTCAACGGTCAACACCGACCACGAACTACGAGGACAGCATCATGAGCTTGAAAGACAAACTCCCCGGCCAACTCGGCTTCGGCACCGCGCCACTGGGCAACATGTTCCGCGCCATTCCTGAAGAGGAAGCCCAAGCCACCGTGCACGCAGCGTGGGATGCCGGCGTGCGTTACTTCGACACCGCGCCGTTCTATGGCTCGGGCCTGTCGGAAATTCGCCTCGGCGAAGCACTGTCCCGCTACAAGCGCGACGACTATGTGCTGAGCACCAAGGTTGGCCGGGTGATTCTCGATGAAGTCGAAGACGCCGCCGCCCGGGATCTGGGCGAGAAAAGCGGGGTGTTCGAACACGGCCGCCCGAACAAGATCGTCAACGACTACAGCGCCGACGCCACCTTGCGTTCGATCGAAGACAGCCTCAAACGTCTGAAAACCGATCGCCTCGACATCGTCTGGGTCCACGACATCGCTCAGGATTTCTACGGCGATCAATGGCTCGAGTACTTCAATCAGGCCCGCACCGGCGCCTTTAAAGTCCTGACCCGTCTGCGTGAAGAAGGTGTGATCAAGGGTTGGGGCCTGGGCGTGAACAAGGTCGAGCCGTGCGAGTTGACGCTGGACCTGACCGAGGCGCAGCCTGACGGCTTCCTGTTGGCCGGCCGCTACACCTTGCTCGACCACGATCGCGCCTTGCAGCGTTTGATGGATTCGGCACGGGCGCAGAACGTTGAAATCGTGGTCGGCGGCCCCTACAGCTCGGGGATCCTGGTCGGCGGCGCGCACTTCGAATACCAGAAGGCCAGCCCTGAGATCGTGGCGAAGGTCGAGCAGATCAAACGCATCGCCGCGGCCCATGGCGTGGATGTCAAAGCGGCTGCATTACAATTCTCGCTGGCCAATCCGGCCGTGGCAGCCGTGATTCCCGGCGCGAGCAAGCCGGGGCGCATCGCTGAAGATGTGGCGGCGTTGTCGGCGGTCATTCCGGCCGGTTTCTGGCAGGCCATGCGTGAAGCGAAACTGGTGTCCGAACGAGCACCATTACCCATCGACGAGGTGAAAGCATGAAGATCGATCTGAGCGGAAAACTGGCGATTGTCAGCGGCAGCACGGCGGGCATCGGTTTGGGCATCAGCCAGTCACTGGCCGAGGCGGGCGCCACGGTGGTGGTGATCGGTCGCGACGCGGCCAAGGTCGAGCAGGCGCTGGCAAGCATTCGAGACAAAGTGCCGGGCGCGCAACTGCGCGGTCTGACGGCGGATCTGGGCACGGCCGAAGGCGCGCAGAAACTGTTCGCCGCTGAACCGAAAGCCGACATCCTGGTGAACAACCTCGGCATCTACAACGCCGTGGATTTCTTCGATGCGCCGGACGATGAGTGGACGCGCTTCTACGAAATCAACGTGATCTCCGGCGTTCGCCTGTCGCGGCATTACGTACCGGCGATGGTCGAACAGGGCTGGGGCCGGGTGATCTTCCTGTCTTCGGAATCCGGCGTGGCCACTCCGGCCGACATGATCAACTACGGCGTGACCAAAAGCGCCAACCTCGCGGTGTCCCATGGCCTGGCTAAACGTCTGGCTGGCACCGGGGTTACGGTTAATGCGATTTTGCCCGGGCCGACCTTCACCGACGGTGTCGAGGAAATGCTCAAGGATGCTGCCGCCGAATCTGGCCGCAGCCTGCGGGACGAGGCTGACGCCTTTGTGCGCCGGGCCCGTCCGAGCTCGATCATCCAGCGCGTGGCGGATGTCGAAGAGGTCGCGCACCTGGTCACCTACATCGCTTCACCGCTGTCCTCGGCCACCACCGGCGCCGCTTTGCGGGTCGACGGCGGCGTGGTCGACAGCCTGACTATCTGAATTCATTGAGAGAGACTTTTTATTTATGGCAACAGCATCAGCAACGATCGACATCCCGGCTTCGGCCGATCAGGTCTGGCAATTGATTGGCGGCTTCAACACCCTGCCGGACTGGCTGCCGTTCATTCCCAACAGCGAACTGAGCGAAGGCGGGCGCGTGCGCACTTTGCAAACCGCTGACGGCGGGGTGGTGGTCGAGCGTCTTGAGACGTTCGATAACGCGGGCAAAACCTACAGCTATTCGATTCTGCAGGCACCGTTTCCGGCCACCGATTATCTGGCGACGATTCGCGTTGAAGCCCAGGGGCAGGGCGCGAAGGTAACGTGGTCGGGACGCTTCACGGCCAAGGGCGTGAGCGATGAGGAAGTGGTGGCGTTGTTCAGCGGGATCTATCAGGGCGGCCTGGAAGCGCTGCGCGCCAACTATCCCGCCTGAGTTTGTTCACTGATCGTTCCCACGCTCTGCGTGGGAATGCAGCCCGGGACGCTCCGCGTCCCTTCCGGAGCTGGAACGCGGAGCGTCCCTTGAGGCATTCCCACGCAGAGCGTGGGAACGATCTATCTCAAGACTGTGAAATCAGGCTCTGCCGACAATCCAGCACCAGCTTCGCCCCGCCCAGATCGCTGCGTCCCACCTCAAGGCTGAACCCGTGCAGGTTGACGATTGCCGCAACGATCGACAGCCCCAGGCCAAAGCCGTTCTGCGGTTGCCCGCCCTCGGCGCGATAAAAGCGCTGGAACACCGCCTCCCGTTCGGATTCGGGAATACCGGGGCCGGAGTCATGCACCTCGATCCGCGTATGCCCCGCATCATTGACCCCGCGCAACACCACCGTGCCACCGGCCGGGGTGAACTTGATCGAATTGCTCAACAGGTTCGCCAGCGCTTCAAACAGCAACGCCCGATCACCGTTCAGCATCGGCAGGGTTTCCGGCATGTTCAGTTCGAAACGCAACTCGTCGTCTTCGGCCAGCGGCAAATAGAACTCGTGCAGTTCCTGCAGCAACAACACCGGATCGAGTTCGACAAAACCCGAGCGCCGCTGACGATCCTCCAGTTCGGAAATCCTCAATAAACCGCGAAACCGCGCCATCAGCGTATCGGCCTCGGCCAGCACCAGATCCAGTTGCGCCGCTTCCGGCGAACCTTCGCCGGCCTGTTGCTGCATGCGATACAACTGCGCGCGCAACCGGGTCAACGGGGTGCGCAGGTCATGGGCGATGTTGTCGCACACGCCTTTGACTTCGTTCATCAAGCGCTCGATGCGATCAAGCATGGCGTTGACGATGGCGGCGAGCATGTCCAGTTCATCGCGGCGATTGGACAGCGGCAAGCGGTGGGTCAGGTCGCCGGCGACGATCGACTGGGCACTGTCCTGGATCGCCCGGATCCGCCGCAACGGCCGCCGACGCAGCAGATGCCAGCCAATGATCCCCGGCACAATCGTCAGCGACACACCCCAGAGCAAGGCATGCAGAATGATCTTCGTCACCGCGAACAGCGAGCCGTTGTCGCGCAACAACACCAGCCAGCGGCCGTCGCGGGTCGGGGTGGCGACTGCGTCGCAGCTGTCGGCGGGCAGGGTCGGGTCGTCGGAGTCGGCGCATTCGCTGAGCATATGGATCTTGCCGTCCAGCGGCAGGCCCTCGGGGATCCTCTGCAACGCGCCGCCGAGGTAGCGATGCTGAGCGTCGAACAGACCGTAGGCGTCGATGCCGCGAATGTCGAAGGTCATGCTGGCGGCGAGCGCGTCTTCCAGCTGATCGCCGCGAAAGTGCGAAAACAGATGCTGACGTTGCATCAGCGAATGCTTGGCCAGGTTGTCGAGGTAACCGGACACCTCGAAATACATGACCCCCATCAGGATCGCGCTCCAGGCCACGAACAACGAACTGTACAGCGCCAGCAAGCGACTGCTGGAAGAACGCCAACCGTCAGACGGGTTCGGCAATGACATAACCCGAGCCTCGCACCGTACGGATCAGCGGGACATTGCCCGGCGGGTCGATCTTCTTGCGCAGGCGGCCGATGTGCACGTCGATCAGGTTGGTGCCAGGGTCGAAGTGATAGCCCCAGACCTCCTCGAAAATCATCATCCGCGACAGGATCTGGCCGCTGTTGCGCATCAGGAATTCCAGCAGCTTGTACTCGGTCGGCAACAGCGTCAGCACCTGCTCGGCGCGGCGGGCTTCGTGGCTGATCAGGTCGAGTTGCAGATCCGCCACCTGCAACGTGGTCGGTTGTGCGCCGTTGCTGTTCTGGCGACGCAGCAATACTTCGACCCGGGCGGCCATTTCATCGGTGGCGAACGGTTTGGTCAGGTAGTCATCGCCGCCGGCGCGCAAGCCACGCACGCGCTCGTCGACGTCGGAGAGGGCGCTGATCATCAGGATCGGCGTGGCCACGCCCATGGTCCGCAGCGTGGTGACGATGGCCAGGCCATCGAGCTCCGGCAGCATACGGTCGAGGGTGATCAGGTCGTAGTTGCCGCTGACGGCGCGGTCCAGGCCTTCACGGCCGTTGTCGACCCAGTCCACGTCGAGGCCGTGGCTGCTCAGTTCGGCGACAATTTCCCGGGCGGTCACGGCGTCGTCTTCGATGGTGAGGATGCGAGTCATGGTGGGCCTGCTGGTCTGTTCAAACGCAATGGCAGCATTTTGCCAAGATTTTGCGCCTGCGCTTTAAATTAACTTTCATGTTGTTGCGGATACAAACGCTACGGCCGGGCTTTCGTGCCAATGCATAAAACCCGCTGTTATTGAGCTGTTGTTGCAAATTGCATGGTCCTGGGAAGTTCAGAGTTTTTAACTGATTGAATTAAAACGATTTATTTAATGTTGGCGACTGGCACGGTCACTGCAATTCATCTGATGACGAGTTGTAACACCATTTTTCATGCCTGGAGCACTACAACAATGAATAGATCCTCTGATGGGTTTTATCCTGCCTACGAAGGAGAGTCGAGCAACGTCTCGGGCGTGTCCTGGGGCGCGATCTTCGCCGGGGCGGCCGCGGCGGCGGCGCTGTCGCTGATTCTGGTGCTGCTGGGTTTCGGTCTGGGCTTCTCCGCCGTTTCACCGTGGGCCGGGGAGGGCGTCAGCGCCAAAGGCCTGGGCATTTCAACGATCATCTGGCTGGCCGCCACGCAAATCATCGCCTCGGGTCTCGGTGGCTACATCGCCGGTCGCCTTCGGGTGAAATGGGCCAACATGCACGGTGACGAAGTGTACTTCCGCGACACCGCCCATGGCTTCCTCGCCTGGTGCGTGGCCACGCTGGTCACCGCGACGCTGGTGGTCGGTTCGGTCAGCAGCATCGTCAGCGGTGGCGTGCAGGCCGGTGCAAGTGTCGCCGGTGGTGCGGCCAGCGCCATGACACAAGCAGCCGGCACCGCAGCGGCCAACACTGACAGCGATCAGTACGGCTACTTCGTCGACAGCCTGTTCCGCGACGATCGTCCCGCCGCCGTCAGCGATGACGCCGCCCGTGGCACCGTGACCCGGATCTTCGCCCAAAGCCTGGCCAACGGTCAGCTCAGCGCCGAAGACCGTACCTACCTCGCCCAACTGGTCGCCCAGCGTACCAACCTGACCCAGGCCGACGCCGAACGTCGGGTCGATGAAATCTACGCCCGCACCCAGAAGGCAATCGCTGACGCCAAGGTTAAAGCGCAACAAGCCGCCGACACCGCCGCCAAAGTCGCTGCCTGGACTTCGCTGTGGATGTTCATCGCGTTGCTGGCCGGTGCGTTCTTCGCCAGCCTCTCGGCCACCTTCGGCGGTCGCCGCCGGGATGCGGTCGAGTACGTCGAAGTCGAAACCTACACCACGACCACGCTGCCGCCAGTCCGTTAATCAAGGAGACTCACCATGCGCTCACTACTGCTGTTTTTCCTCGGCGTACCGATCCCGATCATCATCCTGATCGCCCTGTTCGTGCACTGATTCCTTGAGGCACATGCCTTGGCCGCTTCCACCTTCGGGTTGAAGCGGCTTTTTGCTTTCTGCGCGGGGCCGAAGGCGCAGAACCGACCAGTCATTTCCATGGCCTGGATCAATATTCGTCGGCGCAATATCCCCTACCGTGAAATTTCCAGGCCCTTGTCGCTGGATCGACTACATTGCTTGCGCGCACTTTGCTGCGCGAGCGGAACCAACCTGCCGGCCCGATAGAGAGATAACACCCGACGTGCCGGCGAGGTGTAGTGCAGCAAGGAGCTGTTTCAACCTCACCTGAACTTTTCACGGATGATCATTGCAATGCACTGCCTAGAAAGAACCTTCGATATCCAGCCTTTGACGCAGGCGGATATGACTGTCCACATCAACGGCCAGCCGGTCAGCGCCGCCATCGGCGAAACCGTGCTCAGCGTCATTCAGTCCCTCGGCGTGCGCCAGGTCGCGCGCAACGATCACAACCAGATCAGCGGTGCCTATTGCGGCATGGGCGTGTGCCAGTGCTGCCTGGTGAAAATCAACGGTCGGCACAAGCGCCGCGCCTGCCAGACCGTAGTGCGCGACGGCATGCTGATCGAGACCCAGGTCAATCGTATTCACGGGCAGGAGGTGGTATGAGCCTGCATCCGGTGATCGTGGGCGGTGGCCCGGCGGGCATGGCGGCGGCCATCGAACTGGCCCGGCACGGGGTGCGCTGCACCTTGCTTGAAGAAGCTTCGCGCCTGGGTGGCGTGGTCTATCGCGGGCCGCTGCGTGACGGCGTGCAGCTGGATTACCTGGGGCCGCGCTATGCCGAGGTGCTGGGCAAACTGCACGGTGATTTTCAGGAGCAGTCCGGGCTGATCGACGTGCGCCTCAACCACCGCGTGGTCGGCGCCGAAGGCACGCGCTCGCTGGTGGTGCTGGACGGCGACGAGCGTCTGCACGAAATCGAATACCCGCAGTTGCTGCTGGCCGCCGGTTGCCATGAACGCAGCGTGCCGTTTCCAGGCTGGACGCTGCCCGGCGTGATCATGCTCGGCGGCCTGCAATTGCAGATCAAAAGCGGCGTGGTCAAACCGCAGGGGCCGGTGGTGATCGCCGGTACCGGGCCGCTGTTGCCGCTGGTGGCGACTCAGTTGCATGCGTCTGGCGTGAGCGTGGCGGGTGTCTACGAGGCCTGCGCGTTCGGCAAGATCGCCAAGGAAAGTCTGGCACTGCTGAACAAGCCGCAACTGTTCCTCGATGGCTTGAGCATGCTCGCTTATCTGAAACTGCATGGCATCCCGATGAACTACGGCTGGGGCGTGGTCGAAGCGCACGGCGAAGGCGAACTGAAAAGCGTCAGCGTGGCGCCGTACTCGGCAACGTGGGAGCCGGACATGAGTCGCGTCGAACGCTTCGAGGCGAAGACGCTGGCGGTCGGTTACGGCTTCATTCCGCGTACCCAACTGAGTCAGCAGATGGGCCTGGATCACGGCTTCAGCGACGACGGCTACCTGCGCGCCAACGCCAACATCTGGCAGCAAAGCAGCGAGCCCCACGTACACCTGGCCGGTGACATGGGCGGGATTCGTGGTGGTGAAGCGGCGATGCTGGCCGGCAAGATCGCGGCGACCTCGATCCTGCTGCAACGCGGTGTGCTCGAAGAGGAACTGGCGCGCGTCCGTCGCGACCGTTATCTGGGCAAACTCAAAGCCATCGTGCGCTTCCGCGCGGCGGTGGATCGCTACACCGAACGCGGCGTCGGGCAGACCGCATTGCCGGCCGCCGACACGGTGATCTGCCGCTGCGAACACGCGACCCGCGCCGACATCGACCGCGCGCTGGAGCAGGGCGTGCAAGACATCGCCAGCCTGAAAATGCGCACTCGCGTGAGCATGGGCGACTGCCAGGGTCGGATGTGCGTCGGCTATTGCAGCGACCGTTTGCGGCAGGCCACCGGGCGCCAGGATGTCGGCTGGCTGCGGCCGCGTTTCCCGATCGATCCGATTCCTTTTTCCGCGTTCCAGTCCCTCGGCACGGAGGCCGTTTCCCATGAGTAAGTTCTATGACGTGGTCATTGCTGGCGGCGGTGTGATCGGCGCGTCCATCGCCTACCAATTGTCCAAGCGCAAAGGCCTCAAGGTCGCGCTGATCGACGCCAAGCGTCCGGGCAACGCGACCCGTGCCTCCGCCGGCGGCTTGTGGGCCATCGGCGAGTCGGTGGGGCTGGGCTGCGGGGTGATTTTCTTCCGCATGATGTCGGCCAACCGCAAGCGCGAAACCCAGGGCGCGGCGGTGGCAGTGGACGCCAGCACGCCGCACATTCTGCCGCCGTCGTTCTTCGATTTCGCCTTGCAGTCCAATGCGTTGTACCCGGCGTTGCACCGCGAACTGCGCGACAACCACGGGATGGATTTCAAGTTCGAAAAGACCGGGCTCAAGTTCGTGATTTATGACGATGAAGACCGCTTGTACGCCGAGCACATCGTCGGCTGCATTCCGCACCTGGCCGATCAGGTACGCTGGCTGGATCAGGCGGCATTGCGCGAGTCAGAGCCGAGCGTCAGCCATGAAGCGCGCGGGGCGCTGGAGTTTCTCTGCGACCACCAGGTCAGCCCGTTCCGCCTGGCCGACGCCTACACCGAAGGCGCCCGGCAGAATGGCGTGGACATGTTCGTCAACACCAACATCTCCGGCGTGTTGCATCACGGCACGCGGGTGACCGGGGTGCAGACGGCTGAAGCCGGGGTGTTCCACTGCAAAACCCTGATCAACGCCGCCGGCGCCTGGGCAGCGGACTTGAGCGAGTGGGCCACGGGCATCCGGATTCCGGTGAAACCGGTGAAAGGCCAGATTCTGCTGACCGAGCGCCTGCCGAAAATCCTCAACGGATGCCTGACCACCAGCGATTGCTACATGGCGCAGAAGGACAACGGCGAAATCCTGATCGGCAGCACCACCGAGGACAAAGGCTTCGACGTCACCACCACCTGGCCGGAAATCGCCGGGCTGGTGCAGGGCGCCGTCCGTTGCCTGCCGGAACTGGCGGACATCAACCTCAAGCGTACCTGGGCCGGATTGCGGCCGGGTTCGCCGGACGAGTTGCCGATTCTCGGGCCGATGGCCGGGGTAGAGGGGTATCTCAACGCCTGCGGGCATTTCCGTACCGGGGTGCTGACGTCGGCGATCACCGGGGTGTTGCTGGACAAACTGGTCAACGATGAACCGCTGCCGCTGGACATCACGCCGTTTCTGGCGGACCGGTTTGAAGTGGCGCCGGCCAAAGAAGAGAGGGAGCTGGAGATAGCCTGAGCCTGCTAGCTCCCACGAGATCGTTCCCACGCTCCGCGTGGGAATGCCTCAAGGGACGCTCCGCGTTCCAGCTCTGGAAGGGACGCGGAGCGTCCCGGGCTGCATTCCCACGCGGACGGTTCGACGCCTCGACGTGGGAACGATCAGGGTCAGGCGGTCGGGCGCGCGCAGTGTGCGAGAACTCAGGACTTGCCCGATTGTTCTTCCAGTTGATCCGACTCGAACAACCGGGCCAGTTCCGCCCGCGCTTCCTGCGCGGTCTGCAGGACTTTGGCCGCGTCGTCGTACACCGCGTGTTGAGCTTCCAGCACCTGTTCATCATGGTGCTTGAAGCGCTTGATCCGCGCATCGGCCTGGGCCTGGGTCAAGCCAAGGCCGACCAAGGTACGGCGGCTCATTTCCAGACTTGAGTAATAGGTCTCCCGGATCGGATCGGCCCCCACATCCACCAACCGATGAACATGCTGCCGGTTACGCGCCCGGGCGATGATTTTCATGTGCGGGTAGAGCTTGCGCACGATCTCGGCGGTCTTGATGTTGGTTTCCGGATCGTCCGTGGCAATCACGAAATACTCCGCTTCCCCGGCCTTGGCAGCACTGAGGATTTCCGGACGCATCGGGTCACCGTAGAACACCGGCACGCCACCGAAACTGCGCGACAGTTCGATAGTCTCCACCGAGGTGTCCAGCGCCACGAACTTGATGTTCTGCGCCCGCAGGATCCGCGCCACGATCTGGCCCATCCGGCCCATGCCGGCGATCACCACCCGTGGGGTTTCGGTCTCGATCTGGCGGAATTTCTCCGGCACTTCCACCGGCTGCACCTTCGGGCTGACCAGTCGTGCGCAGACCAACAGCAACAGCGGCGTGACCGCCATCGACAGGGTAATGGTCAGCACCAGCAGGTCGTACAGACGCGGTTCGAACAGGCCCTGATCGCGACCGATCTTGAACACCACGAAAGCAAATTCACCGCCCGCCGCCAGCACGATGCCGAGGCGAATCGCGCTGACCTTGTTCAACCCGCCGGCCAGACGCCCGACCACAAACAACAGCGGCAACTTCAGGGCGATCAGCAGCAGCGTCAGCCCCAGCACCGTGATCGGCGCGCTGAGCAGCAGGCTGAGGTTGGCGCCCATGCCGACGCTGATGAAAAACAGCCCCAGCAGCAGGCCCTTGAACGGCTCGATCTGCGCTTCCAGCTCATGGCGATATTCCGAATCCGCCAGCAGCAGGCCCGCGAGAAACGCGCCCAGCGCCATCGACACACCAACCATGTCCATCAGCCACGCCGTGCCTATCACCACCAGCAACGCGGTGGCGGTGGAGACTTCCGGCAGACCGGTTTTCGCCACGATGCGAAACACTGGACGCAACAGATAACGTCCGCCGATCACCACCACCGCGATGCCGCCGAGCACCTGCAAACTGTGGCGCACGTCGTCGGCGGTGCTGGTGTGGTGATCGACCCCCGCGAGCATCGGCACCAGGGCGATCAGCGGGATCGCGGCGATGTCCTGGAACAGCAGAATCGCAAACGCCAGGCGACCGTGGGGGCTGGTCAGTTCCTTGCGCTCGGCGAGGCTTTGCAACCCGAACGCGGTGGACGACAGCGCCAGACCCAGGCCCAAGACAATCGCGCTGTTCAACGGCTGACCGAACACCGACAGCGCCAGTACGCCAATCACCGAACCGGTCAGCAGCACCTGCGCCAGACCCACGCCGAATACCGATTTGCGCATCACCCACAAGCGTCGCGGCGACAACTCCAGACCGATGATGAACAACAGCAGCACCACGCCCAGTTCCGAGATATGGCTGACGCTCTGCGGATTGCCGATCAGGCCCAGCACCGACGGGCCGATGATCACCCCGGCAAACAGATAACCGAGCACCGCGCCCAGTTGCAGGCGCTTGGCCAGGGGAACGGTAAGCACGGCGGCCAGAAGAAAGACGACAGCGGCTTGTAACAGATTGCCTTCATGGGGCATGAGCGGAACTCCAGTAACGCGGTACGGCGGGGGGCGACAAGGATAAAGGCTGAAATGATTGCAGATCCAGCGCAGAGCCTGATTGAGCAGATGTGCTTCTGTAATAATTTGCATCAATTGGTTACATTTATAGCCTCAGCGAATCAATTCCTCCCGAGTCTTCCATGGCCATCAACTTCGACCTCAACGACCTGCAAGCCTTTCGCGCCGTCGTCGAGCAGGGCAGTTTCCGCAAGGCCGCCGACACCGTGCGCCTGTCGCAACCGGCCCTGAGCCGGCGCATTGAAAAGCTCGAAGACGCCCTCGGTGTAAAGCTGTTCGAACGCACCACGCGCAAGGTCAGCCTGACCCAGGCCGGACGCGGTTTCATGCCCAGCGTCGAACGTTTGCTCGACGATCTGGACGTCGCGTTGCTGGGCATCAGCGAAGTCGCCTCGAATCGACAGGGCCATGTAACCGTCGCCTGCGTGCCGTCGGCGGCGTACTACTTCATGCCTAGCGTAGTCGCCCGTTATCACCAGCAGTTCCCGCGCATCAAAGTCAAAGTCCTCGATTCCAGCGCCCACGACGTGCTGAGCGCGGTGGTCAACGGCGAGGCGGATTTCGGTCTGAGCTTCATGGGCACCCAGGAGGCGGGCGTGGATTTCGAACCGCTGGTGCAGGAGAGCTACGTGGTTGCCTGTCGCCGCGATCATCCGTTGGCGCGGCGCAGCAGCGTGACCTGGGACGAGTTCTACCTACAGGATTACATCTCGCTCGACAAGACCTCGGGCAATCGTTTTCTGCTGGATCAGGCGCTGGCCAAAGTGGTGCCGCAGCGCCCGAGCATCTGCGAGACGCGGCATGTGACGACCATGATCGGTCTGGTGGAAGCGGGGCTGGGTGTGGCGGCGGTGCCGCTGATGGCGATGCCGGCGGCGGATCATCCGATCCTGACGCGGGTGCCGCTGACCGAGCCGCAAGTGATGCGCAGCGTCGGCATCATCAAACGCCGGGGTCGTACGCTGACCCCGGCGGCACTGGAACTGGAGCGGCTGGTGGTGGAAATGAAAGTCCAGCCGCCGACGGTCAGCGCTTGACCGAATCCAGACCGGTGGCCTGCACGTCAGCCTGGGCGGCAGGTGCGGCCAGATAAGCGAGCAACGCCTTGGCTTCCTGCGGATGCTGCGCACCTACCGGAATCCCCGCTGCAAATCGTGTCACCGACTGCACCGATTCAGGAATCTTCGCCACAAAACTCACCCCCGGCACCGGCAGCAATTCGCTGACCTGCTGGAAGCCCAGTTGATAGTCGCCAGTGGCGACCACCGAGCCCACCGGGATTTTCGGGATCATCTTCGCCTTCGGTTTCAGCTGATCTTCGATACCCAGTTTTTTGAACAATTGCTGCTCGATGTACACGCCGCTGGCGCTGTCGGAGTAAGCCACCGATTTTGCATCCAGCAGGGTTTTCTTCAGGGCATCGACGTTGCTGATGTCCGGTTTCGGCGCGCCTTCGCGCACTACCAGGCCGATTCGCGAATCCGCCAGCTCCACCCGCGAAGCCGGATCAACCTTGCCTTGCTTGATCAGATCATCGAGGGCGTAGCCGACCATGATCACCACGTCGGCCTTTTCACCACGGGCGAGGCGATTGGGGATTGCCTCCGGCGCCTTGCCCATCGACGGACCGAGTTGGGTGTCCAGCGTGTTGCCGGTGGCGGCGGCGAATTTCGGCCCGAGGATCTTGTAGGCGGCGGTGAAACCGCCGGAAGTCATGACCCGCAGTTCTTCGGCCTGGGCCGCAACGTTGAACGCAAGACCGGCGAGCAGGGCTGTAACGGTAAACAGTTTTTTCATGGTGATGTTCTCAGGCAGTAACAGGTTGCAGACGACCGCCGGCCCGGCGATACAGATAAAGCGTGGCGCACAATGCACACAGTGCGCCGATGCTCATCCAGTAACCCGGTGCGGCTTTGTCGCCGGTGTACTCAATCAGGAAGGTCGACATTGCCGGGGTGAATCCACCGAACACGGCAGTGGCGAGGCTGTAAGCCAGGGAGAAACCTGCCACCCGCACTTCCACCGGCATGATTTCGGTCAGCGCCGGAATCATCGCGCCGTTGTACAAACCGTAGATGAACGACAGCCACAACAGCGACAGCAGCATGTGGCTGAAGCTCGGCGCCTGCACCAGGTACGACAGCGCCGGATACGTGGTGGCCAGCGCCAGCAGCGCCATGGCGATCAGCACCGGACGGCGGCCGACGCGATCGGACAATGCACCGCCAATCGGCAGCCAGAAGAAGTTGGAAACGCCCACCAGCAGCGTCACCAGCAACGCATCGGAAGTGCTCAGGTGCAGCACGGTTTTGCCGAAGGTCGGTGCGTACACGGTGATCAAGTAAAACGCGGTGGTGGTCAGGGCAACCATCAGCATCCCGCCCAGCACCACGCCCCAGTTCTGGCCGAGGGTGCGGAACACTTCCTTCATGCTCGGACGATGTTTACGAGCGGCGAACTCTTCGGTCTCCGCGAGGTTGCGCCGCAGAAAGAAGATGAACGGCACGATCATGCAACCGACGAAAAACGGAATACGCCAGCCCCAATCGGCGACCGCTTCCGGCGCCATCCATTGGTTCAAGCCATAACCGAGCGCGGCGGCGACGACGATGGCCACCTGCTGACTGGCCGACTGCCAGGCGGTGAAAAAGCCTTTGCGACCGGGCGTGGCGATCTCCGAGAGATACACCGAAACCCCGCCCAGTTCGGCACCGGCGGAGAAGCCCTGCAGCAGCCGTCCGATCAACACCAGCGCCGGGGCGAACAGGCCGATGGTTTCATATCCGGGCACCAGCACAATCAGGATCGTGCCGCTGGCCATGATCGACAGGGTGACAATCAAACCTTTGCGACGACCGACGTCATCGATGTATGCGCCGAGCACGATAGCCCCCAGCGGACGCATCAAAAAGCCTGCGCCGAACACTGCAAAAGTCATCATCAGGGACGCGAACTCACTGCTCGACGGAAAGAACACCGCCGCGATCTGCGTGGCGTAGAAGCCGAACAGAAAGAAGTCGAACTGTTCGAGGAAGTTACCCGAGGTCACCCGGAAAATGGCGCCGGCCCGCGAGCCGCCGTGTGGGATTGAGGCTGTCATAGAAAAGTACTCCACCGCTTTTATGACGTGCGCGACGGGGAGGCGGCGCACGGTTTTTATTGGGGCGGATAGTGGCGCGCAGGGATCGATTTGTTAATTGCATTGTTGGCATGGATTGATGCGCTATGCAGATCAATGGCGTGCTATGGCAGCTGTTTTGGCGGCGCTGCCAGTACGGTTCTGGCTACCATCGAGTCTTGCGCTGGTGCGGCGATGCTCACAAAAATCCCGTCCCAGTCAGGGTCTATCCTGCGAATGCGTTCACGCAGATCCGGATGGCCCGAGAGCAGATGAGCGCTGGAAGTGCCAGGGCTGAAAAACAGGTGGCTGAACTCGGCAGCGCGGGCTGCCTTGAGGGTCGAGCCCATTTTATACCCGCCGATTTTCTTCAGTGCCCCGGCGATACTGTCGGGGTTGCGGGTGTATTGCACGGCGGTCGCATCGGCCAGGAATTCGCGTTGCCGGCTGACCGCAGCCTTGATCAGGTTGCCGAAGAACGTCCCGGAGAATCCGACAATGCACAGCGCAGTGCCAAACATGCTGACCAGAATGGTCGGCTGCTTACGATTGGCAGATGAGTGTGGTGTGTCTTCAAGACCGCGCAAGAGATGGTTTCCCGCCAGCCCGATCACCATGATCCCGTGAACGATCGCGACCAGTTGGGTGTTCAGGCGCATGTCGCCGTTATAGATGTGGCTGAATTCGTGTGCGATCACGCCTTGCAGTTCATCGCGTGACAACAGGCTTATCGCACCTTGAGTGACGCCGATCACTGCATCCTGAGGGGTGAAACCGGCGGCAAATGCATTGATGCCCTGATCCGGCAACAGATACACGCAAGGAACGGCGGTGCCAGACGCCAACGCCATTTCCTCCACCACGTTGACCAGGCGGCGCTCTTCCAGAGTCCGCGCGTCATGGTTGATCAGACGACCGCCCAAACGGCGCGCGACCACTTTTCCACCCCCTGTCAGTTCGACGTATTTGATTAGCCCGCCGAGCAACACAACACCCGTTACCAGCGTCGCAACGGTCGCGAAAAACTGCCAGTTCGACGCCATGTTCTCCAGCGTTTTGCCGTATGAGAACGGCAGAATCAGGAGCATGCAGGACACAAGAATCAAGCCGAGTACGGCGAGAAACATCAAGATCACGAGCTGCACCGAGCGACGTTTGGCCCGGCACTGTTGTTCAAAGAAATTCATCTAGTCTGAATCAATCCGCCGTTGCCGCCATCTGATCTGGCACCGGTCTGCCCGCTGCGGCAGCCGTCGTAAAACTCCCGTCCCACTGCGGATCGATCCGACGAATCCGTACGCTCAGATCAGGGTGGGTCGCAAACATCCGGCTCAGCAAACCTGAGCCGCCGGTACTGAAAAACAAATGGCTGAACTCGGCGGCACGGGGCGAGCTGATCACCGAGCCTTGTGCATGGGCGCCGATTTTTTTCAGGGCACCGACAATGCTTTGCGGATTGCGCGTGTATTGCACCGCGCTGGCATCGGCGAGGAATTCACGCTGGCGACTGACAGCCGCCTTGATCAAATTGCCATAGAGATTTCCGATAAATCCGGCCACGCACAGTGCGGCACCGAGCGCAAAAACCACCAGCATCAACCGCACGTCGCGTTTGTCGCGCTTGAGCAGGCTGGCCATTATGTAAGTGCCAGCCAGCCCCAACACCAACAGGCCGTGCACCACTGCCACCAGTTGCGTGTTGAGGCGCATGTCCCCGTTGAAGATGTGGCTGAGTTCGTGGGCGATCACCCCTTGCAGTTCTTCTCGGGTCAGTAGTTTCACTGCGCCACGGGTCACACCAATGGCCGCGTCCTCCGGTGTAAATCCGGCCGCGAAGGCGTTGATGCTTTCGTCCGGTAACAGATACACCGCCGGCAGGCAGGTGCCGGAGGCGATCGCCATTTCTTCGACGACGTTCATCAACCGCTGCTCGTCCAGGGTTCGCACATTGCCATTGAGCAGGCGGCCACCCAGTTTCTCCGCGACGACTTTGCCGCCCGCGCGCAGTTGCCGATATTTGAGCAGACCGCCAATCACCACGATGCTGCTGATGAACGATGCGATAACGGCCATTGCCAGAAACGCGTCCGCCAGCGTGCCAGTCCCGCTCAGGTAATCCTCAAAGCCATTGAAGACGAAGGGCAGGCTGGTCATCCCGATCAGCATGACAATCGCCAGAATCATCAGGTAAACCAGCCGTGACGTTTGGTTCCGGGCCTGGGTTTGTCGTTCAAAAAAATTCATCGGGCCATCCATGGAGAGCAGCAATCAGAAAGAAACGTTGGGCGCGGTCTTGATGGCCAGCGTATCGGCGAACTTCAGCGGAACCGCATCCTCGCGATGGCCAAAACTGGCCGCCAGCAGCACCGCCGGAAAACTCTGCTTGAGCGTGTTGTAGGTCATCACCGCGTCGTTAAACGCCTGGCGCGCGAAGCTCACCTTGTTTTCGGTGCTGCTCAGCTCTTCACTCAGTTGTTGCATGTTCTGGGAGGCCTTGAGTTCCGGATAAGCTTCCAGCGTCAGATTCAATCGACCCACCGCGCTGCTGAGTGCGCTGTCCGCCAGCCCCAGTTGCGCGATGTTCTGGGCGCTGCCCGGTTTCGCCTGCGCAGCCTCAAGTCCGGCCACGGCGGCATTGCGCGCGGCGATCACCGCTTCAAGGGTTTCGCGCTCATGGGCCAGATAACCCTTGGCGATGCTGACCAGATTGGGGATCAGGTCATAGCGGCGTTTGAGCTGCACTTCGACCTGAGCAAATGCGTTCTTGATCTCGTTGCGCCGGGCAACAAGTTTGTTGAAAAGACTGACAGCGTAGAGCCCCAGCAGCGCCAGCAACACCAGATTGACGATGAGATAGATTTTCACGGTGATGTCCTTATTCACTCGGCAGGGGCGCGCGATCTTATCGCAAATGGATGCCGTTGACTGTATTGGCCCGGTGGCGGGTTAGCCCGGATCGCGTTCCGGAGCGTGGCTACAATCTCAACTTCCATCAATAAACAAGGAATGATTCCGGAACCCCGCAGTCGGAGTTCAGGTATCACACATCTGAAGGAGGTTCACCGATGAACAACAAGACCCTAATCGCCAGCCTGGCCCTAGTCGCCGGCATCGCCGGGATCAGCCCCCTCGTTCAAGCGGCGCAAACCTCGAACGACACTGTCGAGCAATCACCGACCGGCAACCGCGAACTGAACGTCAACGACCGCGCCCCGGATATCTACCAGCGCAGCGAAAAAGCCATCAAAAACTGGAAACAGAAAGGCCTCAAGCAGCCGGAACCGCAAGCGCAGTGGGTGCAGATCAATGACAAGTACGTGATGGTGATGATTACCAACGGGACGATTGTGGCGATTCAGCCGGTGGAGAAATAGCCTCGGGCTCAATCAGCCCGGCCATGACTCAGCGCTTGCCCGCCGCCCAATCGATACTGATTATTCCCGCTGCGCTTGGCCTCATACATCGCCAGATCCGCAATGTGCAGCAAGCGGTCCATGGTCGGTGCGTGGTCGGGGAATACGGCGACGCCGAGGCTGGTGCCGATATGGCGTTGTTCGTTGCCGATGGGAGTCGGCGGGGACAGTTCGATGAAGATTTTCTGGCAGATGCTGCGCGCTTCGTCCTGCAGGTTCAGGCCGGGGGCGAGGCCTTGCAGGATGACCACGAATTCGTCGCCGCCGATCCGCGCGACGGTGTCGCTGACCCGCAGGATGCGTTTCAGGCGCGTAGCGGTGGTGATCAGAACGCGGTCGCCGGCGGCGTGACCGTAGCGGTCGTTGATCGCTTTGAAGCCGTTGAGATCGATAAACACCAGCGCCACCCGCGTCTCGGTCACGCGGGCATGTTCCAGTGCTTCCGATAGCCGTTCCTCCAGCACCAGCCGATTCGGCAGGCCGGTCAACGGGTCGAAGTGAGCCAAGTGCTGGAGGTAGCTGGCCGAGGCCTTTTCTTCGGTGATGTCGCGTACCACACCCATCATCTTGATAACCGCGTCGTGATCGTTGCGCACCACGTTACCGGTTTCCCGCAGCCAGCGAATCGTGCCGTCGGGCCAGACCACGCGGTATTCCTCATCATGGTTTTCACCGGTCTTCAGGCACCGCAATTCCCCGGCGCGCACCCGGGCGCGGTCGTCGGGGTGTACGCAGGAGCAGAACAGGGCGTAGGAGGGTGTCACTTCGCCGATCTTGAACCCGAACATGCCGAAGATCGCGTCCGACCAGTAGAGCCGGTCAGTGTCGACTTCCCAGTCCCACGTGCCGATCCGGGCGAAATACTGGCTGCGCTTGAAGCGGTCGGCATCGCCATCCTGACGTATGTTCTGGCCCTCGGCGGCGCGGGTGAGCAATTCGCGATACTCGGCGAGTTGCTGACGAAGCTCGCGCACTCGGCGGATCAGAACGGCGATCACGACCAACAGCACAGCGACAATGGCGAAGCTGATCCAGAGTTGAGTCATTCAAGCGTCGCTGACATGGCGTATCGATCGGGATTGGTAGCGGGTGGCCATCATCCATCACGGCCGACGTAGGGTCAAACGGTTGCCAATGGCCGGTATTTCTGGGAAAACGGCGGCCAGCGGAACAATAGAGCGAATGTTATGAATGATGAACTGCAGATAATCGATCTTCAGCCCGGAGACGGAAAAGCCGCCGTCAAAGGCGCGTTGATCACCACCCAATACACCGGTTGGCTGGAAGACGGCACCGAATTCGATTCGTCCTGGAGCCGGGGCAAGCCGTTTCAGTGCGTGATCGGCACGGGCCGGGTGATCAAGGGTTGGGATCAAGGGATCATGGGCATGCAGGTGGGCGGCAAGCGCAAGCTGCTGGTGCCGGCGCATCTGGGTTACGGCGAGCGGACGATGGGCAAGATTCCGCCGAATTCGAATTTGGTGTTCGAGATTGAGTTGCTTGAGGTTTTGACGCGGGAGGATTGATTGCCCGTTTCATCGCTGAAGTCATAAAAACCCGCTGCCTCCCTTCACGGAGGCAGCGGGTTTTTTCTTGCCTTATGCCCCAGGTGTTACGCAGCCATCGCCATCTCATCCAGCGTCGCGGCAACCGTGCCGGTCAGGCTTGGGAATCTGCGTTTTACGCTGGTGAGTGCCGGCAGCAGGCGGCTGCGGTCCAGTTCGCCATGGTCACGGGCGAGTTGGGTGAGTGCGGTGAGTGCGGCGCTGACGATGGATTTCCGTTCGCTCTCGAGCAGTAGCAAACAGGCTTTCTGGGCCCATTGGCTGTCTTTCTCGTTGAGGCCGATGGAGATCAGGGCGGCGACGATGTGTGCATCGGATTTGCTTTCCATGGGTGTTCCTCAGGTCGTGGCATCGAGAGTGTCCAGCGCCCGGTTCACAGCCAGTTCGCCACACATCACCACTTGGGCGATGCCCAGCACGGTGCTGCGGTAGGGTGGGTCCAGCAGCGCGGCGAAGTCGCTGAGCATCACGCTGGCCGAAGTCATCGATTCGCAGGCGTGGGCCAGCAGCGCATGTTGATCCAGGTCGGGGGCGACGAGGAACATGCGGCCGGGGCAGTGTTGTTTCGGGGCGGTGGGTTTCAGGTAATGGTCGAGGGCGCGCTCGGCGGCTTCGTGGAGTTTTCTGGAATCGGCGGAGGCGTAGGGCGAGGCCGGATCGGATTCGCTGGGTTTGTCTGTTTCGGGTGGATCGGGGACGTATTTGAACATTCGGGAAAGCCTCAAAGTGATGCCGACACCACCTCGCGACTAAACGAAAAGGTGGCAGCTGTACGCAGGTTAGTCGACCGGCGACTTCCCAAAACCGGCGCACCCGAGGGTGCCCTGCACACAGCCGCCATAGAGTGCAGATGAAGGTCACCTGACTGTCTGGAGCACATGTAAAGTTTTGAGAAATCATCGAGCGACTAAACCCGATCACTGACCATTCAGTGACGCGGACCAAGTTACTGACGCCCTCAAAACCGCACAAGCCGGCGGATTCTGGCGTAGTTGTAGGCAAAGGCGCAAGGCGATGTAGCCTCGCGGATGAGGGCAAAATGATGCTTCATTTGTCAGGCTTTATGGCTCACGTAAAAGGTCGCCGTCGGCCTGTGAAGCGTGTTTGCTTGTGAACATCCTCTTTGTGATACCGAATATTTAATAAGCCACTTTGAGCTTGATTTATATCGGTTTCGATATAGCCTGCGTGGCACGTTCAAATGCCAGGAACAGGTGAAACATGAAGGATCATCAAAACCCACCCCAACGTTTCTCAAACATCTGGGACGCACTGGAAGACACGCCGCATGAAGCGGCCAACATGCGTCTGCGGGCCAAGCTGATGCGCACGCTTTGCGAAACGATTCGTGCGTGGGAGCTTCCCCAGAAAGAGGCGGCCAAGCGTCTTGGCATCACTCAGCCGCGTCTCAACGACGTACTCAACGGCAAAATCGACAAGTTCTCGCTGGACGCGCTGGTCAACCTGTCGGCCGCCGCAAAACTGGAAGTAGACCTCTGTTTCCAGTTGCCTGCATCCCTGGAATGGGCCACCTGATCCTTGATTGCAGCGATGCTTAAGTCTGCATCTCGCTGAACATCGGAATTCGTCCATTCAGCGAAGGCCGGTAGTGCCACGCGAGTCTTCCCGGATCAATGTCGCGGGCGAGAATTTCAGTGAGCGTGGCGCTGGCGATCGTCATCGCCAGCATCTGTCCGGGACATTGATGCCGACCGCTGCCGAACGTGAAGCTGCGTCGGTTCGGGCGATCCACCATAAAGCGATCCGGGTTTCCATTCAGTGCGGGGTCGCGATTGGCCGAGGCCAGCAGCACCAGAATCACGTCGCCGGCTTCCAGCCGCACGCCGTCGATTTCGCAGGTGTTCGCCACAAATCGGCGGGAGTTCTGCACCGATGGATCGAAGCGTTGGACTTCAGCCAGTAACGAATCCACTGACGCCGCGCGTAATTCAGGCTGACGCTGTAAAGCCACCAACGCATTGCCGATAAGCCCGGCAGTGGCCTCGAACGTCTGTGAACAGAGGCCGATCAGGTTGGCGAGCAGCACGTCCGCATCGCCGACAAAACGCTGGCGAATGTCGGCGAGAAACGGGTTCGGGTCCGACAGCAACTCAATGAAGTAACCGCGCAATTGCTCCGCCGCCCGATGCGCTGCCGCCAGTTGCAGGTCATTGCTCAGCGGCGACAGACACGCCGCGAAATCGGCCGTTAGTTCACTCACGACCCGCGCCTGCGCCGGGGTGAATCCGAGCAGCGATGCAACCACGCACACCGGGCCGCGAAACATTGCTTTATAGAGGCCGTCGGCATCGTTCGTGATCAACCGCGCGGACACCAGCGCGCTGACTTCTTCCCGACCAATCAACCCCAACGGCGGCTCGATGGCCGAACGCGGGCAGCGCTGAGCTTCTCCGTCATTCATGCGCATCAACTGGCCGAACACCTTGCCCGCCATGCCGTCGACGATGGCTTTGGGCACCGGTTCCTGCACCGGACGCACCCGGCAATCCGGATGCGCCAGCGCCGCGCGCACCGCCCGGGCGCTGCTGGCCACCCACAGTTTCAGTCCGTGATTAAACGTGAGCCCGCCCGCCGCGCGCAGTTCGGCGTAGTAGAGGTAGGGATCGGCGTGAGTCGCAGCGATGATCGGGTCCATGGATCGCAACCTTGTCGGTGGGGAAAGTGTTGCTACTATCTCCAGTCCTTGAGGGCGATGATTCGTCCGGGAGCGAAATATGCACGCAGAACATCAAGACATCGGCGTCTCGCAAGTGGCCGCCGCCATCGCGGAACCGGCGCGGACCAAAATGCTGTGCTCGCTGATGGACGGCCACGCCCGCACCGCCACGGAGCTGGCGACCCTCGCCGACGTCAGCGCCTCGACCGCCAGCGCGCACCTGGCCAAGCTCAAGGACCTGGCCTTGGTGCGCCTGCATGTGCAGGGCCGTCACCGTTATTACAGCCTCGCCGACAAGCGCGTGGCCCAGGCGCTGGAAGCGCTGATGGTGATCGGCCAAAACCCCGCGCCGACCTTCAAACCGCATACGCCGGATCGCCTGCAATTTGCCCGCACCTGCTACGACCATATGGCCGGGACGCTGGCGGTGTTGCTGCATGACCGCTTGCTTGAGGCGGGATGGCTGGTGGAAACCGATGAACAGGTTTATCGCCTCAGTGAAAGCGGGGAGGCGTTTTTTGAAGGGCTGGGCATTGAGGTCAAGGATCTGTCGACGATGCGCCGCCGCTTTGCCTGCCCGTGCCTCGACTGGAGCATGCGTCGGCCGCATCTGGGCGGTTCGCTCGGGGCCGCGTTGTTGCAGGCCGCGTTGAAGCGCAAATGGGTGACGCAGGATCTGGACAGTCGGGCGCTCACTTTGACGGTGCAGGGGCGCCGGGAACTGGCGTCGCGCTGGGGACTGGTTTTGCCTGGGTCCGGGCGGGAATCGTCAGGTCGCCAACTGACTGACTCCCCGCCCGGATCGGTGCATGCGCGTTAGCTTAGGGTGTATCCGCTATCGACCACCCAATCCTGCCCGACGACGCCGCGTGCGCCATTGCCCAACTGAAAAAGAATGACGTCGGCCACTGCCGCAGGTTCCAGGAATTGTCCGCCCAATAGCCGTTTGTTGACGCCCTGGGCCACGTCGCCGAGCGCTTCGTCGCTCAAGCCCAGTGTCGACCAGATCGGCGTTGCGGTCGGGCCGGGGGAGACGCAATTGATGCGCACGCCATGGGGTGCCAGCTCGACCGCAAGGGTTCGGGCATGGGCGATCAACGCCGCTTTTGATGCGATGTAGGCGGCCAGTCCCGCGAAACTGATTTGGGCCAGAAAAGTACCGATGAACACCACCGAAGCGCTGTCTGCGAGGTGCGGGCGCAGGACGGCCAACGTGTTCAGGGCACCTGCGCCGTTCACCGCCCATTGGCGATCAAACGCCGAGCTGTCGAGCCCGTCGGCGAGTTCTGCGATACCGGCATTGGGCACCACGAAGCTCACCGGGCCCAGACTCGCAGCCTGCTCGGCCAAGGAGGCAAGGTCAGAGGCTTGAGTGACATCGCCGGGATGCCAGACCAGTTGGTGGGGATACCGCTCAAGCAGTTCGGCCAGTGCGCCGAATTTTCGCGACATGGCCAATACGCGCGCGCCTTGATCGAGCAGGCGTTCGGTAGCGGCCAGGCCTATGCCCGAACTGGCACCGGTGATGACGGCAAGCTTGCCCTGAAAAACATGATCCATGTTCGACTCCCGTTTTGGTCTTCAGCCAAATGGCTACGGGGAGTCAGTCAATTTTCGGGCCATGCCGGACTGCCTTTAATATCAAGGGCTGCACAGGGTTGATAGTCATTATGACGCTTGTGGAATCGAGTCAATCTGACTGCTGCTGAGTCAAATTGACCTGACTGCTGCGGCGCGACATTCCGACGAAGAGCGCCATTGCGCCTTGTATGAGCCCATCGCCCCCTATACTGTATATGCGAACAGTATCGAGTCCGTGCCATGCAAATCATCGACAAGCTCAGCATCCTCGCCGACGCCGCCAAGTACGACGCCTCCTGCGCCAGCAGCGGTGCGCCCAAGCGCAGTTCCGAGGGCAAGAGCGGGCTGGGTTCGACCGATGGCATGGGCATCTGCCACAGCTACACGCCGGACGGGCGTTGCGTGTCGCTGCTCAAGATTCTGCTGACCAATTTCTGTCTCTACGACTGCCAATACTGCGTCAACCGCCGCTCCAGCGACGTCCCCCGTGCGCGTTTCACGCCCGAGGAAGTGGTGACGCTGACTCTTGATTTCTACCGGCGCAATTGCGTCAGCGGCTTGTTCCTCAGCTCGGGGATCATCCGTTCGGCGGACTACACCATGGAGCAACTGGTGCGTGTCGCGAAGCTGCTGCGCGAAGAGCATGAGTTCCGTGGCTACATTCATCTCAAGACCATCCCTGATGCGGATCCTGCGTTGATCGAAGAGGCCGGGCGTTACGCTGACCGCTTGAGCGTCAACATCGAATTGCCCACCGATGCCAGCCTGCAAACCCTGGCGCCGGAGAAGCACATCGGTTCGATCAAGCAGGCAATGAACACCATCTACACCGGTGTGCAGACTGTGCTCAACGAACCCCGCGCACCGAAGTTCGCCCCGGCCGGGCAGAGCACGCAGATGATTGTCGGTGCCGATGACACCGACGACAGCACCATCCTGCACAGCGCGCAGGCGCTTTACGGCAACTTCCGTCTGCGCCGGGTCTATTACTCGGCCTTCAGCCCGATTCCCGACAGCCCGAAAAGCGTGCCGCTGGCCGCACCACCGCTGATGCGCGAGCACCGCTTGTATCAGGCGGATTTCCTGTTGCGCGTTTATGGCTATACCGCCGGTGAGTTGCTCACGGGGCCGGGCAATCTGGCGTTGGACATCGACCCGAAACTGGCCTGGGCGCTGCAGAATCGTGAGGTGTTTCCGCTGGATCTCAATCGTGCCGAACCGGCGTTGATTTCACGCATTCCCGGCATCGGCTTGCGCACCACCGAACGTCTGGTGGAACTGCGTCGGCAGCGGCGCATTCGCTACGAAGACGTGGCGCGCATGCGCTGTGTGCTGGCCAAAGCCAAACCGTTCATCATCACCAGCGATTACCACCCGCAGCAGGCAGAAGTCACCAGCCAGATGCTTTATCAGCAATTGCGCGACCGACCAATGCCGCAACAGATGGGGCTGTGGGGATGATCAACCTCGATTGCGACGACCTGTTCGACACCTGGCGCCAGCAGGCGCGCTGGCTGCTCAGCCATGAAATCGACCCGAGTCTGGTTAGCTGGGCGTCGGAAGGGGTAAGTGATCTGTTTGCCAGTGACGTGTCGGTGCCCGAAGGGCAGGGGCCGTTTCAGGCGCGAATTCCGCGTGCACTTCTCGACACCCTGGAACAAGCGTCGCGATACCGTGGCGATCAACGCTGGAGTTTGCTGTATGAAGTGCTGTGGCGAGTCAGCCACGGCGACCGCACGGCAATGATGGCCGGCGACAAGCTGGGCAGCGAGTTACAGCGGCGGATCAAGCAGGTGCAACGCGAAGCCCATCATCTGCATGCGTTCGTGCGTTTCATCGAGCGCCCGCCAGAGCTGCCGGGCCCGCAATACGTCGCATGGCACGAACCGGCCCACGACATTCTGCACAGCGCCAGCGAACACTTCATCGGGCGCATGGGCCGGCATCGCTGGCTGATCGCCACGCCCCGCGACGGGGTTTATTACGATGGTGAACAATTGATCCATGAACGTCAGTGTCCGCTGGAGTGGCAGCAACTGGCGCAGAACGTCGATGATCCCCACGGGGACTTATGGCTGACGTACTACAGCCATATCTTCAATCCGGCGCGTTTGAACGAGAAAGTCATGCAGGGGCATTTGCCGACGCGGTTCTGGAAGAACCTGCCGGAAGGAGAGCTGATTCCCGGATTGATTACCCAGGCGCGAATGGGCAAGCAGCAGAACGGACAGGCGAGCGGGATTGCCGGTCGCGCGGGCAAGCGGATTGCCATGAAGGCCACCGAGCCAAACGAATAAAAAAGCCCCCATCGATCACTCGATGGGGGCTTTTGTGCATCTGGCCGTCAGATCAAACCTTGACGATCCAGCCGGCTGGCGCTTCGACGTCGCCGGTCTGCACGCCGGTCAGCTCTTTGTAGAGCTTCTGGGTGACCGGGCCGACTTCGGTTTCGCTGTGGAAGACGTGCAGGTGGTCGTTGTAGCTGATGCCGCCGATCGGGGTGATCACCGCAGCAGTACCGCAAGCACCGGCCTCTTTGAAGTCCGACAGCTTGTCGATGAACACGTCGCCTTCGACCACTTCCAGGCCCAGACGGGACTTGGCCAGTTCGATCAGCGACAGACGGGTGATGCCTGGCAGTACTGACGGCGAGTTCGGGGTCACGAACTTGTTGTCGTGGGTGATCCCGAAGAAGTTGGCCGAACCGACTTCTTCGATCTTCTTGTGGGTCAGCGGATCCAGGTAGATGGCGTCAGCGAAGTGCGCTTTCTTGGCCTGGGAACCCGGCATCAGGCTGGCGGCGTAGTTGCCACCGACCTTGGCGGCACCGGTGCCTTGTGGCGCGGCGCGGTCGAAGGTGGAGATCTGGAAGTTGTGCGGGGTCAAGCCGCCCTTGAAGTAGGCGCCAACCGGAATGCAGAAGATCGAGAAGATGAATTCGGGTGCGGTACGCACGCCGATGTTGTCACCCACGCCGATCACGAACGGACGCAGGTACAGCGCGCCGCCGGTGCCGTAAGGCGGGATGAAACGCTCGTTGGCGCGAACCACTTCCTTGCACGCTTCGATGAACTGCTCGGTGGACACATGCGGCATCAGCAGGCGGGCGCAGCTGCGTTGCATGCGCGCGGCGTTCTGGTCGGGACGGAACAGGTTGATCGAGCCGTCCTTGCAACGATAGGCCTTCAGGCCTTCGAAGCATTGCTGGCCATAGTGAAGGGCAGTGGAGCCTTCGCTGATGTGCAGCACGTTGTCTTCGGTCAGGGTGCCTTTGTCCCACTCGCCGTTGCGAAAGTACGACAGATAGCGTTTGTCGGTCTTGATGTAGTCAAAACCCAGCTTGTCCCAGTTGATGCTTTCGTTACCCATGACACCCTCTATCACTGAACAACCGCCGAAGCGGTTCAAGGCTTCTGACGTTTTTTTGGATGGGCACAACAATACTTCATTCTTGAGCGGTTTCGCAGCCCGAAATCTCTGCCTTTGATCGTTCCCACGCTCTGCGTGGGAATGCAGTCCGGGACGCTCTGCGTCCCAACAGCCGAACGCGGAGCGTCCGTGGAGGCATTCCCACGCGGAGCGTGGGAACGATCTGCGACCGAGCGTTACAGGTGCAACGCGTGCCCAAGCGCACGCAACGCCGCTTCCTGCACCGCTTCACCCAGGGTCGGGTGCGCATGGATGGTGCCGCCGATGTCTTCCAGTCGCGCACCCATTTCCAGACTTTGGGCGAACGCGGTCGACAGCTCCGAGACCCCGACACCGACCGCCTGCCAGCCGACAATCACATGATTGTCCCGACGAGCGACCACCCGCACGAAGCCGGTTTTCGATTCCAGGGTCATCGCCCGGCCATTGGCCGCAAACGGGAAGTTCGACACGATGCAGTCCAGTCCTGCCGCTTTGGCCTCGTCCGGGGTCTTGCCGACCACCACCAGTTCCGGGTCGGTAAAGCACACGGCAGCGATGGCGGTCGGGTTGAACTCGCGGGTCTTGCCGCTGATCAGCTCGGCAACCATCTCGCCCTGAGCCATGGCGCGGTGGGCCAGCATCGGCTCGCCGCTCAGGTCGCCAATGGCGTAGACGTTGCGCATACTGGTCTGGCAACGGCTGTCGATCTTGATCGCCGAGCCGTTCATGTCCAGGTTCAGGGCTTCAAGGTTCCAGCCCTGGGTATTGGGTTTGCGACCGACAGCCACCAGCACCTGATCGGTTTCCAGATTCAGCATGTCGCCGTTTGGATCGCGCACCTGCAAAGTCCCGTCGAAACCCAGCACGCTGTGTTTCAAATACAGCTTTACGCCGAGTTGCTTCAGCGCGTCGTGCACCGGTTGGGTCAGTTCGGCGTCGTAGGCCGGCAGAATGCGATCCTGCGCCTCTACCACGCTGACCTCGGCACCGAGCTTGCGATAGGCAATGCCCAGCTCCAGGCCGATGTAACCTCCGCCGACCACGATCAAGCGTTTCGGAACCGACTTTGGCGCCAGCGCCTCGGTGGACGATATGATCGGCCCGCCAATCGGCAGGATCGGCAAATTGACGCTTTTCGAGCCGGTGGCCAGCACCAGATGCTCGCACTGGATGCGGGTATCGCCGACTTCCACGGTCTTGCCGTCGATGACCTTGGCCCAGCCATTGATGACCTGAACCTTGTGCTTCTTCAGCAACGCGGCGACGCCGGTGGTCAGGCGATCGACGATGCCGTCCTTCCACTCGACGCTCTTGGTGATGTCGAGGGTCGGCGCCGAAACGCTAATGCCCAGTGCCGAATGCTGATTGTGATGTTGCGTCTGGTGAAACTGCTCGGCCACATGAATCAACGCTTTCGACGGAATACAGCCGATGTTCAGGCAGGTGCCGCCCAGCGATTCGCCCTCGACCAGAATGGTCGAAATGCCCAGTTGCCCGGCACGAATGGCCGTCACGTAACCGCCGGGGCCGCCACCAATGATCAGCAGCGTGGTGTTCAGAGATTGCATGCCATCACTCCACAAACAGGGTCGCGGGTTGTTCGAGCAAGCCACGAATGGCCTGGATGAAGAGCGCCGCGTCCATGCCGTCGACCACGCGGTGATCGAAGGAGCTGGAGAGGTTCATCATCTTGCGGATCACCACCTGGCCTTTGACGACCATTGGGCGTTCGACGATTTTGTTGACGCCGACGATCGCTACTTCCGGCAGGTTCAGCACCGGCGTGCTGACGATGCCGCCAAGGGCGCCGAGGCTGGTCAGGGTGATGGTCGAGCCGGACAGTTCATCGCGGCTGGCCTTGCCATTGCGCGCAGCGGTGGCCAGGCGGGAGATTTCCGCCGCGCTGTCCCACAGGCTGCGAGCTTCTGCGTGACGCACGACCGGCACCATTAGGCCGACATCGCTTTGGGTCGCGACGCCGACATGCACCGCGCCGAGGCGGGTGATGACCTGGGCTTCGTCGTCGTAACGGGCATTCATCTGCGGGAAGTCGCGCAGGGCGACGACCAGTGCGCGCACCAGGAACGGCAGCAAGGTCAGCTTGCCACGACTGGCACCGTGTTTTTCGTTCAGGTGGGCACGCAGTTCTTCAATCGCGGTGACGTCGATTTCCTCGACATAACTGAAGTGCGCAGCACGCTGAGTCGCGTCCTGCATGCGCTGGGCAATCTTGCGGCGCATGCCGATCACTTGAATCTGTTCTTCATCGTGACGCTGGGCGTACGCGGCAGCGACCGGCGCCGAAGCGTTCGATTGACCTTGCGTCAGGTACGCCTCGAGGTCTTCGTGCAACACGCGACCGGCCGGGCCGGTACCACGTACCAGACGCAATTGAATGCCCAGGTCCAGCGCATGCTTGCGCACGGCCGGCGAGGCCAGCGGACGCTCATCGGCTTCGCGAGCGACCACCGGGCCCTGGCAAACCGGAGCCGTACGCGGCGCGGCGGGTTTGCTTTCAACGACAGCTTCAACTTTGGGTGCGACTGGCGTTTCTTTCGCCGCAACTGGCGCCGGTTTGTCCGACTCCTTCAGATTGCCTGCGCCTTCAACCTCGATGCTGATCAGAATACTGCCGACCGCCATCACTTCACCCGGCTGGCCGCCCAGCGCAATCACCTTGCCGTGGACTGGCGAGGGAATATCGACCATCGCCTTGTCGGTCATCACATCCGCCAGCACCTGATCCTCAACGACCAGATCGCCAACCTTGACGTGCCACTGTGACAGTTCTACTTCTGCGATGCCTTCGCCGATGTCCGGCATCTTGATAACGTGCGTGCCCATTCAGACCTCCATGACCCGTTTCAGCGCCGCGCCCACTCGGGACGGCCCAGGGAAATACGCCCACTCCTGCGCGTGCGGGTAGGGGGTGTCCCAACCGGTGACGCGTTCGATCGGCGCTTCCAGGTGGTGGAAGCAATGCTCTTGCACCAGCGACACCAGTTCGGCGCCGAAACCACAGGTGCGGGTGGCTTCGTGAACGACCACGCAACGGCCGGTTTTCTTCACGGATTTGACGATGGTTTCCAGGTCCAGCGGCCACAGGCTGCGCAGGTCGATGACTTCAGCGTCAACACCGCTTTCTTCAGCCGCAACTTGCGATACGTAAACGGTGGTGCCGTAGGTCAGGACGGTCACGTCCTTGCCCGGACGGGTGATGGCGGCCACGTCCAGCGGCACGGTGTAGTAACCGTCCGGCACCTGGGCTTGCGGGTGTTTCGACCACGGGGTTACCGGGCGGTCGTGGTGGCCGTCGAACGGGCCGTTATAAAGGCGTTTTGGCTCGAGGAAGATCACCGGGTCATCGTTTTCGATGGAGGCGATCAGCAGGCCTTTGGCGTCATACGGGTTGGACGGCATGACGGTGCGCAGACCGCAGACCTGAGTGAACATCGCCTCGATGCTCTGGCTGTGGGTCTGGCCGCCGTAGATGCCGCCGCCGCAAGGCATGCGCAGGGTCATCGGGGCGGTGAACTCGCCGGCCGAGCGATAACGCAGACGGGCGGCTTCGGAAATGATCTGGTCGGACGCCGGGTACACGTAGTCGGCGAACTGAATCTCGGCCACCGGACGCAAGCCATAAGCGCCCATGCCCACGGCGACGCCGACGATGCCGCTCTCGGAGATCGGCGCGTCGAACACCCGCGAGGTACCGTACTTGGTCTGCAAGCCTTCGGTGCAACGGAACACGCCGCCGAAGTAACCGACGTCCTGGCCGAACACCACCACGTTGTCGTCACGCTCAAGCATCACATCCATGGCCGAGCGCAGGGCCTGGATCATGGTCATGGTGGTCGTGGTCATGGCGGTTTCCAACTGAATATTGTTGTTGTGATCGTTCATGTCAGATCCCCAACTGCTGACGCTGGCGCTTCAAGTGCTCCGGCATCTCTTTGTAGACGTCTTCGAACATGGTCGCGGCGCTTGGAATCTGGCCACCGGCGAGGGTGCCGTACTGTTCGGCCTGTTTCTGTGCGGCGATCACTTCGGCTTCGAGCTCGGCGCTGACGGCGGCGTGCTCCTCTTCCGACCAGTGGCCGACCTTGATCAGGTGCTGTTTCAGGCGGGCAATCGGGTCGCCCAGCGGGAAGTGGCTCCAGTCGTCGGCAGGACGGTACTTGGACGGATCGTCGGAGGTCGAGTGCGGGCCGGCGCGGTAGGTGACCCATTCGATCATGGTCGGGCCGAGGCCGCGGCGGGCGCGTTCGGCAGCCCAGGCGGAGGCGGCGTAGACCGCGTAGAAATCGTTGCCATCCACCCGCAGCGAGGCGATGCCGCAACCGACGCCGCGTCCGGCGAAGGTGGTGGCTTCACCACCGGCGATGGCCTGGAAGGTCGAAATCGCCCACTGGTTGTTGACCACGTTGAGGATCACTGGCGCACGGTAAACGTGGGCGAAGGTGAGGGCGGTGTGGAAGTCCGATTCGGCGGTGGCGCCGTCACCGATCCAGGCCGAGGCGATTTTGGTGTCGCCCTTGATCGCCGAGGCCATGCCCCAGCCCACGCCCTGAATGAATTGGGTGGCGAGGTTGCCGGAAATGGTGAAGAAACCGGCGTCCTTGACCGAGTACATGATTGGCAGCTGACGGCCCTTGAGCGGGTCGCGCTCGTTGGACAGCAGTTGGCAGATCAGGTCGACCAATGGCACGTCGCGGGCCATCAGAATGCTTTGCTGGCGGTAGGTCGGGAAGCACATGTCGTCGATGTTCAAGGCCAGGGCCTGGGCGCTGCCGATGGCTTCTTCGCCGAGGCTCTGCATGTAGAACGACATTTTTTTCTGGCGCTGGGCGACCACCATGCGGTTGTCGTAGATGCGGGTCTTGAGCATGGCACGCATGCCTTTGCGCAGGATCTCGACCGGCACGTTTTCGGCCCATGGGCCGAGGGCGTTGCCCTGGTCATCAAGCACGCGGATCAGGCCACGGGCCAGGTCGGCGGTGTCGGCCGGTTCTACGTCGATGGAAGGTTTGCGCACCGTGCCGGCATCGGTCAGATGCAGGTAGGAGAAATCGGTTTTGCAGCCTGGGCGGCCCGAGGGTTCAGGGACGTGCAGACGCAGCGGTTCATACGCTTGGGTCATGGCTTCTACGCTCGATCTTGTGAATTTCTTGTAGTGAGCTGGCAGTCATTCTTCGATAAAAGAAATCTTGTCCTACAACAATCATAGGCCCGGCCAAGAAGAATATTTCTCTCTGTTTCGTTGCGCTGAAGATCATTTGCAGATAGAAATTCTGCATAAACAAAAAAAACAGGTGGTTTTGTCTCATGCGCAAACTGGACCGTACCGATATCGGCATTCTCAACAGCCTTCAAGAGAACGCGCGCATCACCAACGCCGACCTGGCCCGTTCGGTCAATCTGTCGCCGACGCCGTGCTTCAACCGGGTCAAGGCGATGGAGGAACTGGGGCTGATCCGCGAGCAGGTAACCCTGCTGGATGCCGACCTGCTGGGGCTGCACGTCAACGTGTTCATTCACGTCAGCCTGGAGAAGCAGGTGGAAGAGGCCCTGCAGCATTTCGAAGAGGCGATTTCCGATCGCCCGGAGGTCATGGAGTGCTACTTGATGGCCGGCGACCCGGACTATCTGATCCGGGTGCTGGTACCAACCATCCAGTCGCTCGAGCGCTTCATGATGGACTTTCTGACCAAGGTGCCGGGCGTGGCCAACATTCGGTCGAGCTTTGCGCTCAAGCAGGTGCGCTACAAGACGGCGTTGCCGTTGCCGGCGAACGGTTTGACGTTGGGTGCTTGAAGATGATCGTTCCTACGCTCTGGGTGGGAATGCCGCCATGTACGCTCCGCGTCTCGCTTCCGATCAGTTGATTACAGTTTGTTGAGCGGAATTTTCAGGTACACCACGCCGTTATCTTCCGCCGCCGGAAAATCCCCCGCCCGCACATTCACCTGAATCGCCGGCAGCAACAGCGTCGGCATTCCCAACCCCGCGTCCCGCCGCGTGCGCATTTCAACGAACGTGGCTTCATCGATGCCGTCATGCACATGGATATTGCTTTTGCGCTGTTCACCCACGGTGGTCTGGCACTGCGAGTCGCGACCCAGCGGCGGGTAGTCGTGGCAGACGTAGAGCTTCACGCTGGCGGGGAAGGCCAGCAGCTTGTGAATCGAATTGAACAGTTGATGCGCGTTGCCACCGGGAAAGTCGCAACGGGCGGTGCCGACGTCGGGCATGAACAGCGTGTCGCCGACCAGAATCTGCTCGCCATCGATCAAATAGGCCATGTCCGCCGGGGTGTGGCCGGGGACGTGCAGGGCGGTGGCCTTGAGATTGCCGATCCTGAATGACTCGTTCGGCGCGAACAGGTAATCGAATTGCGAACCATCGACGCGAAATTCCGGTTCCAGGTTGAACAGCGCCTTGAACACGTTTTGCACTTTGCTGATCGATTCGCCAATCGCGATTTTCCCGCCCAGTTCCCGACGCAGGTACGGCGCGGCGGACAGGTGATCGGCGTGGGCGTGGGTTTCCAGCAGCCACTGCACTTGCAGGTTATGGGCACGCACGAAGGCGATGATCCTGTCCGCCTGTGCCGTGCAGGTGCGACCGGCGGCACCGTCGTAATCGAGCACCGGATCGACGATCGCGCATTGCCCACCGTCGGCTTCGTAGACCACGTAGCTGTAGGTCGAGGAGGCAGGGTCGAGAAAGGCTTCAATCAACGCGGGCATGGACATGAACCTGTGGCAGAGGACGAAAAGTCAGTCGTGGGTTGCAACACTTTATGTAAACACATAATGTCCGCAGCTTAAGTGACGTTGAAGGCATCCTGCAAATGCAATCCAGTCTGACCGAATGTGAAGTCGCCCAACTGCGCGCCTCGGCTTCCAAGGCCTGTTCGCTGCTCAAGGCATTGGCCAATGAAGATCGGCTGCTGATCCTGTGCCAGCTGACCCAGGGCGAGCGCAACGTCGGCGAGCTGGAGAAAATGACCGGCGTGCGGCAGCCGACCCTGTCCCAGCAGCTGGGTATCCTGCGTGATGAAGGGCTGGTCGCGACCCGTCGTGAAGGCAAGTACATTTTTTACGGTCTCGCCAGTCACGAAGTGATCCAGGTGATGAAAACCCTTTCCGGACTCTACTGCGGAGCCGTGCTCAAAAGCTGGGCGCAATAGACCCGGCTATCCTTGCGTGCAGCCATAAGGAACAAACAATGAACGATCAACACTGGGGCCCATCCATCAGTGCGGACATCGTGGTCATCGGCGGCGGCACTGCCGGTATCGGTTTTGTCGCGAGCCTGCTCAAGCGCGATCCCGGCCTGAAAATCACAGTGATCGAGCCGAGCACCCTGCATTACTACCAGCCGGCGTGGACGCTGGTCGGCGGTGGTGCCTTTGATGCCAAAGACACTGCCCGACCGATGAACAAAGTGATGCCGCGTCAGGCCACCTGGATTCAGGCTGCAGTGACCGGTATCGACCCGGACCAGCGCCGCCTCACCCTCAACGATCAACGCACTGTCACCTATCAGAACCTGATCGTCTGCCCCGGCCTGCGCCTGGCGTGGGAGAAGATCGAAGGCTTGCAGGAAAGCCTCGGTCAACACGGTGTCACGTCCAACTACAGCTATCAGCACGCGCAATACACCTGGGATCAGGTGCAGAAACTACGCGGCGGCAAAGCCCTGTTCACCCAGCCGCCGATCCCGATCAAGTGCGCCGGCGCGCCGCAAAAGGCGCTGTACCTGTCCTGCGATCACTGGCTCAAGCGCAACGTGCTGAGCAAGGTCGAGGTCGAGTTCAATCTGGCCGGCGCCGCATTGTTCGGCGTCCCGACCTTCGTGCCGCCGCTGATGAAGTACATCGAAAAATACAACGCGCGGCTGGCGTTCAATTCCAATCTGGTGAAGGTCGACGGCCCGGCGAAAACCGCCTGGTTCGACATCAAGGATGCGGACGGCAATGTCACCCGTCAGGCCAAGACTTTTGATTTGTTGCACGTCGTCCCGCCGCAGGTTTCGCCGGATTTCATCGCGCAGAGTCGGTTGGCCGACGCCGGCGGCTGGTGCGAGGTCAATCCGCACACGCTGCAACATCCGCGTTATCCCGACGTGTTTGCCCTGGGCGATATCTGCGGCACCACCCATGCGAAAACCGCCGCGGCAGTGCGCAAGCAAGTCGTGGTGGTGGCGGAAAACCTTCTCGCCCTGCGCAAGGATCTGGCACTGCCGCTGAAGTACGACGGCTATGGTTCCTGCCCGCTGACGGTAGAGAAGGGCAAGGTGATCCTCGCCGAGTTCGGCTACGGCGGAAAATTGCTGCCGACCTTTCCCCTCGACCCGACCGTGCCGCGCCGCTCCGCGTGGTGGCTGAAGGCGACGCTGCTGCCGTGGTTCTACTGGAACGGCATGCTCAAGGGCCGCGAATGGCTGACGCGTCTGTCCAGGGTCGACTGAGAACACTCTATGTTGCTGGCAAGTCTGTTTGGCGTGGTGATGGGATTGGTCCTCGGTCTGACCGGGGCCGGCGGCGGGATTCTCGCCGTGCCGGCGCTGGTGCTGGGGCTGGGCTGGACGATGACGCAAGCGGCGCCGGTGGCGTTGTTTGCGGTGGGCAGCGCGGCGGCAGTCGGCGCGATTGATGGTTTGCGCCATGGTCTGGTGCGTTATCGCGCGGCGCTGCTGATTGCGGCGCTCGGCGCGGTGTTTTCGCCGGTGGGCATCTACTTCGCCCATCAGTTGCCGGAAAAGGTTTTGATGATCCTGTTCAGCCTGCTGATGGTCATGGTGGCGTGGCGCATGCTGCGCCGCGAACGCCAGCAGGAGGGCCCGAGCGACCATGGCCACGCCAGTTGGGGCCAGAAGAACTGCATGCTCAATGAACAGACCGGCCGTTTCGACTGGACCGCCAAATGCACCGCGACCCTCGCGGCACTGGGCGCGGTCACCGGTGTGGTGTCCGGTTTGCTGGGGGTGGGTGGCGGGTTTTTGATCGTGCCGGCGTTCAAGCAACTGACCGACGTGCAGATGCGCGGGATCGTCGCCACTTCACTGATGGTCATCAGCCTGATTTCCGCCATCGGCGTGATCGGCGCGTTCCATGCAGGAGTGCGGATCGATCATCTGGGTGCGTCGTTCATCGTAGCGAGCATCATCGGCATGATCATCGGCCGCCAACTTTGCGCGCGAGTACCGGCGAGGACGTTGCAGGTGGGATTCGCCAGTGTGTGTCTGGCGGTTGCGGCTTACATGTTGCTGCGGGCGTGAGACAACACCTGTGGCGAGGGAGCGAACGCCCTCGCCACAGCGTCAGCGTTACAACACCAGGTGCGGTAACCACAGCGACAGTGCCGGAACATAGGTCACCAGCATCAGCACCAGGAACAGCACCGCATAGAACGGCAGCAGCGCCTTCACCGTGCTTTCGATACTGACCTTGCCCACCGCCGAACCCACGAACAGCACGGCGCCCACCGGCGGCGTTATCAGGCCGATACCGAGGTTGACCAGCATGATCATGCCGAACTGCACCGGGTCGACGCCGATACCGAGGATCACCGGCATCAGAATCGGCGTAAGGATCAGGATCAGCGGCGCCATGTCCATCACGGTGCCGAGCAACAGCAGCATGACGTTGATGCACATCAGGATCACGTAGCGGTTGTCGGACAGGGTCAGGAACAGCGTGGTGATTTTCGCCGGGATCTGCATCAGGGTCATGATGTAGCCGAAGCTGGCGGCGAAGCCGATCAGGATCATCACGATGGAAATGGTGCGCACCGTGCGATGCATCAGTTTCGGCAGCTCACTCCATTTGTAGTCGCGGTAGATGAACATGGTGACGAAAAACGACCACAGCACGGCGATGGCCGCCGACTCGGTGGCTGTGAAGATCCCCGAGAGAATCCCGCCGAGAATGATCACCATCGCCATCAGCCCCCACAGCGCTTCGCCGCAGATCTTCAAGGCTTCGCGCATCGGGATCACTTCGCCTTTGGGATAGTCGCGTTTGCGCGCGAAAATCAGGCACAGCACCATCAGGCATGCGCTCATCAGCAGGCCCGGCACGACACCCGCCATGAACAGCGAAGCGATGGACACGGTGCCGCCAGCCGCCAGCGAGTAGAGCACCGAGTTGTGACTCGGCGGAGTCAGCAAGGCCTGCACCGAACCACTGACGGTCACTGCCGTGGAGAAGTCCCGGGGATAACCCTTGCGCTCCATTTCCGGGATCAGCACCGAACCCACCGACGCGGTATCGGCCACCGACGAGCCGGAAATCGCACCGAAAAACGTCGAGGCCATGATGTTGACCAGCGACAGCCCGCCACGCACGAAGCCCACCAGTACCCCGGCGAACGCCACCAGCCGTCGCGACATGCCGCCCTCGGCCATGATCGCGCCGGCCAGCACAAAGAACGGAATCGCCAGCAGCGAGAATTTGTTCACCCCGCCCGCCACCTGAATCATCAGGGCCTGGAACGGGATGTCGATCCACCACGCGCCGATCAGCGCCGACAGCCCGAGCGCATAGGCCACCGGCATGCCGATCAGGATCAGTGCGATAAAACTGCCCAGCAGAATCAATGCGTCCATCAGGCAGCCCCTTCGTTTTCTTCAACCAGGTCGAACCGCACCACGCGGCGATTGCTTTGATCGCCGAGCAAGAGTTTTTCCAGCACGAAAATCAGCGTCAGCGCGCCGCCAATCGGGATCGGCATGTAGGTGATGCCGACGCGCAATGTCGGCAGGGCGCTCATGAACTGGTTCCACGTCGACAGGCAGAGCTTGGTGCCCCAGATGGTCATGAACAGGCAGATGGTGCCCATGAGCACTTGGGAAACGATGCTCATGGTTCGACGCATGTTCGGTTGCAGACGGTCGGTGACCATCGCCACCGCCATGTGCGCGCCGGCGCGATAGCTGGCGGCGGCGCCGATGAAGGTGAAGACCATCATCAGCAGGATGGCGGTGGGCTCCGGCCAGCTCGAGCCGGTGCCGAGGACGTAACGGGCGAACACGCCCCAGGGAATGATCAGGGAAATGGTCAGCACCGACAGGCCGGCGACCCAGATGCAGGCCATGTAGATCCGGTCATTGATGCGCAGCAGCAAATTCTTCATCGGGTTCCACCGTAACCGGGCAGGCGTGAGCGTCGAGCGACGCCAGCGCTGCCGGGCCTTGTATTGAGGGCAGGGAGGTTACTGAACGGCTTCGATGCGTTTGATCAGGTCGACGTAGGGCGCGCCGTATTTTTCGCGAATCGAAGCGGTGGCCTCGTAGAAGGGTTTCTTGTCGACGGTGATGAACTCGACGCCGGCGGCCTTGAGTTTCTCTTCACTGCTGGCCGACTTGGCATCCCACAAGGTGCGCTCCTGGGCCTGCGCAGCCTTGGCGGCTTTTTTCACCAGGGTCTGCTGATCGGGGCTGAGTTTTTCCCAGGTGATTTTCGACATCACGATGGGCTCGGGCAGGATCAGGTGCCCGGTCAGGCTGTAGAACTTGGCGTTCTGGTAGTGGTTGTGTTCAAGCAGGGTCGGCGGATTGTTTTCCGCGCCGTCGATGACGCCGGTCTGCAGGGCACTGAAGATTTCGCCGGTGTCCATGGCGATACCGTTGCCGCCCATGGCGTTGATGGTCTCGATGAACATCGGGTTGCCCTGCACGCGGATTTTCATGCCCTTGAGGTCTTCAAGGCTGCGCACCGGTTTCTTGGTGTAGATGTTGCGCGTGCCACCGTCCATCCACGCCAGCGCCACGAGGTTGAATTCGGAGTTGGTGATCTTGTCGAGGATCTCGTCACCGATTTCACCGTCGATGATTTTGCGCATGTGCGCCTGGTCACGGAACACGAACGGCATGTTGAACACGTTCACGTCCGGCACCACAGGGCCGACGATCCCGAGGCTGACGCGGGCCATCTGGATGGCGCCGACCTGGGCCTGTTCGACCACTTCCTTTTCCGAGCCGAGTACACCGCCGGGGAACATCTTGAAGGTCAGCTTGCCGTCACTTTCGGCAACCAGGGTCTTGCCCAACTGTTCTTCGGCGACCACGGTCGGATACCCGGCGGGGTGGATGTCGGCGAATTTGATTTCCAGCGCCTGGGCCGCGCTGCCGAAGGTGAGCGCGAGGGGGAGGGCGACGGCGAGCAACGTGCGTTTGAAGTCCATGAGGGGTTCTCCAGTCTTGTTATTTTTGTGTTCAAGGCACAGCAATGCAGCAAGGGCGGGTTACAGCAGATCGTCGAACATTGGCTCCGGCAGGCCTTTGACGCCGGGGTTGAGGGCGAACACGCCGCCGGCCAGGGACTGCGGATCCTGGTCGTCGCCGGGGCGAATCGAAGTCACGAACAAGGTGTCCATCCGGCTGCCGCCGAAGGCGCACATGGTGGGTTTTTTCACCGGCACCGACAGCGAGCGGTCAAGGCGACCTTGCGGGGTGAAACGATGGATCAGGCCGACGTCGTTCGCGCAGATCCAGTAGCAGCCATCGGCATCCACGGCAGCGCCGTCGGGGCGGCCGTAAAAATGGTTCATGTCCACGAACACCCTGCGGTTGGAGGGTGTGCCTGTCTCGGTGTCGTAATCGAAAGCCCAGATCAGTTGCACGTTCGGGTGCGAGTCCGACAGGTACATGGTTTTGCCGTCCGGGCTGAAGCCCAGACCGTTGGGCACGATGAAGCCATCAAGTTGTGCCTCTATCACGCCTGTTTGCCCGGCACCGTAACGATAGAGCTGGCCCTCGGGCAGATTCAGGCCCATGTTCAGCACCATGCTGCCGGCCCAGAACCGACCCTGGCGGTCGCAGCGACCGTCGTTCAGGCGCATGTCCTGGCGGTTGTGTTCCACGGTCGCGAGCAGGTCGCTGTCAAGGCTGCCATCGCCATTCGGTTGTAAATGAAAGAACCCGCTCTCCATCCCGGCAACCCAACCGCCCTTGCTGTGGCGGACGATGCAGGCAAGCATTTCGGGAGTCTTCCAGGCATGGACATGGCCAGTGTCGGCGCTCCAGCGCTGCAGGCCGCCGTTGGGGATATCGACCCAGTACAAGGCGTTCTCCTGCGATACCCAGACCGGGCTTTCACCCACCGCGTTGCGGGCGTCGACGATCAATTCGGCTTGCATACTCATTCCCTTGGTTTTATTGGAGACGTGGATCGCGCCGGTCAATCGCCGAACGGGCCGGCCGCAACGAAGGCTCCGCCCTGGTAGATCCGCGCCGAGTCATCGGCTGCCGGCATGGGCTGCGCCTCGACCTTGTCGCGAAACACTTCGGAGGTGTCTTTGGCTTCGAAACCGAGGTGGCTGGCGAAGCGGTTGTCCCACCACACATCCTTGTTGGCGGACATGCCATAAACCACGGTGTGGCCGACGTTGGGGGTGTACAGCGAACGTTCAAGCAGCTGAGTGAGATCGTCGAAGCTCAGCCAGGTGTGCATCATTCGGCGGTTCTGCGGTTCGGGAAACGACGAGCCGATGCGGATGCTGACGGTTTCGATGCCATAGCGATCGAAGTAGAAACTGGCCATGTCTTCGCCGTAGGACTTGGACAGACCGTAGTAGCCGTCGGGGCGGCGAGCGGAGCTGGCGTCGAGGCGTTCGTCCTGCTTGTAGAAGCCGATGACATGGTTGGAGCTGGCAAAGATCACCCGCTTCACACCGTGTCGGCGTGCCGCTTCATAGATATGGAATACGCCGCAGATGTTGGCGCCGAGGATTTCTTCGAAGGGGCGCTCCACCGAGACGCCACCGAAGTGCAGGATCGCATCCACGCCTTCGACCAGTTGATGCACGGCAGCTTTGTCGGCGAGGTCGCAGAGCACGACTTCTTCCCGGTCATCGATGGCCGGGGCGAGGGCGGCGATGTCCGACAGGCGCAGCACGTTGGCATACGGGCGCAGACGTTCACGCAGGACTTTGCCCAGGCCACCGGCGGCGCCGGTCAGCAGCAGGCGATTGAACGGAGTTGGGGCGGTGGAGGTGGACGTCATGGCAATCCCTTACACGTTGTTATTAGGTTTGTTGTAGGTTGTCGTATGACTGCGCTGAAGTATCGGTAGGGTTTCCGGAACTTGTCAACGCGACTTTCGGTGTAAGTGACGGAAGGCCGATTCACCCTCCGTTCACCCCATGCCAGGGTTTACAACAACGAAATCGGGTAACTGATGAAGATCCGGTTCTCGTCGAATTCATTGGTGCTGAAGTCCCGGCGAATCGTCGCGTTGCGCCATTTGACGTTGAGGTTTTTCAGCGGACCGCTCTGCACGGTGTAGGCCAGCTCCGACTCGCGCCCCCATTCCTTGCCGTCGGTGATGGTGCCGGTGTGTACGTTGTCGCCGCTGATGTAGCGGTTCATCAGTGTCAGCCCGGGGACGCCGAGAACCACGAAGTTGTAGTCATGGCGGATCTGCCAGGAACGCTCCTGCGCGTTGTCGTAACTGGCGTTGTAGCTGTCGTTGGCCAGGGTGCCGCCGCTGGTTCCGTTGACGCGCATCCAGGCATCGTCGCCGCTGAGCTTTTGCAGGCCGATGTAGAACGTGTTGCCGCCGTACCGGGCCGAGAGCATGGCGAATGCGGTTTTGTTGTCGAGGTCGCCCGCCTGGGCGCTGCCATCTTCCTTGCCGGTGAAGAAACCGAGGTTGGCGCCCAGTGTCCAGTCGCCCAGTGGCTGGCTGTGGCTGAGGTTGAAATACTGCTGCTGGTAGATGTCGCTGAGTTCGGCGTACCACAGACCGACGAGCGTGCGTTTGTCGTTGAAGGTGTATTCGCCGCCGCCGAAGTTGAAGCGGTCGGAGGTGAAGGCGCCGCGGCCGTTCATCGACATGTCTTCCATGCTGGCATCGTTGCGCGGGCTGTTGCCACGGAACTGACCGCCGTAAAGGGTCAGGCCATTGATTTCGGTAGAGGTGATTTGGCCGCCGCGAAACGTCTGGGGCAGGGAGCGACCATCGTCCGAGCGCAGGATGGGCAACACTGGCATCCATTCACCCACCTTCAGTTCGGTCTTCGACACCTTGGCCTTGAGCGCTACACCCAGACGCCCGAAATTGTCCGCCGGGCGCCCGTCATCGTGAATCGGCAGCAGCTGCGTACCGCCCGTGCCTTTGCCGCCATCAAGTTTCTGCGAATACATACCCAGCACGTCCAGGCCAAAGCCGACGGTGCCCTGGGTGAAACCGGATTTGGCGTCGAGGATGAAGTTCTGCGTCCACTCTTCGGCCTTGCCCTGCGGATAGTTCGGGTTGACGAAGTTGCGATTGAAGTAGGCGTTGCGCAGGTTCAGGGTGGCTTTGCTGTCTTCGAGGAAACCCTCGGCATCGGCGCTCATCGGCAAGGCGAGGGCGAGACTGCCGCAGCCGATCAGGCTCAGGGTGGAACGCGGGCGGGGGATGGAAAAACGGGACGTGCGGACGGAATTGCAGACGAGTGTGCTCACTGTGACGCTCCCTGTTTCATTTGTTGTTTTTATTATTTGTTATACGTCGTCGTACAACATGGTTGCGGATATTTGCGAGGTTTTCCGGAAAAGTCAACAGGGCGTCGTACGATGACTTTGGGTGAGCGGGCAGCCCTCAAAGCGCTGTGAAGAGGGCTGCTTTCGGCACGTTTACTGGTTGTAGAGCGCTTCAGTGTTATCGATCAGGGGATTTTTTTCGGTCAGCACGATCTGCGCGATCTGATCCTTGCGCATGAAACTCACCTTCGCATGCGACTGGGCGTACCGGATGAAGCGCTCCATGGCCTCGACCATCGCCGGGGTGCCGCCGATGCGGTCGTGCAGACTCACCGACATCATCCGCCGCTTGCTCGCGCCTTCGGCGTAGAGGCGATCGAATTCCAGCACCAGTTGCTGATAGAACTGCTCGGCAGAGAAATGCCGGCCCTCGACCAGCACGATGTCGTTGTTGCGCAGGGTGTACGGCACCACGGCGAATTTGCGTCCACGAACCATGGTCACGAACGGCTCGTCACGGCTGACGTCGTCGATGTGGTACGTGAAGTTCAGATCCTGCAGCACCTTCAACGTATTGGGGCTGCGGCGCAGCCAGTTGGCGTTGTAGCCGACCGAGCGCTGACCGGTGATTTTTTCCACCGCCGCAACGCCGTCGCCGATGAACTGTTTTTCCTGGGCGTAATTCATGTTGTACGAATCGGCCCAGCGCATGCCGTGGGCTGCCAGTTCATGGCCGCGCTCGGCAATCGCCTTGGCCAGGTCCGGGTGCTTGAGCGCCGCTTCGCCGACCACGTGAGAGGTGACTTTGATGCCGGTGCGATCCCACAGATCAAGCATGCGCCACAGGCCTTCCTTGTAGCCGTAATCGAACCAGGTCTGCGCCGGTAGATCCGGGTAGCCTTTTGGCAGCGGTGTACCGGAAAACGGACTTTCAGCGCCTTCGGGCTGACCGCCGGTTTCGAATTGCATCGACACCGAAATCACCAATTGCGAGCCGTCCGGCCACGGGCGTTCCTGGGCAAAAGCGAGGGCTGGCAGCAACAGCGTGGCGGCCAGCAGGTTTTTCAGCAGACGCGGGGAGCGTTGCCTGCGGGGAGTGGTCATATCGGGCACCTTGCAGGTTGAGAAGTGCGGCAAGGTTGGCATCCGCTACGCTTGGGAAAAATCCGCTGCGGGCGAGATGACCTTTAAACAAAATTTACGAATCCACCCAAAATCCCTTGTGGGAGCAGGCTCGCTCCCACACTGGATAGGTGTTTGGCCAGGATTTGCGGCACACTTAAGCGACTACAAGACAAGGCCTTTCAATGGATCAATACGCCCCGCGCAACTGGCAGCCGCACGAGAAGCCCAGTCTGCCCGGTTCTCCCTCGACGCCGCTGCACTCCAACCCCAAGCGCCTGGCTTATGCGCTGGTGGGCTTGCTGGTGGCGGTGACCGGTGGGCTGGGTAATGCGCTGGTGGTCGCCAACCTGCCTTATCTGCAAGGTGCGCTCGGGGCGACGACTGCGGAAATGGCCTGGCTGCCGGCGGCGTACGTGATGACCAACGTGTCGATGAACCTGCTGCTGGTGAAGTTTCGCCAGCAGTTCGGGCTGCGGGCGTTCACCGAGGTGTTTCTGGTGCTGTATGCGCTGGTGACCTTCGGCCATCTGTTCGTCAATGACTTGAATTCAGCAGTCGCGGTGCGGGCGGCCCACGGCATGGTCGGCGCGGCGCTCAGTTCGCTGGGCTTGTATTACATGGTGCAGGCGTTCCCGGCCAAATGGCGGATGAAGGCGCTGGTGCTGGGCCTCGGCACCTCACAGCTGGCCTTGCCACTGGCGCGACTGTTTTCCGAAGACCTGTTGCAGATCGCCGAATGGCGCGGCCTGTACCTGTTCGAATTGGGCATGGCGTTGCTGTCGTTAGGCTGCGTCTTGATGCTCAAACTGCCGCCGGGTGACCGGTTCAAGACCTTCGAACCCCTCGATTTCCTCACCTTTGCGATCCTTGCCAGTGGCGTGGCCTTGCTTTGCGCCGTGTTGTCCCTGGGCCGGATCGACTGGTGGCTGGAAGCAGACTGGATCGGCATCGCCCTGGCCGCGTCGATTGCGCTGATTCTCGCGGGGCTGGCCATCGAACATAACCGCAGCAACCCGATGCTGATGACCCGCTGGCTCGGTAGCGGGGTGATGATCCGTCTGGCGCTGGCGGTGATCCTGATTCGCATGGTGACCTCGGAGCAATCCACCGGCGCCGTGGGCTTCATGCAAAACCTGAACATGAGCAGCCAGCAGCTTCATAGCTTGTACGTGGTGATGCTGATCGGCAGCGTCGCCGGGCTGCTGACCAGTGCGCTGACCATCGACCCGAAACACCTGCTGATGCCGCTGATCGTTTCGCTGGCGTTGATGGCCACCGGCTCGATCATGGACAGCTCATCGAACAACCTGACCCGCCCCGGCAACCTGTATTTCAGCCAGTTCCTGCTGGCGTTCGGCAGTACGTTCTTCCTCGGCCCGACCATGGTGCTGGGCACGCGCAACGTGCTGACCAACCCGCGCAACCTCGTGAGTTTTTCTGTGTTGTTCGGGATCTGCAACAACCTCGGCGGCCTGATCGGCGCGGCGTTGCTGGGGACTTTCCAGATCGTGCGCGAGAAATTTCATTCCAGCCACATCGTCGAGCAACTGGTGCTGTCCGATCCGCGTGTAGCCGCCCGGGTGCAGAGCGGCGGATCGGCGGTCGGCTCCGTGATTGTCGACCCGAGTCTGCGCAATCTGCAGGGCATTCGCAGCCTGGCCAACGCTGCCACGCGCGAAGCCAACGTACTGGCCTATAACGATGTGTTCATGCTGATTGCGGTCATCGCGATCCTGACCATGATCTGGATTTCCATCCGTGCGCTGTGGCTGATCAGTACCACCAAAGCCGTAACCCCGACACCTTCCGTACCTTCAAGCGGTGCCACTTCTTCATGACCGAACCGACCACTACGACCACCAATGCCATCGCCGCCACCCCTGAAGGTGTGGCGCCGCCGTCATCACCGAACACCGAGCCGCGCTCGTTGCGGGTGCGGATCATCTCGTCGCTGGGGTTTGCCGCGATTGCCATCGTCGGCGTATTGATCGTGCTTTACGCCTGGCAACTGCCGCCGTTCAGCAGCGCAGTTGAGACCACCGAAAACGCCTTGGTGCGCGGGCAGGTAACGATCATCGGCCCGCAGCTCAGTGGCTATGTGTTTGAAGTGCCGGTGCAGGATTTCCAGTTTGTGAAGGAGGGCGACTTGCTGGTGCGTCTCGATGACCGCATCTATCAGCAACGTCTCGACCAGTCGCTGGCACAACTGGCGGTGCAGAAGGCCTCGCTGGCCAACGTGGTGCAGCAGCGCAACAGCGCCGAAGCCACTATCAAGTTGCGGCAGGCGGTGGTGGCCGACAGCGAGGCGCAGTTGCGCAAAAGCGAGGCCGACTTGCGTCGCAATAAGGCGCTGGTCAATGACGGTTCAGTGTCCAAACGTGAGATGGACGTGGCGCTGGCCGCCAACGCGCAAAGCATTGCGGCGGTGGCGCAGGCCAAGGCCAATCTGGAAATCGCCCGGCAGGATCTGCAAACGGTGATCGTCAATCGCGGTTCGCTGGAAGCGGCGGTGGCCAGCGCCGAGGCAGCGGTACAGCTGGCGCGGATCGACTTGTCCAACACCCGGATCATCGCCCCGCGCGACGGTCAGCTCGGGCAGATCGGCGTGCGTCTCGGCGCCTACGTCAACTCCGGGGCGCAGTTGATGGCGCTGGTGCCGAACCAGAAATGGGTGATCGCCAACCTCAAGGAAACCCAGATGGACAATGTACGCGTTGGGCAGCCGGCGAGCTTCACCGTCGATGCCTTGAACCACCGCAAGTTCACCGGCCACGTGCAGCACATCTCGCCGGGCACCGGTTCCGAATTCGCGTTGTTGCAGGCCGACAACGCCACCGGCAACTTCGTGAAAATCGCCCAGCGGGTGCCGGTGCGCATCACCATCGATCCGGATCAGCAGGAGAGCGAGCGTTTGCGGCCGGGGATGTCGGTGGTGGTCAGCATTGATACGGCGGCGGGCGATACCCAGAAACACTGACCTCAGGCAGCGATCATCGGCGGCAGGGTGCCAAGCACGGAAACCGCCGCCACGGCGCCGATCCCCAGCAGCCATTCGAGCATGACGCTGCGCTTGAGGGTGTCGAGCCGTTGTTCGCAATCGTTGATCCGCAGGCGATTGAACAGCGCCAGGGCGAGCATGCCAAACACCAGCAGCGCCTTGATCAACAGGATCAGGGCGAAGCCCGAGAACAGCGGTGTCGGCCACCATTGGCCGGTGAGCACGCGCACATTGATCAGCCCGGTGATCAGCAGGCCGGCGACCAGTGCGTAACCGAGCCCGCTGAAACGCTGCAAGACTTCGCGCATGTCTTTGTCAGGTTGGCGCAGGATCATCACCAGCATCAGCAGCCCGCCGAGCCAGGCGCCGACGCAAGTCAGGTGAATGACCTGATTGAGGATCAGTATCTGCCCGCTGAAGCCATCGAGCATCGCCCCGTGTCCGACTGGTGCCAGCGTCATCAGCAGCACCGCACTCAGACCCAGCCGCAATGGCTGGTTCGAACGCCACGGCGTAAACAACAGCGCCAGCAACAGGGCATTGATCAGCAGATGCCAGCGCCAGACCTGACCGAAAAACGTATGACCGAGAACCAGCTCGACGGTGGCCGGATCAAACGCGGCAGCCGCCGAACCGGCCATGCTTGCGGTAATCAACAACGCCCAGATGACGCCGCTGATCAGGGCAATCGCCGCCAGCCAGCGAGTCAGTCGCGCCAGCTGCCGATCCAGAAGCGGCGCTTCACCCTTGAGCAGCAGCGGCCGGAACAGCCAGGCCCCGAACAGCATCAACACCACGATGAAATGCAGGAACCGGCACAGCACCAGCGCTTCACTCATGAATTACTGGCCAACCTTGAACTGATAGGCGCCTTCGCTTTTGTGCGTATCGACCGACACCGCATGCCATTCGATTTTGTATTCCCCAGCGGTCAGCGGTGCTTCGGGGGTGACGATCAGGGTTTTCTTGTCGCCTTCGGTGGTCAGGGTTTGACCGCCACCGGCTTGCCATCGTGGGTCACGGTGACTTTGGTGAAGCTGGCTTCGACGCCTTCGGAAAACATCAGGCGCAGATCCGCCGGTGCCGCGACGGTGCTGTCGGCGGCCGGAATCTGACTTTTCAGATGGGCGTGGGCAAAGGCCTGGGAAGTGACGATCAGCGAAGCCAGCAGCGCGCCAGCGGTGAACAGTTTTTTCATCGACATGGAAAGATTCCTTTCAGTGAAATGGCGGGCTGAGTATAGAACGTGGATCACAGGGCTTTCAGGCGCATGTGAATGACCGGAAAGGGCCGGCCTTCGCCGTCGAGTGCCGAGCGGCCGATGTCTTCGAATCCGTAGTGACGGTAGAAGCCGTGGGCCTGCGGGTTCTGTTCGTTGACGTCGACCTTCAGCAGCGGGCGGCGGACGTGGTCGAGCAAGCGTCGGCCGATGCCCTGGCCACGCTGGGCCGGGTCGATGAACAGCATCTGCACGGTGTCATCGTCGGTGGCGATAAAGCCTGCCGGGGAGTGGTCGGGGTTCTCGAAAACCTGCACATCCAGCGCGGGCAGGTAGGTGTCACGCACCAGCGGGAACAGCCGATGGATATCGTCTTCCGGGAGGAAATCGTGGGTGGCGCGGACCGAGCGCTCCCACAGTGCGGCGAGCTGCGGATCATCCGCAGCGATGCGCTTTCGAATGGTCATGGACGAGTCCTTCAGTGTCTGACGGGGAGAAGGAGGGCGATCCTAAACCAGAAAAAAGTCCAAGTGTGTGAAGAATCGTTCTCGGCTGTCGCCCCTTGCCCAGAGCGGATGCTAGTCTTCAACAACGTTGTCTTCAGGGAGCCCTCATGGGCAATCACAAGATCGAAATCCGCCGCACCAACGTCGACAAGATCCTGCTGGCGGCGGAGAAAGTCTTCGCCGAAAAAGGTTTCGGCGGCACCGCCATGGCCGACATCGCTGCTGAAGTGCAATTGCCGCGATCCAACCTGCATTACTACTTTTCGACCAAGAGCGAGCTGTACAGCGCGGTGCTGTTCGACCTGCTGGAAGTGTGGAAGCAGGACGCACTGTGCTTCGAGATGTTCGACGATCCGCGCGTGGTGCTCAGCAGCTATATCCGCGCCAAGATGAACCACTCGCGCAGCCGGCCCTATGGCTCGAAAGTCTGGGCCAACGAAATCATCCACGGCGCGCCGACCCTCGGCGAGGCGCTGGATGTGAGCCTGTATGACTGGGCGAAGATGAAGGAGGCGAAGATCCGCCAGTGGGTCGAGGACAAGCGGATTCTGCCGGTGGAGCCGTCGAGTCTGCTGTACATGATCTGGGCCTCGACGCAGCACTATGCGGACTTCGATCATCAGGTGAATATTCTGAATGAGCACCAGCCGCTGTCGGACATGCAGTTCGAGCGGGCGGTGCAGACGGTGACTAGCGTGATTTTGCGGGGGATAGGCTTGGAGCCGTAACTGATCGTTCCCACGCTCTGCGTGGGATTGCCTCAAGGGACGCTCCGCGTTCCAGTGGGACGCAGAGCGTCCCGGGCTGCATTCCCACGCGGAGCGTGGGAACGATCTTTCAGCGTGGGAACGATCATTCAGGCACTGACGTGATACGGATTCCTCGGATCATGATTCCAGTCCAGAAACGGCTTCCCTGTCTCCATCGGCACCATCTCGATGCAATCCGCCACCGGACAGGTGATCTGACACAGATTGCACCCCACACACTCGTCATCGATCACTTCATATTGATGCGTGCCATCGGCCTGTTTCAGGCTGCTGATCGCCTGGTGTGAGGTGTCCTCGCAGGCAATGTGACAACGCCCGCAACCGATGCATGCCTCCTGGTCGATCTTCGCGATCACCTGATAGTTGATGTCCAGGTACTTCCAGTCCGTGGTGTTACCCACCGCGCGCCCGGAAAACTCCGCGATGCTGGCGTAACCCTGACTGTCCATCCACCGCGACAAACCATCCTTCATTTCATCGACAATCCGGAAACCATGCAGCATCGCCGCCGTGCACACCTGCACCGCGCCGCTCCCGAGTGCGATGAACTCCGCCGCGTCACGCCAACTGCCGATGCCGCCGATGCCGCAGATCGGCAGGCCCTGGGTCTGCGGATCGCGGGCGATTTCCGCGACCATGTTCAGCGCGATGGGCTTCACTGCCGAGCCGCAATAACCGCCGTGGGTGCTTTTGCTGCCGACGGTGGGCAGGGCGACCATGTGTTCGAGGTCGACGCTGGTGATCGAGTTGATGGTGTTGATCAGCGACACCGCATCGGCGCCGCCACGGTGTGCAGCGCGGGCGGCGACGCGGATGTCGGTGATGTTCGGCGTCAGTTTGACGATCACTGGCAGCGAGCAATAGGTCTTGCACCAGCGCGTCACCTGCTCGACGTACTCCGGCACCTGACCGACCGCCGCGCCCATCCCGCGTTCCGGCATGCCGTGGGGGCAGCCGAAGTTCAGCTCGATGCCGTCAGCGCCGGTGGCCTCCACCAGCGGCAGGATGTGTTTCCACGACTCTTCGACGCACGGCACCATCAGCGAAACGATCAGCGCGCGGTCCGGCCAATCCTTTTTCACCTGAGTGATTTCCCGCAGGTTGATTTCCAGCGAGCGGTCGGTGATCAGTTCGATGTTGTTGATGCCCAGCACTTCGCGGTTGGCGCCGTAATGCGCCGAATAACGCGACGACACGTTGACCGCCGCCGGGTCTTCACCCAGGGTTTTCCAGACTACGCCACCCCAGCCGGCTTCGAAGGCGCGGACCACGTTGTAGGCCTTGTCGGTCGGCGGCGCGGAGGCCAGCCAGAACGGATTGGGGGCTTTGATACCGGCGAAGACAATCGAGAGATCGGCCATTTACGCAGCCTCCACGTTGAGCATCAGTTGAGCGTTGATCGCCTCGGCGGCGCGTTTGCCGTGTTGCACCGCTTGCACGGTCAGGTCCTGATCGAGGCTGGTGCAGTCGCCGCCGGCATAGACGCCGGGGATGCTGGTGCGCAGGTTTTCATCGACCTGGATGCGTTCGCCCTGACGTTTGAGTTCGCGGGCCAGCGGGTCGGCAAGGGCGCTGCCGTCGAAGGCCTGACCGATGGCTTTGAAGATCGCATCGGCGGCCAACTCGAACGTTTCGCCAGTGGTTTGCAGGCGACCGTCCACCAGATGGGTGCGGGCGAAGCGCATGCCACGCACCTTGCCGTGGGCATCGAGCAGCACCTCATCCGGTTGCGCCCAGGTCAGCAGCCGCACCTGATTGGCCTTGGCGATGTCCTGCTCGTGGCCGGTGGCGCCCATGTCCGCCGCGCCACGGCGATAGACCAGATTGACGTCGCGGGCGCCGAGGCGGGCCATTTGCACGGCCATGTCGATGGCGGTATTGCCGGCGCCGAGGACGATGCAGCGCTCGGCCAGCGGCAGTTGCGACAGGTCGTCGGCCTGGCGCAGTTCGCGGATGTAGTCGGTGGCGGCGAGCAGCCCAGGGGCGTCTTCGTGGGCCAGGCCGAGTTGCTTGCTGGCGTTCAGGCCGAGGCCGAGGAACACCGCGTCGAACTGTTGATGCAGTTCGCTCAAGGTCAGGTTGTCGCCGAGTTTCTGTCCGTGGCGGATTTCGATGCCGCCGATCTGCAGGAGGAAATTCAGCTCCTTCTGCGCGTAGTCGTCGACCAGTTTGTATTTGGCGATCCCGTATTCGTTGAGCCCGCCAGCCTTCTCCCGCGCTTCGAAAATCACCACGTCGTGACCGTGCATGGCGCTGCGATGGGCACAGGACAAACCCGCCGGACCAGCCCCGACCACTGCGATGCGTTTGCCGGTAGCGGCGGCGCGCTGGAACGGGTGCTCGGTGAAATGCGCGTTGTCCACGGCGTAACGTTGCAGCAGGCCGATCAGCACCGGCGCGCATTCGTGGGCGTTGTTGCGCACGCAGGCTTGCTGGCAGAGGATCTCGGTCGGACAGACCCGGGCGCAACTGCCGCCAAGGATGTTCGCCGAGAGGATTTTCTGCGCCGCGCCGGGCACGTTGTCCTGATGGATATTGCGGATGAACGACGGAATGTCGATCTCGCTCGGGCACGCGTTCACGCACGGCGCGTCGTAGCAATACAGGCAGCGCGAGGCTTCCAGATGCGCCTGACGGTCGTTGAGCGGCGGCGCCAGATCAGTGAAATGGCCGGCGAGGGCGGCCGCATTTTCTTGCGGGTGCGGGAGATGGTTCAGGGTCTCGATCACGGTTTTTTGCCTCACGGTTAATTGAGGTTTTCTGCCTCTGTCGGGCAGTGGTTTTTTGTGTTGTGTTTGATCGTTCCCACGCTCCGCGTGGGAATGCAGCCCGTGACGCTCCGCGTCACTGGACGCAGAGCGTCCCTTGAGGCATTCCCACGCAGAGCGTGGGAACGATCATCGGTAATCCAGGGATCAGCGTTTCACGGCAACCGGGCGATGCAACTCCGCCCGCTTGCTCAGCAAATCAAACACCGCTGGATACGCCGGCCGTTCGATATACCGGCCCGCCCCACGCTCGGCGCGCAGGTCGCCGTCGGCCCAGACCACCCGGCCCTGGCTGACGGTATGGCTCGGCACGCCGGTCACGGTCTTGCCTTCGAAGATGTTGAAATCCACCTGCTGATGGTGGGTCTTGGCGGAGATGGTGCGGGTGCCTTGCGGATCCCACAGCACCAGGTCGGCATCGGCGCCGACGCGGATCGCGCCCTTGCGCGGATAGAGATTGAAGATTTTCGCGGTGTTGGTGGAGGTGAGGGCGACGAAGTCCTGCATCGACAACCGCCCCGAGTTCACCCCTTCATCCCACAACACCGCCATGCGGTCTTCGATGCCGGCGGTGCCGTTGGGGATCTTGCTGAAATCGTCGCGGCCGGCGGCTTTCTGCTCGGCGCAGAAGCAGCAATGGTCGGTGGCGGTGGTGTGCAGATTGCCGCTCTGCAAGCCATGCCAAAGCGCGTCCTGATGCCCGCGCGGACGGAACGGCGGGCTCATCACGTAACCGGCGGCGGTCTGCCAGTCCGGGTGCTGGTAGACACTGTCGTCCAGCAGCAGATGCCCGGCCAGCACTTCGCCGTAAACCGGTTGGCCCTTGGTGCGGGCATAGGTGATTTCGTCGAGAGCCTCTTTGGTCGAAACATGCACCAGGTACAGCGGCGTGCCGATGGTTTCAGCGATGCGGATCGCCCGGCTCGCGGCTTCACCTTCAACCTGCGACGGCCGCGACAGCGGATGCGCTTCCGGCCCGGTGATGCCCTGGGCCATCAACTTGCGTTGCAGGTGATAGACCAGCTCGCCGTTTTCCGCGTGCACGGTCGGCACCGCGCCGAGTTCCAGGCAGCGCTCGAAGCTCGCCACCAGCGTGTCATCGGCGGCCATGATCGCGTTCTTGTAGGCCATGAAATGCTTGAAGCTGTTGATCCCGTGATGGCTGACCAGCTCGGCCATTTCCTCGCGAACCTGCTCGCTCCACCAGGTGATCGCGACGTGGAAGCCGTAGTCGGACGCGGACTTTTCCGCCCAGCCGCGCCACTGATGAAACGCTTCGAGCAGCGACTGCTGCGGATTGGGAATCACGAAATCGATGATCGAGGTGGTGCCGCCGGCCAGGCCAGCGGCGGTGCCGCTGTAGAAGTCTTCGCTGGCCACGGTGCCCATGAACGGGAGTTGCATGTGGGTGTGCGGATCGATGCCGCCGGGCATCAGGTATTGACCGCTGCCGTCGAGCACTTCGGCGCCGGCGGGAACATCCAGGTTTTCACCAATGGCTTTGATCACGCCGTCGGCGCAATAGACATCGGCGCGGTAACTTTCATCATGGGTAACAACGGTGGCGCCACGGATCAACAGAGACATTCCGAGTTCCTCGCAGGCATGACCGACTTGTGCCGGCTCTAGTGTTTTATTGTTTGCGGCGCCAGATGCGTAATCTTGTCAGCGCTGTCAGGAATAGACGCTAGTCGCAGTTCTGCAATTGATCAAGATTATTTTTTATAAGCTTATGACTGTTTTAACTTGTTGATAAATAACGATAAAAATACAAAATCACCAAAATGGTGAGGCACTTCACCATTTTGACGCACTTGACAGGTTGGAAATATGAGCAAGATTTCCTATGTGAAATCAGCCGCTTGAAGTTGAGCTGCGGGTGATGCGTTCTAAAGAAAAATAATGCAGTGCACCAGATTGAGTCCTGACAGTTCGGACAACTTGCCTGGCATTTAGCCTGAGTGTTCAGTCAAGTTTTCGCGGCCTCACAAGGTGAATAATTAAAACTGATAAACATCAGTCAGTTACAAAAAGATCGAAGCACGGCCCCAGCGCCAAGCGGTTCCCCCGGCACGTTTATTGATGCCGCCGCTGACACCATGGCCGGTGCATGAAAGTTGTCAGTTCCTCCGGCCATCGTCCGGCTCGCACCTGCGTGTGCAGCCGCCTGATGAGCAAAAAAATAATCAGAAGAACAGTGGAGCGGCCATGCAACAGAACAGATCGCAAGTGACCGAGCGCGACGGCTTGTTCGAACTCGAAGCCGGCAGCGACGTCCTCGACAGTCCCCGTTACAACCACGACATGGCACCGACCAAGGTGCGCGAACGAACCTGGAACAAATGGCACATCACTGCGCTGTGGGTCGGCATGTCGATCTGCGTGCCGACCTACACCCTCGGTGGTGTGCTCACCGCGTATTTCGGCCTCACCGTCGGCGAAGCCTTGCTGGCGATTCTGTTTGCCAACGTCATCGTCCTGATTCCCCTCACGCTCAATGCGTTTCCCGGCACCAAGTACGGGATTCCGTTTCCGGTGCTGCTGCGATCGTCGTTCGGGATTCTCGGCTCCAACGTGCCGTGCCTGATCCGGGCGCTGGTGGCGTGCGGCTGGTTCGGCATTCAGACCATGTTCGGCGGGCTGGCGATTCACCTGTTTCTCGGGTCGGTGTTCGACGGCTGGAAATCCCTCGGCGGGACGGGGGAGGTGATCGGTTTCATGGTCTTCTGGGCGCTCAACCTGTGGGTGGTGATCCGCGGCGCCGAGTCGATCAAATGGCTGGAAACCCTGTCGGCGCCGCTGCTGGTGGCGGTCGGCATCGGGTTGCTGGTGTGGGCCATGCCCAATGTGTCGATGACTGAATTGCTGGCGATCCCGCCGAAGCGTCCCGAAGGCGCGAGCGTGGTCAGCTACTTCGCCGCCGGGCTGACGGCGATGGTCGGTTTCTGGGCCACGTTGTCGCTGAACATTCCTGACTTCAGCCGTTATGCCCGCAGCCAGAAGGATCAGATCCTCGGGCAGATTTTCGGCCTGCCGCTGACCATGTTCCTGTTCGCCGCGCTGGGCGTGGTGATGACCGCCGCTTCGGTGAAACTGGTGGGCGTCAGCGTCTCCGATCCGGTGACGCTGATCGGCCATATCCAGAGCCCGGTGTGGGTCGCGGTGGCCATGGCGCTGATCATCATCGCGACGCTGTCGACCAACACCGCCGCCAACATCGTCTCGCCAACCAACGACTTCCAGAACATCGCGCCCAAGGTGATCAACCGCACCAAAGCGGTGATTCTCACGGGGTTCGTCGGGCTGGCGCTGATGGGTCATGAACTGCTGAAGAAGCTTGGGCTGATCGTCTCCGATGTCAGCCTGGAAACCGTGTATTCGAACTGGCTGCTGGGCTATTCCAGCCTGCTCGGGCCAATTGCCGGGATCATGGTGGTGGACTATTTCCTGATCAAGAAACAGCAACTGGACCTGGCCGGTCTGTACCGCGACGACGTGTACCCGGCGTGGAACTGGGCCGGGTTCATCGCCTTCGGCGTGCCGGTGGTGCTGACCCTGCTGTCGCTGGGCAGCAGCGCATTCAGCTGGTTCTACAGCTACGGCTGGTTCACCGGCTCGGCGCTGGGTGGGTTGATCTATTACGGGTTGTGCGCGATGCGTGCGACGCCTTCGGTAGTGAAATCACCGGTGTAGCAGATGATCGTTCCCACGTTCCGCGTGGGAATGCAGCCCGGGACGCTCCGCGTCCCCACAGCGGACGCAGAGCGTCCATGGATGAATTCCCACGCAGAGCGTGGGAACCAACTGCCTGAGGAGATCCCCATGAACGCAGCCGTAGACGTTCTGCAATCGACCCATCAGCACATCAACCGCGACCGCTTGTGGGCGTCGCTCATGGAACTGGCCAAGCTCGGCGCCACGGTCAAAGGCGGGGTCTGTCGCCTGGCCCTGACCGACCTCGACCGCCAGGCCCGCGACCTGTTCGTGCAGTGGTGCAAGGACGCCGGTTGCAACGTCACGGTCGATGAAGTCGGCAACATCTTCGCCCGTCGCCCCGGGCGTAACCCGAACCTGCCACCGGTGATGACCGGCAGCCACATCGACACCCAGCCCACCGGCGGCAAGTTCGATGGTTGCTTCGGTGTGCTCGCCGGGGTCGAGGTTCTGCGCACCCTCAACGACCTCGGCGTGGAAACCGAGGCACCGCTGGAAGTGGTGGTCTGGACGAACGAAGAAGGCTCGCGCTTCGCCCCGTGCATGATGGGCTCCGGCGTGTTTGCGGAAAAATTCACCCTCGAAGAAACCCTGGCCAAGGTCGATGCCGACGGCGTCACGGTCGGCGAAGCACTGAACGCCATCGGCTACGCCGGGACGCGCAAGGTCAGCGGGCATAAGGTCGGCGCCTATTTCGAAGCACATATCGAGCAAGGCCCGATCCTGGAGGACGAACAGAAAACCATCGGCGTAGTACTCGGCGCACTGGGGCAGAAGTGGTTCGACCTGAAACTGCGCGGCGTCGAAGCCCACGCCGGCCCGACCCCGATGCACCTGCGCAAGGATGCACTGGTTGGCGCCTCGGTGATCGTCGGCGCGGTCAATCGCGCTGCCCTCGGCCACCAACCCCACGCGTGCGGGACCGTCGGTTGCCTGCAAGCCTATCCCGGCTCGCGCAACGTCATCCCCGGCGAAGTACGCATGACCCTCGACTTCCGGCATCTGGAACCGGCACGCCTCGACTCGATGATCGCCGAGGTCAAGCAAGTCATCGAAGCGACCTGCGAAGAACACGGCCTGACCTATGAACTGACCCCGACCGCCGACTTCCCGCCGCTGTACTTCGAAAAAGGCTGCGTCGAAGCCGTGCGCGGCGCCGCCAAAGGTCTGGGCCTGTCGCACATGGACATTGTCAGCGGCGCCGGCCACGACGCGATTTTCCTCGCTGAACTGGGCCCGGCCGGGATGATCTTCGTACCGTGCGAAGGCGGCATCAGCCACAACGAAATCGAAAACGCCGCGCCGGATGATCTGGCGGCCGGGTGTGCGGTGTTGCTGCGGGCGATGCTGGCGGCTTCGGCGGCGGTGGCGGGCAAGCAACGCGCGGCGTAAAGCCAGGGTTGGGTAGTCAAGAGACTGTGGCGATCTGGCAGATCGCCACAGACACCCGGCTCAAGTTGTTCTTTTGTGGCTCAGCTCTGCCTTGCGCCGTTCCTTGCCATCCGGGCTGCCGATGTTCAACAGCCTTCTTTCGATCATCACGTTTTCCAGTGCCTGCCGCTCTGCCGGGTCCATCTGGTGTTCGCGCTTTTTCAGCTCCAACAGAATGGGTGTGGACCACGTGCGATAGGTCCGTTCGGTAATACGGTCGCTCGTCATTTTTGTCTCTCCTTGATCAGATGCCCGGCCGCAGGCGCGGGCACAATCCGTCGAGGTACTAACGTTAGACGAGAAAGCCGCGAGGCGCGAATAGTCAACGCTCAATCGTGGTTGGCACGATCACAACCGTCCGCGGTCGTAAATTTCACATGCGCGAACTTGTGGAGAATCAATGAGCCGGGACGTCCTGACCACCGAAACCAATCGCCGTCAGTTGCAACAAATCATTGCCGGGCTGTCTGACGGGGTGATTCTGTTGGAGATCGACCAGACGATTCTCTGGGCCAACGAAGCGGCGCTGACGATGCATGGCGTCAGCCGCATCGGCGAGCTGGGCAACAACGCCGGGGAATATGCCGAGCGCTTCAATCTGCGGTATCGCAACAACCACGCGCTGGCACCGGAGCAGTACCCGATCTGCCGTGTGGCCGCCGGCGAAACCTTCAGCGACGTGCTGGTCGAAGTCTCCCCGTGCAGTGACGAGGAACGCACCTGGGTGCACAGTGTGCGCAGCATGGTGCTGACCGATCGCGATGGCGAGGTCGAGTCGCTGGTGCTGATCATGAGCGACGTCACCGATTGGGCCAACGCCGAGCAACGCTTCGAAAAAACCTTCAATGCCAACCCGGCGCCGGCGGTGATCTGCCGCCTCAGCGACCTGCGTTACATCAAGGTCAATCCGGGGTTTCTGGAAATGACCGGCTACGCCCGCGATCAGGTGATCGGCGCCTCGACCTATGAGCTGGATATTCTAGAACGGGCCGAGCGCAAGGACCTGGCGATCCAGCGCCTGCGTGATGTCGCGACCATTCCGCAGATGCAGGCCGAACTGCGTCTGCCGGACGGTGGCAGCAAACAGGTTATCGTCGCCGGCCAGCCGTTGGTGCTCAACGACGAAGACTGCATGCTGTTTTCGTTCGTCGACATGGAGCCACGGCACAAGGCCGAGGTCGCCCTGCGCCAGAGTGAGGAGCGGTTCGCCAAGGCCTTTCGCCTGACGCCGGTGCCGATCCTGATTTGCAGTGCCGACGAGCAGCGGCTGATCGATGTCAACCAGGCCTTCCTCGATACCTTGGCTTACGACAGCGACGACGTGCTCGGCAAGACCGTCGCGCAACTGGACTTCATCGATGAACAGGCTGAGCGCGCCCGGTTGCTGGCGGCGCTGGAGAAGACCGGCCGGGTCGATCGCGCCGATATGCGAATCCGCAAGAAAAACGCCGAAGTGCTGGAGTGCGCGGTGTCCGCTGACACCGTCAACATCCAGGACACGGTGTGCTATCTGCTGGTGCTGATGGACATCACCGAGCGCAAGCACACTGAGCTTGAACTGGTGGCAGCGATTGAAGAGGTGATGAAGGATGCGTCGTGGTTCAGCCGCACGCTGATCGAAAAGCTGGCCAATGTGAAGAAGATCAACTCGCCGCAGTTGCCCAGCGTTTCGTTCACCGATCTCACCGCCCGCGAGCGCGATGTTCTGGGGCTGATCTGCGAGGGACTGGCGGACAAGGAAATTGCTGCACGGTTGAAACTGGCGCCGAATACAGTGCGCAATCATGTGGCGACGGTTTATTCCAAGCTGGATGTGCACAGCCGCAGCGAGGCGATTGTCTGGGCCCGCGAACGGGGGTTGTTCTCGGGGAGCAGCCGGGGGCAGCGGTAAGGTGCAAATGCACTAGTTCATGGGGTGCAAATTCGGGTGTCTGACAAGGCAGGCTGTTCTTAGGCTGGTGGGGTGCGATGCGGGTTTCGTTCGTGATCGTGTCCCTTCCGTCGTTGTTATTGGATCAGACCATGAATGTATTGTTTGTCATTGAACCTGGCGTGTTGCGTCGATTTTCGGAGCTGGCGCAATGATTTATCTGACGCAGTTGCGGGCGCAACTTGAGCGTAGTTTTTCGCCGTTGGCTTGTGAGTGTGTGGTGGATGGGGATCATTCGCTTACGGTGAAGCTGTATCACCCGGCTTCAGGGCAGGTTGATCTGGTGATTAGTGGGTTGAGTCTGGATGCCTTGCGTACTTCGGAGGCGGTGGATGCTTTGGTTGATGAGTTGCGGTATGAGCTTGAGAGTAATTCTTTGCGTTCGCCCAGTTAAACTTGGCGGCCTTTGGGCCGACCAGGTTCTTGTTCGGTTTGGGTGTATATCCGTTGCTGCGGTAACGGCTTCTTGGGGTTCCGCCCTTACGGCGGGTCACTTTTGGCAAACGCCCCAAAAGTAACCAAAAGGTCTCTGCCCTGACGTACGGCCCCTCGCTGAGGCTCGGGGTTCCTTCGCTCCGGGATTGATCCGGGGGCATCGCCTACGGTTTGCTTCGCTGCACCTCCTCTCGATGCATGCGGCTGCGCCGCACGGTCGCTGCGCTCCCACCCCCGGATCAATCCCTCCACTCAGCCTGCCGACGGGCCCTGCGATCAAAAGCGGTACTCGAGCTAACGCTCATCGTGGTGAGTGGTGAAGAGCGCTAAGCCGACTTGTTTGATCGTTCCCACGCTCCGCGTGGGAATGCAGCCCGGGACGCTCTGCGTCCCAATCCGACTTTCACCTGTGAGTGATGGCTTGTCGGCGGTGGCGATGGATCAGTCGACTCATTCCGAAAATCGACAGCAAATCCTGCCAGTTCGAGCCATTTAACTGGCACTCACCCCCCACTGGTCTATAAGGAATGAGTGGTTCGGTTTCCATAGCCGGGCGTTGTCCTGCTCGGCGACGGGAGTTTTCTTCCATTCATCGCGGGTCATCCTATGAACAATCCTGGGAAACGCGTGTGTGCTTCGTTGTTGTCGGCTTTCGGTCTGGTGCTGCTCAGTGGTTGTGCCAGTCCTCCACCCCCTCCGCCGGCAGCGCCGCCCCCGCCACCTGAGCGCACTTGTCAGGTCATGGAAAATACCGAGGTCGCCGGTGATGCCTATGCCGACGGGCAAGTGACTCGACACATCACCAAGACCCGTTGCGTCACTCAATAAGCCGGGCGCCGTTAAAGGCGCGGGTCGAGTGGATTGTGCTGGTGGCCGATCTGGTTGGCACCGCAGTCTTCGCCGTGGAAGGCGCGATTGCGGCGATGCGCAGTCAGCTAGATCTGCTTGGGGTGATGGTGATTGCGTTCATTGTCGCGCTCGGTGGCGGGGTGACGCGTGATCTGTTGATCGGTGCCACGCCGCCCAAGGCTGTGGCGGACTGGCGCTATCCGGCGCTCGCATTTGCCATGGGCGGGGTGGCGTTTGTTTTTCATGAGCGGGTGCTGGGCTGGTCCGGTTCGACGCTGATCGTGCTGGATGCGGCGGGATTGGCGCTGTTTGCCGTGGCCGGGGCGCAGAAGGCGTTGAATTTCGGGATCTCGCCGTTTGTGGCCATGTTGATGGGCACGATTACCGGGGTCGGTGGCGGGGTGCTGCGTGACATTGTGCTGGCGCGGGTGCCGGTGGTGTTGCAGGCGGATTTGTATGCCAGTTCGGCGTTTGTCGGCGCGGCGGTGTTGATTGTCGGGCGCAGGCTGGGCGTGCCGCCGGTGGCGGCCGCGTTGCTGGCGGGGGCGGCGTGTCTGTTGTTGCGGTTGTTGTCGGTGCATTTTGGCTGGCAGTTGCCGAAGGTTCTGGAGGCATGAAAAAGGCAGCCCCTGGGCTGCCTTTTCTTTTGCGTCAGAGGCGGATCAGGACAGGAAGCCGCCGTCCACGTTCAGCGCCACGCCGGTGGTGTAGCTCGACGCATCGCTCGCCAGGTACAGCACGGCGCCGGCCATTTCGCTTGGGTCGGCTACGCGCTTGAGTGGGATCTGCGTCAGGGCCTGTTTCAGGATCGCGTCGTTTTTCACCAGGGCCGAGGCGAATTTGGTGTCGGTCAGGCCCGGCAGCAGGGCGTTGCAGCGGATGCCGAACTGCGCGCATTCCTTGGCGAAGACTTTGGTCATGTTGATCACGGCGGCCTTGGTCACCGAATAGATTCCTTGGAAGATCCCCGGCGAAATGCCGTTGATCGAGGCCACGTTGATGATGCTGCCGCCGCCGTTTTCGCGCATCAGCTTGCCGGCTTCCACCGACATGAAGAAGTAGCCGCGGATGTTCACGTCGACAGTTTTCTGGAAGGCGCCAAGGTCGGTGTCCAGCACGTTGCAGAACTGCGGGTTGGTCGCGGCGTTGTTGACCAGGATGTCCAGCCGGCCGAACTGTTCCTTGATTCCGGCGAAGACCTGGCTGATCTGCTCCATTTCGCCGATGTGGCAGGCGATTGCTGTGGCCTTGCCGCCGGCGGCGATGATGGCGTCGGCCACGTGCTGGCAGCCTTCGAGTTTGCGGCTCGAAACGATCACATGTGCGCCTTGCTGGGCCAGCAGTTTGGCGATGGCTTCACCGATGCCACGGCTGGCGCCGGAGACGAAAGCGATCTTGCCGTCGAGGTCGAACAACTGAGTCTTGGACATGGGATTCCCTTGTAGTAAGCCTTGTTATAACGCCGTCATCAGAGGCTGGATTTGGCAATGACCTGCAGGCTCATCTGCTCCAGCAGTTTGTTCATGTGAATGAACTGCGCGAAGCGTTTGTCCTGGGTCTGGCCATGGAAGAAGCGGTAGTAGATCTGCTGCACGATGCCGGCCAGGCGGAACAGGCCGTAGGTGTAGTAGAAGTCGAAATTGTCGATCTGGATGCCCGAGCGTTCGGCGTAGTAATCGACGAATTCGCGGCGCGTCAGCATGCCCGGGGCGTGGCTTGGCTGGCGGCGCATCAGTTGTACCGGCGCCGGGTCGTCCGCCTGGATCCAGTAGGCGAGGGTGTTGCCCAGATCCATCAATGGATCGCCAAGGGTAGTCAGTTCCCAGTCGAGCACGCCGATGATCTGCATCGGGTTGCTCGGGTCGAGGATGACGTTGTCGAAGCGGTAGTCGTTGTGGACGATGCTGGAGGTCGGGTGATCGGTCGGCATCTTGTCGTTGAGCCAGGCTTTGACCTGTTCCCAGTGCGGTGCGTCCGGGGTCAGGGCTTTTTCGTAACGCTCGCTCCAGCCTTTGATCTGGCGGGCGACGTAGCCTTCCGGTTTGCCCAGATCGCCGAGGCCGCAGGCGTTGTAATCGACCCGGTGCAGCTCGACGAAACGGTCGATGAAGCTCTTGCACAGGGCTTCGGTTTTCGCCGAATCCAGCCCCAGCTCCGGCGGCAGGTCCGAGCGCAGAATGATCCCCTTGACCCGTTCCATCACATAGAACTCGGCGCCGATCACCGAATCGTCGGTGCAGTGCACGTAGGCTTTCGGGCAATACGGGAAACCGTCGCGCAACTGGTTGAGGATGCGGAATTCGCGGCCCATGTCGTGGGCGGACTTGGCCTTGTGGCCGAACGGCGGACGGCGCAGGACGAATTCCTGGTCCGGGTATTCCAGCAGGTAGGTCAGGTTCGACGCGCCGCCGGGAAACTGGCTGATCTGCGGTGTGCCGGTCAGGCCCGGAATATGCGCCTTGAGGTACGGATCGATCAGGCTGGCATCGAGTTCTTCGCCAGAGCGGATACGGGTGGACTGGTCAGTAAGCGCCATGCTTATCCCTTCTGCTTATTTTGGAGGCCAGACATCATTGGCTAATCTAATGGCGCGCTCGGGCGGTCACAAGCGCGGTTCGGTCTTATAGGTTAGCGTGTTGGACGATAATCACCTTTGGGAATGTGCGCGGCAGGCCGCTGGCGACTAAGGTTTAGCGCAGATGCCTTGTTCACAAAGGAGCTTTGAAATGGGCTGCCCGCAAGTCTGTGCCAGCGCCACCCTGCAATGCAGTTTCGGCGCCGCACCGGCGGTGCTCAACGTGCTGCCGGTCAACCGCACGCTGACCGGCGGGATGCCGGCGGCGAACATCATGGATCATATTCCGCTGGTCAACGTCACCACCTTCGGCATGTGCATGAGCATGGCCAACCCGATGGTCGCCGCTGCCACGGCTGCGGCATTGGGCGTGTTGACGCCGATGCCATGCATTCCCGCTACCGCCACGCCGTGGATTCCCGGCGGCCCTCCGACGTTGCTGCTGGGCGGGATGCCGGCGATCGATGCCAACAGCACATTGATATGCAACTGGGCGGGGGTGATCAAGATCGTGATGCCGGGGCAGATGCAGATGTTGATTCCCTGATTCAGGCTTGCTGTGGATCCGTCCACTTGCGCAACCACCAGCGCATCCGGGAAATCGGCTTGCCATCGGCATCCAGCGGCCGCCCGTCCTCGGCAAATCCTTGTTCCGGTTCCATCAACTGTCCATTCAGATAGCGCGCATCCACCGCCGGTTTGCCATTGGGATGAAACCGTTGATAGCGCCCCTCACGCACGCCATCGCGATAGAACTCGGCCTCCGCTACTTTTCCGTCGGGAAAGTAGTTGAACGCCTCGCCATGCAACAGCCCGCGGCGGTAGGTGGCCTTGCGCTGCAACCAGCCCTCGGGTGCGTAGAAACTGGCGATGCCTTGCAGCTTGTCGCGCACGAACGGCATCTGCGCCGAGACCTTGCCGTTGGGGTGATAGAGCAGGGACGTACCCTGCAATTCGCCCTGGCTGTAATTCAGATCTGCCTGCGGGCGACCGTCATCCTTGATATTCAACGGGCCGTCGAGCTGGCCGTCCTGCAGACGCCCCTTGAGGTGTTTGTCGTCCTGCTGCAGGTCCAGCAGTGTGATTGCCATGGCTTCTCCTTGTCAGTTGACCTGTACCAGTCCGCCCTTGATGGTCAGCATGCCGCCGCCGTCCACGGTCTGTGAAGCCGCGCCCTTGTTGGTCAGGCTGATACCGGCGTCGTTGGTCAGCGTCGTCCCGGCCTTGTTGTCCAGCGAGGTACCGGCCTGATTGGTCATGGCGGTGCCGGCCTTCTGGGTGATCGAGGTGCTGGCCGAAGTCGCCAGATCCGCGCCGCTCTTGATCGTGAAGCTGCCGCCACTTTGCAGGGTGAGGGTGCCGCTGACCTTGATCGTCAGGTTGCCATCCACCGTCAGACTGTAATCGCCGGTGACCTTGTCGGTGTAGTTGCCGCCGGTACTGTGGTTCTGGTCGGCGCCGACCTTCACGGTGCGGCTGTCCTTAACATCGAGGCTGTCGCTGCCGGTCTGGATGGTCACGCTGCGTTTGCCTTTCTCCAGCGTCACGGTTTCATCGCCGTCCTTGACCGTGCGGGTGCGGGCGTTCTGTACCGTGAGGGTTTCGTCATGGCCGACGGTGGCGGTGGTGTCGTTGAGCACGTTGATCTTCAGATCTTTCTGCGCTTGCAGGAACACTTCTTCGGCGTCTTTCTTGTCCTCGAAACGCAGCTCGTTGAACCCGCCACCGCCCTTGGACGATTGAGTCTTGATCCCCGACTGGGTCTGGTTCGCCGGCAAGGCATAGGGCAGGGCGTTGTCGCCGTTGTACACGCAACCGGTGACCAGCGGCCGGTCCGGGTCGCCGTCGATGAAGGTCACGATGACTTCCTGACCGATGCGCGGCACAAACTGCATGCCGAAACCCTTGCCGCTCCAGGGCAGCACCACGCGCACCCAGCAGGAACTGGTTTCATCGTTCTTGCCGTCGCGATCCCAGGGGAACTGCAACTTGATCCGACCGTATTCGTCGGTCCAGATTTCTTCGCCGGACTTGCCGACCACGACGGCGGTTTGTGGATGCATGCGCGGTTTTGGTGTGAGGCGTTGCGGACGAAATGGCGTGGCCTTGGGGATCGCTTCGAAGCGATTGCGATAGCTTTCGTGGCTGGCGTCGTGGGTCACCCGAGTGACGACCCAATCGATGTTCAGGGTCGCATCTTCGTGGCCGTCGAGGGTGAACCAGTGACCCGGAATCAGCCAGCGACAATCGCTCTCGCCGACGAAGCGTTTCTCTTCACTGCGCAAACCGTCGACCCGCTGCTTGGTCAACGCATCGCCCCGAGCCTTGGCGTTGTAACCGCCGGGATGTTCATAAATCGAACGCGGCCCGGCCACGGCTTCGGCCTGCCCGTATAGCGAAGTGGTCGGCGTGGTGAATTCGTAATCCGTTGCCTTGTACACGCCGGCCACCGCTTGCAGACACACCTGGCCTGAGCGGATGCCGTGCAACTCACGCTCACCCATTTGTTGACCCAGATACTTGACCTTCGGGCCGTTGGGGATCTGCACGAATGCATCGTTGCTATCACCCAGCACCAGCGTGTGCTTACCCTCGTCGTGGGTGAAAAACCAGAAGATGCCTTCCTCCTCCAGCAGCCGCGAGACGAAGGCGAAATCGGTCTCGCCGTACTGCACGCAGTATTCGCGTGGGGTGTAGCTGCCGGTCAGCGACAGCTTGAAGTCGGTAAAGCCGTGGGCCTTGAAAATCGTCGTGACGATGTCTGAAGTGGCGAGGTTCTGGAATACGCGGTTGTTGCTGGCCAGGGTCAGCCACCAAAGCCATGGCCTTAGCACCAGCTGATAGCGCTCGGCGGTCGCGTCGGCGGGGAGCTGGCGGATCTCGGCGACCAAAGCGTCGAAGGGACGGAGCTGGGCGTCGTTTTGCAGGGTGGTGGTGACGTGGGTGGCGATGGCGGTGGTCAGGGTGAGAGTGGTGCCGTCGTTGAGGCCGTTGAGGGTTTGCGAGCCCAGAACGTTCAGCGTTTCGTCGCCGGACAGCGAATCAGGGTAAAGCGCCGACAGCGAGGTGGCGGTGAGGGAGAGCGTAGTGTTGCTGTCGGTGGAACGGGGCATTGAACGACCTTTACGAGAGTTATTCGAGTGTAGCCTTGAGCGTGAACAGCACCGGGAAATGGTCGCTGCGAATGGCCTGGCCCAGGCAGCGCGGCGCGATGCTGACGGTGTTTCCATCCATGTCGCTTTCGATTTGAACGCTACCGTCGCAGCTTGCCTCCCAAGCGTGTGGGGCATGAACATAGGCGTAGTCGAGCATCAGCAGGATGGGCAGTATTTCGCAACGCTCGATGGCTTCCATGTTCATGTAGTGGTCGAGATAGGAATGCGGCGTATGGTGCATGTCCTGCCCGAATTCCTGGCGCAGGCGCAGTTCGTTGGTCGCCCGCTGCAAGGTGACATTACGTACGCTCAAATGGGTATAGCCGGCACCTTTGGGCAGCAATCTGCTCATGCCGAGCATTGTCTCGGGCCCTTCGACGGCATTCACGTTCAGATCGCCGCCAAAAAACAGCAACTGTTTGATACCCAGGTTATCGGCGTTGCTTTCGATGAAACCGATGGTGTCGAGAATGTTGCCGGGTGCCATGTAGGACGCGTTGGCGTGATAGAACGCAAAACCATAACTTGAAGCTTTGTGACGAATGATCAGCGGTGCGCGTTGCTCGGTGTCCGACAGAATGTAACGCTCGGTGACATCGTCGAACTCTTTGGCGATGGCATCGCGAATCAGCACCATGGAACCGAGAGTGGTGTGTTTCTTCTTGCCTCCTTCCTGCGCGAGCACTGAGGCGAGGGTGTAGCTGCCCATCAAGTCGCTGACCAGACTTTCATTGATCGATCCGGTTTTGCCCACTTCAAACAGAGCAATAATGTCTGGCTTCTTTTGCTGAATGAAATAGTCCAGAAACTGCTTTTTATCCGAATACGCGCTGGAAAGCTTGGCCCGCTGATTATCGAAGTGCTGCGTATTCCAGATCATGATCGAGTACATGCAACGCTCCTTCTGCAAGCTCTTTACGACTAATCGAGTGAGTTCAGAACCGTTCGATACACATCGCTGCCGCGCATCAAAACCACCGAAGTAATCAGGCTTCCGGTATAGGCAAGCACTTCGTTACTGCCGCCCCGAAACAACGGGATGACATAGGAAGGCAGCGTATGGCGTTCGGCGACGTATTCTTCGATGTCTTGCAGGGTGGGGCCGTAAATCTTTCCCTGAATCTCGAACCGGTAGTAACCACCGTGACCGAAATTCTCGGAAATACCGGAGTAAGTCCCGCACGGCACAAAATGACTGTAGTAATTGGGCGTACCGAAAGCCGTTTCCACACCCACCCGAGCAACAATCTCTTGATTGATCTGCTGGGCGTTCAATTGATTTAACGGGACAGGAACATTTCCGAGGATGATTTCCTTGCCGCTGCGCAATGTAGAACAAGGTTTTTGCGCGATCCGGGTGCGTATTTCGTTTTCCAGGTTGGGTTTGATGATCTTTACCTTCTGCAGATAGCTGCCTACGGCAATCGGGGCATTGATCGGCGGCAGGCTGGCTTCAATAACAGCCTGCTCCCATAGTTCAGTGGTGCCTCGATATAGAACAGTCCGGTACATACGCACTCCTTCGCACTCGTTGAACATGAGATAGCAGTCACTGCACTGCTGGAGGGGAAAAACCGTTAATTTCCCGTCGACCGTTACACCTCGACGGCCACGGGCACGGTGACAACGGGCGCCGGCCAGGTGACTGCATCCACTCTGTTGCCGCTAAACAGCAGATTGAAACGAGGATTAGCGGTGTCGACTTTGCACAGTCCAGGCGCCACGAGGGCTGGTATGAACTCTGAAGGGCAGGTGGAGTCGGTCGCGGTAGTCGATGGACGGGCATCTTCCGGGGTATGAAGTGAGGCGCCGTTCACGAGAATCCTCTTGTAGTTATCAATCCATTTCTGGCAATTCTCACAGGCGGCTTTTTTGCCACCGAGGAAGATTTTGCTCTTTGAAAAATGACCCTCGACCATGCCCTTCGTAAAAAACTTGAGCAGCGCCAATTCAGCGTGAACGTTCTCTTCATTGTTTTCGATCACGTTGACGGTTTGTGTACCGATGCTGGCTAACGAAGTCACAAGGTGAAGGCTGCCGGTGGTGGTGTTCAGTTTCTTGGGATCAATGCTTTTGCCCGCCAGTTTTTTATACAGCCAGGCATGCGGAGCCTCGATGTCTTTTGGCAGCTTTGTTTCAATATCGACAATTTTTTTGATCTTGGTCGTTTGTTCTGCGGTCAGGGGGGCGGGGTTGAATGATGCATTGACGGCGTGGACGGCACTGTAGCCGTCTCGATCCTGGGCCGAGTAAAAGTACGCCATACCCAGCGAGTGCAAGGTCACACTCGGTGCACTGAAAATCTTGTGCGCTTTATACAAGAGTTGCATCAGGCTGCTGAGATTGGTGACGCCGCAACGATTGAGCATATTGAGGACACCCGTGTGCTCACGTGGGTTTGCTGCAATAAAAAGACGCTCCTCACCCTGAAAGAACGCGCACTGCACTTCCTGGATATCAAAAGCCCTGGATTGCTCATAAGCATGGGTGACCCAGTTTTGCCCGCTGGCGAGCGAGCCCAGAATGATTGAAATCTTGGCCAGATCGTATTGGTTGCTAAGCTCCATGCGCGTGTCGCCTTCTCTCTGACATCAGTAAAAACCTGTGCCTGCAATGCTGTGACTGGCTAATAGCGTTTCCCTACTCCAACACCCACTCCGCCAATTTCCCTGTCACCTGCGTCATCAACACATTCTCGACATCCCGCGCGCCTGCCGCGCTGCATTTGGCGAGCACGGCTTTGACGATTCCCGAATCAAACTCGAACTGCTTGCCGGTAGCCGCCTTGTAACGGCCCCGCAGTTTTTCCAGCTTCGCCAGCACAATCCCTTCCAGCGTCTGCTCATCCAGTGGTCGATACGCGACCACCGTCATGCGCGCCAGAAACGCCGGGCGGAAGGCTTGCAGGAGGACTTTGTGCAGTGCTTCGTTGAACGCTTCCGAGCCGAGTTGTGCAGTCGGTGTATCGAGCAATAACTCAGCGCCGACATTGCTGGTGGCGAGCATCACGGTGTTCTTGAAGTCGACCACCAACCCGGTCCCGTCTTCCATCAAGCCCTTGTCGAACACGTTGTAAAACGCTTCCAGCACATCCGGGTGCGCCTTCTCGATTTCATCCAGCAACACCACCGAATACGGCTTGCGCCGCACGGCTTCGGTGAGCACGCCGCCACTTCCATAACCAACGTAACCGGGCGGGGCGCCCTTGAGCTGGCTGACGGTGTGGGCTTCCTGATACTCGGAAAGGTTGATGCTGATCAGATTGCGTTCGCCGCCATACAACGCGTCGGCCAGCGCATACGCGGTTTCGGTTTTGCCAACGCCCGTGGGGCCGACCAGCAGGAACACACCGACCGGTTTCTGCGGATCGGTGAGCCCCGCACGATAGGCCTGCAATCGTTGGGCGATGGTATTGAGCGCAGTGCTTTGGCCCATCACTCGCTGGCCCATGCGTGTGCCGAGAGTGCGCACGGCATGGGCTTCGTCGGCGAGCATTTTGCCGACGGGGATGCCGGTCCAGCCGGCGATCACGGCGGCGACGGTTTTGCCGTCGACCTGCTCGGGCACCAGCGGATCGTCCTGACGGATCGCATCGAGTCCGGCTTCCAGGCGCAGCAGTTCGGCGGCAAGGTGGTCGATGCGACTGTCGATGGCTTCGTCGGGCTTGTCGCTGTCGGCGCTTTCGCTCAATGCCAGCAACTCGCGGCGAGTGTCGAGCAGTTCACGCACGGCGACACGCTCTTCGCCCCAACGGGTTTCCAGTTCGCGGATGGCCTGGACGTTGGTCTTCGATTCACTTTCCAGCAGGGTAATGCGCTCGCGGTGATCGAGCCCCGTGGCCTGTTCCCGGCGCAGACGTTCGACTTCTTCTTTGAGGCTTTGCTGACGATGGCGCAGGCTCTCCAGCGGTGGCGGCACGTCGTGCTGGCCGAGGGCGACCCGGGCGCACGCGGTATCGAGGACGCTGATGGCCTTGTCGGGCAACTGGCGACCGGAGATGTAGCGATGGGAGAGTTTCACCGCTTCGTGGATTGCCGCATCCAGCACTTGCACGCCGTGGTGCTGTTCGAGTTTGGCGGCGACGCCACGGAGCATTTCCACGGCGGTGATTTCGTCCGGTTCTTCCACCTGCACCAGTTGAAAACGGCGGGCGAGGGCCGGGTCTTTCTCGAAATATTTTTTGTATTCCATCCAGGTCGTGGCGGCCAGCGTTCGCAACTCACCTCGGGCCAGCGCGGGTTTGAGCAAGTTGGCCGCATCGCTGCCGCCTTCGGCACCGCCAGCGCCGATCAACGTGTGGGCCTCGTCGATGAACAGGATGATCGGCTTGTCGGCGCTGCGAACCGCGTCGATCACACCTTTGAGCCGCTGTTCGAATTCGCCTTTGACCCCGGCACCTGCCTGCAACAGACCGAGATCGAGCACCCGCAAACTGACGTCCTGCAACGACGGTGGCACATCCCCGGCGGCGATGCGCAGCGCCAGACCTTCGACCACGGCGGTTTTGCCTACGCCCGGTGCCCCGACCAGAATCGGGTTGTTCTGCCGGCGCCTCAGCAGAATGTCGATGCACTGGCGAATTTCACCATCGCGACCGACGATCGGGTCGATGCGCCCGGCATGGGCGTCGGCAGTCAAGTCCTGGGTGTATTGATCGAGCACCGAGTCTTGCCGTGGCGTTGAACTCCCCGAAGATGAAGTGCGCGGGCCAACGTGCTCGCGGGAGTTTTCTGTCCACTCCAGCAGATTCGCGCGCAGGGCTTCTTTCGGAATTCGCAGCAATGACGACGCGCTGTTGAGCAGCAAGCTGCGGCGCTCGTCACGGTCGATCAACGCCAATAAAAGCAGCCCGGAACGAATGCTGTCGATCCCCAACACACTGGCCTGTACCACGGCGTCTTCCAGCAATCCCAGGGTGTGCGAAGACAGCGCTGGTGTGCGGGTGCTGCCAGCCTTGAACAAGTCCAGCGCCTTGTTGATTTCCGCCGTCAGCGCATCCCGTTCCAAGCCAAAACGCGGCAGCAGAAACGCAAAATCGCCGCCCTCGATATCCAGCAACTCCAGCAACAGATGCTCGATCTCGACAAAGTGATGCCCGCGCTGCAAGCACCGTTGCGCGGCACGTTCGAGGGCGCGGCGGTTGTCCGGGTTGAGGCGTCCGATCAGGCTGGCCAGTTCCATTTCAGGTGATCTCCAGCTGACGCAGGCGGGTTTCGATCCGTTGCACGGCCAGGCTGGTCTGACGTTGCAGGCCACCGTTCCAGCTCAACAGGGCCGGGGTTTGTCGGCCGAGTTGCAGTGGCCCCGCACCGCGCACCAGCAGCACCAGTTTCACGTCCAGATCCGGGCCGAAATAGAGCGCAGCGAGGCTGGCCAGCGCCGGATGCGCTTCACCATCCGGCAAGAATCGCGCAGCCTGCGCTGAAGACAACGGCCCCAGCGTCAAACGAACTCCGGCATGTTCATCCCAGACCCGAGTACCGGCGACAGCGCTGCGGCCGAGTTGCAGATTGCGTCCGCCGGCCTTCATGACGCTGCGGCTGGCGCGTGGAATCTCACGCCACGCCCCTTCATAAGCGCTCAGTTCCACCGCCACGGTAAACTGCTCACGGACAATCGCCGCGAACCCCGCCAATGACCGGCGGCCATCGGCGTACAACGCGGTGCATGCCAGAACGGCGCAGTCGGGAATCGCCTGGCGCTCTTGCAGGGATTTGGGCAATAACCCGGTCAGCGCCCGCAGTTGCGCCTGCACCGGCGAAGCGCCGGGCGTGGTGAAACCGAGGGCGATCCGGTGTTTGCGCATCACCTTGTACAGCAGACTCAGCAACCGATGCTGGAACAGGTCGAGGAACTCGGCGGGCGCATGATCCTTGGCTCGTGCCCGTTGTTGCAGCCATTCCTGATAGGCGTAAGGCAGCGGGCCGTCGGGGCCGCCGAGGCCGAACATCGGCGAGTTCAGGGTCAGCGGTTCACCGGGGTTTTCCTCCAGGCTTTCGATCTGGCTGGCGGCGAACAACGGCGTCAGCGGCCCGCGCAATTTCAGCGCTTCGGCCTGTGGCGATGTACCCGTACCAAGGGAGTCGGCCTGGGGTTGTTCGCGCTCCAGCAACAGCAACGCCTGCAACCATTCGAACGCCTGCGGATCACGGCGCAGGCGCTGGCTCAGGGTCAGAGCGACAGGGGCATGCCGGCTTGGGGTTGCCATGTCTTGACCTCCTTGTCTGCCTGCATGAGCACCGTGCGCACAAAGCGATTGGCCGTTGCGTACACCGAAAAGAACTGCGCGAGCACCGCCGAGAACAACACCGCGCTGCTGCCGACGAAATGCTGTGGATCAAGCTGCAATTGCACTTCAAGCCCGTTGCGCCAGCCGCGCCAGGCATCGGCGCCGACATGTCCGATCACTCGTTCACAACCGAGGCTCAGCAGACCTTCAATCTGGCGCAGGGCGCTGGCCTCATCGCGCAGGTTGTGCAGGGTCAGGATTTCCTTCAGCGCATCCAGCGCCTGCGGCCCTTCGACCAGCGACAGATGATTGAGGGTCAGTTGCGACACCAGCCGCCAGCGCGAATCACCGTCCAGCCGCGGCAGACTTTGCGGACTCGGCGGATTGCGCAGACGTGCCCACGCCACCGGGCCCGGCCGTTCGAAACCCAGCGGCGTACCGGCGGGCAGGCTCTGGGCCAGATGCCGGTTGGTGCACAGCAATTCGGCGGTCAGGCTGTAATCGGGCAGGTCGGTCTGCGGTTCGAAACGGGTGTCGACGATGCTGACCAGAAGATCGCTGCCGAGCCGGTTCGGCGTCTGTCCGTTGACCCGTCGCGCATGCCAGTAACGTTGCCGGTCACCGCTGCTGTGCTGGCTGCCGTAGTACGCCGGCAGGCGTTGCACACCGCTGGCGGAACTGGCGCGGATGCTACGAATGCTGTGGATTTCGACGCTGTTTTCCCGGTGGCTGTCGGCGATCAGTCGGTATTCGCTGCGGGTGCCGTCCGGGCGCAGCGGCTCCGAAGTGCGCGGAAACAGGTTGATCACCGGTGCGCAACCCAGCGCGATATCGCTGGCCTGCAAGTGCAAGCGGCCGGCCGGGGCCCGATCAAAAACGATGTAGAGATACAGCGTCTGGCTGTCACTCGACACGCCGGACAGTGGCAGATCAAAGAAGTGGAATTTGTCCGGGAACGCGAAGTACTCGGCCAGCAGGCGCATACCTGGATGCACGCCGTCTTCGTCCGGCAGCAGCACCTCGTCGTCGGCGAAACCGACGATCTTCGGCAGGCCTTTCACGCTGGCAGGAGTGCTCCCGGGCAAGCCGGCCAACACTTGCACCGCGTGGGCGCCGAGCAAGTCATAAAGGCTGGCGTTGACCACCGGTGACGCGGCCAGGTGAATGCGCAAGTGGTCGATGCCAAGCTCCGACCACTGGCTGTCGCCGAGACAACGCAGGCTCAGGCGCAGCGCCGAGCGGGACTGCGCAACGCCAGTCAGCGCCTGCGCTTCATCGCTGCCGAGCAACAAGGCTTCGCTGATTTCGACCGGCCACAACCGCACAGCGGCGCTGGTGCGAAAGTGAATGCTTTCGCCCTTGCTGGTGGTGACGAACAGCGGCGTGTCCCGGGGCAGGGGATAGCCGCCGTCGAGGTTGCCCTTGCTCGGATCCGGCTCGAACTGGACGATGGCGCAGGACGGCAGCGGGCGCATGGCCAAGGGATAAAGCTGTTCGAGCAATGCGTCGCTGAACTCGGCGTAGTCGTCATCCAGCCGCCGTTGCAGACGTGCGGCGAGCAGGGCGAAACCTTCCAGCAATCGTTCGACATGCGGGTCCGGGCATTCGCCGGGAGACAATTCCAGACGTCGCGCGACTTTCGGATAACGCTCGGCAAACTGTCCGCCGGCGTGTCGCAGCCAGGTCAGTTCGCGCTGGTAGTAGTCAAGTAGTTGCGGGTCAATCGAGTCGCTCATGGCGCACCTCCAGCCCTTCATTGCCGGGCTCGATGACAAAGGCCACCGGCCAGTGCTGCGAGCCGCTGCGCAACTCGCCGAGCAGGCGAATGCTCAGGCGCTGCGGATGCTCGGGCAGGGGATTGACCTGAACCTCGCCGAGCAGCAGACGCGGTTCGAAATGGGTGACGGCTTCGCGAATGTCCCGCGCCAGCCGACGACGGTCATCGCTGCGCTGTTGTTGCAGGGCGCTCCAGTCGGCGATGCCGTAATCGATGACGCTGGGCGGGGAGGTCAGGGTGCGCGGGCCACGGCGAGTGTTGAACAGGCGCGCCAGTTCGGTGTGCACCGAATCGAGCAGGTCCTGGCGATCGAACACCTGCACGACGTCCGTCTCGCTGGACGCGATGCGTTCGAACAGCGGCGGGAGAATGCCCGTGCCTGCCATGGCCGTTGCGTCCGGTTACTTGCTGGCCTTGTTCGCCGCCAGGTCCCAGACCGTGCCGGCGGTGCCTTCCTTGGTGCCGTCGTCCTTTTGCGCGGTGAGTTCCCATTTGATTTTGGTGAAGTTCAGGGAAAGCGTCTCCACCGGTTTGCCACCGGTGCCGCCACTGACGCTGACGTTTGAGATCACCACGTTGGTCAAGGTGTAGATGATGAACGGCATGATCTGCCCGCTGCCTTCGGCGGCGTTGCGACCGATGGTGATCTTGGCTTCCGGGATCGGCTTGCCGGCGCAGCAATACTCGTTGAGCGAGGGGGTCGAACTGTCAATGAATTTGGTCAGGGTAAATTCACCGATGTGCGGCCGGCCGGAGGTACGCTCCGAGTTGCTGACGTCGTTGGTCACCTGCATCGCCACGTTGTGGCTGTAGGACATGACTTCGATCTTGTCCTTGTAGCCCTCGAGCAGGCTGTCGCCTTTGATGTCGCCGCCGAGGTCGAGAATGATTGCATCCATCGCTTGAAACTCCTGAAAGGTGTCGTGCCAGGCAAACGGGGGAGCGCCCGCAGGAAAATCCTGCGGGCGCAGACAGGTCAGGCTGCTACCGGAGGCGGCAGGGTCGCGACCAGACGGATCGATGCGGTCAGCTCTTCAAGCTGAAAGTGCGGCCGCAGGAACACCGTTGCGCGATAGGCACCGGGCTTGCCGGCGACTTCGGTGACGTCCACCCGCGCTTCACGCAACGGGTATTGCGCCTTGATCTCTTGCGGTGCGTTGTCGTTGATCAGTACGTAGTCGGCGATCCAGTTGTTGAGATAGGTCTGGACGTTGTCGCGGGTCATGAAACTGCCGACCTTGTCGCGCATGATCACCTTCAGGTAGTGGGCGAAACGCGATGCCGCGAGCACGTATGGCAACATCGCCGAGATCCGTGCGTTGGCGTTGGCCTCGTTGGTGTTGTAGACCTTGGATTTGTTGGTGGTCTGGCCGCCGAAAAATACCGCGATGTCGCTGTTCTTCTTGTGGCACAGAGCGATGAAACCGAGGTCGTTGAGTTCCTTCTCGCGGCGGTCGGTGATCGCCACTTCGGTCGGGCATTTGAGCGACAGATCACCGGAGCTGGTGCGGAAGGTATGCGCCGGCAGGCCTTCGACTGCGCCACCACCTTCAGCGCCACGGATCGCCGCGCACCAGCCGTATTTGGCAAAGGCCTCGGTGATGCGTTGCGACAGCGCCCATGCGGCGTTGCCCCACAGGTATTTGCTGTGGTCGGTGCCGTTGGTGTCTTCGACGTAGTTGATGCCTTCCACCGGCGAGGTGTCCGGGCCGTAAGGCAGGCGCAGCAGGAAGTGTGGCAGCACGAGAGAGACGTAGCGTGAGTCTTCGCTTTCGCGGAACGAGCGCCACTTGATCAGCTCCTGGCTCTCGAACACTTTCGACAGGTCACGCGGAACGGCCAGTTCGGTGAAGCTGTTCATGTCGAACAGGCGCGGGCTGGCGGCGGCAATGAACGGCGCGTGGGCAGCGGCGGCGACGTTCGACAGTTTCTCCAGCAGGCCGATGTCCTGCGGGTGACGGCCGAAGGTGTAGTCACCCACCAGCAGACTGAACGGGTGGCCACCGAAGGTGCCGTACTCCTCTTCATAGATCTTTTTGAACAGCGCGCTCTGGTCGAACTCGACGGCTTTTTCCAGGTCGTTCTGCAGCTCTTTCTGGGTCACGTTGAGCAGGCGCAGTTTCAGCCGGGTGCTGGTTTCGGTGTTCTGCACCAGCATGTGCAGGCCACGCCAGGACGCTTCGAGCTTTTGCAGGTCCGGGTGGTGCAGCACTTCGTTGAGCTGGGCGCTGATCAGCTCGTCGATCTGGCTGATGCGGTCGTTGATCATCGCCACGGTGTCCTTGTCGATGGCCATGCCTTCGTCGAGTACCTGGGTGGCGAATTCCGCGAGCATGTCGCGGGCGTAATCCTGCTGACTGTCGTCATGGGCCATGCGGCCCTCGGCGATGATTCGGTCGAGCAGGGATAAAGTCTCGGCAGCAGCATTTTCGCTGGCTTGATTCTGGGCGGCGGCGGGCATGGCGAATTCTTCCTCGGTCAGGTGGACGATCAGGCTTGCGGTTCGGCCGGAGCTTCGGCATCAGCGGCCGGGACAGCGGTGTCCGGGCGGGCCGACTTGATTTCCTGCAAGCCTTCGGTGTTGGCGATGACGTCGCGCAGCAGCTTGTCCAGATCGTCATTGCCGTCGAGTTTGGTCAGTAGATCGCGCAAGCGCTGGCGGGCTTCGAACAGGCGCCGCAGCGGCGTGACTTGCTCCACCACCTTGACCGGGTCGAAGTCGTCGATGTGCTTGAAGTTGAGTTCGATATTGAGCTTGCTGTCGTCGCCGCTGAGGGTGTTGTTGACTTGCAGCGTGGCGCGGGGGGCGATGGAGGCGAGGACGTCGTTGAAGTTGTCGCGGTCGATTTCGGTGAAACGGCGTTCGGTCAGTTTCGCCAAGGGTTCGAGCGGCTTGCCCGAGAGGTCGGCCAGGATGCCGACCACCAGCGGCAATTCCTTTTTCTCGATGGCATTACCGATTTCGACGTCATAGGTGATTTGCACGCGGGGCGGGCGAACCCGGTCGAGCTTGTGCTGGGTACTTTCTGCCATGTCGGCGGACTCCGATGCGATGAGCGGGCGCAATGCATCGGGGAGGCCCGTTCATCGCTTTCCCTTGCTGGACCACAGGTTAGAAAGGGTGGCAGATGACCTGTCGTTCCTTTGACAAACCTTCCTCATTCGGCTGTAGGAACCGAACTACCCAAGACGCTAGAACAGGTCTATAAAAATGCAAGCGAAAAACTTTTTTGGACTGACTGGCGAAAAGGAAAATTCATTTTGTCTGCACGACTTTTTCTAACAATCGGGTTTGCGCTGCTCGCCGGTTGTTCGTTTTTCGGGCCGAAAGTCGATCTCGACAGCCTGACCCTCGACGTCGCCCCCAAGGCCAATGACGACACCCCGATCGCCGTGGATTTCATCGCGGTCAACGATCCGGATCTGCTCAAGCAATTGTCGGGCATCAGTGCCCGCCAGTGGTTTGCCGAGCGCGAGCAGTACCAGCGCGACTATCGTCAGCTGATGAGCGTGTGGGGACTGGAGCTGGTGCCGGGGCAATTCATCGACCGCCAGCCGTTCCCTTTGGGGGGCAAGCGGGCGGCTGGACTTTTGGTCTTCGCCAGCTATAACACTCCCGGAGCGCACCGCCTGCGGCTGGACGATCAGAGCGACGCATGGCTCAAGTTCGACAGTCGCGAGATGAGCCTGGTCAGCAAGGAAAACTGAAACACACCGTCCGCCGCCGGTTCGCGGTGCAGTCGAAGGGAGTCGTATGAGTCTGCTACCTGACGCGGTCTGCTGGCATGAAGGCATGCAATTGCTGCCCCAGCATTTTCAGTTACAGGGCCTGCGGGCCGAGGCCCTTGGAGCGCATCTGGCTCAGTCGTGCAATCCGTGGTTCTTCGGCGTCAGCCACATGGAGTTCGACCCGTCGGCGATGAGCGCCGGGGTGGTGCGGGTGCTGTCGTTACAGGGGACGATGCCGGACGGTCTGCCGGTCAATCTGCAAGTCGGCGTCGACCCGACGCTGGAGCTGGACGTCGCTGCCGCGATCGACGCCACGGAGGATGCGACGGTGACGGTTTATCTGGCGATCAGTCCGCTGTGGCGCGCCGGTCAGTTGTTGCCGCTCAAGGGACGTTTGCAATCGGTGGTCGGCGAGGCATTGCCGGATCTCACCAGCGGTGAATTTCCTGAATCGATCACGGTGTGGCGCCCCAATCCACGGCTGTGCACGCAACTGAACAAGGCCGATTCGATCTGCCTGCCGCTGCTGAAAATCCGCAAGGAGGGCGGCGGTTTCCTGCCATTGCCGTATACGCCGCCGACACCGGTCCTGTTGCCGGAATCCCCATTGGGTCGGCGGGTGGCCGGGCTCTGCGCGCGGGCGCGGGAGAAGTGCCTGTTTCTCGGCGGGCGATTGCGCCAGGCGCAACAGGCCGGCAATCAGGATGACGCGCTGGAAATCCGTCGGCAGATGACGGCGTTGTGGGCGCGGTTGCCGGAAGTGGAAGGGGCGCTGATCAGCCGTGTCGCTCATCCGCAAAGCATTTATGTGCAACTGCTGGGACTCGCCGGTGCGTGGTCGGCGCTGGACCCGCTGGCGGGCGTGCCGGCTTTTGCTCCACTGGATTTTCTCGAATTGCAGCGCGGTTACGAACCGCTGCTCGACTGGCTGGAAAACACCCTGGAGCTGATCCGCGCCGGTTACCGCAGCATCGCATTCGAGCGCGGCGAGCAGAGTTTTTCCATTCAGTTGCCGGACGAGCAACCGAGCCAGCGTCTGGTCATCGGCCTGCGCATGCCCAACGGCGCCAGCGAGCAGGCGGCCGACGAATGGCTGCGCGGCGCGATCATCGCCTCGGCTCCGCACATTACCTTACTCAGCCGTCAACGCATGAGCGGTCTGACGCATCAGGCCATGAGCCGCAGCGAGCAGGTGGCCTACAGCGTCGGCGACGACACCCGGTTGTTCGTGGTGACCGCCGAAGGTAGCTGGTTCGATGCGCAACTGCCGCTGATGATCGCCGCGCCGGCCACCCGGCTGACCAGCAGTCCGTGGCAAGTAGTGTTGTTTGTCGCCCAGAACAGTGAACGTGCCTGATCACACAAGGAACGTCGTATGTCGCAAGGAAGTGCCGCAAGCCTCGGGTTGCAGGACGCTCCGCTGAGCAGTGCGTTCCGCCACACCTGGCAGCAGTGGTCGCATGACTGGAGCCAGTTGCCCAAGGACAGCGAGGACGAAGCGGCGCTGGTCGAAACCGTGGTCGAACTCTCGACCCAGGCTTCGCAACGGTTGTGGCGCACCGCGTTTGCCCGGGTCGGCGATTCGGCGACCGAGCAGGTCAAGGCGTTGGTGTACGCGTTTGTCGCGCTGGTCGATGAAACCCTGCTGTTCAGCCCGTGGCCGGGCCAGAGTGCCTGGCAGGAAAAGCCCCTGGAGTCGCGACTGTATTCCAGCCGTCAGGCCGGCGAGCAAGTGCCGGCGGCGATCCAGACCCTGCTCGATGAACAGCAGCCCACCACCCGCGATCTGGCCAACGTGTATTTGCAGTGTCTGATCCTCGGTTTTCACGGACGCCTGCGCGGTGAGCAGGGCCAGGTGCAGCGAGAGAAATGGCGGCGGGCGCTGTTCACGTTTGCCTGGCAGGACGAGGCCGATTACGCGGGTGTCAGCCAGCGTCTGGTACAGCCTTCGCTGGCGACACCCTTGCAGTTGCCGGTGCGCACGGCGTTGCCCGATGGCTTTCGTCTGGCGCTGGGCATTCTGGCGATGATTCTGCTGCTGACCGGGCTCGGGCAGTTTCTGTGGCGTGACATCCGTCAGGAACTGGAGCCGGTGTTGCAGGCGCCCGACACGCTGGCGGCGCCGGAGCAAGACTCATGAGTAGCCTGACGATCGTGGCCTGGGTGGTCGTCATCCTTCTGCTGCTGGTGATCATCGCGGTGGCGGTGTGGTGGTTGCGTACCCAGAGCGGCGCGGCGATCCGCAGTTTCTACGCTGCGGTGCGGCACATGGAACAGGAGCAGGGCGCCCACGACCGGTATCAGATGCCGTGGCTGCTGATGCTCGGCGATGAAACCCAGGGCGCGCAACTTGCCACCCAGTGGCGTTTGCAGCCGACCGATAAACCGGCGTGGTTCGGTCGCTGGTGGTCGGACTCCGAAGGCGCGGTATTGGTGGTGCCGCAAGCACTGTTTTTGCCGGAAGACGGCATGCACCTGCAACGCGGCGGCTGGTGGCGTCTGCTCGGGTTGATCCTGCGCCTGCGCAGCAAGCGCCCGCTGGACGGGGTGATCTGGACGGTGCCGGTCAGTCGGTTGAGCAATCTGGAACAGGCTACGCAACTGGGGCTGGCGGCGCGTCGGCGTTTCATCGATCTGTTGCAGCGCTTTGGTCTGAGCCTGCCGGTGTACGTGGTCATCACCGGGCTGGAAGAACTCCCGGGATTTCAGGAACTGATCAGCGCCTTGCCGGACGAGGCTCGCGATCGCACCCTGGGCTGGTCGTCGCCCTATGCCCGCGATGCGGTGTGGCAGGGGCAATGGAGCGATCAGGCGCTGGATCGGCTGCACCGTTCGGTGGCGGAAGCGGTGATCGAAATCGGCACCTTGTCCGGGCATTTGAGTGCGGATCTGTACGCCTTGCCGGAACGCCTTGAAACCTTGCGCCGAGGTTTGCAGAGCGTGTTGGAGCCAGTGTTTCAAGGCAATGCTCAGGGTGAGGCACCGTGTTTTCGTGGCGTTTACCTGACGGCCAATCAGCCGGCCGACGATGCGCTGGACGGCTTTTCTGCCGGTGACAGCGGTCTGCAGCAAAGTGCATTTGTCCGTCAGTTGTGGCGTCAGCGAATAGTCGGCGAACGCGGGCTGGCCCAGGGCGTACCGCGCCTGTTGCGCCTGCGCCAGCGCTGGCAGCGAGTCACCGCCGGGGTGGCGCTGGTGGTCGGGGTGGTGTGGGCGGTGGCGATGCTCTGGGTCTGGCAGGCGTCGGTCAAGGACGCCCATGAATTGGCGCGGCTGCTGCAGGGCGCGCAGAAAAATTACGTGGCGGTCACCGACGACGAGCATCGGGTCGAGCCGACCCGGCGCAACGTGCAGAACTTCTGGCGGGTGCTGGAACGGGCGCCGCACTGGCACTACGTTTCGCTGGCCTTTCCGACGTCATGGTTTTCCTCGCTGGACGGGCGACTCGAACAGGAAGTGTTCAGGTCGACCCAGCGCCACATGCTGCAACCGCTGCACGATCTGCTGGTCGCGGAGCTCGCGAAAATCAAGGCGATCCGCGCCACCGACCGGCGCGCCAGCGTCGAAAGCGAAGACCCGGCGCAGTGGCAGAATTATCAGAAGGCCACGGATCTGGTCGAGCGGGCCTTGCGTCTGGAACAACAGAATCAGTTGTTCGCCCAGGTACAGAACAATCAGCGGACGCCGCTGGAGGATTTGGCGCAGCTGAGCAACAGCGCGCTGTCACTCAACCTCAACGCCGGCACCTTGCCCCATGCCGCCTACTACAACCGGCTGCTCGCAGCCAGTGATGGCGGCGACTTCCAGGCTCTGGATCTGAGCGTTGAACGGCCGTTGATCGTGAGTAATTTCACCGGGCTGATGGAGCGCTGGCTCGATCAGTATTTTCTGGCCGACAACTTCGTCAGCAAGGCCGGCTACCTCAAGTTGCATCTGGAACAGCTTGAAGCCGGGAGTGGCAACAGCCTCACCGAACTGGAAGACCTGCGCGCCCTGATCGACGACCTGCAAGCGGCGATCGCCCTGACCAACTCGACCTGGAGTCGCGGCAAGGGTCAGGAGCTGGTGCCGGGTTATCGCGAATTTCTCGACAAGGTGCGCAAGAGTTCATTGCTGGGCCCGCCCGTAGAGCAGCAGCTTGATGCGCAGGCCGGCAAGTTGCAGCAGAGTTTTCGCGATCAATGGATCGCCCAGGTGGGGTCGCGGGGCAATCTGCTGGTGCAGCAGGGCAGCGGGCAACTGGCGTTGCAGGATCAGGTGGTCAAGCTCAACAACGCGGTGCAGGCGCTATTCAAGCGTGACTTCGTCTCGATTGCCCTGCGCGCCAGTCAGAACAGCGTCAATCGGCAAGGCCAGACCGTGGATGGCGATGACCTCAACGTGTCTCTGAATTATTTCGCCAGCTATAAAACTTACGTTGCCGAAGAGCTGCCGCGCATTCCGCCGGCCTATCGCGAAGCATTGCTGCAAGCGGCTGAAACCGCCGCGGCGCAGGCGATGTGGTTGAGCCTCAAGGATCACGATGACCAGACTCATGCCTACGCGGTGTTCAACGTGCAGGCGGTGCAGGCAATGAACCTGCAAAAGGCCTTTGTCGAGGTGCATCGCAGTGATCTGGCGGCGCGTCTGCAAGGGGCGTTGAACCGCCGGGCGATGGCGCAGATTGTCGGCGGGCTGGATGAAATTACCGCGCAGCCGCTGTTCGGCGGCCGTACGGAAATCAGCCAGTGGGACGGCTCGAAAAACCTCGGCCTGCAACTCTATGGCGCCAGCGATGTGCAGGATCTGAAACTGAGCCTCAAGCAGCAATTCAACACCATGCTCGGCATCACCGAGCGTCGCGCTCCGGCGCTGGAGTGGCTGAAGACCCAGCAGGGCAATCTGTCGGCGCTGGATTACGAGCGCGTGACCCAGTTCAGCGCGCTCAACGACGAATTGCTCAAGTACAAGGATTCCAACCCCGCCAGTTCACCGGCGCAGATCGAGCAACTGGTCAGCCGCGACTTCATTGAAATGGACACCGGCTCCTGCGTGCAGGTGTTGCAGACCGCCAATCTGACCGGTGGGCGTGGCACTCTGGCGATGCGTGCGGTGGAGCTGCAGCAGTCGGCCCTGCAACGCTGCCAGCTCCTGCAACAGCAACAGGCAGCCGCCGCGTGGAACGAGTTGGCCGGCTATTTCAATCAGTACCTGGCCGATCGCTTTCCTTTTGCCAACGGTGTTCAGGCTCAGGATGCTGACCCGGCGCGGGTTCAGCACTTTCTGGAAATCATCGACAAGCGCTTGCCGGTGGCTCAGGCCGGACTGGTTCTGAGCCAGACCCCGGAGCGGCTGGCGGCGGAAGATTTTCTCAACCGGGTGAAACAGGCCAGCGTCTGGCTGACGCCGCTGTTCGTGCGGGACAAGAGCGGGATTCTCGGCGTCGAACTCGACGTGCGCTGGCGCACGGATCGCGAAGAAGAGAGGGGCGCCGATCAGGTGATTGCCTGGGGCTTGCTGGCCGGTAATCAGCAGATCAGCTATCCCGCTGCCGACCAGCCGAACCTGCGCTGGATGCCCGGTCAGCCGATCCGCCTGACCCTGCGCTGGGCGCGCAACGGCAAGGAGCGTCCGGTCAACGACCCGCTGCAACCGAACCTGGTGGTGCGCGATCTGGAGGCCGGTTGGGAGTATGGCGGGCCGTGGTCGCTGCTGCGCCTGATGCGCGCGCACTTCTCGGTGCAACGTCAGCCGAGCATGGATTACACCGATTTTCCGTTGAGCCTGCGTCTGCCGGTGACCGCGCAGAATGACAGCGTCACCAGCGAATTCACCCGGATGTTCGTGCGCGTGTCGCTGATGAGCCAGGGCTCGAAACTGCCGTTGTCGATTCCGCCGTTGCCGACCCGTGCGCCGCGTTCGCCGTTCCAGGTGACCGGTACCACCGCCGCCCTTGAATCGCAGAAGGAGGATTTGTGAGCCTGCCCTCGATCCCATTGCCTGACCTGATCGATCAGTTGCTTGCGCCCATCAGCGACGACGCGCCCTGTGGTGCGGACCTGCGCTATGAGCGCGAGTACGACCAGTTGCGCGATCTGCGCCGTGAGGACGACGCGAGTTTGCCCACCGGCGTCTGGCAGTCGACCCTGAAACGGGCCAACTGGCCGGAAGTCGAGCGGCTGACCACCCTGCTATTGCTCGAGCGCAGCAAGGACCTGATGCTCAGCGCCTGGTTGGGCGAGGCCTGGCTGCACCTGCAGGCACTCGATGGACTGCCGGGCAGTCTGGCGCTGATCGCCGGTCTGTGTGAGCGCTATCCCGAACAGTTGCACCCGCAGGCCGATGACGGTGACCAGTCGTGGCGGGCGATTCCGCTGGAGTGGCTGGTGCGTCGCTACAGTGAAGTGCTGCTGACCCGGGTGCCTTTATTTGGCACGCACAACAGCGACTTTGAGGGTTATACCCTCGAAACCTGGCGACGGATTCAGATGCAGCAGGTGCAGGCCAACGACTCCAAAGGCGCCAAGGCGTCAGCCGAAACTGCGCGCAGCGAACACAAGAAACTCATCGAACAGGTGCGGACCACGCCCATGGCCTTCTGGCTGCGCCATCAAGGCAATCTGCTGCTGAGCCTGCAACACCTGCAGCGTCTCGATGCCTGGTGCGATGCGTATCTGGGAGATCAGGGACCGGGGCTCGGGCCGTTGCAGGACACCCTTCAAGCGTTGCTGACACTGGTTCAGGAGTTTATCGCCATGCACCCACAACAACCGCTGTCGGCACCACCGCCTGCGCCGGTCGCGGTTTCGCCTGTTGAAGCGTCGGTCACGGCCTCAGTCGAAACCGCGCCAGTGCCGCGCGAACCCGCCAGTCGCGAAGAGGCTTATCGGCAATTGCTGTTGATCGCCGAGTACCTGGCCCGCACCGAACCCCATAGCCCGGTGCCGTATCTGATCCGGCGCGGGGTCGAGTGGGGCAACAAACCGTTGAGCGAGCTGCTCGGCGAGTTGATTTCGGCAGACGCCGAATCCCGGCGTCTGTGGACCTTGCTCGGCGTGCTTTAGTGCACGCGCTGGTTGTTGAGTTTCGGCGGTAGCTGGAGCGGCGTCAGTACCGGTTGCCCGGAGAAGAACGCCATCAGATTCTTGCCCACCAGCTCAACGGTGCCTTGGGTGGCTTCCGGTGACAACCCGGCGACGTGAGGGGTAAGAAGCACGTTGCTGAGGTTTTTCAGCGCATCGGGCACTTGTGGCTCGTGATCGAACACATCCAGCGCTGCGCCGGCGATTCGACGTTGTTCCAGTGCGGTGATCAAGTCGGCAGTGGCGATCACGCTGGCACGGGCAATGTTGACGATGAAACCATTGGGCCCCAGGGCATCAAGCACCGGGCGGGTCACCAGATGCTGGCTGCCGATGCCGCCGGGCGTGGCAACCACCAGAAAGTCCGAGGCCCGGGCCAGTTCGGTCGGGGTCGAGCAGAACGCGTAAGGCACGTCGCTGCGCACCTGACGGTTGTGGTAGCTGATCTCCATGTCGAAGCCCAGGCCCGCGCGTTTGGCAATCGCCATCCCCACCGCACCCAGCCCGAGAATCCCCAGGCGCTTGCCGGCCAGCGACGGGCGCATGATTTTCGGCCACTCGCCCCGACGCACCGCCGCATCGCAGCGCGGAATGTCCCGCACCAGCGCCAGCAGCATGGCCATGGCGTGGTCGGCCACCGACGAAGCGTTGACGCCGGCGCCGTTGGTCACGATCAGACCCCGGTCGCTGGCGGCCTGCAGGTCGACCTGCTCGTAACCGGCGCCGATCACGCAGATGATTTTCAGCGCGGGCAATGCGGCGATCTCTTCAGCATATAAACCCAGCGGGCCGCGGGTCAGCACCGCGTCAATCCGCGCCCCGTGGGTGGCGATGGCTTGCGCGCGTTCGGCAGGGGTCGGTGCAAGAATCAGGTGAAAACCCTGATGTTCGAGAATCGGCAAATAGTCATTGATGGTTTCAACCAGTACCAGAACGGTGGCGGGCATTGCTCGGCTCCTGTGATCGTCGGTCTTCGGGCGCAAAAGTCGGTTCAGAGTGCTGACTCCAGAGCGGTTTGGCAATGGCTGGCGCGGCCCCGCATCAGGCAGTGTAGGAGCTGATGCGGGGAGCGCGCGGGTGCTTCGTCAGAAGGTGAGGCCGGCGCCCGTGGTCACAGGATCAGGTCACATACTGGGCGATGCCGTTGCCGAACGACCAATTCTCTTTTTTCACCTCCACCAGATTGATGAACACATCCTCCTGACGCACGGCCAGTTGCTGGTTCAGGTTGCGCGCGATGGTCTGGAACAGCCGTTGTTTCATCTCGACGGTGCGGCCTTCGCTGATGGTCAGCTGGATGAACACGATGCCGTCGCTGCGCTGGATCCCCAGGTATTGCGGGTCATAGACGAAGTGCTGGTCGTCGTGCTCGGCCAGCACCTGAAAGTTGTCGTGTTCCGGCACATTGATCTCGCTGCGCAGGGCGGCGTAGATCACTTCGCCAATGCGTTTGGCGAACGTCGGGTCCGGGTTCTTCTTGATGTCGACGCGGACGAGGGGCATGGGATGGCTCCACAGGCGAGGGGGACTGGACGGGAATGTCAGTCAATTCGCCATTGGGTATAGCCGAAAAATGCCGGTCAGTGAGGTTGTTTAAAAACGTTAGGAAATGGACGCACCGTCCTGCGGGATTTACGGATGTTGCCTACGAGTGCTGCCGGATTCATCCGCTATACGGCGGGGTGAGAAGCGCGGAACCATAGAGAGCAGGACGGGATGCGTTCTTCAGGACGGAGCGGCAACCCGGACGGAAATTGCCATCAGCCAAGGAAGGCCAATGTTTCATAACGATCGTGAAAGTCTGGAACTCGACAGGTTGGAACATGAGTCACGAAAGCTCGTGGCTGAAAGACAAAAGCTGCTGGCGGAGGAAAAGAAGCTGAGGTGGGAGGCAAACTTGTATCCAGTCGCGGTATTTGGTGGGGTGTTGACTGCATTCACTGCAGTAGCAGGATTTTTTTTCAAATTTTGAGTGTTCGCCTTTCAAAACAGTCAGGCCCAGGGAACCCAGAGGAAGATCAGCATGAGTACATATGACCGCAAGGCCAGAATGGAACGCTCAGAGCGAGAGCACGATGAGTGGGTCGAAAGAATGCGCATCAAACACAAAGGTGAAATGCTTCCGATGTTGGGGTTATTTGGCTTCGGCATCTTCTGCATGTCCCTTGGCTTCATATTGGCCCGATTGATCTGATCGGGCTTTCCCATGGCTCATTCGGCGCCTGCGCATGCCATAAAACGACATTTGGCGTATCTGGTGCCGACAGTCTTTTTCCCAAAAGCGACAAGCCTCCGATCTGCTCCGCACAACCATTCCTCAGCTAAGTCTTTGCTTCTGCTCATTTATCGCGGAGAATCGCGCCCCTGTTTCGGCCGGAGCATGTCTGTCGGTTTTTTCCGACGCGTCCTGACCGAGTGGCAAGTGACCGGAATGCGGAGATCCGACCGGATGAATGATCAGGCCAATAGCGTCGAACAACGCTTTGAGGCGGCAGCACCAGCCGAACTGTCGAGCTGGAATCGCCATGACACTACCTGGATGTTGGGACTGTTTGGGACGGCCATCGGCGCCGGTACCCTGTTTTTGCCGATCAACGCAGGTCTGGGTGGCTTCTGGCCGCTGGTGATCCTCGCGCTGCTGGCGTTCCCGATGACGTTCTACGCACACCGCGGTCTGACCCGCTTCGTGCTCTCCGGTCGCGAAGGCGCCGACATCACCGACGTGGTGGAACAGCATTTCGGCATCAAGGCCGGCGCGCTGATCACCCTGCTGTACTTCTTCGCTATCTTCCCGATCCTGCTGATCTACAGCGTTGGCCTGACCAACACGGTCGCCAGTTTCCTCGAGCACCAACTGCACATCACGCCGCCACCGCGCGCGCTGCTGTCGTTCGTGCTGATCCTCGGCCTGCTGGCCGTGGTGCGCTGCGGCGAGCAAGTGATCGTCAAGGCCATGAGCCTGATGGTGTATCCGTTCATCGTCGCGCTGCTGTTCCTGGCGGTGTACCTGATTCCGCACTGGAACGGCGGCATCCTGACCACCGCTTCGCAAGTGCCGGCACCGTCCGCGCTGCTGCACACGTTGTGGCTGGCGATTCCGGTGATGGTGTTCTCGTTCAACCATTCGCCGATCATCTCGGCGTTTGCTGTGGATCAGAAGCGTCGTTACGGCATTCACGCGGATGAGCGCAGCTCGCAGATCCTGTCTCGCGCGCACCTGCTGATGGTGGTGATGGTGCTGTTCTTCGTGTTCAGCTGCGTGCTGACCCTGTCGCCGGAGCAACTGGCCGAAGCCAAGGCGCAGAACCTGTCGATCCTGTCGTACCTGGCCAACCATTTCAGCAACCCGACCATCGCGTTCGCGGCACCGCTGATTGCGTTTGTGGCGATTTCCAAGTCGTTCCTCGGCCACTACATCGGTGCCAGCGAAGGCCTGAAGGGCTTGATCGTCAAGAGCGGCAAGCGTCCGGGCGCCAAGGCGCTGGACCGCATCGTGGCGGCGTTCATGTTGGTGGTGTGCTGGATCGTGGCGACCCTGAACCCGAGCATCCTCGGCATGATTGAAACCATCGGTGGCCCGGTCATCGCGGCGATCCTGTTCCTGATGCCGATGTACGCGATCCGCAAAGTGCCGGCGATGGCCCGTTATCGTGGGCAGATGTCGAACGTGTTTGTCACCGCAGTGGGTCTGGTGGCGATTTCGGCGTTGATCTATTCGCTGACGGCTTGAGGTTCAACACCAGATCCCGATTGATCTTGTGAAACACAAAGGCCGATCTGCCTCGCGGGTCGGCCTTTTTTGTGCCTGCGATCTTCGCGGGCAGGTTCGCTTCCAAGATGATCGTTCCCACGCTCTGCGTGGGAACGCAGCCAAGGACGCTCTGCGTCCTGAACCGTGACGCAGAGCGTCACAAGAGGCATTCCCACGCAGAGCGTGGGAACGATCAGCGCCAGCCGTTCAGCAGGCATAAAAAAACGCCGCTCATCTCGCGATGGGCGGCGTTTTTCATTGCGTTGCAGCGTTAGGCTTGAACGACCGGGATCTTGGCGTTCGCAGCAGCTTCACGGAACTCGGCAATCTGGTCGAAGGACAGGTAGCGGTAAACGTCGGCCGCCATGCTGTCGATCTTGCCAGCGTATTCCATGTACTCCTCGACGGTCGGCAGGCGACCCAGGATCGAAGCAACGGACGCAAGCTCAGCCGAAGCCAGGTAGACGTTCGCGCCGTCGCCCAGACGGTTCGGGAAGTTACGGGTCGAGGTCGACACCACGGTGCTGTTCGGCTCAACGCGTGCCTGGTTACCCATGCACAGCGAGCAGCCTGGCATTTCCATGCGGGCGCCGGCCTTGCCGTAGATGCCGTAGTAGCCTTCTTCGGTCAGTTGGTGAGCGTCCATCTTGGTCGGCGGCGACAGCCACAGACGGGTTGGCAGCTGACCCTTGACCTGATCCAGCAGTTTACCGGCAGCGCGGAAGTGACCGATGTTGGTCATGCACGAACCGATGAACACTTCGTCGATTTTCTCGCCAGCAACGCTGGACAGCAGACGGGCGTCGTCCGGGTCGTTCGGCGCGCACAGTACAGGCTCGCTGATATCGGCCAGATCGATTTCGATGACTTCGGCGTACTCGGCGTCGGCATCGGCTTCCATCAACTGCGGGTTGGCGATCCAGGCTTCCATCGCTTGAGCACGACGCTCCAGGGTACGCGCATCGCCGTAGCCTTCGCCGATCATCCAGCGCAGCAGGGTGATGTTGGACTGCAGGTACTCGGTGATCGACTCTTTCGACAGCTTGATGGTGCAACCGGCAGCCGAACGTTCGGCCGAGGCGTCGGACAGTTCGAACGCCTGTTCCAGGGTCAGACCTTCCAGGCCTTCGATTTCCAGGATGCGGCCGGAGAAGGCGTTTTTCTTGCCTTTCTTCTCGACGGTCAGCAGACCGTTCTGGATGGCGAAGTAAGGAATGGCATGAACCAGGTCACGCAGGGTGATGCCAGGTTTCATTTTGCCTTTGAAGCGCACCAGGATCGATTCCGGCATGTCCAGCGGCATGACGCCGGTGGCAGCGGCGAACGCGACCAGGCCGGAACCGGCCGGGAACGAGATGCCCATCGGGAAACGGGTGTGCGAGTCACCACCGGTACCGACGGTGTCCGGCAGCAGCATGCGGTTCAGCCACGAGTGGATGATGCCGTCGCCCGGACGCAGGGAAACACCGCCGCGGGTCATGATGAAGTCAGGCAGGGTGTGGTGGGTGGTCACGTCGATCGGCTTTGGATAGGCCGCGGTGTGGCAGAAGGACTGCATCACCAGATCAGCGGAGAAGCCCAGGCACGCCAGGTCTTTCAGTTCGTCACGGGTCATTGGACCGGTGGTGTCCTGAGAACCTACGGTGGTCATCTTCGGTTCGCAGTAGGTGCCAGGACGAACGCCTTTGCCTTCTGCCAGACCGCAAGCCTTGCCGACCATTTTCTGCGCCAGGGTGAAGCCCTTGGTGCTTTCAGCCGGTGCTTCCGGCTTCTTGAACAGGTCGAACGCTGGCAGACCCAGTTCGGCGCGAGCCTTCTCGGTCAGGCCACGGCCGATGATCAGCGGGATACGGCCGCCGGCGCGGACTTCGTCCAGCAGGACCGGGGTTTTCATTTCGAAGGTGGTGATGACTTCGTCGGTACCGTGCTTGCAGACTTTGCCTGCGTGCGGGTACAGGTCGATCACGTCGCCCATGTTCATGTTCGATACGTCGAACTCGATTGGCAGTGCGCCGGCATCTTCCATGGTGTTGTAGAAGATCGGGGCAATTTTGCTGCCGAAGCAGAAACCGCCAGCGCGCTTGTTCGGCACGTAAGGGATGTCGTCGCCGAAGAACCACAGAACCGAGTTGGTCGCCGATTTACGCGAGGAACCGGTACCGACCACGTCACCGACGTAGGCGATAGGGAAGCCCTGGCCGCGCATTTCTTCGATCTGCTTCATCGGGCCGGTCTTGCCTTGCTCGTCCGGAACGATGCCGTCACGGGCCATTTTCAGCATGGCCAGGGCGTGCAGCGGGATGTCTGGACGCGACCAGGCGTCAGGAGCAGGGGACAGGTCGTCGGTGTTGGTTTCGCCAGTCACCTTGAAGACGCGCAGGCTGATCTTGTCGGCCAGCACCGGGCGCTTCTTGAACCACTCGCCGTCAGCCCAGGATTGCAGCACGGCCTTGGCGTGAACGTTGCCGTTCTTGGCCTTTTCAGCCACGTCGTGGAAAGCATCGAACATCAGCAGGGTGTGCTTGAGTTCCTCGGCGGCCACTGGCGCCAGCTCGGCGTTGTCCAGCAGTTCAACCAGGGTCACGATGTTGTAGCCGCCCTGCATGGTGCCGAGCAGTTCTACAGCGCGCTTCTTGTCCAGCAGAGGGGAGGAGACTTCGCCCTTGGCCAGTGCGGAGAGGAAACCGGCCTTGACGTAGGCGGCTTCGTCCACTCCTGGTGGTACGCGATTGGTGATCAGGTCAACGAGGAAAGCTTCTTCGCCAGCCGGAGGATTCTTCAGCAGCTCGACCAGGCCTGCAGTTTGTTCGGCGTTAAGCGGCTGGGGAACGATACCCAGGGCTGCACGCTCTTCGATATGTTTGCGGTAGGCTTCAAGCACAGTTATTACCCTCATCAGTGGTCCCAAATGGGTGTCCGGGACGCTCATCCCGAAATTGCCGTACTCATGCTCCTCACGACGTTGTGGGTCGTTCGGCCAGAATTACCGGCAATTCCTTACAGAAGCTGCTTTCAAAGTTTTACGCCTGCAGAACGGGGAGCTGATGAGGGTTGGCGTATGGCTTTTCCCCGCTGGAAAAACCTTACGCCAACACCGCTCTGAAGGAACGACTGTGCTCGTGACGCTTTGAAAACAGCTTCTAACGGACATTGGCGCCTAAAAAGGCTGGCTGATTCTACGGCAAAAAAAATTTAAAGGTAAGTCGCGCTCTATTGGACTTTGGTTGCGTTGTGCGCAGGTGGGGCAAACCCTGATCCGGCGCTTGCCCCTGACGTTTGAGGGGTGATGAATGGCGGACAAAGGGCTAACATGCCGACCTGTTCCGCGTTTCAAGTGTTTTGCCCACTCTATGCCCAATCAGACCATCAAGACCCCCTGCGTCGGCCTCTGCTCCACCGTTTACGGTGATCTGGTGTGCCGTGGCTGCAAGCGTTTCCACCACGAAGTGATCCATTGGAACGGTTACAACGAGGAGGAAAAGCGCGCGGTCTGGCTGCGTCTTGAGCAATTGCTGTCACAAGTGATGGCGAGCAAGGTCGAGGTCTTCGATCCGGCGCGCCTGCGTCTGCAGCTGGAACAGCGCAAGATCCGCTTCGTGCCGCATCAGTCGGAATATTGCTGGGCGTATCAGCTGATCGCCCGGGGCGCGCGGGTGATCATTAATCTGGAAGCCTACGGCATGGTGCTGCTGCCGGAGTTTCGCGACTGGAACCTGCCGGAACTGCGCGATGCCATTGATCGGGAATTTTTCCTGCTGTCGGAAGCGCACTATCAGCGCTACATCGCGCCCGGTTTTCTTAAGGATGCGCTCGGCGACTGAGGTTGGCTTACGGCCAGGGAGATTGCTCCCTGGCCGCAAAGGTCAATGCTTGACCGCCAACTCCACCAGATGGTCTTCAACCTCCTGAGGCTTGAGCACCAGCACGTCGCTTTCCAGCTGATCCAGCACCTGTTCGGCGGTATTGCCAATTAACGCACCGGATACCCCGCTGCGCGCCACGGTGCCGATCACCGTCACCGCCGCCTGCAGCTTGTGCGCCATGAACGGAATCAGCACATCGGCCGGGCCTTCCTCGACGTGCAGGTGAGCGTCATCGATGTCGAATTCAGCCTGAAACGCCCGGCATTGCTCGCGATAGCGCGCCTCGATGGTTTCCTTGAGCTGGAACGTCGGGTCGGCCGCCGACAGCATCGGCGACGGATGGGCGGTGATCACGTGCAGATGCCCCTTGGCCAGGCTGGCGATGTCGAAGCCGTGGTCGATGATCGTGGTGTGCAGATGACGGTGTTCGCCGTCGGCATTGCCCACGTCGACCGCCGCAAGAATCACCTTGTCCTTCCACGAACCGGCGGTTTTCACCAGCAGCACGGGAGTAGGGCAATGGCGCAGCAGTTTCCAGTCCGCCGGGGTCAGCAGGGCCTTCTTCAGCGAGCTGTCGGGGAAATGCTGTTTGATCACCAGCCCGCAACCTTCGGCCTGCTGCACGTCGATGATGGTTTCGTGCAGGCTCTCGTTCCACGCCTGTTCGGTGGTGACGCTGTAGCCGTCCGCCAGCAGCGCGGCCTTGAGCACGCTGAGCATGCCGGCGTGATCGTGCTTCTTGTCGCAGACCAGCAGGTGCAGATGGGCCTGGGTCACCCCGGCGATCAGCTTGGCGCGCTTGAGCGCCAGGCTTTCCGCGTGTTCGGGTTCGATAACCACCAGAATGCTGCGAATGGCTTGCATAGCGGAGTCTCCAGCAATGAAAAGGCACGGCGTTGCACAACTATAGTTGCTGCTGCCGTGCCTGCGACTTGATGCATATCAACGCCGGCCGCTGGTGGTCTGCGGGCAGGCCGGTATAATCGGCGCCCTTCGCTCGAACACCTTTTGACCGTGAGCCCCATGATCCTTCCCGAAATCCACGACTTCCTTGGTTGCCGCACGCCTGACGCCTGGGTCCAGGCCGCGCTGGCCGATCAGGAAACCCTGCTGATCGACCACAAGAACTGCGAGTTCAAGGCCGCCAGCACCGCCTTGAGCCTGATCGCCAAGTACCATTCCCATGTCGATCTGATCAACATGATGTCGCGTCTGGCCCGGGAAGAACTGGTGCACCACGAGCAGGTGATGCGCATCATGAAGCGACGCAAGATCGAACTGCGCCAGCTGCATGCAGGCCGTTATGCCTCGAGCCTGCGCAAAGTGGTGCGCAGCCATGAACCGGTGAAACTGGTCGACACCCTGGTGGTCGGCGCCTTTATCGAAGCGCGCAGTTGCGAGCGGTTCGAAGCGCTGGTGCCGCACCTGGACGAAGAACTCGGCAAGTTCTACTTCGGCCTGCTGAAAAGCGAGGCCCGGCATTTTCAGGGTTACCTGAAACTGGCCTATCAGTACGGCGACGCCAAGGACATCGCCCAAGTGATCGAGAGAGTCCGCGCCGCCGAGCGGGACCTGATCGAATCGCCGGACGAGGAATTCCGTTTCCACAGCGGCGTACCTGTCGCGGCATGAATTGTTAAAAACTCTTAAGAGTATGAAACATCAACGAAAACCGGCCCCGGAGCCCGGTTTTTGCTGCCTGCGATAAACGACTCGCCCGCGAATGCCGCCATAATGGCGCCCACTTCACAAAGCGGTTGGCGGCGGTTGTTATGGATAACCTGGGTTTTGGCAGAGTCCTGCTGGTGGAAGACGATGAGCGGCTGGCCGCGCTGATCGCCCACTTTCTCGAACAACACGGCTACGAGGTGCGCACGGTGCATCGCGGCGACCTGGCCGTGGCCGCGTTTCTCGAATTCAAGCCCAAAGTGGTGGTGCTCGACTTGATGCTGCCGGGGCAGAGCGGCCTGCACGTGTGCCGGGAAATCCGCAGCGTGTCGGACACACCGATTGTCATCCTGACCGCCAAGGAAGACGATCTCGACCATATTCTGGGCCTGGAGTCCGGCGCCGATGACTACGTGATCAAACCGATCAAGCCGCCGGTTCTGCTCGCACGCCTGCGTGCCCTGCAACGCCGGCAGGTGCCGGACAGCGGCGTGGTCAGTTCACTGGAGTTCGGCAACCTGATCATCGACCGCAGTTGCCGCGAAGTGCGTCTGGCGGGCGAGCTGATCGAGCTGACCACCATGGAATTCGAGCTGCTGTGGCTGCTGGCCAGCGCCGCCGGCAAGATCCTGTCGCGCGATGACATTCTCAACCGCATGCGCGGCATCGCCTTCGATGGCCTCAACCGCAGCGTCGACGTGTACATCAGCAAGTTGCGCAACAAACTCAAGGACAACCCTCGCGAGCCGGTGTGCATCAAGACCGTGTGGGGCAAGGGTTACCTGTTCAATCCGTTCGCGTGGGAGTTGTAGATGCTGCGGTTATTTCTCGGGCTGTTTCTGGTGATGACCGTCGGGCTGGTGGCGGCGCTGCAAACCGTCGAGCACACCTTCAACGCGTTGCTCGACAACCAGATGCAGGCCTACAACCGTGAAGCGGTGCGCGGTCAGGCCTGGTCGCTGGTCGAACACATGCGCGACCAGCAGGGCGCGGCGCGCGAGGCGCAACTGGAGGCGTTACGGCCGCACTACGGGCTGACGTTGAGCCTGGTCGAGGCTGACCAATTGAACCTCAGCGATCAGGAAAAAGCCGAACTGGCCCAGGATGTGTTGGTGATCCGCGATGACTACACCCAGTTCATCAGCAACATCGACGGTGGTTCGCAGTTGCTCAGTATCAAGCTGCCGCCCGAGCCGAGCCTGATGCCGTTCTACATTGCCGGGGCCTATATGATGTTGGCGGTGCTGCTCGGCATCGTTTTGTACTTCTGGGTTCGTCCGCACTGGCGCGATCTGGAAAAACTGCGGCTGGCCGCCGAGCGTTTCGGCGACAACGATCTTTCGGTGCGGATCCAGCTGTCCAAACGCTCGAACATCCGCGACTTGGCCGGCCACTTCAACCTGATGGCGGCGCGCATCGAAGGCCTGATCGCCAATCAGCGCGAACTGACCAACGCGGTCTCCCACGAACTGCGCACGCCGATTGCCCGGTTGTCGTTCGAGCTCGATCAGCTCAAGCAGCAACCGGACGCCAGCCAGAACCGCGAACTGATCGCCGACATGTATGCCGACCTCGGCGAGCTGGAAGAAATGGTCTCCGAACTGCTGACCTACGCCAGCCTCGAACGCGGCGCGACCGTGATCACCCGCGAGAATATTCAAGCTGCCAACTGGCTCGACAGCGTGGTCGGCAGCGTGGCGCTGGAGGCCGAGGCGGCCGGGGTGCAGCTATTGATCGTTGATTGCCGGGTCGATGAAGTGCGGATCGAACCGCGGTTCATGGCGCGGGCGGTGATCAATCTGCTGCGCAATGCCATCCGGTATGCCGAGCAGCGTGTCGAGGTGTCGCTGGTGCGCATCGGTGATCAATACGAAGTGCAGGTCAACGACGACGGCCCGGGCGTGCCGCTGGATGGACGGGAGAAAATCTTCGAACCGTTCTCGCGTCTGGACGCCAGCCGCGACCGCCGCACGGGCGGCTTCGGCCTCGGCCTGGCGCTGGTGCGGCGGGTGTCGCAATCCCATGGCGGGCAGGTCGAGGTCGGCGATTCATCATGGGGCGGGGCGTCGTTCCGCATGACCTGGGCGCATCTGGATTAATGACTCTCCCTTCCCGGAAATGGAGGCAGTCGATTAACTGAGGACGTAGTCCACCGGTTTCAGCGCTGGCGGCAACGGTTCCGTTCCCAGCTCCGAGAGAATATCCCGCTCGATGCTGCGCACCAGCGCATCGGTCGGCAAATCGTTTTCATCCCGGCCGAACGGGTCTTCCAGCTCATCGGCAATCGCATCCAGCCCGAAGAAGGTGTAGCTGACAATCGCCGTGAACAGCGGCGTCAGCCAGCCCAGCGGTTCGGCCATGGCGAACGGCAGCAGGATGCAAAACAGATAAATCGTGCGGTGCAGCAGCAAGGTGTAAGGGAAGGGCAGCGGCGTGTTCTTGATCCGCTCGCACACCGCCTGCGCCTGGGTCAGGCTGGTCAGGTGATTGGCCAGCAGCATGTAGCGCCATTCGCTGAGATCACCTGATTCGTGCAGATCGGAACATTGCTGGCCGACGGTTTGCAGGATTCGCCCGCTGTAGTCCGGTACCTGCGCATCGTGTTGCGGGGTGATCCACTCGGCGCTGGCGGCGGCTTCGTCTTCCCGGCGCAACCGCGCATTCAGCGCGTGGGCAAAACCTGCGAGGTTGAGCAGCAACAGACGGCGCTGGGCCGATTCGCGAATCACATGGGTCTCGCGGATCACCGAGCGCACATGCACGATCACTTCGCCCCAGGCCTTGCGCGCTTCGTACCAGCGGTCGTAACAGGCGTTGTTGCGAAAATTCATGAAGATCGACAGCGACAGGCCGAGCAGGGTGAACGGTGTGGCGTTGACCTTGGTGAAGTTGCTCGGGTGGAGCATTTCCACCAGCACGATGGCCGACGCCAGCAGCGTCACCATCAGGGCGCGCAGGGCGATGCGCTTGGCAATCGAGCCCTTGAGGGTGAAGAGAATGGCGAATTGATTGACCTTGGGTCGGATAATCATGCGGCTCTCTGCCTTGCAAACGTGGCGGATCAGCCGCCGGTCATGTTCATGAAACGCACCACTTGCACGTCGTCGTTCACTTCAAAGTTGTGCCGGTAAGGCTTGAGTTTCATCGCTTCAATGATGGCTTTCTCGAGCCGTTCCGGTTGGCCCGGATGAGCCCGCAGCACCGCTTTCAGATCCACCGAATGCTCGTTCCCCAGACACAGTAGCAAACGCCCCTCGACCGTCAGCCGCACCCGGTTGCAGGTGCCGCAGAAGTTGTGGCTGTGGGGCGAAATAAACCCCAGCCGGATGTGCGGGGCTTCGGCCAGCCGCCAGTAACGCGACGGGCCCTGGGTCGATTCGGCGGAGTCGATCAGGGTGTAGCGCTCGGCGATCTTTTCGCGCACCTGAGTGCTGGAAAAGAACGACTCGGCGCGGCTGTGTTCGCTGATGATCCCCAGCGGCATTTCCTCGATGAAGGAAATGTCCAGATCCCGCTCGATGGCGAACTGCACCAGATCATTGATCTCGTGATCGTTGCGGCCCTGCATCACCACGCAATTGAGTTTAGTGCGGGTAAATCCGGCGGCGCGTGCGGCGTCGATGCCGTCGATCACCTGGCCCAGGTCGCCGGTGCGGGTCATCTGTTTGAAGCGCTCGGCATCGAGGCTGTCGAGGCTGACGTTGAGGCGTTTGACCCCGGCGTCGAACAGCGGGCTGGCGAGTTTGCCGAGTTGCGAGCCGTTGGTGGTCAGGCACAGTTCGCGCAGGCCGGGCAGGGCGGCGATCTGCTTGCACAAGCCGACGACGCCGGGGCGAATCAGCGGCTCGCCGCCGGTCAGGCGGATCTTGCGGGTGCCCAGTGCAACGAAGCTCTGCGCCAGTTGATAGATCTCCTCCAGCGTCAGCACCCGTTGGCGCGGCAAAAACTGCATGTCTTCAGCCATGCAATACACGCAGCGGAAGTCGCAGCGGTCGGTGACCGACATGCGCAGGTAGTCGACGCGGCGGTTGTAACCATCGATCAAGACGCGCTCTGACATGACAGCCTCGCTTGGGTGAAATCCGCTATTGAAGGGATTGGGTCGGCGCAGGTTATGAGCAACTTCGAACAGCGTCCAATCACTCTTGATTACCGGCCGATTGATGCTGTCGATGATGAAAAATTTATTCGTCATTTTTCCCTTCCTGGTTTTGCAAGTGCCCGGATTTAAAGGGATTAAGTTGGTGATAGATGCTTTCGATAACGCAGTCATTAATAGCGATTAGACAAGGTTTTGCAGCGGTTTCTATCCTTGGCCCCGTCAAACGAAACGACCGCTTTTTTAACCTGAAAGTCAGTCGTCGCTGTTTAAACCCGATCAGGTTTTTGCCTGTGTGCATCGTCGTGGAGAAGTCCCATGTCACAAGTCGACCGTTACAAACCCTACAAGGGCGCCGCTGCGGGTTGGGGCGCTGTGATCAGCCTCACCAAGAACTGGCTGGGCAGTGAAAATGCCCTGAAAAACATCCGCGCCATGCTCAAGACCAACCAGAACGGCGGCTTCGACTGCCCCGGTTGCGCCTGGGGTGAAGCACCCGGCGCGAGCATGCTCAAGTTCTGCGAGAACGGCGCCAAAGCGGTGAACTGGGAAGCCACCGGCCGCCTGGTCGATCCGGCGTTCTTCAACAAGTACACAGTCTCGAGCCTGGCCGAGCAAAGCGATTACTGGCTTGAGTATCAGGGCCGGATCACCCATCCGATGCGTTACGACGCGCGGGTCGACCGCTATGTCGAAACCACCTGGGACGACGCCTTTGCGCTGATCGCCAAGCACCTCAAAGGCCTGAAATCGCCCCACGAGGCCGAGTTCTACACCTCGGGTCGCGCCAGCAACGAAGCGGCGTTTCTCTATCAGTTGTTCGTCCGCGCCTACGGCACCAACAATTTCCCGGACTGCTCGAACATGTGCCACGAAGCCAGCGCCGTCAGCATGGGCGAGAGCCTGGGCGTCGGCAAAGGCACGGTGGTCTATGAAGACCTGCACCACGCCGACGCGATTTTCGTGATCGGCCAGAACCCCGGCACCAACCACCCGCGCATGCTCGAACCGCTGCGCGAAGCGGTGAAACGCGGCGCGCAGGTGGTGTGCATCAACCCGCTCAAGGAGCGTGGGCTGGAGCGCTTCCAGAATCCGCAGAACCCGATCGAGATGCTCAGCAACGGCTGGGAAGCGACCAACACCGCGTACTTCCGCCCGGCACTGGGCGGCGACATGGCGATGATTCGCGGCATGGCCAAATTCCTGCTGGAGTGGGAGCGCGAAGCCCAGGCCACTGGCGGCGAACCGGTGTTCGATCACGCCTTCATTGCCGAGCACACGTCGGGTCTCGACAGCTACCTGGCCGAAGTCGATGCCACGAGCTGGGAGCACATCGTCGAGCAGTCCGGCGTGCCGCTGCATGACATCGAACTGGCCGCCCGCATGTACGCCCGCGCCAAGAGCGTGATCATGTGCTGGGCCATGGGCCTGACCCAGCACGTACACTCGGTGCCGACTCTGCAGGAAGTCATCAACCTGCAACTGTTGCGCGGCAACGTTGGCCGTCCGGGCGCCGGGCTGTCGCCGGTGCGCGGCCACAGTAATGTGCAGGGCGACCGCACCATGGGCATCAACGAACTGGCCCCGACCGAGCTGATGGACGCCCTGGAAAAACGCTTCAACTTCAAGGTGCCGCGCATGCACGGCCACAACACGGTGATGGCGATTGGCGCCATGGAACGTGGCGAAGCCAAGGTGTTTATCGGGCTCGGCGGCAACTTCGCTCAAGCCACGCCGGACACCCCGCGCACCCACGCCGCGATGCGCAAACTCGACCTCACCGTGCACATTTCGACCAAGCTCAACCGCAGCCATCTGGTGACCGGGCGTGATGCGTTGATCCTGCCGTGCCTGGGCCGTACCGACATCGATGTCCAGGCCGAAGGTCCGCAAGGCGTGACGGTGGAAGACACCTTCAGCATGGTGCATTTGTCGTTCGGCCAACTGAAGCCGAAGTCGGCGCACCTGAAATCCGAGCCGGCGATCATTGCCGGGATCGCCGCCGCCACATTGGGCAAACACCCGATCGACTGGGAATGGGCGGTGGGCGACTACGGGCGCATCCGCAACCTGATCGCCGACGTGATTCCGGGCTTCGAGAACTTCAACGAGAAACTGCTGATCCCCGGTGGTTTCCACCTCGGCAACAACGCCTCCGACCGGGTCTGGAACACCGAATCCGGCAAGGCCCAGTTCACCCCGTGCGTGCTGCCGGAACATCTGATCAGTGAAGGCGTGCGCAACCTACCGGTCAAACCGCACCTGATCCTGCAAACCATGCGTTCCCACGATCAGTACAACACCACGCTGTACGGCCTCGACGACCGTTATCGCGGTGTATACGGGATGCGCGACGTGGTGTTCGCCAACGAACAGGACATCCGCCGGCTCGGTTTCGAACCGGGGCAAAAGGTCGATCTGGTGGCGCTGTGGGGCGACGAGCGTGAGCGTCGGGTCAGCGGTTTCACCCTGATCGCCTACGACATTCCCGCCGGGCAGGCTGCCGCGTACTACCCGGAAACCAATCCGCTGGTGCCGCTGGAAAGTTACGGTGACCGCACCTACACGCCGACCTCCAAATTCGTGGCGATCCGCCTCGAAGCGGCCGAGGCGAGCAACCTGATTCCGTCGTCGGTGGCCTGACCGACCCACGCGATCCAACCCTTTTGCAATTTGACTGGCTGCAGGCGTTCGCGCCTGGCGGTGGCCCGGCCGTGTGCTGCCGCTTTTCAGCCTGGATGAGGACATCATCATGTTCAACCTGGAGGCACTGGACCTGGCGCGAATTCAATTCGCGTTCACGGTTTCGTTCCACATCATCTTCCCGGCGATCACCATTGGTCTTGCGAGTTTCCTGGCGGTGCTCGAAGGCCTGTGGCTGAAAACCGGTAACGACACTTACCGCGATCTTTACCACTTCTGGTCGAAGATCTTCGCCGTCAACTTCGGCATGGGCGTGGTGTCGGGGCTGGTCATGGCGTATCAGTTTGGCACCAACTGGAGCGGGTTTTCCGACTTTGCCGGCAGCGTCACCGGGCCGTTGCTGACCTATGAAGTGCTGACCGCGTTCTTCCTCGAGGCCGGGTTCCTCGGGGTGATGCTGTTCGGCTGGAACCGTGTCGGCCGTGGCTTGCACTTCTTCGCCACGGTGATGGTCGCCATCGGCACGCTGATCTCGACCTTCTGGATTCTCGCCTCCAACAGCTGGATGCAGACCCCGCAGGGCTTCGAGATCGTTGACGGCCGGGTGATGCCGGTCGACTGGCTGGCGATCGTGTTCAACCCGTCGTTCCCGTTCCGGCTGGCGCACATGGCGATTGCCGCGTTCGTTGCCACGGCGTTCTTTGTCGGCGCTTCGGCGGCCTGGCATTTGCTGCGCGGCAACGACAGCAAACCGGTGCGCAAGATGTTTTCCATGGCGCTGTGGATGGCGCTTATCGTCGCGCCGATTCAAGCGGTGGTCGGTGACGCCCATGGCTTGAACACCCTGGAACACCAACCGGCAAAAATCGCCGCCATCGAAGGTCACTGGGAAAACGCCGACAACGGTCCAACCCCGCTGGTGTTGTTCGGCATCCCGGACATGCAGGCGGAGAAGACCAAATACGCGATCGAGATTCCGTACCTCGGCAGCCTGATCCTCACCCACAGCCTCGACAAGCAGATTCCGGCGCTCAAGAGCTTCCCGAAAGAAGACCGGCCGAACTCGACCGTGATCTTCTGGAGCTTCCGCGTGATGGCCGGGCTGGGCATGTTGATGATTCTGGTCGGTGTGCTGGGCCTGGCGCTGCGGCGCAACGGCAAGGTCTACCGGCATCGCGGCTTCCAGCGGCTGGTGCTGCTGATGGGGCCGAGCGGTCTGATCGCGCTGCTGGCCGGTTGGATCACCACCGAAGTCGGGCGTCAGCCGTGGGTTGTTTACGGTCTGATGCGCACTCATGACGCCGCGTCCCATCACTCGGTGGCGCAGATGAGCACCTCGCTGGCGCTGTTCGTCGTCATCTACTGCACGGTGTTCACCGTGGGCATCGGCTACATGATGAAACTGGTGAGCAAGGGCCCGCAGCCGCACCACGAACATCCGCCCGAAGGCACTCAGGTGCAGACCCCGCGCCGGCCACTTTCGGCGGTCATCGACAACCTCGAATCCGCGACCCGGGTCCACTGAAAAAGGAGCATTGAGTCATGGGTATTCAAGGTATCGATCTCTCGTTGATCTGGGGCGTGATCATTGCCTTCGGGGTGATGATGTACGTGATCATGGACGGCTTCGATCTGGGCCTCGGGATCCTGTTCCCGATGATCAGCGACGAGCAGGAACGCGACGTGATGATGAACACCGTCGCACCGGTGTGGGACGGCAACGAAACCTGGCTGGTGCTCGGCGGGGCGGCGTTGTACGGCGCGTTTCCGCTGGCTTACGGGGTGATTCTCGAGGCGCTGTATCTGCCGCTGATCTTCATGCTGGCGGGGCTGATTTTCCGTGGGGTGGCGTTCGAGTTTCGCTTCAAGGCGCCGGCTGAAAAACGCCATCTGTGGGACTGGGCGTTCATTGGCGGTTCGCTGCTGGCGACGTTCTCCCAGGGCGTGGTGATCGGCGCGTATGTGGCGGGGATTCCGGTGGTGGATCGGCAGTTCGCCGGTGGCGGTCTCGACTGGCTGGCGCCGTTCCCGCTGGTCTGCGGCGTCGGTCTGGTGATCGCCTACGCCTTGCTCGGCAGCACCTGGTTGCTGGTCAAGACCGAAGGCATGCTCGAATCGCGGATGCGTCACTACAGCCGTCCACTGGCGTGGCTGCTGCTGGCGATGGTGGTGGTGATCGGCGTGTGGACGTTGCAACTGCACCCGGAACTGGCCAGCCGCTGGTTCAACCATGCGCACCTGACCGTGTTCGCCGGGCTGGTGCTGTTGGCGGTGCTGGCGTTGTTCGGGCTGTTGCGTTCGCTGCGTCAGCGCCACACCCACTGGCCGTTCGTGTTCACCCTGGTGCTGATGTTCCTCGGTTACATCGGTCTGGCGCTGAGCATCTGGCCGAACATCATCCCGCCGTCGGTCAGCCTGTGGGCGGCGGCTTCACCGGCCACCAGTCAGTTGTTCGCCTTGATCGGCGCGCTGTTCATCCTGCCGGTGATCCTGATGTACACCTTCTGGAGCTACTACGTGTTCCGCGGCAAAGTGAGGATTGGCGATGGCTACCATTGAGATGCGTGAAGTGAAAAGCCGCTGGTACAAACGCCTGGGCTGGTTGCTGTTGATCTGGTCCGGCAGCGTGGTTTCGCTGGCGGTGGTGGCGAGCCTGCTGAAACTGGCGATGTACGCGGCGGGGATGAGAACTCACTGAGCATAAAAAAACCGGAGCCTGGCTCCGGTTTTTTATTGCCTGCATTTTTCATCCTCCCCTAAAGGGGAGGATGCCTTGAGGTTTACTCCCCGCCAAACATCGCGGTCCAGTAGATCCCGGCGCTGCTCTTCGGATCGACCGCGTAGGCAGCGCCCAGCTCGCGGTATTGCGGGTTCATCAGGTTGGCGCAATGACCGGGGCTGGCGAGCCAGCCGGCGACGACCTTCTGCACCGTGTCCTGCCCGGCGGCGATGTTCTCGCCGACCTGCTGGCCGCTGTAACCGGCCAGTTCGGCGCGGTCGCCGGGAGTGCCGCCGTTGCGGTCCTTGTGGTCGAAATAATTGTTGTTGGCCATCTCGCGGCTGTGTTCCTGGGCAACGCCGCCAAGCACGGCGTTCCATGCCAGCGGCGTGGTCGCCGCGAATGCCTGACTGCCGCACTGGCGCGGTTGGGCGCGGGCGGCATTGAGTTGTTCGAGGAGTTTCTGGCCTTCCGCCTGACCGTCGCCGAGGCGGGCGGACAGCAGCGGTCGGGCCAGAGTGATGCGCCAGTCACGGTCGGCGCGACTGACGCCGATATCGACGAACTGCGGATCCAGCACCACCTGACAGAAGCTTTCCTGAATCGCCTTCATCGCCGACGCCGCGTCCCGTGGTCCGTTCAGGGTGATCGCCTGCACGTTGACCATCGGGTAGCGAGCGCTGGACATCGCCTGCTGCAAATCCACCACGCCGGTGGCCGGCAGAATCAGGCGCGGATCGGCCGACAGCGGCGGCAATTCGCTGGACGCCTGGCTGCCACAACGCTGCGGCTGGCTGCGGTAGCTGTTGATCGATTCGATCAATTGCGACTCGTCGGTGGCCATGGCCGAAGTGGCCAGCGCCAGGCCCACGGACAACGCGGCGAGTCGCAGAACGGATGGCATGAAGCGCATGGAAATCTCCCTTGGGCTGAGTGCGCACATCATGCGCGAAAGGGCCCCGGTTGGTGCAATGTCTTTTTCTTCATGGCACGGATTTTTCTGCGGAACGATGCTGTGAAAATTGCCGTCTACACTTCGCGAAGAGCCCGGGATCCGGGCGTCTCAACCACGTAACACTTTGCCCGCAGCGGGCCCTGCCGGAAGAATGATCATGGGATTGAACGGGTTGCTTTGCTGTCTTGCGTTGACCCTGCTGAGCGGCGCGGCACTGGCCACCGATCAGGCACCGATCAAGGAAAAGGCCGAGGCGAAAGCCGAGGTTTTGGAAGAGAAGGCGGCCGACAAGCCCGACGCGCCCCCGGCACCCAAATCCGAAGCCATCACCCCGACCGAAGCCCAGGCGGTCGACCCCGCCGGCGCTGCGCCACTGGACGATCCGATCACCTGTCTGGCGCGCAGCATCTATTGGGAAGCCAAGGGCAAGGACAATGCCGACATGGAAGGCGTGGCCAGTGTGGTGATGAATCGCTTGGGGCATGACGGCTTTCCAGGCACGGTCTGCGCGGTGGTCAAGCAGGGCTCGGAAAGCAGGAGCTGCCAGTTTTCCTGGTGGTGCGACGGGCGTCCGGATCAGGTCAAGGAAGATGCCGAATACGCGCTGGCCAAGGAAATCGCTGGCAAGGCGCTGAACCGCCAGCTCACCGACCGCACCCACGGCGCGCTTTATTTCCACGATCGCAACGTTCATCCGAGCTGGGCGAAGGAGTACAGGAAAACCGCCGAGACCAGGAAATTCCTGTTCTATAAGCCCGCTGGCGGGGATGCGCGTTAGGCGCAGACTTCGCGCACACAATGGCGCCGTCGCACTGCATTTTCCTTGTGGGACCAGGTTCGCTCCCACAGGGAGAACTTGGCGAAATCAGTCGCGGGGTTGTCGGGCCGGAAAGAACAGTTCAAAGCAGGTGATCCCGTCGGCGCTGCTGACGCTGTAGCGGCCCTGATGCAATTGCATGATGGTCGCGACAATCGACAGGCCCAGTCCGTTGGATTGGGCAGAGCGCTCGCGAGACGGATCGACGCGGTAGAAGCGTTCGAACAGCCGCGACAGGTGTTCGGCAGGAATGGTCGCGCCCTGATTGCGTACCCGCAGATAACTGCCGTCCGCTTCGGCCACGGCCTCGACCTGCAGCGTCGAATCTGCCGCGCCGTACTTGATCGCGTTGGCGCACAGATTGGCCAGGGCCCGGCGCAGCAGCATCGGTTCGGCCCAGATCACACCGCTGCCACTGGCCTCGATGGTGATACCGACGTCCGCCGCCAATCCCTCGAAGTAATCGGCAATGCGTTGCATCTCATCGCCGGCGTCCAGCTCCTGACGCTGGCTCAGCGCGCTGGCCGGGTCGGTGCGGGCAAGAAACAGCATGTTGTCGAGCATCCGCGCCAGCCGCTCGAGTTCTTCGACGTTGGAGGCGAGCAACTGCTGATAGGCGTCCACGCTGCGGCTCTGTTGCAACGCGACCTGGGTTTCGCCAAGCAGGTTGTTGATCGGCGTGCGCAGTTCGTGGGCCATGTCGGTGGAGACCTGGCTCAGTTGCGCAACCCCTCGGTCGAGCCGGTCAAGCATCGCATTGAAAGCTTCGATCATCGGCTGCAATTCCCGGGGCGTGCCGTGGCGGTCGAGGCGTTCGCCGAGGTTGGCGATGCCGATCCCGTGGGCATGCCGGGCAATCCGCCGCAATGGCAGCAAACCGCGATACACCAGCAGGCAGCCGACCAGCGCCAGCACAATCGCGGCCAATGAAGCGAGGCCGTACACGCTGAGCCGGTAATTGGCGAGCATTGCCGTGCGCTCGGTCATCAGGCGTCCGGTGAGCACCTGCAGGTTGCCCAGATCGCCCGAGTCGATGGTCGCCGCCACCGCCGAAAATGGCACACCGTCGACGCTCGGCAAGTGCTGTACATCGCTCAGGGCCATCGGGTGATCGATCGGTACGGCGGGCAAGTTCGGGGTGGCGAGGTTGCCGGGGTTGACCACCAGCAACGGCGGCTGGCCGGGTGCGCCGATGGTCAGCAAGGCTTCGCGGTTGCCGAGCATGTTCTGAAACAGCGCCGGCTTGTTCTTGATCAGTTCCAGGGTGTTGCTGTCGTTGAGGAAGGTGCGCAACTGATCGACGCGACTGACCAACTGGATGTCGTCGCGGCGAATCAGAGCTGCTTCCAGTTGGTTGTACAGCGCCGCGCCCAGGCCTCCCAGCGCGGCGAAGGCGAGCACGGCGAAGACCAGCGCCAGACGCAAGGTCAGAGAGTAAGTGCCGGCGATTTTCATGGCTGGGTATCGAAGCGGTAGCCGATGCCGCGCACGCTGTGGATCAGCTTGAGCGGGAACGGATCGTCGATTTTCGCCCGCAGGCGGCGCACGGCGACATCGACCACGTTGGTGTCGCTGTCGAAATTCATGTCCCACACCCGCGAGGCGATCAGCGAGCGCGACAGCACTTGCCCGGTGTGGGTGGCGAACAGTTGCAGCAGGGCGAATTCCTTGTTGGTCAGGGTGATCCGGTTGCCGGCGCGGGTGACTCGACGTTTGAGCACGTCGATCTGCAGATCGGCCACCTGCAATTGCTCTTCTTCATGGATCGGCCCGCGCCGGGTCAGGGTGCGCAGGCGCGCCACCAGTTCGGCGAAGGAAAACGGCTTGATCAGGTAATCGTCAGCGCCCAATTCCAGGCCTTTGACCCGGTCGGCGATGTCATCGCGGGCGGTGAGGAACAGCACCGGCGTGTCGGTTTCCTTGCGCAGCCGGCGCAGGACTTCCCAGCCATCCATTTTCGGCATCATCACGTCCAGCACGATCACATCGAAGTCGAATTCCAGCGCCAGGTGCAGACCATCGGCGCCGTCCCGGGCCAGGCTCACGCTGTAGCCCAGTTCCTGCAGGCCGTTGAGCAAATAATTGCCGGCCTTGGGTTCGTCTTCGACAACAAGGATATTCATGGCTACTGCGCCTCAATGGTCGTTGGTGCAGCCGCTGCCTTGTACTTGATAGTCCAGCACATGTTCACGGCCCTGGTGGTCGAGGTAGTCGAGCTGCGCGGGGATCACGCCGCAGGCCTGGGAAATATCGGTGCTGGAGAGGACTTTGTCGACATCCAGGTGCACGAAGAAGCCGGTTTTGTCATGAATGACGGCAGCGTCCGGCGCAGGCGCGGCGAACACGGAACCGGTGGCGAGGAGGGCGGTGAAGGCGAGGATCAGGGTTTTCATGATGGGGCACTCGAGTCGTTGAAGTTGATCGGCGTTCTGGCCGGGACAACTTCAAGCTACCGGGCGATCCGCTCGGCAAACCGACAACTCGATGACAAATCTGTAATAAACCGAACCTGTGGGAGCCAGCGCACTCCCACAGAGTATTCAGCTGGCGTGAGTGCTGAGAATGCTCGCGATCTGTTGTGGCTGGCAGTTGAGGTACGGCGAGGATTTCAGCCACTGCTGATCCGGGTACCAGGAGAACATGAATTGGCCATTCTTCAGGCTGTCGATCACCCGTTTGGCAACCTGCGGTCGCACCGCCGGGCAACCCTGGCTGCGGCCCAGGCGGCCGGTACGTTTGCTCCAGAACGGGTTCACGTAGTCGGCGGCGTGGATCACGATGGCGCGGTCACGGGCCATGTCGTTGATGCCTGGTTCCAGACCGTCCATGCGCAGCGAGTAACCGTGGGTGCCCTGGTAACTTTCCTGGGTGCGGAACAGGCCGAGGCTGGATTGAAAACTGCCTTCACGGTTGGAAAACCGGGTGGCGAAGTTTTCCCCGGAATTTGAACCATGGGCGACCAGATCACGCAGCACCAGTTTTTTCCGGGTCAGGTCGAAGATCCACAGCCGGCGCTCGGTGGACGGCTGCGAATAGTCGATGATCGCCAGGTGACGGGACTGCTTCGCGCCGTTGTTGATCGCACATTGCATGGCGTTCAAGGCACCTTTCAGCGCCTGGGGATTGAGTTCCGGAGCGGCGTGCGCGAGGCTGGTGTACAGAACCGGCGAAGAGGTGCCGGCGGCAAAGGCTGGGCTGGTCAGCACGCCAAGGGCGGTGGCAGTCAGCAGAAGTCGGCGCAAAAACGTCAACATTTAAAGTGAGTCTCCACTTGCTACTTGTTTGGCACTTAGGCTCCTGACGTCCAGTCGTTCCCGGCAAGCCCGCGAATCGGGCCTGACTGTGCACCGCACCTGAGGTAAGGTTGACCGTCAATCAAGACGGCCATGGATTGGAGTAAAGCAGTTGTTCAAAAAGTACGCATGCTACTTGAGCATTTGTTTGCTCGCTGCGCCGTTTGTCGCTTGCGCCGAAGAGCCGTTGCCGGGACTTCCGACGCTGCCGCCCGTGCCGACGGAAATGCCCATCGAACCGCAGAGCCCGTTGCAGGCTGCGCTGATCAGCCTGCCCCAGGCGTGCCCGACGATCGGCACCAGCCTCAACGGCCCGGCGCTGGATCAGTTGCGCGCGTTCTACCAGCAGCAGGACTGGCTGCCAGTGTGGGCCGATGGCGGGCAATTGCCGGCCTTGCATGCGCAATTGCAGCTGTTGGCCGACGATGGCCTAAACCCGAAACGCTATCCGGTAGCGCTCACTGCCCCGCAGGACGGCGAACTGTGCGCCGATATCGAGATCAGCCGCTATTACCTGCAAGCCCTGCAGGATCTGCATTACGGCCGCCTGTTGCAATCGCACTTCGAACCGCTGTGGCATTCCGACGAAACGCCACGCGACCGGCAGGCCGAATTGCTGGCGATCGCCGTGCCGGGCGTGCACAACGTTCCCGCCGCCTTCGATCTGGCCCGGCCGCAGTTGGCGCAGTATCAGAATTTGCGCCATCTCTACGCAGCTCAACGCCTGAAAGCCTTGCCGCAGTGGACGTCGGTGGGCAATGGGCCGTTGCTGCGTCCGGACATGGAAGACAAACGCGTGCCGGAACTGGCCCGGCGGCTGTACAGCGAAGGCTACCTGAGCAGTGTGGTCGGCACGCCGGACAACGCTTATCACGGCGTATTGGTGGAGGCAGTGAAGAGCTTTCAGGCCAACCATTCGTTGCAGGCCGACGGGGTGGTCGGGCCGGGGACGATTGCCGAACTCAACATCAGTCCGTTGACTCGCCGCGAACAGTTGCGGGTCAACCTTGAACGTTTCCGCTGGATGGCCCAAGACATGGAGCCGGACGGTCTGCTGGTCAACGTCGCCGCTGCCGAGCTGACGCTTTATCAAGGTGGCCTGCCGGTGTGGCAGACCCGCACCCAGGTCGGGCGCGCCGAACGCCAGACCCCGCTGCTCAAATCCCGGGTCACGCGCCTGACGCTGAACCCGACCTGGACCGTGCCGCCGACCATCTGGAAGGAAGACAAACTGCCGGAAATCCGCAAGGATCAGACCTTCCTCAGCCGCCAGAACCTGCAAGTGCTCGACGCCAACGGCCAGCCGCTGGCTGCCGCCGACATCGACTGGGACAACCCCGGCAACATCCTCCTGCGTCAGGACGCCGGGCCGCGCAACCCGCTGGGGCAAATGGTCATTCGTTTCCCCAACCCGTTTTCGGTGTACCTGCACGACACGCCGAGCAAGGCGCTGTTCGACAAGGGGCCACGGGCGTTCAGTTCCGGCTGCGTGCGGGTCGAGCATCCGATGAAGCTGCGCGATTTGCTGCTCAGCCCGGCGGAGAAGGCGCGCACCGACACCTTGTTGGCCACCGGCACCACCCATGAATTCCGCCTGAGCAATCCGGTGCCGATCCTCATGACTTACTGGACGGCACAGGTCGACGGCCAGGGTCGTGTGCTCTACGCGCCGGACATCTACAGCCGTGACAGCGCGTTGCTGGCGGGGCTGGACCGGGCGCATTGATCCTCAGTGGCTGGCGTGTTTCCAGAAAAACCGCGCCAGCCACGCATCCACGCTCAACTTGCCGGCCCCGGCAAACACCAGCGGTACCAGCGCAGCCAAATAAATGGCCGGCAGCTTGAAGTTGCCGAAGCCTTTGTTGGTGATCGCGTAACCCTGGGCCAGCTCACTCAACGATGACCAGTCCGCCGGCCAGTGCACGGCAGCGGTGGCGACCACGGTCACGACGATCAGAGAAATCGCCGAAATCCGCGTGCCGAATCCGATCAGGATCGCCAGCGCGCAGATCAGCTCGGCCCACATCGACAGTTCCCAGTTCAGCGTGGCCGGCAAGTGGTCGAAGGGAAACGGAAACCGCTCCTGAATGTCTTCGAACCAGTTCTGGCCGTTGAATTTCTCCAGCCCCGATTCGAAAAATTCCCAGGCGATGAACAGGCGCAAGGTCAGCGGCGCGAGCCACTGGCCGGCGCGGTCGAGGTTCCAGTGCAGGCCTTTGACGGCCGACGAGAGAGCTGTGGTCATGGGAAGGCTCCATTCATTCGAAAGAAAACGGGGCACCAACGTGCCCCGTGAAAAGGGTTACTCGCCGGCGCCACACTTGCCTTCGCCGCATTTGCCTTCCGAGGTTTTTTCCGCCGAGTCGGCCTTGGCCTGGGTCTGGCTGTAGCCGTGATCCAGTTGCTTGACGCTGAACGCTTCGGAAGCCGAAGCGGCGTTGGACAGGGCCAGGCCACCGGCAAGCAGCAGGCCGAGGGTCAGGGAGGTTTTCGAGCGCTTGGTCATGGTGAATCTCCGATGCGATGTGTGAGTTCAAAGGTTTGATCGGGGTTGCCGATCGACAGGTTCATTTGAACGCCGGGCTGTATCGGTGATGTGTCGCGAAGGGCCGGATTTGTTCGCGGGATGTGTCGGGCGTCGGGCCGTACACACTTCGATACACCGCGCCGGTGTGATTCGATTGCCGGGCGCAGCGTCTAGCCACCGTGTCCCCGCAATCCCATGGGGCGAGACTTCGAGACCCGGCATGCAAGCGCTGTTGAACGAGATCCTTGACGCTGTCCGGCCCCTGATCGGGCAGGGCAAGGTGGCTGACTACATTCCCGCCCTCGGCACCGTGCCGGCCAATCAGCTGGGCATCGCCGTGTATGGCAACGACGGCGAGATGTATTGCGCCGGCGACGCCGAGACGCCGTTCTCGGTGCAAAGTATTTCCAAGGTATTCAGCCTGGTGCAGGCCATCGAACATTCTGGCGAGGCCATCTGGGAGCGTCTGGGCCATGAGCCGTCCGGCCAGCCGTTCAACTCGCTGGTGCAGCTGGAGTTCGAACGCGGCCGCCCACGCAATCCGTTCATCAACGCCGGGGCGCTGGTGATCTGCGACATCAACCAGTCACGCTTTGCGGCGCCGGCGTTGTCGATGCGCGATTTCGTGCGGCGGCTGTCGGGCAACCCGCAGGTGATGGTTGACGGCAAGGTCGCTGACTCCGAATACCAGCACCGCGCGCGCAACGCGGCGATGGCGTACCTGATGCAATCCTTCGGCAATTTCCACAACGACGTTGAAGCGGTGCTGCGCAGCTACTTCAGCCACTGCGCGTTGCGCATGAACTGCATCGATCTGGCCCGGGCGTTCTGCTTCCTGGCCAACGACGGTTTCTGCAAGCACAGCGGTGAGCAGATTCTTACTCGCCGCCAGACCCAGCAAGTCAACTCGATCATGGCCACCAGCGGCCTGTACGACGAGGCGGGCAACTTCGCCTACCGCGTTGGTCTGCCGGGCAAGAGCGGCGTCGGTGGCGGCATCGTCGCGGTGGTGCCGGGGCAGTTCACGGTGTGCGTGTGGTCGCCTGAGTTGAACACGGCGGGCAATTCGCTGGCGGGGATGGCGGCGCTGGAAATGCTCAGTTCGCGGATTGGCTGGTCGGTGTTCTGAGCCCGTGTTGCGTTGAGGGAGGCCAACCTATACATTTTCCGGCCGCCCTCAATATGGTGAATCCGCTCCATGTCTCTCGCGCTCGAACGTCTCGTCGCTGGCACGCCTATCCCTTTCGCCGGTAACCGCGTCACCGTGGTCAGCCCCGAACTGGCCGAGCGTTTCCGACCCGGCGACCATCTGCTGGTGGAGCAGGTGAGCGGCGAGCTGTTGCTGATTCCGGTGGTGGATCAGCAGGCTGCATCGGTGGCGATCGAGCGTGCAGCGGCGGCGTTTACCGCGTTGTCCGCGGTGTCGGACGAGGCCATCAGCCGCTTCTTCGATCTGTTTGCCCAACGTCTGGAAAACCCGGACGCCTGGGCGCTGATCGAAACCGCCAACCTCGCCGACATCGAGCGGGCCAAGGCTCGCAGTCGTTCCACTACCCGGTTGCTCGCTGACGAGCGCATGCGCCGCGACATGATCGCCGGCCTGCGCGCCTGGCGTGATGCGCCGGCCACCCGTGGCAAGGTGATCAGCAGCGTCGAACATGACGGCTGGAAGGTCGAGCAAGTGGTGTCGCCCCTGGGCATCGTCGCATTCGTATTTGAAGGCCGGCCAAACGTCTTCGCTGACGCCGCTGGTGTACTGCGCACCGGCAACACTGCCGTGCTGCGGATTGGCAGCGATGCGCTGGGCACCGCGCAAGCCATCGTCACCCACGCCCTGAACCCGGCGTTGGCCGATGCCGGTCTGCCGGCGGGTGCGGTGTCGCTGGTGGAGAGCGTCAACCACGCCGCCGGTTGGGCGATGTTCGCCGACCGGCGTCTGTCGCTGGCGGTGGCCCGTGGTTCGGGCCGTGCGGTCAGCCAGTTGGGCAGCATCGCCCAGCAGGCCGGCACCGCCGTCAGCCTGCACGGCACCGGTGGCGCGTGGCTGATTGCTGATCGCGATGCCGACGCCAAACGCTTCGCCGCGGTGGTACGCAACTCGCTGGACCGCAAAGTCTGCAACACTTTGAACGTCTGCCTGATCCAGCGCGACCGTGCCGCCGAACTGGTGCCACTGTTCCTCGATGCCTTGAAACAGGCCGGTACCGCGCGCGGTCAGGGCTGCAAATTGCACATCGTCGAAGGCAGCGAAAGCTATCTGCCGAGCGACTGGCAGAACGCAACGGTCGAGGTCTATCGCGCCGAGGGTTACCAGACTGAAGTCCTGGCCGAACCGCTGCCGGAAGCTCAACTGGGTCGCGAATGGGAGTGGGAAGAAACCCCGGAAACCAGCCTGATGATCGTCGACGATCTGGATCAGGCCATCGCGCTGTTCAATCGCTACAGCCCGCAGTTCACCGTGTCGCTGATCAGCGAAGACGCGGCGGTTCAGGAACGTTTCTACAGCGCGGTCAACGCGCCGTTCGTGGGCAACGGGATCACCCGTTGGGTCGATGGCCAGTACGCGCTGAACAAGCCGGAACTGGGGCTTTCGAACTGGGAAAGTGGCCGGTTGTTTGCCCGCAGCGCGATTCTCTCCGGTGACGGCGTGTTCACCGTACGCAGCCGCATGACGCAGATCGATCTGGGCGTAAAACGCTGAACAGAACAACGCCGCGCCCGTCGCAATGACGGGCGCGGCGTTGTGTTTTCAAGCCGCATCGACTGCCTGACCGTACACCGCGCACGTCGACGGTTGCTCGGCCAGCGAGACGAAGGTGCGACGGTCGGCACTCAGCGCGTCGATCGAACCGGTCTCGATGTCGTACACCCAGCCATGCAGATTCAGCAGGCCTTTCTCCTGAGCCAGGCGCACGCTCGGGTGAGTCTGGATATTCGCCAGTTGCGCGATCACGTTTTCCCGCACCATCGAACTCAGCCTGGCGGCGTCATTGGCGTGTGGCCGCGATTCGTTGACCACTTTCGCCGACTCGGCGTGTTGCAGCCAGCCGCTGACGGCGGGCAGGTGATCCATGCATTTGCACTGGGCGATGGCGGTCATGGCGCCGCAATCGGAGTGGCCGCAGATCACGATGTCGGTTACGCCGAGCACGGCCACCGCGTATTCCACCGTCGCCGAAACCCCGCCCGGATGCGGACTGTAGGACGGCACGATATTGCCGGCGTTGCGGATCACGAACAGCTCGCCGGGTTCCTGCTGGGTCAGCAGTTCCGGAACGACGCGGCTGTCGGAGCAAGTGATGAACAGCGTGCCCGGGGTTTGGGTAGTCGCCAGGTGTTTGAACAGCTCGGTGCGTTGCGGAAACGCTTCGTTCTGGAATTTCAGGAAGCCTTCGATCAGGTTTTTCATGGTGTGTCCTCTCAGTTCGAACAGCCGGTGCCGAATTCGCTGTATTGAAGAATGTGTTTTGCGCCGTGGCTGTCGAGGTAAGTCATCTCGACTGGCACTACGCCGCAGACGTCGGCGACCGGGGTGATGCTCACGACTTGCGCGATGTCCAGCGACATGCCGTAGCGGTAGGCGACGGCCTCTTCATCAGCCTGGGCCTGGGCGGCGAGGCCGGTGAGCAGGGCCAGGGTCAACAGAATTTTTTGCATGGGGCAGCCTCCAGGCAGATGTGGTGATGTCTTGGCAAATCAGGTTTGGATGGGCCCGCACGCGGGGGGCGGGCCCGGAGGGATCAGAACGGACGCAGCGGGAGGAACTTGCCGTCGAGGGTGACCACGGCGCGGGAACCGCCTTCAGGGTCTTCGACTTTCTTGATGTCGAGCTTGAAGTTGATCGCGCTGATGATGCCGTCGCCGAACTGCTCGTGAACCAGTGCCTTCAGGGTGGTGCCGTAGATCTGAATCATCTCGTGGAAGCGGTAGATGGTCGGGTCGGTCGGCACACCGTCGAGGCTGCCGCGCAGCGGGATGATTTGCAGGGCGGCGACGTCTTCGGCGCTCAGCTCAAGCTTGTCGCCGACCACTTCGGCCGCGGCTTTTGGCAGTGGATGCTGGCCGAGGAGGGCGGCGGTGACGTAGGCCAGGCTCAGGCCGGTGCCGTCGGCCAGATCCTGCCACGACAGGTTTTTCTGAGCCTTGGCATCCAGGGCGCGGGTGGTCAGGGCGATGCGGCTGTCGTTGTAGGCTTGGGATTGCATGGTGCTTCTCCTTTCGGGGTTGGCTTGCTGTGTGGATTCATCTTCTGCCGATTGATCCATAGCGTCCAAGACCGATATACAATGCTAGGCATAAGTACTGCCTATAGGTGGAGCGTTCCATGCTGCTGCGACATTTGCGATACCTGCTGGCCGTGGCCGATCACGGTGGTTTCACCCGGGCGGCCGAGGCGCTGCACGTGTCGCAGCCGACCCTGTCGCAACAGATCCGCCAACTGGAAGAAAGCCTCGGTGTGGATCTGTTCGACCGCACCTCGCGCTCGGTCAAACCGACTGACGCCGGCCAGGCCTATATCGAATGCGCGCGACGGGTACTGGTGGAGCTGGAGGCGGGCAAGCGCGCGTTGCATGACGTGAAGGATCTGTCCCGAGGCTCGCTGCGCCTGGCCATGACGCCGACGTTCATGGCGTACCTGGTCGGGCCGTTGGTGCGCGACTACGTGGCGCGGTATCCGGGGATTCACCTGGAGATTTTCGAGTTGTCGATGGATGACATCGAGGCCGGGCTGGCGGATGACTCGCTGGATATCGCGATTGCCTTCACGCCGGTGCGTAATCCGGACATTGATTGCATTCCGGCGTTTGTCGAGACGTTGGGGGTGATGGTCGGGCGTGAACATCCGTTGTATGCCAGTGCTTCTGTGCTGACGCCGGAGGACATCGCGCAGCTGGATTTCGCCTTGCTGGCGCCGGATTTTTTCACGCGCCTGTCGATCGATGAATACTTCCGCCAGCACGGCATCACGCCCAAGGTGCAGATCGAGGTGAATTCGGTGAGCACGTTGCTGGAAGTGATCCGGCATGCGCCGATTGCGACCATGTTGCCGGAAGCGATTGCGACCGAGGACCGGGCACTGCGCCGCTTGCGTGTCGAGAGCGAGGCGCCGCAGCGGGGAGCGGCGTTATTGCGGCGCAAGAACAACTATCACAGTGCGGCGGCAGAGGCGTTCATGAAGCTGGTGCTGGAAACTCGTTCATGAGCTTTTTTGCGAGCAATAAAAAGGGCCTGCTTCGTTTTCGAAGCAGGCCCTTTTTTATTGAAGTTTTAACTTAGCAGAACCGATCAATCACCCGAACTTCGTTGTTGTTCTGCATCGAGTCCCACGCCTGTTTCAGCGTCTGCAGAACATTACCGATGAAGTCCTTGTCGGCCGCGGCTTTCTTGCCGACATAGCCGTGGCCGCGGCGGTACATCTTCAGGCGGGCCAGCAGGTTCTGGTTGTTCCGGTCGAACTCTTCTTCACCAGCATGGGGCGACAGGCAGTCGATATGGACCTGACCCGACTTGCTGATCCACAGAATATGGCTGTCGTGGCTGTCTTTTTGCGCCGCGAACATACGAGCCAGTTCTTCGATAGTAGGTTGATTGTTCAGATTCATGATATTGCCCCTTGACCAGTCTGGTGATCTTTCAAAGTTGATTCGCTAATACAGGTAGCCCATCGGTTAGTTGATCCCTGGCACCGAAACCAGGACGTCAGCGGTCGCCCGTATGAAGTACGGGGTCATGCGTCTGTTGCATGTAGTCGTGTTGAATAACTGCTACGCAAAAGCGTCACAACGAGGAGAAGCAGCGAAAACCGGGAGGCTCCTTGACGACGTTTTCAGGGTCGACCACAAGCGTCTTGAGAATTTTCGCCAGCGCTTCTCGTCCTTGTACTGGACGTTCAGGCCAGGTCAGCTTCTTCAATCTGCCTTGTGGGCAGCGTGTATCCGGAAAAAACAGCTCGGCGGTCAGACGAGCTTGCTCAAGCGTGTTGCCAATGCTCCCGATCGGGGAGACGTCTGCATCATGCAAAAGCAAAACGATGCCGTCAACGGTTTTGTAGTGATTATTTTTGGTCACTACATATTGTCGGACAAAGTCATTCTGGAATGAAAAAAGAGGTCTTCAGACAGCGGGAGAAAGGCTGCGCAGGCAGTAGAACGTACAGGGATAGCCGTCCACGGTTTTGGTCTGGCGGGTAAAGTCGCCGCCGCTCAGCTCGGGGATGAACCGGGCCCAGAACCGCTGTGCAGGCAGGTTTGCGTCGACATGGAAAATCTGCCATCGACCGGGCAGGTGGCTCAAGAGGGCAGAGGCGACAAACTGCGCGACGCCTTGGCCACGCCAGCGCCGGCTGACGAATAAATAGCCGATGTTGTAGTCGGCGCCTTCGATGAGAAGGTGGTCATCCACGGTCACGAACCCCGCCAGTTCGCCGTCGACGTGGATCAGGAATGGCCGCGTCGCCGGCTGGCGCCAGTAATTGTCTTTCAACTGGATCGGGAAGAAACCATGCCCGCCGAGCTTCAGCGGCAGCCACTCGCTGAAGTCATAGGTGTAGAACTGCATCAGGTTTTCGAGGGTGTCCAGTTCGTCGCGTCGGGCGACGCGCAGTTCGATGACAGACATGCCGCTGCCTCCTGACCATCACTGTTGAAACAGTAGCGCGCAGCGGGCTATTTGGCCGCCGGTTTCGCCGAGCGTTTGCCGGTTCCGGTGGTTTTGCGCCGAGTGGTCTTGCGTTTGTTCTTCCATGGCGCAGCGGCCTTGCCGGCAGGTGGCGGGCCGCTGATGGTCAGGCTCAGCCCGGCGCAGCGGGTCACTTGCTTGCTCATCCACGCGGCCTGTTTGGTGACGAATACCTCCAGACTCATTTCGCCGCTCTGCACCATGTCCAGCGCCTGCTCCCAGATCCCTGTGGTGCCGGGGTCGGCAATCGCCCGCGGTACGGCGTCGATCAGGCTGAAGGCGGCGGGCGTGGCGGACAGCGCCTTGCCGTTCTTCACCAGATAACCGCGATCCAGCAACCCTTGAATGATCGAGGCGCGGGTGGCCTCGGTGCCGATGCCGGTGGTGTCCTTGAGTTTCTGCTTGAGCAGCGGATCTTCCACCAGTTTGGCGACGTTCTTCATGGCCTTGATCAGGTCGCCTTCGGTGTAGGGCTTGGGCGGTTGCGTCCACAGGTCCTTGAGCTTCACGTCCGCCACGGCGCACTCGGCGCCTTGGGTCAGTGTCGGTAGCGTCTGTGGCGCGGGGGCTTCACGCCCCCTGGCCGGGGCCAGCGCTTCGGGCAACGCGCGTTTCCAGCCCGGCTCGATGATCTGCTTGCCGACCGCGCGCAAGGTTTCCCCGGCGCAATCGAAATCGGCCTGGGTGCGGTCGTATTCGTGATTGGGCAGGAACTGCGCCAGATACCGCGCGCGAACCAGCGTGTAGACCGCGCGGTGCTTGCCGGTCAGACGCTCCAGGTTTTTCGCGGCAGCGGTCGGAATGATGCCGTGGTGGGCGCTGACCTTGGCGTCGTTCCAGGCGCGGGAGCGGCGCTGTGGCTCCAGATGCTCGCGCAGCGCTTCGAGGCTCGGGTCGGCCTGACGCAGCGCCGCAAGAATCCCTGGCGCCTCGCTGTGCTGGCTCAGGGGCAGGTAGCCGCAATCGCTGCGCGGGTAGGTGATGACTTTGTAGGTTTCGTAAAGCGCCTGGGCGATATCGAGGGTTTCCTGGGCACCGAGGCCGAGCTTCTTCGAGCAGACTTCCTGCAAGGTGCCGAGGTCGAAGGGCAGGGGTGCCACTTCGCGCATGCGTTCGGTGCGCAGCTTGACCACCCGGGCGCTGGCGGCGCTGCCGATGGCGGCGGCCGCTTGCTGGGCGAGGGCCTGATTGAGACAACGGTCCTGATCGTCACAGGCATCGCCCGGCGCACGCCACTGCGCCGTGAACGGCGTGCCGTTGTGCAGCAGTTGCACGTCGATGGCCCAGTACGCGACCGGCACGAAATCGGCAATGCTGCGGTCGCGATCCACCACCAGCCGCAACGTCGGCGTCTGCACCCGGCCCACCGGCAGTACACCTTGATAGCCTGATTGCCGGCCGAGCAGGGTGAACAGCCGACTCATGTTCATCCCGATCAGCCAGTCCGCCCGCGAGCGCCCCAGTGCCGAGTGATACAGGCTGAAGGTTTCAGCGCCCGGTTTGAGCGCCGCCAGCGCCTTGCGAATCGAGGCTTCGTCCAGCGCCGACAGCCACAAGCGGCGGATCGGCCCGCGATAGCGGCAATGCTCCACCAGCTCCCGGGCGATCATTTCGCCCTCGCGGTCGGCGTCGGTGGCGATGATCAGTTCGCTGGCCTCGCCGAGCAGGCGCTTGACCGCCTTGTACTGGCTGGCGGTACGCGGCTTTACGGTCATTTTCCATTTGTCCGGGATGATCGGCAGGTCCGCCAGCACCCAGCGCTTGTATTTGGCGTCGTAGGCGTCCGGCGGCGCGGTTTCCAGCAAGTGGCCGATGCACCAGGTCACCGTGACGTCCGTTCCCAGCCAGCAGCCGTCGCCCCGACGCTTTGCGCCGAGCACGGCCGCAATGTCCTTGGCCTGGGAAGGTTTTTCACACAGGTACAGCCGCATAACCACCGTCGTCGATCATTGCCCGAATAGGCGCACAGAATGGCCTGACTCGGGCGAACGGGCAACTTTTATCTGTATGGATATACAGATAAAAAGATTGCCGAGCGTGTACAGCTTTTATCGGTCGGTTTCGAAAATCGACGCCATGGAGGAACGCCGTACTCTGGCAAACCACCAGAGAGCCGCAACGCCCAGCAGCGTCGCCAGCACAGCCAGGATCAGGATCACACGTTGTGCCCCCAAAGGCGCGGCGAGCAGCGCAACAAGCAGTCCCGCGAGCGGTTGTGACAAGTTGTTGAGCAGGGTGATCACGCCCACGGTCTTGCCGAAGTCCTGAGGGGGAATGACTCGCTGGCGAATGCTGCGCATGTAAACGTTGAACATCTTGTCGAAGCCGACGATCAACAGAAAACCCAGCACATAACCCGCCAGGTTCGGGCTCAGGGCGCTGATGAAGGCGCCGGCGGCGAGCATCGAATAGGCAACGCCACCCAATACGCGCAACGGCAATACCACCCGGGCGAGGAAAAACAGAATCACGATGGTGGTCACCGCGCCAGCCGCTTGCAGCACGGCGTAGTCGTCCTTGCCGGCGCTGTATTGACCGAGCACCATGGCCGCCGAAGTGGCCAGGGTGACCCCGACAATCAGGTTGACCCCGATCGCCAGGGTGATGATCTTTTTCAGCTCCGCCAGTTCGCGGATATGCCTGAACGCGATGCGCAGAGGCTGCAGCCAGATGTCCTGATGCTGCTCAAACACCTCGAGGGTGATACGACTGAAACGTTGCCACACCAGCATGCTCAGGTCGGCCAGCAGGAACAGCCCGGCCACCCACAGCACCACCCAGTGCCAGGCCGAAACCTCCAGCAGCAATGCCGCCACCAAGGGTCCCAGAACCAGTCCGGTCTGGTCGGCTATCTGCGAGTAGGAAAGGGTTTTGGTGTAGCTGTAGTGCTGGAAAATATGCGGCATCAGCACTTCGCGGGCCATGATGCCCTGAGTAGTCAGCACGCCGCACAGCGCAGACAGCACCACAAGCCACGCGATACCGCCGAAGACGGCATAAAGCCCAACCGCCAACACGCAGAGCAGCGCCCGGTAGACCTGACTGATGTGCAGAATCCTGATGGGCGAGAACTTGTCGCACAGGGCCCCACACAGTGGAAACGCGAGAAAACGCGGCAGCGACTCGACGAAAAATGCGAGCCCCGCCCAGGACGCGCTGTTGGTGGTCTGGAACACCACCAGCGGCACGATGAACAACAGGATCTGATCCGCCAGCCGCGACAGGAACAGCGAGATGAAGAAAGCCAGGTAATCCTTACGCATGATGACTCCTGTCGGTGGGCGTTTTGGGCGTGATATGAAACCAGAATCCGCCGCCTCCGCAAGCGGCGGTCATATTTGATCGGAGAAAAACCGTTCGGCTGCGAACCCGACGAGATTCCCCCGCATGGGTTATACCTGAACCGGTGCCTTCGCCGCCGTCAGGAGAAACCGATGAAAACGTCCGGTCCCAGTCCCGTCATCACCGTCGCTGAGCAGCCTGGCTGCCTGCTGGTAAAATTCCACGGCATACAGGTCGCCGCCTCGGCCCGAGCGCTGGTGCTGCTCGAAGCCAATTACCCGCCCGTCTACTACATCCCGCGCGAAGATATCGACGAAAAATACTTCGCCCGCACCGACCACACCACCTACTGCCCGTACAAGGGCGATGCCAACTATTTCAGTCTGCAAGTGCCGGGGCATGAAGGGGCGAATGCGGTGTGGACGTACGAAAATCCGAAGATTTCGGTCAGCCAGATCAAGGATTACGTGGCGTTTTATCCCGATCAGGTGAAGTTTGAGTTGCTGGACGCGGAGGTCTGAGATCCAGCTGGGTGGCGAGGGCATTGCGCCCCCGCCACACGAATATCAATCAGTTCTTGTCCAGATCGATATTCTTCGTCTCACGCAGACAGATCATCCCCACCACCAGGCTCACTCCGGTAATCAGCACCGGGTACCACAGCCCATAGAAAATATCCCCGGTGTACACCACCAGCGCAAACGACACGGTTGGCAGGAATCCGCCGAACCAGCCGTTGCCGATGTGATACGGCAGGGACATCGAGGTGTAGCGGATGCGGGTCGGGAACAGTTCGACCATCAGCGCGGCGAGCGGACCGTAGCACATGGCCGAGATGATGATCAGGCCGACGATCAGGGCCACGATCATCGGTTTGTTGATTTGCTGCATGTCGGCCTGTTGCGGGTAGCCGGCCAGAGTGATGGCGCCGCGCAGGGCGGCTTCGTCGAAGCCGTCGAGCTTCACATCGCCGACGCTCACTTGCACCGTGCTGCCCGCCGGCGCGGCGACGCTGGAGTAGGGTAGGCCTTGTTTGACCAGGAAGGTTTTGACCTTGTCGCACGGGCTGTCGAATTTGGCCTTGCCCACCGGATCGAACTGGAAGGTGCAGGTCGCCGGATCCGCCACCACGGTGATTGGTGCCTGTCGGCTGGCGTGGTCGATGGCCGGGTTGGCGTAGTGGGCCAGGGATTTGAAGATCGGGAAGTACAGCGCGGTGGCCAGCAGCAAGCCAAGCATCAGCACCGGTTTGCGCCCGACCTTGTCCGACAGCCAGCCGAAAATGATGAAGAACGGCGCGCCGATCACCACGCTGATGATCAGCAGACTGTTGGCCACCGCGGGGTCCATTTTCAGGAACTGGGTGAGGAAGAACAGCACGTAGAACTGCGCGGCGTAGAAGGTCACCGCTTGCCCGGCGTTGATACTGAACAGGGCGATCAGCACGACCTTGAGGTTTTCCCATTTGCCGAAGGATTCGCGGATCGGCGCCTTGCTGGCCTTGCCTTCCTCTTTCATTTTCAGATAGGCCGGCGATTCGTGCAGGCTCAGGCGAATCCAGGTGGAAATGCCCAGCAGCACGATCGACAGCAGGAACGGAATACGCCAGCCCCAGACTTCGAATTGATCGCCGGTGAAGTAGCGGCAACCGAGCACCACCAGCAGCGACAGCAGGAGACCAAGGGTCGCGGTGGATTGAATCCAGCTGGTGTGGAACCCGCGCTTGCCGATCGGCGCGTGTTCGGCCACGTAAGTCGCGGCGCCGCCGTATTCGCCGCCGAGGGCAAGGCCCTGAAGCATGCGCAGTATCACCAGAATGATCGGTGCGGCGATGCCGATGCTGGCGTAGGTCGGCAGCAGACCTACGGCGAAGGTCGCCACACCCATCAGGATGATGGTTGCGAGGAAGGTGTATTTGCGCCCGATCATGTCCCCCAACCGACCAAACACCAGCGCCCCGAACGGCCGTACGATGAAGCCTGCGGCAAACGCCATGAGCGCGAAGATGAACGCCGTGGTGTCGTTGACCCCGGCGAAAAACTGCTTGCTGATGACCGCCGCCAGGGCGCCGTAGAGGAAGAAGTCATACCACTCGAACACCGTCCCCAGGGACGAGGCGAAGATGACCTTTCGGGTATCGGGGCTGGAGTCCGTGCTGCGCACGGCGTCCAGAGGCTGAACGTGTTCTGACATATCGGTATCCCTCACAGTGATTGTTTTTGTTGTTTCCACTGTCGGCACCGGCCTTGTGGGTGGGCGCCGCTGTTCCTTTGGTCAAGAGAGTGCGGTCAGTGCTTTTTCTTCGGCGGGAAAACTCCGGGCGGTTGGGTTGAGAATCAGCTGTGCCGCTTTTTCAGCAATCATCAGCGTAGGCGAACAGGTGTTGCCCGAGGTAATGCGCGGCATGATCGACGCATCGGCAATCCGCAGCCCCGGTACGCCATGCACGCGCAACTGCGCATCGACCACCGCTTCCGCATCGTTACCCATGCGACAAGTGCCGACCGGGTGGAAAATCGTCGTGCCGATCTTCGCCGCCGCTTCGTGCAGTTGTTCTTCGGTTTGCAGGCTGGCGCCGGGCAGGTATTCCACCGGATTGAAGGCTTGCAGGGCGGGGGCGCTGACGATGCGCCGGGTCAGGCGAATCGCGTCGGCGGCCACGCGCAGGTCTTCGGGATGGCTGAGGTAGTTGGGCTGGATCAGCGGCGCGGTTTGCGGATCGGCGGCGCGGATTTCGATTCGGCCCCGGCTCTGCGGCCGCAAATCACACACCGACGCGGTGAATGCGGGGAAGCTGTGCAGCGGCTCGCCAAAACGCTCCAGCGACAGCGGCTGCACGTGATATTCGAGGTTGGCCGAAGTCTGTTCCGGCCCGGAGCGGGCAAATGCGCCCAGCTGACTCGGCGCCATCGACAACGGCCCGCTGCGGTCGTACAGGTAACGCAGGCCCATGCCCATCTTGCCCCACACGCTGCCGGCGATCTGGTTGAGGGTGCGGGCGTTTTCCAGTTGGTAGATAAGCCGCAGTTGCAGGTGATCCTGCAGGTTGCCGCCGACGCCCGGCAGTTCATGCACCACACCGATGCCGAGCTTTTCCAGCAGCGGGCGCGGCCCGATTCCGGAGCGTTGCAGAATGCTCGGCGAGCCCACGGAGCCGGCGCACAACACGATCTCCTTGCGCGCCTTGAAGCTCTTTTGTTGACCCTGCCAACGGGCACTGACTTTCGAGGCGCGACCGTCCTCGAACAACACTCGATCCACTTCGACTTCGGTCAATACCGTGAGATTGGCCCGATCGCGAATCGGCTTCAGAAACGCCTTCGCCGCATTCCAGCGCACCCCGGCCTTCTGATTGACCTGAAAGTAGCCGCAACCCTCGTTGTCGCCCTGGTTGAAGTCATCGATGCTGGCGATGCCGCTCTGTTCGGCAGCGCTGCGGAATGCATCGAGAATCGGCCACGACAGGCGCTGGCGTTCAACGCGCCATTCACCCTTGTCGCCATGAAAGTCCGCCGCGCCGGCAAAGTGGTTTTCGCTCTGTTTGAACAGCGGCAGCACGTCATTCCAGGCCCAGCCCGGATTGCCCTCGGCAGCCCAGCCGTCGTAGTCGTTGGCCTGGCCGCGCATGTAGATCATGCCGTTGATCGACGAACAGCCGCCCAGCACCTTGCCGCGCGGATAACTCAGCGCGCGGCCGTTGAGGCCCGGTTGTTCTTCGGTCTTGAAGCACCAGTCGGTGCGCGGGTTGCCGATGCAGAACAGGTAACCCACGGGGATGTGAATCCACGGATAGTTGTCGCGCCCGCCAGCCTCCAGCAACAGCACGCGCTGCTGTGGATCGGCCGACAGCCGATTGGCCAGCAAACACCCGGCCGGCCCGGCGCCGACCACGATGTAATCGAATTCATCAAGGGAAGTCTGCATTCCCTGACCTCGCTTATTGTTTTTGTTGTCGGTCATCCTAGTTGTTAGCTTTCGTCAAAAGAATGTTAGTTTTTGCGCAGCCGCTGTGCGTTTTCAAACAGCGCTCCCTGACGATAGCCGACAAGGACAAGCCATGTTTGACTGGAACGATCTGCGGTTCTTTCTCGAGTTGCAACGCAGCGGGCGCTTGCTCACTGCCGCCCGCCGCCTGAACACCACGCACGCCACCGTCGCCCGGCATATCGAGGCCATCGAAAAAAGCCTTGGCACCGCGTTGTTCGTCCAGCACGCCCAGGGGTACGAGATGACTCCGGCGGGGGAGGCGCTGCTCAAGCATGCCGAAGCCATGGAGAACGTCGCTCTGCTGGCTCAGGAGGAAATCACTCAATCCACCGCACCGTTGGGCAAGATTCGCGTTGGCGTGACGGAGGGGCTGGGCATCATGTTTTTGGCCAGCCGCATGATCGGGTTGTTCGAACGCTATCCTGGGCTGGAAGTGGAACTGGTGGCGGTGCCGCGCTTCGTCAGCATCCTCAACCGAGAGGCGGAAATCAGCATTCACCTGGAGCGGCCGGCGGCAGACATGCTGGTCACCCGTAAACTCACCGATTACCGGCTTGCGCTCTATGCCAGCCGCGCCTACCTGGACAACGCGCCGCCATTGCGCAGCCGCGAGGATCTTGGCCGGCATGCGTGGATCGGCTATGTCGATGATCTGCTGTTCAGTCAGGAGCTGATGTTTCTCAACAGCTTCTGCCGCAACCCACGGGTGGTATTTCACAGCACCAGCGTGATCGCCCAGCAGCAGGCGGCGCGCTCAGGTCTCGGCATTGCCGTTCTTCCTTGTTACATGGCGGCGTCGGATCCGGATCTGGTGGCGCTTTTACCGGATGAGAGCATCGAGCGCAGTTACTGGATCAGCACGCGGCGCGAGTTGCACAAGTCGGTACGGTTGCGGGTGGTTTGGGATTACGTGGTGGGGCTTTGCGAAGGCGAGCGCGAGTTGTTGATGGGCCAGTAAAGACGGCTGTTTCATGCAACTAAAACGCCCGGCGAAAGGTCATTCGATTTGCGGAGGTTGAGTCATTTCGCAGAACCTCGACAACGAAGACGTTTCCCGTGGCCACTCACCTCGATCGCCGCAATAACCTGTCCCTCGACAGTCTGAATTTCTTTCTCGCCGACGTGCGTGACGGGCTCGGTCCTTATCTCGCGATTTACCTGCTGGCGGTTCACCACTGGGAGCCGGCGAGCATTGGTCTGGTGATGTCTATTGCCGGGATCGCCGCGCTCATCACCCAGACCCCGGCAGGCGCGCTGGTCGACAGCACACGCTTCAAACGGGCGCTGATAGCGATTGCCGCGCTGGTGGTCACCGGAAGCTGCCTGTTGCTGCCGTTCGTGACATCGTTCAGCTTGGTGGCGCTGACGCAGGCCATCAGCGCTGCTGCCGCTTCGATTTTCGCGCCGGCCATTTGCGCGATCACCCTTGGCATTACCGGGCCTCGCGCGTTTACGCGAAGAACCGGGCGCAATGAAACCTTCAACCACGCGGGCAATGCTTGCGCTGCGTTGTTGGCCGGTTTGTCCGCGTACCTGTTCGGCCCGGTGGCGGTGTTTTATTTGATGGCAGTCATGGCGCTGGCCAGTGTGATTGCCGTCTCGTTCGTATCGGCCGACGCCATTGACCACGATCTCGCCCGAGGACTGGAGCCTAGCGCAACGGGGCAGGGCAAGCAGCCTTCGGGCTTTTCCGTGTTGCTCACCAACCGCCCGCTGCTGATGTTTGCGATTTGCTGCGCGCTGTTTCATCTGGCGAACGCGGCGATGTTGCCGCTGGTGAGCCAGAAGCTGGCGCAGGCCAATCTGCAGATGGCCACACCGCTCACGTCTGCCTGCATCGTCGCGGCACAACTGGTGATGGTGCCGGTCGCGCTGCTGGTGGGGGCGAAAGCCGATCTTTGGGGACGCAAGCCGTTGCTGTTGGCGGGGTTTCTGATTTTGCCGTTGCGTGGCGTGTTGTATGTGCTGTCGAACGATCCGTGGTGGCTGGTTTCGGTGCAGTTGCTCGATGGCATCGGCGCGGGGATTTTCGGCGCGCTGTTTCCGGTGGTGGTGAAAGACCTGACGCTGGGCACCGGGCATTTCAATGTCAGCCTCGGGGCGATTTCAACGGTGTTCGGTCTGGGTGCGGCGTTGAGCAACAGCCTGGCTGGGATTGTGGTTCAGGAGGCGGGGTACAGCGCTGCGTTCCTGACCTTGGCGGGGGTGGCGATGGCGGCGCTGGTGCTGCTTTGGGTGGCGGTGCCGGAGACGGTGTCGCGCTCTGGTGTTGAATCAACCGGGTTGCAAAAAAGTGTGCCGCCGATGGTTGTTCCCTGACGTATCAGCCTGCTTGTACTGGACTGCGTAAACGTCATGGCCTTCAATCTTTGAGGTCATGACATTCCATCGCAAACAGGGAGCTTGCAGCATGAGCGAAGACGCAAAAGTAAAAGGCCCGGCATCCTACTTTCCTTCAATCGAAAAGAAGTACGGCCAACCCATCGACCACTGGCTGAATCTGCTCGCCAGCATCACCGACAAAAAACACATGGAACTGGTCACATGGCTCAAGACCGAACACGGCATGGGTCACGGGCATGCGAACGCATTGGTTGCTCATCATCTGGCTAGCGGCACGAAGTGAGGACATCTTCACGATGATCCGGCCAGCGGTTCGTTTTCCGCTGGTCAAACAGCGTATTGACATATCGAATAATCTCGATATTCTCGCGGCATGGACCTGATCGAAGTATTCAAAGCACTCTCAAACCCGGTACGGCTTGAAATCCTGAAAGGCTTGAAGGACCCCGTAAAGAACTTCCCCCCGCAGGACGAGGGCGACGTTCACACGGTGGGCGTGTGTGTGAGCAGTATTCAAGAGGGCATCGGACTCTCGCAGTCAACGGTGTCCGGTTATCTTGCAACGCTGCAGCGCGTGGGCCTGGTTGAAGTCAGGCGCATCGGTCAGTGGACCTACTACAAGCGCAATGAAGCCAACATCAGCGCTTTAGCCGAGGTCATAGGGAAAGAGCTGTAAAAAAATTTACCGCATGATATCGAGATATCTCGATATCCCTTATTGTCGATACGAGGATTCACCATGAAAGCGATGCTGCTTGAATCATTTGGCAACCCTGAATCGTTCGAACTCTGCGACGTACCCAAACCCGTGCCGGAAGCGGGGCAAGTGCTGGTCCGGGTACACGCCACCTCGATCAATCCATTGGATTATCAAGTCCGACGCGGCGACTATCCCGATCTGGTGCAACTGCCGGCCATCACCGGTCATGATGTCTCCGGCGTCGTCGAAGCGATCGGCCCGGGCGTGACGGCTTTCGCGCCGGGCGACGAAGTCTGGTACACGCCACAAATCTTCGACGGCCCCGGCAGCTATGCCGAGTACCACGTGGCGTCCGCCAGCATCATCGGCAAAAAACCTTCCTCGCTGAGCCATCTCGAAGCGGCCAGCTTGAGCCTGGTGGGCGGGACGGCGTGGGAAGCCCTGATCGTGCGGGCGGCGCTCAGAGTGGGGGAGAGCATCTTGATCCACGGTGGCGCGGGAGGCGTCGGACATGTCGCCATCCAGCTCGCCAAAGCGATGGGCGCCAAAGTGTTCACCACCGCGCGCGAAGCAAACGCCGAGTTCGTCCGTCGCATGGGCGCCGATGTGATCATCGACTACGAAAAGGACGACTACGTCGACGCCATCCTGCGAGAAACCAATGGCCTCGGAGTGGACGTGGTGTTCGACACCATCGGCGGCGACACCCTGTCGCGCAGTCCCGACGCCCTCGCACAACTTGGCCGCGTGGTCTCGATCGTCGACATCGCCAAACCACAAAATCTCGTCCAAGCCTGGGGCAAGAACGCGAGTTATCACTTCGTGTTCACCCGCCAGAACCGCGGCAAGCTCGATGAATTGAGTGCCCTGGTGGAACGCGGTCAACTGCGGCCACATGTTGGCGCGGTGTATTCGCTTGCGGAGATTCCGCTGGCCCATGCTCGGCTGGAGAGTCCCAACAATGGTCTTCAAGGGAAGATTGCGATTGTGGTGGAGCCGTCCCTTCGTTCGGGTTCTGTGGAGGATGCGTCATGATTTATGAGATCGCTTTGCTGCCTGTTCACGCCGAACGTGTTGATGAGTTCCGACGTGGATTTGCCGAGGTTGCGCCTTTGCTCCGCCGCTCGAACGGGTACGGCGGGCACATGCTTGCGCAGGGGATTGAAACGCCGGAGCGGTTCAATTTGATCGTGCGGTGGGAATCGCTTGAGGCTCATACGGAGTTTGAGGCGGGGGAGGATCACAGGGTCTTTATGCTGGGACTTGAGAGGTATTTTTCAGAGGAGCCGCAGGTTTATCACATTGAGGGGGCGGCTTTTACGGCTGGCGAAGGTGATGGGGCGCTTTGGCCCGGAAACTGAAAACATGATTTTGTGACGAGCGAGCCGGACTGGGTGACAGTCCGGCTTTTATCCGGAGTTAAACGCCCTGCGCATTGGTTGTTTAAATCAGTCCTGCAGCCACACCCGGATGCCCACAGCGCCTTGCGCCGTCCCCTACACCTAAGACAGAATCCGCCGGCTTGTGCGTCTGGACTTCCGACCGTAACTTGATTCCCGTCACTGCCCATCAGTGATCGGGTCTGCAAGCCCGCCGGAAAAACCAGTCGCACAGCCTGCCAAAAGGACGCTTGTTTGCGTCCGCTCAATGGCGGCTTTGTGCGGGAGACCCTCGGGTCTGCCGGGTGCCTGGTTTCCCGGTCTTGCAGACCCGCACATGGCTGCCACCCATCATCTGCAAGTGATGCTGGTAGCTCCTATTGAAAATCAGGAGTTTCACCATGATCAAACCCACACCGAATCCCCCGGAAACCGATCCGGTTTCACCCTACAGATTCCCCGACTCCCGAACCCTGAACGAAGCCGCCGAACGCGCACTCGATCATTACCTCACTCCACAGCAACGGGTCATGGGTAGTCACCACAAACACGATCCGATGTACCTGGCCAATCCGGCGTATGACACCGAATCACTGCTCGCCAACGCCAGCGAATCCCTCGGTTCGGCCAGCGAAATGCTCAACAATTTTGCCGCTACGCTGGAGCCCGCTCACCGTAAGACTGCGATAGGGATTGCGCAGATTGTGATGCTCGGGGAATTGGCAGTGAATCAGGCGTTGGATAACGTCGAACTGAAGACTTAAGGCTGTCCTTCAGAAAAAGGGAGCAGATTCATTACCTGAATCTGCTCCCTTTTTTGTTTGTTTGAGCTCAGCCGTTGGCGTTTGCTCTCTTTTCCGCTGTCACGATGCAAGCCTTGTAGAAATTGGAATGGAAATCGCTGATCGCTTTCTGTTGCAAACTCTCGCTTGAGTATTGAGGAATCTCGTACGCCTCGCGAATCAACGACTTGAACACCTCACCCACATACTCGTTCTGCTTACCTGCCGCTTCGGCCAGTTCCAACACCGAAGCCATGGGCACGCCTTGCTGCCTGGTTTTCATGACCTGTTTGGCCGAGTTTTCTATTCGTTGGCACTCTTCGAGCTCTTCCTGCGGTACGGGAGAGGCAAGAGCGGAAAAACTGATGGCGAAGGTTACTGCTGCTGCCAGACATTGTTTGTGCACGAGGTGTCGTCCCTGGTTTTGAGGCTGAACCTTATCATTCGTGGCTCGGCGCCACCATTGCAGGCAGGGAGAAAGAGCGCCAAGTGCTGGCACGCGGCCACGCCTTGCGCCCCCCGATTTCCGCTGTCACCCTTCGGCCCGTTCTTCAAGGATCAGAAGAAGGAATCAAGGATTGAGTGGCTACATTCCCAACCCGCCTAAAAACTATCGCAACAAAGGAACCGACCCCGTCGATATTCATGCCCAGCGTTGGGCTGAATATGAGAAACACGGGAAGGAACCGGCATCGGCACGTGAAAAAATTGGCATAGCCCTGCGGATCGGAGTGTTCTTCGATGGGACGGGGAATAATGCCAATAACGCTGCTGCGGGTTTACTTTGCGGTGCCCATCATCCCATTGCTGCTCAAGATATTGATGCCAGTTGCAAGCCGTTCATGAAAGATCCGGACAGCAGCTACGGTAATGACACCAGCAATGTGCAGAAACTGAGTGACTTGTACTGCGCACCTCAGAAAGCCGAAGGAGAGGGCTCGCAGAAGCAAGCCTTTCGCATGGTGTATGTCGAGGGGATCGGTACTCGCTCAGGCATGGAGGACAGCACGCTTGGGGCGGGCACTGGTCGAGGTGAGACGGGGGTTGCAGGTCGTGTTCAGCTTTCGTTCGCAGAGATTAAATCGCGCATTGAAGATGTGCTGGATGAACATCCGAATTGTGAAATCACCTCTCTGACGTTCGATGCATTCGGCTTTAGTCGTGGCGCCGCTGCTGCTCGACATTTTGCAAATGAAGTCGTGCGTGGCGAACAAGGGCCTCTCGGTGAAGTTTTGCGCAGCAATGCCAATGACCTCAGTTCAACTTTCAATGCTCAGTACAAAAGCAGTATCAACATGGGCTTCATTGGCCTGTTTGACACAGTGCCGTCAATCGCCGGATGGTCCAATCTGGGCAATATCAAAAGCCCCGTCGCAACGGGTATCAAGTTGTACCTTGATCGTCGTTTCTTCAGTGATGTCGTCCAGCTAACCGCTCGCGACGAGTGCCGCGCCAATTTCGCCCTCAGCCGCGTCAAGCCAGACCATACGGAAATCACTCTGCCGGGTGTTCATTCCGATCTTGGCGGTGGTTATCTCGAAGATGCACAGGAAAATGTGCTCGTAAGTCCTATGCAAACCCTCGATGTGTCTCAGAGTACTGATGTCACCACGACCTCTATTTACCGTGATGCGGTAGCGGCCAGAGAACAGTGGATTGGCAAAGGATGGCCAGCAGAAATGCTCGAAATCGTCACGCCTGATGCGGCTCCTATACCGAGTAACCTGCGAGATAGACTCAGTCCACGTGCGAAACGTATTTATGCGGCCGTCCAGCTCAAGCGACCTGTCAGCGGCATGCTGTCCAGGGTTTACCTGCGAGTGATGCATCACTTGGCAAAAGAAAAAGGTGTTCGCTTCAACGATGTTCCCGGGACCGCTGCCTTGGCTGTTCCCTCAGAGCTGTAAGCGCTGTGCGATCGGTTTCTGAGCGGTGACTACAGCACCACCCCGCAAGAAGAACAATTACTGAAACTGAAGTACATTCACACGTCCGCAAACTGGAATCATCCCCTTGGGCGAAGAGATGGAAGTGGTATCAGAGCCGTCTACATTAACGCTCCAACGGCAGACTCGATTCGCGTGCAACATCCTCACGTACCTGACTGGACACTCTGGTAATGAAATTCCTTGTCACCCTGCTCTGCGCGTTGTTCATGACCGGTTGTCAGTCTGCTGACCCACTGTCAGCAAAAAATGACCCCAAGTCTGAATGGTGGGAATTAGCTTTCACTGAACCGAATTACATGAAGGTTTGGGTGGAAGACAGCTCTGTGCAAGACATTACGGGCAAAGTCTTCTTCAGAACAGGTGGAGGAACAGCAGCAGGCGGAGAGCCTGACGATGGAACCGAGTCTGCCCGTGGTTGGACAGGCGTGGGCGGTAGCGGAAAACGCGTTGTAGGTGCTGACTTACCAGTTCGTATCTACGTTCGCTGGCAATCAATTGTGGAACAGAAAACCTGGCAGGCATGGGTGGATATACCGGAAGAGGCCAGACAAATAATGGTGAAGTCCACAAGCCAGCGCTGCCCTGAAACACCGGAGAAAACTGCGCGGTTCATGGCCTCGGTTTATTTAGGGCTGGCACCAGGTGGAGTGGTACAGGTTTGGGTGAGAGATTCGTGTCGACGCCCGATCAAAGTGGCCCGAATGCAAGGTGAGATCGAACCACTGGGCCCGGAGCAGGGGAAGAACGAAGGACGTTACGCGTATCCAGTCAGTGAGAAGTCCAAGCGCTACATCGAGAAGTACGGCATTCCGTATGGCAGTTGGTAATTCTTGGATATTGGGGATGAGAGGGCAAGTTTTAAAAAATAATTCCCTTCCCATTTTTCCTTTATGGAACCTGGATACTGGATGCTGTTTTGAAAATCGTGAAATCTACTCGCTTTGATGATGTTGACCATGATCTTGGGTATGAATACCGTGGTTACAAATACGATGTACAGAACGAAGAGAATGTGTTTCTGATTAGGGTTTACGATGACGAACCCGGTCAGGCGACGGTAGTGCGTCCTACGTCAATGTCTAAAAACGAGAACCTTAGAGCACTTGTCGAATTTTTACAGTCCGAGCTGGAAGTTTCCAGAGTCTCGCTTTACAAGGGAGATGTTGGGTGTTACGCCGAGATTGATCTTGATAGTTTGACCTTCAATCCCATCTGAAGCCGGCCTTTTAGTAGGGAGAGGACAGACCTATCTCTCGAAAATAAATCTGTCCCCTGTAGTATTTTGTCCCTTGTAGTATTTTGTTTAGTGGAATGTTAGTTAATGCCTAACTCTGCTAGAAGCTTTTTCGCGGTGATTTTTGGACCAAGCTTGTTGAACGCGTCAGCTACTGTGTTGTAAGCCCTGATTTTCATTGCGTCAGTGTTATCTTTCGCATCGACGTCATAACCTAGCTCTTTCAGTACTTTGACCTTAAAGCCAAAGCCCTCCCATCCAGGGCCGCCTAGCGAGGATAGTGCGCCTTCAATCTTTGAGTGGTTTGGAAGGGAACCTTCAAATTTATTCAGATCCTCAATGCTTACATGTTCGAGCATGATTCGTTCCTCTTTAGTAGTGCTTGGTATTGTTTATGGATATTTTTTGTCAAGCTATAGGCTTCGGGACCACTGTCCGGGACTTTTTGCTATTTTCCGAGAAAGCCGGCATGCCAGATTTCCCCTCCACTTGCGATTTCTTACTTGATAAATAAAGTGCTTTTAAAGTTTATCGAGTGATGATATTGACGGCCGTACTCCCCAGCCGCTCCCCATTAATCACCACATGTACCGCATGCACCCCCGCATAATGCTTCCTCGTAGTGAAATCCTTAATCACCTGTCGCCGCGCCACAACCTCACTCCCATACCCCGCCAGCTCCAACGTCTTCAACTTGAAAACCTTGGCCGAAGTCCCGCCATTCGCCTTCACATAGTCAATCGCATAATCAATCACCAACCGCTGTTCCACCGGCACCAACGACCGCACGGTAAACGACAATGTAATCGTATCCCCAAGCCGCACAACCGCCGGCTCCACTTTCACATCCAGCAATTCAACCTCAGCCTTCGCCCCTGCGCCTATAACCGTGAGCGCCCGCGAATTCCCCTGTTTGATCAAACTCCGCAACGCATGTCTGGCAATCCACGCCGTGTGCCTGTTCTCCAGTGACCACCCCTCAACCGTATCCAGCACCCATTCCGGATGCTCCTTGGTTACATCATTCAAATGATTCGCCACGGACTTGCGCACGTACAAACTTTCATCCGCCTTCAACCGGTCGAGAATCCCGGCAGCCAACAGCGGATCCGCCTGCACCGGTTCCAGCCGAAACGACCACGGCAGGCGAGGGCGGCTGCCTTCGCTGGCTAGTCTTCGGACGTGGTGGTTTTCGTCTCGGGTCCAGTCGTGCATCAGTTCCAGCGAGCGTTCCAGGTCGCTGCGCAGGAAGTGGCGGATGGCGAATTCGGAGGAGCCGAAGGTGGTGAAGTACTTCAGGGCTTCCATTGATGTGTCGAACGCGTGCGCGCCGTAGCACGCGACGTAGTGCGGCAGGCACATGCTGACGAAGCCGCTGTTCAGGCGTGGGGCAAGTTCGCGCAGCACAGCGAGGGAATCTGCGTAATCCAGCGGCAGCACCGCGTGCAGGCTTTCGCTGACGCGGGCCATGCGTTGCATGACGGAGAGGTCGGCGAGGCCGTCGTTGGCGTGCTTGAGAAATGCCTTGGCCTTGAACGCCGGGTACACGGCGCTCATTTCTGTGGCGATGTGTTGCAGGCGTTCGGCGTTGAAGATTTCTTTGAGGGCCGGGGCGGCGGTTTCGGTGGCGCTCATGGTCAGGTCATCGGGGTGTCGATGAACGCCTGGGTGCTTTCGGCGTACGCGGTGTATTGGGCGATGCGCGGGAAACATTGAGCGTCGATCTGGTCGGGGACGACGAGGCCGGTGAAGCTCCAGGCGACGGCGAGGGTGATGCCGTCCTGTTGGAGAGGGCCGTCGGTGGGCAGCGGGTGTTTTTCGAGTTCGTGTTCGAGGGCGGTGAAGGCGGCGGCGAGTTGGCCTTCGACGCGTTCGACCCACGGCTGGTATTGAATGTCGGCCGGGCGCAGGTTGCGTTCGTAGTAGAGCTGCACGGCTTTTTCGCAGGCGGCAAGACCGAGGCCGATCAGGCGCAGGGCTTTGACCCGTTGGGTCAGGTCGGTGGGCAGCAGGGTTTTGCCGGACAGGGCTTCGAGGTAGTCGAGGATCAGGGTCGAGTCGATCAGCACTTCGCCGTCATCAAGGACCAGGGTCGGCGCCTTGACCACCGGGTTGATCTGCTGGAAACGTTCGAAGTGGCGGAACACCGAGACCGGGTCGTGTTCCAGTTCGACCCCCAGGCATTTGGCAGAGATCGCCACGCGGCGCACGTAAGGGGAGTCCAGCATGCCGATCAGTTTCATGACGCGTTCCTTCTAGTCGAACCGGGGAGGGCATAACGTAGCCGAGGTTGGGGGGATTTGTCAGTCTTTGGGAAGGGCTGGTGTCGCGGTCAACGACTGTAACGAATTGCGACAAAGCGCCGCTCGTCTGACGTTTGTCTTCTATATACAGCCGCTCGACTGAATTTCTTGCTATAAACGCACTCCGATGAGCGCTGTGAAGCCTGTGTCAGAGCAGTTTCCGGGCCTTGTCGGACAAATTCCCGGTATTTACAGTTGCTGAGGCCTCAAACGGGCCTTAGACTGCCGCCCCTTCGTAAATTGAGTGCCGGGTGGCGTTTGCAATAAACGATGCCTTTCCGATGACCGCAGGCGGTTCGCCGGAACGCTCCCTAATTCGCCTTAATGCACGTTTTTTATAGAGATATCAATGACAAAGGACAAGTTGCTGGCCATGCCGGCAGATGACTACATGAATGCCGAGCAACACGCTTTCTTTCAAGAGCTGTTGCAGAACATGAAAGTCGAAACCCATGAGCGCATTGAGCAGAACCGTATTGCCATCGAAAGCCTGGACACCCCGGCTGACCCGGCGGACGCCGCATCGGTGGAAGAAGAGCGCACCTGGCTGGTAAACGCGATCGATCGCGACCAGCGCATGCTGCCGCAACTCGAGCAGGCCCTTGAGCGTATCAAGGAAGACAGCTTCGGCTGGTGCGACGACAGCGGCGAGCCGATCGGCCTGAAACGCCTGCTGATCAGCCCGACCACCAAGTACTGCATCGAAGCTCAAGAGCGTCACGAGCAGATCGACAAGCACCAGCGTCAGGCCTGATTCCTGAGGCGACCCCTTCAATGCGGGTCGTCGCGAAAAGATCGCAGCCTTTTGCAGCTCCTCCGGGAACTGCAAAAGGCTGCGATCTTTGCTTTTTTTCGTCTGCCGGAAAGTCTCCCCGCCATTCCATTGACCTGCCACAGACCCACGACTAACGGACCATGGATAATGGCGTTGTAGTGGCGTTTAATGCAGTCACAACAATGAGAACAAGCGTGGGGTAACGAAATGACGAGAGATGGATCTCTGGTTGCGGCTCTGCCTGCACCAGTTGTTTTGCCGAAGAATCGCTGGCTGACGCCGACCCTGCAAAGCATCGCTTTGATGCTGTTGCTGGCCGGAATGAGCCTGGGCGAATGGCCCTTGTACATTGGCATGCCGCTGGCGGTGCTGATCGTCTGGCTGCCGCGCCTGCGTTCCCGGGCGGTCCCCGATGCGCAACCGGTCGACAGCAGCAACGCGATGTCCGAGCTGACTCGCGATCTTTCCTACACCACCAGCCATAACGCGCTGTCAGCCGCCGGCGTGGCATTTTCCGTCAAGGAATTGGCCGGCAAGCTGCAATCGCAACTCGACGCCGCCGCGCAGATCGTCAACAACGCTGAAGTGATGATCGCCACTGAGCAAGCCACTTCGCAGCTCAGCCGTGAAGCCTTGGGCGCTGCCAGCGAGGCCCACCACAGCAGCGCGGCGGGGCGCACCGAGCTGGTGGATTCCATTTCGCGCATGCATCAGCTCAGCCAGCGTGCCAATGCCAGCCGCGAACTGATCGAAGCCTTGAGCCAGCGCAGTGACGACATTCAGCGCGTGACACTGGTGATTCAGTCCATCGCCAGTCAGACCAACCTTCTGGCATTGAACGCCGCCATCGAAGCGGCCCGGGCCGGCGAGCACGGTCGTGGATTTGCAGTGGTCGCGGACGAGGTACGCGGCTTGGCGGCGCGTACCGCGACGGCCACTGGCGAAGTGGGCGAGATGGTCGCCGACATCCAGCAACGCACGGCGCAGGTGGTGGAACAGATTCGGCAGCTCTCCGACGATTTGCACATGGGTGTCGAGCAAGTCGAACACACCGGTCAGCACCTGGCAAACATTGCGCGACTGGCGGCCGGGGTGGAAACCCAGGTTGGCGAAATCGCCCGAGGCGCGGAAACCAATCGTGAACAGCTCGACAGTCTGTTCACCGCCATCGAACAGATGCGCAGCGATCTTGCGATCAGCGACCAACAGACCCGGCGTCTGGCCGAGGCCGCAGTGCAGATGGAAGGACAGGCAGAAACCATCAGCGAACGTCTGGCAGAAGTCGGGCTGGATGACTATCACCAGCGTATCTACGATCTTGCCCGTGAAGGGGCCAGTCAGATTGCCGCGCGGTTCGAGGCCGATGTCGAGCAGGGACGCATCAGTCTTGAGGACCTGTTCGACCGTCAGTATCAGCCGATTCCAGACACCCAGCCCGCCAAGTTCCAGACTCGTTTTGATCGCTACACCGATCAGGTGCTGCCGGCCATCCAGGAACCGTTACTGCCGCGCCACGAAGGCCTGGTGTTCGCCATCGCTTGCACGCAGCAGGGTTACGTGCCGACCCACAATCAGGTGTTCAGCCAGCCACTGACCGGGGATGTGCAGGTCGATACCGTGAACAATCGCACCAAACGCAAATTCGCCGACCGCACCGGCATCCGCTGCGGCAGCCATCAGCAACCGGTGCTGTTGCAGACCTACACCCGCGATACCGGCGAGCTGATGCACGACCTGTCGGTGCCGATCATGGTCAAGGGCCGGCATTGGGGCGGGTTGCGTCTGGGCTATAAACCGGAGAAGCCGCGCTGAGCCATTGTTGCCGGAACTGCAATTAAGCTGTGCAGCGGAGTTGCTGTTTCCTCTTGATCCAAATCATTAACATGCCCACATAGTTAGGTTGCTAATGAAATTGGGAGGTCAACATGCAATGCAGAGTCGATGTCGCGGTGATGATCGGCACCGGTGTACCCGCCGGTCTGCGCGCGATGGGGCAAAGTGTCTGCTGGGTGGTGCTGCTCAATGGCGAACGCCGGGGCACTGCGTTTGCAAGTCGTAACGAGGCGGAAGAGTGCAGGGCTGCATGGCTTGCGCAATTGAGCGCTGAAACCGGTGACAGCCTGCACTGATCAAGATTACTTGCCCCGGTGCAGGCGCACATTCAGCTCATCGACCATGATGGCTTCCTCGCCATCGGCCCGCAGCCACTCCTTGAGCATTTGCGCCTGTTGTGGGCTCCAGAAGTCGGCGTCGATCAGCTTGGTATCGGCATCCAGCGGATGGGCTTCGATGAAGTCGTCGATCGCCGTTTCCTCCGAAGGCAGCCCTAATTGATCGAACAGGGTTGTCAGGTTGTAGGCAGGCAGTTCCATGGTGTGCTCCTTGAAAGATGGCGGGGTCGATCTCTCTTTATCTGAGGTGCTCGCTGGCCAGGAGTTCGATCCGGGATTCAAGTGAACGGGCGAGGGCGCAAGCGGCGTTGTGATTCTCACGGAAACCTCTGACAAGCCCTGTCGACTTTTCCCTGATATGGAAAAAGCCGTTGCCCGCCGGGATGACCTGAAACAACGGCGCCTGACCGCAAGACTCGATTGCCGGAACAGTCTCGAAGGCTGGAGTGTTCAAGGCAAAGGCGGGTTCGTGAGTCACGGCAAAATGCGTCATAGTGCACATATGAAGTCCTTTTCATGGTTTGGCCCGCATTTACAGGGTGTTGCGGGTAGTCGCGAACAGCATCGCTGCTCTAGAATCGCCAACACCTGTTGACGGCATGGCCCTATCTAAAGCAATTTTTTGCGTGCGATATGTCGGAAAAGTGCTTTTGTTGGTGAGTTTTTTCCCTAAAGTTCGTAGTCAGTTTTTTCCTGGCCGGCCGTGACGCGTTTTCCTTCAACATTTGGAGAACGTCTTTGCAGGTTTCGCGAGTGGCATTCCAGTAGTCTTGTGCAACTCGCGTTGAATGAGCACTTCGCTCCCTCAGGCGTATATTCGAGTCATCGCGCAACACCTTCGGCCCGGCCGACTTTTTTTGCTGTGCGCGCTTTCGCGTATGGCACTCTTTTCAAGTGTGGGGATGTTTCTTTGGCAGTCAGTAACCTCGATATGCATGCTTTGTTCGTGCTGGGTGATTTGCGGGCAAAGCTGGTCAAGCAGTTTCAATCGCGTTTTGTTTACATCACCGAGCAAAACGCCGAAGGCATTTACGTTGCCGAGATCGACACCGAAAGCGCATTGGTGGTCGATGACAAACCTGGCCTCAAGCTCAAGGTCGGCGATCATTTCAGCGCGTCGGTACTGCCCAGCCGTGAAGGCGGCAAGATGGACATCCGCTTTCGCGAAATCAAAATGACCGTGTACGGTCTGGGCGACTACGCGTTCGTCACCACGGCCGATGGCCACGCCATCGTGTTCAAGGAAGGCCACAGCGCGGTTACCGTGTTCGCCGCCAATGAACAACTGCAGGAAGGCCTGACCAAAACCTTGAAAGCCGTCACCGCCAAAGCCGCCAAGTGGCGCAAGGGCGAACTGGTGACGTTCAAGGCCAGCGAGTGAGCCGCGCCGATTTCCATTTGCAGAACCTCGACAGCGCCCGCGAGGAAGCACGTCGGTTGTTCACGGCAAAGGCTGAATTGAAGGGTGCCTGGCTGGGTTGGGTCGCCTCGCAAATCTACGCCTTGCAGCCTGCGGAATACGCCAGCATGGTCAGACGCGAGCTGAAGAGCCTGCAGGAAATGTCTGAAAAGTAGCCTCGTGCGTGTCATGCCCCTGAAAAAGCAGGAACCTCGTCTACAGTCAGTTGACTGAGTATTCAGAGGCTTGCGGTCTTCTGTCAGGCCATCCTGCTATTGCTGTGAACGGCACGAGGTGCAAAAGCATGAACGGATTTCGACGGTTGCTGGCTGCTGGGTTGACCACATTCGGCCTGATGACGGTGGTGCCTTCGGTGAGCGCGGCACAGGCGCCGATTCACTTTGCCGATCTGAACTGGGAAAGCGGCAGCCTGATCACCGACGTCCTGCGGATCATTGTCGAGAAGGGCTATGGCCTGCCGACCGATACCTTGCCGGGCACCACCATCACCCTTGAGACTGCGCTGGCCAACAATGACATTCAGGTCATCGGCGAAGAGTGGGCCGGGCGCAGTCCGGTATGGGTCAAGGCCGAGGCCGAAGGCAAGGTCGCCAGCCTGGGCGATACGGTCAAGGGTGCCACTGAAGGCTGGTGGGTGCCGGAGTACGTGATCAAGGGCGACCCGGCCAAGGGCATCAAACCCTTGGCGCCGGATCTGCGCAGTGTCAGCGATCTGAAGAAGTACAAGGACGTGTTCAAGGATCCGGAAACCCCGAGCAAGGGCCGGTTCCTCAACAGCCCGATCGGTTGGACGTCGGAGGTGGTGAACAAGCAGAAGCTCACGGCTTATGGCTTGCAGAATGACTTCACCAATTTCCGTAGTGGCTCCGGTGCTGCGCTGGATGCCGAGATCAGTTCATCGATCCGCCGCGGCAAGCCGGTGCTGTTCTATTACTGGTCGCCGACACCGTTGCTCGGCAAGTTCAAGCTGATCCAACTGGAAGAGCCGCCGTTCGATGCCGAGGCCTGGAAGACCCTGACCGACGCCGACAACCCCAATCCGAAACCGACCCGGTCACTGGCCTCGAAGCTGTCGATCGGGGTGTCCACGCCGTTCCAGAAGCAGTATCCGCAGATCGCCGAGTTCTTCAGCAAGGTCGACTTTCCGATTGATGATCTGAACAAGGCGCTGGCCGAGATGAGTGAAAAACACACGCCACCTCGGGATGCGGCGACAGCGTTCATGAAAGCGCATCCGGATGTGTGGCAGGCGTGGCTGCCGAAGGATGTGGCAGATAAGGTTTCAGCTGATTTGAAATAGAGGTCGTACCGATGGGCCTCATCGCGGGCAAGCCCGCTCTCACAGGTTTTTCGGTGTGCTCTGAGCGTTGAAAACACATCGATTCCTGTGGGAGCGGGCTTGCCCGCGAAGCTTTTAGAAGCGGGTTTGCACAGCCAGCTCAAAGGTGCGCGGTGTGCCGAGGTAATACGCCGGCGACACATGGGCGAACTCGGCATACACCTCATTCGTCAGGTTGCGCACCCGTCCGGTCACAGTTGTGTGCGAGTCCACCTTGTAGCTGAGAAAGCTGCCAAACAACGTGTACGACGGCACGGTCATGGTGTTGGCCGTGTCGGCGAACACCGACGCCACGTACCGTGCATCGACCCCGCCTTGCCATTGCGGCGAGAAATCGTAGGTCAGCCACAGATTGCCGACCCGGTCCGGCACGTTGGTCGGTGTATTGCCCTTGCGCGAAACCACCACACCGGCGGCGTTCTTCTCGTTGAACTCATCGTATTGCGCATCGACCCAGGCGAAGTTGCCTTCGGCCAGCAACTTGTCGGTGATCCGCAGCGAGCTGGCAATCTCGATGCCCTTCGAAGTCTGCTGGCCGACCGGAATGCTGCTGGTCGGGTCCAGTGGATCCGTCACTGCGAAGTCCTTGCGCTCGATGGTGTAGGCGGCCACCGTCGCCGAACCGCGCCCGTTCAGGTAGTCGAACTTGCTGCCGATTTCCCATTGTTTGCCGGTCGAGACGTCGAAGTCCTGGGTGCCACTGGGTTGCTCGGCGGCGGTGCTGTATTGCACGTACACATTGGCTGACGGAATGAACTGATACGTCAGGCCGACACGCCCGGTGACCGGTTCCCAACTGCGCTTCAAATGACGCGGGTTGCTCGCGGTCACAGTGCGATGGTTGGTCACGTCGAGGTCGATGTCGTCATAGCGAAGACCGGTCAGCAGCGAGAGCTTGTCGGTCAGTGCCAGGCGGTTTTCGCCGAACAGCGCTTTGGTCGTGACTTCGTTGGTCTTGTCGCTGACGAAACCCGGCATCGTTCCGGGGATGTCATAGAAATGCCCCGGTCGGTAGTTGTTCGGGTCCACCGCGCTGGCGCCTTTGACGTTCAGCGGCGAGTTGGTGGTCTGGTTGACCTTGTACTCGAATCCGCCGGACCAGGTGGTGTCGAGGCCGAACAGGGTGTTGTCGTGGCGCAGTTCGAACTGGTTGCCGTTCTGCTCGCCCTGATGTCGCACCTGATACGCAGTGGAGCGGTTCACCGCGCTGTTGTCGGCGTTGTATTGATAGGTTTCCAGGTTGCGGTAATCACGCTGACTGTCGAGGTGATAGAGGGTGTTGCGCAGGGTGGTGCTGTCGTTGATCCGGTAATCGATGATCGAGCGCACCCAGATCGTCCGCTGCTCGTAGCGGCCGTCCTCGACGTTGTAGTTGTTGAAGCGGTTGTGCTTGTCGATCTTCAACTCGCCGGCCTTGGGACTGAGCACCGGCGTGCCCCAGTACGGGCTGTCCTCGTGTTCGTCCTGATATTCCAGGGCCAGGGTGTGCGACAGGTTCGGCGTCAGGTCACTGAGCAACGAGAACGCCGCGCTCCAGGCATCGCGTTCCTGGCGGTCGATGTAGCCGTTGCTGGTGTTGTGGCTGACGTCGAGACGCGCGTAGTGCTGCACGTCGGCGCCGGGGTCGGTCAGCGCGTGATTGAGGCCGAACGCGGTTTCGGTGGTGTCGTAGGTGCCATAGCTGACCCGGCCTTCAATGGCTTGCTCGTCGCGGGTGGCCAGTTTGGTCACGTAGTTCAGCGAACCACCGACCGAGCCGGCGCCGTTGATCAACGATGACGGGCCGCCGACCAGTTCCACCCGATCATAAATCCATGAATCCACGGGGCGCGCCAGCCCGCCGGAAACGTTGACGCCGTTGAACATCTGGGTGATCTGGCTGCTGGTGAAACCGCGATAGGAGACGAATCCGCCAAAGCCCGGCGGTGCAGCCTGTGCGGCTGCCTGTCCGTCAACGTCTGGGCGCAATCCACCGTGGATCTGGCGCCGATCACTATTGACGGCGAGTCCGGCGCCGAACCCGGCCTGAGCCTCGACCAGTCCAGCGGCATGGCCTCGCGCCTCGGCCTCAGCGTGCGTGACACCCCGGCCTCGGTGGCCATTGCCAACCGCAGTGACATCGAACGTCGCGGTTCGCAAAACTTTCAGGACGCGGCCAACACCTTGCCGGGTGTGAACGCCAGTGCACAGCAAGGTAAGTTGTTTCATTGATTGAATCCTGAATGCTTGTTCTCGGAGTCAGCGCACAGGCGAACGCCGCGCGTTGGCGCAGTGGGCTGACAGATCAAAAAGGCAAGGGCACTCAGGCGAGCGGCGGGGCGCGGGGATTGGCCGAAGGCCAGATAAAGCGGGCAGGAAGGTCGGCACTGACGATGGCCGGCAGCGGCGGGCTGTGTTGTTCCGGCAGAATCGCCAGGGTCAGGCTGGAGTTGAACGCCGGGCCCATGCCTCCGGTGGAGCAGAGCGGACAGCCGAAGGCTTTGGCCAGGGTTGGCAGTTTTTCTTCGGCGGGATTTGAGGCGAGCGGCGCCTGGGTGCTCGGGTCGACGGCACAGAACTGTCCGCCGATACCGTTGAGCTGCATGCCGACCATTTGTCCGTGACCGATGCTGCAGGCGAACACGTTGAACAGGACGCAGCAATAGAGCATCCAGGCCAGCAGTGAGCGATCGGTACGGGTGAATTTCATGGGGCGGCACTTTACCGCACCGCCGATCGGTCGTGCACATGGAAAAATGCCGACTAGGATGTTTTGTTCAAATCCCTTTCAAGGATTCTCGACCATGACCTTTGTGTTGGCTCAATGGCTGGTGACGACATTCGCGGTGATCAGCCTGATGCATGTGTATTGGGCGATGGGTGGGCAGTGGGCGGCCGTTGCGGTGGTGCCGCAGGTTCCGGTGGATAACGGCGGGCTGACCCTCAGGCCTGCGTTCAAGCCGTCAGGCTGGATCACGCTGGTGGTGGCGGCAGCTCTGCTACTGATTGCCGCACTGGTGTGCATGCGAGTGGGGTGGTGGCTGCCCGCCGTGCATCACTGGGCGCTGCAATGGGTGATCAGCGCGATTGCGCTGTTGATGTTTGCGCGGGCGATCGGCGATTCGGAGCTGGTGGGTTTTTTCAAGGAAGTGAAGGGATCGAGGTTTGCCCGGCTCGACACTTGGGTTTACTCGCCGCTGTGTCTGATATTGGGAGCCGGGCTGTTGGCTGTCGCCTGGATCTAGCTGCCGGTTTCAGTACGCCGGCTGCTGACCTCGGCCGGCACGTCATCCCCGGCCATGCGCTTGCGGAACAATGCCGCCCGCGCCAGCAGCAGGGTGGTCACTGGCACGGTGATCGACAGCAGAATCGGGATCAGCCATGCGTGCAGCACCGGCCCGGACTTGAGTGCGGAAAAACAGATGATCGAGGCCAGCGCCACGCACCACGCGCCGAGTGTCGAGGCCAGCGCCGGCGGGTGCATGCGCTGGAAGTAATCCTTCATCCGCAGCAGGCCGGTCGCACCGATCAGGGCGAAAATACCGCTGAGCACCAGCAGAATTGCCACCGGGATTTCCACCCACAAAGACAGTTCAGCGTTCATTCGATCACCTCGCCACGCAGGAGGAATTTCGCCAGGGCAAACGAGCCGACGAAGCCGAACAGCGCGATCAGCAGCGCCGCTTCGAAGTAGGTGTCACTGGCATAACGAATCCCCAGGGTCAGCATCATCAGCATGGCGACGATGTACAGGTAATCCAGCGCCAGTACCCGGTCCTGCGCCGACGGGCCTTTGAACAGGCGCACCAGCGTGAGGACCATGGCCAGGGAAAACAGGAACAACGTCAGCAGAATCGCGTTCGACAGCAGCGGGCTCATTCGAAAATCTCCATCAACGGCCGCTCGTAAGTGACCTTGAAGTGCTGGATGAACTGCGCCTCGTCATCCAGATCCCAGACGTGCAGCAACAGAATGCTGCGATCCAGCGCCAGTTCCGACCAGACTGTGCCGGGAATAACCGTGGTGATCATCGACAATGCTGCCAGGCCGTTGGCGTCGCGCAGGTCCAGCGGCACCTTGATGAAGCGCGAGCGAGGCGGGCGGCGACCGGCGTTGAGCACGCCCCAGGCCACCTGCAGGTTCGAGACGATCACGTCACGCCCGACCAGCAGAAACAATCGCAGGATCGTGCCCGGGCGGCGGATGTGGATCCGCTGAGGGCGCAATTTGCGCATCATCAGCGGGGCGCAGAAACCGAGTACGGCACCCAGCAGCAGGTTGCCCGGGCTGACCGACAGGTTCAGCACCAGCCACAGCAACCACAGCGCAAGCGACAACCACGGAGCCGGAAACAGACGCTTCATGGTTGCACCTCCAGCAGCGCAGCCTTGGCTTCCGGGCTCGGCACGGCGCGGGTGCCGAGTACCGCCATTACGTATTGCTGCGGATTGTTCAGGGCATCGGCCGCTGCCTGGGTGTAACGCAGCAGTGGTTCAGCCTTGAAGGTCAGCGCGATGCTCAGGCCGAGCAGCAGGAAAATCGGTGTGCATTCCAGTTTGCGCAGCAGCGGCGACGGTCGCTCCTCGGGCGACCAGAAGCGCTGGATCCCCAGGCGCGAGAACGCCATCAGCGAGCCGAGGCCTGTAAGAATCAGCAAGGCCAGTAAGCCCCAGGCGGCATTCGAGATCGGTTCGCCTGCGCCGAGGCCCAGTGGATTGAGCAGGGCGCCGATCAGGTTCAGCTTGCCGATGAAGCCGGACAGCGGCGGCATGCCGATAATCAGCAGCGCGCAGGCAATGAAGCTCAGACCGAGGAACGCCATGGTCCATGGGATCACCTGACCGACCACCGCTTTCTGATCGTCGTCGAGGTTGATGCCCTTGACCGGACGCTGCCATTCCTGCGGACGTGGCAGCAGTTCGTTTTCATCTTCCAGCGGCACTTCGATGGCGGTACGCGAACGTTCGATCAATTCGGCCAGCAGGAACAGCGCACTCAGCGCCAGGGTCGAGCTGACCAGATAGAACAGCGCGGCGCCGATCAGGTTTGGCTGGGCGAAACCCACGGCCGACAGCAGAATCCCTGCCGATACCAGAATGCTCAGGCTGGCCATGCGTTCCAGGCGTTGCGCGGCAATGATCGCCACGCCCGCGCCGGCCATGGTCGCCATGCCGCCGTAGATCAACCAATCGCCGCCAAAATACGCCGAAGCGCCGGCCTGGCCGGAGAACAGCAGCGTCCACAGGCGCAGCAAGGTGTAGACACCGACCTTGGTCATGATCGCGAACATCGCCGCGACTGGCGCGCTGGCCGACGAGTAGGCCGGCACCAGCCAGAAGTTCAGCGGCCACATGCCGGCCTTGGCCAGGAACGCCACGGCCAGAATTCCCGCGCCGGCGTGCAGCAGGCCACGGTCGGCCTCCGGCACCAGCGGGATCTTCAGGGCCAGATCCGCCATGTTCAGCGTGCCGGTCACACCGTAGATCAGCGCCGCGCCGATCAGGAACAGCGACGACGCCAGCAGGTTGATCGAGATGTAATGCAGCCCCGACGACACGCGTGCCCGGCCCGAGCCGTGGAGCAGCAAACCGTAGGACGCGGCCAGCAATACCTCGAAGAACACGAACAGGTTGAACAGGTCTGCGGTCAGGAACGCGCCGTACAGCCCCATCAACTGAATCTGGAACAGCGCGTGGAAGCTCGACCCGGCGCCGTCCCAGCGGGCCATGGCGAACAGCAGGGCGCTGACGCCAATGATTCCGGTCAGCACCAGCATCAATGCCGACAGACGATCGACCACCAGCACGATGCCGAACGGCACCTGCCAGTTGCCCGGCAGATAAACCCCAATCGAACCGGGCACGCCGGTGGTCTGGGTCCATTGCAGCAGCATCACCGAAATGCCGAGGCCGAGGAGGCTGGAGAACAGGTTGATTTTCGCCTTCAGCGGACGGTGCTTTTCGCCGAGCATCAGCATGATGGCGGCAGTCAGCAGCGGCAGCAGAATCGGTGCGGCGATCAGGTGAGTCATCGCCGTCATTCCTTGGGCTCCCTTCCGTCAACGTGGTCGGTGCCGGTCAGGCCCCGTGAGGCCAGCAACACCACCAGGAACAATGCGGTCATGGCGAAGCTGATGACGATGGCCGTCAGCACCAGCGCTTGGGGCAGCGGGTCGGTGTAATTGAGCAGGTCCTGCGGCACGCCGTCCTTGATGATCGGCTCCTTGCCGATGAACAGGCTGCCCATGCTGAAGATGAACAGATTGACGCCGTAGGACAGCAGGCACAGGCCCATCACCACCTGGAACGTCCGTGGTCGCAGGATCAGCCAGACCCCGGACGCGGCGAGCACGCCGATGGCGATTGCAATGACTTCTTCCATCAGACGGCTCCTTTGGCGGCAGCGGTTTTATGGCCCCGGACTGATTGGTGGGCGAGGGCGGTGAGGATCAGCAAGGTCGAGCCGACCACCACGGCGTAGACGCCGATATCGAAGAACAGCGCGCTGGCGATATGGATGTCACCCAGCAGCGGCAGGCTGAAGTGCCAGGTGTGGGTGGTCAGGAACGGATAACCGACCGCCATCGCCCCGAGGCCGGTGACGGTGGCGAACAGCAGGCCGGTGCCCATCCAGCGCAGCGGCCGCAGGCTCATTTGTGCCTCGACCCACTGAGTGCCGGCGACCATGTATTGCAGGATGAACGCCACCGACATCACCAGACCGGCGACGAAACCGCCACCCGGCTGGTTGTGCCCGCGCATGAACAGATAGAACGACACCACCAGCGCAATCGGCAGCAGCAGGCGCACCAGCACCGCCGGCACCATCATGAAACCGAGCGCGGTGTCGCTGGCCGAGCGCGGGTTGACCAGATCGGTGACCACGTCGGGGGCGAGCAGGCGCTGTTGGGCCGGCAGTTGCAGGCTTTCTTTCGGCGGGCGGAAGCGACGCAGCAGGGCGAACACGGTCAGTGCCACGGCGGCGAGCACTGTGATCTCACCAAGGGTGTCGAAACCACGGAAATCCACCAGCATCACGTTGACCACGTTGCTGCCGCCGCCCTCGGGCAGGGCGCGACTCAGATAGAACGAGGAAATGTCGTTCGGCGTCTGCCGGGTCAGCATCGCGTAGGACAGCAGCGCCATGCCGCCACCAACGGCAATCGACAGCAGCAAGTCGCGCAGACGTCGAACCCGCGCCTTGCGCAGGCTGCTTGGCAGCGGCGAAACCTCTTCGATCCGCCGTGGCAGCCAGCGCAGGCCAAGCAGGATCAGCACGGTGGTCACCACTTCGACTACCAGTTGCGTCAGGGCCAGATCCGGTGCCGAGAACCAGACGAAGGTCACGCAGGTCATCAGGCCGCAGACACTGACCATGGTCAGTGCGGCGAGACGGTGATACTTGGCCTGCCACGCAGCACCCAGGGCGCAGGCGATTGCCAGCAGCCACAGGGTCACGAACACGATCGAGCCCGGAATCTTCGGCCGGTCGCCCCAGCTCAGGCTGCTGTGCAGCATCGGGATCAGCCCGGCCAGCACCGCCGCCAGGACCATCAGGAACAATTGCGCTTGCAGGCGCTTTGTGCCGATTCGTCGCTCCAGGCGTCGAGCCAGGCGCATCATCGCCACCAGACTGCGCTCGAACATTCGCTTGCCGTTGAGGCGGCCCGCCAGCGGCGGATACTTGAAGCGGCCACGCTTGAGTTGGTTGCGCAGTAGCAGATACAGCACGATGCCGCCGGACATGGCGATCAAACTCATGATCATCGGTGCATTGAGGCCGTGCCAGATCGCCAGGCTGTATTCCGGCAGCACGCCGCCCACCACCGGCAAGGCGGCAGCGGCGAGCAACGGGCCGACCACCTGGGCCGGGAAAATCCCCACCAGCAGGCAGGTGAACACCAGCAACTCAACCGGTGCACGCATCCAACGAGGCGGTTCGTGCGGGGTGTGCGGCAGGTCGGTGGCGGTCGGGCCGAAGAATACGTCGACGGTAAATCTCAGCGAGTAGGCAACGCTGAACATCCCGGCAATGGTCGCGACGATCGGCAGGCTGGTTTCAACCCAGGCGGTGGCATTGATGAACACGGTTTCGGCGAAGAACATCTCCTTGGACAGGAAACCGTTGAGCAGCGGCACGCCGGCCATGGACGCACTGGCGACCATCGCCAGGGTGGCGGTGAATGGAATCAGTTTGAACAGGCCGTTGAGCTTGCGGATGTCGCGGGTGCCACTTTCGTGGTCGATGATCCCGGCGGCCATGAACAGTGAAGCCTTGAAGGTCGCGTGGTTGAGAATGTGGAACACCGCTGCCACAGCAGCCAGCGGGCTGTTCAGGCCCAGCAGCAGGGTGATCAGGCCGAGATGGCTGATGGTCGAATAGGCCAGCAGCCCTTTGAGATCGTTCTGAAACATCGCGCAGTACGCGCCGAGCAACAGCGTAGCAGCGCCGGCGCCGCTGACGATGTAGAACCATTCTTCGCTGCCGGACAGCGACGGCCACAGGCGGGCCAGCAGGAAAACCCCGGCCTTGACCATGGTCGCCGAGTGCAGGTACGCCGAAACCGGTGTGGGTGCCGCCATCGCGTGGGGCAGCCAGAAGTGGAAGGGGAACTGGGCGCTTTTGCTGAGGGCGCCGATAAGAATGAGCGGAAGCAGGATGGGGTAGAGGGCATGTGCGCGAATCAGATCGCCGGCGGCCAGGACCTTGTCCAGGTCATAGCTGCCGACCACATGGCCGAGGATCATGACCCCCGCCAGCAAGCACAATCCTCCCGCGCCAGTCACCATCAACGCCATGTAAGCACCACGGCGGGCGTCGTGACGGTGGTGCCAGTAGCCGATCAACAGGAACGAGAAAAGGCTGGTCAGCTCCCAGAAGAATACGATCTGGATCAGGTTGCCGGAGATCACCAGCCCGAGCATGGCACCCATGAACGCCAGAAAGAACGCGAAGAAGCGCGGCACCGGATCGTCCGGCGACATGTAATAACGGGCATATAAGGAAACGAGGGTGCCGATGCCCAGCACCAGCATCGAGAACAGCCAGGCGAAGCCGTCCATGCGCAGGACGAAGTACAGGCCCAGGCTGGGCAGCCAGGTGAATTCTTCGCGGATCACGCCGCCGTGGGCGATCTGCGGGTACAGCATCGCGACCGAGACAGTGCCGATCAGTGCGACCAGACCTGCCAGCAGGGATTCGGCGTTACGTGCGTTGTGCGGCAGCACGGCTGCCAGACAGCTGCCCAGAAAAGGCAGAAGCAGTAGAACTATCAGGGACATAGGCTTCTAATCTGCGGAAGTTTGTGAAGCATCATACGTGCCAGCTCCCGGATCGCCAAACGCGAGGATGTCTCTGAATCCTACAAAGTAGCCGTAAAAACCCCGTTTAGCCTTCGGTCTCGTGTTCCAATTCTTCCGTGACCGTTTGTGTCTCTTTGCCTTTGGTCTTCAATTCACTGACGATCACCGCCGCCACGATCAGCCCCGCACCTATCAATGCGATCGCTGGCAGACGCTCTCCTGCGATGCGCCCGACGATTCCGGCCCACACCGGCTCACCGGCGTAGATCAAGGTCGCGCGGGTCGGCGAAACACTTTTCTGCGCCCAGTTCATCGCCACCTGAATCGCCGCACTCATCGCGCCCAGGCCCAGGGCGGTGCTCAGCAACAGCCACGAGAAATCCGGAATCGCCTCGCCGGTCGGCACCACCATCAAGAAAGACAGGGCCGAGGTTACCGCCAGTTGCACCACCGTCACTCGGCGCACATCCACCTGCCCGGCGTAGTTACTGATGAGGATGATTTCGGCCGCAATCGCGATGGCGCTGATCAGCGTGGCGATTTCACCGGGGCTGAAATTCAGCGAAGCCCCGGACGGCCCGGAAAGCAGCATCAGCCCGGTAAACGCCAGCATGATGCCGATGCTCGGCATCAAACCCGGGCGCCGGCCCAGCACCAGCCATTGCAACAGCGGCACGAACGGCACGTACAACGCCGTGATGAACGCCGACTGGCTGCTTGGGATACTCTGCAACCCAACGGTCTGCAAGCCATAACCGAGCAGGATCGCCACGCCGATAAAGGCGCCAGCCTTGAATTCGAACAGGGTCAGTTCCCGCAAGTGTTTCCAGGAGAACAGCGCAACAATGCCTGCGGCGGCGGCAAAGCGCAGGCCGACGAAAAACATCGGGCCGCTGACGGTCATGGCGTGCTGCACCAGCAGGAAGGTGCCGCCCCAAAGCATGGTGATCAACACCAGCACGCACTCGGCTTTGCTGAACCGGGAAAATCGCAGGGGAGTTTGAGGGGAGTTGGCTGACGTCATGACCTTGCGCACTTTTGAGGAGGAGACGCACAATGCGCCAAATGTTGCGCAGTATACTGCCCAACCCCAGCCAGTGAGCAATATAGTGCACAAAGATTCCGTTCAGCGGGCTTCGGTCCTGCAACACGTCAGCCAGAATGTCCGACGCCTGCGCCACGCCGCCGACATGAGCCAGACCGCCCTCGCGGAAAAGTCCGGGGTCAGCCGACGGATGCTGGTGGCCATCGAGGCCGGCGAGAAGAATGTCAGCCTGACCACCCTCGACCGTGTCGCCGAAGCCCTCGAAGTGGCCTTCAGCGATCTCATCCAGGCCCCGGACAATCGCGATCCGGGCCGTATCAACGAACTTGCCTGGGCCGGCAGCATCCCCGGCAGCAAAGCCGTTTTGCTATCCAAGGCCAATGCCACCCGCGCGGTGGAGCAGTGGGAATGGTGCCTGCAACCGGGTGAGGTCTATCCCTCGCAACCGGACGCCGAGGGCTGGAGCGAGCAGATTTTTGTGTTCGAAGGCTGCCTGACGCTGATGCTCGGCGACCAACCCCAGCAAATCGCGGCCGGCGAGTTTTTCATGTTCGCCAGCAATCAGCCGCACACCTACCGCAATGACGGGGAAGTGGCCGCGCGCTTCGTGCGCAATGTGGTGATCTGACTGTTGCAGGGCCGACAGCGGATAAACAGTTTGCTCCATCCTGCGTGCAGACTGCTTTAGGTTGTTATCTCAACCTATTGATAAATAAGTTAAATATATTAAGGCATGACTCCTGCTACGGGTTCTGGATCCTCATCCGGAAACAACGGAGTCGCCTCACATGATCGTCTCAATTCACACCTTCAAACGCCTCCTGACAATCGGGAGTGCCGTCTGATGCCCCGCGAAATCCGTCTCAACGCCTTCGACATGAACTGCGTCGGCCATCAGTCGCCGGGCCTGTGGGCTCACCCTCGGGATCGCTCCTGGCAATACAAGGATCTGGAGTACTGGACCGATCTGGCGAAAATCCTCGAGCGCGGCAAGTTCGACGGTTTGTTCATTGCCGACGTGCTGGGCATCTACGACGTGTACAACGGCAACGGCGAAGCGGCCATCCGGCAGGCGGCGCAGGTGCCGGTCAATGACCCGTTGCAGTTGATTCCTCCGATGGCGCTGGTCACCGAGCACCTGGGTTTCGGCCTGACCGCCTCGTTGTCCTTCGAACATCCGTATCCATTCGCCCGACGCCTGTCGACCCTCGATCACCTGACCAAGGGCCGGGCCGGCTGGAACATCGTCACCTCTTATCTGGAGAGCGGTGCGAAGAACATCGGCCAGCAAGCCCAGACCGAACACGACGCGCGCTACGACTTCGCCGAGGAATACCTGGAGGTCTGCTACAAACTGTGGGAAGGCAGTTGGGAAGAGGGCGCTATCCTGCGTGATCGCGAGCGGCGGATTTTCAGTGACCCGAGCAAGATCCACGAGATCCGCCACCACGGCAAACACTTCCAGGTGCCGGGCATTCACCTTTGCGAACCGTCGCCGCAGCGCACGCCGGTTCTCTACCAGGCCGGCGCGTCCAGTCGTGGCAAGCAGTTTGCTGCCGAGCATGCCGAGTGTGTATTTGTCGCGGCACCGTCGAAAGTGCTGCTGAAGAAAACCGTGGCCGACATCCGCCGTCGCGCCGCCGAGGCCGGGCGCGATCCGTCGAAGATCCTGATCTTCAATCTGCAAACGGTGATCCTCGGCGAGACCGACGCCAAGGCCAAAGCCAAGTTCGAAGAGTACAAATCCTGGGTCAGCTACGAGGGTGCGATGGCGCTGATTTCCGGCTGGACCGGCATCGACTTCAGCCGCTTCAAGCCGGACGAACCACTCAAGCACGTGCACACCAACGCCATTCAATCGGCGGTCGAGGCGTTTTCCACGGCGGATCCGAACAAGGTCTGGACCCCCAACGAACTCGCCGACTGGGTCGGCATCGGCGGCTTCGGCCCGTTGTTCGTCGGCAGCCCGGAAACGGTGGCGGACCTGTTGCAGGAATGGGTCGACGAAACCGACGTCGATGGCTTCAACCTCGCCTACGCGCTGACCCACGAAACCTTCATCGACGCCGTGGAATTGCTGGTGCCGGAGTTGCAGAAGCGCGGTGTCTACAAGACCGAGTACGCGCTGGGGACCTTGCGTGAGAAGCTGTTTGGCGAAGGGCCGAGACTGCCGGAGATTCATCCGGGCAGCGGCTATCGAAACCTCGGCGAGTTGCATCTGCAGGAGAAAAAGGTCGCGTCTGTCTAGACGTCTTCGCGGCGTCTGAATGACACTGGCCCGAGCATATCCTCAGCTGCGAGAACGGCATGACTCAAACCGATACAACCGCCACCCGTCACGCCGACATTCTGATTGTCGGCGGCGGCCTCAGCGGTACGATGCTGGCGGTGCAATTGCTGCGTTTGCCGGGGCGCAGAACGATTCTGGTGATCGAGCCCCGGGCCGAACTGGGCCGGGGCGAAGCGTACAGCGCGGTGGAACTGGGCCACACGCTCAATGGCAATGCGGCGCGGATGAGCGTCGATCCGGACAATGCCGATGACCTGACTCAATGGCTGACCGATCACATCGCTGGCGGTGGCTGGCCGGAGTCGGATCAGCAGCATGTGCCGGTCAGCGAACTGTTTCCGCCTCGGGGGCTGTTCGGCGTGTACGTGCAACAGCGTCTGGCCGAAGCGCAGCAGGTGGGTGCGCAACAGGGTTCGACAGTCGAGCATGTACGGGCCGAAGTTGTCGATGTTCAGGCTTCCAGCGATTGCGTGCAGCTCACCTTGAGTGACGGCCAGCAACTGCGAGGCGCCTTTGCCGTGCTGGCGACCGGGATGTTCCCGGCTGCCCGCACGCCGCAAAAGGAGTCCAGCGGCCTCAACGCGGCGGCACTGGATCCGTGGGATGTCGCGGCCATGCGCCAGCTCGATCCACAATCCACGGTGCTGATCATCGGCTCCGGCTTGACCATGGTCGATGCCGTGGTGTCGCTGGAGCAGGCCGGGCATCGCGGGCCGATCGAGGTGTTTTCCCGGCATGGGCTGCTGCCTCATGTTCGTCGGCAACCGCCCGCGTGGGTGGACTTCCTCGCCGAGGATCACAGCATTCGCACACCGCGCCAGCTATTGCGCGAATTGCGTCGGCATTGCCGCGACGCCATCGCACAAGGCATCGACTGGCAGGCGCCGCTGGACACCGTGCGTGCGCACATCGGCCGGTTATGGAGTCAGGCCAGCGATGCGCAGCGCCGGCAATTCGTGCGCCATGTGCGGCCGTGGTGGGAAAGTCATCACCATCGTTCACCGCCGCTGAGCGCGGAACTGGTCGAGCGTCTGCACCGGGAAGGGCGATTGCGCATTCATGCTGCGTCCTACAAGGGTCTTGAATTGGCGTCGGATGGCGGGGTGAGTATCCGTATTCGCCCTCGCGGTAAGGCTGAGACCCGCGTGGTGCAGGGCGCGGTGTTGATCAATTCCAGCGGCATCGAATACGACTGGCGCCGGGTCGCGCGACCTTTGCCACAGCAATTGTTGGCGCGCGGTCTGGTTCGCCCGGGGCCGTTGGCGCTGGGCATCGCGGCGGCGGTGGACGGTGCGGTGCTGGATGAAGAGGGTCGGGTCTCGAACCGCCTGTTCGCCATGGGCCCGCCGCTGCGTGGCATGTGGTGGGAAAGCACCGCTGTCACCGACGTGGCGTTGCAGGCCAAGGCGCTGGCCGCGCGACTGGTGCGCTGACGCCCGAATGCAAGAAACCCCGCTTCGGCGGGGTTTCCTGTTTCTGGCAGCTCAAACCGATCACTCAGTAGCGCTGATATTTGGAACCGAATTCCGGGCGGTTTTCCGCGACGTACAGTTTGGTCTGTTCGGCGTTCTGTTGCAGTTTGAGGCCTTGGTGTTCGGCGTCGTTGCTGACGGTGTCGACGTTCAGGGTGCCGGACTGGCCAACGGTCGCAGCCGCGACAACTGGAGTGCTGGCGTGTGGGGCAGCGATGGCGGAGGTGGCGCCGATCAGGGAAACGATGAAGCCGAGTGCGATGATGTCTTTCATGATGTTGCTCCAGAGAGTGGGGAGAAGATGGGGCCCACTGTAGTGCTGGAGGGTTTTGATGTGAAAACACCCTTGCGCATAGTTGTTATCGAAGGTGTTGATGCGCGATCAGCGCGGTAGGGTATTGCTCAGCCAGCGCTGGCGCAGCTGCTCCAGACGGCCATCGGCCCGCAATGTATCCAGCGCCTGCTGCCAGCGTGCGACCTGTTTCGGATCGGTTTGCGGCGAAAAGGCAATGTAGGTGTTCTGTTTCATCAGCGGGATCTGGTACTGCAAGCGTCCCGGCTCCAGGCCTTGTTCGCGGGCGAGGGCGGCTTTGGACCAGGTATCGGAGACCACGAAATCGGTACGCCCCAGGCTGAACAGTCGCATCATCTGCTCCGGGGTTTCCACGCCGTAGAGGTTGTTCAGGTCTTGCCCTTGCAGGTAGCTGTAGACCAGCCATTTGCGCGGCACGGTGATCCGGCCCAGGTGATCGGCTTCACGCAGGCTGTGCACGGGAGGCTGGAGATTGTCGCGGGCGTATAGCGCGGTTTCGACTTCGATCAGCGGCCCGACCCATTGATAGCGATCGTCGCGCTCATCGGTACGCAGCACGGTGAATACGCCGGTGTCGGGCGTGTCGCTGGCCATGCGCAGGGCGCGCAGCAGCGGGACTTGTTGCAGATGGATACGATCGCCGGTCTGGGTTGCCAGGGCCTGCACCACGTCCACACCGAATCCCGCGAGCTGATTGCCTTGCATGAAATGCAGGGGCGGGTGGTTGTCGGTGAGCAGTTGCAGGTCCGCCGCAGTGGCCGTCAGGGCCAGCATGGACAGCAGACAAGCGGCAAATCGTTTCATGGATCGTCCCTGAACAAATCAATCGCGCAGCTTAGTACGAGCAGTGATGACTGTCGTGGGGAAACAGCGGGGCTTTTGTGTCAGAGAACAAGGCTTATCGGTAGTGATCGCTGCGGGGGCAGAGCGCCCCCGGCAGGAATCGACAACGGCGGGTACAAACGATCAGTAGCGCTGGTATTTGGAACCGAACTCGGGACGGTTCTCGGCGACCAGTACGCTGCGGGCCGAACGTTCGCGCAGTTCCTGCAAGCGGTCGGCGCCACCTTCAGCGACGCGTTCACGCAGTTCCTGCAAGCGATCCGCGCCGCCTTCAGCCACGCGTTCACGCAGTTCCTGCAAGCGATCCGCGCCACCTTCGGCTACGCGATCCTTCTGCAGGTTTTCCGAGCCGTATTCTGCAACCAGCGGCTGGGAGCTGGCGGACGCCAGGTCGGTCAGGGCCAGGCCACCGAGCAGGCTGATTGCGAGTACCAGGGATTTCGAGGACTTGAACATGGTGCTTCTCCTTGCGTTTGATGATGAGTGAACCAGTGCTTTCTGGTGGGTTCATTCAAACGCGAAGGTGTATCGCTGATATGTGGTGTTACGGCCCAAAAACACCGGTTACGTATCTGCGCGGCGAATTTATACAGAGTGATACAAATCCATCAGGATTCGGCGAGCATCTCCACGGCGAAGGAGAACACATAACCCTCGTTGCGCACGGTCTTGATGTAGGTCGGCTCGCGGGAGTCGTCCAGCAGACGCTGACGCAGGCGGCTGACCAGCAAATCGATGGAGCGGTCGAACAGGTCGGCGTCGCGCCCCTGGGTCAAGTTCAGCAATTGATCGCGGCTGAGCACCCGTTGCGGATGATCGAGAAACACCCGGAGCAGGCGATACTCGGCGCCACTGAGGGCGACCATGGTGTCGTCTTCATCGAGCAGGTGGCGGGCGGTGGTGTCCAGGCGCCAGCGGCCGAACGCGAGCAGGCGTCCGGTTTCGGTGATCAGCAGATTGGGCGGCAGCATTCGCGTGCGGCGCAGCACGGCATTGATCCGCGCCAGCAGCTCGCGGGCGGCGAAGGGTTTGGTCAGGTAATCATCAGCGCCCATTTCCAGGCCGAGGATTCGGTCTGTCTGGTCGTCGCGGGCGGTGAGCATCAGGATCGAGATCGCCTTGTGCTTGCCGGCACGCAACTCGCGACACAGTACCAGCCCGTCATCGCCGGGGAGCATGATGTCGAGCACGATCAGGTCGACCGTGTTGGCTTCCAGAAAACTGCGCATCTGCCGGCCATCGGCGACCACGGTGCTGCGCAGGCCGTTCTTGGTCAGGTAATTGCCGACCAGCTCGCGGATCTCGCGGTCATCGTCGACGATCAGGATGTGGTTGATGTGATCCATGGTTCGCTCTTTTTATAAGGAGTGCCCGAAGCGTTGCGCTTCGGGCACCTGTCTCTTCGGGTCAGGACACCACGCGATAGCACGGCACATACGCCGCGCCACCCGGCAGTTTCATCCGGTGCTGGGCGACGAAGGCTTTGAGCAGCAGATCGAGCGGCTGCATGATCGCGGCGTCACCACGGATCTGGTACGGCCCGTGTTCCTCGATCAGGCGGATGCCCTTGTCCTTGACGTTGCCGGCGACGATCCCGGAGAACGCGCGGCGCAGGTTGGCCGCCAGTTCGTGGGGCGGCTGATCGCGGTGCAGCTTGAGGTTGGCCATGTTCTCGTGGGTCGGATCGAACGGGCGCTGGAAGCCTTCGTCGATCTTCAGCAGCCAGTTGAAGTGGAATGCATCGGCGCGTTCGCGGCGGAACTGCTTCACGGCCTTCAGGCCCGCGGTCATCTGCCGCGCCACTTCCGCCGGGTTGTCGATGATGATTTCGTAGTGCTTTTTCGCCGCTTCGCCGAGGGTGGCGGTGACGAAGGCGTCCAGTTGTTCTAGGTACGGCGCGGCGTGTTTCGGCCCGGTCAAAATCACCGGGAACGGCAGCCCGGCGTTGTCCGGGTGCATTAGGATGCCCAGCAGGTACAGGAACTCTTCGGCAGTGCCGGCGCCGCCCGGGAAGATGATGATGCCGTGGCCGACGCGGACGAAAGCTTCCAGACGTTTTTCGATGTCAGGCAGGATCACCAGCTCGTTGACGATCGGGTTCGGCGCTTCGGCGGCGATGATGCCCGGCTCGGTCAGACCGAGGTAACGGCCACCGTGAATCCGCTGTTTGGCGTGGGCGATGGTCGCGCCTTTCATCGGGCCTTTCATCACGCCCGGGCCGCAGCCGGTGCAGATATCGAGGCTGCGCAGGCCCAGTTCGTGGCCGACTTTCTTGGTGTATTTGTATTCTTCGGTGTTGATCGAGTGGCCGCCCCAGCACACGACGATTTTCGGCTCGACGCCCGGACGCAGGGTGCGCGCGTTGCGCAGCAGGTGGAAGACGTAGTCGCTGATGCCCTGGGAGGTGCTTAGGTCGATGCTCAAAGCGTCGAGTTCGTTTTCGGTGTAGACGATGTCGCGCAGGGCGCTGAACAGCATTTCCCGGGTGCTGGCGATCATTTCGCCGTCGACGAAGGCGTCGGCCGGGGCGTTCAACAGTTCCAGACGCACGCCGCGATCCTGCTGGTGGATACGGATTTCGAAGTCTTTGTAGGCTTCAAGGATGGTCTTTGCGTTGTCGACATGGGCGCCGGTATTGAGGATGGCCAGGGCGCACTGGCGAAAGAGGGTGTAGGTGCTGCCGGTTCCGGCCTGGCTCAGTTGCTGAACTTCACGTTGAGAAAGGGTTTCGAGGCTGCCTTTCGGGCTGACCGAGGCATTGATTACGTGTCGTTGGGTCATGCAGTGATCCTTAAAACGATGTCATTGCCGGCATGGCCAATGGCATCCGAATAGTGTGTATCCATGAATGAAGATGGCACGATCTGCGTGGTATCGCCATGTCCCCGTTGGACTTTGGAAAGATGAAAAGGAGCTCCAGCATAGCTAAATCCGCCTCAGAGGCGATAATGCGCCGGCCTCTTTTTATTTCAAGCCATGGAAGCCTGTCGCGATGTTCGAGATTCAACCGATCGATGCCATCACTTATCGCCAGCAGACCCGGCGCAGCACGCTGATCATCGCGGTGCTGTTTCTGGTGCTGGCGATGGCGTTTTCGACGGCGGCGGTGGCGCTGTTCGGCGAGCCGGGCGGGGATAATCTGCGGTTCAATATCGGCGGGGTATTTGGCGCATTTCTGCTGACGGCGGCGTTGCTGCGCGGGCGTTTCTGGAACCAGACCTGGATGGCTCCGGCAGTATACGGCTGGCGGCTCAAGCGCAGCCTGATGAGCGTCACCAACGTCATGCATCAAGTGACGGCGGCAGTGGAGAAGGGTGATCCGGTGGCAATGAAAGTGCTGCGTTTCTATCACCTGGGCCTGACCCAGATGCATGAACTGGATGGCAACTCCAGCGATCACGCGCAATTGCACCGGGAAGTCGAAGCACACAAGGCGCGGATGGAGGCGCTCGGTCTGGACACCGATCAGACGCGCCTCGATCCGGCCTGGCTGGAAACCTTGAAAGCGCGCTAAAACGGAATGCGCGCGGCGCGTCTGAGTTTCCAGCGGCGAATCAGGCGCCCGTAGACCAGCAGGTTGACCACCAGCACCACGCTGCCCAGTACCAACTGAATCTGCGGGGTCAGCCCGGCCGGGTAGATGATCGGCCAGACGTAATGTTCGATGAAACCGCCGGCATACTCTGTTTGCCCGGCGGCGTGGCGCATCAAGTTTTCCCAATAGGTCAGCGGACAGGTCAGGTGCAACACCTCGACCGCCACGCCCCAGGCCGCTGCTGGCAAATGCAGCCACATCAGCCGCGGCCACTTGAGCACCAGCAGCCCGCCGAACAGCACGAACAGAATGAACAGCAAATGAAACAGCACCAGCCCGTCGGCGGCTATTCGATACAGCATGTCGTCTCCCTGACGCGTGTGTGAATGGTTGCCATGTTACGCCCGTAAACGACTGACGGAAGGAAGGATTTGCGCCAACTGCGCAAGATTGTTCAAGCCATGAAAGGGCGTTTGCTGGCAGAGTCCGGGGCCTTGTCTCACGGTTGAAACGTGTTATGTCTGACTCATTAATGCCGCGCAGTGCCTTCCTTCGCGGCGCCGCGGCGATCATGCCGTTATCCCTGGCGACCGCGCCGTGGGGGCTGCTGGCCGGCTCAATGGCGATTGAAGCCAATCTCACACCGCTGCAAGGGCAGGGCCTGTCGAGCATCGTGTTCGCCGGCGCTGCGCAATTGGTGGCGATCGGCATGCTCAAGGGCGGCGCGGGGATTTTCTCGATTCTGCTGACCACGCTGCTGCTGACCTCGCAGCACTTGCTTTACGGCATGAGCATGCGTCAGGTGATTTCGCCGTTGCCGGGACGTTGGCGCATCGGCTTGGGCTTTTTGCTCACCGACGAGCTGTTCGCCCTGACCAGTCAGCACGATCGTCAGCAGTTCAACCGCTGGTACGCCCTGGGCGTCGGCCTGACGTTCTACATCGCCTGGAACCTTTTTACCCTGGCCGGCATTGTGCTCGGCAGCAGCATTCCGGGGCTTGAACACCTTGGGCTGGACTTCTCGATTGCCGCCACCTTCATTGCTCTGATCACCCCGGTGGTGCGCAATGTGCCGACGGTGCTCTGCGTGGCGGTGTCGCTGTTTTGCTCTGTGCTGTTCAGTTACTGGCAATGGGGTTCGGCGCTGGTGCTGTCGGGACTGGCCGGAATGACCGCCGGGTTTATCTGCAACAAGCTGTATCGGGAGCGCACATGATGGTCTGGGCAGTGATTATCGGCATGGGGATTCTGGTGTTCCTCAACCGTTACGTGTTTCTCGAACCACGTTTGCCGGTGCGTCTGAGCAGCAACGCGCGGCAATTTCTCGGTTTTGCCGTTCCGGGCATGTTGACTGCGATTTGCGGGCCGATTGTATTCATGCCAGACAAACAACTGAATCTGCAGTGGGACAACCCTTATATGCTGAGTTCACTAGTGGCAATCGGCCTGGTGATCTACACGCGTAATACATTGCTCAGCATGCTGTTGAGCATGGCGTTCTTCTTTCTATTGCGCTGGTGGCTTTAAGTTCTACGCTTAATGGATGAATTCCATTAGCGAGGTGAACATGGCAACCGAGCAGAAACGTCCCGAAGAAGATGACGAACCGAGTGAAGAAGAGCTCGAGCGGGAGAAACACAAGGAGCAGACCTGGAAGCATGACGACAGCCGCGAGTTGTCCGACCGTGATCAGGAACGCCCGCTGAAACCCTGAACGCCACAACGAAAAGCCCCGCGATTGCGGGGCTTTTTCGTTTCATCAAAGATCTTCCAGCAGTGTGAAATCGGGGTGGGAGGCCCGATAACCCAAGGTCTTGTCGATCCAGGCATTCAGCTCGTTGACCATCACCGGCGGGTGGCAGGGATAGCTTTCGAGGGTGGCGCGCAGGATGCGGTCGATATCGGGTACGTCACGCAGGTTTCGAGTCTTTATGTAGTGGCCGATAAAACAGTCGAGTTCAAAGCGTTCTGTCGTGGACAGATGAATACACTTCAGGCCTGTGACCTGTTTGATTGCAAAATCGTCGCGCAACTTGGTTCTCTGCAAGGCTTGTAAGTTTGTGGGGGATTCCTGGTTTTGCTGACTCTTTGGTCAACTGGTATGCCAAAAGGAAATGCGGCGCGCATGCTATCCGTAGTGTTTGTAAATGTATGTATGACGGTTGAAATGTCAGACAGGCGGTTAGTTCAATCAAACGACTGTTTAGGTTGAATGTTTCGCGTTTGAAACACCGCGTGTAACACGCAGGATTCGATTCGTGAATTCCTGCTTTTGATAACGCACCACGTCGACATTTATTTACGGTACGGCATCAATCAATTCCGCACCCTGATTGCGGGAGTTGCCCACCGCTTTGCCGACTTTGTGCCATTGGAACGCTTCGCTGGGTTCGGCTTCGAACAACAGCATCTGCTCGGCACGCTCTGTGGGCGTGGCGGGATCGAGCCATTCCTGCACCCGATCAGCGCGCAGCACAATCGGGCGCCGGTCATGCACATCGAGCAAGCCGCCTTCGCTGTTGGCGGTAATGATGACGAAGCCGTCGTCTTCCCGTGAAGGTTCGCCGGGTATCGGAAACTGGCCGATGGCGGCGCAGAAAACCGGCTGGTGATCGGCCCGACGAATCAGCCAGGGCTGTCGGCTCTTGTCGGGTGCATCGACCCACTCGAACCAGTTGTCGACCGGCACGATCAGTCGATGACGCCAGATCGCTCGAAAGAACGGTCCGTGGGCGACTTTTTCCAGCCGCGCGTTGATCGGTGCAGCGCGATCCCTGGCCCAGTGCGGGCGCCAGCCCCAGCGCAGATTGTCGGCGTATAGCCGTTGTTGGTGCTGATGAAGGATCGCCAGTGACGTGGTGGGCGCGGCGTTGTAATGCGCCAGCGGGGCGTCGCCGACGTGATTGATCAGCGCATCGGGAATACTCAGCACTGCGACGAAATCGTGGATACCCCGGTATTGCGACAGTCTTCCGCACATCGGCCGACCCTCCGGCGAACACCTGCCTGAAGGTTTGAGCTTAGTTGCACGGTTCAATCCTTGCTGCCCTGACCGGTGAACGCGTCGCGCCAGACCAGCCAGCGACGCTCCAGCACGGCCAGCAGGCCGTCGCTGAGTTTGCCCAGCAGCGCCAGGACGATGATCGCAGCCAGCACGATGTCCGGCCGCGAAGTTTCGCGACCGTCACTGAGCAGGTAACCCAGACCTCTGGTCGCGGCGATCAGCTCGGCCGCCACCAGAAACATCCACGACAGGCTCATGCCGCTGCGCAATCCTGTGAACAGGCCGGGCAGGGCGGCGGGCAACAGTATCCGTCGCACCAGTTGCAGCGGGCTGAAGCCGTAGATGTGCCCGACCTCCACCAGTTTGCGGTCGATGTTGCGGATCGCCGCGACCACGTTGACGTACACCGGGAAGAACGCGCCGATGGCGATCAGAACGATTTTCGAGGTCTCGTCGATCCCCAGCCATAGCAGTAACAGCGGCACCCAGGCCAGGCTGGGAATCGACCGCAGTGCGGCGAACGTCGGTTCCAGATAGGCCTCGGCCTCACGGCTCAGGCCGACCCACGCGGCAAACACCAGCGCCAGGCTCGCGCCGATGGCAAACCCCAGCAGCACGCGAATAAGGCTGGCGCCGATGTGATTCCACAGGGCGCCTTCGGCGAGGTCGGTGAGGGTCAGGGCAATCTCGCTCGGCGCCGGCATCTGGTAGGACGGCAGCCAGCCGATGCGTACGATAAATTCCAGGGCGATCACGATCAGCAGTGGCAGGGCCAGGCCTTTAAGGCGCCGACGCCAGAGCGGATTCAGCAGTGGGAGTCTTCGGCGTGGTGCCGGCACGGCGAGGCGGGCGGGCAAGTCGTTGCTCATGGACGGTTCTCCGCTCACGACAAATCCGCGACGGACGCGGACTTGTCATGAGCCTGATCGGTTACTGGGCGGCGGCGACTTGCTGGAAACCGGTGTCGATCAACTGATCGATGACCTGATCGACATTCACCCCACGGCGCACCAGTTCTTCGGAGACCAGAATCGGCGCGGCGGCTTTCGAGGCCAGCACGTCCCTGGCGGTCAGCTGCGGGCTGCTCAGGTCGGTGCGCGACAATTGCAGTTTGGCCACGTCCAGCGGCAGGCCGGATTCGCTGGCGAGCAATTTGGCCAATTCGTCGGGGTTCTTCACCGACCACTCGCGGGCCTGCTCATAGGCCTTGATCACGGTGTCGATGGTTTGCGGGTGTTGCTTGGCGTATTGCTCGGTGACGCTGACCACGCCGTAGCTGTTGAAGTCGCGATTGCGGTACAGCAGGCGCGAACCGGCCTGCACCTGACTGGCGGCCATGTGCGGATCGAGGCCGGCCCAGGCGTCGACATCGCCTTTCTCTAGCGCGGTGCGGCCGTCCGGGTGCTGCAGGTGTACCAGTTCCACGTCGTCCTTTTTCAGCCCGGCCTGTTGCAGGGTGCGCAGGGTAAACAGGTACGGATCGGTGCCTTTGGTGGCGGCGATTTTTTTGCCCTTGAGGTCGGCCACAGACTGGATCGGCGAGTCCTTGCGCACCACCAGCGCGGTCCACTCGGCGCGGCTGTAGACGTAGACCGATTTGATCGGGCTGCCATTGGCGCGACTGAGCACGGCGGCGAGGCTGGCCGACGAGGCGAAATCCACGCCGCCGCTGTTGAGGTATTCCAGCGAGCGGTTGCTGCCCTGGCTCAGCACCCAGCTGACTTTGCTCTGGGGCAAGGCTTTTTCCAGGTAGCCCAGATGTTTCAGCGCCAGGCTGACCGGCGAGTAATAGGCGTAATCCAGATGCACTTCGGCCGGCGGCGCTTCGGCAGCGTGGGCCAGAGGTTGCAGGCTCAGGGCTACAGCGCAGGCCGCGAGCAGCGTTTTGACGCGGGAAAACGGTAAGAAGGGTTTCATGGGCACGCTCCGGCAAGGCAACAGATTCTTATGTCCAAAAAGATATTTTTATCGAATGCTTCCTGCATGAATGGAATATTGCAGGCTCTGTGCCATGTACGTTTTGTCCCATATTTACGGGGGGTGACGCCGGTTTTGCAGGTTTGAAGTGTTGCAGGGAAAACACTGTGCCGAGCCACTGTTGCTCGGCAAACAGTGCAACTGGAAGGTGCTGAGCTTATGCGCTAATAGAATTTCAAATCTCATTTGTAAGAGCGTTATGGTCTATAAAAATCCCTTCTGCAGGACTCGCCATGAAGCTCTCACGTTTCCTACGCGCCGCGTTGACCAGCGCACTGTTTGCCACGCCATTGACCTACGCTGCCGAACCCTTGGTCCTGCACGTCGGCGACCAGAATTACTACAACATCCGCGCGTCCATAGAAGCGTCCGGCGTATTGAAGGACACGCCTTACACGGTTGACTGGAAACACTTCCAGGCCGCTGCTCCGTTGGCCGAAGCGTTGCAGACCGGGTCGCTGGATCTGGGTTTCCTGGGGGATTCGGGTTTTCTGTTTCTGGCCGCTAAACAAGCGCCGGTGAAGCTGATCGGTGTGTCACGACAGAATCCGGACACCATCGCCCTGTTGGTGCCCAAGGATTCTCCGGTGAAAACCATCGAGGACCTGAAGGGCAAGAAAGTCGCCTACTGGCCGGGTGCCTGGAGTCAGCAGCTGACCCTTCGCGCACTGGAGCAGGGCGGTTTGCCGGAGAATTACGTCGACTTCGTCAAACTGATGCCGATCGATGCGGCGGCCGCGCTACCGCAAGGCAGCATCGATGCGTTCCCGGTATGGGAGCCGTACATTTCCCAGCAGATCGTTTTCTCCGGCGCCCGGCCGATTCTCACGGCGAAAAACCTGATGCCGGGCTTGAGCGCCATCGCCGCGTCTGCGCCGTCCATCGACAGCAAGCGCGAAGCGATCGCCGATTTCCTCGGACGTTTGAAGCAGGCCAGGGCCTGGGTCGACAGCCACACCGACGAGTACGCCGACCTGTGGGCGAAGAAGGCCAACCTTGATCAGCAGGTTTCGCGGCACTGGTTGCGCCAGGCGCACATGACGGTCGGCCCGGTGGATCAGCAGGCTGCCGCCGATCTGCAAAGCACGGCCGACTTCCTGTTCAAGGTCAAGGCGCTGCCGGCTCCGCTGGCCACGGCCGGTATCATCGACAGCTCGTTTCAACAGGCGCTGGCGCGCTGAGCGAGCGCCGGAACCAAACCCTGTGTATCTTTATCCAACCTCGGCCCATCTCAATGGGTCGCAGGGAGGCAGCAGCGGCGAAGGAGTTTTGCCAATCGACAACATGACCGCAACGGTCGGGCTCAAGGCAAAACATGACACAGTGGTTCAAGGTTTTCTGTGCGATGGCGGTAGCCGTCGGGTTGGCCGGATGCATCGCCGCTCCCATCGAAATGACCGCGCAGACCGAGGCCCGGCTCAAAGAGCAGGCGCCTGTGCGGTTTGTGTTGACCTTCGATGACGGCCCCAGCGCTTCCAGTCTTTTCAACCCCACCGACACCGTACTCGACAGCCTCAAGGACAACCCGCTGCAACCGGGGATCAAAGCGGTGTTTTTCGTCCAGACCCGAGCGCCCCGAGCGGGCAACAGCGAGATCGGTCGGCGAGTCATGCGCCGCGAGTATGACGAAGGGCACATTCTGGGCTTTCACACCGCCACCCATTGGCACACCAATCATCGATTGCTCGATCCCCAAGAACTCGAAACCTCGCTGACCAACGGTTCGGCGGACATCGCGGCAATCACTGGCGCGCCGCCGACGTTATTGCGTCCGCCATTCTGGAACTACGACAAACGCACCTTCGCCGCTTATCAGCAGCACCATATGCAGGTGTTGCTGACCGACCTGAGCGCCAACGACGGCAAGATCTGGGGCTTCAACGCCAGCCCCCGGCGGCGGGCGAACATGCTGCGACAACTGTCGGAAGTCCGCGAACGGATTGCTCTTGGCGAACTGCCCACTGTGGACGGGGTGATTCCGGTGGTGGTGACCTTCCATGACCTCAACCGCTACACCGCGCGCCACACCCGCGAGTATCTGCAGATTCTGCTCGACAGTGCCGCCGCCACCGGCGTACGACTGGCAGGCAAACCGTTCTATGACGATCGCGCGGCGCTGGAAAAAGCTGCGCTGGCGCGCACGGTGCGCGAGTCGTCGAAACCGGTGAATCTGCCGGGAATATGGAACTGGATCTGGGACCATGACGCCCATTGAGAACCGCGATTTGAAGTTGTGAAGCGGTTGGCAATTTTTACACTGGGCGGCAGGGGCGGGGCAGTGAAAGCTCATCTATGCTGATCGGGTCGCCCGAGCCAAAGCCTGTGAGGCGTGCCCCCATGATTGCCATTGCCGACATTTGCCGCATCGTCGAATCCGGCTTTTCGCCGTTGTATTGCGACTGCACCGAAACGGCGCAGGGCCTCTTGCAGATCAAGGTTTACGAACCCGACAGCGGGCGTGTCGAGTTGCTGCTCAATGGTGTTTCTCCTGAGCATCTGGTCACCATTCGTGACATCTCCAATTTCATCGGTGAATTGCGCACGGAAATGAGCGCCGGACGCCGGGCGTTCGCCGGCTGAGAGTCAAAGGCGTCGTTGAAAGGCGCGGACGATGCTCAGCGTGGCGTCACTGACGTTCAGATTCTGCACCGCATCCAGCGGGTGCCAGAGGCAGTCGACGATCTCGTTCAGCGGGCGAACCTGCTCAATGTTCAGCACCGACGCCTCGTAGACGTGGTGGCGGGTGCTGCCGTTTTGCAGTTCCATCAGATAAAGCATGTCATCGCTGTCCAGGCCGGTCTCTTCCTTGAGTTCTCGGGCGGCGGCTTGCGCGCGGGTCTCTCCCGGTTCGACGGTGCCCCCCGGAAGCGTCCAGCGGCATCTGGGTTTGCGCACCAGGAGAATGTGTCGATCCTGTTCGCAGATGACGGTTGCTCGTACTTTCATGTGTTACCTGATTGCCGTTTGTCATAAATCTGTCATGAATTAGCAATATTTGGGCCGCTGCCGGTTTAGAGCTTCTGAGTGCCCGGCAGCGGCAAAAGTGCCGGAGACTTGACGCGGCTGCGGTGCGACGTCCGGTCGGCACGACTGCGTGTTGCGGGTGTAAGGTGCAAAAGTTCGTTAGAAGACAGGAGGTGCCTATGAGCATGGCGATGCTGAACAAAATGCACATGAATGGCTACGACGTACTCAGCGTGAACAACGGCCCGTGGCGGGTCTGCACGCAGGGTGACCGGCTCGCTTCGTTTGCCAGTCGCGAAGAAGCGCTGGCCTACGCCGCCGCACTGCCGGGGTACAAAAGCCGTGTACGCGGTCGCAAGACAGGCTGAAGGCCTGTGGAGAAAAAGCCCCGGATGTCCGGGGCTTTTTGTTGTGGACCGGGTGGGTTTCAGTGGACTTTGGTTCGGCTGATGGCGCGGGCTTTCACTTCCCGGGCATACAGCTGCAGGCGCTCTTCATCGCTTTGCAGCACCTCGCAGGATCGCAGTACCGCCTGGGCGTCCGCCTCGTTGCCCGACTGGCGCAATTGCTCGGCAATGCGCTTGAGGTCCACCGCCGACCATCTCAAGTCCGATGCCACGCTTTGCAGGTCACGTTGAAGTTCGTGTTCGTATTCATTGAGCCGCATGATCACCTCCGGAACATTCTCGGTAAAACAGAGTAGCCGCATTTTTTGGGAGTGGGGCAAGGTCATCTGTCGGTGAGCTGATTGGTCCGGTTTTCGAGGAGTACAGGCAGAGCGCTACGATGGATGTCCGAACAGTTACAGGGTACATTCGCGTTTTTTTCAGATGAAGGAATCACCATGCGGATGTTGATCGGGGGCATGCTGTTGGTGGCATTGGCCGGTTGTTCGTTGCCTGCGTCACTGGTGCCGGGCGAGCCGAATGTCAGCAAGACCAGCGACAAGACTCCCAAGGACTACGCCGCGTGTGTATTGCCGTTGTGGCAGCAGGACGTTGCCAAGACGTCCCAGACAGCGATTTCCAATGGCTACCGGATCACCGCGCCGAGCATCGTCACCGCCGACGAGATTCTCGATGTGGTCAAGTACAAGGACGGCAGCCGCGTTTCCCTGTACCAGGGGCCGCCGTGGGCGAAGTCCGGATCGTTGCGCAAAGCGGTGCGCGACTGCCTGTGAGGTCGAAATAAAAAAAGCAGAAACCGGAGATCGGTTTCTGCTTTTTTTTGCCTGCTGATCGAGCTCAGTCCGAGATGTCGGTGAGCGGAATGCCGGCGCCGCCGGTCTTCTTTTCCCGGCGATCCTGCATCCAGTCTTCCACCTGACTGTTGAACCCCGCCGGTGCCTTGCGCCCGACCTTTCTGGCGATGTCGAGGATGGTCTGCTGGGCGAGGGCTTCTTCCATGCGCTTTTGCGCGGTCATCATCGCGGCGTGAATCGAGCAGGTGCCGTCCAGCGCCCAGTCCGGCGGCGAGCCATCGAACAGCGCGCAGCGTCCGCGAATGTCCCGGCATTCGAAAATGTTCTTGGGACCATCGATGGCATTGACGATGTCGAGCAGGGTGATTTCTTCCGCCGGACGCGCCAGGGTGAAGCCGCCGCGCACGCCACCGGTGGATTCCACCAGCTTGCCTTTGGCCAGTTTGGTGAAGATCTTCGCCAGGTAATCCAGCGGCACCCCTTGCAGCTCTGCCAGGTCACGCACGCTGGCTTCACGACTGTCACCGCCGCTGCCCACCAGAAAGGCCAGGCAGTGAATGCCGTACTCGACCCCCGCACTGTAAAGCGACATAACTATCTCCGACTGTATTTGTCGCCGATGTTATCAGGGTTGTTCGTGGCAAACAAATCGAGAGCGCCTTGAGTGTTTGGCTATTAGGATCCCGGATTTCTTGATTTCAGCTGAATCAACGAGTTGAAGAGGGTGGCTCCGTTCAATCTGAGCTATCGAAGTTTTCGATGCTAATCATCACAAAATCTGACTTGTCGGATATAACGGCGACCAATACAGTCGCCGTTATCCGGTGAGCAGCCTTCCGCGTTCTTGAAAAATACAGACGTGTCCGCTCCCGATGATGTGAATCCTTCCACCTCATTCAGTGACTTGGCTTCGTGCCTGGAGAGAACAATGAAACAGCACATTCTGGTAATCGGCGCAGGTTTCGGTGGCATGTGGACGGCATTGAGCGCCACGCGTCTGGTCGACATTCACAATCGGGACAACATCGACGTAACCGTGTTGGCGCCGCAAGCCGAGCTGCGCGTTCGCCCACGTTTCTACGAGCCGAATGCCCACACACTGGCCGCACCACTGGGCGATCTGTTCGACGCGGTTGGCGTCAATTTCATCAAGGGCGCCGCGAACACCATCGACGTACAGGCGAAAACCGTGGGCTACACCGACGCAGCCGGTGCGCAACAGGTGTTCAGCTACGACAAACTGGTGCTGGCCTCCGGCAGCGGCCTGGCCCTGCCGGACACCCCGGGTGTGGCGCAATATGCGTTTGACGTCGACCAGATCGAAGCTGCGATCCGCCTGGAAAACCATCTGGATTCCCTGATCTGCCAGCCTGAAAGCCAGGCGCGCAACACCGTGGTCGTCGCCGGCGGTGGTTTCACCGGTATCGAAACCGCCACTGAAATGCCGGCGCGTCTGCGGGCCGTGCTGGGCGACGATGCCAATATTCAAGTGATCATCGTTGATCGCGGGCAAAAAGTCGGCGCGTCCATGGGCGAAGCGATCAGCGTGTCGATTGCTGAAGCTAGCGAAGAGCTGGGCGTGGAATGGCGACTGGGTGTGTCGGTGGTGTCCGTCGATGAAAACGGCGTGACCTTGTCGGACGGCCAGCGTATCGAGGCAAAAACCGTGGTCTGGACCACCGGTGTACGTGCCAGCTCCCTGACCGAGCAGATTCCTGCCGAGCGTGATCGTCAGGGCCGTCTGCACGTTGATGCCAACCTGAAAGTCATCGGCCAGGACGACATCTTCGCCACCGGCGACGTGGCTTACGCGGCCACCGACGATGTCGGCAACTTCGCCCTGATGACCTGCCAGCACGCGATTTCCCTTGGTCGTCACGCCGGCAACAACGTCGCAGCGCAGATCCTCGGGGTCGACCCAACGCCGTACAGCCAGCCGAAATACGTGACCTGCCTAGACCTCGGCGCCTGGGGCGCGGTGTACACCGAAGGCTGGGATCGTCAGGTGAAACTGGTCAAGGAGGAGGGCAAGTCGCTCAAGACCCAGATCAACACCCAGTGGATCTATCCACCGGCGGCTGACCGTGCCATCGCGCTGGCGGCTGCGGATCCGATGATCCCCGTCGTCGCGTAAACGGCGTGTTTAGAAAATCCCGCCCGGTTGATGCCGGGCGGGATTTTTTGTTCAGATTCCGCAAACCCCTCCGGCAAGGACCACCCGACCGAACTCGGCGTTGGTCTCCTGAGGTGTGATGGCGAGCAACTGGTCGAGGCGAATTTCCTGTTGCGCGCCTTGTTGCTCGATCACCAGAAATTCTTCTTTTTCACTGCTGGTTCGCGTGGTCACGGCCCGGGCCATCAGCCGCTGACCGTCGACCAACTCAATGTCCAGTTGATAGCCGCGCAGGCAGGCTATTTCCAGGTAGTCGTGCAGATCACAGTTCAACGGCTGATAACGGGTCATGGCGTTACTCCTCGAAACCTTGCGCGATGATGAAACGATCCGGCTCGTGCATCAACCTTCATGCGGCGGTGCTGATGGCGGCAGGGAACGGTGCGGATCAGATTCTGCGGGAAGTGTAATGCGCGGTGACAGTTGATTGCGGGCTTTTTTCCCGCGAGCACTAGGCTTTGAATGCCGGACCATTACAGGCCGGGATTGCTGTTTTGGGAGGAGTGTTTCTTGATTCAAGGAGCGACCGATCATGGATGATCTGGTGAAGGAAGTGATTCCGCTTTTGCAATACCTGGTCCCGGGGTTTGTTTCGACCTGGATTTTCTACACGCTGACGGCCTTCAAGCGACCGGATACGTTCGGCCAGATTGTGCAGGCGCTGATTTTCACGTTTGTGATTCACGGGATGGTGCTGGGGATTGGGGCGGTTTGTGTGTGGGTGGGGGAGGAGGGGTTTTCCATAGGAAAGTGGGATGCGAAGGCTGAAGCGTCGTGGGCATTTTTTGCGTCGCTGGTACTCGGGTTGTTGGCCTGTTGCCTGTCAGCGAATGGCAAGTTACATGGTTGGTTGCGCAGCAGAAACGTCACGAAACAATCTTCCTACCCCAGTCAATGGTTCAGCGCATTTGCGAAATATGATCGCGTTATCACCCTGCATTTGGATGATGAAAGGCGCGTCCTGGGCTGGCCGGTGGACTGGCCACCCGAGTCAACCAGCGGGCAGTTTGTGATGCAATATCCCTGCTGGATCAACGAGGATGGAACGGAGGTGCCTATTAGTGCGGAATTTTTGCTGATAGATTCCACGAGGGTTAAATGGGTTGAATTCAGCCCTGTATCAGAGGGTTCATCATGACCGCCAGAGCATCACAACCAATACCGCCACATATAAAGCGTCTTTTTGTAGGGCCGGACGGAAAGCGGCTGGAGAAACCATTGATCGAGGCATCAAAGGCACCTCCACCGCCGAAATACCCTCCATATCCGCAAGCCCATTCCTAACCCCATCCATCCTTCACCGCCCGGCGAATGCCCTCCAGCAACATCGCAAACGCCGGGTTGTCGTTGTTCTCCCGCCAGATCAGATGCAGCTCGCTCTGCACCCCTTCGCCCAGATCGATCTCGCGAAACACCACATTCCTGAACACCACGCTGGTCGCGCAACGCGGCACCAGCGCCAGGCCCATGCCCGCATTGACCAGCGCCAGAATCGTCAGCGAAGACCCCAGCCATTGCACGTAATCCGGGGCGACGCGGGCCGAGCGCAGCATGCCGGTGAGCAATTCGTTGAACGGCGGATAGGCCGCGTGGGAATACATCAGGAACGGCTGCCCATCCAGATCCTTCACTGAAACCTCGTCGGCCTCGGCCAGTCGATGGCCGCTCGGCACCGCCAGCACAAACGGCTCACGCACCAGGCATTCGGTGGCGTAACCAGGCTCCAGCAACGGCGCGCGGACGATCCCCAGGTCGATGCGTCGGGCGCGCAAGGCCTCGTGTTGCTGATAGGTGTTCATTTCGGTCAGGTCGATCTTCACCTGCGGCTGCTTGAGGCGCGCCTCGGCGATGACCTTGGGCAGGAATTCATAAACCGCGCTGCCGACAAAACTGATGTTCACCGAACCGATATCGCCCTCGGCAAAACGCCGGGCGGTGACGGCGGCTTGCTGGGCGCGCTCGAGCAGGTTCTGCGCCTCGATGAAGAATGCGCGGCCGGCAGCGGTGAGCGCCACGCTGCGTGTGCTGCGGGTAAACAGTTCGACGCCCAGGTGATGTTCCAGTAACTGGATCTGCCGGCTCAGTGGCGGCTGGGTCATGTTCAGCCGCTCGGCGGCACGGCGGAAGTTGAGTTCGGTGGCGACGGTGGTGAAGCATCGCAGTTGGGTCAGCTCGAACATTGATCTAATCCAGGTATCAATCGAATGCCAAGTTAGATTAGACGGGATCAATCACCCCGTCCATGATCGCTCTACGCCTGAACAGGCCATCCCTACAAAAACAAAGATCGGGAGTCGCCCCTTGAAAACCCTCCAGAGTCCGCCGGACATCACGGTACTCGCCCGCGCCGCCGCCAAGGTCAAGCGCCATGTGCTGCCGTTGTTCGTGGTGATGTTCATCGTCAACTACATCGACCGGGTCAACATCGGCTTCGTGCGCAGTCATCTGGAAACCGATCTGGGTATCGGCGTCGCTGCCTATGGCCTTGGCGCCGGTCTGTTTTTCATCGGTTACGCCTTGTTTGAAGTGCCGTCCAACATGCTTCTTCAACGCTATGGCGCCCGCGCCTGGCTGACGCGGATCATGTTCACCTGGGGCGCAGCGGCGATGGCCATGGCGTTCGTCAAAGGCGAAACCAGTTTCTACGTGCTGCGCTTCATCCTGGGCGCTGCCGAAGCCGGGTTCTTCCCGGGGATCATTTATTACTTCACCCAATGGCTGCCGGCCTCTGAGCGCGGCAAGACCATGGCGGTGTTTCTCAGCGGTTCCGCAATTGCTTCGGTGATTTCCGGCCCGGTGTCCGGCGCGCTGTTGCACATCAGCGGTCTGGGCCTGCACGGCTGGCAGTGGATGTTCCTGATCGAAGGCGCTGCGTCGGTGGTGCTCTGCGGGTTTGTCTGGTTCTGGCTGCAATCCCATCCGCGCCAGGCCAAGTGGCTGAGCGAGGAGGAGCGTGAAGCGCTGGTGATGGCAATCGCCGAGGAACAACGTGCCCGCGAAGCGACCCACGTCGCCAAACCATCGATGTTCAAACTGTTGGCGGATCGGCAGATCGCATTGTTCTGCTTCATCTACTTTTCCATCGCCCTGACCATCTACGGCGCCACCTTCTGGCTGCCGAGCATGATCAAGAAAATGGGCAACCTCGGCGACTTCCAGGTCGGGCTGCTCAACTCGGTGCCGTGGATCATTTCCATTGTCGCGATGTACGGCTTTGCGGCGCTGGCCGGCAAGTGGAAATTCCAGCAGGCGTGGGTCGCGCTGACCCTGGTGATCGCCGCGTTCGGCATGTTCATGTCCACCACCGGCGGGCCGATTTTCGCCTTCGTCGCGATCTGTTTTGCGGCCATCGGTTTCAAGGCGGCTTCGGCACTGTTCTGGCCGATTCCGCAGAGCTATCTGGATGCGCGCATCGCGGCGGCGGTGATCGCGCTGATCAACTCCATCGGCAACCTCGGCGGCTTCGTTGCGCCGACCGCGTTCGGTTTTCTTGAACAGACCACCGGCTCCATAGAAGGCGGCCTGTATGGCCTGGCCGCAACTTCGCTGGTAGCGGCAGTAGTGATCTTCTTCGCCCGCATGGCGCCAGGCGCCAAAGGCAAAACCCCGGCAAAGCCTGAACCCGAAACTGCCGTTGTGCCGACGGCCAACCCGGTGGCGAGCCACTGATTCCGACTCAACAGGAGCGTCATTTTGAAAATCACTCGCGTAACCGTCACTCCGATCGCTTTCCGTGATCCGCCGCTGCTCAACGCCAGTGGCATCCATGAACCGTTCGCCCTGCGCTCGATCATCGAGATCGAGAGTGACAACGGCTACATCGGCCTCGGCGAAAGCTATGGCGATGCCCCGGCGTTGGCGATCCAGCAACAGTTGCAGTCGCAGTTGATCGGTCTCGATCCGTTTAATCTTAATCAGCTGCGTCGGATCGTTCAGACCACGGTTGCCACCCACAAACCGGCAAGTCTGGCGGGTGCCGAACTGGCGCCCGGTTCCCACGCCAGCAAGGCCGTCAGCAATGCGTATTCGGCGTTCGAAGTGGCGTTTCTCGACTTGCAGGCCCGTTACCTGAATGTGCCGCTGGTGGATCTGCTGGGCGGTGCGGTGCGCGACGAAGTGCCGTTCAGTGCCTACCTGTTTTTCAAGTATGCGCAGCACGTCGATTCACCGTACAAACCGGACAACTGGGGCGAGGCGTTGAACGAGCAGCAGATCGTCGCCCAGGCCGCGCGGATGATCGAGGCGTACGGTTTCAAGAGCATCAAGCTCAAGGCCGGCACGTTGCCGCCGGAGCACGAAGTGGCGTGCATCAAGGCGCTGAAAAAGGCCTTCCCCGGTTATCCGCTGCGCATCGATCCCAACGGCAACTGGTCGCTGGAAACCTCGATCCGCATGGCCGAGTTGCTGGGTGATGACCTGCAGTATTACGAAGACCCGACCCCGGGCCTCGAAGGGATGGCCGAACTGCACAAACGCACCGGGCTGCCGCTGGCGACCAACATGGTGGTCACCGATTTCGACGAGTTCCGCCGCAGCGTGGCGCAGAACGGCGTGCAGATTGTCCTCGCCGATCACCATTACTGGGGCGGCCTGCGCGACACCCAGACGCTGGCGAAAATGTGCGATACCTTCGGCCTCGGCGTGTCGATGCACTCCAATTCACACCTGGGCATCAGCCTTATGGCCATGGCGCACGTGGCGGCCGCCGTGCCAAATCTGGACTACGCCTGCGACACCCATTATCCGTGGCAGGAGCCGAATGAAGAGGTGATCAAGGGCGGCAAACTGCCGATCGTCGATGGCTGCGTGACGATCACGCGTGCGCCGGGCCTGGGGTTGGAACTGGATCACGATCAACTGGGCAAGCTGCATGACCAGTACCTGACCTGCGGCATTCGCCAGCGCGATGATGTGCGGCAGATGCAACGCTATAAACCTGACTGGAAAGCGCTGAAGCCGCGATTCTGATCGAGCAAAACCAGAGGGCGCCAAACGGCGCCCTCGATTGTTTCAAAGCGTGCGCATTAACCAGTCGCGAAACGCCTTCAGCGACGCCAGCGACTCATTGCGCGCCGGGTACACCAGGTAATAGCTGCGCCGGCTGCTGATCGGTTCACCCAGTTGCAATAGCTCGCCGTTGTGCAATTCATCTTCCACCAGAATCCTCGGCACCAGCCCGATCCCGATATTGGCGCGCACGGCCTGGATCAAGTGCGAGGTCATCTCGAAACTTGGGCCAATGCGCATGCTGCGATGGGGCAGGGCATGATGGCTGAACCACTCGGACCAGGCCTGAGCGTTGCTACTGACATTGAGCAGCAGTTGCCCGGCGATGTCCTTGTCGGCCGCACGGCGTTCGGCATCGGACAGCTGCGCACTGGCGATCACCACCAGTTCTTCGGTGTGCAGGCGGTGAGCGGTCAGCCCCGGCCAGTCACCGCCACCGACGCAAATCGCCGCGTCGATTTCGCTGGTGTCGAAGTCAATCGTCTCGATGCGTGAATGCAGGTGAACGGTCATGCCAGGGTGCGCGGTGTAGAAATCCTTCAAGCGCGGCAGCAGCCATTTCGAGCCGAAGGTCGGCAGGGTCGCCAGGCGCAAACTGTGGATGCCAGAGCCAAACGCCATGGCCTGCAAGGTCGCACTTCGGATCTGGCCGAGGGCTTCGGACAGTTCGCGCTGATACATGCGCCCGACGTCGGTGAGAATCACCCGCCGGCCTTCACGGCTGAACAGGCGCATGCCGAGCATCTTTTCCAGAATCTGCACCTGCCGGCTGACCGCGCTTTGGGTCAGCGACAGTTCGTGGGCGGCGCGGGTGTAGCTTTCATGGCGTGCGGCGGCTTCAAATGCCAGCAGCAACGACATCGAGGGAGTGAGGGTTCGCGGATTCATTCGTTTTAGTCATGGATTGCGGGTCGATTTTACGGTTGTCCCGGCGTCGCTCTGCAATGAACATAAGGCCTATGAGATGGCGGGAGCGTGACGCAATCATTCATTGCGCACAACTGTTCACCGCCACACGGCCCGTTTTTGACCGAGATTGCACTTCCGATGATTGCTCAGCTGTCGCCTTCCACCCCGTTGAACACTGACTACCAACAGTTTCTCAAAGCCCTTGAAACCAGCGGCTTTCGTGGCGAAATCAGTGCCGACTACGCCAGCCGCGTGGTGCTGGCCACCGACAACTCGATCTATCAGCGCTTGCCGCAAGCGGCGGTATTCCCGCGTGACGCCGACGACGTGGCGCTGCTGGCCCGTCTGATCGCCGAACCGGCGTACCAGAAAGTGGTGATCACCCCTCGCGGTGGCGGCACCGGCACCAACGGCCAGTCGTTGACCGACGGCATAGTCGTCGACCTGTCGCGGCACATGAACCGCATTCTCGAAATCAACGTTGAACAGCGTTGGGTAAGGGTGCAGGCCGGCGTAGTGAAGGATCAACTGAACGCCGCGCTGAAATCCGCCGGGCTGTTTTTCGCCCCGGAACTGTCGACCTCGAACCGCGCTACGGTCGGCGGCATGATCAACACCGACGCCAGCGGCCAGGGCAGTTGCACCTACGGCAAGACCCGCGATCACGTGCTGGAACTGCACATGGTTCTGCGCGGTGGTGAGCGCTTGCACGGTCGCCCGCTGGAAGAAAGCGAGCTGGCAGCGGAATGCGCCCGCGAGGGCCGGGCCGGCGAGGTGTATCGCTGTGCGCGGCAGATCATCGATGAGCAGGGCGAGCTGATCCGGGAAACCTTCCCCGATCTCAATCGCTGCCTGACCGGCTACGACCTGGCGCACCTGCGCGAGGCCGACAACCGTTTCAACCTCAACAGCGTGCTGTGCGGCGCCGAGGGTTCGCTGGGGTTTGTGGTCGAGGCCAAACTCAACGTATTGCCGATCCCCAAGCACACGATGCTGGTGAACATTCGCTACGCCGGCTTCATGGATGCCTTGCGCGATGCCCGGGCGCTGATGGCGCTCAAGCCGCTGTCGATTGAAACAGTGGACTCCAAAGTGCTGTTGCTGGCGATGCAGGACATCGTCTGGCACGGCGTCGCCGAGTACTTTCCGGAAAGCGCCGAGCGGCCGACGCTGGGGATCAACCTGGTGGAATTCTGCGGCGACGATCCCGAGGAGCTGCAACGCCGGGTCGAAGCCTTCGTCCAGCACTTGGGCAACGACGCCACGGTCGAACGCCTGGGGCATACGCTGGCCGTCGGGCATGCGGCGGTGAATCGCGTCTACGGCATGCGCAAACGCGCGGTGGGCCTGCTCGGCAACGTCGCCGGTGAAGCGCGGCCGCAGCCATTTGTCGAAGACACCGCCGTGCCGCCGCAGCACCTGGCCGAGTACATCGCCGAACTGCGCGACCTGCTCGACAGCCACCAATTGCAGTACGGCATGTTCGGCCACGTTGATGCCGGCGTGCTGCACGTGCGGCCGATTCTCGACATGAAGGATCCGCAACAAGCTGCACTGGTGCGTCCGGTGTCGGACGGTGTCGCCGCGCTGACCCAGCGTTACGGCGGCCTGCTGTGGGGCGAACACGGCAAGGGCCTGCGCTCGGAATATGCGCCGGCCTTCTTCGGCGACTTGTACCCGGCGCTGCAAGCCCTGAAGGCGGCGTTCGATCCGTTCAACCAGTTCAATCCGGGCAAGATCGCCACGCCGAATATTCCCGGCGCGGCATTGCTGAAGATCGATGAAGTGACCCTGCGCGGCGAACTCGACCGGCAGATCAACGAGAAAGTCTGGCAGGACTACGGCGCGGCCATGCATTGCAACGGCAACGGCGCCTGCTACAACTTCGATCCCGACGATGCCATGTGCCCGTCGTGGAAAGCCACCCGCCAGCGCGCGCAATCGCCCAAGGGCCGCGCCTCGCTGATTCGCGAATGGCTGCGGTTGCAGGGCGAGGCGGGGGTCGACGTGTTGGCCGATGCCAGCCGCCGTCCGCCGTTTTTCAGCACGTTGCTGCAGCGCTGGCGCAACAGCCGTGCGCAGGAACAGGACTTTTCCCACGAGGTGTACGACGCCATGGCCGGGTGCCTGGCGTGCAAGTCCTGCGCGGGGCAGTGCCCGGTGAAGGTCAACGTGCCGGACTTCCGTTCGCGGTTCCTTGAGCTGTACCACACCCATTATCTGCGGCCGGCGCGGGATTACCTGATTGCTTCGCTGGAGTACACGATTCCGTACATGGCGCGGATTCCGTTTCTCTATAACGGCTTGATGGGCGCCTCGTTCAGCCGTCGCTTGATCGAACGTCTTGGCGGCATGGTCGATGTGCCATTGCTCAGCCGTTTCGATTTCCACGCGGCGATGCGTCGCTGGCAGGTTCAGCCAGCGTCGGTCGAGGTGTTGTCGGCGCTGACTGCAGCCCAGCGCGAACGCAGCGTGGTGCTGGTGCAGGACGCCTTCACCCGGTATTTCGAGGCGCCGTTGCTGGCGGATCTGATCGAGCTGATTTCGCGTCTCGGCTATCAGGTCTACCTGGCACCGTTCAGTGCCAACGGCAAGCCGCTGCATGTGCAGGGCTTCCTCTCGGCGTTCAATCGCGCGGCGTTGCGCAATGCCGGGCAATTGCGCGCGCTGGCCGAGATCGGTGTGCCGTTGGTAGGGCTCGACCCGGCCATGACCCTGGTCTATCGCCAGGAATATCTGAAAGTCCCGGGAATGGAGCAATGCCCGGAGGTGGCGCTGGTGCAGGAGTGGCTGCTCAAGATCATGCCGGAGCAAGTCGGAACGCGCCGCGACGAAACCTTCCGCCTGCTGGCGCACTGCACCGAGAAAACCAACGCCCCGGCCGCCACCCGACAATGGGAGCAGGTGTTCGAGCGTGTCGGCCTGAAGCTCGCGACCCAGGCCACCGGTTGCTGCGGCATGTCCGGCACTTACGGGCACGAAGCGCGTAATCGCGAGACCTCGGCGGTGATCTACGAGCAATCCTGGGCGAAGCAGATCGAGGCGCCGGTGGAGAAGGGCGAAGCACTGGCCACCGGCTATTCCTGCCGCAGTCAGGTCAAGCGCCAGGCCGATCGACAGTTGCGCCATCCGTTGCAGGTCGTGCTGGAAACCCTGCGCACCGCGTGATCGCTGTTTGAGAACCGCTAGCGATTAGATCGGTTTTTCATGTTATAAGGTAACGCAAATTTTACGGCCGCTTTCGGGCGGCTGCATCGATCAACCTTTCGATTGCGATACTTCCATGACGATTGCGGTTCCCCGTTCTGCCCCCTCGGCGACTGGCCGGTTGCTGTCCATTGATGCGCTGCGTGGCCTGGTGATTCTGTTCATGTTGCTGGACCACGTGCGCGAAACCTTTCTGCTGCATCGTCAGGTCACCGACCCGATGGACATCGCCAGCACCGAGCCGGCGCTGTTCTTCAGTCGCACCCTGGCGCATCTGTGTGCGCCGGTGTTCGTGCTGCTGACCGGGTTGTCGGCGTGGCTGTTCGGCGAGAAGTACTACGGCAAGGCTGACGTCAGTGCCTTCCTGTTCAAGCGCGGACTGTTTCTGGTGGTGCTGGAATTCACTTTGGTGAATTTTGCCTGGACGTTCCAGCTGCCACCGACTGTGATCTACCTGCAAGTGATCTGGGCGATCGGCCTGAGCATGATCGCGCTGTCGCTGCTGGTCTGGCTGCCACGCTGGCTGTTGTTGACGCTGAGCCTGTCGATCATCGCCGGGCACAATCTGCTCGACGGACTGCACTTCGCAGCGGAGTCGGCGCTGCACATACCGTGGGCGATCCTGCATGACCGGGGCTGGATCGAGGCCAGCGAGACCTTGCGTCTGCGCACCTCGTACCCGTTGTTGCCGTGGATCGGCGTGATCGGGTTGGGTTACGCGCTGGGGCCGTGGTTCGCTCGTGCGGCCGATGCCGGGGTGCGTCAGCGCCGTTTGTTGATCGGTGGCATCACCGGTTTGCTGGGCTTTGTGGCGCTGCGGCTGGTCAACGGTTACGGCGAGAAACCCTGGGCCTTCGGTGACAGCGGTGTGCAAACCCTGATGAGTTTTTTCAACATCACCAAATACCCGCCGTCGCTGTTGTTCATCACATTGACGGTGAGTGTCGGACTGTTGCTGTTGCTGGTGTTCGAACGCGCACAGGATCGGCGCTGGATTCGCTGGCTGACGGTGTTCGGCTCGGCGCCGATGTTTTTCTACCTGCTGCACCTGTATGTGCTGAAGGTGCTGTACCTGATCGGCGTGGCGCTGTTCGGGCTTAATCAGGGCACCTATTTCGGTTTCTCTTCGGTGACGGCGGTGTGGCTGGCGGCGATGGTGCTGGCGGTCGCGTTGTTCCCGGCCGTGCGCTGGTTTTCGGCATTGAAGGCCCGGCGTCGCGACATTGCCTGGCTGAAGTATCTGTAGAACGGCTCAGCCCGTTTTGCCATCGCGGGCATGGCGGGCGAAGTCGATAAACGCCTTGAGCGGCGCCGGCACATGGCGCCGGCTCGGGTAATACAGGTGCAGGCCGGGATAGTACGGGCACCAGTCCGCCAGTACCTGCACCAGCCGCCCGCTTGCCAAGTGCTCGCGGGCCATGTCCTCGAACACATACGCCAGTCCCAAGCCCTGCAACGCCGGGCCGACCATCAGGCTGACATCGCCCAGGGTCAGCGGGCCGTTGACTTCGATTTCCTGATCGATGCCACCGCGTTCGAATTCCCAACGATACAGCGCGCCGCTGGGAAAGCGGTGACGGATGCAGGGCAGGGCGTGCAGATCCTCGGGTTTTTGCGGCGCGGCGTGCCGCTCGAGAAATGCCGGCGAGGCGACCACCACCGAGCGCAAGGTCGGGCCGATCGGCAGCGACACCATGTCCGCCTCCAGCCGATTGCCGAACCGCACCCCGGCATCAAAACCGGCGGCGACGATATCCAGCAGCGCATCGCTTTCGACCACTTCCAGGCGGATGTCCGGATAGGCCTGAAGGAACGCCCCGGCAATCGGTAGCAGGACCAGTTCGCAGGCCTGGCGCCCGGCAGTGATACGCAGGTTGCCGGAAGGCTTGTCGCGAAAGTGATTGAGGTCTTCGAGCGCGTCGTCGATGTCGCGAAACGCCGGTTTCAGCCGCACATATAACCGCTCGCCCGCTTCGGTCAGCGCCACACTGCGAGTGGTGCGATTGAACAGACGCACACCCAGGCGATTTTCCAGAGCGCGCAACGAATGGCTCAGCGCCGACGGTGTCAGGCCCAGATCCACCGCTGCACGGCTGAAATTCAGGTGCTGGGCGATGCAAAGAAAGATCGACAGATCCGCCGTGGACGGGTTTTTCATTTGTGAACACCTTTCACAAAGTCATGCAAATTTGTTGGGATTATCACATCAGTAGCACGGCTTTAAAGTCGACTCAACTCATCAAGAAGGCCCGGCAATCTCGCCAGGGTCACCGACAGGAGGAGTTGATATGCGTACCTGGCTGATTACCGGAGCTTCCCGTGGTTTTGGCATCCTTATCGCTGAACAGGCCCTGCGTGCCGGTGACGCGGTGATTGCCACCGCCCGCAACCCGCAAGACATCACCGACCGCCTCGGCGATCACCCGAACCTGCTGGCGGTGCGGCTGGACGTCACCCGTGAAGAGGAAGCACATCAAGCGGTGGCAGCAGGCATCAAGCGCTTCGGCCGTATTGACGTGCTGATCAACAATGCCGGCTTCGGCGTGTTGGGCGCCGTCGAAGAAACCAGCGCCAGCGAAACCGAGCGCCTGTTCGCCACCAACGTGTTCGGCCTGCTCAACGTCACCCGCGCGGTGCTGCCGCACATGCGTGCCCAGCGCAGCGGACGGGTCATCAACATCTCGTCGATTGGCGGTTATCAGGCCTACGTGGGCTGGGGTGTCTACGGCTCGACCAAGTTCGCAGTGGAAGGCATCAGCGAAGCGTTGCATCAGGAACTGGCGCCGCTGGGCATTCATGCCACGGTGGTCGAACCGGGCTTCTTCCGCACCGACTTCCTCGACGAACAATCGCTGATCAAGACCGCACTGGTGCTGCCGGACTACGACGAAACCGTTGGCAAGATGCGCACATTTGCCGAAGCGGCCAACCATGCCCAGCCGGGCGATCCGCTGAAGTTTGCCGAAGCGATGCTGGCGCTGGTCAACGCGCCGAACCCGCCGCAACGGCTGGCGCTGGGCAGCGACACGGTTGCACGGATCGAGGCGAAGAACCGCTTGGTGGCGCAGGAATTGGCCGAGTGGAATGAGCTGGCGCTGTCCACGGATTTCAAGGACTGACCTGGCCCCTCGTTGAAGCCATCGCAGGCTGCGCTCTGTTGATCGCAGCCTGATTTTCTTTTCATTGGATGAAATCATGACAAACGTCTCCCAACACACGGGCGCGCGCGACAAGCTGCTGATCCTCGCAGCCATTTGCCTGTCGGCGCTGGTCCTTCCGTTAAGTTTCACCGGTGGCGCGGTGGCAACGCCGGCCATTGGCGGTGACCTGGGCGGCAGCCCGGTGGCGCTGACCTGGATCACCAATGCGTTCATGTTGTCGTTTGGCAGTTTGCTGATGGCAGCAGGGGCGTTGGCCGATGTCTATGGACGCAAGCGCCTGTTCACCAGCGGAATGCTGTTGTTCACCGCCGCGTCGATTGCCCAGAGCCTGGCACCTTCGGTGTTCTGGCTCGACGTATTGCGAGCGGTTCAGGGCGTGGCCGGTGCGGCGGCTCTGGCCAGTGGTTCGGCGGCGCTGGCGCAGGAATTCGAAGGTCATGCGCGCACCCGTGCGTACAGCATGCTCGGCACCACGTTTGGTATCGGTCTCGCGTTCGGCCCGTTGGTGGCCGGAGCGTTGATCGAGGCGTTCAACTGGCGCGCGATCTTTGTGTTCACCGCGCTGATCGGTGTGATCGCGATGGTCTTCGGTCTGCCGCGCATGCGCGAAACCCGCGACCCCGACGCCAGCGGTCTCGACTGGCCGGGCACCGTGACATTCAGTTCGATGCTGGCGCTGTTTACGTTCGGTGTGATTCAGGCACCCGAGAGCGGTTGGGGCAGTCCGTTGGTGGTTGGTCTGCTGGGTGCTTCGGCGCTGTTGCTGGCGCTGTTCGTCTGCATCGAAATGCGCGTCAAACGTCCGATGCTCGATCTGACGCTGTTCCGCTTTCCGCGCTTCGTCGGCGTGCAGATGCTGCCGATCGGCACCTGCTATTGCTACATCGTGCTCGTGGTCATGCTACCGCTGCGTTTTATCGGCGTCGAAGGCTTGAGTGAAATCGATGCCGGCCTGCTGTTGCTGGCGCTGTCGGCGCCGATGCTGGTGGTGCCGATGCTCGCGGCGTCCATGACCCGGTTTGTCTCGGCCGGCATCCTGTCAGGCGTGGGCTTCCTGATTGCCGCCGTGGGGCTGCACTGGCTGAGCCTGTACGACGTCGGCGAGCCGAAATTTGCGCTGGTGGTGCCGATGGTATTGATCGGAATCGGCGCGGGCCTGCCGTGGGGTTTGATGGACGGACTGTCGGTCAGCGTGGTGCCAAAGGAACGTGCCGGTATGGCGGCCGGGATTTTCAACACGGTGCGGGTGGCGGGTGAGGGGATTGCACTGGCCAGTGTCGCGGCGATTCTTGCCTCGCTGCTGCATACCGATCTGCAAGCCGTGGCCAGCGGTGCAGACACCGCGCTGATTGCGGAGACGGCGCACCGGGTGACCACCGGCGACATGGCCCATGCGATCAACACGGTTCCGGGGTTGGCTAACGAACGGCTGGTGCAGGGTTACGCCTCGGCGTTCCAGTATCTGCTGCACATCCTGACGATCATCACCCTGGTGTCGGCGGCTGTGGTGCTGGGGCTATTAAGCAAAGATCGGACGGTGTCGGAACCCCAACAGGCTGCGGCATAAATGGAAAAGCCCGGAAGCGCAAAACGCTTCCGGGCTTTTTTCATTGGATCAGCGGCGATCCAGCCACACCGTCTGCGCATTGCAGAACTCGCGCACGCCGAAGTGCGACAGCTCGCGGCCGAAACCGCTTTTCTTCACGCCGCCGAAGGTCACGCGCGGGTCGCTGGCGGAGTAACCGTTGATGAACACGCCGCCGGTTTCCAGTTCGCTGGTCAGTTGCTGGGCCAGGGCGACGTTGGCGGTGTAGATCGTGGCAGTCAGGCCGAACTCGCTGTCATTGGCCAGCGCTACAGCGTGGGCGCAGTCGCGAGCGGTGATGATCGAGGCCACCGGGCCGAACAGTTCCTGCTTGAACGAGGTCATGCGGTCGGTGACGTCGGCCAGTACGGTCGGCTCGTAGTAGTTGCCCGAACCCTCTACTTTGCCGCCGCCGAGCAGCAGGGTGGCGCCTTCTTCCAGGGTGTCGCGCACTTGTTGATCGAGTTCGTCACGCAGATCGAAACGGGCCATCGGGCCGATGTAGTTGTCGGCGGACAATGGGTCGCCCATCTTCAACTGGCGGGTGGCTTCGACGAATTTGCGGGTGAATTCTTCGACCACACCTTCTTCGATGATCAGGCGTTTGGCGGCGGCGCAGACTTGCCCTGAGTTCTGGTAACGACCGATCACCGCCGCTTGCACGGCTTCGTCGATATCGGCGTCATTGAGCACGATAAACGGATCGGAGCCGCCCAGTTCCAGTACGCATTTCTTCAGCGCGGCACCGGCCTGTGCACCGATGGCCATGCCGGCGCGGACGCTGCCGGTCAGGGTTACGGCTGCAATGCGCGAATCGGCAATGGCGGTCGAAACGCCTTCCGGGGTGACGTTGATCACTTCAAACACGCCATCGGCAAAACCGGCGCGGGTGAAGGCGTCGCGCAGCAGGTAGGCGCTGCCCATCACGTTCGGCGCATGTTTGAGCACGTAAGTGTTGCCGGCGATCAGGGCCGGGACCGCACCGCGCAGCACTTGCCAGATCGGGAAGTTCCACGGCATCACGGCGAGGATCGGGCCGAGCGGACGGTATTCGATGCGCGCCTTGCCGCCTTCGACCAGCGTCGCTTCGGCGTTGAGCATGGCCGGGCCGTGTTCGGCGTACCACTCGCAGAGCTTGGCGCATTTCTCGATTTCGCCACGGGCCTGGGCGATCGGCTTGCCCATTTCCCGGGTGATCATGGTCGCCATGGCTTCGCTGCTGTCACGCAGAGCACCGGCCAGCGCAGTCAGGGCGCGGGAGCGATCCTGCAGCGGTTTGCGTTTCCACTTGTTGAAGCCGAACGCCGCGCGGGTCAGCGCAGCATCGAGGGCTTCGGCGGATTCGAAGGCGTAATGACCGATCTGCTCGCCGGTGGCGGGATTGATCGAGATAGCGTGGGTCTGGCTGGAAATCGGGCTCATGGCGTCGTCCTGCGAGGTCAGTGGATGCGCTCAGAGTAGGGTGGCGTTTGGTTTCTGGAAACTGAATAATAAAGAGCGTTTCTTTCACGATTGGAGAATGACTGTGGATCTGGTGCAACTGGAAATCTTCAAGGCCGTTGCCGAGCACGGCAGCATCAGCGCTGCGGCGGCGCAGATCCATCGCGTGCCGTCGAACCTGACGACGCGCATCAAGCAATTGGAGGAGGACCTGGGCGTCGACCTGTTCATCCGTGAGAAAAGCCGCTTGCGCCTGTCGCCGGCGGGCTGGAGTTTTCTCGAGTACGCGCGGCGTATTCTCGATCTGGTGCAGGAAGCGCGAGCCACGGTGGCCGGCGAGGAACCGCAAGGCGCGTTCCCGCTGGGCTCGCTGGAAAGTACGGCGGCTGTGCGGATTCCCGGTCTGCTGGCGACCTACAACCAGCAACATCCGAAGGTCGATCTGGACCTGTCGACCGGGCCTTCCGGGACGATGATCGACGGTGTGCTCTCCGGGCGCCTGGCGGCCGCGTTCGTCGACGGCCCGGTTTTGCACCCGGCGCTGGAAGGCATCCCGGCGTTCGAAGAGGAAATGGTCGTCATCTCGCCGCTTCACCACGGGCCGATCCAGCGCGCGGCGGACGTGAATGGCGAGAACATCTATGCGTTCCGCTCGAACTGCTCCTATCGCCATCACTTCGAAAAATGGTTCAGCACCGACGCTGCGGTGCCCGGCAAGATCTTCGAAATGGAGTCCTATCACGGCATGCTCGCCTGCGTCAGCGCGGGCGCCGGTCTGGCATTGATGCCGCGCAGCATGCTGCAGAGCATGCCCGGTTGCGCGACGGTCAGCGTCTGGCCGCTGGCGTCGGATTTTCGTTATCTGACGACGTGGCTGGTGTGGCGCCGGGGCACGGTGTCGCGCAGTCTGAGTATGTTTGTGCGTTTGCTGGAGGAGCGCGGTGTGGTGCGTGCAGAAGAGAATTGACGCTCTGGGTTCGGGTCTTCTCCATGAAGACCTGCTCATTTGATTGAAAAGCGTGCCCGGTTCGGTGATTCGCCGAACCGGGCATTTTTCATTGGCCGTCGATGCTGCGAGGCAGGTCGAGTGGATTGGCGTCGCGCAACACCTCCGGCAGCAATGCATCGGGAAAGCCCTGATACGCCACCGGCCGCAAAAAGCGCTCGATCGAGGTCATGCCGACCGAGGTGAAGCGGCTGTCCGAGGTGGCCGGGAATGGGCCGCCGTGTACGGTGGCGAAGGTCACTTCCTGGGGATGGGCGAAGGCGTTGACCACGATGCGTCCGGTGCGTCGTTCGAGGATCGGCAGCAGACGCTGGGCCAGATCCAGATCGCGGTCTTCAAGGTGAATGGCTGCGCTCAGTTGGCCCTTGAACGTGCGGGCAACTGCCAGCAGTTCTTCCTCATCGCTGACCGTCACCAGCAGTGCAGCCGGGCCGAACACTTCATGGGCCAGTGCGGTTTCGTTGAGAAAGTGCTGACCACCGACTTCCAGCAACGCCGAGCGGCCCTCAAACTGGCCATCCGACGGCGCGCCGACCGCCACCAGATTCGCCCCCACGCTTTCCATCGCCACCAGGCCGTTAACGTATGACCCGTGAATCCCCGGCGTCAGCATCGTACGCGCTGGCGCTTCGCTGACCCGTTTGATCATCGCATTGCGCAGCGCTTGCAGACCTTCGCCTTCAATCGCGATCAGAATCGACGGACACAGACAGGCCTGCCCGACATTCACCAGCATCCGCTCGATAAAGCCATCGCCGATTTCTCCGCCACGCGCGGACAGCGCTGCGGGCAAAATGAACGTCGGGTTGACGCTGGTCATTTCGGTGAAAACCGGAATCGGATCAGGCCGCAACTGCGCGCGGCGATAAAGCGCCATGCCGCCCACCTCTGAACCGGTGAACGTCACCGCTTTAATCAAAGGATGATCGACCAGCGCCTCACCGATCGCATTGCCGCCACCGCGCACCATGGAGAAAACCCCTTCATGCAAGCCATGCGACTGCACCGCTTTGCGGATAGCGCGAGCCTGGATTTCCGATGCGCCGGGATGTGCGTTATGCGCCTTGAGAATCACCGTCGCACCGGCCGCGAGTGCCGACGCAGTATCGCCACCGGCTACCGAATAGGAGATCGGAAAATTGCTCGCACCGAAGATCGCCACCGGGCCGATGGCGACTTTCTGCAGGCGATGATCCATCCGTGGTCGCGGCTGGCGATCAGGTTGCGCCGGGTCTATCGCCAGTTGCAGAAAGCGCCCCTTGCGCACCACCTCGGCGAACTGACGGAACTGGGTCGCGGCCCGGGCGGCTTCGCCTTCGAGCTGCGCCTGAGGCAGGCCGGTTTCCAGCGCGGCGCGGGCGGCCAATTCTTCGCGTACGGCGTCTAGGTTGTCGGCGATGCTTTCGAGAAACGCCGCACGTTCGGCCAGCGAAGTGTGGCTGTAGCTGTCGAAGGCCGCGTCGGCGAGGGTTGCCGCCTGATCGACCTGCGCTGCACCGCCGAAGGCGAATTCCGGTTCGATCAGCGTGTTGGTTGCCGGATTCAGCGCCTTCATCGTGCCCTCGGTGGCGGGGACGTCAGCGGCGCCGATCAGCATGTGGCCGGTCAGAGTCATTTTGCGTCACCTTGCGACTGAAGGTTGGCGATCAGTTCGTCTGTAGTGGTGATGACATGAGCGAAGGTCGGGCCGTTGAGTTCGTGGGCGGCGTGCATCATTTCCTCTTTAAACGCGGCGGTCGCATCGCGCACCAGCGTGACGTGATAGCCGAGTTCCGATGCATAGCGCGCGGTGGCCTCGATGCAGGTATTGGCCAGCAGGCCGACGATGATCACGTGGGTGACGCCTTGCTGTTTCAGGCGAAAGTCCAGGTCGGTGTTGGCGAAACCGCTGGAGCCCCAGTGTTCCTGGACCACGATGTCGCCGTCCTTCGGCGCGAAATCCGGGTGCCATTCACCGCCCCATTCGCCGCGCGCAAAGTGGTGCATGTGCATGATCTTTTGTTGGGTCGGGGTTGGATGATCCCAGTTCTCGTAGTCGCCTTTGACCCAGCGATGATGCGGTACGATGACCACCGGGATCGGCAGGGCCCGCACGGCGCGATCGAGTTTGCGCAGGTTGTCGAGCAGGCCGTTCTGCTCGGCCATCGGTTTGAGCAGCGGAAAGATCTTGCCGCCCTCGGAGAGAAAATCGTTGTACGGATCGACCAGCAGGTAGGCGGTTCTGTCGAGCGGATAGAGAGGTTTCGACATGACGATGGACTCCGGCAATGAGAGTGATCGATGCTCAGGGCTTGTTCCCGCATCGTGTTGATATGATAATCATAGTAACTGTGAAAGAGGCAAGCCCTGATGGCTGTAAACGATAGTCTTCCCGACACGCTGTGCCCGATTTCCCGGGCCGAGTCGATCGTCGGCGACCGCTGGACGGTGCTGGTTTTGCGCGAATTGTTCATGGGCAGCCATCGCTATGACGAGATCCTGGCGCAGACCGGCGGCACGCCGCAGATGGTCGCCGCCCGTCTGAAAAGCCTGGAGGCGGACGGACTGGTCGAGCGCCGCTTGTACAACGAGCGGCCGAAACGCTACGAGTACCACCTCACCGCGAAGGGCGAGGCGTTTTACCCGGTGATAATTGCGTTGCGCGCCTGGGGCGAGACCTGGTGCAAATCGCCGGAGGAGGGGCTGGCGGTGAACATGACCCACAAGAACTGCAACCACAGCGCCGGCCTCGGGCCGTTGTGCGATCACTGCGGTGAAGTGTTGCGGCGTGAGGATCTGATCAGCCAGCCGCAAGAGGCGTACGCCGCGGAACGACAGGCGCGGCGTGAGGCGTTCAAAGCGAAATAGGCGGCCCCATCCAAAACAAAAAAGGCCCTCATTTGCGAGGGCCTTCGTGTGTCAGCGCAGAACGAATGGCTTACAGACTGCCCGCCAGTTTCCCGGAGGTCAGCCGCCGACGATAAGCACTGTCACGGGTCGCCAGCCAGAAATACAGCGGCGAGGTCACCAGCAAGCCAACCAGCCACGACAGGTCCGCGCCGTTGATGTGCGCCGACACCGGCCCGACGTACAGCGGCGTGTTCATGAACGGAATCTGCACCGCGATACCGATCGCATAGGCCAGCAAGGCTTGCGGGTTGTAACGGCCGTAGATGCCGCCATCGACCTGGAAGATCGAGCCGATGTCGTACTGGCCTTTGTGGATGGCGTAGAAGTCGATCAGGTTGATCGCCGTCCACGGCACCAGCACGACCAGCAGCACCAGCACCATGTCGACGAAGTGGCCGATGAAGTCCGCCGAGGCGCCGACCGCAGCGAAGCAGCAAGCCAGCAGGACGATGATCGAAATCACTGCGCGGCTCTTGGCGGTTGGAATCCAGCGGTAGGCGAAGGTCTGCACCAGGGTGATCAGCGACAGCACCGCGCCGTAAAGGTTGAGGGCGTTGTGGCTGATGACGCTGAGCAGAAACAGCACCAGCATCAGCGGGCCGATGGCGCCGGTGGCGAGTTTCACCGCGTCCATGGTGTCCATGCCCACCGGGGTTGCCAGCACCGCGACGGCGCCGAACACGAACGACAGGCTGGAGCCCAGCGCCGATCCCAGATAGGTGGTCCAGAAGGTCGCCGCCACCGGCACGTTCGCCGGCAGGTAACGCGAGTAGTCCGACACGTAAGGCGCGAACGCGATCTGCCACAGCGCCGCCAGCGACACCGTTGCCAGCCAGCCCGAGAGGTTGAAGCTGCCGCGCGTGAGGAAATCATCGGTCTGGATGTGGGTGAGGATGTAGCCGAAACCGATCACGATGCCGATCCCCAGCACCCAGGTGCCGATGCGGTTGAGCACGTGGATGAAGCGGTAACCGATGATCCCGATGATCCCCGAGCCCAGCGCACCGATGACGATGCCGACGGGCACTGGAACGCTGTCGACCACGCCATGCAGGGACTTGCCGGCGAGCACGATGTTGGAGGCGAAGAAGCCGATGTACATGACGCCGGCAATCAACACCACCAGCAGCGCGCCGAGGGAGCCGAACTGCGCACGGCTCTGGATCATCTGCGGAATGCCCATCTGCGGGCCTTGCGCCGAGTGCAGCGCCATCAACACACCGCCGACCAGATGGCCGACCAGAATGGCGACGATGCCCCACACCAGATTCAGGTGAAACAGTTGCACGCCGAGAGCGCCGGTGACGATGGGCAGCGGCGCGATGTTGCCGCCGAACCAGAGGGTGAACAGATCCCGAACCTTTCCGTGGCGATCTTCGGGCGGCACGTAGCCGATCGTGTGTTTTTCAATGAGCGGTGCAGACGTTGATGCAGAGGTGGTCATGACGAACTCCAAGGCAAGGACGAGTACGTGGACGTACTTCAATGAGCGCCGGCACGGACGGCGCATTTCTTGTTGGGGTGATCATGGGCAAGGAAAGGGCAGAGATAAATTAGTAGTTTTGTTGCTTCAGGCGTTAAAAAAACGAGGCTCTCCGGTTAGCTGAAAACGCTCTGTCCCGGGTATTTCAGCCCGGTGAACGACAACGCAGCTGACCTCCATCGGAGCAGCTGTCTGTCGGTGAGCCTGCGGCTCGGCTGCGAACTTCAACCCGCAGCCAGACCGGTTTTTTCAGAGGCGAATCGAAACCAGCATCCGTTGCAGCATCTCATCGCAGGCCTCGAGTTGGTCGAGGCTGACGAACTCGTCCGGCTTGTGGCCCTGATCCATGCTGCCGGGGCCGCACACCACCGTGGGAATCCCCACCGCGTCGAACAATCCGCCTTCGGTGCCAAAGGCCACGGTGCCGAAATCGTCCGAGCCACAGAACGTGGCGATCAGTTCCGCAGCCTTGCTTCTGGCATCGGTTGCGAGCCCCGGATAGGCCGACAATTCGCTGAAACGGATATCGCTCTGCTCGCTGACGGCTCGCATGCGCGGCAGCATTTGCTGCTCGGCGTAGGCCTTGAGTTGCTGCGCGACCAACGCCGGATCCTGCGAGGGCAGGGCACGGATTTCGAAGTCGAAACGGCAATCGGCGGGGACGATGTTCAACGCCTTGCCACCGCTGATCACGCCGGTTTGCACCGTGGAGTACGGCGGGTCGAAACGCGGATCGAGGTGTTCATCCTTGAGCTGTCGGCCGATGCGTCCCAGCTCGCCGATCAGCTCGGCGGCGCATTCGATGGCGTTGACCCCAAGTGGCGCGTAAGCCGAGTGACAGGCGTGACCCTGGACATCGCAGCGCATCGCCAGTTTGCCCTTGTGCCCAAGCACCGGTTTGAGTTCGGTCGGCTCGCCGATGATGCACAGCAGCGGTTTGACCGGACGTTGCTCCAGCACCTTGAGCAGCGAGCGCACACCGAGGCAGCCGACTTCTTCGTCGTACGACAGGGCAATATGCACCGGCATACGCAGCGGTGCTTCGATCAGCGACGGCACCAGCGCGAGCACGCAGGCGATGTAGCCCTTCATGTCCGCGGTGCCGCGACCGTAAAGCTTGCCGTCGCGCTCGCTGAGTTCGAACGGCGGCATCGTCCACGGCTGGCCATCGACCGGCACCACATCGGTGTGCCCCGACAGCACGATGCCCGGTTGATCGGCCGGGCCGATCGTGGCGAACAGGTTGGCTTTGCTGCGCTCATCGTCGTAGATCAGCTCGCACGGCACATCGAAACCTTCGAGGTAGTTGCGCACGAACTCGATCAATTGCAGGTTGGACTCGCGGCTGGTGGTGTCGAACCCCACCAGCGTCTTGAGCAACGCGACGCTGTCGCTCATCGGTCGTCTCCGGCAACCCCGTAGCCCGGCGCCTTGGCCGGATCGAGGGCGCGGTCGATGTAGTCCTGAAGCTGCGGACGATAGGCGTCCCAGAGTTTCTGCAATTGCCCGATCGGGTCTTCATCGGCCCAGTCCACCCGCAGGTTGACGATGGGCCAGGTCAGTTCACCGACCACGACCACGGCCGCCGAATGCACCGGGCCCGCTTCACCGCCCAAGGCCTGGGCGGCGTGCAGGGCGTTGATCAGGCGATCCGCCAATTGACCTTCGCCTTCTTCGAACGCGCTGACCATGGCTTCGATCACCGAGCGTCCGGCGAGCATGTTGCCGGCCGCCACGCATTGTTCGCCGGACACGGCGTTGTGCACGCCGAGGGTCTGCGCGCCGCTGAAATGTGCGGTCTGGCCGAGGTGATTGATCGCCGTGATCTGCCGGTACTGGCTGTAGCCGTTGCGGGTCAGCACCTTGTCCAGTGCAGCCTCGGGTGCCAGGCCTTGTTCCATCAGGGCAAGCACTTCCGGGCCGAGCGATGGCAGGGTGATGTTCTGGCTCGACACCGCGCCGACCCCCGGCAACAGCCACGGGCAGCGTGCGCCGACGGCGATGCTGGAGGAGCTGATGGCGATGCCGAACTGACCGGTTTCGGGGCAGCGGGCGGCGATGGAAAATGTCATGTGTGGCCTCCTTTCGCTAAGGTCGAATTACTCGGGAATCACCGCAACCACATCAATTTCCATCAGCCATTGCGGCTGGCCCAGTGCCGACACCACCAGTCCGGTGGAGATCGGGAACACACCCTTCAGCCATTTGCCGACTTCCTGATACACCGGCTCGCGGTAGCGCGGGTCGATCAGGTAGGTGGTGGTCTTGACGATATGGCTCAGGTCGCTGCCGGCCTCTTCGAGCAGTTGCTTGACGTTGCGCATCGCCTGTTCGGTCTGCGCGCGCGGGTCGCCGAGGCCGACCAGTTCGCCATCGAAATTGGTGCCGACCTGACCACGGACGTACACGGTGTTACCGGCGCGCACGGCCTGGCACAGGTCGTTGTCCAGGGTCTGGTTCGGGTAGGTGTCCTTGGTGTTGAACATGCGAATGCGGGTGTGGGTTGGCTGACTCATGTGAGGCTCCTGACGAAATCGAACCCGGCGCGACAGGCGCCGGTACTGAAGAGGGAAATCAAGCGTCGACGGTGTCGACAGCGTGGTTGTGCGGCGCGGCTTCGCGTTGTTCGGCATCGCGATAGGCCAGGTATTTGCGCTGAGTGGCGATGTGATCGGCCACGTGCTTGGCGTCGTGCCACACGCCCCAGATGAACGACGACCCGCGCCGCGACTGCCACGGCAGACCGAGGAAATACACACCCGATTCGCTGGACACGCCGCGCTGATGCTGCGGCTTGCCGTTGTCATCGAACGCGGCGACTTTCAGCCAGGAATAGTCCACGGCAAACCCGGTGGCCCAGATGATCGAGGTGATGCCGGCGGCGGCCAGATCGAGATCGGCCAGCGGGTTTTTCACGCATTCAGGATCCGGATAAGTTTCCCGGGCTTCCGGTTCCAGCGGCAGATCGAGGCCGTTGCGTTCGATGTAGGCGTCGGCAGCATCCAGCAGCGCGAGGTAGTTCTCGTCGCCACGCTTGAGGTTGTCGCGCAGGTCCTGTTTGAAGGTCACCACGCCGTCGCTGAACGATTCGGTGACGCCAACCAGGGTCATGCCGCGATGGGCCAGACCACGGAAGTCGATGGTGCGGCCACCGTGGGCACCGCTGACGGCGATGGTCACGTGCTCGCGGCCGGGTTTCATCGCGGCCTGATCCCACTCGCCGAGCACGCCCAGCCACCAGCAGAAATCACGGTTGCGGTAAGCGCGGGGAGGGCGGTCGTGGGCGCCGACCGAGAGGTAAACCTGCTTGCCCGAGCGCTGCAATTCATCGGCGATCTGCACGCCCGATGAACCGGCACCGACCACCAGCACTGCGCCGGCCGGCAGTTGTTGCGGGTTGCGATAGTCGGCCGAGTGAATTTGCAGCAGACGCTCATCTTTTGGCGCAATGGCCGGGATCACCGGACGCTGGAACGGACCTGTTGCAGCGACGACGCGGGCGGCTTCGATCACGCCCTCGGAGGTCTCGACGGTGAAGCCCGGACGCCCGACATTGCGCACCACGCTTTTCACATCGACGCCGGTGCGGATCGGCGCATTGAATTTCTTCGCATAGGCTTCGAAGTAGTCGGCGACGCGTTCCTTGTGGGCGAAACCGTCCGGATCGACATCATCGAATTCCATCCCCGGAAAGCGGTCGTGCCACGCCGGACCGTTGGCCACCAGCGAATCCCAGCGCCCGGTGCGCCAGCGTTCGGCAATGCGGCTGCGCTCCAGCACCAGGTGCGGCACACCGAGTTTGCTCAGGTGTTCACTCATGGCCACACCCGCTTGACCGGCGCCGACAACAAGCGTGTCTGTTTTTATTATTTCAGTGGTCATCTCTGATCCCTTCTCACGAGGCCGTTGGATTCAGGTCGCTGTCGACCTGTTCTCTGTGCTTGGGATCAGACTAGGGAGGGGGTGGTTATCGGTAAAATATTATTAAGCTGGCATGTGAAGATAAAAACGTGATGCAGAGGTCTGAAAGCCCCGTAAACAAGGGGCTTCGCCCTGGCACCGGAATCCGGGACAACGAAAAAAAGGGCCGTCGACAGGTGTGTCGACGGCCCTTTTCAGTTGGCGCTTGATTTACATCGAATTCAACGATTGAGGAACGCCAGCAGGTCTTCGTTCAGTGCCTGCGCATGGGTCACGGCAAACCCGTGCGGCGCACCGGCATAAACCTTCAGCTCGGCACCCTTGATTTGCTCGGCGGCGCGTTTGCCGGTGGTTTCGAACGGCACGATGACGTCGCCGTCACCATGGATCACCAGCGTCGGCACATCGATTTTCGCCATGTCAGGACGGAAGTCGGTTTCCGAGAACGCAGTGACGCAATCCACGGTGCCTTTGAGCGAGGCCAGCAGGGCGATGTTCAGGGTTTGTGTCAGCACGCCGTCCGAAACTTTCTGACCTTTATCGAGGCCATAGAACGGCGTGTTGAAGTCTGCGATGAACTGCGCGCGATCCTTCAAAAGACCCGCCTTGATCCCGTCGAATACCGACTTGTCGACGCCCTCGGCGAAGTCCGGTTTCTTGCCGAACAGCGGCGTTACCGCGCCCAGCAACACCAGCCCGGCGACACGCTCGCTGCCGTGACGCGCGATGTAGCGGCTGACATCGCCGCCGCCCATGGAGAAGCCGACCAGGGTCACGTCACGCAGGTCGAGGTGCTCGATCAGTTGCGCGATGTCATCGGCGAAGGTGTCGTAGTCGTAGCCGGTCCACGGCTGCTCGGAACGGCCGAAGCCGCGGCGGTCGAAGGCGATGGTGCGGTAGCCACGGCTGCTCAGATATTCCATCTGGTATTCCCACATGTCGGCATCCAGCGGCCAGCCGTGGCTGAACAGCACGGGCTTGCCGCTGCCCCAGTCCTTGAAATAGATCTCGGTGCCGTCTTGGGTCGTGAAGGTGCTCATGAAAACTCCTTATGTCGGGGCGTGTGTGGTTGCCGGGATGGCATCGCTGACTATCGCGGTTAAGCGTCTGGTCTACTTGTACGCAGGTGCTAAGTTTCGCCAGCCGATCAGCGTAGACGCCTGCGGGCGTCAGAGTTGTAAGATGCAACCACGATTTGATGACCGTTTTGCTGGAGAACGCTGAATGAAACGCAAAAGCCTGGAGGGCAACATCTGCCCGGTTGCCCGGACACTCGACCTGATCGGTGACTGGTGGTCGTTGCTGATCATCCGCGACGCGCTGGAGGGCATCAGTCGTTTCAGCGATTTCGAGAAGAGCCTGGAAATCGCCAAGAACATGTTGAGCATGCGGCTCAAAGGGCTGGTGGAGCGGGGCATCCTGCGCCTGGTGCCGGCGTCCGACGGCAGCGCCTACAAGGAGTACGTGCTGACGGAAAAAGGCCGGGCGTTGCAAACCGTGATCGTTGCGTTGTCGCAGTGGGGTGGGGAGTTCATGTTCGAGCCTGGCGAGCCCGGGTCGGTGATGGTAGATGCGCAAAAGCGTCAGCCGATCAGGAAGCTTCAGTTGCTGTCGGCCGATGGTCGGGTGCTGGCGCCGGAAGATGTGGCGACGAAACTGGCGGTTGAGCACTGAGGTGAAGTAAGCGGGGTCTGTCGGATGTTTCGTTTTTCGGAACGTTCTCTGATTTGGTGACCGTTTTTCCTTGGTTGATCTACGAAACATCCTGCATCTCTGTCGGAGTCGGACGATTTCACCGATGCCGCTCGTCGGCCACACTATTTCGGTGAATCCTTAAATTGACGTCAGAATAGTGGCTCTTTAACATGGTGCCACTATTCTGATATCGCTTTCCGTCTCGAGGGATCGAACATGTCCTCACCCGCCCTCGTGGCGAGGTTGTGCCTGGCTTTGCTATGCCTGTCTCCGCTCCAAACCGCACTTGCAGCACCCACCCCCGGTGAAACCGACCTGATCCGCGAACGCCAGAACCGTCTGCTCGAAGAGCAGCAGCGACGGCTCGAAGAACTCAAGGATCTACCTGGCAAAGAGGCCAAACCGGCGCAGCCGGAAGCCCCCACCGACACGCGTTGCTTTCAGATCAACGACATCGAGCTCAAAGGCGCCGACAGCCTGTCGGAGAGCGACAAGAGCCGTTTGCTCAAACCCTACCTCGGCCAGTGCCTCGGTGTGCCTCAGCTGAATGAAGTGCTGAAGGTCATCACCGATCACTACATCGAGAAGGGTTGGGTGACCAGCCGTGCTTACCTGCCACAGCAGGATCTGTCCGGTGGACATCTCAAAGTACTGGTGGTGGAAGGCAAACTCGAGGGCTTGAAAGGCGCCGACAACAGCAAGCTTTCGGAGCGTGAGTTGTCGATGGCGTTTCCCGGCAAGGCCGGTGAGTTGGTGAACCTGCGCGAGATCGAGCAAATGGTCGATCAGCTCAATCGCCTCCCTTCCAACCAGGCCAAAATGGAGCTGTCGCCAGGCAAGAACGTTGGCGGCAGTGAGGTGCTGGTCACCAACACCCCGCAGAAACCATGGCGCGCCGGGCTGTCGCGTAGCAACGACGGCCAGCGCAGCACCGGTGAACAGCAGTGGGGCACCACGTTCGATTGGGACAGCCCGTTGGGTCTGGCTGACCAGTTGAGTCTGCGCGGTGGTCACGACGCGATGACCGATCACCAGCACACCTCCAACAACGCCATGCTCAACTACAACCTGCCGTGGGGCTGGTGGAACTTCAGCTACACCTACAGCCAGAGTGAGTACCGCTCGCAGATCGCTGCCAACGGCTACAACTTCAAGCAGACCGGCGACAGCGAGAACCATCAGTTGCGCGCCGAGCGGGTGATCCATCGCGACTCTGTCAGCAAGACCTCCCTCAACGCCGGCCTGTCGTATCTGCGCACCAACAACTTCATCGAAGACAGCAAGCTCAAGCTGAGCAGCAACCGCATCAGCGAAGCGCAGTTCGGCTTCAACCACGGACGTCGTGTCGGCAGCGCCTTCGTCAACTTCGACGCCGGCATGCAGGAAGGTATCGGTGCATTCGACGCTCAGGGCAGCCACGATCCGGGTCCCGGCGAGCCCGACGCGCGCTATCGCAAGTACACCGCGACCCTGAGCTATCTGCAGCCATTCAAAGTGTGGGGCGAGTCCTTCAGCTTCAGCAGCCTGATGACCGGCCAGCGCAGCGAAGACGTGCTGTTCAGCCCGCAGCGCACCAGCCTCGGCGGGTCGTCTTCGATCCGTGGCTACAAGGATCAATCGCTGTCAGGCGACAGCGGCGGCTATTGGCGCAACGACCTGCGCTGGTCGCGCCCGATCAACGCCGAATGGCTGCGCCCGGTGTTCGCCGAATACGGCACCAGCCTCGGCTACGACCAGGGCGTGATTCGTGGCGACCGTTACAACGGCGAGCAACACGGGCGCATGTCGAGCAACTCGCTGGAGCTGTTTGCGCGTGGCGAACACGTGGCAGCAAGTGTGACTTTTGCCCATTCCCTGGAACGCCCTGACGTGCTGACCGAGCGCGAAGCGCCGATCTATTTCCGCGTGGATTTCTTCCTCTAGTTTTTGCCCTTTCCGAGATTCTGCTATGGAGTTCCGCCAACTGGCCTTTCTGGCCAGTCAGCCTTCTGCTGCCGTAAAAAACCGTGAACACTTCTGGGGCATGCCCAAACGCGGACTGGCGTTCCTGCTGGCCAACGTCATGTTCTGGCAACCGATGTGGGCGCAGCAGCTGCGCAAACCATCCTCAACGAAGTCAACGGCGGCAGTCCGAGCCAGTTGCGCGGTTACACCGAAGTGGCAGGGCAGTCAGCGCGGGTGATCGTCGCCAACCCGTACGGCATCAGCTGTAACGGTTGCGGCTTCATCAATACACCACGCGTCACCCTCACCACCGGTAAACCGTTACTCGATGGCGCGGGTCGGCTGGATCGTTTCCAGGTCGATCAGGGCAGCGTTTCCATCGATGGCAAAGGTCTGGATGCCAGCGCCGTCGACAGCTTCGAAATCATTACCCGCAGTGCGCAGATCAACGCGCAGATCCACGCCAAACGCCTGAACATCACCACCGGTCGCAACGATGTAAACGCCGAAACGCTGAGCGCCACGGCGCGTGCCGATGACGGCAGCGCCAAGCCGCAACTGGCGATCGACTCTTCGGCACTCGGCGGGATGTACGCCGGGGCAATCAAACTGGTCGGGACCGAGGCCGGTGTCGGCGTGAAACTGGCAGGCGAACTGGCGGCCAGCGCCGGTGATATCCAGATTGACGCCAATGGCCAACTGACGCTGGCCAAAGTCACGGCCAGCAATGCGGTCGACATCAAGGCCAACAGTCTTGAGGCGCAGCAAACCGTTTACGCGGGCACGCAATTGACCGTGCAAACCGCTAAGGATCTGGTCAACCAGCAAAGCCTTGCCGCCAGGGACAGCGTTCGCCTGACCAACGGCGGCACATTGACCAACGCCGGCGTGATCGAAGCCGGAGTGAATGCGGATAACAGCCGTAACAGCAATGGCGATGTTTCCATCAACAGCGGCTCGGTGAGCAACCGTGGCAGTGTATTGGCCAGTCGCTCGCTGAGCGCGAGTGCCGCAGGTGTTTTCGATAACCAGAACGGTATCGTCCAGGCCAAAGACGTCGCCCTAAGCGCCACTCGCCTGGTCAACCAAGGGGCTGACGCACGGATCTACGGCGAAACCAGTCTCGCGTTCAACGTCCCGGCTATCGTCAACCTCAGTGGCTTGATCCGCTTCGCCGACGGTCAGACGGCGGCGCTCTCGGTCGACAATCTGGACAACCGCAAAGGCCGGATTGAAATCGCCGGCGGTAGTTTGAAACTCAATGCGCGGGCGCTGCACAACGACGACGGCAAGATCATCGCCGGACGTCTGGATATCGATACCCGGCGACTCGATAACGCTGGCGGCCTGCTTGCTGCCAGCCAAAGCGACACCAAAGTCGTTGCCCACGAACGTCTGGACAATGACAAAGGCAAGATCCAGGCAAAGACCGACCTCGTCGTTTCGGGCACCGAGTTGCTCAATCAGGGCGGCACGCTGGCCGCCGATTCGATCCGGATCACCGGCACTCGGCTGGACAACAGCAGCAAGGGTGTCATCAGTGCCGAAAACGGCAATGTTGATCTGACGCTGGATCAGGATTTCGATAACCACGACGGCAAGGTGCAGGCATCGAAACACTTGAGCGTCGCTACCCAGAGCATCAACAACCGCAATGCCAGTCTGACCGGTAAAACCCTTGAGCTGACCAGTCGCGGCAAGCTCGACAACACCCAAGGCACGATTTCATCCGACGACAGCGTGCTGTCCAGCGAAGACCTGGACAACACTCAGGGCTTGATTCAGGGCAAAACGACCCTGAACCTGACCGCACGCGATCTGGGCAACGCCAATGGCCAACTGCTCGGCGGTGTTGTCGATGCGACGCTGGACAATCTCACCAACAATGACAAAGGTGCGATCAGTGCCGAAACCGGCAAGCTCACGCTGGTCGTCAACAAGCACCTGAACAATGCCTTGGGCCGACTACAAGCCAGCCAGGGTGATGTAGATATTCACGCCGACAGTGTCGACAACCGCAAAGGCGTGGTGGCTGCGCAACAATTGCTGTTGGTCGCTCGCAATGGCCACATCGACAACCGTGGTGGACGGGTGATCGGCGATCGCTTCGACCTGCAAGCGACCAGCCTCGATAACAGCGACAGCGGTCTGCTGGCGGCAGGTGTTGACGGTGCCCGCTTGATTCTCAAGCAAGCCGTCGCCGGTCAATCGCAACTGCTCAATCAAAAGGGCCGGATCCAGAGCGACGCCGACCTGTACATCGAAAGCGATACGGTCGACAACAGTGCCGGTGTCCTGCTCGGTAAAACCCTCGAAGTCACCGCGACCCGACTGAACAACAGCGACAAGGGCGGCATCGTCGGCACGGGCGGCAACATTGCGCTGAAAATTGCCGGGGTCTTCAAAAACGTCACGGGCGTGGTCGATGCTGGCGAGCAACGCGTGCTGCTCGACCAATTGGTCGAACTCGACAATCGCGGCGGCACATTGCGCGGCCAGCGTCTGGACATCACCAGTACGTCGATCGACAACCGTGACGCGGGCCAGATCATTGCAGGCAGCGATGGTCTGAAAATCGTCGGCAGCACACTGCTGAACCAGCAGGGCGCAATCCTCGCCAATGGCAGCCACGCAGAACTCGCGCTGGGCACCGGCAACCTGCAGAACCAGGGGGGCACGCTGCAGGCCGACACCCTCGACATCACCAGCGCCGACCTCGACAACAGCGCAGTCAACGGCAAGGCCGGTTTGATCTCCAGCCTGCTGGGCGATTTGAAGTTGACGGTGACACGTCTGACCAACCGCGCCGGCAAGCTATTCGGCAAAGACCAGGTCGTTTTCGATGGGGTCACCCTGGACAACGCAGGCGGCGAAATCAGCGGCAATCGACTGGGCCTCGAGGCGGTCAGTCAGATTCTCAATCAGGGCGGACTGATCGAGTCGGGCACGGACCTGAAACTGATCAGCGGCCAACTGAACAACAGCGCTGGCGGGCAGATTCGCGCACTGGGCGGAGCGTCCAGCCAGATCAAACTGACCGGCAACCTGAACAACCAGAACGGCGTCATCGAGATCGGCAGTCAGGATCTGGAACTCGCCGGCATCCAGCTCAACAACCTCAGCGGCAGCGTGCGTCACGCCGCGCAAGGGCTGTTCAACCTGGATCTGAATAACCTGACGGGCACGCAGGGCAGCCTCACCGGTCTGGGCAAAGGCGTCTGGGATGTTGCGGCGGTCAATGGTGTGGGCACCTGGCAACTCAATGGTGGGCTGACTTACACCAGTTCGCAGGATTTGAACCTCAATGTCGGGGATCGCATCGCCAGTGCTTCGGCGCTGAACCTGAATGTCGCCAATCTGAACAACGCCGGGCAACTGCTCAGCGATGGCGACCTGACGCTGACCCTTGGCGGCAGCTTGATCAATAGTGGTCGAGTGTCGGCTCAACAAAAACTCACCATCAACGCCAACGACGTGATTCAACAGGACGGTCGACTCGTCAGCGGTGGCGATACCGTGATGACCTTGCGCGGCACGCTGGACAACCTCGGTCGGCTGATCGCCAACCAGAACCTTACGGTGACGGCTGCACAGATCAACAACAAAGGCACCTTGGGCGCCCAGGGCAATCTGGAATTCAACGCCGCCAACGGCATCTCCAACGTAGCCGATACGCTGCTGTTCAGCGGCGGCACGATGAAGTTGCATGGCAGCAGCCTGAGCAACTATTACGGCGACATCTACAGCCGGGGCAATCTCACGGTCGACGCCGTGGGTGGTGGTCGTGCTGCGTTGTTCAGCAACTTGTCGGGGACGGTCGAGGGCGAGGGGGATATCGACATCAATGCGGTGTCGGTGGAAAACGCCAAAGCGGTTTTCGAGATCTCTCATGGGCTGAACTCCGGCGACATCAGTTGGGTGTGTGGCCAGCATTGTGGCGGTCACGATGGTTGGAAGCGCGGCACTATTACGATCAACCGAACCTACAGGGATGTCGTACTCAAGGATTCGACCGCTGCGCGTTTTGTCGCCGGTAGAAACCTGACGATTCATGGCGGCAATGTCGAAAACCGCTACAGCCTGATGGCTGCCAACGGCAACCTCAGCCTGACCGCAGACAATCTGCTCAACCAAGGTGCCAAGTCTCGTGACGGCTACTCGACAGAGATCATCGGAACTCCTGGCCACATCGACAATAGTCTGTGGGACAGGATGGAGTTCATTGATGTCCCCGCGTTCAACGCAGCCACCGCTGCGGGACATTTCGATGAAGCCCGTTTCGAGGAACTGGTTGAAACCACGATGGACAGCCGGTTCAAACATCCTGACATGGTCGAGATCCATTGGCAGGACGCTGGCAGTACGGTGTATGCGGGAACCCTGCAGGCCGGGGGTAGCGTCAGCCTGAACGTGAGCAACAACCTTCAGAACGGTACGCTGCACGACAACACCTACGATCAGCTGACCGGCAAACTGGACAGCGATCAGACCTTGGGTGTCGGGGTTCTCAATATCAACCTGGGTAAACGCAGCGGCCCAGCGGACGCTCAGGTGGCCAGGGATGTGACGCGGATCGAGCGCCTGGACGCCGATGGCGTGAAGCAAATCAGTTTCGTACCCATCGACTTCAAGGGCGTTCCGTTTACCGCCGTAGACCCGACGGCATCGTCGACGTTCAGGCTGCCCAAGGGCCCGTACGGCATGTTCGTGCAGAGCCCGAATCCGCAGAGCCGCTACCTGATCGAAACCAATCCGGAGCTGACTCAGACCGCGCCATTCATGAGCTCGGACTACCTGCTGGGCAAACTCAATTTCAGCGCAGATGAGGCTGCCCGTCGCCTCGGCGACGGCCGCTACGAATCGCGTTTGATCAGCGATGCCGTCTTGGCTCAAACCGGCCAGCGTTTTCTGGCCGGTGGCTTGAACAACGATTACGAGCAATTCCGTTACCTGATGGACAACGCGCTCGCCAGCAAAAACGAGCTGAATCTGGCGGTGGGTGTCGCCCTCACGTCCGAGCAGGTGGCGGCGCTGACGCATGACATCGTCTGGATGGAAGAGCGCGTCGTCGATGGCCAGAAAGTACTGGTGCCAGTGTTGTATCTGGCGCAGGCCGAGTCGCGCAACGTGCGCGGCGGCAGCCTGATTCAGGGGCGTGATCTGGAAATGATCGCCGGCAATGACCTGGTCAACGTCGGCACTCTGCGGGCCACCAACAACCTCACGGCAGACGTCAAAGGCAGCCTCTATAACGGTGGTCTGGTCGAGGCCAACGAACGCCTGAGCCTGATGGCCACCGACAGCATCCGCAATGCGCTGGCCGGTGATATTCGCGGTAATCAGGTCAGTCTGAGCACCCTCAAGGGTGACATTGTCAACGACCGGACCGCCGTGACTTACAGCCCGGGGCAGGGGTTGCGCACTTCCCTTGATGACGGCGGCAACATCAGCGCCCGCGATACGTTGAGCATCAAGTCCGGCCGTGACTTGACCAACTCCGGCACGATCACCAGCGGCGCCGATGCAGACCTGAGCGCGACCCGCGACATCAACTTACTGGCGGTTCAGAACGTCAACGAGATCCACACAATCGAGAACGGCGGACATCGCTCGACCGTCACCACAACCGTGGAAAACCTCGCGTCCAGCGTGAAGAGTGGCGGCAACCTGAAGCTCGATGCCGGTCGTGACATCAACGTCCTCGCCAGTACGGCACAAGCCAAAGGCGATCTGCTTGCCGACGCGAAACAAGACTTGAACATGGCTTCGGCGAGCGACGAACACAATGTCGAGACCAACAGCAAAAGTGGCAAGAAACGCGTCCACGAAGAAGACAACCACACCGTCCAGAAAGCAGCCGAATTCATCGCGGGCGGCGACGTAAAAACCACTTCCGGTCGCGATACCACGTTGGTGGCGAGCAAGATCAGCGCGGGCAATGAAGCCTATGTGTATGCGGGTAATGACCTGAGTCTGCTGGCCGCGCAGAACAAGGACTACACCCTGTACGACATGAAAGAGAAGGGTGGTTTCGGCGCCAAGAAAATGAAGCGCGACGAGGTTACCCAGATCACTCATGTGGGTAGCGAGATCAAGACTGGGGGCAGTCTCACGCTGGTTAGCGAGGGGGATCAGCGCTATCAGGTGGCGAAGCTTGAAAGTGGCAAGGGCATCACGCTGGACAGTGGTGGGCAGATTTACTTCGAAGGGGTGAAGGATCTCCATGATGAAAGCCATGTAAAAAGCAGCGACAGCCTTGCCTGGACTTCGATGAAAGGGGAAGGCAACACAGACGAAACGTTGCGCCAAAGTGCTTTGGTTGCAAAAGGAAAGCTGACCATCCATGCCGTCGATGGTTTGAAAATCGATGTTCGCAAGCTGAATGAACAGACTGTCAGCCAAGCCGTTGATGCGATGGTCGCTACGGATCCTGAACTGGGCTGGTTGAAGGAGGCGGAAGCCAGGGGCGATATCGACTGGCATCGCGTGGAGGAAATACACAAGAGTTTCAAATACGAGCACTCGGGGCTTGGCGCTGGTGCGCAGTTGATATTAGCCATCCTGCTGGCGGCAGTGACGGGAGGGGCAGGGGCTGCGCTGGTTGGAGCGGCGGAAGGGACCATTTATGCGACCGCTGCAAATCTGGCCTTCGTTTCGTTGGAGACGACCGCGGCCAATAGTGCGATCAGCAATAAGGGCAAGTTAAGTGCAGTTGCCAAAGACACCTTCAGCAAAGAAAGCCTCAGGAATGCCGCAATTGCGGGAGCAACCGGTGCGTTTACTCAAGGGGTAATCGACCCGTATCTGGGAGGCAAAACAGTACCGTTCAATAACCTGACCAAAGGCTTCGACCTTAATACGGTCGGGGGCATTGGTGGTCTCGCAATTCATGCCGGGGCACAGGGGCTCGCTGCGGGGGCAATCAAGACGGCTATTGGAGGAGGCAGTCTCGGCCAGAATCTGCAACAGAGTCTGGTGGCGCAGGCCGGTAATGTCGTAGCCGCTACAGCGTTCAACTTTGTTGGAGGGTACGCCCAGAGTCATTGGCAAGAAGCAAAAGAAGCGGGCGATTCGGTCGGCATGGCGATGTGGAAAGAGGGTGGTATTGCTCGTACCGCCATGCATGCGTTGTTTGGCGGCGCTGTATCCAGTGCCACTGGGGGCGATTTCAAAACCGGTGCAGTTGCGGCGGGTGCCAATCAGGCAATGGCTGGCGTTCTGAACTCCACTTTCGAAAATAAACCAGAGTTACGCCAGGCCTTTTCTCAAATTGTCGGTTTGACCGCCGCTGGATTGGCGGGGGGGGGATGTCAATAAGGGGGCCTGGGTCGCGTTGATAGCTGACCAGTACAACCGTCAGCTCCATCTGAAAGAAACCGTAGCGCTGGAGAAGTTGCAGAAAGAGTCGCCGGATAAAGCATATGAGCTCAAAGCGGCTGCATGTGCGTTGGTTCATTGCAGTGAGTCAATACCAACGGGTGATCCGAATTATCAGGAGTTCAAGGATCTAGAAACCGCCGGCAAAGGCTTCAAGGGGGCGCAAGACGCTCTGCTCGCATCAGGGGCGTTTGACGAGTACTCAAAGTGGGACCAGGCCAACGATGCACTCGGGCGTAATGAAGAAAGCGCTCAGCGCTCAATTGCTGCGCGACAAGCGATCTTTGGCGCTGTGGGTGCTGTAACCGGTTACGGGGGCGCGGTAGCCTTAAGCCCGGCCTGTGTGAGTGTGGTTGGTTGCACGCTGCCAGCAATGTCCGCATTGGGGGGGGCCGTTTCCTTCAGGGATGGCTGGGAAGCCACTGGCCGACTGTTTGCACCTTACGAATACACGCAGGGCGACAGAGTAAGTGCGTCCTTCAGCAGTGATACATATCCCGGTGATGTAAATCCGCTTCGTGATTACGGCACGGAGGCTGCGAAAGCTGCGCTGGAAATGGCGTTGTTGAAGGGGGCAGCGAAGTATCTGGAGAGGACCGGGTCTTCGGTACTGGTTTCGGGGGGAAATGGACTGAAACCGAAGACTGGGGATAATCTGGCCGAGCCACTTGAAGCTGAGCAACTGGGTAGCGGGGCTAAGGGGACTGGTGCATTCCTCGAAGGTGTTAATGGCGGAACAGGCCTTGGTAAACTGACGGAGCGAAAAGTAAATGTTTCTGATAGAGGCTTATATATAGTAGAGAGCCATTTGGAAAAGTTTGGGGTTGTACCAGAGAATGAATTGATGGTTAATAGGCTGCGGGCAGCGCTAGCTGAAGGGCGACCAATAGAAGGTGCAGATGCGAGCTTCTATATTCATGAGTTGTCTGAATATACCATGATGAATAAGGGCTTGGACTATAGTTCTGCGCACCAAGGGGCACTTGGTAAATACCAGGTTTCACCATACAGTGTTTATCACCCAGATGTTATCAATGCTATTAACGCTGCTGAGCCTGGGTCTTTCAATCCTAATTGGTTAAAGTTTTGGGGGCAGCAATGATTGTTAGTGGTGGTTTTGGGCGACTGGGTAAATTTCGGTTTTGGTGCGATGAGCCTCATGTTTCTGATTGTAGATGGTTCAGAGCTCATAAGTCTGATTTCGCTGGTGTAAATGACCGGGCTGAACTGGCTGGAGTGCGAAGCATAGTGCTTGAAGCAATGGAGCCTAGAGGTGCCAGGACCTTGTACGCGATGCTTGGATTGCATTACCTAGCGGAAACTGGAGAGTTTAGAGTAAACGTTGTTAACCACTCACCGAATTCTGCAGTCTATGAGGGCTCTCTTATAGATGATTTTGAGGTGGCGCATTTTGGTTTGCCAGCAAATTATGCAGCCGCATCCGTTGCTGGCATGAAACGCGGGCTAGCTGATACCGTTGGTGCTGATGGAGGTCGGGTAGATATTTGTTGTGCGGCATATGGAAGTGTTTCTTCAAGTGAACCTTTTTTTGAAAAGCTAGGCTTTACCTTGGCTCACCTTTTACGGTTGTCATGTGATGATATTTCAGAGGGTTTGATTGGTTCTTATCTTTAATTTTTTTTATTAATTTATAACTAATTAATAAAAATAGAAAAAAGGAACAAAAGAAAGGGGGTGGATTTATTTGATTTATCTTTTGATTTAATAAATCTGTCCCCTTTTGTTTTCAAGGAAATTGGAAGGAAGATGACTACACCAAACAACGGCTCTATAATTTGTGTTCGTGGGGTTTGTAAATAGGTGACTTGTGGATTTAGATAAAATGATTGAGAATATTAAAACAAGAGAGGAGTTTGCAGATTTTATTTGTGGGCTTAAGGAAGACTTGGAGTTGAATTCAGGCGAGTGGGAAAACCCTACGCTGGAAAGGTTTTTGGATGCAATGGAAGCTTGGATTCGAGCAATGAATTTATATGCAATGAACTCTGGAGATGAGGAAGCCTTCACCCCTAGTTGGCAGACATTTGCAAAAATATTGTTTGCATCCAAGATTTACGAATAGTATTAGCGTTTTAATTGGTTCGTTGGTGCAGAAGTAAGCAGTTTTATACCTACATCAGGCGATCTTGACTTCAACGGATCAATTCCAATAAAAAGCCAAAAATAAAAAAAGGCAATAAAAAAAGGAATAAAAAAAGTAAAAAAAGGGGACAGATTTATTTAATTGTAAATCTGTCCCCTTTTTTGTCCATGGAGCCTAGAGGGGCCAGGACCTTGTACGCGATGCTTGGATTGCATTACCTAGCGGCAGCTGGAGAATTTAGAGTAAACGTTGTTAACCACTCACCGAATTCTGCAGTCTATGAAGGCTCTCTTATAGATGATTTTGAGGTAGCGCATTTTGGTTTGCCAGCAAATTATGCAGCCGCATCCGTTGCTGGCATGAAATGCGGGCTAGCTGATACCGTTAGTGCTGATGGAGGTCGGGTAGATATTTGTTGTGCGGCATATGGAAGTGTTTCTTCAAGTGAACCCTTTTTTGAAAGCTAGGCTCTACCTTGTCTCACCTTTTACGGTTGTTATGTGATGATATTTCAGAGGGTTTGATTGGTTCTTATTTTTGATTTTTTGGTTATCATTTATAGCTAAGTAAGAAGAAAAGGAAAAAAAGGAGGGCGGATTCATTTGATTTAATAAATCTGTCCCCTTTTTTTACCGAGTTTAAAACGGGAAGTTTGTACAAGGTTGAATTTACCGTGAAGCCGGGAGTGGGGTTCGCGAGGGAGCTGCAGGTGATATGTGGGACGCAGATCAAAAAGTTAGACTTTCAGGTGGTGCGCATCAAGTTAATTTCATGGATAAAACTCCTCGGACAAATCCTGAATTATATGATGTTGATGTTGATAGCTTGAGGTTATTGAAATGAATGATCTTGTTTTCTGTGTTCGGAATGAGATAGTCCATGCTGATGGAACAGTTTTTGAAGAGTTCTACGACTGGCAGGGATGCAAGACTGATTTTGAAGTTGAAATGAAACACCTTAAGTATGTAAAGGTTAGTCCAGTGGTAGATATGGTGACTTTTATAGTCGTTGAGGATGGTGAAGAGGTCCCATTCCTTGCTGCTGGTATTCCCTACATACTCCCTGATAGAACAGGAGTGTTGGTGGTGTTTGAGCAAAAACCTAACAAATTCAAATGCTCCAAGGCTCCATGGTTTTTTGGGTACCCAAACAATGCCGCGATTTATAATGCTGATGGTTCATTACGTTATCAGTTACGCAATTCGTACGGTGAAGGTAGTTATGTTGGTGCAATCCATTCAGGTGCGATGCCCGATCATCCTGAAACGTTAGGTGTTTTGATCGGTACGGTTGGTCATGAGCCAGAATGGCTTTATTTGGTTGATCCCGCTGGTCCAGCGTTAATACCTACAGGAAAGTGGATTCGTTATTAGGTCGGAGAGAAAAAAGAGAAAGAGAAAAGGGGGGCTGATTTATTTAGAGAAAAGGAGACGGATTTATTATATTTAATAAGTCTGTCCCCTTTTGTTTGGAAAAACAGGAAGGCCAAGATGAAGAGCGTTCGGGATATTTTTCACGGGTTAGTGCTGCGAGGAGTGATTTCAGAGCATAATCTTGTTGGTTGCTCCGAAGTGGATATTGCATCAGTTGAGCAACATTTTGGTTGTGAAATTCCGTTGGCATATCGTGATTTTTTGACGATTGCGGGACGTTCGGCTGGTAAGATTTTTTCTGGTGTAGATATATTTTATCCAAGATTACTTGACCTGGAGTTTGAAGCGGAAGAGTTGCTTGATGAGTTAAATCTCTCTGGTTTTTTGCCTGCGGATGCTAAGGTGTTCTGCATGCATCAAGGATATGAAATTAATTATTTCCTACCCGTCTCTGATGATCCGCCAGTATTTCAATTTTTTGAAGGGGAAAGTTCGAGCATTAAAGCTTGGAATAGCTTTTCAGACTTTTTAATGGCATCAATGGAAAGCCATCTTGCACAATGGCCGGACTTGAATTGACTCGGCCAAAATTGGATAGAAAAGGGGACAGATTCATTTAATTTAATAAATCTGTCCCCTTTTGTTCGCAAAGTTTGCTACGCAGTTCAACCGTCAACTACACAAGGAAGATAAGGACCTTGCTGCACAATTGGCCGCGCGGAGTGGTGGAAAGTACACGGTTGAGCAAATTGAAGCTCAACTGAGATTGTCTTCTGTCAATGGTACGAATATCACACCCGCAACAGACATAGTCGTGCCGAGTGGCGGAATCTACGATACCGGTGGTAATTGGATAGACTTGGGCAACGGGATGTTTCTGCAGAACTTTGCACCTGCTGACAGGGACATTATTGCCTTTATCAAAGAAAATACCGGCGCGTACGGTTGGACGCTAACGGCCCAAACCGGATTCGGCTCTCTGAATGACAAGCATGATTGGTCGAAGACGCCTGACGGACCGGGTAAAAGAGATCCATTGACAGGTTATCCCATGGATGACAAAGGCGGGTACAGAGTACCTGTTGTCATCGATGGCAACACCTACACCCCGCGCTATCATTCTTGTGCAAGCACGGATTGTCTTGCAGCGGGGGCCAACATCGACTTTGGTGATACGGCAACCCTTCAATGGATACGCGCCGCCAATATCGAAGCATTGAGCAATGCCGGATGGTTCATGGGCGCTGCATCAGTCCCGGCTGCAGGTTTGACAGCCACTCTGCTGTCCAACGGATCAACGCTGGCAGGGTTGTTATCTGGCTATTTGAAGGGGCCTGAGGATTTTAACAAGGCGTTGACGAGCACAGCGCTAAGTGCCGGTTTCGAAAAATTTGTTGTCGCCAGTGGTTTCTCGAAGGAGGTAGCCAGCAAGGCTTCGAATACTCTCGGCATGGCCAATACCTGGGATAAGCTTGCGGACAGAACGCTGGATTTTTTTAAGGACAAGTAAATGTTGGGAGAGCTCAAACGGTACAAACATGTAATTGGTCTGACATTACTGGTGGTCGCATTAGTCGCTGGCTTTATACGGTTCAACGGGGACCGGGAGCGTTTCTTTGCGATGGTCTTGGGACAGATATGGTTTGGTCAAGCGGTCTACAATTACTTGCGCGATGGATGGGTCACGATTGGGCCGGGAGGAATGGGCCCTGAAGATGATCCAATGCACCGAGCGGTGCTGGCGGGAGTAGCGATGTTTTTGTACATGCTTGTGTTTTTTCTCTTCTGAATACAAAACGTAAATAGGGCAGACCACGTTCAGAGATATTTCGATACGTGGTGTGTCCCGGTTTGTGCGCAAAGGATCCAGGATTTGAGTGAAGTAAAAAAATACCCGCGTCTGAAAGTGTTCCTGGCCTTTCTTCTCTGCCCACTGGTTCCAGGGTTTATCGCAAGCATCATCAAGACCCTTGCAACGATCTTCCATCTGGCCATGAACCCACGGCTGATGGGAGAGGTCGTGGGAGGGGAGTTGATGTTGATGCCGTTCCTCGGCCCCTTGCTCGCCGAAGTGGTATTTCTTGTACCGTTTTTGCTGTTCGCGATGGTGATTGCACTGATGAAGGTCAAACGGACGGGTCGATCCTGTTCAGTGATTGCTCTGTCGGGTGCCGCGTTGGCCACTTTATGGGTGACGCCGTTTGTTCTGGCCGTTGTATCGGATGTAAAGAGAGCGACCTTTTCGGATGAGATGTTCGCAATGGTCGTGCTGTTCGTCACGGCAATGGCGACATGCTGGCTGACAGCGCGCTTCTTTCTGCCTGATCCAACAGAGCCATCGTTGCCTTGACGCCCCAAATGAAAACGCCCCGAACATCTCGGGGCGTTTTCGTATTCCGGGCAGCAGGCCTATCTGAACGCCGGCACCACATGCTTGATAAACAACTCCAGCGACTTCTTCTTCTCCGCATGCGGCAAGCTGTTGTCGCACCAGAAACTGAACTCATCCACGCCCAGTTCCTGGTAGTACTTGATTCGCGGAATGATCTCTCCCGGCGTGCCGATCATGGCCGTCTCGTGCAGGCTCTCCAACTCAAACTCCGGACGCCCGGCAAATTTCTCTTCCGGGCTCGGGGCGAGGAAACCATTAACCGGCACTTCCTTGTTGCCGAACCACGCATCAAACGTACGATAGAAACGTGAGATGGCTTTCGCGCCGACCTTCCAGCCTTCCGGGTCATCCACTGAATGCACGTGGGTATGACGCAGCACCATCAATTGCGGACGCGGCACATCCGGGTTGTTGTCCAGCGCAGTCTGGAACTTGTTCTTCAGATCGAGAACTTCTTCGTCGCCCTTCATCAACGGCGTGACCATCACGTTGCAGCCGTTGGCCACGGCGAAGTTGTGCGAGTCCGGGTCGCGGGCGGCGATCCACATCGGCGGGTTGGGCTTCTGGATCGGTTTCGGCACGCTGGTGGAGGTAGGGAATTTCCATATCTCGCCGTTGTGGGCGTAGTCGCCTTGCCACAGCGCGCGGACTACCGGGACCATTTCCCGCAGTGCCTGTCCACCGCTGGAGGCGGGCATGCCGCCGGCCATGCGGTCGAATTCCACCTGATAGGCGCCTCTCGCCAGGCCGACTTCCATCCGGCCGTTGCTGATCACATCGAGCAGCGCGCATTCACCGGCGACCCGCAGCGGATGCCAGAACGGCGCGATGATGGTGCCGGCGCCCAGGTGAATGGTGGTGGTCTTGGCCGCGAGGTAGGCCAGCAACGGCATCGGGCTCGGCGAGATGGTGTATTCCATCGCGTGGTGTTCGCCGATCCACACGGTGCTGAAACCACCGGCCTCGGCCATCAACGTCAGTTCGGTCAGGTCTTCGAACAGTTGACGGTGGCTGACGCTTTCGTCCCAGCGCTCCATGTGTACGAACAGGGAAAATTTCATGACGCTACCTCGAATCTCTTGTGGTCGGCCGGTCGCTTGCCGGCCTGTTTAAGTGCAATCGTGCGGATCAGGCGAAGGCGGGCAGGGCGCCCATCTTGCCGTGGCAATACACCAGCGGGCCGGCGTCCTGCTGAGGGACGATGAGGTTTTTCACCGCGCCGACCATGATCGCGTGGTCGCCGCCTTCGTATTCGCGCCACAGCTCACATTCGATGATAGCTGTCGCATTGGCCAGGATCGGGTTGCCCAGTTCGCTCAGCGTCCACTGGATGCCCTGCGCCTTGTCCTTGCCTTTGCGGGCGAAGGCATAGGCTTCGCTCTGCTGGCCGCCGGACAGGACGTGAATGGCAAAGCGTTTGTTCTTGATCAGGACAGGGTAGGAATCGGAACTGTAGTTGGGGCAGAACAGCACCAGGGCCGGATCCATCGACAGCGAACTGAAAGCGCTGGCGGTCAGGCCGACGATCTGGCCGTCGTCATCCAGGGTGGTGATGACGGTAACGCCGGACGGGAACGAGCCCATGACTTGTTTGTAGACGGCAGCATCGATCATTGGTCAATCCTCGAGTGCGGTGAAGCGTGTTTTTATGTGTTTATGGGTCTGATGGTATACCGTAATACATCGATTGCAAGCGCTTTTTTGGTGAAACGATAAACGTGGTTCATCCGTCGGAAACTCAGCATTTACGGGGCTTTGCTCTAGCCGTGAACGCTGGCTATCAGGGAGGATGCCGGATCAGATGCCGTCGTAAACAGCGGATCAGTCTTGTGAAAATGTTGGAATACCATAATATGGTCTGCATCTGAGGGGCGACCACAAAGCACCCCCGGTTTGGCTTCATACAACGATAAGAACAGACCCAATCGAGTTCATTTTTATGTCCCAGATGTCCCGGCAAGATCCGTTGATCGAGAATCACACGGTCGACTACGTCCCACTCGCGGAACGCCACGGGAAGGCCCGCGATCTTTTCACCCTATGGTTCAGCACCAACATTGCGCCACTGCCCATCGTCACCGGCGCCATGGTGGTTCAGGTGTTTCATCTCGACCTGTTCTGGGGGCTGCTGGCCATTGCGCTGGGGCACATGATCGGCGGGGTGGTGATCGCCCTGGCGTCGGCGCAAGGCCCGCGCATGGGCATTCCGCAGATGGTCCAGAGTCGGGGTCAGTTCGGGCGTTACGGCGCGCTGTTGATCGTGTTCTTCGCGGCGATCATCTATATTGGCTTCTTCATTTCCAACATCGTGCTGGCCGGCAAGTCCATCGTCGGCATCGCGCCGTCGGTGCCGGCGCCGTTGAGCATTCTGATCGGCGCCCTCAGCGCCACGACCATCGGCGTGATGGGCTACAACTTCATTCACACGCTCAACCGCATCGGCACCTGGGTGATGGGCAGCGCGCTGCTCGCCGGTTTCATCTACATCTTTGCCCATGAGTTGCCGGCGGACTTCTTTACCCGTGGCAGCTTCAACCTGTCCGGATGGCTGGCGACGGTGTCGCTGGGGATCATCTGGCAGATCAGCTTTTCGCCGTACGTCTCCGACTATTCCCGTTACCTGCCGGCGGACATCGGGATCGGCAAACCGTTTATCGCGACTTATCTGGGCGCCACGCTGGGCACGATTCTGTCGTTCACCTTCGGCGCGGTCGCGGTGTTGGCGACCCCGGATGGCACCGAAGCGATGGCGGCGGTCAAGCAGTCCACCGGTTGGCTGGGGCCGATTCTGATGGTGCTGTTCCTGCTCAACATCATCAGCCACAACGCGCTGAATCTGTATGGCGCGGTGCTGTCGATCATCACCTCGATCCAGACCTTTGCCAGCCAATGGACGCCGAGCATCAAAGTGCGAGTGATCTTGTCGAGCGTGGTGCTGGCGGGCTGCTGCGTGGTGGCGCTGGGCGCGTCGGCGGATTTCATTTCCGAATTCATCGGTTTGATTCTGGCGCTGCTGCTTGTGCTGGTGCCGTGGGCGTCGATCAACCTGATCGACTTCTACCTGATCAAGCGCGGCAGCTATGACATCGCTTCGATCTTCCGCGCCGACGGGGGCATTTATGGGCGCTTCAACCTGCACGCGATCATTGCCTACTTCATCGGCATCATCGTGCAGCTGCCGTTCGCCAACACATCGTTGTATGTCGGGCCGTACGCCAATCTCGTGGAAGGTGCTGACTTGTCGTGGCTGGTCGGCCTGATCGTGACGTGCCCGCTGTATTACTGCCTCGCGACCCGTGGCCAGACTCAGCAGAGCAGGGCGGCGCGGTTGGGTTTTACCGACTGAGCGTTCGCAAGCTGTTCAAACAATGCCCGGCACTTCGCCGGGCATTGTTGTTTCCGCATCCCGGCGGTCACGCAAATTGGCCATTTCGATCCCCTTTTGGCCAACCGGCTACTGTGCTGCGTCTACGCTGTCAGGAAGAATCGAAGCCACAACTAGATGCTGCACCTTCCTTGCCCTTGGCTGATTTGCAAGCCGCTGCCGTGTACAGAACATAAAAACCATCGACTCACGCTGCATTCGGGGAAACACAACATGGTCACGATGAAACGCATTCTGGGCGCTACTGTTTGCGGGCTGACGCTGCTGGCTAGCGCCGTACAGGCCGAACAGCGCGAACTGCGGGTGTACAACTGGGCGGATTACATCCTGCCGTCGGTGCCCAAGGATTTCGCCGCCAAAAGCAACATCAAAGTGACCTGGGACACCTTCGACACCAACGAATCCCTCGAAGCCAAGCTGCTGACCGGTAACTCCGGCTATGACCTGGTGGTGCCGTCGAACCAGTTCCTCGATACCCAGATCAAGGCTGGCGTGTTCCAGAAGCTCGACAAGTCCAAGCTACCGAACTGGAGCCACCAGGACCCGGCGCTGCTCAAGTTGCTCGACGCCAACGATCCCGGCAATCAGTACGGCGTGCCCTACATGGTCGGCACGGTGCTGATCGGTTTCAACCCTGCCAAGGTCAAGGCTGCTCTCGGCGAGAATGCGCCGGTGGACAGCTGGGATCTGGTGTTCAAGCCGGAGAACATGGAAAAGCTGAAATCCTGCGGCGTGGCGATGCTCGATTCGCCGTCGGAAATCCTGCCGCTGGCTCTGCACTACCTGGGCCTGGACCCGAACAGCCAGAACCCGGCCGACTATGAGAAAGCCAAGGACCTGATGCTCAAGGTTCGCCCTTACGTCACCTACTTCAACTCGGCCAAGTACATGACCGACATCGCCAACGGCGATATCTGCGTGGCCATCGGTTACTCCGGCAGCTTCTACCAGTTCGGCAACCGCGCCAAAGAGGCGGGCAACGGCGTGGTGGTTGACTGGCGCCTCCCGAAGGAAGGCGCGCCGATCTGGTTCGACACCTTCGCCATTCCGAAGAGCGCGAAGAACGTCGAAGAGGCCCACGAGTTCCTCAACACCTTGCTCGATCCGAAAGTCATCGCTTCGATCAGCGACTTCCTCGGCTACCCGAATGCCAACAAGGATTCGCTGCCGCTGATCAACAAGGAAATTACCGGCAACCCGAACCTGACGCCGACCAGCGAAGCGCTGAAGAAACTGTACGTGGTGCAACCGTTGCCGCAGAAACTGGAGCGGGTGCGGACCCGAGTGTGGACCAGCATCAAGTCCGACAAATAGTCCCAAAACCGGGGGAGCGAACCACGTTTGCTCCCCCGACTGTTATTTCGCCTGACTTTCTTCGGGCGACTTGTCCTTCGTCAGCATCAGACTCAGCACCACCGACGCCAGAATCAGCCCGCCAACAATCGCCAGCGACCACTCCACCGGCATGTGAAACCATGGCATCGCCGTCATCTTCCCGCCGATGAACACCAGCACCAGCGCCAGTCCGTACTTGAGCAGATGAAAGCGGTCGGCCATGTCCGCCAGCAAAAAGTACAGCGCCCGCAGGCCCATGATCGCGAAGATGTTCGAGGTGAAAATGATGAACGGATCGGTGGTCACCGCGAAAATCGCCGGGATGCTGTCGACCGCAAACATCAGGTCGCTGGCCTCGATCAGCACCAGCACCAGAAACATCGGCGTGGCCCAGCGCACACCGTTCTGCAGCACGAAAAACCGCTCGCCGTGAAAGCCGTTGGTGATTCGCAGATGCCCGCGCACCCAGCGCAGCAGCGGGTTGTTATCGAGGTCCGGTTGCTGCTCGGCGAACACCAGCATCTTGATCCCGGTGATGATCAGGAACATGCCGAACACATACAGCAGCCAAGTGAACTGCGACACCAGCCACACCCCGGCAAAGATCATCGCTGCGCGCATCACGATTGCCCCGAGCACGCCGTACAGCAGCACCCGGCGTTGCAACTCCGGCGGCACGGCGAAGTAGCTGAAGATCATCACGAAGACGAACATGTTATCGATCGACAGCGACTGCTCGATCAGGTAACCGGTGAGAAATTCCAGGGTCTTGACCTTGGCGATTTCGGGGCCGAATTCGCCGTTCAGATACCACCAGAGCAATCCGGCGAAGGCCATCGCCAGCATGCACCAGGCGAACACCCAGGATGAGGCTTCCCGTACCGAGACCCGATGCGCCTTGCGCCCACCGAAGACGAACAGGTCGACGGCCAGCATGGCGAGGACAAAAACGATGAAGGCGACCCACATCCAGGGTTCGCCGATGTTGATGGGGTGCATGCCGTTCTCCCTGTCTTTATGTTTTTCGGGGTAGACGGGGCCATGCTAGTAGGAGCTTTCCGACAAAGAAAAATCGTTTATTTCGTGGGTATTGTTCGTTATTAACGAAGTGTCTGCCTTGGCAACGGGGTGACGGAAGGTATTTCAGTCAGTGCTTCTTTGCTAACCTCCCTTCGAGTTAGTCCATCATCCCTTGGGAGTCACGATCATCGAAACGCCAGATCCTCAAGCCGTCTGCAGCCCGATCACCAGCGCTGCCATCTTCATCGTGGCGACCCTCAACGCCGAGGCCGAGGCCGCCGAAAAAGTCCGCGGCTGGTGCGCCGATGTCGCGGGGCTGACGCGCTCGGTCGGCAAGCGTGTCCCTTCGGGAAACCTGTCCTGTGTTTGCGGGTTCTCTTCCAACGCCTGGGATCGTCTGTTCGGCAGTCCGCGCCCGGCGTCCTTGCACGACTTTCGCGAATTCGGTGTAGAAGGGCGGCGCGCCGTTTCCACGCCTGGCGACTTGCTGCTGCACATTCGCGCCGATCAGATGGACCTGTGTTTCGAACTGGCAACGCAGTTGATGTCGGCGCTGGACGGCGCCGTGACGGTGACCGACGAAGTACAGGGTTTCCGCTATTTCGACATGCGCAGCATCATCGGTTTTGTCGACGGCACGGAAAATCCGGTCGGTCGCAAAGCCGAGCATTTCACCCTCGTGGGCGATGAAGATCAGCCGTTCAGTGGCGGCAGTTACGTGCTGGTGCAGAAGTACCTGCACAACATGAAGGCGTGGAACGAATTGTCGGTCGAAGCGCAGGAGCGGGTGATCGGGCGCACCAAACTGTCCGATATCGAACTGGACGAGACGGTCAAGCCGAGCAATTCCCACAGTGCGTTGACGACCATCACCAAGGACGGCGAAGAGGTGAAGATCCTGCGCGACAACATGCCGTTCGGCCGACCTGGCGCAGGCGAGTTCGGCACTTATTTCATTGGCTACGCGCGTTCGCCGGAGCCGCTGGAACAGATGCTGGAGAACATGTTTGTCGGCAAGCCGCCGGGCAACTACGACCGGTTGCTGGACTTCAGCACGGCGGTCACTGGCAGCCTTTTCTTTGTGCCTTCGGCGGATTTACTGGAAGAACTGGCAGAACGATAAAAAGACGCGGGATCAATTGATCCCGCCGTTTTTGCATTTACTTGCCTGTCGCCAGTGGTGGCGTGCGCGGCGGCACCAGACGCCTGGAACCGGTCGCTTCGAACGCCGCCGCCAGGCGCAACAGTGTTGAATCGTCATAGGCGCGACCGGCAAACGTCAGCCCCACCGGCATGCCGATGTCGGCCATCACGCCCATCGGCACGGTGACGGTCGGCACGCCGAGGTGGCGGATCGCGAGGTTGCCGTTGGCGACCCAGATACCGTTGCTCCAGGCGATGTCCGCCGAGGCTGGGTTGACGTCGGCGTCGGCCGGGCCCACGTCGGCGTTGGTGGGGAACAGCACGGCGTCGAGGCCGAGGCGATCCATCCAGTCTTCGAGGTCGAGCTTGCGGGTTTTCTCCAGGCCGCGCAGGCCGTCCGGCAGCGTCGGAATCTGATCCCACGGCGTGATACCGCGCTGGGCCATGCGCACGTATTCGTCCATGCCGGCAGCGAGGTCGCCTTCACGGTTGGGCAGGGTGCCAGGGTCGTGGGGGAAGATTTTCGGCCCGTCGACGTCTGCCAGTCGATTGAGTTTCGGGTCGCCGTTGGCGCGCAGGAAATCATCGAACGCCCAGGCCGACAGGTCCCACAGTTCGTGGTGCATGAACTCTTTGGAGACGATGCCGCGATTGAACACGGTCGGCGCGCCCGGACGATCGCCTTCGCAGTTGGAGACCAGCGGGAAATCCACTTCGATCACTTCGGCACCGGCGGCTTCGAGGGCCTGACGGGCCTGTTTCCACAAATCGATCACCGAAGCGCGGGTGTTGATGCGTTGCCCGGTCGGGCCGCCGATGCCCGGCTCGTCGCTGGTGCCGGCATCAGGGTCGGCGTTGATGTACATGCGCGGCACGCCCAGGCGTTTGCCGGCCAGTGCATCGCTGTTCACTGCCAGATCGAGATAGGAAGCCGGGCGCACCGAGGCGACGCTCGGGATCGGCACCCAGGGTTGCAGGCGCCACAGGTCGCCACGGGTGTCGGTGTCTTCGGCGACGACTACGTCGAGGACTTCCAGCAGGTCGGCCATGGTGCGGGCGTACGGCACCACCACGTCCATGGTCGGCGTCAGCGGCCAGTTGCCGCGTACCGAAATCACCCCGCGCGAAGGCGTGTAGGCGCACAGCCCGTTGTTCGAGGCAGGGCCACGACCGCTCGACCAGGTTTCTTCCGCCAGACCGAATGCCGAGAAGCTGGCAGCGGTGGCAGTGCCGGCACCGTTCGATGATCCCGAAGCAAACGGCGCGGTCAGGTAATCAGCGTTGTACGGGCTTTCGGCGCGGCCATAGACCCCGCGCTGCATCCCGCCATTGGCCATCGGCGGCATGTTGGTCTTGCCCAGGCAGATCGCACCGCCCGCACGCAGGCGCTCGATGGTGAACGCATCGCGCTGTGCCACCAGATCGGCGAAGGCCGGGCTGCCGGACGCGGCGGTCAGGCCTTTGACCAGATAGCTGTCCTTGGCGGTGTACGGGATGCCGTCCAGCGGACCGAGGGTTTCGCCCTTGGCACGACGGGCGTCCGAGGCTTGCGCTTCTTTCAGTGCGTCGGGGTTACGCACGATCACCGCGTTCAGCGCAGTGGCGGTTTCAGGGCCATCATAGGCGTCGATGCGCGCCAGATAGGCCTGCACCAATTCAACCGCCGTGGTCTGGCCGGACTCGAGCGCCGCGCGCAATTGGGCAATGGAAACTTCAGTGACTTCGATCATGCTGTTACCGCCGACAGGTTCGCTAAAGGGTGGTTGATCATTGTTATCGTCGAAAGATGTCAAAGGTTCTTGATGGGCGAAACTCTACCCTGAAATTTGCCCAATGGCATGTATAAAGTCGATAAATATCGGTTAATTTCATCGGAAAAACTCTCCCGGCGTCTCGCCGAACTGTTGGCGAAACGCCGCGATAAACGCCGATGTCGAGTCATAACCACAGGCCAAAGCCACGTCGGTGACGCGTTCGCCGCGTTCCAGCGGTGTCAGCGCACCCAGCAGGCGCAGGCGCTGACGCCAGGTGCGGAAGGTCAAACCGGTATCGCGCAGGAACAGCCGAGTCAGAGTTTTCTCGGTTACGCCGAATTTTTCGCTCCAGTGCGCCAGGGTGGTCTGCTGTTCAGGATGTTGCTCCAGACTCTGATAGATCTGGCGCAAGCGAGTGTCCTGCGGCAGTGGCAGCATCAGATCGATGGGCGGCGCCTCGGCCAGTTGATCGAGGATCACCTGGGCCAGACGCCCGTGCGGGCCGCTCTGGTCATATTCGACAGGAATCTGACTGAAGGCCCGAATCAGCTCACGCAAAAGATCACTGACGCCGAGCACATGACAACGTTCCGGCGCCCAGCTGGCAACACTGCAATCGATGTACAGGCTGCGCATTTCCGTGTGCGGCGAACTGAATACCCGATGCGGCACGCCCGCCGGAATCCACACCGCCCGCTCCGGCGGCGCAACGAAACGACCGACGGCGGTCTGCACTTCGAGCACGCCCTGGATTGCGTAGGACAACTGCACCCACGGATGACTGTGACGGCGAGTCAACGCGCGATTGGGCAGCGATTCGGTGCGCCCATAGAGCGGACGCGGCAGGCTGGGCAGCCCGGGAATGCTGCGTCTGACGCTCTTTTCGTGTCCTTTTGGCGGCATCTGTGGGTTCTTCGGCGTTAGTCGGTAATTTCCAGTCACGTTAGAGTCGCTTCCACGTACTGGCAACCCCCCGGATGAGCAAACCATGACGCGCCCACGATTTTTGCCCGACAACTTCACCTTGACCCTGATCGGCGTGGTGCTGCTGGCCAGCTTCCTGCCCGCCAGCGGTCAGGTCGCGACCGGTTTCGGCTGGCTGACCAACATCGCCATTGCGCTGCTGTTTTTCCTTCACGGCGCCAAGCTGTCGCGGGAATCGATCATCGCCGGCGCCGGCCACTGGCGCCTGCATTTGCTGGTGTTCGGCCTGACCTTTGTCCTGTTCCCGCTACTGGGTCTTGCGCTCAAGCCGTTGTTGTCGCCACTGATCGGCGATCAGCTGTACATGGGCATGCTGTATCTGTGTGCGTTGCCGGCCACGGTGCAGTCGGCGATTGCCTTCACCTCTCTGGCGCGGGGCAACATTCCGGCGGCGATCTGCAGTGCGGCGGCGTCCAGCCTGTTCGGTATTTTCCTCACGCCGCTGTTGGTGACGCTGCTGCTCAACGTCCACGGCGACGGCGGCTCGACCCTCGACGCGATCGTGAAAATCAGCGTGCAATTGCTGTTGCCGTTCATTGCCGGCCAGATCGCCCGCCGCTGGATCGGCGCTTGGGTCGGTCGCAACAAGAACTGGCTGAAATTCGTCGATCAGGGCTCGATTCTGCTGGTGGTCTACGGCGCGTTCAGCGAGGCAGTGAACGAGGGCATCTGGCACCAGATTCCGGTGATCGACCTGCTGGGGCTAGTGGTGGTGTGCTGCATTCTGTTGGCGCTGGTGCTGCTGGCGTCCACAGTGCTGGGCAAGCTGTTCGGTTTCAGTCTGGAAGACCGCATCACCATTCTGTTCTGCGGTTCGAAAAAGAGCCTGGCCACTGGCGTGCCGATGGCGCAGGTGTTGTTTGCCGGCAGCGCGATTGGCGTGCTGATTCTGCCGCTGATGCTGTTCCATCAGATTCAACTGATGGTCTGCGCGGTGCTGGCGCAGCGCTATGCGAAGCGGCAGGAATCGGTGCCTGAACTGATGGCGCAGGTTGATCCTTGATCCTCATCGAGCGGGCCAGCGGGTATGCAGGAACTCCTGCAAAAATTCGGTGAAGGCCTTGACCTTGGAAGTCATGGCGGCGCGCTCCTGCACACAGGCATAGATCTCGAGCGGCGCGGCGCTGGCAAAGGTCGAGCCGTCGCCCGGTTCGAATAAAGAGACCAGTTGACCACTCTCCAGATAGGGCGCGGCAACGAATTCCGCCAGTCGGGTGATTCCGGCACCATGAGCAGCCATTTGCGCCAGGGCGTCGATATCGTCGCTGATGGCGGTCGCATTGATCGCAGCCTCAAAGCGCTGACCCTGCTCAACGAACCACCAGCGCAGTAACCGTCCGTCCAGCGGATAGCGGAACGCCAGACAGGCGTGCTGTTGAAGATCCGCCGGAGTAGAAGGACGACCGGCCTTTTGCAGGTAGTCAGGGCTGGCGCAAATCACGAACGGCACCGTCGCAACCTTGCGCGCGATGATGCCGTCTTCCAGTTGCGGCTCGATGCGCAGACTCAGGTCGATACCTTCGTGGAGGTGATTGATTTTGCGGTCGGTGGTCGAGAGCTCAAGCGTCAACTGCGGGTAGCGTTCGGCAAAACCGGCAATGACCGGGGCCAGTACATGGCGCCCGAACCCGGCGGTGGAGGCGATACTCAAGTGTCCCTGGAGTTGCGTCTGCGCGTGGCTGATGGCGCTCTGCGCGGACTCCAGATCGAGCGCGATACGTTTTACTTTCTCGAAATACACCGAACCGCTCTCCGTCAGCGCCATGCTGCGGGTGGTGCGTTGCAGCAGGCGTGTGTCGAGGTGAGTCTCAAGGCGACCAAGGGTCTGACTGACGGCGGCGGCACTCACCCCGAGGGTTTTGGCGGCGCCGACAATCGATCCCGCCTCAACGACTTTGATAAAACAATCGATTGCACCCAAGAGGTTCATGCGTGGATCCCGGCGAGGACGAATTAATAAGATTTTGTTTATAAAGTGCTCACGGCAATCAGTCTAGTTACGGGTTGGCAGACTTGTTAGGGTGCTCGGCGCCTATCCACTTCGGTCAACAAGGACTGACATGAATCAGAGACTATCCCCAAGAACCACAGTATTCAGCCCGCGCAAGCTGTCGGCCCGTGCCATGCCGTACGTATTTGCGTTGTATATGGCGACCATCATGGCGTTTCTGATGTCGCTGGTGATCACCGCCTCCAATTTCGGAATTGATGCCGATTACCTTAGCAATGCGCTGCACGCCTACAAACTGGCGATGCCCGTGGCATTTCTGTGCATTCTCGTGGTCCGGCCGATTGTGGTGAAACTGGTCGCACTGACCGTCCACCCGCACGGCTGACCTGGAGGCCGGCTACAAGGCTCCGGAGTATTTCACCGCTGCTGCGGCGCGCGACGGCACGTTGAGCACCCGCAACAACGACGACACATGGATCCGCACCGTGAACGGCGAAATATCCAGTTCACGGGCGATTTCCTTGTTGGTCTTGCCCTGGGCGATCAGCCGCAGCACATCCTGCTGACGCGGGGTGAGGGCGGTGCCGGTGTCCAGCGGCAGCAGGCCGGACGGGGCGAACTTCACCAGCACCTCACCTTCACGAATCGCCCGGATCGCCTGACCGATCTCGTCGGGGGCGATGTTCTTGCCGATAAAACCATCGATGCCGGCCGCCATCACTTCGCCGATCAGCGCCTCGTCATCGACCATCGACACAACGATCAGGGTGGTTCGCGGCAAACGCCGGCGCAGTTCCGCGAGCTGGGTCACACAGGTCAGGCCGGGAAAGCGCAGGTCGAGGATCAAGGTGTCAGGCTCATCGCCCACCGGCAGCAGGGCGAGCACGGTGTCCAGGTCGCCGGCTTCTTCGATCAGGGCTTCGGGCAGCAGACGCTGGACGGTGCGCAGCAGCGCTTCGCGAAACAACGGGTGATCGTCGGCTATGATGATTCGGCACGCCATGGCGCAACCCTCCCTGGGTCTGCATTGCTCATGGCATGCACCTTAGCATCGGGCGAAGGCATTGCCTGTTGATTCGTGCGTTTATGACGACTGCTGCACAAGGACGTTCCCCCATGAAGTTCGAAAAGAACACCGAGCTCGACCAGGCCAATCTGCGCATCATCATCGCCAGCATTGCGCTGGTTTACATGGCCGTGCTCGGTTTCCTGCCGGGCCAGCGCTTCGACACCTATCTGCCGGTGGTCACCTACATTTCCCTTTTTCTGCTGGCCTCCGTGGTGCTGCGCCAGGCCATCGTGCGCTGGCCGGGGCATTATCCGGCGCGGCGGATTTTCGGCATGCTCCACGATTACACCGGCACCAGTTTCGGGCTGGTGGTCGGCGGCGAGGCGGCGCTGCCCATCTACGCCGTCATGGTCTGGGTCAATCTCGGCAACGGCATGCGCTACGGCTCGCGCTACCTGGCGATCGCCACGGTGTTGGCGTTGCTGGCGCTGCTGGCGGTCTATCGGTTGACGCCGTACTGGCAGGCGCAACCGTTCATGGTGTTGATGCTGATGATCACCAGCACGGTGATTCCGGTGTATGCGCACCTGCTGCTGGAGCGCACGCGCAAGGCGTCCGAAGAGGCGGTCGCCGCCAACCTTGAAAAATCACGGTTCCTGGCTCAGGCCAGTCATGATCTGCGCCAGCCGATCCACTCCATCGGCCTGTTTACCGCATGCCTGCGCGAGTCGCGACTGGGCGAAGAGGAGCGGCGGCTGGTGGACAGCATCGACCGCTCGCTGCTCAACGTATCGCAGCTGTTTCGCTCGATTCTCGATCTCTACACCCTCGACAACGGGCGGATTCTGCCCCGGTTGCAGACGCTTGAGCTGGGTGAATGGCTGGCGGATCTGATCCGCCAGAACGCCGAAGCCGCACGCTGGGCGGGTGTCGAACTGCGCTTGCGGCCTTGCGAACACTGGGTGCGCACCGATCCGGCGCTGCTCGCGACCATGGTCCAGAACGTGCTCTCCAATTGCTTCAAATACGGTGCGCACCGACCGGTGTTGATCGGTGTGCGCAAGCGCGGCGCGGGGTTGGCCATCGCGATCTACGACCGCGGCAACGGCATCGCTGAAGAGCATTTGCCCAAGGTGTTCGAGGAGTTTTATCGGGTGCGCCAGTTGCGCGACAAGGACGTTGAAGGTGTGGGGCTGGGGCTGTCGATTGTCCGGCGTCTGGGGCAGTTGATCGGTGTCGACGTTGCGATCCGCTCACGGCTGGGGCATGGCACGGCCGTGACCTTGCATGGACTGCCGCTGGCGCCGCCGCAGGTGCCGGTCAATCGGGAGGAGGCCCGGCAGGTCGGGTTGCTGACAGGGTTGAAGGTGTGTCTGGTGGAGGATGATCGCAACGTTTTGCTGGCGACTTCGGCGTTACTCGAGCGTTGGGGCTGCGTTGTGCAGGCCGAGCTGAGCGGGCAGGGCCTGGTCACGGACTGCGACATCATCGTTGCCGACTATGATCTCGGATCCCACAGTACCGGCATCGAATGCATAGACGAGGTTCGCCGTCAGCGCGGTTATGCGGTCCCGGCCATGATCATCACCGGGCATGACATCGAAAAAATCCAGGCGGCCCTGCATGATCGGCAGATCGCCATTCTGTCCAAGCCGGTACGCCCGGCCGAGCTGCGCGCGACCCTGCGTGCGCTGCGCGACCGGCAGACCGAAGCGGTCAGCGCTTACACAGATAGTCTTGCGTGATGGTGGTTTGCAGGCAGTTGTACTGACCCATGGTGCGGCAGATGTTTTTCTCCGAGCCCGATACTTCGGCGCTCTTGTAGCCCCAGACCTTGCAACGGCCTTCAGCCGTGGCCAACCCTTGAGCGGCGGAGGTTTGCCCGCTTTCGAACTGCCCCAGTTCATAGGAGACCTGGACAACGCCGTCGGTCTTGCTGCCGCCGGTGGCTTCCCATTGCTTGGGGGTGGCGCAGCCGGTGAGAACGACGGCCGCGAGGCTGAGGGTGGCGATGAGTGTTTTCATGGTAGAACGGAATCCTTTACCGGATGAGAAGAGGCGTTGAACGGTTTTCCTGCGCCGGATTACTGGTACGGAATCGGCGACGCGCCTTTGGGCAGGCAGGACAGCGGAGGCGTCATGATGCCCATGCTGGCCACCGCGATGATCGCGCCGCTGGGCAACTCGCAGTTGTATTCGCCGGCGGCGGTGTAGGCGGTGTAGTAGGTCAGCGTGCTGTCGTTGCGGATGTTGCCGATCTTGGTGACCGGTTGGCCGATGACGGTCTGGGCGCGTTCGCGCATGCTGTCTTCGGTGGGTTTGGCGGTCTGGCAACCGCTGGCGCCGAGGAGCAGGGCACCGAGAACTGTAATCTTGGCGAGGCTGAGCTGAAGTTTCATGGTGTTTCTTCCTTGGTGTTGTTGTTTTTCCAGGCACAACGATCCCGCGCACTGCACAGCGGCAATGTTGGGGAGCGTCGGGGGTTGCGAGGGAATATAACGCCAGGGAACGGGGTGGTCGATTAGCACAAATGTGCTAGTGCGGCGCAACCAGCGGTGGGCTGATTGCGCCGATAGCGGTTATTGAGGGCTGTTGAACTGGTCGGAATAGCTGCCGCTCATGAGGGCGGAAGCCACCTGGTCCGAACCGACGCCTGCGCGGGAGTAGGCGAGTCGGTTGGCACCGACCTTGTCTGCGCCATCGGCGGCGAGAGCGCCTGCGCCGACGTGGTCGGAGCCGTCAGAGGCAACGGCCCGAGCGCCGACATGATCTGCGCCGTCAGAGGCGACGGCCCGAGCGCCGACATGATCTGCGCCGTCAGAGGCGACGGCCCCGGCGCCGACATGATCCGCGCCGTTAGAGGCGACAGCCCCGGCGCCGACATGATCTGCACCGTCAGAGGCGACAGCCCCAGCGCCGACATGATCTGCGCCGTCAGAGGCGACGGCCCGAGCGCCGACATGATCTGCGCCGTCAGAGGCGACGGCCCCAGCGCCGACATGATCTGCACCGTCAGAAGCGACGGCCCCGGCGCCGACATGATCCGCGCCGTCAGAAGCAACGGCGCCTGCGCCGACATGATCTGCACCGTCAGAGGCGACGGTCCCGGCGCCGACATGATCCGCGCCGTCAGAGGCGACGGCCCCAGCGCCGACATGATCTGCGCCGTCAGAGGCTACGGCCCCCGCCCCCACATGATCCGCCCCATCCGACGCCAATGCCTGCGCCTGCGCAGCCCAGACATTGGGCATTGCCACTGTTGCCGCAACTGCCAGGACGAAGCCCGGCCAAAGCGTGTGCTTCATGATGTTCTCCACGCCCCATCAGCCACACAGCAGCCGAGCATTACCCGTCATTTGTTCATCGACGGAAGGCTCGTTGGCCCGGGGTCAACCAGATTGGTGAATGGCACGGGGGCACCGGAGGGTGCACGGGTGTCGACGGTTACAGGAAATCTGGACAGCGAACTGAAAAGTATAGTTCGCCCTTGGCGGGAGGCAGGCTGAAGGGTCGTGAAGGCGATAGTCGGTTAGCTTCCTTGCAGGCCGGCGCTTGAAAACAATCAGTCTAAAAACCGCGTAGCGCAATGCAGCGTGTTTGCTAGGCTCAAGAATGTAGGCGAAGACGCAGACTGATGCGCAAGCGGATAGCAAGGGGACGTGGGGCGCGTTCCGAAGGGTACACGGTTAGAAAGATCTCCGCGCTGAGATCCAGCCCTTATGCCGTGTGAAGCAGCCGAGACCGTACCCCTTTCAATTTGGTCCGGTACTGTGAGAAGCCTGATAAACCTTGTAAGCCAGAGACCAGCACTGGCCGCCTACTCGAACACCAAAGCCCGCCTTGTGCGGGCTTTGACGTTTTCGGGCGTTAAATGCTGGCCAGCGCCTGCGCCAGATCGGCACGCAGGTCTTCGATGTCCTCGACGCCCACCGACAGACGCACCAGGCTGTCACCGATGCCGAGCTTGGCGCGGGTTTCGGCCGGGATGGTCGCGTGAGTCATGATCGCCGGGTGCTCGATCAGGCTTTCCACCCCGCCAAGGCTTTCGGCCAGGGCGAAGATCTGCACGTTCTCCAGGAAGCGCCGGGCGCCCGCCAGATCACTGTTCAGATCCAGGGAAATCATCCCGCCGAAACCACGCATCTGCCGCTTGGCCAGTTCGTGCTGCGGATGGGATTCCAGACCCGGGTAATAGACACGTTTGACCTGCGGCTGCTGTTCGAGCCAGCGCGCCAGTTCCAGCGCGTTGCTGCAATGACGCTCCATACGCAGCGCGAGGGTCTTCACGCCGCGCAGGGTGAGGAACGCGTCGAACGGGCCGGAGATGGCACCGACGGCGTTCTGCAGAAAGCCCAGGCGCTCGGCCAGCGCAGGATTGTCGCCAACCACCGCGATCCCCCCGATCACGTCGGAGTGACCGTTCAGGTATTTGGTGGTCGAGTGCAGCACGATGTCGAAACCCAGTTCCAGCGGACGCTGGATCCACGGGCTGGCAAAGGTGTTGTCGGCCACGCAGAGGATCCCGCGCGCCTTGCAGATGCGCGCGATGGCGGCGAGGTCGGACAGACCCAGCAGCGGGTTGGTCGGGCTCTCCACGATCACCATGCGCGTGTCGTCCTGCAACGACGCTTCGAACGCCGACAGATCCGCCAGATCGACGTAGCTGAAACGATGCCCGGCACTGCGCTGACGCACCTTGTCGAAGAGACGGAACGTGCCGCCGTACAGGTCATTGCCGGACACGATGTGCGAGCCGGCGTCGAGCAGTTCGAGCACGGTGGAAATCGTCGCCAGCCCGGACGCGAAGGCGAACGCCCGGGTGCCGCCCTCCAGATCCGCCACGCAGCGCTCCAGGGCAAAACGCGTCGGGTTGTGCGAGCGGCCGTAGTCAAAACCCTTGTGCACGCCGGGGCTGTCTTGCAGGTACGTGGAGTTGGCGTAGATCGGCGGCATCAGCGCGCCGGTGGTCGGGTCCGGCGTTTGCCCGGCGTGGATCACGCGGGTGGCGAAGCCTTGTTGACGGGCGTTCTTGTCATGCTGGCTCATGCCAGGGATCTCCGTAATTGATTGAGCATGTCGACGCGGGTGATCAGGCCGTGGAAGCCTGAGGCGTCGGCGATGATGGCCACCAGGCCGCTGCTGAGCACGGCTTCCAGTTCAGCCAGCGTGGCGCCGGGGGCGAGGGTTTGCAACTTGTCGGTCATCGCGCTGGCGACGGGTTTGCTGAAGAGGGAGGCGTCTTCGTGTACGCGCACCAGAATGTCCGACTCGTCGATCACGCCGACCAGTTGCTTGCCATCCACCAGCACCGGCAGTTGCGAAACATCGGCCAGGCGCATGCGCTGGAACGCGGTCATCAGCGTATCGTCCGGGCCGACGCTGACGACTTTGCCGTCTTCGAAGCGTCGGGCGATCAGATCGCGCAGGTCGCCGTAGCGTTTGCGCTGCAGCAGGCCCTGATCGGTCATCCACTGGTCGTTGTAGACCTTCGACAGATATCGGGTGCCGGTGTCGCAGACGAAGCTGACCACGCGTTTCGGCTCGGTCTGTTCGCGGCAGTAGCGCAGCGCGGCAGCGAGCAGGGTGCCGGTGGACGAACCACCGAGAATGCCTTCGGCTTTCAGCAGCTGGCGCGCGTGATCGAAGCTTTCCTCGTCGCTGATCGAGTAGGCGCTGCGCACGCTCGACAGGTCGGTGATCGACGGAATGAAGTCCTCACCGATGCCTTCCACTGCCCAGGATCCGGCGGTGCCCAAGTGCTTGCTGCGGCTGTATTCAGCCATCACCGAACCGACCGGGTCGGCCAGGATCATTTCCAGATCCGGTTGTACGCGCTTGAAGAAGCGGGTCAGGCCGGTCAGCGTGCCGGCCGAGCCAACGCCAACCACGATCGCGTCCAGGTCATGCTCGGTCTGGGCCCAGATTTCCGGCCCGGTGCTGCACTCGTGGGCCAGCGGGTTGGCGGGGTTGTTGAACTGGTCGGCGAAGAACGCGCCGGGAATGTCCTTGGCCAGACGCGCGGCGACATCCTGGTAATACTCGGGATGACCCTTGCCGACATCGGAGCGGGTGATGTGCACTTCGGCGCCCATGGCCTTGAGGTGCAGGACTTTCTCGGTGGACATTTTGTCCGGCACCACCAGCACGACGCGGTAGCCCTTGGCGCGGCCGACCAGGGCCAGGCCCAGACCGGTGTTGCCGGCGGTGGCCTCGACGATTGTGCCACCGGGTTGCAGGCGACCGTCGCGCTCAGCGGCGTCGATCATGGCCAGACCGATGCGGTCCTTGATCGAGCCGCCGGGGTTCTGTGATTCGAGTTTGAGAAACAGGGTGCAGGGACCGGTATCGAAGCGGGTGACTTGTACCAGCGGCGTATTGCCGATCAGCCCAAGTACGGCAGGGCGTGAATCCTTTGACATCTCTTCACCTCTTTGTGGTGTTGATCGCGTTCCATTCGCGGGGAAAAAGCTCGCGTGCAACATAGGCTCAGACCTGAGCTGTCGCAACCTTTAAACGGCCGGAAATACAGCCATTTCGATCTAACGATAGAACGAAATCGGAGAGGTGAAGGAAGTGATTTGCAGGGGTTTATACGCAGGCGTCATCGAGTATTGAAAGGGCGTCTTCAGCGTCACGAAGCGCTTGATCCGGTAGTAAAAATCTTGCAGCGAAAAATGCTGATTGATGCTCGTCAGAACCAGTCTCCGGTGCCGGGAAGATTTTTTCTCAGCGACTTACCGGGTATGCAGCGTTTGCAATCCCGAGCGACACACGATTAATATACGATCCATATACACTTCGTATCGGATATTGCCATGGGCATCGTAAAGATTTCAGAGGACATGCACGAGAATCTGCGCATTTCCAGCAACGCACTCAGCCGCTCGATCAACGCGCAGGCCGAACACTGGATGCGCATCGGCATGCTCGCCGAGCTGTATCCCGATCTTGATCACCACGCCATTTGCCGGTTGCTGATTCGCGCCGAGCAGTCGGGCGGTCTGGATCTGCAGCAGGTTTGCGCACTGGCGGATGCCGCGCAGAACGCCTCGGTCAAAGAGGCGGTAAAGGCATGAGAAACCCGATCAAGATCAACACCCAGGCCGAAATCGCTCAATCCCGCGAGGCCGGCAGACTGGCCGCCGAGGTGCTGGCGATGCTGGTGCCGCACGTCAAGGCTGGCGTCACCACCGATCAACTCGACCAGTTGTGCAACGACTACATCGTCAATGTGCAGAAAGCCATTCCGGCCAACGTCGGTTACCACGGCTTCCCGAAAACCGTCTGCGCGTCAGTCAACGAAGTGGTCTGCCATGGAATTCCTTCGAAGCGAGTGCTGAAGGACGGCGACATCGTCAACCTCGATATCGCGGTGATCAAGGACGGCTGGTTCGGCGACACCAGCCGCATGTACGTGGTCGGCGAGCCGACGCCCGAGGCGCGGCATCTGATCAAGACCACTTACGACGCCATGTGCGCCGGCATCCGCGTGGTGCGTCCGGGCGCTACGTTGGGTGACATCGGTCATGCGATCCAGACGTTGGCGGAAAAAGAAGGGTTCAGTGTGGTGCGCGAGTATTGCGGGCACGGGATCGGCAAGGTTTATCACGATGAACCGCAGGTGCTGCATTACGGTTATCCGGAGCAGGGCTTGAAGCTGAAGGCGGGGATGATCTTCACCATCGAGCCGATGCTCAATGCTGGCAAGCGGCATGTGAAGAGTCTGGCGGATGGCTGGACGGTGGTGACCAAGGACCAGTCGTTGTCGGCGCAGTGGGAGCATATGGTGGCGGTGACGGAGGACGGGTTTGAAGTGTTGACGGCTTGGCCTGATCAGATTGAGGGGTTTGCGGCTATCAAGTGAGACCGAGTCGGCCGCTGGCCCTCACCCCAGCCCTCTCCCGGGGGGAGAGGGAGCCGATTGGGGAATATTCGAGAAGTACGCCGACCTGAAAGCTCCGCAGTGAATCCATAATCGCCGCCGACCAGAATGCTGTGCCGAATCCATAATCAACTCGGTTTTTCAGGTCGATGTACAGCGCAAGACACCTCGGTCGGCTCCCTCTCCCTCCGGGAGAGGGCTGGGGTGAGGGCGGGCAGGCGACTCGGTGTTAATGAGCCCCCGCCGCTTTGTTCAAATCGCTCTCAGCCCACTCGGTATAGACGCAAGCATCCGCCGTCGCCCAACGCACCCGAACCGGATCTCCAGCCCTCAGCGGCATCCCCGCCGCCGACAACGCCTTCACCGTCATCGAAGTCCCGCCTGACGTCACCACACTGCACGTCTGACTCTCACCCAGAAACAACACCTCGACCACCTTCGCCGAAACCTCGTTCCAACCCGCCGCCAGCGGTTCATCGATCGCCTGCTGCACACTCAACGCCAAAGCCTTTTCCGGACGCACCATCAGCAAAACATCCTGCCCGGTCTGCAATCCGGCAGTCAGGCGAATCGACAGCGACTGCCCCTCAAAACTCGCCGCCGCATTGCCCTGCGCCTTGAGCTTGAGAAAGTTCGAGTTACCCAGAAACGACGCCACAAATGCATTCGGCGGATTCTGATAAAGGTCATAACCGCTGCCGAGCCCGACAATCTTGCCGTGACTGAAAATCGCGATGCGCTGGGACAGGCGCATGGCTTCTTCCTGGTCGTGGGTCACGTAGACGATGGTGATGCCGAGGCGACGGTGCAGCTGGCGCAATTCATCCTGCAGGTCTTCACGCAGTTTCTTGTCCAGCGCACCGAGCGGTTCGTCCATGAGCAGAATGCGTGGCTCATAAACCAGCGCCCGTGCAATGGCGACCCGTTGCTGCTGGCCGCCGGACAATTGCGAAGGGCGGCGATGGGCGAATTGTTCGAGCTGCACCAGTTTCAGCATCGCATCGACGCGCTTGTCACGTTCAGCGGCGGCGAGTTTGCGGATCGCCAGCGGGAACGCAATGTTGTCGCGCACCGACAGATGCGGGAACAGCGAATAACGCTGGAACACCATGCCGATGTCGCGCTTGTGCGGCGGCACGTTGACCAGCGACTGGCCGTTGACCAGGATCTCGCCGCTGCTCGGGGTTTCGAAGCCGGCGAGCATCGACAGCGTGGTGCTTTTGCCCGAGCCGCTGGAGCCGAGGAAGGTGAGGAATTCGCCGTCCTTGATGTCCAGCGAAATGTTGTCCACGGCCGCGAAATCGCCGTAGTGCTTGTTCAGGTTGCGCAGGCTGACCAGGGGTTTGTCGTTCTGCTGGGATGCGTCTTTGATCACGGCACTCATGTCGTACTCCTGGGCGCTCAGGCGCTGATTTCGTTGCGCCGGCGCAGGGCGGCGGCGATCACCATGACCAATACCGACAGGCCGATCAGCAGCGTCGAGGCGACGGCGATCACGGGCGTCAGGTCCTGGCGCAGGGTGGTCCACATTTTCACGGGAAGGGTTTGCAGGGTCGGGCTGGCCATCATCACGCTGAGCACCACTTCGTCCCACGAAACCAGGAAGGCGAAGAGGGCGCCGGCCACCATCCCCGGGCGAATCGCCGGGAAGGTCACCTTGAACACCGCTTGCAGGCGTGACGCACCGCAGATCACCGCCGCGTCTTCAATCGACTGATCGAACAGCTTCAGCGAATTGATGATCGAGATGATGGTGAACGGCAGCGCGACGATCACATGGCTGACGACGAAGGCAAACATCGTCCCGGTGTAGCCGAGCTTGAGGAACAGCGCGTACACCGCCACGGCGATGATCACCAGCGGCACGATCATCGGCAGGGTGAACAGACCGTAGAGCATTTCCCGGCCGGGGAAGCGTCCGCGTACCAGCGCAAAGGCCGTCGGCAAACCGAGGGCGACGGCGCAGATTGTGGTCAGCACCGCGACCTTGAGGCTGGCCAGTGCTGCGCTCATCCAGTCGGCGTTGGAGAAGAACTGCACGTACCATTTCAGCGTCCAGCCCGGTGGCGGGAACACCAGCCACTGGGACGAACCGAACGACAGCAGGACGATGAACACGATCGGCAACAACAGGAACAGGCCGATCAGCCCGGTGGTGAAATACAGGCCGAAGCGCATCCGGCGACTCATGGCATTGGGCGTCAGGAGCATCTCGGCTTACCTCGCGTTACTGGCGCCAACCGGGGATTCCGGTTGCAGCTTCAGGTAGACGTAGAACAGCACCAGCGTGATGACGATCAGCAACGCGGCGCCGGCGCTGGCCAGGCCCCAGTTGAGGAACGACTGCACCTGCTGAATGATGAATTCCGGCAGCATCATGTTCTGCGCCCCGCCCAGCAGCGCCGGAGTGACGTAGTAACCGAGCGACATCACGAACACCATCAACCCACCGGACGCCAGACCCGGCCGGCACAGCGGCAGGAACACCCGGAAGAAGTTGGTCCAGGGACTCGCGCCACAGATCGAACCGGCCTGCAGGATCATCGGGTCGATGGCCTGCATGGTCGCCTGCAACGGCAGCACGATGAACGGGATCATGATGTAGCTCATGCCGATCACCACCCCGGTCAGGTTGTGCACCATTTCCAACGGCTGATCGATGATGCCCAGCGCCATCAGCGCCTTATTGATGACGCCCGAAGCCTGCAACAGCACCAGCCACGAATAGGTGCGGGCGAGGAGGCTGGTCCACATCGACAGCAGCACGATGTTGAGGATCCAGCGGCCCCAGCCCCGTGGCACCAGGGTGATTGCCCAGGCCAGCGGAAAGCCCAGCAGCAGGCTGAACACCGTCACCAATCCCGCCACCGAAAAGGTGTTGAACAGCACACGGGCATACGCCGAGTTGGCGAACAGTTGTTCATAGTTGCCAAGGCCCGGCACCGGCTCCAGCACGCCGCGCAGCAACAAGCCAATCAGCGGTGCGAGAAAGAACAGACCGAGGAACAACAGCGCCGGCGCGAGATTGCCGGCGCCGCGCCAGCGTTGCTTGAGGGACGGGGCTTGCGCCATTGCACTCGCCTTGCCGGATGCCAGGCCGGTAGCGCTCGCGGCGCTCCCGGTGGCAGTGGAGGGACGGGACGCGGTGGCCGCCATTTTCATTTGACCAGCCATTCGTTCCACCGTGTCGCGATGGCCGGACCGTTCTTGGCCCAGTACGCGAAATCAAGAGTGATCTGATCCTTAGCGTAGGCAGTCGGCAGGTTCGGGGCCAGCGTCGAATCCAGACGCTGCACACTGTCGACGTTGACCGGGGCGTAGGCGGTCAGGTTGGAGAAGTCGGCCTGGCCCTTCGCGCTACTGGCGCTGGCCAGGAACTTCATCGCCGCGTCCTTGTTTTTCGCGCCCTTTGGCACCACCAGAATGTCGGCCATGACCAGGTTCTGTTTCCAGCTCACGCCGACCGGTGCGCCGTCTTCCTGCAGGGCGTGAATCCGGCCGTTCCAGAACTGCCCCATGCTCGCTTCACCGGAGGCCAGCAGTTGCTGCGACTGCGCGCCGCCGCCCCACCAGACGATGTCTTTCTTGATGGTGTCGAGTTTCTTGAAGGCGCGATCGAGGTCCAGCGGGTAGAGCTTGTCGGCTGCTACGCCGTCGGCGAGCAGGGCCAGTTCAAGTACGCCGGGGCTTGGCCATTTATAGAGGGCGCGTTTGCCGGGGAAAGTCTTGGTGTCGAACAGCGCGCTCCAGTCCTGCGGCTTGTTGGCGCCGAGCTTGCCCTCGTTGTAGCCGAGGACGAAGGAGAAGAAGAACGAGCCGACGCCGTGGTCGCTGACAAAACGCGGGTCGATCTTGTCGCGCTGGATCTGTTTGAAATCGAGGGGTTCGAGCAGGCCTTCGGCGGCGGCGCGCAGGGCGAAGTCAGCTTCGACATCGACCACGTCCCATTGCACGTTGCCGCTCTCGACCATGGCCTTGAGTTTGCCGTAGTCGGTCGGGCCGTCCTGCACGACGGTGATGCCGCTGGCCTTGCTGAACGGATCGGCCCAGGCCTGTTTCTGCGCATCCTGGGTGCTACCGCCCCAGCTGACAAAGTTCACACTCTCGGCGGCCATCGCGGCCTGACCGGTCACGCTCAGCAGTCCCGCGAAAAAGATCGCGGTTGCAGCTTTGTTCAACACCATTTTTACGCCCTCATTGTTGTGTTTTTGAGCGGGCTTGCGTTGTTGCCCGCCTGTCGGGAGCAGTAGCTGGACGGTTTTTCAGGTCGTCCGGTCTATGGAATATCATATTATGGTATTCCAAACTTTGTGCAAGCACTTTGCCGTACCGGCTATCTGGCGGCTTATGGTTTTTGAGGTGTTCGATGTGGGGATTTTGGCTGAATTTTAGATCCAACCCCTCACCCCAGCCCTCTCCCGGAGGGAGAGGGAGCAGATCTCTATGCTGTTCAAAACTCGAGTTCGACTCTGAGTTTCAGGTCGATGTATAGCGGTAAAACAACTCGGTCGGCTCCCTCTCCCTCTGGGAGAGGGCTGGGGTGAGGGCAGCATTAGCCGCTTGAAATGCAACATCGAATCACTCGGTGAACGGAATGCTCTCAACCACCTCAAGATCGTAGCCAGTCAACCCGGCATATTTCAGCGGCGGCCCCAAGTGGCGAAGCTTGCCGACGCCCAGATTCTGCAGAATCTGCGCCCCGGTGCCGACTTCCGAATAGATCCGCGATTGCGAGCGACTGAACTGCCGAGGCGGCTGAGTCAGTTGCGGAATGCGCTCCAGCAACGCCTGCGAAGACTCATGATTGGCCAGCACCACCACAACGCCATGCCCTTCGGCAGCGACCCGTTGCAGCGCCGCCCACAACGTCCAGTTCGTCGGCCCGCTGTACTCGGCACCCACCAGATCCCGCAGCGGATCGATCACGTGCACGCGCACCAGCGTCGGCTCTTCACGGCGCAGCTCACCCATGACCATCGCCATGTGCACGCCGCCCTCGATGCGATCTTCGAAAGTGATCAAACGGAAGGTGCCATGCACCGTCGGCAGTTCCCGCTCGCCGATGCGCTCGATGGTGTGTTCGGTGCTCAGGCGATAGTGGATCAGGTCGGCGATGGTGCCGATCTTGATCCCGTGCTTGCGCGCGAAGATTTCCAGATCCGGGCGACGGGCCATGGTGCCGTCGTCGTTCATCACTTCGACGATCACCGAGGCCGGCGTGAAACCCGCCAGCCGCGCCAGATCACAACCAGCCTCGGTGTGACCGGCACGGGTCAACACGCCACCTTCCTTAGCGCGCAACGGAAAGATATGACCGGGCTGCACCAGGTCTTCTGCGCGTGCGTTCGGCGCCACCGCAGCGGCCACCGTACAAGCGCGGTCAGCGGCGGAAATCCCGGTAGTCACGCCGACCGCCGCTTCGATGGAGACCGTGAACGCGGTGCTGAACACGCTGCCATTGCTCGGCACCATCTGCTCCAGCCCGAGACGCTGGCAATGATCGTCAGTCAACGTCAGGCAGATCAGCCCCCGAGCCTCACGGGCCATGAAACTGATCGCCTCGGACGTGCAACGGTCGGCGGCCAGCAGCAGGTCACCTTCGTTTTCCCGGTCTTCGTCATCGACCAGCAACACCATTTTGCCGAGGCGATAATCTTCGATGATTTCTTCGATGCTGTTGAAGGCCATGCTGGACTCTCGATGTGGATGAAATTCGTGGTATACCATAATACAAAATCAACCAAGAGGTCACTATGAAGGCGTACTGGATTGCTCACGTGGACATCACCGATCCCGATCACTACAGCCAATACACCCAGCGCGCGCCGAAAGCGTTCGCCGAATTCGGCGCGAAGTTTTTAGCCAGAGGCGGGCGCAGCGAAGCGATGGAAGGCAGGGCGACGCCGCAGCGCAGCGTGGTGATCGAGTTCGACAGCTACGAGCAGGCGGTGGCGTGCTATCGCTCGGCGGCGTATCAGAAAGCGAAGAGCTACCGTGAGGAGTGGGCGCGGGCAGAGATTGTCATCGTTGAAGGGATGGCGCCGTAAGCGCTTGTTTACGATTCCAGAGGAACTGGCGAATCGATGGTGGCTGCGATCTTTTGATGCTCTTTTTCGTGATCAGAAGATCGCAGCTATCAGCGGTTAAGGACTGTGATTCGTTGCTCAGCCTTGTGCTTGAATCTTCCGCCCTAATACGTCCATTACATCACAGCCATCACGAAGCAAAATCGCTGCTGCGTGGGCGAGTTGCTGCACATCGACACCCTTGGCAGCTGAAATATCCAGGCTGGCGAGGCTTTCCATCATCTGTGTAGCTGCCAAAAACCTGCTCGCCGCGCTGCTGTGCAAAACGTCCAGCGGCGCCTGTGTTGAGACCAGGAGCACTGGAATGCTGTCTTCGTTGTGGGTCATTGAAATGTGGGTATTCATACGCCAGCACCTGCCTGAAGATTGCCTGTGAAGGTTCTTCTCAGCGCTATCGACATATTGTCGACCAGGAATTGTCTGAGTCGATCGCGGCGAGTGTAGGGGATGAGTTCTATGGTCGATTCCGTCATGGGTGTAGCTCCGTAAGATCCAGTAGAGCTGCCACAAAAACGCCGTCAAACGAAATTGGGTGGCAACTGTGCGTGGGTTGACGGACCGGCTCTCACGGACACCGGCGCACCCGAAGATGCCCCGCGCACAGTCGCCATAAAGAATGCATCGGACACAGGAGTGCTCGAGCAGAGAAGGCTATGCACGTCGTGAGAAGATTACGGGCCGTCAAACCCGATCACGAATGAGTCGTGACAGGCGTGAGGATAGGGAGTGGGGCTAGGGCCGTCAACCAGCGGCACGCCGGAAAACGCAACCAGTCCTGTAAGCCGGTTCCGTTTCGTATTTTGCTCGTTCAGGAGTGATCAAGGATCGGTTACTATCCAGCCATTGTGACGTTCAAAGGAGAGAAACGATGGCAGGAAAGCCAGTCGCACGACTTGGAGACCCAGGAAGTCACGGCGGAAATATCACCACTGGATCGAGCCCTATTTTCGTTAACTCAATGCCTGTTGCTTTGGTAGGAGACACATATTCCTGCCCGGTTCACGGCAGTAATCCCATAACGACGGGTGCTCCTCACGTGTTCGGTCTGGGAAAAGATGTAGCACACGTAGGCTCGCAGACAGCCTGCGGAGCGACGATCACTGCCGGGTCTCCCGATACCTTCGTGGGTGAATCCGGTGGGGGGGCGCCCACTAGCTTTTTCTCGCAGTTCCTGAAAGAAAAGACGTTTGTCGAGTTTCAGTTGCTGAACGATAGAGATGAGCCTGTTGCCAACGAGGCGTACGAACTGACACTCCCCGATGGAACGTTGATGACAGGTGTCCTTGACGAAAACGGCTTCGTGCATGTTGCAAACATCCCTAGGGGAAGTTGCAGTATTAAATTCCCGAAACTTGAAGATACGGAACATCTTTAATGGTTCAGCCTACTAAAACTACCAGCACGACACAGGCAGCAAAAAGTACAGGCGCATCGGGGAAAACTACAAAAACCAACCAAGTAGTCGTGTCGGGTGCATATATGGAGATACTTGTGGGTGGCCCTTACACCCGTGACAAGGAAGAGCATCCTTTCGGACATGCTGCTTTACACGTAGTGGTTGGTTCTAAAGACATCACCTATGACTTTGGGCGCTATGGAAAAACCTGGGGGACGTTTGATAGCGAAGGGGAGGGAGTGCTGAACGTTTGGACATCCTTCAAAGCGTACATCTCGGGTGAGAACAGCTTGGGGCGCACAACAACTGGATTTGTTTATTTTTTGGATAGTGCAACCGCTGAGGCCGTTATCGCTCACTTCGACGGTATTGTCGCCCAGAAAAAGGAGCTGAGAAGAAAGACAGCAACGTCTGCGCGCTATGTATTGCCGTCCAACTATCATCCAACCACCAATAACTGCACAACTGTAACGATAGCGGGAGCCAAAATTTCGGGTAAGCCAATCGTGCAGAATCCGTCCAAATATAGCGAAATGCGTGGATTGTCATTCCTGGAAAGGCAGGCTGCGCGCACGCAGACCAAACCTCAGGACGGGATTTTCATGCCTGCGGATTTACAAGCCATGCTCGAAGGGAATACTGAGGCGCACTATGATAAAAAGAATGTTTACAAATAGGCAGATTGGCTTTTGGCTGACGGCGGCCTTATTTGTAAATGCAGTCTTTATGGCTTTTCTGATTTTTGGCGATACTGCAAAGGAACACACTATGAAGATGATTAAAACTAAAGAGCCACTGCTGATCGAAGGGCAAGGTGGCGATGACAATTACTATGTCCTGCCGATGGGAACAACGCTATATCACGATAAAAGCTTTCCTGAAGGGCACGATCGTTATGTTGTGTATCTGAATCACAAAGGTGCCATTGCCCACGAAGAAGTCCCAATGAAACCTGAATATGGCGGTTCTTTTATCGATCCTCTTTGGCTGGCCAATATTGATGCCGATACCTTGAAAGACATTTTCAAGCGTTTCCCGCTCTCCAAGAAAGACATCTCCGCTGCTCTCAAAGCCAATGAAATCACCAAAGATGATCTGGCGGATATCATTCGTGCGATGCCGGACTGAGCACCTATCTACCGAGGAATCGGGCCGGGCTCTGTATCTCTTGCAAGTGACGGCTGATCAACGCATGAAATGAATCTTGCCGCTGTCGTCGTTGCCCATGTACATGCCATACACCCCGGCCTGGCGTTCCTCGATGTAGCGTTCGAGGATCTGCCGGATCGCCGGGTAGTAGATCTGCTCCCACGGGATGTCTTCCGGGGCGAAGAATTTGCAGGCGAGGGTTTCCGGGCCGTACTGGCCGGTGATCTCCAGCGCGAGGGCGCGGAAGATGATGTAGACCTCGCTGATCTTCGGCACGCTGAAGATCGAATACGGCGAGACGATTTCCGCGCGTACGCCGCTTTCTTCCCAGACTTCGCGCAGGGCGGCCTGTTCGGTGGTTTCGCCGCTTTCCATGAAACCGGCGGGCAGGGTCCAGGTGCCGGGGCGCGGGGGGATCGCCCGTTGGCATAAGAGGTATTTGCCGTCCTGCTCGATGATGCAGCCGGCGATGATCTTCGGGTTTACATAGTGGATGTAGCCGCAGCCGCGGCACATCAGGCGCTCGTGCGTATCGCCCGGCGGCACTTGCTGACCGAGGTCAGCGCCACCGCATTTCGGGCAAAAGCTCGGGCTGAACATGTCAGTGACCTATGCGCGGTTCTTTCAGCGCGATGGGCAGGGTGATTGGCGGTGTGTCGCCGGTCTCTTCCTGTTTGCGCTTGAGGTAATCGAGAGCGACGGCAGCCGCAGCGCGCACGTGATCGACGCACGCCTGATGCGCCGCCAGCGGATCGCCGCTCTTGATCGCCTCGACCATTTTTTCCATCTCGTGATTACTGGCGCCGCGACGGTTTTCCTGGGACACCGACGTTGCGCGCAGATAGCTGATCCGCGCCTGCAACTGACGCAACTGGGTGGCCGCGACATGGTTGCCTGAGCCTTCCAGCAACACGTCGTAGAAACCCTGCACCGAATCGATCACCTGTTGCAGCTCGCCGTCCTTGAGTGCCTTGCGGTTCTCGTCGAGGGCTTTTTCCAGGGCCTTGATGTCCTTGGCCTTGGCGCGCAGGGTGAACAGCTGGACGATCAGGCCTTCGAGTACGCAACGAAGTTCATAGATGTCGACGGCATCGGCGAGGGTGATGATCGCCACGCGCGGACCCTTGGCGTCGGCGAATTCCACCAGGCCTTCGGATTCCAGGTGACGCAAGGCTTCACGCACCGACGTACGGCTCACGCCCAGGCGATCGCACAGATCGCGCTCCACCAGGCGATCGCCGGGCAGCAGCTGGAAGTTCATGATGGCGCTTCGCAGTTTATCCAGCACGATTTCGCGCAGGGTGACGGGGTTGCGATTGACCTTGAAGCTGTCGTCGAGTGGCAGGCGTTTCATGGGGTCCGCTCTTTAAGGTGGCTGTCCATGCCAGACGGGCATCAAAACAGCCGAGGGGTTAACTGGAGGCCTCGGCGTCGGCTTCGGCGAAGGCTTCACGGGCGAGCCGGAAACTGTCCACGGCTGCCGGGACGCCGCAATAAATACCGACCTGAAGCAGAATTTCGCGTATTTGCTCACGACTCAGGCCGTTACGCAAGGCGCCGCGCACATGCAGTTTCAGTTCATGCGGGCGGTTGAGCGCCGAGATCATCGCCAGGTTGATCATGCTGCGCTCCTTGAGCGACAGGCCTTCACGTCCCCAGACGTGGCCCCAGCAGTATTCGGTGACCATTTCCTGCAGCGGGCGGGTGAAGTCGTCGGCATTCTCGATCGAGCGCTGCACGTAGGCTTCGCCCAGTACCTGGGTGCGGATCTTCAGGCCTTGCTCGTACTTTTCGTTGCTCATGTGTTTCTCCGCTCAACCCAGTGTCGGCAACGCGCCGAGCTTGCCCTTGTGATAAATCATCGGCGTCACCGGTTGCTCCGGCAGGATCAGGTTCTTCACTGCGCCAACGATGATCGCGTGGTCACCGCCGTCGTATTCACGCCACAACTCGCACTCGATGATCGCCGTGGCCTTGGCGAGGATCGGGTTACCGAGCTCGCTCAAGTGCCACTCGATGCCGTTGGCCTTGTCCTTGCCTTTGCCGGCGAAAGCATAGGCCTCGGCGGTCTGGTCGGCGGACAGCAAATGAATCGCGAACTTCTTGCTGTCGCGCAGTACCGGGTAGGTGTCGGAGGCGTAGTTGGGGCAGAACAGCACCAGCGCCGGATCAATCGACAGCGCACTGAAGGCGCTGGCGGTGATGCCGACGATGCCACCGTCCGGGTCGAGGGTGGTGACCACCGTGACCCCGGACGGAAACGAGCTCATGACGTCTTTGTAAATGCCGGGTTCGATCATGTCGCAGTACTCCTAACGCATCACAAACGGATCAGGCATCGGCGCCTGGGAGAGGTTGATCCACACCGTTTTCAGTTCGGTGTAGGCCAGCACCGAATCGATGCCGCTTTCGCGTCCATAGCCACTGTTCTTGAAGCCGCCGATCGGTGCCATCGCCGACACCGCGCGGTAGGTGTTGACCCAGATAATCCCCGAGCGCACGTCCCGGGCCAGGCGATGGGCCCGGCCCAGATCGCGGGTCCAGATGCCGGCGGCGAGGCCGAACTGCGAGTCGTTGGCGATCGCCAGCGCTTCGGCTTCATCCTTGAAGCGGATCACCGAGGCCACCGGACCAAAGACTTCTTCCTGCATGATCTTCATTGAGTTGCGATCGCATTCGAACAGCGTCGGTTCGTAGAACCAGCCATCACCGACGCCACTCGGACGCTTGCCACCCAGACGCAGGCGCGCGCCTTCGGCGATGGCATCGGCCACCAGACCTTCAACCACTGCCAGTTGCTGCGCGGTGGCCATCGGACCCATTTCGCTGCTGTCGTCCTGCGGGTTGCCGATGCGGATGCGCTGGGCGCGTTCCACCAATCGGCTGACGAATTCGTCGTAGATTTCATCCTGCACCAGCAGTCGCGAACCGGATACGCAGCTCTGACCGGATGCGGCGTAGATCCCGGCGATGGCGCCGTTGATCGCACTGTCGAGATCAGCGTCGGCAAAGATGATGTTCGGCGATTTGCCGCCCAGTTCCAGCGACAGCTTGGCGAAGTTCTCGGCGCTGCTGCGCACCACGTGCCGGGCCGTGGCCGCGCCGCCGGTGAAGGCGATCTTGCGGATCAGCGGATGACGGGTGAGGGCGGCGCCAGTGCTCGGGCCGTAGCCGGTCACGACGTTGACCACCCCCGGCGGAATCCCGGCTTCGAGGGCCAGACGCGCCAGCTCCAGAATGGTCGCCGAGGCATGCTCGGACGGTTTGATCACGATGGTATTGCCGGCAGCCAGCGCCGGCGCCAGTTTGATCGCGGTCAGGTAAAGCGGGCTGTTCCAGGGAATGATCGCGGCGACCACGCCCATGGCTTCGTGCACGGTGTAGGCGAACAGATCGGGTTTATCCAGCGGCAGGGTGCCGCCTTCGAGCTTGTCGGCGAGGCCGGCGGTGTAGTGGAAGAACTCCGGCAGATAACCGACCTGACCCCGGGTTTCGCGGATCAGTTTGCCGTTGTCGCGGCTTTCCAGCTGCGCCAGTTGTTCCTTGTTTTCAGCGATCAGGTCACCGAGACGACGCAGCAGTTTGCCGCGCGCGGTGGCGGTCAGACCACGCCATGCCGGGCTGTCGAAGGCGGTCTGCGCGGCTTGCACGGCGCGTTCGACGTCGGCCTCGTCAGCGTCGGGCAGTTCGGCCCAGGGTTCGGCCAGCGCCGGGTTGAGGCTTTCGAACGTCTTGCCGGAGAGGGCGTCGACCCATTCTCCGCCGATGCACATCTGGAAGCGTGCGAGCGTCATGCAACGATCCCCTTTATATGGTTTTGTCGGGCGTGTGCGGTGTCGAGAAATTCCAGCAGCGTCTGGTTTACCAGCCGTGGCGACTCTACCGGCATCATATGCCGTTGCTCGGGCAGCACGGCAACCTTCGCGCCGGGAATGCGCGCGGCCAGTTGCTCGGCCATTTCCGGGGTCGATCCGGGGTCCAGCTCGCCGGTGGCGATCAGCGTCGGCGCCTGGATGCTGCCCAGGTCGTCGGCGCGGTACATGTCCTGGGTGGCGAACAGTTCGTAGGTGGTCAGGTAGCCTTGCGGATCATTGCCGGCCAGGGTCTGGCGGATCGCAGCGATCTGCGCCGGGTTGGCCGCCTGATATTCACGGCTGAACCAGCGCGACAGCGCCGCTTCGGCATTCGCGTCCGGTCCGTGTTCGGCCGCTTGCGCAGTGCGGGCGATAACCCCGGCGCGCTGCTCTTCGCTGCGGTTGAACACGCTGTTGAGCACTACCAGGCTTTTCAGGCGCTCCGGGTAATGCAGGGCAAACGCCCGCGCCACCAGACCGCCCATGGAAAAGCCGATCACTGATGCCTCGGGCAATTGCAGGTGGTCAAGCAGCTCCAGCAACTGATCAGCGTAACCGAGCAGGGCGGTGCCGCTGGCCGGGCGCGGGCTGGCGCCATGACCGAGCATGTCGTAGGCGATCACCCGGTATTGCGTGGCCAGGCCAACAATCTGGCCGCCCCACATTTCTTTGTTCAGGCCCACGCCGTGGATCAACACCACGGGTTGGCCAACGCCTGTCGCCAGATAACTGGTGCCGGCCGGGGTGAGTTCAGCGGTGAGCCGAATCATGGAGCGCTCCTGCAATGCCTTTTTTATTGTGGTTACTGGGCTTTTTCGGCGGCCAGTTCTTCCAGATCGATGTAGCGGTTGCCGATGCGCGGGTGCAGGCGACCACCGTCGGCGCAACCGAGCACCACGACGATTTCGTCGGCGCGCGGGGCGTCTTCGATCTGCATTTCCAGGGTGATGTAGTGCGAGCGCAGGCCTTCGTCGTCCTTGTGCATCATCGGGATCTGAATCGAAGTGCCCGGACCACCGCGCTTGTTGGTGAAGCTCAGGTAGCTCTTGGCCTTGACCGCTTCGCGGTAGTGGTTGCCGAAGCGCAGGGTGTGGATCACCGCCGACGCGTGTTCGATTTCGCCATCGGCACCGACCACCGCGGCTTTGCCGTAAGCCTCGATCTTCTCGGCGCCGCCGATGATCCCCACCAGACGCTCGACCATCATCGCGCCGAGGTCCGAGCAATTGGCGCGGATCTGCGGCTTGAGGTCTTCGACAAAGCCATTGCCGACCCACGGGTTCTTCATCACGACAGCCAGGCCGACCATGGTCACCGGGGTGTCGGACGCCTTGCCGCCTTCAATGAAGGTCTCTTCGACATAGCTGACGATCTTGCGAATTTCGAAACTCATGAGCTGCTCCGTAGGGGGTAAAGAGTGTCTGTGCGTCTGATGGTATACCATAATACCGATCGCGCAAGTCCCCCTCGCAAGAATCCCTGCCATCAGTCGGACGAATGCCCGCGCATTCAGCTGCCGCTGTAGTCCCTTTCGGTTAACAAAAGATAACGTTGCGCCGATTGTCAGACGTTTCGAATGCCCGATAGGATGAGCCAGCTTCCGAAGGGGCTCTGGACAGCGGGTTTCAGGACTATGCTTGTGACCAGGCAGTCACCGTGAGCACCCTTGCGGCGCCCTTAAGGTCCATGACCAACAATAATAAACAGGGGAAGGTCTATGAGTCGTTGCCGCCCGCCGGCGTTACGCAACACCGCGTTGCTGGCCACAGCACTCTCTCTGCTGGGCTTTGCCACATTGTCGGCGCCGGTTCTCGCCGCCGAAGCGCCCGCCGACGTGGTCTATGCCACCGAATCGGCCAAGGCCTCGAAAAGCCTGATGCTCGATGTCGTTCACGCCGGAACCCGGCTGGTGGCGGTCGGGGATCGCGGGCACATTCTCTATTCCGACGATCAGGGCAAGACCTGGACCCAGGCCAAAGTGCCGAGCCGCCAGTTGCTGACCGCCGTTTATTTCGTCGATGACAAGCACGGCTGGGCCGTCGGCCACGACGCACAGATCCTCGCCAGCGAAGACGGCGGCCTGACCTGGACCAAACAGTTCGAAGACCTCAAGCGCGAATCGCCGCTGCTCGACGTCTGGTTCAAGGATGTCAACAGTGGCCTCGCCGTGGGTGCCTACGGCGCGCTGCTGGAAACCACCGACGGCGGCAAAAACTGGGAAGACGTCAGCGATCGCCTCGACAACGAAGACCAGTTCCACCTAAACGCCATCGGCGCGGTAAAAGACGCCGGTCTGTTCATCGTTGGCGAGTCGGGCAGCATGTTCCGCTCCGCCGACTGGGGCCAGACCTGGGAAAAACTCGAAGGCCCGTACGAAGGCTCGCTGTTCGGCGTGATCGGCACGGCGCAGCCGCAAACCCTGCTGGCCTACGGTCTGCGGGGCAACCTTTACCGCTCCACCGATTTCGGCAGCACCTGGGAGCAGGTCGAACTGAAAGCCGCGCGCGGTTCGCTGGAGTTCGGCCTGTCCGGTGCCACACTGCTTGCGGACGGCTCCATCGTCATCGTCGGCAACGGCGGCTCGGTGGTCAGCAGCAGTGACAACGGCGAAACCTTCAGCGTGTTCAACCGTCCGGATCGCATCTCGCTGTCGTCGGTCACCGCCGCCGGCAACGGCAATCTGATCCTGAGCGGGCAGGGTGGCGTTCGGGTCACGACTGCGAACGGCGCCGAGCTGGGCAAATGAGCCGAATCAATAATAAGAAGGCGGGGCTATGACTTCCTTGAGCACTCATCATCAGGACAAGGCGACGTTTCTCGAGCGCCTGATCTTCAACAACCGCCCGGCAGTGATCGTGATCTGCCTGCTGGTCAGCATTTTCCTGTTCTGGCAGGCCACGCTGATCCGTCCGTCCACCAGTTTCGAAAAGATGATCCCGCTCAAGCATCCGTTCATTGAAAAAATGATGGAGCACCGCAACGATCTGGCGAACCTGGGCAACACCGTGCGCATTTCGGTGGAAGCGAAGGACGGCGACATTTTCTCCAAGGAGTACATGGAGACCCTGCGTCAGATCAACGACGAGGTGTTCTACATCTCCGGCGTCGACCGTTCCGGCCTCAAGTCGCTGTGGAGCCCGAGCGTGCGCTGGACCGAAGTGACCGAGGAAGGTTTTGCCGGCGGCGAAGTGATCCCGCAGAGCTACAACGGCTCCCAGGACAGCCTCGATCTGCTGCGTAACAACGTGCTCAAGTCCGGTCAGGTCGGGCGTCTGGTGGCCAACGACTTCAAGTCGAGCATTGTCGACATCCCGCTGCTGGAGTCCTACCCGGACCCGCAGGACCAGGGCAAGCTGCTGGCGCTGGACTATCGCCAGTTTTCCCATGAGCTCGAAGACAAGATCCGCAACAAGTTCGAAGCGCAGAACCCCAACGTCAAGATCCACATCGTCGGTTTCGCCAAGAAGGTCGGTGACCTGATCGACGGCCTGGTGATGGTGGTGATGTTCTTCGGCATCGCCTTCGTCATCACCCTGATCCTGCTGTTGTGGTTCACCAACTGCCTGCGCAGCACCGTGGCGGTGTTGAGCACCACGCTGGTGGCGGTGGTCTGGCAACTCGGGTTGATGCACTTCTTCGGCTTCGGCCTCGACCCTTATTCGATGCTGGTGCCGTTCCTGATTTTCGCCATCGGCATTTCCCACGGCGTGCAGAAAATCAACGGTATCGCCCTGCAATCCGGTGAGGCGGACAACGCGTTGACGGCCGCACGGCGGACCTTCCGTCAGTTGTTCCTGCCGGGCATGATCGCGATTCTGGCGGACGCCGTCGGCTTCATCACGCTGCTGATCATCGACATCGGCGTGATTCGCGAGCTGGCCATCGGCGCTTCCATCGGCGTGGCGGTGATCGTGTTCACCAACCTGATCCTGTTGCCGGTGGCGATTTCCTATGTCGGCATCAGCAAGCGTGCGATCGCCAAGAGCAAGAAGGACGCGCACCGCGAACATCCGTTCTGGCGCCTGCTGTCGAACTTCGCCAACCCGAAAGTCGCCCCGATTTCCATCGCTTTGGCGCTGGTCGCTTTCGGTGGCGGCCTCTGGTACAGCCAGAACCTGAAGATCGGCGACCTTGACCAGGGCGCGCCGGAACTGCGTCCGGACTCGCGCTACAACAAGGACAACAACTTCATCATCAGCAACTATTCGACCAGCTCCGACGTGCTGGTGGTGATGGTCAAGACCAAGTCCGAAGGCTGCTCGCGCTATGAAGCCATGGCGCCGATTGACGAACTGATGTGGAAGATGCAGAACACCGAGGGCGTGCAGTCGGCGATCTCGCTGGTGACCGTGTCCAAGCAGATGATCAAGGGCATGAACGAGGGCAACCTGAAATGGGAAACCCTGTCACGCAACCCTGACGTGCTGAACAACTCCATCGCCCGTGCTGACGGCCTGTACAACAACAGCTGCTCGCTGGCGCCGGTGCTGGTGTTTCTGAACGACCACAAGGCTGAAACCCTGGATCGCGCGGTGCATGCGGTGCAGGACTTCGCCAAGGAAAACAACAAGGAAGGCCTGGAATTCATCCTCGCGGCCGGTAACGCCGGGATCGAGGCGGCCACCAACGAGGTGATCAAGAAGTCCGAGCTGACCATCCTGATCCTGGTGTACATCTGCGTGGCGGTCATGTGCATGATCACCTTCCGCTCGTGGGCGGCGACCCTGTGCATCGTGCTGCCGCTGGTGCTGACCTCGGTGCTGGGCAACGCGCTGATGGCGTTCATGGGTATCGGCGTGAAGGTGGCGACGTTGCCGGTGGTGGCGCTGGGCGTGGGGATCGGCGTGGACTACGGCATCTACATCTACAGCCGTCTGGAAAGTTTCCTGCGTGCCGGTTTGCCGTTGCAGGAAGCCTATTACCAGACCCTGAAATCCACCGGTAAGGCAGTGCTGTTCACCGGTCTGTGCCTGGCCATCGGCGTGTGCACCTGGATCTTCTCGGCGATCAAGTTCCAGGCCGACATGGGCCTGATGCTGACCTTCATGTTGCTGTGGAACATGTTCGGTGCGCTGTGGCTGCTGCCGGCACTGGCGAAGTTCCTGATCAAGCCGGAGAAACTGGCGGGGCAGAAGGGCAATTCTCTGTTTGCTCACTGATCCGTTTGGCTGAAATGAAAAAGCCGCAACCTTGAAGGGTTGCGGCTTTTTTTATGGTGTGAGATCAAAAGCCCCCTCACCCTTGCCCTCTCCCAAGGGAGAGGGGACCGACCGCAATGTCTCGCGTGATACATCGACCTGGAAAACCGAGTCGATTATGGATTCAAAGCAGGTCGTTCAAGTCGGTGTAGATCGCTAATATCCCCGGATCGGTTCCCTCTCCCTCCGGGAGAGGGCTAGGGTGAGGGCAGGCGGTCTCAAGGCTTACGAAAGATCCGCCCCCAGCACAACACTCAAGGCACTGCGCGCATCATCCAACTGCACCAACGTCGCATGCCGTGCCCCCAACGCATCCCGATTCTCGATAGCCGTCAAAATCGCCTTGTGCCGAGGCAACGCCAGTTCATGCAGATTCGGCCGCTGGTTCGAATGCTTCAACGCCTCGGCAATCGCCACCGCAAGCATGTTGCACAGGTTGGCCAGCAAATCGTTGTGGGTCGCGTCGGCAATCCGGCTGTGAAAGTCCAGATCCGGTTGCAGCAAGGCCTCAGGCGTTGGCGCTGCTTCCATGCGCTGGTAAGCCTCGGCAATCGACGCAATGTCGGCATCGGTGGCGTGCTGGGCGGCGAGGGCGGCGGCGGCCGGTTCGATGATGCTGCGCACGCTGGTCAGAACATTGAAGAACTCGTTCTGCGGGCTGCTTTGCATCAACCAGTGCAATACGTCCGGGTCGAGCATGTGCCATTCGCGGCGCGGCTTGACCACGGTGCCGACGCGCGGTTTCGAATACACCAGGCCCTTGGCGACCAGCACTCGGGTGGCTTCGCGCAACACCGGCCGGCTGACCGCGTACTCCTCGCAGAGCAGGGCTTCGGCGGGCAGTTTGTCGCAGGGCAGAAAGCGTCCGGAAACAATCTGCATGCCCAGTTCCTGGACGATGCGCGAGTGCATGCTTTTACGGTCGGAAGGTTTGCGGTAATCCATGGGGAGTGACGCGATCCTGAGCGATGGAGATGCCGCGCATCATAGCAGGCACGGCGTAATCTGGAGCGAGGCAATGATCGTTCCCACGTCGAGGCGTCGAACCGTCTGCGTGGGAATGCCTGAAGGGACGCTCTGCGTTCCAGCTCTCGAATGGGACGCAGAGCGTCCCGGGCTGCATTCCCACGCGGAGCGTGGGAACGATCAGTCGGCGGTTTTAGTGGGAATGGCGCGGGACTTCAGCCCCTCGGCAACCAACGAGGAAGTCGAAATCGCAACCCTGATCCGCCTGTAGCACATGGTCGATGTACAACTGACGATACCCACCCACCAAGAGTTGCTGCGGCGGTTGCAGATCCGCCATGCGCGCTGCCAGTTCGGCGTCCGGAATGTCCAGGTGCAAGCGCCCGCTGGCACAATCCAGCTCGATCCAGTCACCTTCCTTCACCGCTGCCAAAGGCCCGCCGGCCGCTGCTTCCGGGGCGACGTGCAAAACAACGGTGCCGTAAGCGGTGCCGCTCATCCGTGCATCGGAGATGCGCACCATATCGGTCACGCCCTGCGCCAGCAGCTTGGCCGGCAAACCCATGTTGCCGACTTCGGCCATGCCCGGATAACCCTTCGGCCCGCAGTTCTTCATCACCAGAATCGAGTTCGCATCGACGTCCAGTTCCGGGTCGTTGATCCGCGCCTTGTACATGTCGAAGTTCTCGAACACGACGGCGCGGCCACGGTGCTGCATCAGTTCCGGCGTGGCGGCTGACGGCTTGAGCACCGCACCCAGCGGTGCCAGGTTGCCGCGCAACACGCAGATGCCGCCGTCGGCGCGGATCGGATTGTCGAGGGGGCGGATCACTTCGTCTTCACCGTAAATCGGCGCGTCCTTGGTGTTCTCGCCGATGGATTTGCCGTTGACGGTCAAAGCGTTCGGGTTGGGAATCAGATTGGCCTCGCCAAGACGCCGCAGCACGGCCGGCAAACCGCCCGCGTAGTAGAACTCCTCCATCAGGAAACGCCCGGACGGTTGCAGGTCGACGATGGTCGGCATGCCGCGACCGATGCGCGTCCAGTCGTCCAGATCCAGCTCGACGCCGATGCGCCCGGCGATGGCTTTGAGGTGGATCACCGCGTTGGTCGAACCACCAATCGCTGCGTTGACCCGGATCGCGTTTTCGAAGGCTTCCTTGGTCAGGATCTTCGACAGTTTGAGATCCTCACGAACCATCTCTACCGCGCGCATGCCGGACATGTGCGCCAACACATAACGCCGCGCATCCACTGCCGGAATCGCCGCGTTGTGCGGCAGGGACGTGCCCAGTGCTTCGGCCATGCAAGCCATGGTCGACGCGGTGCCCATGGTGTTGCAGGTGCCGGCCGAGCGAGACATGCCGCCCTCGGCCGCGAGGAAATCGTCAATCGTGATGGTGCCGGCCTTGACCTGTTCGCTGAGCTGCCAGACCACGGTGCCGGAGCCGATGTCCTTGCCCTTGTGCTTGCCGTTGAGCATCGGCCCGCCGGTGACGACAATCGCCGGTACGTCGCAACTGGCCGCGCCCATCAGCAGGGCCGGGGTGGTCTTGTCGCAACCGGTCAGCAGCACCACGCCGTCAATCGGGTTGCCGCGAATCGCTTCCTCGACGTCCATGCTCGCCAGGTTGCGGGTGAGCATGGCGGTCGGGCGCAGGTTCGATTCGCCATTGGAGAACACCGGGAATTCCACCGGGAAGCCGCCAGCCTCGATCACCCCGCGTTTGACGTGTTCCGCGATCTGGCGGAAGTGCGCGTTGCACGGAGTCAGTTCCGACCAGGTGTTGCAGATGCCGATGATCGGCTTGCCGTGAAACTGATGGTCGGCGATGCCCTGATTCTTCATCCAGCTGCGGTACATGAAGCCGTTCTTGTCGGCCGTGCCAAACCATTGGGCGGAGCGCAGGGTGGGTTTCTTATCAGACATGATCGATTCTCTTATTGTAAGACTATTGTTTGCGAGCTTTGGCTAAACATAAGCGCAAAATCGCCGGTTTGGAAGTGTTGTTGCGTAATTAGTATTACTATATAGTCGTTTTCGACGGAGGGATGGCCCTGGCGGTTTTCCGCGAGAGGCGTCCCCCGAGGTTCCATAAAAACAACAATCGGAGACCGATCTCATGAGCCAGGAACTGCGGCTTGTCCGGCGCATCACGCTGAAACTGATTCCCTTCCTGATCCTGCTGTACCTGATCGCCTATGTGGATCGCTCCGCCGTCGGCTTCGCCAAGCTGCACATGGGCGCCGACATCGGTATCGGCGATGCCGCCTACGGCCTCGGCGCCGGGCTGTTTTTCATCGGCTACTTTCTGTTTGAAATCCCCAGCAACCTGATGCTCGAACGCTTCGGCGCGCGGCGCTGGTTTGCGCGGATCATGATCACCTGGGGCGCGATCACCATCGGCATGGCCTTCGTCCAGGGCCCGCACAGTTTCTACGTGATGCGCTTTCTGCTCGGCGCGGCGGAGGCGGGGTTCTTTCCCGGCGTTCTTTACTACATCACCCAATGGTTCCCGGTGCGCCATCGCGGCAAGATCCTCGGGCTGTTCATCCTTTCCCAACCCATCGCGATGATGATCACCGGCCCTGTGTCCGGCGGCCTGCTGGGCATGGACGGCATCCTCGGCCTGCACGGCTGGCAGTGGTTGTTCATCGTTATCGGCACCCCGGCGATCCTGCTGACCTGGCCGGTATTGCGCTGGCTGCCGGACGGCCCGCAGCAAGTGAAATGGATGGACCAGGCCGAGAAGGACTGGCTGACCGGCGAGCTGAAAAAGGACCTGCAGGAATACGGCCAGACCCGTCACGGCAATCCGCTGCATGCGCTGAAAGACAAACGCGTATTGCTGCTGGCGCTGTTCTACCTGCCGGTGACCCTGAGCATCTATGGCCTGGGCCTGTGGTTGCCGACCCTGATCAAACAGTTTGGCGGCAGTGATCTGGTCACCGGTTTCGTGTCCTCGGTGCCGTACATCTTCGGGATCATCGGCCTGCTGATCATTCCGCGCAGTTCCGACCGCTTGAACGACCGCTACGGCCATCTGGCGGTGCTCTATGTGCTGGGTGCCATGGGCCTGTTCCTCAGCGCCTGGCTGTCCTTGCCGGTGGCGCAACTGGCGGCGTTGTGTCTGGTGGCGTTTGCGCTGTTTTCCTGCACGGCAGTGTTCTGGACGCTGCCGGGCCGATTCTTTGCCGGTGCCAGCGCGGCGGCCGGGATCGCCTTGATCAACTCGGTGGGCAACCTCGGCGGTTACATCGGCCCGTTCGTGATCGGCGCGCTGAAGGAATACACCGGCAACCTCGCTTCGGGCCTGTACTTCCTGTCCGGGGTGATGGTGTTCGGGCTGATTCTGACGGGTGTCGTCTATCGCTTGCTGGAGCGCAAGCATGTGCTGCCAGTCGAGCAATTTGCAGCGAGCGCACGCGGTGCGACACGCACCTGATTTCGATCCAGGATTTGTTTTAACAGGAGAACATCATGCATCTGGTTCAATTCGAATTGAGTAACGGCGAGCGCCGTGTCGGGGTGGTCGAGGGCGGTCTGGTGCGTGAAGTGCAGGATGCGCGCACGGTTCGTGATCTTGCCTTGGCGGCAATCGAGGCCGGCAACACGCTCGCGCAGCAAGTGCAGACCCTCGGCCTGGGCATCAGCCATGATTACGCCGAGTTGCTGGCCCAACTGCGGATCCTGCCGCCACTTGATCACCCGGACCCGGCGCACTTGCTTGTCAGCGGCACGGGCCTCACGCACCTCGGCAGCGCGTCGGCCCGGGACAAGATGCACCAGCAGGCCGGCGACGAAGCGGCGATGACCGACACCATGCGCATCTTCAAATGGGGCGTGGAGGGCGGCAAACCGGCTGCGGGGCAGGCCGGGGTGCAGCCGGAGTGGTTCTACAAGGGCGACGGCAGCATTGTCGTGCGTCCCGGTCAGCCGTTCCCGCTGCCGCCGTTTGCCGAAGACGCTGGCGAGGAACCGGAGATGGCCGGCCTCTACATCATCGGCCACGACGGCAAGCCGTATCGCCTCGGGTTTGCGGTGGGCAACGAGTTTTCCGATCACGTCATGGAACGCAAGAATTACCTGTACCTGGCCCACTCCAAGCTGCGCAGTTGCAGCTACGGCCCGGAACTTCGCACGGGTGAATTGCCTCAACACCTGGCGGGCACCAGCCGCATCCTGCGCGACGGCGAAGTGCTGTGGCAGAACGAGTTCCTCAGCGGCGAGGCCAATATGTGCCACAGCCTGGCGAACCTCGAATACCACCACTTCAAGTACCGCCAGTTCCTGCGTCCTGGCGACGTGCACATTCACTTTTTCGGCACCGCGACCCTGTCGTTCGCCGATGGCATCCGCACTCAGCCGGGCGACGTGTTCGAGATCAGCCAGGCCGAATTCGGCGCACCGCTGGTCAACGGCATCGCCCCGGTCGCAGCGGCATTCGAACCGGACAGCATTGGCACCCTTTAAGGAGATCCCATGACTCAGATTCTCGGTCACAACTACATCGGCGGTCGTCGCAGCGCGGCGGGCAGCGTCAAGCTGCAGAGCGTCGACGCCACCACGGGCGAGGCACTGCCCCACGATTTCATTCAGGCCACGGAAGCGGAAGTCGACGCTGCCGCCAAGGCCGCTGCGGCGGCGTATCCGGCGTATCGCAGCCTCAGCGCCGAACGCCGCGCGCAGTTTCTCGATGCGATTGCCGATGAGCTGGACGCACTGGGTGATGATTTCGTCGCCGTGGTCTGTCGCGAAACCGCGCTGCCGGCCGGGCGGATTCAAGGCGAAAGAGGGCGCACCAGCGGCCAGATGCGCTTGTTCGCCAAAGTCCTGCGGCGCGGTGATTTCTACGGTGCGCGGATCGACCTGCCGTTGCCGGATCGTCAGCCGTTGCCGCGTCCGGATCTGCGCCAGTACCGTATCGGCCTGGGGCCGGTGGCGGTGTTCGGCGCTAGCAATTTTCCGCTGGCGTTCTCTACTGCTGGCGGCGATACCGCATCGGCGCTGGCGGCCGGTTGCCCGGTGGTTTTCAAGGCCCACAGCGGCCACATGGCCACCGCTGAGCTGGTCGCCGATGCGCTGATTCGTGCAGCAGAAAAAACCGCGATGCCGGCCGGTGTGTTCAACATGATCTACGGTGGTGGCGTCGGTGAATGGCTGGTCAAACATCCGGCCATTCAGGCGGTTGGTTTCACCGGTTCGCTGCGGGGCGGACGGGCGCTGTGCGACATGGCCGCCGCGCGGCCTCAGCCGATCCCGGTGTTCGCCGAGATGTCGAGCATCAACCCGGTGATTGTGTTGCCCCAGGCGCTGGCCGTGCGATCGGAAACCGTCGCCCGCGATCTGACCGCGTCGGTGGTACAGGGCTGTGGTCAGTTCTGTACCAATCCGGGCCTGGTGATCGGCATCCGTTCGCCACAGTTCACCGCATTCGTTGAGCAAGTCGCGGCGCTGATCGGTGATCAACCGGCGCAAACCATGCTCAATGCCGGCACCCTCGGCAGCTACGGCAAAGGCCTGGAAAAACTCCTGGCGCACGCCGGCATCGAGCATCTGGCGGGCAATCCGCAGCAGGGCAATCAGGCGCAGCCGCAGTTGTTCAAGGCCGATGTCAGCCTGCTGATCGATGGCGATGAAGTGCTGCAGGAAGAAGTGTTCGGCCCGACCACGGTGATTGTCGAAGTGGCCGACAAGGCGCAGTTGAGCGCGGCGTTGCAGGGCCTGCACGGGCAACTGACGGCGACCATCATCGGCGAGCAGACGGATTTCGAGCGCTTCCCGGAGCTGACGCCGTTGCTGGAGCAGAAGGTCGGACGGATCCTGCTCAATGGTTATCCGACCGGTGTCGAAGTGTGCGATTCGATGGTGCACGGCGGGCCTTATCCGGCGACGTCCGATGCCCGCGGCACTTCGGTGGGCACGCTGGCGATCGATCGATTCCTGCGTCCGGTGTGCTTCCAGAACTACCCCGACAGTCTGCTGCCGGAACCGCTGAAAAACGCCAACCCGTTGCGCATACAGCGGCTGGTCGATGGCAAGCCATCGCGCGAAGCCCTTTAACTCACACACCATGATCGTTCCCACGTCGAGGCGTCGAACCGTCCGCGTGGGAATGCAGCCCGGGACGCTCCGCGTCCCATTCGAGAGCTGGAACGCGGAGCGTCCCTTGAGGCATTCCCACGCAGAGCGTGGGAACGATCAAGAGCAGGGGCTTTGAGCTATCATTGCCCCTTTCCCCCTGAAAGACATGATTGCCATGACTGCCGTAACCGAAACCCTTCTCAACGCCCTCGAACACTGCGGTATGGTCGAAATCGACGGCCTGCACGCTTTCGAATTCGCCCTCGACGAAGACGACAACCTGCACATCGAATGCATCGATGGCCGGGCAGCCAAGCATTGGGAGTTCACCCCGGCGCAGGTGGCAGCGGCGACGTTTGATCAAGATTTGCAGAGTTGGCTGATCGTCGGTTTTGCCAGCGACACCAAAACCGTCGGCGAGCACCGTCTGGTGTGCCTCGGTGATGTACTGAGCAGTGCCGACGACGAGGACGAAACTGAATGAACATGCGTAAATTCTGGCCATTGCTGATAGCCGGCAGCGTCGGCGCGATGGGCCTTTCCAGTGCCTCGGCCGAGAGCTTCCAGTTTTTGGTGGGCTCCTACACCGCCGATACCAGCGAAGGCATTTACCGGATGAACTTCAACAGCGCTACCGGCCAGATCGACGCCAAGCCGCTGCAAGTGATCAAGAGTGAAAACCCGTCATGGCTGACCCTGTCGAAGGATCAGCGTCGGCTGTTTGTGGTCAACGAAAACGGCCCTGGGCAGAAAGACCCGGTCGGTCGCGTCAGCAGTTATTCCATCGATCCGAAGACCCACGCACTGACCCTGATCAATCAGGTCCAGAGCCTGGGCAACGAGCCGACCCATTCCAGCCTCAGCGGCGACGCCAGCCATCTGTTCGTCAGCAACTATTCGGTGATGGAAGATCCGGGCGGCACCCTTGCGGTATTGCCGGTGGGCAGCGACGGCAAGCTCAAACCGGTGGTGCAGATGAGCGCGCACCCGGCGAGCCGGATCAATCTCGAGCGTCAGGCCTCGAACCACGTGCACTCGACAGTTTCCTCGCCGGACGGTCGTTATGTGTTCTCCAACGATCTGGGCGCGGACAAGGTCTTTGTCTACCTGTTCGATCCCAAGGCCAACCCGGACTTGCCATTGACGCCGGCGATGACCGCTTCTGTGCCTTTGCCCGCCGGCAGCGGCCCGCGTCATCTGTTGTTCAGCGCCGAAGGCAAACACGCCTGGCTGACCATGGAAATGAGCGCCCAGGTTGCGGTGTTCGATTACCACGACGGCGTGCTGACCCAGACGCAACTGGTCGATCTGGCGGCCGGCCAACCCACCTCGGACAAGGCTGCCGCCGCGTTGCACGCGTCCGCCGACGGCAAATTTCTCTATGTCAGCAACCGTGGCACCGCCAATCAGCTGCTGGTATTCGCTATTGATCCGGCCAGCGGCCAGCTCAAGGAACTGCAACGACGTTCGGTGGAAGGCGATCACCCCCGTGAGTTCAGCCTCGACCCAAGCGGCAAATTCCTGCTGATCGCCAACCAGAAGAGCAACCAGATTGTCGTGGTCGAGCGCGACAGCAAGACCGGTCTGCTGGGCAAAACCGTACAAAAACTGCCGATGGACGCCCCGAGCGATATCAAGTTCCTCATGCGTCAATAAGCCGCAGGCCCCGTTCTACGGGGCCTGAAGCTATGTATTAATCCTGCTGATAACAGGTAATGTTGCAAAGCATTTCAAGCGATCGACCCTCGAGCGTTAAGTTTGCTCCACGGCCCAACCGGGCAAGCAAGCCAACTGAACACGAGGGTTACCGCCATGAACTTCAATCTCTTCTCCGTAATTGCCGCTTCCGCCATCTCCGCCACCGTGGCTCTGCCAGCCAGTGCCAACGTTGAAATCAGCGACAAAAAATCCCACACCCAGAGCTACACCCAGAAATACCTGCAACAAAGCGCCAACTTCTACGCCGCGCTGGATCACAAAGCTCAACACTGAAATTTCCGTTACGCCCTGGAACTGCCCAAGGCTGCGATCCTTTGATCTTGTTTCCTGAAAAAGCAAAATCAAAAGATCGCAGCCTTGGGCAGTTTTTTGCCTGCGCAACGACCGACGATAGCTATTTTCAAACGACGAGATAGATCGGCTAAATAATCAACGAAGCTGATGGTTACTATGGAAAACCCTGAGTGGATACCCCGGCTTTTTTGATCGATTCTGTGGACCTCGAAACATTGTCCACGGAGCACACATCATGGCCACTTCAATCATCACTTCCGCCAAACGCGGCGCCTACGTGGCCATCGGTCTGTACCTGGTCATGGTGCTGTTTGTCAGTCTGGCGTCGCAGTCGCAACACAGCTTCGAAGCACCGATCGACGTTGCACATCCCGGCATCCAGTTCGAACTTCGCTCACAAAACGCAGCGGTCGGTTCAGCTGAGCTCGCGGGAGTCGGCGGAGCATGAAAGGCTACAGACTCTGGGTCATTGCCGGACTGGCGTTCATGACCAACGGCGCTTCCCTGTTGGGATTCGGCCAAGGCTCGGTCGGCGGGCTGGCCCGGGCCATAGAGGCCAACCACAACATCGCGCACAACATCGAACGGGCCAATGCGCTGGGGCTGCTGGCCGGCAATCCGCCGGCGAAAACCGCCAGCGGTTTTCTCGGCCCGTTCGAAGTGGATTGCTCGGTCATCGGCATGTGTGAAGTGTTGGCGTAACGCGCCTACTTTTTCATGATGCCGGTGAACAGTTCCGACTCCAGAAACCGCTGCAACCAGGCCTGCAACCGCACGTAAGGCGTCTGTGCAAACCAGTCACGATCAACGTGAGCAAACTGGCGAACGAACGGCAACAGCGCGATATCGGCCAGGCTCGGATGCGCGGTCAACAAGTAATCGCGACCCTCGAGCAACTCATCCAGTTTCTGCAAGAACAGAGCACCTTCGGCGCGATAAACCTCCATCGGCTGTTCCGGATAACGCTCGGCGTACTTGTAGCGATTCAAGTGAATCTTGAACACTTGATCGTTGGCTTCAATCAACTCGGCGATCCTTGAATCGCCACCCAGCAACCAGTCATCCGGATCATGCTGCGCCAGCGCCCAGTGCATGATCTCCAGGCTCTCGTCGATCACCTGACCGTCCGCATCCAGCACCGGCACCGTGCCCTTGGGCGAGATCGCCAGCATCTGGGCCGGTTTGGCCTTGAGGCTGACTTCGACGATCTCCACCGGCACGCCCGAATAACGCAGGGCCATCCGTGCCCGCATCGCGTACGGGCAGCGGCGGAAGGAATACAGCGTGTTCATTTCACCTCCAGCGTGCTCAAACCGTTGCCTTGTCGCTGCACCTGAATCTGTACCGGAATCCGTTCGTGCATTTCCTGTACGTGGGAAATCACCGCAACCTTGCGCCCTTGAGCCTGCAAGCCGTCGAGGGCGTCCATGGCCAGTTGCAGGGATTCCGGATCGAGACTGCCGAAGCCTTCGTCGATGAACAGCGATTCGATCTTCAACGTGCTCGACGCCATCGAGGCCAGGCCCAGGGCGAGCGCCAGCGACACCAGGAAGGTTTCGCCGCCGGACAACGAATGCACCGAGCGCAGTTCGTCGCCCATTTCGGTGTCCATCACCAGCAGGCCGAGCATGCTGCCGCCGCGCTTGAGGCGGTAGCGCTTGACCAGTTGCCGCAGCTGCACGTTGGCGTGATGCACCAGCAGGTCGAGGTTGTAGGCCTGGGCGATCTTGCGGAACGTGTCGCCGGTGGCCGAGCCGATCAGCGCATTGAGCCGCGCCCAGCGCTGATATTCGGCATAGGCATCGGCGATCTGCTGCGCCAGCGCCTGATTGGCGTTCTGGCGGCGCTGGTCTTCGGCCTGCTCGGCGCGCAGTTCGGCGCATTGCTGTTCGCTGGCCGTGCACTGGTTTTGCAGGTCGGCGAGGGCGCTGGCGAGTTGTTCGGCGTCCAGGTTGCCGTTGTGTTGGCCCTGATGTTCGAGCAGACGCTGATCGCGTTCCTGCACCAACACCGTGGCCTGTTCAACGGCTTTTTCGTTGCGCTGCAAGCGCTGGCGCAGCTCATCAACTTGCGCGTCATCAATCCGCAGCAGGTCTTCGAGGCCACCGTCATCCAGCTCCGGATGACGGGCGCGCCAGTCGGCAATCTTGCCGGCCAGATCACGATCTTCGGTTTCCAGCGCTTGCAGACGCTCTTGCTGCGCCTTGAGTTCGGCGGCGATTTGCACCCACTGCGTACGTGCTTCCTGTAGCGCCTGAGTCGTCGTGGATTCGGCGCTGCGCGCCTGTTCCACGGCCTGTTCCAGTTGCTGCTGCCAATGCTCGGCGCAGGTGTGCTCGCCGAGCAATTGCGCCAGTTTTTCCTGGCTGGCGAGTTGCTGTTCGGTCAGCGTGTTAAGTTGCTGTTCAGCGTTTTGCAGCTGCTGCACTCGGCCCAGTTGGCGGTCCTGTTCTTTATCGAGCGTCTGCTGGCGCTGTTGCTGTTCGGCCAGTTCTTCCTTCTGCTGATCGACTTGCGCCAGACGTTCGGCGATCTGCCGGTCAAGCTGCATGAAGGTCGCCGCCGGTTCGGCGCGCAGGGCTTCGAGGGTGTCGCTCGGCAGCAGTGTGGCGAAGGCCGCCAGTTCTTCGTCCAGGCGCTGGCGGTCAGCGCCCAGCTCGCGTTGCTGATTGCTCAGGTGTTGGGCCGCTTGCTGGTGCGCCGTCTCGGCCTGACGCAATTGCTGGGTCAGGCGCGCCGCGTCCTGTTGCAGCGTGAGCAGGGCGGTCTGGCGCTGTTCGTCCTGGGTGATGCTCTGATTCAGTTGTTCGTTCTGGCGGGTCAGCCACGCGGCGCGCTTGTCACTGTCCTGATTCTGCAACGATGCCGCCAGCGGATGTGCCTCGATGCTCGGCGTCAGCGCCTGCTGCTGGGCGGCCAGTTGTTCCTGCTGTTGCAGCAGTTCCTTTTGCCGAGCAATCACCCCACCGACATCGGCACGCAGCTCGGTGAGTTTTTCCTTCAGTTGATCGACTGCTTGCTGCGCGCTGGCCTGCTCGTTTTCATCGTGACGGCCGAGGCTTTGCAGCAAGGCTTCCGGCTGGTGGTACGGATGCTCGTTGCTGCCGCAGACCGGGCACGGCTGGTCGTCCTGCAACTGCGCGCGCAGCTCTTCGACACTGGCACTGCGGGCCAGACGCTGACGCTCGAGCAGTTCACGGGTGACGTTGAGGGTCTGTTCGGCGACGGTCAGCTCGGACTTGGTCTTCACCCCGTCCTGGGTCAGGCGCTCGCGTTCCTGTTGCGCATCGAGCTGACGCTGTTGCAGCTCGGCACTGCGTTTGTCCAGCTCCTGCTGACTGGCCCACAGGCGCGTCAGGTCCTCGACGGCGCGCAATTGCTTGCGGTTGTCCTGCAACAGAGTGCCGAGGATGCCGATCTGCTCGGCGACCGCGTCCGGTTCGGCGCCGGCCTCTTTGAACAGCACTTCAAGCTGTTGCTTCTGCGTGGCGAGCGCTTCGGTGGCGCGGGCGGCGTTTTCTTCGAGGGAGGCGAGTTCGCTTTGGCCCTTGTTCAACCGGTTGCCGATCAGCATCAGTTGCTGCAAGCGGTCGCGGTAGGCATTCCACGCTTCGCTCAACGGTGCCAAGTGAGCGCTTTGCTCAAGATCGGCGGCAATGCGCTGCAAGCGTTCGGCGACCTGTTTTTGCTGATCGAGCAGGGACTGGATCGCGCTCTGGCCCTGGGCACAGGCTTGCTCAGCGGCTTGCTTCGCTTCGGTGCCGGACGCAACGTCCTTGGCGAGGCGGGCGAGGGTGCTCTGCTCCTCGAAGGCCTGACGCAACAGCGGCGCGCTTTCGCTCAGTTGCGTTTGCGCCTGGGTCAGGGCGATCTGCGCTGCGGCGAGATCCTGTTCCAGTCGTGTCTGGCGCTCGGTCAGCTCGCCATGTTGCCGGGTGTACGCGTGGATCTGTGCGGCCAGCGGCGTCAGCTGTGCATCGAGTTCGGTCTTGCGGGCGAACTGGTGCCGTTGCGGGGCAAGTTGTTCCAGGCGGGTGAGCTTCAGGCGCTCGCCGGCCAGCGACTCTCGCTCGTGCTCGGCGCTGCGCAGTTGCTCGGCGGCGGCTTGTTGCGAGTCTTGCAGCCGCAACAGCTCCCTGAGCCAGTCGTGCTGTTGCTCGATCTGCTTGAGCTGCGCCTGCTGCAACTTCAGTTTTTGCTGGGCGGCATTGAAGCGCTCATCGAGTTCGGCGCGGGCTTCGGGGGCCAGCGGGGTCACGCCGGTGGCCTGATCCTGCAACTGCTTGTGGGCTTCGCGGGCCTCTTTGGTCTTGTCGAATGCGCGGCGGCCGAGGCGGGTGTAGAGCGCGGTGTCGGTGAGTTTTTCCAGCAGTTCGCTGCGGTCGTTGTCGTCGGCTTTGAGGAAGGCACTGAACTCGCTCTGGGCCAGCAGCACGGCGCGGGTGAACTGTTCGAAGTTCAGGCCCAGCGCGGCTTCGAGCTGAGTCTTGTACTCGCCTTTCTGACTGGCGAGCAGTTGATCCTGATCAATGTCGCGCAGGCTCTGACGGCTGGCCTGCAACTTGCCGCCGGCCTTTTCCCGGGCGCGATTGGCTTCCCAGCGCGCGCGATAGCGACGGCCATCGACGCCGACAAAATCCACTTCGGCAAAGCCTTCACCGGTGCCGCGACGCAGCAGGGTGCGCGGGTCACCGGTGGCGATTTCGCCGTCGGCGTCCGGCACCTTGGCGTCACGCCCGGTGTTGTTCAGTCGCGGCACGGCACCGAACAGCGCCAGGCACAAGGCGTCGAGCAGGGTACTTTTACCGGCGCCGGTCGGGCCGGTGATGGCGAACAGGCCAGCACTGGCCAGCGGTTCGGCGGTGAAGTCGATCTCGAACGGGCCGGCCAGCGAAGCGAGGTTCTTCAGGCGAATGGCGAGAATCTTCATGGCTGCTCGCCCTCCATTTGTACGTCTTGCAGCAGTTCGGCGAAGTCCTTGAGGGTTTGCTCGTCGACCTCATTGCCGTAGTTGTCGAGCCAGGCGCGGCTGAACAATTCCTGCGGCGTGAGCTGGTCCAGTTCAATCAGCGCGCTGCCGTCCTCGGCACCATCAGCGCCACGGTTGCCGGCGTATTCGGCGGCGATCCGCACCAGTCGCACAGCCTTGCCTTGCAGGGCGCTTTCGACCTGATGGCGCAGGTCCGGCTGTGGCTCGTCGAGGCGCACCCGCACTTCCAGCCACGGTTGGCGCTGGGTTTCGGCCAGCAGGTCGATGTTCGGCAGATCCGCCAGTTGCAGCAGGATTTCCGCCAGCGGCGCAGGGCCGAGGCGCTGCAGATTGACAGAGCGAGGGATCAGCATTGGCTCGACGCTGACCAGGGTTTCGCCGTCCAGAACGACGTCGAGCACCTGGTGCTGATAACTGATTTCCGAAAACGACAACGGGATCGGCGAGCCGCTGTAGCGAATCCGCTCTTCGCCGTTGACCTTCTGCGGCTTGTGCAAGTGGCCGAGCGCGACATAACTGATGCTCGGCCCGAACAGGCTGGCGGGCAGCGCTTCGGCGTTGCCGATGATCAGGCTGCGTTCGGAGTCTTCCGACACCGAGCCGCCGGCCATGTGCGCATGGCTGATGGCGACCAGCGCCTGGCCCGGTTGGCGTTTGGCATTGGCCGCTTCGATCAGCCATTCATGCACCTGGCCAATGCCGCGCAAATAGTTGTCGCCCAGATGCGCGCCGGTGACCTCGGCAGGCCGAAGGAACGGCAGCGCCAGGCACCACGCGGCGATCTCGCCGGACGCATTCGGCAACGGCAACAGCAGACGTTCTGCATCCAGTTGTCCGTCATCCAGCCACAGTACCCGACCCAACGCATGGGTGCGCAAACGCCGCATCAACGGCGCGGGCAGCTCGATCCGCGAACCGGAATCGTGGTTGCCGGCGATCATCACGATGGTCAGCAACGGTTGCTGTTCGTGGGCGCTGACGATGAAATCGTAGAGGCGTTCCTGGGCTTTGACCGGCGGATTGACCGTGTCGAAGATGTCGCCGGCGATCAGCAGCACGTCCGGCTGCGCCAACTTCAATTGGCGCAGCAGCCACTCGAGAAAACAGGCGTGCTCGAAATCGCGCTCCTGGCCGTGCAGGTTCTGCCCAAGGTGCCAGTCGGAGGTGTGAAACAGACGCAAGGCTGACTCCGCAATATAAAGAGGTGATGGCCGCCGGGATGAGAGGGCGGCGAAAGAGGGGAGAGTTTACAGATTATTGTGTCAGGAGGGCTGACCGAGGCCGGGAGGACGGTCTTATTGACGCTCAACTTGGCCATGACCGTTCATCGGCAGCGCACCGCTGTTGCATTCAATAATTGACGTCAAAATAGTGGCCATCTAATATCGCGCCATTAATTTGATATCAGTGTGCCGCTACGAGGGAACGAACAGGTTTTCATGGCATTTGCCGTGATCGACTGGGCGACGCTGGATTGCCTTGCGCAACTTTCTCCCTAACCCACTTCGCTCTGACTGGCGCTGACCGTGCGCCCGTCGGGGTTGTCGCGCCTGCCTTCAAATCGCCCATCCTGCCTGTTGCATTGAGACTTTTACATGGACGTTCGTCAGTACGCCTTTCTTGCTCGCCTGCCATCTGCTGCCGTAAAAAGCCGTGATCAGTTCTGGGGCATGCCCAAGCGCGGGCTGGCGTTTTTGCTGGCCAACGTCATGTTCTGGCAACCGATGTGGGCCCAGGCCGACGGCATTGTGGTGGCCAACCCTGGCACTACGCTCGACCGCGCCGGCAACGGCGTGCAGATCATCAACATCGCCACACCCAACGGGGCAGGTCTGTCGCACAACCAGTTTCATGACTACAACGTCGGCGCGCAGGGCGTCATCCTCAACAACGGCTCCAACCAGGCTTCGTCCACCCAACTGGGCGGGTACATCGTTGACAACCCGCACCTGAAAAACAGTGGTTCGGCACAGGCGATCCTCAACGAAGTCATCGGTGGCAGCCCGAGCCAGTTGCGCGGCTACACCGAAGTGGCGGGGCAGTCGGCGCGGGTGATCGTCGCCAACCCGTACGGCATCACGTGCAATGGCTGCGGTTTCATCAATTCGCCACGGGTCACGCTGACCACCGGCAAACCGGTGCTGGATGGCAGCGGTCGCCTGGACCGTTTCCAGGTCGATCAGGGCAGCGTCGCGATCGAAGGCGCCGGGCTTAACGCAACCAATGTCGACCGCTTCGAAATCATCACCCGCAGCGCAAAGATCAACGCCGAGATTCAGGCGAAAAACCTGACCATCGTTGCCGGGCGCAACGACGTCAACGCCGACAACCTCAATGCTACGGCCCGCGCCGACGACGGTAGCACCAAGCCGCAACTGGCCATCGACTCTTCGGCGCTGGGCGGCATGTACGCCGGGGCGATCAAACTGGTCGGCACCGAGGCCGGGGTCGGGGTGAAGCTCGACGGCAAACTGATCGCCAGCGGCGGCGACATCCAGCTCGACGCCAACGGCCAGTTGAGCCTGGCCGAAACCTCGGCCACCGGCGCGGTCAACGTCAAGGCCGCCAGCCTGGAAACTCGCTCGGCGGTCTACGCCGGCACCTCGCTGAATGTGCAGACTCAGGGCGATCTGACCAACCGACAGACGCTTGCGGCGCGGGACAGCATCAGCCTCAGTGCGGGCGGTCAGTTGACCAACGCCGGGGCGATCGAAGCCGGGGTCAATGCTGACGGTGGTCGTAATGCCAATGGGGATCTGAGCCTGAGTGCGCAAGCCATCGACAACCGTGGCAAAGGCCTGGTCGCGAGCCGCAACCTGACTGTCAACGCCGCGCAGACTCTGAATAACCAGAGCGGCACACTCAGCGGCCAGAACACTAGTGTTACCGCCGGCACGCTGGACAACCGCAATGCCGGCCGCGTGCTGGGCAGCGCTTCTCTGAACCTCAACGCCGGTCAGGTGCTCAACACCCAAGGCGTCATCAACAGCGCGGGCAACCTGACCGGCACGGTCGGACAGCTCATCAATCGCAACGGTGAACTGAGCAGTCAGGGCGATACCGTGTTGACCGTCACGTCGCTGGATAACGTCGCCGGCCTGTTGATGGCCGGGCGGATGCTGGACATCACCGCGTCGGGAGCGATTAACAACGCCACCGGCAAACTCGGTGGCAAGACTGCCCTGAACGTGCGCGCGCAAAATCTCGACAACAGCCAGCAAGGCCAGTTGATCAGCGAAGGCACGCTGACCACCCGCATCAGCGGTCAGTTGAACAACCAGAACAAGGGCCTGATTCAGGCGAACGGTGCCATGGACGTGCAGGCCACTCGCCTGGACAACCGCGCCGGCAAGATTTCCGGCCTCGACAACCTGATAGTCAGCAGTGCCAAAACGGATAACCGGGGCGGGGTGATTCGTTCGGACAAGGCGTTGAAGGCGCTGGTCGGCGAGCTGGACAACCGCGACAAGGGCCGACTCGAAAGCAAAGCGGCACTGACTTTTGAAGGCCAAAAACTGGATAACCGCAATGGCGGCCTGCTGACCTCGACCGGGCTGATGACGCTCAAGGCCGGCGAAGTGAACAACGCCGCTGGGCGAATTTCCGGCAAGGCTGATATCGACGCCAACATCGACACCCTGAACCAGCAGGGCGGTGAACTGGTCGCCGAAGGCAATTTGCTGCTGACCGGCAAAAACCTCGACAACCGCCAGGACGGTCTGGTCGGCTCACTGAAAAATCTGACCGTGAATGTCGAGCAGATCGACAACCGCGGCGGTTCGCTGTCCAGCCAGCAAGCGCTGTTGGTCAACGGCACACGTCTGGATAACAGCGAAGGCGGCAAGGTGTTGTCCGACACTACGCTGGGCCTGAAGGTCGCGCAGATCATCAACGCCACCAATGGCCTGATTTTCAGCAAGGGCGCGAGCACCCTGAGTGGCATTGGTTTGAGCAACGTCGGCGGGCGGATCGTCAGCCAGGCGGATCTGCAAATGACCTTCGATGAGGCCATGGACAACCAGGGCGGTCTGGTCAGCAGCGAAGGGCGGCTGACCCTCAAGGTCGGCAGCCTCGACAATCGCCTGGGCAAACTGTCCAGCCTTGAGGCAATGGCGCTGACCTCGACCGGCGCGGTGCTGAACCAGGGCGGTCTGATCGCTTCGCAAAAAGGCCTGGTGTTCAACAGCGGCAGTCTCGACAACAGCGACCAGGGCATCATCAGCGCCAAGGCCGATTCGACGCTGACCACCGGTGAATTCAAGAACCGTCACGAAGGCAGCCTTGCCACCGACGGCACCCTGCAGCTGAAAGCCGCCCACCTGGACAACTCCGGCGGGCGCATCGGCAGCCAGCAGCAACTCGACGTCTCGGTCACTTCGCTGGAGCAGGATGGCGGCGAGCTGTTCAGCAACGCCGACCTGACGCTGGACATGAACCACGGCCTGTTGAACAACCAGCGCGGCAACCTGCATACGCCGGGTCAGCTGCTGCTGAAAAACCTTGCCGAGGTGAACAACAGCGCAGGTGAAATCTCTGGTGCGAACGCCTGGAGCCTGAATGCGCAAAGCCTGAACAACGACGGCGGCAAGTTGCTGAGCAACCAAAAGCTGACCCTGGTTGTCGATCAGGCCTTGAGCAACATCAAGGGCCTGATTGCCTCTGCCGGCCTCGACAGCCGCAGTGCCAGCCTGGACAACACCGGTGGCGAAATCCGTGGGCGCGGCGAGGTCGACCTGACCGTGACCGACCTGTTCGACAACCAGGCCGGCGTGGTCATCGCTGATGATGGCCTGCGCGTCACGGCGGCCCGCCTGGACAACCGTCAGGAAGGTCTGGTGGGGTCCACAAAAGCGCTGACACTCACCGTTGACCGCGTCGACAACCGCAGCGGTGAGCTGTCGAGCAAGGCCGGTGTGAGCCTGATCGGCGCCTGGCTCGACAACAGCGACAGCGGCTACATCGCCGCCGGCGGCAATCTGGCGCTGACGGTGGGTCAGGTCATCAACCACAACAAGGGCCTGATGAGTGGTGACACCGGCCTCACGCTGACCGGGCAGACGCTGGAAAACAGCGGTCGCCTGAGCAGCGGCAAAGACCTGGCGATCACCCTGTCATCGGACTTGAACAACAATCAGGGCAGCCTGATCAGCGAAGGCGCGCTGGCGATCAATGCCCAAAGCCTTAGCAACAACGGCGGCACGCTCTCCAGTGCCAAAAACCTCACGGTCGACACCCGAGGCGCCGTCAGCAACCAGGGCGGCAAACTGCTCACCGACACCGCGCTTACACTCAACAGCAGTGCCCTGGATAACCAACAAAAAGGCGTCATCAGCAGCAAGACCGGCCTGAACATCAACACCGGGGATCTCAACAACAGTCAGGGCAGCATTTATTCCGCTGATCAACTGGAGTTGAACGCAGATCAGGTGACCAACACCTCCGGCAGCATCGGCGCAGCCAATGCTCTGGTGGCTAACCTCAAGGGGCTCGATCAGCAGGGCGGCAAGCTGTTCAGTACCGGCAATCTGATTCTTGATCTGAAAGGCGGTGCGCTGAACAACCAGGACGGCTTCGTCACGGCGCCAGGTCAATTGCTGCTGAAAAACCTCGGTGACGTGAACAACCGGGGCGGCGATATTTCCAGCGAGCAGGCCTTTGACCTGATCGCCGCGTCGCTGGACAACAGCGGCGGCCAGGTGCTGAGCAACCAGAAACTCACCTTGACCATCGACAAGGCCCTGACCTCGATCAAGGGCAAGATCGCCGCCGCCGCGTTGCAGATCCGGGCGGCGAGCCTGGATAACAGCGATGGCGGCGTGTTGCTGAGCGACAGCGATCTCGAGGTGACCGTCGACGGCCTCTTGAGCAACCGCAACAAAGGTAGCATCAAGGCGGCGCAGCAGTTGACCCTTAACAGTACCGGTCTGGACAACCAGGGTGGCACGCTGGTGGGCATTGCCGGTCTGGCCATTGATCTGGGCACTACCGCTCAAGACCTGAACAACCAGGACGGCATGATCAGCAGCACAGGTCCGCTGAGCATTGCCCACCTACGCGACCTCAATAATCAGAGCGGTGTGATCAACAGCAAGGGCGTGCTGAGCATCGCCACGCTGCGTGCCCTGAATAACCAGAAAGGTGAAATCTCCAGCGTCAACAGTTTCAGCCTCACCGGTAACAGCCTGGACAACCGTGGTGGCAACCTGATCAGCAACGATCAACTGACCCTCACCGCGCCCGAGCTGAAAAACCAGGGCGGTCTGATCTCTGGCTGGAAGGGCGTGACCGTCAATGGTGGCACCCTCGACAACAGCCAGGAAGGCAGCATCTCCAGCCTGCTCGGCAACCTGAACATCGACCTCAGCGGTGCGTTGATCAACCACAGCAACGGCGGGCTGGGCGGCATCGGTGAGGTGACCATCAAGGCCACCCGCCTGGACAACACCAGTGGCACCGTCACCAGTGGTGGCAAACAGACCCTGACCATCACCGGCGGCACGATCAGCAACGGCGCCGGCGGTTTCATTGAAAGCGGTGACACCCTGGATGTCCGCGCGGCCACCCTGAACAACGCCGGTGGCCGGATCACGGCCAGCAAAGCGCTGACCTTCACCGGTACGCAACTGGACAACAGCGGCGGCAGTCTGGTCGGCAAGGACAGCGTCACCCTCGACCTGCTTGGCGCCCTGACCAACGTCAACGGCGCGCTCGGCAGCACCGGGCCGCTGGTGATCAAGCGCTCGGCCAGCCTCGACAACCGCGGCGGCCAGTTGATCAGCCAGAGCCTGCTCGACCTGTTGACCCACGGTGATCTGAACAACAGCGCGGGCGGCACGATTTCGGCCAACGGCCAACTCGACCTCAAGGCCGATGGCACCCTGCACAACAACGCCGACGGCCTGATCTCCAGCCGCGATGCCGCCGTCAACCTGACCGCCGCAGCACTGAACAACGGCAAAGGTGCGGTGCAGAGTTTCACCGCGATGACCGTAAACACCGGCACCGGGGCCATCGACAACCAGGTCGGTAAACTCATCGCCCAGACCGGTGACCTGAACATCACCGCCGCCAGCCTCGACAGCCGGGGCGGGGTGCTGTCCAGCCTCAAGGGCTTGCTGCAAACCCGTCTGACCGGTGTATTGCGCAACGGCCAGGGCGGCAAGATCGAAGGCAACCGTCTCGACTTGCGCGCCCTCGGCGGCATCTATAGCGACGGCGGCCGTATCGCCGCCAACACCGGCGACATCCTGCTGGATGCCGGCGCCAATGCGCTCGACAACAGCGGTGGCGGCATCTACGCCAAAGGCCAGGTAAAAGTTAGCGCCGGCTCGATGAACAACAATGCCGGCCAGGTCAGCGGCAGCGTTATCGACCTCGGTGCGGGCACGAGTTTGACCAACCGTGGTGGTCTGATCGAAAGCGCCGGCACCCTGGCTGTGCGTGCCACCAACCTCGACAACCAGAGCGGCAAGCTGCGTGCCCTGGGCTCCAGCGGCAAGACTGACTTCCAGATAGGCAGCCTGTTCGACAACCGCAACGGCCTGGTGGAAACCGCCAACACTCATTTCACTCTGGCAGCGCCGAGCTTCCTTAACGCCGGTGGGTCGGTGACCCACGTGGGCGTGGGCGAGTTCGACATCTCCACCGCCAACGTGATGAACGCCGGCGGCTCGCTGGTGACTCGTGGCGGCCTGACCCTCAACGCCGACAGCTGGACCAACAGCAGCGTCATCCAGGCCGGGCGCCTGACGCTCAACGTCAACAACTTCACGCAAACGGCCAGCGGCCAGGTGCTGGCCTCGAACCAGCTCACCGGGCGCGGGGTGAACTGGTACAACGACGGGTTGATTGCCAGTGATGGCGGGATGGATATCCAACTGGGTGGTAGCTACGGCGGGAATGGCCGAGTGAGCAGCCTGGGCGATTTGACCTTCAATACGGCACAAATGAATTTGAGCAGTGCCGCAACAATCGGCAGCGGCGGGCAAGGCACGTTCAATATTGGCGGGCTACTAAACAATGCCGGTGGTCGACTGACATCCAATGGTGACCTGACGATCGCCGCCGGTGGCGTGAGCAACACCGGTACGTTGGGCGCCGGGCAAAACCTGACGATCAAGACCGCCAGTCTGGTGAACAATCGCAGTCTGATCTTCAGCGGCGGCAAAATGAATTTGCTGACCAATGATTTCACCAACCAGACCGCCGATGTTTACAGCATTGGTAATCTGACCATTGCCGGAAGTGATGGCGGACGTGCCAATACCATCAACAACCTGGCGGCGTCGATCAATGTCGACGGTGATTTTTCGCTGTCGGCCAACAGCTTCAATAACAAGACAGAAGGTGTGATCGGGGAGGAGAAGTTTGTCTCTGGTGACATTACTTTTTCCGGCACCACTTTCTACGTTAATGAAAGTTTTGAATCGACCTCCAAGATCACGGGGCCCCAGGCAACGCTTTCGGTAGCGGGAAACCTGACCGCTAACGTCGGTTCTTTTACCAATACGGCATCGCTGATTTCGGCGGGCAAGAGCATCAAGCTGGATGTCGATACCTTCGATAACTTTGGATTGCAATCGGGCAACTTCACGCGGATGCGTGTTTACCAGATTGGTGGCCTTCCCAACAAACGACCGAGTTGGATAACCGATGATCTGCAGAATTATGCCGATCGGAATTCCAAGTATCAGTATGACTATATTGATTCTTGGCACGAACCCGACAAAGGCGGAACACACTGGGATTACCAGGCGCTGAACAAGCAGTTGCTCAGCAAAATCAACACAAAGTTCGGTATAGGGCCCGAGGTCGCAGTACCTGCGCCTATTCTGGCGGGCGTGAAGCAGCGTGACGACCGTATTTTCACCAACGGTGGGGGCAGCGTTCCTTCTATTATTCAGGCGGGACAAGCGGTAACCGTCAACGCTAAAAGCACGATCAATAACGGTAACCTCAATCCATACACAAACTTTGACGGAACGGCCAAGGCTGGGGCCGATACCGGGGTTAAAAGCTCGGCCAAGCCGACCGTGGTTTTCTTGAATCAGCAGTTGCCACCGGACCTGGCCCAGCAACAGGTCAACCCGCTGGCCCTCCCAGGATTCACCTTGCCAACCGGTGACAACGGTCTGTTCCGTCTCAGCCGCAAGGACGGCAGCGATCAGGAACTCGTAGCAGGTCGCGACTGGACCATCGGCACCATTGCTGCCAGTTCCACCCAGCGCTCGGACGGCATGCCCGTAAGGTCGGCCACCCAGCTGCAGTTCGACCAGAACGATCCGGTCTCGATGAAGAAACGTGACCTGACGCTGGCCTCGCGTCCGTCGCTGAACCTTAACGACAAAACCGCGCTGATCAATGTCAACGCGGTCGCCGGTGACGGCCCGGTTGGCGTGATGGCGCCGAACCGTGGACAGGTTTCGTTCGACGTACCACGTGTGCAAGGCCTGCCCGACACCAGCGTGCGTTCCAACCCGCACAAATATCTGATCGAGACCAATCCGGCGCTGACCAACCTCAAGCAGTTCATGAGTTCGGACTACCTGCTGGGCAAGCTTGGCTACGACCCCGACACCAGCGCCAAGCGCCTCGGTGATGGGTTGTTCGAACAGCGCCTCGTGCAGCAGGCTGTAGTTGCCCGCACGGGGCAGCGATTCATCGACGGCCAGACCTCAGACGAAGCAATGTTCAAGTACCTCATGAACAACGCCGTCACCAGCAAGAATGAACTCAACCTGTCGCTGGGCGTCACCCTGACTGCCCAGCAAGTGGCGGCGCTGACCCACGACATCGTCTGGCTCGAAGAGCACGAAGTTAACGGCGAAAAAGTCCTGGTGCCGGTGTTATATCTGGCCCAGGCCAACAATCGCCTGGCGCCAAATGGCGCGCTGATCCAGGGCGGTGATGTGACCCTGATTGCCGGTGCGGACCTGAACAACGCCGGCACACTTCGGGCTTCGAATAATTTGTTGGCGGAAGCGGGCAACAACCTCACCAACAGTGGTTTGATCGAGGCCGATGACCGTCTGACCCTCAAGGCCGGTAACAACATCGTCAACAAGGGCGGCGGTGTCATCTCCGGTCGTGACGTCAGCCTGACGGCCACCAACGGTGATGTGATCAACCAGCGTGATGTCTACGGATATGACACCAACTACGGCGGCACGCTGCAACATCGCGACGTACTGAACAACGCCGCACGGATCGAAGCGGCCAATGACCTGAAAGTCGACGCAGGGCGTGATATCAGCAATATCGGCGGTGTATTGCAAAGCAGTCGGGACATGACGCTCGATGCCAGCCGTGATGTCAACATCACCTCGGTGCAGGATCGCCGCACTGATTCGCGTGGCAGCAACTTCCTCAATCAGACCATCATCCAGCATGGGGCTGAGGTAAAGTCCGGGCGGGATCTGACGATCAGTGCCGATCGTGATGTGGCGGTTGTTGCCAGTCGGCTGGATGCCAAGCGGGATCTCAAGGTCGATGCTGGCAAGGACATCGTCATTACCTCTGCTGCTGACGAAAGCGATTACGTCTCGCGCGGGAAGAAGTTCGCCAACGAAACCCACAGCATCACTCAACAAGCATCCGTACTGAACGCCGGGCGGGACGTTGCACTGAAGGCGGGCAACGACCTGGGCATCATTGCCAGTCGTATCAAGGCAGAGGAAAACGTCAGCCTGGATGCGGATCAGGACATCACGGTTGCTTCCGCCAAGGACGAGAGTTCGTCCTACTACTACAAGAAGAAAAACGGCTCGTTCGGGCGCAGCAAGACGACCGAGCGCCAAAGCTATGAAAGCGAGAATGTCGCCTCGGTGATCGAGGCGGGCCGCGACCTCACCGTTAACACCTCCAAGGATGAGGATGGCTCGGTCAGTCTCGATGGTGGACGCAACGTCACCATCATCGGCAGCCAGTTGAAGGCCGGTAATGACCTGGTGGTGGGGGCAACTCAGGATGTGGCGGTACTTTCCGCCACCGAAGAATCTGGCTCCTACAGCAAGAAGACCAAGACCGGGCTGTTCGGTATGTCGAAAAGTGGCAGCAGCCAGTTGCAGACCGCTGTGACACAGGTCGGTAGTCAATTGGATGCCGGACATGATGCGGTGATTCTGGGGGGGCGAGATGTTCGTCTGAACGCCAGTGAAATCAGCGCCAAAAACGACGCCGAATTGCATGCCGGTCTGGTAGACAAGGAGGGCGATATCACCCTGTCGTCCGCAGATGATCAGGCCTACAGCCGTGCAGAGGAATACAAGAAAAAAGTCGGTCTTTCGTTGAAGGACGCTATTGGGTGGGCTGCCGGAACGCCTGGGTTCGGTGCCGACATGACATTCGCAACTTCTCACAATAGGGGACGTGAAGTTGTCAGTGCTGTGAGTGTCGGAAGTCAGGTCAGTGCCGGCAACGATGCGTTTCTCAATGCGGCTCACGATATTAACGTCATTGGCAGCGGGATCAGTGCCGTCAACAACGCTTCGCTCGATGCAGGTCGCGATGTCAATGTGGTTGCTTCGATTGACAGTCAGCGCAGCAACAGCTGGGAGACGGACAAGAGCGTTGGTATCAAACAGACCATCGACAGCAACGCGTTCACGACGTTCGTCGGCGGTGAAACCGTACAGCATGGCGTCAATAGCAAGGGATACACCGCTGCGAGCAGCGCCATCGATGCCGGGATGAACATCAATGTAAACGCCGGTCGCGATATCAACCTGCAAGGGTCCGACGTGGTGGCGGAGAACAATATCCGCTTCAAGGCCGAACGCAATATCAATATCGATGCCAAGGAAGAGGCTAGCGAAGTCACCATCCGTGACAGCATCAAACGCAACGGCATAACGGTGAGCACCGCCTATAACATCGGCAATACGATCGATGGGCTCAAAGGGACGGGCAAAGGCGAAGACGGAGTCAGCAAAGGTTCAAGCGTACTGAAAGCGGTTGATACCCTTGATCAGTTCTTCAGCGGGCCGAAGTATGACGGACACATTGGCGCATCCAGTGTCAGTTCCAGTAACACTCAGACCTCCGTGACACAACGGCCTTCGACACTTTCGGCAGACAATGACATCTCGCTGGACGCCGGAAACAACGTCAATGTCATCGGCAGCCGGTTCAATGCCGGGCGTGATATCAACGTCAAAGGCAAAGACATCACCTTCGATGTCGCGCATGGCTCGCAAGACAGCTCCGGACATTCGACTCAGAGCAAGGGCGGTGTGAAGGGCGGTACCAACGGTGGCTTCAAGCTGGGTGTGGGTGTCAGCAATGCGGGTACCGAGGACAAATCGACTCAAGGGACTTCGACGGCGACTCAACTGAATGCCGGCGGCAGTATTAACCTGGATGCCAAAAACGATCTGACCCTGATAGGCACCCGTGCGATTGCCGAGCGGGACATTTCCCTCAAGGCCGCTAACGATCTGAACATTCTGTCGGCGCAAAACGCCTATGAGAGTTCACACGATCGCCGTAGCTGGGGTGCCGAAGGCGGCATCATCGCCGGCCAGGATGGATTCGGCGTTTATGGCTCGGCAAATGTCGGTATCGGCGATCTGAACCGCGAGGGCGTGAAGCAGCAGGAAGCGTACCTGTATGCAGGTAACAAGCTGAACTTCGAAAGCAAGCGTGACACCACGATTGCTGGCGCCACTCTGCGCGGTGATGAAGTCCTTGGAGATGTAGGACGCAACTTAACCGTGTCCTCTGTTCCGAACACCGGCAAGGTCGAGGGCAAAGAGTTCGACGCCAGCCTGACTGTCGCGTTCAGCATCGGTGCAACGGTCAGTGGTTCGCTGGGTTACGGCGAAACCAACGGCAAAACCAATTGGGTCGACAACCAGACGGTTATCAGCGGCAAAAGCAAAGTCGATATCCGTACCGAAAAACATACTCAACTTGATGGTTCGGTGGTCACTGCCGACAACGGCAACCTCAAGCTCGACACCGACACCCTCGGCTACCGCAACATTACCGGCAAGGATAATGAGCACGGCTACTACTTGAACGTAAGTGGTAGCTACACGGGAGCCAGTGCCAACGGTGGCAGTGGTGGCGCTCAGGCCGACAAACCCAACAAAGGGATGGAAGGAGAGAGCAAGAGCAGTTGGGCAGTTGAGGGTTACAAGTACGACAAGGATCGTCAGCAGACGCTCAATGCCACCGTGGGGGCGGGGCAGATTGTTGTACGGCACGACAAGACCACGGGGCAGGACTCCACGAGCGGTCTCAATCGCGATGTGAACAGGGCGTATGAGATTACCAAGGACGAAGAGCATCGTACGGATCTGTATGTCAGCAGCAGTTCCATAGACGCGATCAGCCATCCTGGAAAGACGCTCGATAAATGGGAAAACAGCGTTACCGACTTTACGGAAAATCAGAAGGTACAAGCGACCCAGGTTTACGATGCTATAAAAAACAACTGGAATAAAATCCAGTCGCAACATGTAGATATTAATGATGTTCCGAAAAGTATTAGTAAAGAGTTTGGAGAAGAACGCGCTCTAGCGATTGCAAAAAATATCGTTCGCGCTGGTGGCGATCTTGAGGCGCTGGAATCTCTCGATCCTAATATCCTGAAAGCGTTGGTGGACTTTGCCGATAAAGCGGCAGTGTTCGATGGCAATCTGAACTCTTGTATCGAAAATAAAACTTGTACGGTCAAGGGGCCTGATGGCTGGAAGCCGGGAATGCCGTATGAAATCGGCGTGACGGTGACCAGTAACCTTCCGCGAAATGCAGGTGAAGCGATGCTGAGTCCGCTCGTTTCAGCATTGAAACTTGCGGATAACCTTCCGAAGGAACAGATTCAGGCTATCGGGCTTTCCATTCAGGCCATCATGGGGCCGTTTAAACTGGTTGTAAGCCTCGCTGCCCAGGCTGCCCTGAAGGAGGCGTTTGGCCCTGAGTATGAAAGGGTAAAGGAAGAGTCGGCGATCAATTTAGCTGCCTTCTTGACTGATCGTGATCCAAAGACACTGAAAGAATTTAACGACGCGGATAAAAAAGACGTCAATAGTGTTCTGAAAGGCGATCCTTATGTGAAGGCTGCCGAGTTTCTTATTGACTCTGCGTTGGGAGAAATCAAGAATCTTGGAATCCGGCAAGTTAGCCGGGTGCTGTCAGTTAATGCTGGTAGTGGAGCACCGCCGAAAACCTCCACAAGCGGGTTTCAGTTAACATTTGATAAAGCTACCAGAATCTGGACGACGCCGGCAGGCTTGGAATATGGTCGAGGAACCAGGCAGGGCACTAGAATCAATCACGTCCTGGAACACGCCAAGCCGAATCCGAACAAGCAAAACCACACTGTTTTCAGTATGGATAGAAAGGAGATACTGGGTGTGGTTGACGAGGCCTGGACGAAGAGAGGGAATCCAGTGGCGAACGATCCTGGGGCCTATATTGTGCCGATGGGGCGAGTGGTGGGGACCGCGGGAGAGACTAATGTAAAAGTCGTTGTCATACCAGGAACCAACACAGTACTTACTGCCTATCCAGTTCCATAGAGAGGTGTATATGATTTGCCCAAGATGTGAGCAGGACGACGTTATCAAAGCGATGATAAAAGCGAATAAGTCGATTATTTTTATTTGCCCTGAGTGCGAAGCGACGTGGTTCTCGATCGACGAAATAAAGTTTCCCGGATTTGTGGACTACATGACTTATATGAAGAGTATTGGTCTGTCCCATCTGTGGGATGAGTTGGAAATTATTTCGGAGAAAATATAGGTGTCGGAGTAGTAAAGTCAGAGCAAAAGAGTGCAGATTTATTTAATTAAGTAAATCTGCATCCTTTACTTTTAGTCAAGGCTACGGAATGGGGCGGGGGTATTGGCCGGTGGGGTGTTTAAGCGGGTTCGTCGCATTTTTATCCCCGTCTTTTACGTTTTTTATTAATGGCTTTCTCTTTGAAGGATGACTATGCGCTGTTTCGGAATCTCATTGTTGCTGGGCGTAACCTTACTGGTGTCAGGCTGCAACACCACGCCAGTAGACAAAGCAACTGTTTACTATGATCGGGCGCAATTTTCTTCGCAGATCGTAAAAGACGATCCTTCTATGAGTGATCCGATTCTCCAGCACGGCCGCTGCTCATTGATTATCTCCACGCCGGGGTCAAATACGGGGACCTACCAATTTTGTACTTTTGCGCTGACTGCCAAGGGGCTTTATGTCCAGGGGTGGGATGCGAAAGCGTTGAAGTATGTCGAGGTCGTGCACGTCGAATTGTCGAACATCAAAGCGATGTCGCTTCATACATTCTTCCGTACCAAGCAGCTTCAGTTAACGGAGGAACGGCGACAACTGGCTCTGAGTGCGTCGATTGACGAGGGTGGCTACGTTGATGCGGAAGCAACTGAACGGTTGTTCGATACCATCAAGAAAAAGGGGGTTCTCGTGGTGGAAAGCAAGGGGATGATCAATCCGCCTGCGCCGCCAGCGCCGATGATTATCCCTATCGTTATTCCGAGATAGAGCTACTGAGAACAGGGCGGGTTTATTTGATTCGATAAAACTGCCCCTTTTTTGTGAGATGAAATTTAGATGAATATCGGAGCTTTGTACTCTGCCATTTCAAGCAGTTCATTTGGTCTCTCAATGGGCGCGATCTGGCAGCATTTGAGCGTAGAACTTACGAGCTTCAAGATAAGCGATGAAGAAAAAGCGGGTGTTTTCCTGGAGGTGTTGGCGCGTCTGATGCTTGTGAAAGAAAAGGGGACAGATTAATTTGATTGAATAAATCTGTCCCCTTTGTATGTCCCTTTGTATGCCTTTGTATATTTGGGGAGGTGTATATGATTTGCCCAAGATGTCAGTAGGGCGACGTTATCAAAGCGATGATAAAAGCGAATGAGTCAATTATTTTTATTTGCCCTGAGTGCGAAGCGGCGTGGTTCTCAATCGACGAAATAAAGTTTCCCGGATTTGTGGATTACATGACTTATATGAGCAGTATTGGTCTGTCCCATCTGTGGGATGAGTTGGAAATCATTTCGGAGAAAATATAGGTGCCACAGTAGTTAAGGCGGAGTAAAGGGTGGCGGGTATTTGCCCGTAGAGCCGTGTCTGCACTGGCGGTTTAAAATGTGAATTCTGAGCTGTCAAGGAACGCCTTGGCTTTAGCCATAGCGCTGAGAATGTGAGCTGATGTTTGAGGATTGCTGTGAAAGCAAACAAGGCAATGGAATCGCTGCTGGCTGACCTGCCGCACGTTGTTATGGAGGGTGAGCTTGAGCGTATTGCACGTTCTGATTTTGTCGAGCGTGATGGTTGTATTTTTATCGCAGCTCTGAATCCTCAAAGTCATATGGGCCTCGATAGCTTCCCTGACAGAACCGGTTATGAGTGTTTCGTGAACTCGGTTCATATTGATGATTATGTCAGCGATGATTTATTAGCCACCGCCATTTCCTGGTTGTCCTTGGTACTTGATCAATGGAATAAATCCGGTCTGCCGGGTGTTCTTCAGGGGAGCGTTTCAAGCGACGAATTCGGTGCAACGGTCAAGGTTCATGTGCTCCGCCCAGATGAGCCCTGGTTGGGCGATGACCTTGAGGGGTATGAGCAAGCAGTGCTTACTGTTAACTCGGGCGACATGGGATTTCTTGCCCGGATCAAGAGGCTTTAATGAATGACTAATGATTTTCACTTGCTCGGCCCAGGAGACCTTGGGCTCATCCGCGCAGGTATCACCCGGAAAAAATGGGACAGATTTATTTGATTAATAAATCTGTCCCATTTTTTAGTCCTTTTTAGAATCTATTTGGCTTTTTATTTGGGTGGCGTGGCTAATAAGTCGTTTGGGTTTTATAAGGAAGCAAACAGTGAGAAATAATATCGTCTCTCGTGTGATGATTTTTTGCGGCCTGCTTGGGATGGTGTTGTCAGTATGTTTTATAATTTCCTTGGTGATGGTTTCGTTGCTGATGTTTTTTCTATATTTTTTTTGCGAGCCTGATTTTAATGTGCTCTTTCTGTGGATTGGTATGCCGTTGACGTTGCTCTTGTCTATTTGGTGGGCGGGCAAAAATCTCGATTATATAAAAAGAGCTACGGATGGACGTTAATTAAGAAGAGGTAAGAAAAGGGGGGGCGGAATTATTTGATTAAATAAATCTGTCCTCCTTTTTTACGAATTAGAAATTTGAGGTGCATATGAGAGAGTTGTTCGGTCAGCCATATAGCCAGTCAGACCCTATTTGGATTGTTAAAGGGTATTTTGACAGGATGTACACTGACGGCCGTTTTATCGAGGCGGTTGGCTATCTTGTGAAAAGATGGGGGTTCAGTGTGGATGGGGCATACTGTAACTATCCTGATGAAAGCAGCCCGTTCGACGAAGAACACTTCGAAGGGGTGGAATTTTCCTATGGCTATCCCCCGAGTGATGAGGACTCCATCGTCGTCAGCGAATCGGTTTGTACTGAGTATCTTCGGCTAGCTTGTGAGAAGTACCTTCAGCGTCATCCTGAAGATAAGGCGAAAATAGAAGAATTCTTACGGGTTGTCTCTTTTTGAATTTAAGAAAAAAAGGGACAGATTAATTTTATTAAATAAATCTGTCCCCTTTGTACCGTGGATAGTTGTTGTCGATTGCAAGTTCATCCTTGAGTGAGCGCGAGCCAGAGATAACTGAGCCAGTGCGAAACATGGCTGGTATTTTGGCGGAGGAAATTCTGGTCGTGCTGCGTCGGCGCAATGGCTTCTATGCTTTTGAAGGCGCATTGCATGTCTTTCCAAGCGAGTCGAGTCAAAATGAAACGGGGCTTTCTGATTGGAATCATACCGATCTGTGGCGCAGTGGTTATAAGGGCTTGGCCGATAGCGGTGTCTTTTTTGCTGAGGATATCTTTGGTGGGCAGTTTTGTATCAAGGACGACAAGATCTATATATTTGATCCAGAAACTGGGTCTTTAGAGTACTTGGCTGCGGATATTGAAAGCTGGGCGCAAATGGTTCTTAACGACTATGAGGTGTTGACGGGATATCCGTTAGCGCATCAATGGCAAAAGCGCAACGGTCCAATTGCTGCGGGGATGCGCTTGTTGCCCAAGATTCCGTTTGTAATGGGTGGTGAGTTTTCCTTGGATAATTTGTACGTTGTTAATGCTATAGAGGGAATGCGGCTCAGAGCCGATATAGCCGATAAGATTAAAAGTTTGCCGAACGGCACTCAGGTTAAATATAGTCTTGACTGATAGTTTCTAGTCCTGAAATAGGTTTACACCTGTTTCACCCAACGCCCGATGCATCGCATCGGGCGTTGGGTATTTCAAAGACAGGTACCGACTGATCGACGCCCGGGGAAGACCCTACTTCGGATAAAGCGGCGGCAACCCACTGTCCCCAACCGGATCCTGCACCCGCTCCGCCGTAGGAATCGTGCGGATCGCCCGCCACAGATCCTCACCCTGCCAATGCTGCCCCGTCTCGCTGTACAGCGCGCCGTTCAAACCATCGAGCGCATCCGACAGCGGCACAAACCGCGCCGCCATGTCCGCCAGGGTTTCCGGTTGCTGGCGGGCCCAGGCGTCGAGGGCCTGGCGGGTGGCGTGGGGGTCGTTGGCCTGGCTGGCGCGTTTGATGTCGTCGAGCAGGGTGCGGGGGCTCGGGCCGGTTTGTGCGGCGCGCAGGATCGCCGGTTGCCAGCGGGCACGCCACCAGAGGCCGAAGCCGAGCAGGGTGGTGCAGGCGAGAACGAAGGTGCTGAGTTTCCACCACCACAAGGCTTCGCTGTCGGCGGCGCTGAGCGGTTGCGCGTTGCCCGCCGGGGTGTCGACTTGCAGGCTTGGGTTGTTCGCCACTTGCAGGGTGCGCGCCGGCAGGCTGGTGTGTTCCAGGTGATCTTCGAAGGTGTTCCACCAGACGACGTCCACCGTTGGCAACTCGATCGAGCCACTGCGGCTCGGCACCAGCGCTTCACGTTCTTCACGGCTGCCGATCAGGCCGCGGTCGCTGCTCTGGTTGTTCAGCACCGGTTGGTCCGGGTAGCGGCGCAGGCCGTTGGCTTCGGTGGCGGGCAGGGCGGGCAGTTGCGAACTGGCCAGGCCTTCGACCTTGAGGGTCAGGCTGCGGGTCAGGGAGTCGCCGACCTGGGTGTGTTCCGGCTCCGGGTTCCAGCTTTCGCTCAGGCTCAGGCTGCGGGCCGGCAGCCACGGCGCATCGCTGGGGTAGGTCATCGGTTTCGGTTTGACCGTCAGCGAAGTCGCGGCGGAGCTGATGTGCATCAGCTTGCCCGGCTTCGGCCCCTGCGCCGTGGCGTCCTGTGAGGGTTGGGTATCGACCAGAGTGGCGCTGAAGGTCTGCGGAGCGATGCTCAGCAACCCGCTGTGCTGCGGATAGATCGCGTAGCGCATCTCGATCACGCCATGGCGCACACCGTTGATGTCTTTTTCGTAGGTGCGCATGTCGCCCAGTTGCTCGATGCGCGCATCGGCGATCTGCAACGGCGTCAGGCTGCTGTCGTCGTACAGCGACACCGAATGGTAGATGCGCAACGTCAGGATGGCCTGGGCCTGCACGTAGACACTGGTTTGGTCGAGGCTGGCTTCGATGAACACCGGTTCGCGGGCGCTGCTGTCTTCGCGGGTGTCGCTTTCAATCACCTGCACGGTGATCGGCTGGCTCTCGGCTTCACCCAGTTTCAGCGATGGGATTTCAACGCTGCCGTTCTGCTTGGGCAGCAGGGTAATGATCCAGCGAGTGGTGGCGCGGTTGTCATCGTTGAGGGTGTTCAACTGGTTGACCTGACGTGTGCCGCGCACTTCGAACAGCGGCTCCAGCGGGCTCAGGTCCGGTTTGCCGAACTGCGTGACATCGTTGGATTCGAGGGTGAGTTCGACCGTCTCGCCGGAGTTCAGGCGACTGCGATCCACACTGGCGGTCAGCTCGGCCGCCTGGGCGGTGGCCGTGCAGATCAGCAGGGGCAGCAAGAGAGCGGTGAAACGGGTCATCGAATGTTTTCCTGATCCTGATGTTGTTGCTGTTCGTACCAGAATTTGCGTCGCAGCAGTTCGCCCGGATCATCCGGGATCTTGCCGAGCCATTGTTCCAGCGCCTGCTGTTGCTCGCCTTCGAGGGTGTCCTCATTGGGGCGCAGCAGCGGCGGGGTGTTCTGTTCCTTGTCCGGTTCGCTGTCCGGCAGCTCGTTGGCACCCGGCAGCGGCGGGGTGGTCGGCGGCGGTTCGCTGGCGGACTCACCGGTTTGCGGCTCGCTCTGGGTTTCGCTTTTGACCGCTGGCGGCGGAGCGGTCGTTGGCTGTGGTTCATCGCCCGGTAGGTTTGGCTGCGCCGGTTTGTCTTGCGGTTCGGCCGGCGGCGGGGCGTTTTTCTGTTTCAGCAGGTTTTCCACCAGCGCCTTGTTGGTCAGCGCCGGACGCAGATCCGGCTGGCGTTCCAGGGCCTGTTCATAGGCGTCCAGCGCCGCTTCCAACTCGCCGCTTCTGGCCAGGGCATTGCCACGATTGTAGTGGGCGTGGGCGTCATTGCCCTCGGCGAAACGCTGAGCGGCGCCACTGTAGTCGCCGGCCTCGTACAACGCCACCCCTTGCCATTGCGGATCTTCGAAATGCTTCGCCGCTTCGGCCGGGCGCTTCTGTTTGAGCAGGTGCAGGCCTTGCTGATCGGGACGCAGCCACAGGTCTTCGAAGTCGAAGGCATAGCTCGGTTGCGGCAACGCGAGCAGCAACGGCAGGCAGAACAGCCAGCCACGCCGCCCTGCGCACGCGGCGAGCAACAACAGCGGCAACAGCAGCCAGTAACCCTGATCGGCCCAGGTGTCGAGGCGCACGGTCTGGCCATCGTCGCGCAGGCTGCGCGGGCCATCGAGCAGGCCGAGGTCGCCCAGATCGGATTCATCCAGCCGTGCGCTGCGGTACTCGCCGCCGACTGCGTTGAGGAAGGCACCGAGGCCCGGGCTGTCGAGTTGCGGCACCCGGATCGCGCCTTGTTCATCCTTGAGGAAACTGCCGTCCTCCTGAGCAATCGGCGCGCCCTCGGCGGTGCCGACACCAAGCATCAACAATTGCGCCGATTGGCCGCTCAGCGCATGACGAATGCCTTGGCGCTCCTCTTCCGACAGCGAAGAGCCAATCAGCAGAATCCGCCCCTGACCCAACGCGCCCTGCTTGAGCAGCGCCAGCGCCTTGCTCACTGCCAGATCGGCGCGATGGCCGCTTTCCGGCATCAGCGAAGGCTTGAGCGCGTCGAGCAGATTGCGGCTGGTCGCCAGGTCATCCGACAACGGCACCAGCGTATGGGCGCTGCCGGCGTAAACGACGATAGCGGTCTGCGCATCGCTGCGCACTTTCAGCAGGTCGAACAGCTTGCGCCGGGCCTGTTCCAGTCGCGTTGGCGGCGAATCGGTGGCAAGCATTTCCGGGGTCAGTTCCAGCACCACTACCAACGGGTCGGCGGGTTTCTGGCTGGTCTGTTCGACCCGTTCCCAGCTCGGTCCGAGCAACGCCAGGATCGTCAGCAGCCAGGCCACGCTCAGGGCGACCCAAGGCAACTTGCTGTCGCGACCGCTGCCGCCACTGAGCAACGTGGCGTGGAAGGCCGGCGGCAGAATCATCTGCCAGCGACCGGCGCGTTTCTGGCGGTGCCAGAGCTGCCAGATCAGCCAGCCGAGCACCGGCAGCAGCAACAGCCACCAGGGGCGGAACCAGTGCGGCCAGAGGGCGATCATCGACGCCTCCGCAAACGCAGGCGCTTGAGGCGCTCGCGCCAGTCAGGCAGAGGGCTTTGCAGATACAGCTCCTTGGTAAACAGCCGTTGCAGCGGGTTGTCCGGCCACAACACGCGGGCCACCAGCAGAATGCTCAGCAGCAGCGCGAATGCCAGCGGCCACTGATACAACGCCTGTGCCGGGCGGGCCTGGGTCGGTTGCTGAGTCACCGGTTCGAGCTGGTCGAGGGTGTCCTTGATCGCTTGCAGCTCCCTGCCATCGCGGGCACGGAAATAGCGCCCGCCGGTGACCTCGGCGATGGCCTTGAGCGCCGGTTCGTCGAGATCGAGGGTCGGGTTGCCGCCGAGCAACGCCGTGGCGCCGCTTTCTTCAGGATCGGCGCCGATGCCGATCGGGTAGATTTTCACGCCTTCATTGGCGGCCAGTTTGGCGGCGGTCAGCGGGTCGATTTCGCCGCCATTGTTTGCACCGTCGGTAACCAGAATCAGCACCCGACTCTGGGCCGGGCGCATGCGCAGGCGCTTCAGGGCCAGGCCGATGGCGTCGCCAATCGCGGTGTTCTTGCCGGCGATGCCGATCCGCGCTTCATCGAGCCAGACCCGAACGGTGCGCCGGTCAAACGTCAGGGGTGCTTGCAGATAAGCCTGGCTGCCAAACAGGATCAGACCGACGCGGTCGCCATCGCGGCTTTCGAGAAAATCACCGAGCAAATGCTGAACCAGCGACAGACGACTGACGTCTTCGTCGTTCCATTGCATGTCCGGGAAATCCATCGAGCCGGACACGTCCACGGCCACCAGCAGATCACGGCCGCTGGCGGCAATCGGCAGCGGTTCGCCGAGCCATTGCGGGCGTGCGGCGGCGGTCAGCAACATCAGCCACAACAACAGAAACGGCGCCTGTTGGCGCCAGGCCGGCAGGTTGGCGCGGGCGCGACGGCGGGCGAGACCTTCGAGGTCGCCCAGGAAACTCACTTTCAGCGCCGGCTCGCCGCTGTCGGCCACCGGCAGCACGAGGCGCATCAGCCACGGCAGCGGCAACAGCAGAAAGATCCACGGCCAAGCGAACTCAAACATGTTTGCGGATCCAGGTGTCGACTGCCTGGGTCAGGCCGGCGATGGCTTTGTCGTCGAGTTTGCACTCGGGTTTGTAGGCGCCTTCGACGAGCACCATCCAGCGGGTCAGGCCGGCGGCGGGGCAACGGTTGTCGAGAAACGCCAGCCATTTGCGGCCGTTGAGGGTATGGCTCTGGCTGTAGGGGTAATGGTTGCGGCACAGGCGCTTGAGCAGGCCGTTGAGCTGCTGCAGCCAGGCCCCGGCCGGGGCACCGTCGTAAGGTTTGGGCATCTGCGCCAGTTCGGCGAGTGCGGCGATACGCACCGGATCGAGCGGCAGTTCGGCGCGCACGACCGGTTTCTTCTTGATCGGAATGAAACGCCGCAGACGCCAGACCGCAACGCCAATCACCGGCAGCAGCAAAAGCAGCAGCCACCAGCCCGGCGCCGGTGGCCAGAAGGCGATCGGTGGCGGGGAGATCAGCGGTTGCAGTTGTTCGAGGCCGTTCATCGACCTTTCCCCGGGCGTTGCGGGTTAAGAAACTCGCGCATTTGCTCGACCATTTCGCTCTGGGTGCTCAGCGGCATCAGCAGCACGCGCAGCTTCTGCGCGAGCAGTTCCCAGCGAGCGATCCGCGCTTCGGCCTGGGCGCGGTAGGTCTGGCGCAGGTCGAAATTCAGCGTGTCGAGTTCCAGTTGCGCACCGCGTTCGGCGAATCTCAGCAGCCCGGCGGCGGGCAGGGCGTGGTCCAGCGGATCGGAAAGCGGCAGCATCAAAAGGTCGCAATGGCGCGACAGCAGGCTCAACTGTTGCTCGGCGCTGTCGGACAGTGCGCGCTCGTCACAGATCACGATCACCAGACTGCCTGGTCGCAGCACCTCGCGGGCCCGGCGCAACGCCACGCCAAACGCATCGCGATCCGGCTCCCGCTCGCTGTGCAGCGACTGATTGACCTTCACCAGCCGGTTGAGCAGTTGCAACAGGCTCTGCTTGCTGCGGCGCGGTTTGATTTCGTAGTGCTCGTTGTCGCCGAACACCAGTCCGCCAACCCGGTCGTTGTGACCCAGCGCGGCCCAGCCGATTAGCGCCGCAGCCTGCGCCGCGAGCACCGATTTGAACATCAGTCCGGAGCCGAAAAACAGCCGCGTGCTTTGCTCGACCATGATGAAAATCGGCCGTTCGCGTTCTTCATGGAACAGTTTGGTGTGCGGTTCCTGCGTCCGCGCGGTGACGCGCCAGTCGATGGTGCGCACGTCGTCGCCGGCCTGATAGACCCGCACCTGATCGAAGTCCACACCACGACCACGAAATTTCGAGTGGTGCAGGCCGATCAGCGGGCTGCGCTGGCTCGGCGTGGAAAACAGCTGCACTTCGCGCACGCGGTGACGCATCTCGATCAGCTCGGCGAGGCTGATGCGGATGCCCGGTTCGGACGGCAGGGAGGCGTTCATCGGGGTCAAGCGACGGCTACGACGTCGAGAATCCGTTGCACCACCCGATCCTGGTCGATGCCGGCGGCTTCGGCCTCGAACGACAGAATGATGCGGTGACGCAACACGTCGAACAGCACCGCTTGGATGTCTTCCGGGCTGACGAAGTCGCGACCGGCCAGCCAGGCGTGGGCGCGGGCGCAGCGGTCGAGGGCGATCGAGCCGCGCGGGCTGGCGCCGTAGGCGATCCACTCGGCCATTTCCGGGTCGAACTTGGCCGGGTTGCGCGTGGCCATGACCAGTTGCACCAGGTATTCCTCCACGGCGTCCGCCATGTACAGCCCGAGGATTTCCTTGCGCGCGGCGAAGATCGCCTGCTGGCTGACCCGGCGTTCGGGCTTGGTTTCGCCGTTGAGGGCTTCGCCCCGGGCCTGTTGCAGGATCCGGCGTTCGACGGCCGCGTCCGGGAAACCCATTTTCACGTGCATCAGGAAGCGGTCGAGCTGCGCTTCGGGCAGCGGGTAGGTGCCTTCCTGCTCGATCGGGTTCTGCGTGGCCATCACCAGAAACAGCGGCGATAGCTCATAAGTGCTGCGCCCGACACTGACCTGACGCTCGGCCATGGCTTCGAGCAAAGCTGATTGCACCTTGGCCGGGGCACGGTTGATTTCGTCGGCCAGCACCAGGTTGTGGAAGATCGGCCCTTGCTGAAACACGAAACTGCCGGTTTCCGGGCGATAGATCTCGGTGCCGGTGATGTCGGCCGGCAGCAGGTCCGGGGTGAACTGGATGCGATGGAACTGGGCTTCGATGCCCTCGGCGAGCTCTTTGATCGCTTTGGTCTTGGCCAGACCCGGAGCGCCCTCGACCAGCATGTGGCCGTCGGCGAGCAGGGCGATGAGCAAGCGCTCGATGAGTTTTTCCTGGCCGAGAATCTGCGTTGAAAGAAAGGTTCGCAGCGCCAGCAGCGCTTCACGATGTTCCATCGATGACTGTTCCTGGAAAGGGTGGCCACAGGCGTTCGGATAACGCCGGGGCTGGGGGCGTTACTTTAATCCATCGCAGGGGGTGGCGACTAACGGCATTTTGCGCAAAGTGCGGGAAATGACCGGGGGATTTGTTGGAATTTTGTAGGGTGGGGTAGGTGCGGTGTTCTTTCGGGCCCTTTCGCTCGCGAAAGGGCCGGCCCAGATGCCATCAAATCTGGCTGATATAGGTGCCAGTGCCATCAAGAATGTTCTTCAGGGTTTCCTCGACCTCGGCCAGATCCACCATGTCCGGATTGAAGGTGATTTCCAGCACATCATCCCCGTTCAGCGCATCGGCATCCGCCGCGGCGATTTCGATCTTCAGCAGTGTCCTGGTCAGGGTGACTTTCACGCCATCAAGGGTCGACGGCTCGCCATCCAGGGTGATCTCCAGCTCATCCTCGTCCGGATAGCGGCTCATCAGAAACATTTCGCCCTTGTCGCTGTGGCAGCAGAGCATGGCCATGTTGTCTTCTTCGTCGTCGCACGGGTTGACGATCAAAAGGGCGGTGGTCATTTGCATGGGGAATTCCTGCCTCGGCGGGCGTGTTGGTCGCAATTGGGCGCGATTCTGCCAGCCCGCAGGAATTTCTGCATGTGAGAGTGTCAGAGCATGTGTCGTGAACGCGACACAGGTCAATGGTCATTCCTGGCACGCCTGTACCGTAAAAGCGGGGATTCAGACCGGCGTTTCGCCCCATGAATGCTAGTGTTTACCGATGCGCACGCCTTGGTTTACGTGCCAATGACCGAATATGTCGCAGCACCGCAAGCAGACACATTGTCGCACCCATTAAGCTGCGCAACGGATGAGCACCCGTAAAGGCATTGCCAGGGCCCCGCGAGCGGCGCCGGTCAGTCGTTTTTGCAGATGCCCATTCATGGAAGGTGAATGTGACCTGAGTGTCTCGTCCAGCTTCACCCACCTGTCACCCTGTTTCCTCTGCCCGAGAATCAGGAACAGGGCGACGGAACGCCCCGAAAGGGGTTTTGCACGCGACGCTTTCCATCAATAACAAGCCCAAGCGGAGTACCACAGATGGCGTTCTTCACCGCAGCCAGCAAAGCCGACTTCCAGCACCAACTGCAAGCGGCACTGGCGCAGCACATCAGTGAACAGGCACTGCCACAAGTGGCGCTGTTCGCTGAACAATTCTTCGGCATCATTTCCCTGGACGAGCTGACCCAACGTCGCCTCTCCGACCTCGCTGGCTGTACTCTCTCTGCGTGGCGCCTGCTTGAGCGCTTCGATCACGCGCAACCGCAAGTGCGCGTCTACAACCCCGATTACGAACGTCACGGCTGGCAGTCGACCCACACCGCGGTCGAAGTGCTGCACCATGACTTGCCGTTCCTGGTGGACTCGGTGCGTACCGAGCTGAACCGTCGCGGCTACAGCATCCACACCCTGCAGACCACCGTGCTCAGCGTGCGTCGTGGCAGCAAGGGCGAGTTGCTGGAAATCCTGCCAAAAGGCACCACCGGCGAAGGCGTACTGCACGAGTCGCTGATGTACCTGGAAATCGACCGCTGCGCCAACGCGGCCGAATTGAATGTGCTGTCCAAGGAACTGGAACAGGTCCTGGGTGAAGTCCGCGTCGCGGTCGCCGATTTCGAGCCGATGAAGGCCAAGGTGCAGGAAATCCTCACCAAGCTCGATAACAGCGCATTCCCCGTCGATGCCGACGAGAAGACCGAAATCAAGAGCTTCCTCGAATGGCTGGTGGGCAACCACTTCACCTTCCTTGGCTACGAAGAGTTCACCGTTGTCGATCAGGCCGATGGCGGCCATATCGAATACGACCAGAACTCCTTCCTCGGCCTGACCAAGATGCTGCGTACCGGTCTGACCAATGAAGACCGCCACATCGAAGACTATGCCGTGAACTACCTGCGCGAAGCGACACTGCTGTCGTTCGCCAAGGCGGCGCATCCGAGCCGCGTGCACCGTCCGGCCTACCCGGACTACGTGTCGATTCGCGAAATCGATGCCGACGGCAAAGTGATCAAGGAACACCGCTTCATGGGCCTGTACACCTCGTCGGTGTATGGCGAGAGCGTACGTGTGATTCCTTTCATCCGCCGCAAGGTCGAGGAAATCGAGCGCCGTTCCGGCTTCCAGTCCAAGGCTCACCTGGGCAAGGAACTGGCACAGGTGCTGGAAGTGCTGCCGCGTGACGACCTGTTCCAGACTCCGGTCGACGAACTGTTCAGCACCGTGATGTCGATCGTGCAGATCCAGGAACGCAACAAGATCCGCGTGTTCCTGCGCAAAGACCCGTACGGTCGTTTCTGCTACTGCCTGGCCTACGTGCCGCGCGACATCTACTCCACCGAAGTTCGCCAGAAGATCCAGCAAGTGCTGATGGAGCGCCTGAAAGCTTCCGACTGCGAGTTCTGGACGTTCTTCTCCGAGTCCGTGCTGGCCCGCGTGCAACTGATCCTGCGCGTCGACCCGAAAAACCGCATCGACATCGACCCGCTGCAACTGGAAAACGAAGTGATCCAGGCCTGCCGCAGCTGGCAGGACGACTACGCCGCCCTGACCGTCGAAACCTTCGGCGAAGCCAACGGCACCAACGTGCTGGCCGACTTCCCGAAAGGCTTCCCGGCCGGCTACCGCGAGCGTTTCGCTGCGCATTCGGCCGTGGTCGACATGCAGCACTTGCTCAATCTGAGCGAGAAGAAGCCGCTGGCCATGAGCTTCTACCAGCCGCTGGCCTCCGGCCCGCGCGAGCTGCACTGCAAGCTGTATCACGCCGATACCCCGCTGGCCCTGTCCGACGTACTGCCGATCCTGGAAAACCTCGGCCTGCGCGTGCTCGGTGAATTCCCGTACCGTCTGCGTCACACCAACGGCCGCGAGTTCTGGATTCACGACTTCGCGTTCACCGCCGCCGAAGGCCTGGACCTGGACATCCAGCAACTCAACGACACCCTGCAGGACGCGTTCGTCCACATCGTCCGTGGCGATGCCGAGAACGATGCGTTCAACCGTCTGGTGCTGACCGCCGGCCTGCCATGGCGCGACGTGGCGCTGCTGCGTGCTTACGCTCGCTACTTGAAGCAGATTCGTCTGGGCTTCGATCTCGGCTACATCGCCAGCACCCTGAACAACCACACCGACATCGCTCGCGAACTGACCCGGTTGTTCAAGACCCGTTTCTACCTGGCCCGCAAGCTGGGCAGCGAGGATCTGGACGACAAGCAACAACGTCTGGAACAGGCGATCCTGACCGCGCTGGACGACGTTCAAGTCCTCAACGAAGACCGCATCCTGCGTCGTTACCTGGACCTGATCAAGGCGACCCTGCGCACCAACTTCTACCAGACTGACGCCAACGGCCAGAACAAGTCGTACTTCAGCTTCAAGTTCAACCCGCACTTGATCCCTGAGCTGCCGAAACCGGTTCCGAAGTTCGAAATCTTCGTTTACTCGCCACGCGTCGAAGGCGTGCACCTGCGCTTCGGCAACGTTGCTCGCGGTGGTCTGCGCTGGTCCGACCGTGAAGAAGACTTCCGTACCGAAGTCCTCGGTCTGGTAAAAGCCCAGCAAGTGAAGAACTCGGTCATCGTGCCGGTGGGTGCGAAGGGCGGCTTCCTGCCGCGTCGCCTGCCACTGGGCGGCAGCCGTGACGAGATCGCGGCCGAGGGCATCGCCTGCTACCGCATCTTCATCTCGGGTCTGTTGGACATCACCGACAACCTGAAGGACGGCAAACTGGTACCGCCGGCCAACGTCGTGCGTCATGACGACGATGACCCGTACCTGGTGGTCGCGGCGGACAAGGGCACTGCAACTTTCTCCGACATCGCCAACGGCATCGCCATCGACTACGGCTTCTGGCTGGGTGACGCGTTCGCGTCCGGTGGTTCGGCCGGTTACGACCACAAGAAAATGGGCATCACCGCCAAGGGCGCGTGGGTTGGCGTACAGCGCCACTTCCGCGAGCGCGGCATCAATGTCCAGGAAGACAGCATCACGGTGGTCGGCGTGGGTGACATGGCCGGTGACGTGTTCGGTAACGGCCTGTTGATGTCCGACAAGCTGCAACTGGTTGCCGCGTTCAACCACATGCACATCTTTATCGATCCGAATCCGGATCCGGCCACCAGCTTCGCCGAGCGTCAGCGCATGTTCGATCTGCCGCGTTCGGCCTGGTCCGACTACGACACCAGCATCATGTCCGAAGGCGGCGGCATCTTCTCGCGCAGCGCGAAGAGCATCGCCATCTCGCCACAGATGAAAGAGCGCTTCGACATCCAGGCCGACAAGCTGACCCCGACCGAACTGCTGAACGCCTTGCTCAAGGCGCCGGTGGATCTGCTGTGGAACGGTGGTATCGGTACTTACGTGAAAGCCAGCACCGAGAACCACGCCGATGTGGGCGACAAGGCCAACGATGCGCTGCGTGTGAACGGCAACGAGCTGCGCTGCAAAGTCGTGGGCGAGGGCGGTAACCTCGGCATGACCCAACTGGGTCGTGTGGAGTTCGGTCTCAATGGCGGCGGTTCCAACACCGACTTCATCGACAACGCCGGTGGCGTGGACTGCTCCGACCACGAAGTGAACATCAAGATCCTGCTGAACGAAGTGGTTCAGGCCGGCGACATGACCGACAAGCAACGTAACCAGTTGCTGGCGAGCATGACCGACGAAGTCGGTGGTCTGGTGCTGGGCAACAACTACAAGCAGACTCAGGCTCTGTCCCTGGCGGCCCGCCGTGCTTACGCGCGCATCGCTGAGTACAAGCGTCTGATGAGCGACCTGGAAGGCCGTGGCAAGCTGGATCGCGCCATCGAGTTCCTGCCGACCGAAGAGCAACTGGCCGAACGCGTTGCTGAAGGCCATGGTCTGACCCGTCCTGAGCTGTCGGTGCTGATCTCGTACAGCAAGATCGACCTCAAGGAGCAGCTGCTGGGCTCCCTGGTGCCGGACGACGATTACCTGACCCGCGACATGGAAACGGCGTTCCCGCCGACCCTGGTCAGCAAGTTCTCCGAAGCCATGCGTCGTCACCGCCTGAAGCGCGAGATCGTCAGCACCCAGATCGCCAACGATCTGGTCAACCACATGGGCATCACCTTCGTTCAGCGACTCAAAGAGTCGACCGGCATGACCCCGGCGAATGTTGCCGGTGCGTATGTGATTGTTCGGGATATCTTCCACCTCCCGCACTGGTTCCGTCAGATCGAAGCGCTGGACTACCAGGTCAGCGCTGACGTGCAACTGGAGCTGATGGACGAGCTGATGCGTCTGGGCCGTCGCGCCACGCGCTGGTTCCTGCGTGCCCGCCGCAACGAGCAGAACGCTGCCCGTGACGTCGCGCATTTCGGTCCGCACCTCAAAGAGCTGGGCCTGAAGCTGGACGAACTGTTGAGCGGCGAAATCCGCGAAAACTGGCAGGCGCGCTATCAGGCGTACGTCGCCGCCGGTGTACCGGAACTGCTGGCGCGTATGGTGGCGGGGACTACCCACCTCTACACGCTGCTGCCGATCATCGAAGCCGCCGACGTCACCGGTCAGGATCCAGCCGAAGTGGCCAAGGCGTACTTCGCCGTGGGCAGCGCGCTGGACATCACCTGGTACATTTCGCAGATCAGCGCCTTGCCGGTTGAAAACAACTGGCAGGCCCTGGCCCGTGAAGCGTTCCGCGACGACGTCGACTGGCAGCAACGCGCGATCACCATCGCCGTTCTGCAAGCGGGCGGCGGTAACCTGGACGTGGAAGAGCGTCTGGCGCTGTGGATGGCGCAACACGACGCGATGATCCAGCGCTGGCGCGCCATGCTGGTGGAAATCCGTGCCGCCAGCGGCACCGACTACGCCATGTACGCGGTGGCCAACCGTGAGCTGAACGACGTGGCGCTGAGCGGTCAGGCGGTCGTGCCTGCTGCGGCGACGGCGGAGCTTGAGCTTGCTTGAGTAACCGTTGAATGAAAAAGCCCCTGCATTGTGAGATGCCGGGGCTTTTTTATGTCTGTTGGATTCGTGTTGTTTGTTCCGGCCCTTTCGTCGGAACGCCGCCCGGAGCTAGCTCGCTCCCACACTTGGAACGCATTTCCCTGTGGGAGCGAGCCTGCTCGCGATAGCGGTATTAGAGTCACTGCAATTTAAGTACTTGTTTACGCTCAAGCATCGACACATTACCTGCCGATCTGGTCAATAAATTACCGAGCGACTGGTCAAACTTCTGCAGCGCCCGAACTTGCACGTTCTGCTGTTCATTAATATCCGCCACGATATCTTCCGAACGCTTGTAATCCGCCCATAACGGACTCAGCGCTCTGGCATCCGTCCCTTTGGCCGTGCCGATATAGTTGAACTTCCCGTCATAAAAATCAGCACTCACATCCGCCTTGACGTCCGAACTGCGTGAAGTAATCAACTGGCTGTGAGTGTCGACGATCGCCACCACATCCGGGTTGGCCGCGCGCAGGCTTTGCATGTCCGGATACACCGTGACCGAACCGAACTGGCGTTGCAGCGAGGCTTTCACCCAATCCACCGCCATGTCCGGTTGCGAGGTGGCGACGTAGGCGTCGTGGATCGGCTGCACCAGCAGGCTCTGGCCGAAACCGGTGCCGGCGTTGGCCTGGTAGTTGCGCAGGTAGTCGCGGTTGGTCTGGGTGCTTGGGCTGTAAATCACACCAAGTGACACGGCCGGGCCGGCCTTCACAGTGGTCATGCTGCTGCGGCCAACCGGGTGAGGCAGCAGGGTGTCGAGTGACGATACCGCTTTGGGCGCGGTGGGGATCGAGCAGGCAGTCAGTGTCAGCAGTGAAATGGTCAAGATGCTGGCGAACACAGGTTTCATGGTGTTTCTCCCGTGAGACAACTTGAGTAGAAAATCCTGGGCAGCCGTGCTGTCGGCCACTGATTCATGTTACCCCGACAAAAATTATATTAAATGGGGATCCAGGTGAAGTTTGGCAGGGCAATAGTCTTGTTTGGCGTGTTCTTGGTTTTCTAATTGCGACGGGAAATAAAAAAAGCTCAAATCCTGATTTGAGCTTTTTACTTATGAATGAACGAGTTTTTCTATTGAATTGTTAATGCTCAGTAATAGGGGCGTTCATCGTTTGATGACTTAAGCCAGAATTCGCATCAATACCGGTTTCAGTTCCGAGTTTACCTTGATGATGGCGCCTACCAGAAGCCGTTCCTGACTGTCGATTGCAATTGCCTCCGAAAGCTGGACGTCATCCAGCGTAAACAACCCCTCCTTGTTAAAGCTCAAATCAGGTTTGCCATTCTGCAGGATTCGGGCAAGTGGAAGGTAGGATGGCGCTGTCCCCGATTCCATCGAATTACCGGTAGCGATAATCCTGCCCTGTTGGTCGATCAAGCTATCGTGCCAAGAGAGACTTCTGCTTTCGTCGTTAGGAGTGAGAACAGGTTTACCTTCATTGAAGTCTTGCGCAATGTCTCCCGAGTGAGTGACGCTCGTAATGTAACCTTTATTGGGGAAACCCATTTTTTGACCGGCAATGAGCAGTGTTCCCGAGTTTGACTTTGCAATGGAAACAATATTGTTTGGGAAGTTTAAGTGCTTGAGCAGCAGATATCCATTGTCTGCAAAGTTACGTACTTGTTCTCCGGCTGCCGTATACATGGCCACTAACCCCACCCATCTGTTGTCGACGTTTGCGTTGCCTGCTACGCCGATCAGGTTGTCGGAAACTTTAATAATTTTGTAAATGTTTGCTGGGTAATCCGGGTGCCTGATATCAATGTAGGGCTTGCCATTGTTGAAATCATTGTCGGGTTGACCAGAGCTTAAAATTTGAATGAGGTAGTTGTTGTGGATGAACAGTATTTTTCCGTCAGGAAATACGATAGGCGCACTTGAAGAGTGTCCACCTTCCGATGATGGTGCGGGCAGGGATGACGTCGCAGGAGAGACGGGGAGCGGGATAACGATCTTCCCACTCTTGCCAAACTCAGTTTTGTAATTTCCGTGGTTGTTGAAGCAGGCAAGGGCGGCCATCGCCTGGCCGTCATTCTGATGTGAGCCATGAAGCAATATGCTTTCATCTTCCAGCAGCCTGATACTTAATCCTGATGATTTTCCTTCGTTGGCAAATTTGTCCAGTACAAATCCATGATTTGCGTAGCTTTCATCGGTGGTGCCATCGGCTGCAATGCGACCCAATACAAAGTTATCAGCAGTGCTGCTGACCAACAGTGTTCGGTCTTTTGAGTCAGTGACCAATCCCTGAATTCTCGATAGCCCGCTATTGGGGCCGGGTATGTGAATGGTCACTTTCCCCCTCTCGCCGAAAGTTTCATCCAGATGTGCGGGAGAGCGGTTGCCGGACATTTTCAGATCCTCATTGATTTGGAACTTCCTGAGGATCATTTAGCTTTTCACTATTGCTGTCTACTGTAAGACTTGACAGTAGACAAGGTCGTTAATTTAAAGGTGGCGCAATGGCTATCTTCGAATTCGCCATCAACCTTATTCCAATGAGTAGCAGCGGAAAGCAAGAAGGGCCCTGTTCAATTGGCCCTTCTGAATTTTCGTGCTGTCTCAGTCGTTTTTCAGCGGAATCAGAACTTTGTCATCAGGCGAGAGCACCATGAACACCAGCAACTTGGCCGGCTTGCTCTTGCTGGCATTTTTCGAGATCAAATGCTCGGAACCGGCCGGCTCGTACCAGTACTGGCCTTTCTTGTAGGTGATCGGTTGTTCACCTTTGACCTGGGAAACGATCTCGCCTTCGAGCACGTAGGCCATGGCCGTGCCGTCGTGTTTGTGGGCGATCGAGGACTGGCCGGGTTTGTAATCGACTTCGATCATCATGGCTTTTTTGCCGGGGACGTTTTTCAGCATCTGATCCTGCAGCACCGAAATTTTCTCGGACGGCGAATCGGTGCCGTGGGCCAGTGCCGAAGCGCTGATGGTGAGGGCCAGAGCGGCGAGCGGGGCGGCAAGCAAGCGCAGGATTTTCATGGTGATCACCTGATGAAGTGGGGGAGTCGGTGATCACAGTAGTCCGCGTGCCGGGGTATTCAAACGGCCAATGTTCGGGAAGTTTGGGTGACCAATCTGGGGGATATCAGCGCTTTTGAGTACGCCATCGCGAGCAGGCTCGCTCCCACATTCAACCGTATTCAAATGTGGGAGCGAGCCTGCTCGCGATGGGGTCTTTAAGGTCAAACGATCGGAAAGGAGTTGAAATCCACGCTATTGGCCAGACGACTGTCGATCAGGTCGATGAAGCCCTGAGCTTCCGGGCGATTGAAATGCGCCTGCATCGCCGCTTCCGACTGCCAGCGGGCGCTGACTGTCCAGCGGTGGCTGTCCTCGGGGCAGCGGTCGACCATGTAGGAATCGCAGCCCGGCGTCTGGCGCAGGGTTTCGACGATCTTCTGCAACTGCTTGCCCAGCTCCTCCGATCGGCCGGCTGCAGCCTGCACCTGTACGGTGTTGATCACTTCGTTGGACATTGCTCACACTCCTGAATCAGGCCGGACGAATCCTGCTCATTGAGGGATAACGCTTGTGCAGGATAGGCCTGCCCCCCCGGATCACCAATAACCAATCGGCGGTTAATCGCTTAGGCCAATTTAATCAACGACCTGTTGCAGAATGTCGCGCAGGCGGTCCAGCGCGATGTCGATGTCCAGCGTCTCGATGGCACCGAAACCGAAGTACATCCCGCTTCTGGCCGGCTGCTGATAATAGAAGCCGTCGATGGCATACAGCCCGACTTCGACTTTTTTCGCCAGTTCGATCACCAGCGGCAAATCGATCGGCACCTTGCAGAACACCGCCATGTGAAAACCCGCGCTGGGTGGCACGGCCTCCAGCCACGGCGACAGGTCGGTGGCCATGCGCGCCAGAATCCGCTCGCGGCGCTGGGCATAAATGGTGTGGCAGCGGCGGATGTGCTTGAGCAGACAGCCTTCGGCGATGAACTTGGCCAGCGCCCATTGCGGCAGGGTGGAGGCGTGCAGGTCGGTGAGCTGCTTGGCGCGGATCACCGCTTCGAGAATCGCCGGCGGCAGGATCGCGTAGCCCAATCGCAGCTCTGGCAGCAGGGTTTTCGAGAAGGTGCCGACGTAGGCGACGATGCCGCGCTGATCGAGCTTGTGCAGCGAATCCGTCGGGCGGCCCTCGTAGCGGAACTCGCTGTCATAGTCGTCCTCGATGATGATCGCGCCGAGTTCATAAGCCCGTTCGAGCAGGGCTTCGCGCCGCGCCTGACTCATCGGCATGCCCAACGGGAATTGGTGCGACGGCGTCACGTAAATCAGCCGCGTGCCCTCGGGAATCCGCTCGACCTGAATGCCCTCGGCATCCACCGGCACACCGACCACCGTCGCCCCGTGAGTGCCGAACAGCAGCCGCGCCGGCGGGTAGCCGGGATCTTCCATCGCCACCAGACTGCCGGGGCGAATCAACACGCGGGTGATCAGATCCAGCGCCTGCTGCGCGCCGTTGCACACCACGATGTCTTCGTCCTGACAGTTCACGCCACGGGAAAACGCGATGTGCCGAGCAATCGCATTGCGCAGCGCCGGCAGGCCTTCCGGCACGCTGTAAAAACCTTTGGAATTGGCCATCTGCCGCAGCGCGTGAGCGACGCAGCGGCGCCAGTCATCCTGGGGAAACTGGCCCTTGCTGGTGGCGCCGCCGATGAAGTCGTAGCGCAGCGAGCCCTCGAGCGTCGGGTGGCGCAGGAACACCGGCAGATTGCGCCAGCTCTCGATTACTTCGGCGCTCGCCAGGTCACTGTGATTTTGCTTGCGCTCGATGGTCGCCGGGCGCGCGTTGACGTAAGTGCCTTTGCCGATCACACCGGTGAGGAAGTTCTCATAGGTCAGTTGCGCGTAGGTGTCGGAAATGGTCTTGCGCGAGATCCCCAGTTGCTCGGCGAGCAAGCGGCTGGGCGGCAGTTGCGTGCCGGCGGCCAGACGCCCGGATTCAATGGCGCCGCGCAGTTGCTGGTACAACTGACCGGCCAGATCCTTGCGGCCATTGATCACGACATGCAGTTCCATACCGACGGGGCGCTCCGGGCGATTGAGTGTGCCGGCCAGATTACTCCCGAATGCAGTATCGACAGAAGTTGCGTAGTGCAAATCCCACAAATTGGCATAGGGCCCTGTGGGAGCTGGCTTGCCAGCGATAGCGGTGTATCTGCTGACATCTATGTTGAATGTGATTGCCCCATCGCTGGCAAGCCAGCTCCCACAGGAATGTTGTTTTACTTGAATCAGTGGTCTGCCATTTTTTCGTGGAATTGGGGCTGTAACGTTGCCCAACCAGCGCTTACCGTGAAATCACTCTTCTGCTGCCCGAGGCCCGCCCATGTCCCCGCGTCTGGATTACTACAGCGCATCGCCCAAAGCGATGAAAGCGATGATTGGCCTGGAAGCGCTGACCAGCAACCTGAGCATCGAACCGCCGCTGCTGCACCTGATCAAGATCCGCGCCTCGCAACTCAACGGCTGCGCATTCTGCACCGACATGCATTCGGTGGAAGCGCGGCGGGCTGGGGAGACGGATCGACGGCTGTACGCCATCGCGGTCTGGCGCGACAGCGGCTTCTTCAGCCTGCGCGAGCGGGCGGCGCTGGCCTGGACCGAGGCGGTGACGCTGCTGGCGGACAGCCGGGTGCCTGACGATGTTTACCAGCAGGCGCGGGAACAGTTCAACGAGACCGAACTGGTGGACCTGACCATGGCCGTCAGCACCATCAACAGCTGGAATCGCCTGGCGGTGAGCTTCCGCCAGATTCCCAGCGACTGAACTCCAGACCTCGATCGTTCCCACGCTCCCACGCCCCACACAGTGATCGTTCCCATGCTCCGCGTGGGAATGCCTCTGGGGACGCTCCGCGTCCAGTGACGCAGAGCGTCACGGGCTGCATTCCCACGCAGGAGCGTGGGAACGATCAGTTCTGCGGTCGCTGTGATTCTGATCGTTCCCCACGCCCCACACGGTGATCGTTCCCATGCTCCGCGTGGGAATGCCTCTGGGGACGCTCCGCGTCCAGTGACGCAGAGCGTCACGGACTGCATTCCCACGCAGGAGCGTGGGAACGATCAGTTCTGCGGCCGCTGTGATTCTGATCGATTCCCACGCCCCACACAGTGATCGTTCCCATGCTCCGCGTGGGAATGCCTCTGGGGACGCTCCGCGTCCAGTGACGCAGAGCGTCACGGGCTGCATTCCCACGCAGGAGCGTGGGAACGATCAGTTCTGCGGTCGCTGTGATTCTGATCGTTCCCCACGCCCCACACGGTGATCGTTCCCATGCTCCGCGTGGGAATGCCTCTGGGGACGCTCCGCGTCCAGTGACGCAGAGCGTCACGGACTGCATTCCCACGCAGGAGCGTGGGAACGATCAGTTCTGCGGCCGCTGTGATTCTGATCGATTCCCACGCCCCACACAGTGATCGTTCCCATGCTCCGCGTGGGAATGCCTCTGGGGACGCTCCGCGTCCAGTGACGCAGAGCGTCACGGGCTGCATTCCCACGCAGGAGCGTGGGAACGATCAGTTCTGCGGCCGCTGTGATTCTGATCGATTCCCACGCCCCACACAGTGATCGTTCCCATGCTCTGCGTGGGAATGCCTCTGGGGACGCTCCGCGTCCAGTGACGCAGAGCGTCACGGGCTGCATTCCCACGCTCCACACGGTGATCGTTCCCATGCTCCGCGTGGGAATGCCTCTGGGGACGCTCCGCGTCCAGTGACGCGGAGCGTCACGGACTGCATTCCCACGCAGGAGCGTGGGAACGATCAGTTCTGCGGCCGCTGTGATTCTGATCGATTCCCACGCCCCACACGGTGATCGTTCCCATGCTCCGCGTGGGAATGCCTCTGGGGACGCTCCGCGTCCAGTGACGCAGAGCGTCACGGGCTGCATTCCCACGCGGGAGCGTGGGAACGATCAGTTAGTTCGGTGGGCGCTGTGGTTTCACCGAGGTGCCAAACGTGTTGCCCATCCGCGTAGCCGTGGCCGCCGGCGTCGCCAGCCCCACCTGATTCGGCGGGCGTTTGTCGATCGGCACATTCATCGCTTCCAGATTCTTCTGCGCAGCCGCCGCGCCGTCGGGGTTGTTGCCCATCTGCTGGCTCAGGCAGTCGTAATTCGGCGCCTTGTAGCCACCCACCGTCACCTCGACACAGCCCAGCGGTTCCTCCGCGTGCGCACCGCCCAACACCGTCAGCAACAACCCGCCGAAGACGACTTTCCAGACTGATTTCATGCCTGCCTCCTGGCCGGCCCGAAGGGGCCGCTCTAGCTCCAAAGTCTAGTGCAACGGCGGCGTCGATCCCGTGATGGTTTTTTTGCAGTGGCCGTCACACCAGATTCATAAACAGCCCTCAGGATGACGGTTTTCAGGGATACATCAGCCGTGCAGCGAGGCCGTGCCAGGGAGGATGTTGTGCGCTCAGCGCTCATGCGCCAGCTCTGTCTGGGGCTGCTGCTTGGCTTGTTTCTGAGCCGCGCCAGCGCCGACCCGGTGCCGGCGACAATGCGCATGACCTTGCACATCCCGGCCCAGGAACTGGCCCGCGCCCTCGAACAGTTCAGCCGCGCCACCGGCATGGCGGTGCTGGTCGACAGCCAGTTGAGCCGCGGCCGACGCTCGTTGGCGGTGGATGGCGAATTCACCGCCGCCGAAGCGTTGCGCCGGATGCTCGGCGGCAGCGGCTTGATGGCCAAGTACAGCCGCGACGACGCGTTCACCTTGCAGGTTGCGCAAGTCGAGGAAGTGCCAATGCCGGCGGAGAAACCGACCCCCGCCAGCGCCGCCGTCAACCGCAGTTATGCCACAGCGGTGCAGGCCGCTATTGAACGCAACCTGTGCCGTTCGCCGCTGACCCGGCCCGGCAGTTTTCGCGCGGTGTTGCAACTGTGGATCGGCCGCGACGGCGTGGTGCAGCACAACCGGTTGGTCACCACCACCGGCGATGTTCGGCGCGATGCAGCGCTGGTAGACAGTTTTCACACGCTCAAAATCGACCGGCCCACACCCGGCGCATTGCGCCAGCCGGTCACGTTGCTGTTGTTACCCGAATCGTCAGGAAAGCGCATGGAATGCACACAATGGGAAGGAGTTTCCGGGGGATGAAAGACGCCGGACAAAGTTCGATGGTCCAGTTGTTCCTGACGTCCTACGAGGACTTTCGGGTGCGCCTGCGACGCCGTCTCGGCTCGGAGGACCTGGCCAACGACGTGCTGCACGAAACCTACCTGCGGGTCGACCGCATGGAAACGCCGCCTAACCTGCTGCGCCCCAACGCCTACCTCTATCGCATGGCCCTGAACATCGCCGCCGACCGCCGCCAGGCCGATGCGCGGCTGCTCACTGGCAGCGAAGTCGAAGAACTGTTGCAAGTCAGCGACGAAGCGCTGGACCCGATGCGCGTGGTCGGCGGCCAGAAGGAAATCCAGTCCCTGCTCAGCGCCCTCTACGAGCTGCCGGCCAGGCGCCGACGAATCTTCATCGCCGCACGGCTGGAAGAAGCGCCGCACCTGGAAATCTCCCAGCGTTTCGGCATCTCCACGCGCATGGTCGAGAAGGAAATCAAGGCTGCCCTCGGACACTGCGCGGCCAAACTGGAAAGAAAAGTGTTTCAGCGGTTCGGTCGCGGGGCCGGAAAACCGTCTAGTGAATGAAGCTCCCGATCAACCCGTCGAGTACCTGTGCGTTTGAACATCTTCCGTCTGACACCTGCCGAGCCCACGCCTGCCGAGCGTCTGCAAAGCGAAGCCCGCGACTGGCTGATCCTGCTGACCTCCGGCCGCGCCACGGTCGCCGATGCCCGAGCGCTGCGCCAGTGGTGCGCGCAAAGCCCCGAACACGCCCGCGCCTTTGAAGAGTGCAAGGCGTTGTGGCACCTGCTGCAACCGGCGGCAGAAGCGACGCAGGCACCACGCCGGTTTGGACGACGGGCCTTTCTCGGCGGCGCCATTGCCGCATCGGCAGCGTTCCTGCTGGTGCGCGGCACGATCCCGGGCGGGTTCTCCGGGCTTGGCGCCGATTACATCACCGAAGTCGGCCAGCAACGCCGGGTCGAACCGGCGGATGGTTTGAGCCTGGAACTGAACACCCAGACCCGCATCAACCAACGCTCGGTGGATGAGGGCGTGCAAGGCTTTGAACTGGTCAGCGGCGAAGTCGAAGTGCAGACCGCACGGTTGCCGATGGCGATGCAGGCCGGGGGCGGTTGGTTGCGGGCGAGCAGGGCGCGGTTCAACCTGCGTAACCTCGATCAACAGGTGTGCGTGACGTGCCTGGATGGCGCGGTGGACGTGGAAGTCGAAGGCCGCAACCTGCGCCTGGAGCCTGGCCAGCAACTGACCTATGACGCACAACAGGTCGGCACCGTGCAAAGTGTCGATACGGCGGCGGTGATGAACTGGCGCCAACAGGTCCTGGTGTTCAACGGCGCGACCCTGAGCCAGATGATCGACGAGATCAACCGCTACCGCCCAGGCATGTTGCTGCTGCTCAACCGCGAACTCGGCCAGCGCCGCGTACAGGCACGTTTCTCCCTCGACCAACTGGCCGGCGTAGGCGCACTGATCCGCGATGCCTACGGCGTCAAATGCACCGAGTTGCCGGGCGGTGTAGTCGTTCTCAGCTGATCACTGCAAGGGCCCCATGACCTGCCGGTACTTCTCCGGCCCTTGCGGTGTCTGCCGGGTCAACCGCACCTCCAACCCCAACGGATCCTCCCGCCGATTCCCGCTCAACTGCCGCCACCCCTTGTCCATCTCCCAAACCCGCACCTGCAAATCACTCACCCCGCCCAAAACCGCCACCCCAGTCGTAGGCGCCGGCAACGGATAGCGACTGCGCGCCGGCGCCACCGCGCGATACAACGTGTCCCCCTTGAGCCACCAGCGCACCCGCTGCAACGCCCCCGGCTGATCCGCCGCGCTACGAATGATGTCCAGCCGAAACCCCTTGCTGTCACTGCTGCGCACCGTAACGGCAGGCGGGGCCGTCGCCGGCTCATCCTCGGTGCCGACCTTCTTCGGCTCCGTCAGCTCGATCCCGGCGCGCATCTCCACATCCCGTTGCATCTGATTCAACGCCCGCAACAGGCTATCGCTCTGCTCACCACTGGCCTGCAAATGGCTGTCGGCGCGCGTGACACTGTCCAGCCCCTTCCAGGCAATCAGACTGACCACCGCCATCAACAGAATCGCGACCATCACCTCGATCAGCGTAAAACCTTCTTGTCTGTTCATTGCACGCTAATCCGGCCCGAAGCATCGCGCAGCACACTCAACCGATTGAGCCCGTCAGACAGCGTCAACTGCAGCGGCGGATTGATCCACTCCGCGTTCAGCACCACTTTCTGCTTCGGCTCCACCCGCACCTCCAGCTTCGGACTCTGCCAAGGACGCGGCCGCAACTGCGGGTCCCGATCGAAATGATCAAAACCCTTGCCACTGTCACTGCGCCGACTGAACCGAAACCCCTTGCCATCGCTCAACCACGCAATCGGCCGGCCATCGGCGCGGGCCTCAGCCTGGGCAATCTGCAGCAACTGCGCCACGCGCTCGGCATCCTTGCGCAGCAACTGCAACGGATCGGGCTTGATACTCAAACTGATCGCCGCACTGGCGATACCGATGATCACCAGCACCACCATCAACTCGATCAGCGTAAAACCCTGCTGCCTGCTCCGGTTCATCGAATGCGCACTCCCTTGCGTCCAGCCCCGTCCCAAAAAACCATCCTGCACGGCCAACATGTAAGGCGTGTGAAATAAAACCGTGAGAATTGCCGCGTAGTCTGGTCACCGGGACTAAAAGGAGATTCAGCCCATGAGATTCACCGCACGCTTTTCACCCCCCCAAATCATCCAGGCCGCCGCACTGCTGACCGCCCTGGTCGGCATCGCCACCTGGTCATCCCTGCTCCTGACCACCGCCGAATCCCACACCCCGGCGGCCACCCTGCAACTGCTCGCGGCGCGCAGCGATAACCCGGCATTGCAGTGGTTTTCCAACCGCACGGCGCCGGTGGAGATCAAGGTCAGTGGCGTGATGGCGGGGAGTCGGGGGGCGGTGGCGATACTCAGCCTCAACGACGGACCGCCGAGGAGTTTTTTGCAGGGGGAGCGGGTGAGTCCTGGGGTGAAGTTGGTGACGGTGGAGGGGGATGGGGTGGTGATTGAGCAGGGTGGGGAG
>NZ_NEJA01000003.1:0-796695 GCF_002112915.1 Pseudomonas sp. B34(2017) | reverse complement strand
CACGAATTGCTTGATTCAGTTGTTAAAGAGCGGTTGGTTAAGATCTTTCGTCTCAACCGAGGCGCGCATTCTACAGCAGCCTCATTTGCTGTCAAGTGATTATTTTCAGAAGTTTTCGAAGATTTCTTCAACAACTTCAACCACTTGCGCTTCCGATCTCTCGTTAGCGGGAGGCGAATTCTACAGCGTTACACGCTGCTGTCAACACCTCTTTTTCTCCGCCTTCGACCGAGAAGATCGAACCGTTGAAAGCACCAGAAAACCGGCATTTCCAACTCCTTCCAGGCTTCGATGAACTGAAGCGATCCACTATCGAAACTTACTTAACTCATTGAATCTTAAGGAGTTTTCCGTTTCGACTGCGCCGGAAGTGGGGCGAATTATAGACCTCTGGAATTCGCCGTCAACCCCTTATTTCAACTTTACTCAGATTTCAGCGTAATCCGTGCGAAAGCCTTCTTGCCGGCCTGGCAAACGTGAGTCGCGCCCAGTACATATATAAAGGAACGATCAACCACCTCACCATCTACACGCACACCACCGGAAGCCAGCAGATCACGAGCAGCTGCCGAGTTCTTCACCAGACCCGCCTTATTAAGGACAGCAGCAATCGGCATATCCTCGGCAGCTGTCAGTTCGATCTCTGGCAGATCATCCGGCAGCTCGCCATCCTTCATACGGTTACCCGCACCACGGTGAGCATTGGCCGCAGCCTCTTCACCGTGGAAGCGCGCAACAATCTCCTCGGCCAGCTTGATCTTGATATCGCGAGGATTAGCGCCGACCTCCACATCAGCACGGAACGCATTGATCTCATCCATTGAACGGAAGCTGAGCAACTCGAAGTAACGCCACATCAACGCATCAGGAATCGAGACCAGCTTGCTGTACATGACACCCGGCGCTTCCTGGATACCGACGTAGTTGCCCAGCGACTTGGACATCTTCTTCACGCCATCCAGACCTTCAAGCAACGGCATCGTCAGGATGCACTGCGCTTCCTGGCCGTAACCACGCTGCAGCTCACGCCCCATCAGCAGGTTGAACTTCTGATCGGTACCACCCAGTTCAACGTCAGCGCGCAAAGCAACCGAGTCATAACCCTGCACCAGCGGATAGAGGAATTCGTGAATGGCAATCGGCTGATTGGTGGTGTAGCGCTTGTCGAAGTCATCACGCTCGAGCATACGAGCAACGGTGTACTGCGAAGTCAGACGAATAAAGTCCGCAGGCCCCATCTGATCCATCCAGGTGGAGTTGAACGCGACTTCGGTTTTCGTCGGATCAAGAATCTTGAACACCTGGGCCTTGTAGGTCTCGGCGTTTTCCAGAACCTGCTCACGGGTCAATGGAGGGCGAGTGGCGCTCTTGCCGCTCGGATCACCGATCATTCCGGTGAAATCACCAATAAGGAAGATCACTTGATGCCCCAGCTCCTGGAACTGGCGCAGCTTATTAATAAGCACAGTGTGACCAAGGTGCAGATCCGGCGCAGTTGGATCGAAGCCGGCCTTGATTCGCAGCGGCTGGCCACGCTTGAGCTTTTCGATCAGCTCGGACTCGACCAACAGTTCTTCCGCACCACGTTTAATCAGCGCTAGCTGCTCTTCAACCGACTTCATAACAGACCCGCAAGGCTCAGATTCAAAGGGAACCAACCATACAAGATCGCGCACCAAATACAAGTTTTGCCCGGCGCACGGACACCAATCCACGGACAGGGCGTCCGCAGACTTGCTTCAGAGATGATTTGGTTATATTTTATACAGTTATTTCATCTTCATCATGTCATTCATCTTTTCCAATTCATCTTTTTCAAAGTCAAATTACTTATGACCACTGAACCGTCTAAAGCGCCACCGCTTTACCCGAAGACCCACCTGCTCGCCGCAAGTGGGATCGCCGCCCTTCTCAGCTTGGCGCTCCTGGTGTTTCCATCCAGTGATGTTGAAGCCAAAAAGACAACGCTGAGCCTTGAACTGGAAAGTCCTGCTGAACAACTGACACAAGATCAAGACGCTGCCGACGCAGCTCAAGCCACAAATGAGTCCGTAGCTTCCCCTTTCGCACAGATCGAAAACAGCGCCGAAGAGACGCAGGAAACCGCTCAGGCCGCACCAGCGCCGACACCGGTAGCTGAAGAAAAGAAGGCCCCAAATCACAGGGAAGTGATCGTCTCCAAGGGCGATACGCTTTCTACACTGTTCGAGAAAGTCGGCCTCCCGGCCGCGGCCGTCCATGAAGTGCTGGCCAGTGATAGACAAGCCAAGCAGTTCAGTCAGCTCAAACATGGCCAGAAACTCGAATTCGAATTGAATCCACAAGGTCAGCTGACCAACCTGCACAGCAAGATCAGCGACGTTGAAACCATCACCCTGACCAAGAATGACAAGGGTTATGTGTTCAACCGCGTTACCGCCAAACCGACTGTTCGCACCGCTTATGTACACGGTGTGATCAACAGCTCGCTGTCGCAGTCCGCCGCCCGCGCAGGCCTTTCCCACAGCCTGACCATGGACATGGCCAGTGTCTTTGGCTACGACGTCGACTTCGCCCAGGATATCCGCCAGGGTGACGAGTTCGATGTGATCTATGAACAGAAAGTGGTCAACGGCAAAGCCGTTGGCAACGGGCCGATACTGTCCGCCCGCTTCACCAACCGCGGCAAGACTTACACCGCCGTGCGTTACACCAACAAGCAGGGCATCAGCAGCTATTACACCGCCGATGGCAACAGCATGCGCAAGGCGTTCATCCGTACACCGGTGGACTTCGCCCGCATCAGCTCTAAATTTTCCATGGGCCGCAAACACCCGATCCTCAACAAGATCCGCGCCCACAAAGGCGTCGACTACGCCGCTCCACGCGGTACGCCAATCAAGGCTGCCGGCGACGGCAAAGTGCTGCTGGCCGGCCGTCGCGGCGGTTACGGCAACACCGTGATCATCCAGCACGGCAACACTTACCGTACGCTGTATGGCCACATGCAGGGCTTCGCCAAGGGCGTGAAGACCGGCGGCACAGTTAAACAGGGCCAAGTGATCGGTTACATCGGCACCACCGGCCTGTCCACCGGTCCGCACCTGCACTATGAGTTCCAGGTCAACGGTGTCCACGTCGATCCATTGGGCCAGAAGCTGCCGATGGCCGACCCGATCGCCAAATCCGAACGCGCCCGCTTCCTGGCGCAGAGCCAGCCACTGATGGCTCGTATGGATCAGGAAAAAGCCACCATGCTGGCTTCGAGCAAACGTTAAGCCATGGCTCTTTATATCGGCGTGATGTCCGGCACCAGTCTCGACGGGCTGGACATCGCCCTGATCGAGCAATCCTCGGCGATCAATCTGGTCGCCACGCACTACATCCCTATGCCTGACACCCTGCGCGCCGAGCTGCTTGGCTTGTGCGCCAGCGGCCCTGACGAAATCGCCCGTTCAGCGATTGCCCAGCAGAATTGGGTGAAGCTCGCCGCGCAAGGGATCCATACCCTCCTCGAACAGCAACAGCTCAAGCCTGAAGCCATTCGCGCGATCGGCAGCCACGGCCAGACCATTCGCCATGAACCGGCACGCGGTTTCACCGTACAGATCGGTAACCCCGCCCTGCTCACCGAACTGACCGGCATCACCGTCGTCAGCGACTTCCGTAGCCGCGATGTAGCCGCCGGTGGCCAGGGGGCCCCGCTGGTTCCGGCCTTTCATGAAGCGTTGTTCGAAGAGCGTACCGGTAACCGCGCGGTCCTGAATGTCGGCGGTTTCAGCAATCTCAGTCTGATTGAGCCGAACAAGCCTGTAGCCGGTTTCGACTGTGGGCCTGGGAATGTGCTGATGGATGCCTGGATTCATCAGCAATGGGGCGAGAACTACGACCGCAACGGGCAATGGGCAGCCAGCGGCAAGGTTGAGCCCACCCTGCTGAAAGCCCTGCTCAGCGATCCGTTTTTCGTGACGCAAGGCCCAAAGAGCACCGGCCGCGAAGTCTTCAACCTGCCCTGGCTGGAGCAACACCTTTCGCGCCTGCCAGTGTTCCCGGCGGAGAACGTGCAAGCGACGCTGCTGGAGCTCACCGCACTGACTATTGTCGATTCACTGCAAAGCGCTCAGTCCGACACTCGGGAACTGCTGGTCTGCGGCGGTGGCGCTCACAACGCAACACTGATGAATCGTCTGGCCGGGTTGCTGCCGAACGCCAAGGTCGCCAGCACGTCGACTCATGGCATTGATCCGGACTGGGTCGAGGCCATGGCCTTCGCCTGGCTGGCTCACTGCTGTCTGGAAGGGATCGCCGCCAATCGCCCGAGCGTCACCGGCGCCAAAGGCCTACGCGTACTCGGCGCCATCTACCCCAACTGACAAATCGCAGATAACAAAACGCCGCAGAACCGTGAGGTTCTGCGGCGTTTTATTGTGTTGGTGAAACGCTATCAGATCGAGAACGAGGAGCCGCAACCACAAGTGGTGGTGGCATTCGGGTTCTTGATCACGAAACGCGAACCTTCCAGACCCTCCTGATAATCCACCTCGGCACCTGCCAGGTACTGGAAGCTCATCGGATCAACCACCAGACTGACGCCTTCGCGCTCGACGATGGTGTCGTCCTCGGCCACATCTTCATCGAAGGTGAAGCCGTACTGAAACCCTGAACAACCGCCGCCCGTAACGAATACGCGCAGCTTCAAGCGATCATTCCCCTCTTCATCGACCAGGCTCTTCACCTTGTGCGCGGCACCTTGAGTGAATTGCAAAGCCGTGGGGGTGAAGGATTCGACGCTCATGCTGACTATCTCCCGGCGTTACGCCGCCATAATGCGTGATGACGCGCATTATCCGCTTGTCCTAGAAAATCGGTCAACTATTGTTACGGTATATCAATAAAGCAGATCAACCGACCAGAATGCAAAAAGGCCCGTTAGACGGGCCTTTTTACCAAGCAAGATCAGTCGTTACGGCAGCATGCCGGCGTGGGACAGGCCAAAACGCTCATCCAGACCGAACAGGATGTTCATGTTCTGCACGGCCTGACCCGACGCGCCCTTGACCAGGTTGTCGATCACCGACAGCACCACCACCAGATCGCCATCCTGCGGACGGTGAACGGCGATGCGGCAGACGTTGGCGCCACGCACGCTGCGGGTTTCCGGATGGCTGCCAGCCGGCATCACGTCGACGAACGGCTCATTGGCATAACGTTTCTCGAACAGCGCCTGCAGATCCACCGAGCGGTCCACCACAGTCGCGTAGAGCGTGGAGTGAATGCCACGAATCATCGGCGTCAGGTGAGGCACAAAAGTCAGACCGACGTCCTTGCCTGCAGCACGACGCAGCCCCTGACGAATTTCCGGCAGATGACGGTGACCTTTCACCGCATAGGCCTTCATGCTTTCCGACGTCTCGGAGTACAGCGAGCCTACGGCAGCACCACGACCGGCACCGCTGACACCGGACTTGCAGTCGGCGATCAGGTGCGAAGCGTCGGCAATGCCCGCCTCAAGCAACGGAAGGAAACCCAGCTGCGTCGCGGTCGGATAGCAACCCGGCACCGCGATCAGGCGTGCTTTCTTGATCTGCTCGCGATTGACTTCCGGCAAGCCGTAAACCGCTTCGTCCAGCAGCTCTGGCGCGCCGTGCGGCTGGCCGTACCACTTGGACCATTCATCGGCGTCCTGCAGACGGAAGTCTGCCGACAGGTCGATGACCTTGGTGCCGGCCGCCAGCAATTCGCCGGCCAGTGCGTGAGCAACGCCGTGCGGAGTCGCGAAGAACACCACGTCGCAAGCGCCCAGCGTCTTGATGTCCGGTACGCTGAATGCCAGACCGTCATAGTGACCGCGCAGGTTCGGGTACATGTCAGCCACGGCCAGACCGGCCTCGGATCGGGAAGTGATCACCACCACTTCTGCCTGCGGATGCTGCGCCAACAGACGCAGCAGTTCGACACCGGTGTAACCCGTGCCGCCGACGATTCCGACCTTGACCATAAACCTGCCCTCAACGAACCCACTGGAAAGCCGTCGATAATAGGGGCCGCGCGCCCCTGCGACAACCGTCAAGGTGACGTGCGGACGCTCAAGCCTCTACTATCCGGCTTACCGTGAATCAGGGAATAACCAAAAATGCTCTATCTGTGGATCAAAGCGCTACATATCGTCAGCATCGTGTGCTGGTTTGCCGGGCTGTTCTATCTGCCGCGACTGTTCGTTTATCACGCGCAAAGTGAAGACACGATCAGCAAGGAACGCTTCAGCATCATGGAGCGCAAGCTCTATCGCGGCATCATGGGCCCGGCGATGATCGCCGCGCTGATCTTCGGCGGCTGGCTGATCTATCTCAACCCGAGCATCTTTAGCAGCGGTGGCTGGATCCACGCCAAACTGACCCTGGTCGTGCTGTTGATCGGTTACCACCACATGTGCGGCGCGCAGGTAAAACGTTTTGCCCGTGGCGAGAACACCCGCAGCCATGTCTTTTATCGCTGGTTCAATGAAGTGCCGGTTCTGCTATTGCTGGCTATCGTAATTCTGGTCGTGGTCAAGCCGTTCTAACTTCAACAAATACAACTTTCCGGGGTACTTCCGATGTCGCTGCCCGCACTGCTCGAACAACGTCTGCGTCTGCCTGTGGTGGCGGCGCCGATGTTCCTGATATCCAACCCCGAACTGGTGCTGGCGTGCTGCCGTAACGGCGTGGTCGGCAGCTTTCCGGCGCTGAATCAACGCGAAAGCAGCGGATTCAAGGCCTGGCTGGAGCAGATCGAAGCGGGACTGGCGACACTGGAGAACCCGGCGCCTTATGCCGTGAATCTGATTGTTCACAAGAGCAATCCACGTCTGGAGGCGGATCTGAACATCTGCGTCGAGCACAAGGTGCCCATCGTCATCACCAGCCTCGGCGCAGTGAAGGAAGTGGTAGACGCCGTACACAGTTACGGCGGCCTGGTCTTCCACGACGTGACGACCCGCCGCCATGCCGAGAAAGCCGCCGAGGCCGGCGTCGATGGTTTGATCGCTGTTGCAGCCGGTGCCGGTGGGCACGCCGGGACCTGGAGCCCGTTTTCGCTGATCGCCGAGATCCGCGAGTTCTTCGACAAGACCCTGTTGCTTGCAGGATGTTTGAACCATGGGCATGAGATTCTCGCCGCACAACTGCTCGGCGCGGATCTGGCCTACTTCGGCACGCGATTTATCGGCACCACTGAAAGTCATGCGCCTGACGCCTACAAGCAGATGCTGCTGACTGCCAAAGCCGCCGACATCATTCATACTCCTGCCGTGTCCGGTGTTCCGGCCAGCTTCATGCGCCAAAGCCTGGAGGCCGCCGGTTTCGACATGGCAGCCCTGCAAGGCAAGGGTGAAGTGAATTTCGGCGACAAGCTCAAGCCGATCAACGACGAAGCCAAGGCCTGGAAAACCGTGTGGTCTGCGGGTCAGGGCGTGGGGCAAATCGACGATCTGCCAAGCGTGGATCAACTGGTGGCGCGTCTCGATGCCGAGTACCGCCAAGCCCTGGAGCACGCAGCGCAACTGCCGAAACGCTGGCCGCGCTGAATGAAACCTGGCCGGTCGCTGTCTGACTGGCCTTAGACTCAATTTATCTCGCGACAAGGATGCCTCGGCCATGAGCGAACCCCGTTACAAGATCGTTTTCGACGGCGCGCTCCAGCCCGGCGTCGATATCACCACGGCCAAATTGAACCTGGCCGATCTGTTCAAAAGCGATGTCGCCGCCATCGAGCGCCTGTTCAATGGCCGCACCGTCGCGCTCAAGCGTGATCTGTCGCACAGCGATGCGCAGACCTATCTGCAAGCGCTGGGCAAGACCGGGATCGACGCCCGGATCGAAGCGGAAACGCCCATCGAGCTGAATCTGTCGGATGTCCACGAGCAAAGCGCCGCCGTCGCGGAGCCTGACTCGCCTTATGCGCCCCCTCGCGCCGCTGTCGGTGAAAGCCTGCCGGCGTTCGCGCCGCTAAAGCCGTTCAGCGTCGAGGGCCGGATCGGCCGTTTGCGTTACCTGGCTTGGTCGATGGTGTTGAGCCTGGTAACCCTGCCAATCGTCAGCGTGTTCGCGCTGATCGGCCTGGGCCTGGTCAGCGCCGACTCGACGACGGGGCTGATCATCGGCGGTCTCCTCGCCTTCTTCCTGTTCCTGGCCTTCGCGATCGTCGGCATCCTGTTCAGCATTCAGCGCTTGCACGATATCGGCTGGTCGGGATGGCTCTGGCTGCTGACCCTTGTTCCGTTCGTGGGCAGCTTCTTCCCGCTGGTGATCATGGTCGTGCCGGGCAATACCGGCGCCAACCGCTATGGCCCACCACCTCCGCCGAACAGTACGGCAGTCAAAGTGCTGTGCTCTTTGTGGATCGTGTTTATCGGGCTGTTTTTCATGGGCGGCTTGCTGGGTGGGATTACCGCCATCCAGCAGGAATACGAAAGCAGTCTTGAAAGCAGCTATGAGAGCGGTTCGGTGACCACCGATGAAATCGATGTCGAAGTCGAGCCGGCCGCGAATTCGGCAGACGATGCAGCCGAAGCTGCTCTCGCCCCTGTAGACTCTGCGAAAGAATGAACAACGCTCCCCGCCGTGACACCTGCGTCGACGGCGCGGCGCTGTTGCGATGGAGATTTGCATGACCCGTTACGCTCTGATCACCGGCGCCTCCAGCGGCATCGGCCTGGCCATGGCCGAAGCCCTGGCGCGCCGTGGCCGCAGCCTGATTCTGGTGGCCCGCCAGCGTGATCAGCTGGAAAGCATTGCGATTGAACTGACCCAACGCTTCGGCGTGGAGGTGCTGTTCCGCGCCTGTGATCTCGGCGAGCCGCTGCGCCTGTCCGGCTTTCTGCTGGAGCTTGAAGAAGGCGACCGGCAGATCGATCTGCTGGTCAACTGTGCCGGCATCGGTACTTGCGGCCCGTTCCTGGCCCAGGACTGGATGACCGAGCAGGACCTGATCGAAGTGAACATCCTCGCGCTCACCCGCCTCTGCCATGCCATCGGCAACAGCATGGCGTTGCAGGGTGGCGGGCAGATTCTCAATGTCGCGTCGGTGGCGGCCTTCAACCCCGGGCCGTGGATGAGCACCTATTACGCCAGCAAGGCGTATGTTCTGCACTTCTCGGAAGCACTGCGGGTGGAATTGAAGAAGTGTGCGGTCAAGGTGTCGGTGCTCTGTCCCGGTCCGACCCGCACCGCGTTCTTTCGCACCGCGCAACTGAACAACGACAAACTCAACGCCAGCAAACTGCTGATGAGCCCCGAGGAGGTCGCGCTGTATACCGTGCGCGCCCTGGAGAAAAACCGCGCGATCATCATTCCCGGACGCCGAAACCGCTGGTTCGCCTTTCTGCCACGGCTCGGTTCGCGCTGGCTCAATCGCACGATTGTCGGCATGGTCAACAAGGCTTACTGCCCGCGCTGAAAAGCCCTACGGCAAAACACTGGGCGGGCTAATCCCCCTATGAGTACACTCAGGCCAGCCCAAACAACGGAGAAAACAGCTGTGGATACTCTGTTCACCAAGATCATCAACCGGGAAATCCCGGCGAAGATCATTTACGAGGACGACCAGGTTCTGGCGTTCCACGATATCGCCCCACAGGCACCGGTGCATTTTCTGGTGATCCCGAAGAAACCGGTACGCACCCTCAATGACCTGACCGAAGACGACAAGGCACTGGCCGGGCATATCCTGTTCACCGCCCAGCGTCTGGCGCTGGAACTGGGTTGCGAGGAAGGCTTCCGGGTGGTGATGAACTGCAATGAAATGGGCGGGCAGACTGTCTACCACATTCACATGCACGTGCTCGGTCAACGCCAGATGAACTGGCCGCCGGGCTGATTGAACCCAACGATCGGTGGGAGCGCCCCGCTCCCACATGACCCAGCGCAAACCTTCCCCGGCCGATTCGGTTAAACTGGCCGCCGAGATTCTTCCCGGAGGTCAGCATGACTACCCAACGTCACTACTCGCCCATTGATCGTCTTCTGCTGCAAGCCGATGCCGCGATGCGTACCCTGCTGCCCTTCAGCGGCCAGCCGTACCGTCCGTCGCCGGCGATCGTGCAGCCCGATGTGCAAATGAGCGATGAAGACACCCGCCATGTCGCCGGCCTGATGCGCATCAACCACACCGGTGAAGTCTGCGCCCAGGCGCTGTATCAGGGCCAGGCGCTGACCGCCAAGCTGCCACAGGTGCGCGAGGCCATGGAGCATGCGGCCGAAGAAGAGATCGATCATCTAGTCTGGTGCGAACAGCGCATTCACCAGCTGGGCAGCCACACCAGCGTGCTCAATCCGCTGTTCTATGGCATGTCGTTCGGCATCGGTGCAGTGGCCGGGCTGATCAGCGACAAGGTCAGCCTCGGGTTTGTCGCGGCGACCGAGCATCAGGTCTGCAAGCATCTGAACGAGCATCTGGAGCAACTCCCGGCCGAGGACGAAAAATCCCGGGCGATTCTGGAGCAGATGCGTATTGATGAAGAGCATCATGCGGAAAGTGCATTGGAGGCTGGCGGTTTCCGCTTTCCGGCGCCGGTGAAGTTCGGCATGAGCCTGCTGGCCAAAGTGATGACCAAGAGCACTTACCGGATCTGAAAAACGCCCATAAAAAAGGCGACTGCCGCAAAGCAGTCGCCTTTTTTTGTGCCTGGATTTCTTAGCTCGGCATATTGCGCGCGTAGAAGATTTCCAGCATTTCGTGCTTCACACGCTCGGTCACCTGAGCACGTTGCTCGGAAGACAGATTGCTGGTGGCGTCGCCGAACAGGTAGTTGTCCAGTTCGAAGTTCTTCAGCAGCATCTTGGTGTGGAACAGGTTTTCCTGATACACGTTCACGTCGGTCATCTGATACGCGTCGCGGGTGTCTTCGGAGAGGTAGTTCTGGATCGAGTTGATCTCGTGGTCGATGAAGTGCTTGTTACCTTCAACGTCACGGGTGAAGCCGCGCACACGGTAATCCACGGTCACGATGTCCGAATCGAACTGGTGAATGAGGAAGTTGAGCGCTTTGAGCGGTGAAATGACACCACAGGTCGACACGTCGATGTCCACACGGAAGGTCGCGATACCGGCGTCCGGATGGATTTCCGGGTAGGTGTGCACCGTGATGTGGCTCTTGTCGAGGTGGGCCAGGATGATTTCGGGCAACGGGCCCGGGGATTCTTCGATCTGGCTTTCGGTCGGGGTCACCGGCTCTTCCGAGATCAGAATCGTGACGCTGGCACCCTGAGGCTCATAGTTCTGACTCGCAATGTTCAGAATGTTGGCACCAATGATTTCGACAACTTCCGTGAGGATCTGCGTCAGGCGTTCGGCGTTGTACTCTTGATTGATGTACTCGACGTAAGCCTGCTGGTCTTGCGGGGTTTCCGCGTAGCAGATGTCATAGATGTTGAAGCTCAAGGTCTTTGTCAGGTTATTGAACCCGTGGAGCTTGAGTTTGCTTTTCACCGTTAAAAACTCTCTATGTATGCGGCACGGCCGCGTGATCAAGCATGCCCGTCAAGTGCGAACAACGCACCTGCGTAGGACGGTTAACACCTCTTCGCGATGGCGATTTTGGTTATCTGTTCAGGCGGATGACCCGTCGGTTGACTGATCACGGCCCTGAAAAAAGTGGCGCATTATGCAGACGTCAGCGGGGGATCGCCAGAGTCTGCACTGCTTTTATGATAGTTGAATGTCGGCTCAGCCGAGTTCAACGATTTCGTAGTCGTGGGTGATCGCTACGCCAGCCGCGCCGAGCATGATCGAGGCCGAGCAATACTTCTCCGCAGACAGTTCGATGGCGCGTTTGACCTGGGCTTCTTTCAGGCCCCGGCCCTTGACCACGAAGTGCATGTGGATCTTGGTGAACACTTTCGGATCTTCGGTCGCGCGTTCGGCATCCAGAAAGGCTTCGCAGCTTTCAACGGCCTGACGGGACTTCTTCAAAATGCTGACCACGTCGAAATTGCTGCAACCGCCGACACCCAGCAGGAGCATTTCCATGGGGCGGACACCCAGATTACGACCACCGGCGTCCGGCGGACCATCCATGACCACGACATGACCGCTGCCGGATTCGCCGAGGAACATGGCTTCGCCAGCCCATTGGATGCGTGCCTTCATCGCCAAGACTCCACTGTAGAAAAAAGGGTCGCCAGCTTAGCACAGGGCCCCGCCCGGACAGCGAGCACGTTCCTAGGACGAATGCACCTTTAACGTAGGTGATTTCTCGAAATTTCGACGAAGTGTCTGGTAAGCTGGCGCCAATTCACTGGCGCCTTCGCCAGACTGTGTAGCGACCGCCTCAGCGCCTCATATAAAAACCAAATATAACCGTGCAGTCTTTTCGGGATACAACCATGGTTGGTATTACCCCCACACCCAAAATCAAGAACCTCGACAAGCTGCTGATGCATTGCCAGCGCCGCCGTCACGCGGCCAAGAGCAACATCATCTGCGCCGGGGATCGCTCCGACACGCTGTACTTCATCATCCGCGGTTCGGTCACGATCCTGATCGAGGATGACGACGGCCGCGAGATGATCATCGCGTACCTGAATGCAGGGGATTTCTTCGGCGAGCTGGGCCTGTTCGAAGAAGCCGGCCAGGAACAGCAGCGCAGCGCCTGGGTGCGGGCCAAGGTTGAATGCGAAGTCGCGGAAATCAGCTACGCCAAGTTCCGCGAGTTGTCGCAACAGGATCCGGACATTCTTTACGTCCTCAGCGGACAAATCGCACAACGCCTGCGCAACACCACACGCAAGGTCGGCGACCTGGCGTTCTTCGACGTCACCGGTCGTGTCGCTCGCTGCCTGCTGGAGCTGTGCAAACAACCGGACGCCATGACTCACCCGGACGGCATGCAGATCAAGGTGACCCGTCAGGAAATCGGCCGGATTGTCGGTTGTTCTCGAGAGATGGTCGGTCGCGTGCTCAAGGATCTTGAGGAGCGCAACCTGGTCGATGTGAAAGGCAAGACCATGGTGGTCTTCGGCACTCGCTGAGTTCCAAAGCTCAGCCGGCGTAGACCTGCGCCAGCATCAAACGGAAGAGTTCATCGAGACGCGCCAGTGCATGGGGCGCCGGGAATTTTTCGTGCAGAGCGATGTGGCTGGCGGCACGGACCCGCTGCTCCAGGCCACACGCCTCGTTGAATCGGTTGACCGCCGCGACCATCGACTCACGTTCGTCATCCACCAGCATCGCCCCGTGCACCAATCCCACCGGACGCTGACCACCCTGACTCTGGCGCCAGCGCTGAGCGGTGCCGACCATCTTGCGACCGCCGAGATTGACGTTGAAGCGACCGTCGCAGAACGCACCGTCGATTTCACCCAACGACGAAGTGCCGCCCAACTCATCCAGCAACTCACAGATCGGATCACACAACCTCCGGTAACCGGTTTCGATGCGGTTCAGATCGCCTTCACTGCGAGGCGGTGCGTAGACCAGCGCAATATTGATGGTCGACGCCGATTGCGGAACCGGTTCGCCGCCGGTTTCACGCAGCAACACCGGCCAACCGGCCGCGGCGGAGACTTCGCAGGCGTGATCGAATCCGGAGAGGCGATTCAAACGGCGCGGCATGACCAAAGCGCGGTCGCTGGGCTGCCAGAACAACAAGCCGAATTCGGCATCGCCCGCGCAGACCGAGGCCAGCAGATCCTGTTCGGCTTGCAGGCCGGCTTCGATGGTCAGGGATGTGGGGATCATAAGGTTTCCATAGGACGTTGAGTCTGAGGTGAATCTTATGCCGCCTTCGCGGGCAAGCCCGCTCCCACAGGGGGACGGGCGCCTGCAAAGACTCGATCAGTCGAGGGTCGAACCGCTCACCGGAACGCCGCGTTCAGGGAAGAACAGACGCTGCAGTTCGATGCCCGGACTTTCGGCGCGCATGAACGCTTCGCCGACCAGGAACGCGTAAACATCGCTGATTTCCATCAACTCGACATCGGCACGGTTGAGGATGCCGCTCTCGGTGATGACCAGACGATCACGCGGAATGCGCGGCAGCAGGTCGAGGGTGGTTTCCAGGCTCACGTCAAAGGTGTGCAGATTGCGGTTGTTGACCCCGACCAGCGGCGTGTCGAGGGTTTTCAACGCGCGTTCCAGCTCATCGCCGTCGTGCACTTCCACCAACACATCGAGGCCGACGTCTTTGGCGACCGACGCCAGTTCGGCCATTTTCACGTCATCCAGTGCGGAGACGATCAACAACACGCAATCGGCGCCCAAGGCACGGGCTTCGACGATCTGGTACGGATCGATCATGAAGTCCTTGCGGATCACCGGCAGCGAGCAGGCTGCACGGGCCTGTTGCAGGTAGGCATCGGCGCCCTGGAAGTAGTCGATGTCGGTCAGCACCGACAGGCAGGTCGCCCCGCCCTTCTCGTAGCTTTTGGCGATATCGGCGGGAACGAAGTTCTCACGGATCACGCCCTTGCTCGGCGACGCCTTCTTGATTTCGGCGATCACCGCCGGTTGTTTCTTCTTGGCCTGCGCCAGCAATGCCTGGGCAAAACCACGGGGTGCATCGGCCGCCTTGGCCAGACTTTCCAGCTCGCTCAGGCTCACACGGGCGCTACGCTCGGCGACTTCCTGAACCTTGCGGGCCAGAATGTTTTCCAGAACCGTCGGTACACTCATCCCTCATTCTCCACTTTGAATACCGCGGTAAAGGCACCCAACTCCTCGAGTTTTTCCCGAGCAAGACCGGTGTGCAGAGCGTCGTGGGCCAGTGCCACGCCCTCCTTCAGACTTGTCGCCAGGTCGGCGGCGTACAGGGCCGCACCGGCATTGAGCACGATCATTTCGGCAGCTTTCTGGCCGTTCTCGGTCTTGCGCTTGCCTAGTGCATCGCGGATCAGCGCCAGCGACGCTTCCGGGCCTTCGACCGACAGGCCATGCAGGCTCTGGCTCTTCATGCCCAGATCTTCCGGCTCGACCCAATACTCGGAGATCTGATCGTCTTTCAGCTCGGCGACAAACGTCGGCGCCGCCAGGCTGAACTCGTCCAGACCGTCCTTCGAATGCACCACCAGCACGTGCTTGCTGCCCAGACGCTGCAAGACTTCAGCCAACGGCCGGCACAGCGCCGGGGTGAACACGCCCACCACCTGATGTTTCACACCGGCCGGATTCGTAAGCGGGCCGAGCATGTTGAACAGGGTGCGCAGACCGAGATCGCGACGCGGGCCGGCGGCGTACTTCATGGCTTTGTGGTGAGTCTGGGCAAACATGAAACCGATGCCGACGTTATCGATGCAGCGCGCCACCTGAACCGGGGTGAGGTTGAGGTAGATGCCGGCGGCTTCCAGCAGGTCGGCACTGCCGCTCTTGCCCGATACGGCACGGTTACCGTGTTTGGCCACGGTGCAGCCAGCAGCAGCGACCACAAAGGAAGACGCGGTCGACACGTTGAAAATATTCGCCCCGTCACCGCCGGTGCCGACCACATCGACCACGCCGTCGAGGGTCTTGAGTTCGACCTTGTCCGCCAGTTCGCGCATCACCGACACGGCGCCGACGATCTCGTCGATGCTCTCGCTCTTCATGCGCATGGCCATCATGAACGCGCCGATCTGCGCGTCCGTGCATTGGCCGGTCATGATTTCGCGCATCACGTCGCGCATTTCATCGGTGCTGAGGTCAAGGTGATCGACGATACGGCTCAGGGCTGTCTTGATATTCATGGGAAGTCCTTAGCGCGTGCCGCCGGTTTGTTTGAGGAAGTTGGCGAACAGTTCATGGCCCTGTTCGGTGAGGATCGATTCCGGGTGGAACTGTACGCCCTCGATATTCAGGGTCTTGTGACGCAGGCCCATGATTTCGTCGACCGAACCGTCATCGTGCTGGGTCCACGCCGTCAGCTCCAGGCAATCGGGCAACGTTTCGTGTTTAACAATCAGGGAATGATAGCGGGTGACGGTCAGCGGGCGATTCAGCCCGGCAAACACACCCTTGTCCTCGTGGAATACCGGACTAGTCTTACCGTGCATCACCTGCCGGGCGCGGACGACATCGCCGCCAAAAGCCTGACCGATGGACTGGTGACCGAGGCAGACGCCGAGGATCGGCAGTTTGCCGGCGAAGTGCTTGATGGCTTCGATGGAAATGCCGGCTTCGGTCGGCGTGCACGGGCCCGGGGATACGACGATCCGCTCAGGGTTGAGCGCTTCGATTTCGGCGATGGTCAGTTCGTCGTTGCGCACCACCTTGACCTCGGCACCCAGCTCGCCGAGATATTGCACAACGTTGTAAGTAAAGGAGTCGTAGTTGTCGATCATCAGCAACATGGCGTTTCGAACCTCTTGAATTCTGACTTGAAGACAGCCTTCGGATGACTTGCCAGGCGCTGCACACGGTCAGGCGCGCAGGTCGCGTCGGCACAGCGGCATTTCAAACGGGCAAGGAAGGCAAAGCGATACAGATCCGGCGGGGCCGGCAGAATAGATTCAGGCGCGCCAACGCCAGCGGGCGTGTGCCTTGATGACTTGATCCAGAAGTTTGCTGGTGATCAACACGGGGAAGGTCTCGTTCATACGTTTCGGCACAGTAACTTAGCTGGGCGGAGCGTGCAATATGGCCGGGGCCGTGGGGGATAAAACAATGGGAGGGTTGACGACCGATGGCAAATCGCCGGAAGTTTTTGGTACTGTCGTTTCGTTCACTACAACAATAAATAAACGGACTTGCTCATGATCAAACAGACGTTGTTTGTACCGCTCGCCGGATGCCTGCTCGCGATGGCCTGCGCCCAGGCGAACGCCGCACCCAATCCTTATTCGAATTTCGTGGTCTTCGGCGACAGCCTGAGCGATGCGGGGACTTTCACCGACAGCGGCGGCCCGGCCGGCGCCACCGAACGCTACACCAACCGCACGGGCCCGAACTATCAGGACGGCAGCGGTGAGTTCTACTCACTCAATTCCACCCAATTGCTCGGAGGCCGTCTCGGCTTCACCCCGGACCAGACCGCCTCCTCGTCCTCAGCAGTTCGTGCCGGCCAAGGCCAGCCGGACGGTAACAACTGGGCTGTCGGCGGCTACCGTACCGACCAGATTCTCGACTCGATCACCAGCCAGTCCGCCACCGGCGAACGCACCCGCGCCGGTTATCTGCCGTCGAACGGTTTCCGCGCCGACCCGAATGCCCTGTATTACCTGACCGGGGGTGGCAACGATTTCCTCCAGGGCCGCGTCACCAGTCTTCCTCAGGCGAATGCCGCTGCCGATCGACTGGTCGACAGCGTACGCACACTGCAAGGCGCCGGCGCCCGTTACATCATGGTCTGGCTGTTGCCGGACATCGGCCTGACTCCGGCCATCAACGGTTCACCGCTGCAGGCCTTCACCTCGCAACTCAGCGCCCAGTTCAACACCGAACTGGTCAGCCAGTTGCAGAGCGTCAATGCCAACGTCATCCCGCTGAACGTCCCGGTTCTGCTCAAAGAGGCATTTGCCAATCCGGCGCAGTTCGGCCTGGCCACTGACCAGAATCTGGTCGGCACCTGCTTCAGCGGCAACAGCTGCACGGAGAACGCGCGGTACGGGATCAACAGCGCCACCCCGGATCCGTCCAAGCTGATCTACAACGACGCCGTCCACCCGACCGAAGCCGGGCAGCGCCTGATTGCCGATTACGCCTACTCGCTGCTGGCCGCACCATGGGAAGCGACCCTGTTGCCGCAAATGGCCCAAGGCACCCTGCGCTCGCATCAGGATGAACTGCGCAACCAGTGGCTGGCAGATTGGGAAAACTGGCAGGCCGTTGGCCAATGGCGGGCGATTGTCGCCGGTGGCGGCCAGCATCAGGACTTCGACAGCCAACGCAGCGGCGCCAGCGCCGACGGCAACGGTTACAACCTGAACATCGGCGGCAGCTACCGTCTCAACGACGCCTGGCGTGTGGGCGTGGCGGCCGGTTTCTACAATCAGAAGCTCGAGGCCGGCGACAACGACTCCGACTACAAGCTGAACACTTATCTGGGCACCGCATTCGCCCAGTACCAGCAGAACCGCTGGTGGGGTGACGCCGCCGTGACCGCCGGGCATCTGGATTACGACAGCCTCAAACGCAAATTCCAACTGGGGGTCAACGAACGCGGCGAGAAAGGCGATACCGACGGCTATGTCCTGGCCTTCAGCGGACGCGTGGGCTACGACATTGCGCCAGAAGCGAGCAGCCCATGGCATCTGTCGCCGTTCGTCAGCGCCGACTTCGCCAAGGTTGAAGTCGATGGCTATTCGGAAAACGGCGCCGACTCCACGGCACTGACGTTCGATGACCAGTCACGCATTTCCCGGCGCCTGGGCCTCGGGATTCAGGGCAAGTACCAGATCACCTCGCAGACCCAGATGTTCGGCGAACTGGCCCACGAACGCGAGTACAACGACGACACCCAGCATGTGACGATGAACCTCAACAGCCTGCCGAACAACCGCTACACCCTGGCCGGCTACGCCCCTCAAACCAACCTGAACCGCCTGAACCTGGGCGTGAGCCACAACCTCACCAAGGATCTGGCATTGCGCGCGAGCTACGACATCCGCAAGGATGACGACTTCACCCAGCAAGGGATCAACGTCGGCGTAGCACTCGACTTCTGATTCGCAGGCCATAAAAAACGCGGCGCCCTCACAGGCGCCGCGTTTTTTTATGGCCGAATCAGCAATCACTCAGTCCGGGGTTTGCTCGGCCAGTGCAACAGCTCGGAACATCGCCCGGCGCTTGTTGATGGTTTCTTCCCATTCCAGCGCCGGCACCGAGTCGGCGACGATGCCGCCACCAGCCTGCACGTGCAGCTCGCCGTTCTTGATCACGGCGGTACGGATCGCAATCGCGGTGTCCATGTTGCCATTCCAGGCGAAGTACCCGACCGCGCCGCCATACACGCCACGCTTGACCGGCTCCAGCTCGTCGATGATTTCCATCGCACGGATCTTCGGCGCGCCGGACAAGGTGCCCGCCGGCAGGATCGCCCGCAGTGCGTCCATCGCCGTCAACCCGGCCTTCAACTGACCGGTGACGTTGGACACGATGTGCATCACGTTGGAATAACGCTCGATGACCATTTTCTCGGTGAGCTTCACCGAGCCGATTTCCGATACGCGCCCGGTGTCGTTACGACCGAGGTCGATCAGCATCAGGTGCTCGGCGATCTCCTTGTCGTCGGACAGCAGGTCTTCTTCCAGCGCCACGTCCGCCTCTTCGGTCGCCCCGCGAGGACGGGTGCCGGCAATCGGGCGCACGGTGATCAGGTTGTCTTCGACCCGTACCAGCACTTCGGGCGAACTGCCGACGACGTGGAAATCGCCGAAGTTGAAGAAGTACATGTACGGCGTCGGGTTGAAGCAACGCAGTGCGCGGTACAGATCGATCGGCGCCGCCTTGAAGTCGATCGACATGCGCTGGGACGGCACGACCTGCATGCAGTCACCGGCGAGGATGTATTCCTTGATGGTGTCGACGGCTTTTTCGTAGTCGTCCTGGGTGAAACTGGAGCGGAACACCGGCTCGGCCGCCTGCTGCTTGCTGAAATCCAGGCCACGGCGCGGGGTGATCGGCTGACGCAGTTTTTCCAGCAACTCCTGCAATTGCGCCTGGCCCTGCTCGTAGGCATCGGCCTGCGCCGGGTCGGCCAGCACGATCGCGTGCATCTTGCCGGCGAGGTTGTCGAACACCACCACCGCGTCGGAAACCATCAGCAGAATGTCCGGCACGCCCAGCGGATCCGGGTTCGGGCATTTGCCGAGGCGCTTCTCTACATAACGCACGCAGTCGTAACCGAAGTAACCCACCAGACCGCCGTTGAAGCGCGGCAGACCGGCAATGGTCGGCACGTTGTAGCGGGCCTTGAAGGTTTCGACGAAGGCCAGCGGATCGTCGACGTCGTGGCTTTCGGTCTCGACGCCATCGACGGTGATACTCACGTGATGATCGTGAACCCGCAGCACGGTGCGGCACGGCAGGCCGATGATCGAGTAACGGCCCCATTTCTCACCGCCCTGCACCGATTCGAGCAGGTAGGAGTTGGGCTGGTCGGCCAGTTTCAGGTAGATCGACAGCGGGGTGTCGAAGTCGGCCAGGGTTTCGCAGGCCAGCGGAATGCGGTTATAGCCGTCAGCGGCCAGACGCAGGAATTCTTCGCGGATCATAGGGTGCCTCGTGGTGTGAGGGGCAAATCAGTCAGGTGTGCAAACGCGCCGGCAGGCCGGCCAGGAACAAGTCAGGCGCGCCAACGCCAGCGGGCCAGGGCCTTGATGACTTTCATCCAGAGTTTGCGGGTGACCACCACGATGGCGTTTCCAGAAGGGGATTGAGAAGCGTCGGGCAACGTTATCTCAGCGGCCGTATCCAGGCAACCGGGAATTAGCTTGCGCAGATCGTCGATCACCAGCGCCGGGGATTCCTCGGCAATCGGCCGGCCATGGTTGTAGCCATAACTGAGCCCGACGCATTTGACCCCCGCCGCTTTCGCCGCCAGCACGTCGCTGCGCGAATCACCGACGAACAGCGATTGCGAGGCCGGAATCCCGGACATCTTCATGACGAAGAACAGCGCCGCCGGATCGGGCTTCTTCTGCGGCAGGGTATCGCCGCCGATGATCCACTTGAAGTAGCGGCCGATCTTCATCTGATCCAGCAGCGGCGCGACGAAGCGCTCCGGCTTGTTGGTGATCAGCGCCATGGCCACGCCCTGCTTGTGCAGCCATTTGAGGGTGTCGCGCACGCCGGGATAGACCACGGTCAGCTCATGGCTGGCGCCGTAGGCCTCCATGAAAACTTCCAGCGCGTGCTCGGCTTCGACGTCATCCACGGAGGAATGATCGATGCCGCCGGCCAAGGCGCGGCGCACCAGCACCGGCGCACCGTTGCCGACCCACTCGCGCACCGACTCGATACCGGCAGGCTTGCGCCCGAGGGAGAGCAGCATGTTATCCACAGCCGCCGCCAGGTCGGGTACCGAATCGATCAGCGTGCCATCCAGATCGAACATCACCAACCGCGGCAGTTGCCCCGGGAACAGCTGCTCAAAACCGCTCATGGGCGAGCCAGCGCCAGTTCGGAACGCATCTTGTCGATGACTTCCTGATAGTTCGGCGCATTGAAGATCGCCGAGCCGGCGACAAAGGTGTCGGCGCCGGCAGCAGCGATTTCGCGGATGTTGTTGACGTTGACGCCGCCGTCGATTTCCAGGCGGATGTCACGGCCCGAGGCATCGATGATCGCCCGCGCTTCGCGCAGCTTGTCGAGGGTGCCGGGGATGAATTTCTGCCCGCCGAAGCCCGGGTTGACGCTCATCAGCAAGACCATGTCGACCTTGTCGATCACGTACTTGAGCACGTCCAGCGGGGTTGCCGGGTTGAACACCAGACCGGATTTGCAGCCGCCTTCACGGATCAGTTGCAGCGAACGATCGACGTGCAGCGTGGCTTCCGGGTGGAAGGTGATGTAAGTGGCGCCGGCTTCGATGAAGTCGCCGACGATGCGATCCACCGGGCTGACCATCAGGTGCGCGTCGATCGGCGCGGTCACGCCGTACTTGCGCAACGCGGCGCAGACCATCGGGCCGATGGTCAGGTTCGGCACGTAGTGGTTGTCCATGACATCGAAGTGGACGAAGTCGGCACCGGCGGCCAGCACGTTATCCACTTCCTCGCCCAGGCGGGCGAAGTCGGCAGAGAGAATCGACGGAGCAATAACGAAGGGCTGCATGACGCACCTTTTCTGAGCTAAATCACGATGGCGCGCATTGTATACCTCAAGTTTCCGCGCGCGCACCGTGACCGCGATGATTGGGTTGTGCCATGACCGATGACCGGCGGGTTCTCAGTAGGCCGCCCGGTAGATCTTCTCGATGTCGGCGGCGCTGAGCTTGCGCGGGTTGTTGCGCATCAGGCGCTCGATGCCGGCGGCCTCTACGGCCATGGCCGGGATCGCTTCTTCAGGCACGCCGAAACTGCGCAGACCCTGCGGGATTTCTACCGCCGCGCACAGTTCGGTCATCGCCGCGACGGCGCTGTCGGCCGCTTCATTGAGACTCAGATGAGCGGTCTTCACCCCCATGGCTTCGGCAATATCCTGCATCCGCTCGACGCAGGCCATCTTGTTCCAGGTCATGACATACGGCAGCAGCAACGCATTGCTGACGCCGTGAGCAATGTTGAATCGCCCGCCCAGCGGATACGCCAGCGCATGCACCGCGCCGACCCCGGCATTACCGAACGCCATGCCGGCCATCAGGCTGGCGGTGGCCATATCCTCCCGGGCTTGCAGGTTGGACGGATTGGCGTAGGCCTTGGGCAAGGATCGGGCGATCAACTTGATCGCGCCGATGGCCAGCGAATCGGTGATCGGCGAGGCATTCAGTGACAGATAGGACTCGATGGCATGCACAAGCGCATCGACGCCACTGGCGGCGGTGACACTGCGCGGACAGGTCAGCGTCATTTGCGGACTGACCAACGCCACGTCCGGCAACAGGTAGTCGCTGACGATGCCTTTCTTCAGTTGCGCGACCTTGTCCGAAAGGATGGCGACGTTGGTCACTTCAGAACCGGTGCCGGCAGTGGTCGGGATCGCAATCAACGGTGGGCCTTTGCGCGGCACCTGATCGACGCCGAACAGATCCTCCAGTGCACCGTGATAACCGGCGTACGCCGCAACGCTCTTGGCGATGTCGATGGCACTGCCGCCACCGAGGCCGATCAACCCGTCATGCCCGCCCTCTCGGTAGACACGCATGCAATCCTCGACGATGGCGATCTCCGGATCCGGCAGCACCCGGTCGAAGATTTCGTACTCGCGCTCACCGATCTGCGCCAGCGCCAGCTCCACCGTGCCGGACTTGACCAATGCGGCGTCGGTGACGATCAGCGGGTTGTCGATATCCAGCCGCGAGAGTTCGGCCGCCAGCTGCTCGATGGCCCCGGCGCCGGTGATCAGTTTGTGAGCAATCTTGAACGAGGAAAGACTCATCGTGCGCAGCCTCTTATAGATGTGGGAGCTGAGCACAAGCGTAGCTGGGGAAATCGGGTTGTCTGTCATTCAGCGCATGAATGGCAACCCGCACACTGATCGTTCCCACGCTCCGCGTGGGAATGCAGCCAGGGACGCTCCGCGTTCCATTCGGGAGCTGGAACGCGGAGCGAGGGAACAATATCGAGCTGGGCTCAGACCTGAGCAGTACGCAGCTTCTCACTCCGCCCACGCAGCCATTCCAGCGTCAGCAACAGAATCACCGAGAAGGCAATCAACAACGTCGCAGCCGCAGCAATCGTCGGACTCAGGTTCTCGCGAATCCCGCTGAACATCTGCCGAGGCAACGTCGCCTGCTCGGGACCTGCAAGGAACAACGTCACCACCACTTCATCGAACGAGGTTGCAAAGGCAAACAGCGCCCCGGAAATCACCCCCGGCGCAATCAGCGGCAAGGTCACCCGACGGAACGTGGTCAATGGCGAAGCACCAAGGCTGGCCGCCGCCCGCACCAGGTTATGGTTGAAACCCTGCAACGTCGCCGACACCGTGATGATCACGAACGGCACACCGAGCACCGCGTGCACCACGATCAGCGAGAAGAAACTGTTGCCCAGGCCCAGCGGCGCGAAGAACAGGTAACTGGCCACACCGATGATCACCACCGGCACCACCATCGGCGAAATCACCAGCGCCATCACCAGCGGCTTGCCGGGAAAGTCGCCACGGGTCAGGCCGATGGCCGCCAGCGTGCCGAACACCATCGCCAGCACGGTCGCGGCCGGGGCGACGATGATGCTGTTCTTCAGCGAGCGCATCCACTCCGCCGAGGCGAAGAAGTCGTGGTACCACTGCAGCGAAAAGCCTTGCAGCGGGTACACCAGAAAACTGCCCGAGTTGAACGACAGCGGCACGATCACCAGCACCGGCAGGATCAGGAACAACAGGATCAAGCCGCAGAGGATCCGCAAGCTGTAGAACCACACCCGCTCGACAGGCGACATATAAGGACTCAGCATTTCAAATTCCCCTTAGCTCAGGCGCAGGCGACTAGCGCCCACCAGCCAGCTGTAGATCAGATAAAGCACCACGGTCGCCAGCAGTAACAGCCCGCCGAGCGCAGTGGCCATGCCCCAGTTGATGCTGGTGTTGGTGTAGAACGCGACGAAGTAGCTGACCATCTGATCGTTCGGGCTGCCCAGCAGCGCCGGGGTGATGTAGTAGCCGATGGCGAGGATGAACACCAACAGGCAACCGGCGCCGACGCCGGCGTAGGTCTGCGGGAAGTACACCCGCCAGAAACTGGCGAACGGATGGCAGCCGAGGGAAATCGCGGCACGCATGTAGGTCGGCGAGATGCCTTTCATCACGCTGTAGATCGGCAGGATCATGAACGGCAGCAGGATGTGCACCATCGAGATGTAGACCCCGGTGCGGTTGAACACCAGCTCCAGCGGTTTATCGATTATCCCCATCGCCATCAACGCGCTGTTGATCAATCCGCCGGATTGCAGCAACACGATCCACGCGGCGACTCGCACCAGGATCGAAGTCCAGAACGGCAGCAGCACCAGAATCATCAGCAGGTTGCTTTGACGCGACGGCAGGTTGGCCAGCAGGTAGGCCAGCGGATAGGCCAGCACCAGGCAGATCACGGTGATGATCAGGCCCATCCAGAAGGTCCGGGCGAAGATGTCGAGGTAGATCGCCTGATCCGGGGTGGCCGGGGCAATTTCGCCGAGGTCGTCGATGCGGTGATCCACCGCTGCCAACAGATAGAACGGGGTGATGCTGCTGGTGTTGCGCTTAACCGCTTGCCAGTAGGCCGGATCGCCCCAACGCTCGTCGAGGCCCTCCAGCGCTTCTTTATAAGAGGCCGGTTCGCTGGCGAATGGCAGCGAGCGGGCGGTTTTGGTCAGCAGGCTGCGATAGCCGGCCAACTCCATGTTCAGGCGCTTGGACAGATCGCCCAGAGTCTGGTTTTTGCGCGCTTCGGCGAGGTCTTCGCTGGCGGCTTTGTAGACCGGTTCTGCGGGCAGGCCTCGGCCGTCCCACGCAGCAATCGCGGTTACGGTGCGCGGCATGCCGCCAACCACTTCCGGGTTGCCGACACTTTTATAGAGCAGCGCCACGATCGGCACCAGGAACACCAGCAACAGAAACAGCACCAGCGGCGCGATCAGCGCCTGGGCCTTCCAGCGGTTGACCCGCTCGGCGTGCTTGAGCCGCTGCTTCAAGGTGGGGCTGTTGCCCTCGTTCAGGGGAACGGCGATGGCCATGACGTACTCCGCAAATCTTTGATCGTTACAAAAGCGGCGAATACCGCCTCGAACTTTGGGTACTGATCGTTCCCACGCTCTGCGTGGGAACGCATTCAGTGACGCTCTGCGTCACAGGGACGCGGAGCGTCCCGGGCGACATTCCCACGCGGACGGTTCGACGCCTCGACGTGGGAATGATCATCCGGTAGCCGTCGGCCCGTGTGACGTGGTTACTTCGCAGCCCAGGAGTTGAAGCGCTGCTCCAGTTGCTCGCCGTTGTCAGCCCAGAAGCTGACGTCGATCTGCACCTGATTGGCGATGTTTTCCGGGGTGGTCGGCATGTCTTTCAGGATTGCCTTGTCCAGCAACGGCACAGCCTGGGAGTTGGCCGGGCCGTAGGCGATGTTTTCCGAGTAGGTCTTCTGCTGTTGCGGCTGCACCGAGAACGCGATGAATTTCTTCGCCGCTTCGGCGCGCTTGGCGTCCAGGCCTTTCGGGATGGCCCACGCATCGAAGTCGTAGATACCGCCGTTCCACACCACTTTCAGATTGGATTCTTTCTGCACGGCAGCGATACGACCGTTGTAGGCCGAGCTCATGACCACGTCACCGGAAGCGAGGTATTGCGGCGGCTGGGCGCCGGCTTCCCACCACTGGATGTTCGGTTTCAACTCATCCAGTTTCTTGAACGCGCGATCCTGACCGCCCTTGCTGGCCAGTTCCTTATACACGTCTTTCGGCGCTACGCCGTCGGCCATCAGTGCGAATTCGAGGGTGTACTTGGCGCCTTTGCGCAGGCCACGTTTGCCCGGGAATTTTTTGGTGTCCCAGAAATCCGCCCAACTGGTCGGTGCGGTTTTCAGCTTGTCGGCGTTGTAGGCCAATACGGTCGACCACACGAAGAAACCCACGCCGCAAGGCTGGATCGCGCCTTTGACGTAGTCTTCGGATTTGCCGAACAGCGCAGGATCGAGTTGCTCGAACATGTCTTCGTCGCAGCCACGGGACAGCTCCGGCGATTCAACCTCTACCAGATCCCAGGACACGCTCTTGGTGTCGACCATGGCTTTGACCTTGGCCATTTCACCGTTGTACTCACCAGCGACGATCTTGCCGTTGCCCGCCGCTTCCCACGGTGCGTAGAAGGCTTTGACTTGCGCCGCCTTGTTCGCCCCGCCAAACGACACCACGGTCAGATCCGGGCCGGCGGCCATTGCGCTTGCCGCACCCATCAGGCCCAGGGTCAGGGCTGTGAACTTCAGGGATCTCAACATTTATTGTTCTCTCCACGTGCAGGGTTGGTGTTGGTATTGCGGGGCGTTTCAGTGCGCCTCTAGAAGTGGATCGAGCGCGCGAACGTGCTCGACCTGCCAGCCAAGCGGAACCACGTCGCCGACCGCGAGCGCTGGATCGAGCTCGGCAATCGGTTGTTTCACGAAGAAGTCGGTCTTGCCGCAGACTTCCAGGCGCACCCGGACGTGGTCGCCCAGATAGATGAATTCGGCCACCCGCCCGGAGAAGCGGTTGACGCATTGGTCGCTCGAACCGTTGAGGCTGACGCGCTCCGGACGGATCGACAGGGTGACCGGCTCGCCGGTCTGGCCGATGTTGACCGCCAGCGCCTCGACCTTTTCCCCGCGCCCCAGCTCGACCACGCAGCGCTCGCCGCTCTGGCTGAGCAGGCGACCGTTGAGGCGGTTGTTCTCGCCGATGAAGTTGGCGACGAAGGTGTTTTTCGGTTCCTCGTAGAGGGTGCGCGGCGGGGCGATCTGCTGGATTTCGCCCTGATGGAATACGGCGACACGATCGGACATGGTCAGGGCTTCGCCCTGGTCGTGGGTCACGTAGACCACGGTCACGCCGAGGCGCTGGTGCAGGTGTTTGATTTCCATCTGCATGTGTTCGCGCAGCTGCTTGTCGAGGGCGCCGAGGGGTTCGTCCATCAGCACCAGTTGCGGCTCGAACACCAGCGCGCGGGCCAAAGCCACACGTTGTTGCTGACCGCCGGACAATTGCGCCGGATAACGCGATGCGAACGCATCAAGCTGGACCATGCTCAGGACTTTCTTGACCTTGTCGCTGACGTCGCTCTTGTTCAGGCCGCGCACGGTCAGCGGAAACGCCAGGTTTTCAGCGACGGTCATGTGCGGGAACAGCGCGTAGTTCTGGAACACCATGCCGATGTCGCGTTTGTGCGGCGGCACGTTGTTGATCGCCCGCCCGGCGAGGAGGATCTCACCGGCGGTCGGCGTTTCGAAACCGGCGAGCATCATCAGGCTGGTGGTCTTGCCCGAGCCGGACGGCCCGAGCAAGGTGAGGAATTCGCCCTTGCGAATGTCCAGGTTGAGGTCTTTGACGATCAGGTTCTCGCCGTCGTAGCTCTTCTGCACTCCACGAAAGCTGACCAGCACATCGCTGGCCCCTGCGTTTGATTCGACCTGGCTCATACCCACACCTTTGTTATTGATGACTGCTGTGGGATTAAGCCTAGTGGCTGCTTGCAGTCACGCAAATCGGGGCGCAGGAGAGAATCGCCTCAGCCGGATGGAAGGCCGGGGGTAGGGATTGCCCTACAAGGATGGCGCGTTTTGGCAAACCCGACGCATGGGTCGGGGCTCAAGCCGTCAGAACCGGCAAAAGCGCCTGTCGCTATTGGATATGCCGCTCAGAGCAGCTTGTGTTCCATCGCGTACTTCACCAGCTCGGCGAGCGAAGTGATGTTGAGTTTCTGCATCAGCCGCGCCTTGTGGGTGCTGATGGTCTTGCTGCTCAGGGCCAGTTGCTGGGCGATGTCGTTGACGTTAGCGCCTTGCGCCAGGCGTTCGAACACCGAGAACTCGCGCTCCGACAGCAACGAGTGCAGCGGCCGCGCATCGGTCAGGCCGACTTCGAAGACCATGCGGTCGGCCAGCTCCGGGTCGATGTAGCGCCCGCCCGCCGCGACCTTGCGAATTGCCGTCAGCAGCAGTGCCGGATCGCTGTCCTTGGTGGCATAACCGGCGGCGCCGACCTTCAGCGCCCGGGCGGCCATCTGCGCTTCGTCGTGCATCGACAGCACCAGAATCGCCGGCGGATGGTTCAGCGCGCGGATCCGCGGAATCGCTTCAAGCCCGTTGACGCCGGGCATCGAGATGTCCAGCAATACCACTTCGCAGGGCACATTGCGCAGGGTTTCCAGCAATTGCTCGCCGTTGCTCGCCTCCCCCACTACTTGCAGATCCTTGGCCAGGCCGATCAATTGCTTGATGCCTTCGCGAACGATGGTGTGGTCTTCGGCTACCAGTACACGGATCACTTACTTCTCCTCATCCAGTGGCACCCGCACGCTCAGCGTGGTGCCCTCGCCCGGCTCGCTGTCGAGTGACAGCTGCCCGCCCATGATCAACACCCGCTCGCGCATGCCCACCAGTCCAAAGGATGTCGGCCTGCCGGCAGCGGCGACAAATCCTACGCCATCATCGCTGACCGTCAGACACAATTCGTTGCCTTCCTGCGTCAGCGTCAGTTCCACAGTATGCGCCTGGGCATGGCGCATGACGTTGGTCAGCGCCTCCTGAAGAATGCGGAACAGGCCGATGGCCTTGGCGTCACTGAGGGGCGCAAGGTTGTCCGGCACCTGCACCAGACACGGAATCTGCGTGCGCGCCTCGAAGCGCCGCGCCTGCCACTCGATGGCCGAGGCGATCCCGGCATCGAGGATCGGCGGGCGCAGCGCCGTCGCCACATCCCGCACCAGCTGGAACAACTGGGCAATCAGGCGCTTCATGCTGTTCAAGCGCTCGTTCAGACCCGGATCAAGTTGCGCGTAGGCCAGTTCGCACATCGACGTTTCCAGTTTCAGCACCGTCAGCATCTGCCCCAGTTCATCGTGAACCTCCCGGGCGATGCGCGCCTTTTCCTCTTCCCGCACGCTTTCCAGGTGCGCCGACAGTTCGCGCAGTTGTTCGCGGGAGGCCGCCAGCTCCAGTTCGATGCGTTTACTTTCGGTGATGTCCCAGACAATGCCGTCCCAGACATAGGCACCGCCCTCCAGTTGACGGGTGATGGCCTTGATCTCAGCCCAGCGCTGCTCGCCCTGGCGCGTGAGAATCCGGCCCTGCCACGACCAGTCGCTGTCGGTGTCCAGCGCCTGGTCCTGAGTCTGGTGATAAGCGGCCCGGTCATCCGGATGCACCAGACTGCGCAGGCCCATGTCGCGATGGGCGATGGCGGCCGGCGCGTAGCCGACCAGACTTTCGCTGCCCTCGCTGATGTAGGCAAAGTCGATCTGCCCGGTCACCGGTGCGCGCTCAAGGCGGAATACCAGCCCCGGCACATTGGCCGCGATGCCTTGCAGCCGCGCCTCGCTTTCCTGCAACGCAGCCAGGGCACGACGGCGCTCGGTGACATCGGTGAGATAAACCACCAGGTACTCGCCATCGCGAAAACGCAGGAAGCTCAGCGACACGTCTGCCGGCAGCACACTGCCATCGGCCCGCACGCAGTTGGTTTCAAAACTCAGCGGCCCTTCTTCGCTGGCCCGGGCGCGTTTCCACAGATTGAGCCAGCGATCCATGTGCAGGCCCGGTTCGAAGTCGATCAACGGCCGGTCGATGATGGCGCCCTGTGGATAACCGAGCATGTTTTCTGCCGCGCGATTGGCGTAGCGCACATGACTATCCCAGTTGACCCAGAGAATGCCGACGGTGCTCTGATCAATTGAAAACTGAGTCAGACGCAGAGCTTCTTCGCTGGCGGCGCGCAGGGCGATGTCTTCACGGGCGTCGAGCAGGCGCTGTTCAAGACTGCGCTGCTGGCGGCGCTGCCAGAAGACGATGGCCACGCAGCTGAGCAGCAGCACCGCGAACAACAGGCTCAGGTTCTGCCAGAAGCCCGGCGATTCGGAGAGTCGCGGATATTTGGGTTGCAGCCATTGGGCATGCAGGCGCTCCAGATCCTTGGCCGGAATTGCGCGCAAGGCACTCTCGACGATCCCGGCCAGTTCCGGCCAGTCACGACGGGTGCCGATGCGCAGCAGTTGCGGCAGACCGATGTCGCCGACCACCACCAGCCCGGCAAACTCCGGTTCCACCGACAGCCGACCGAGCTGCGCCTCATCGACCACCGCGTAGGACGCCTGCTGACTCAGCAACAGTTGCAGCGCCTGACGCTCCATCGGCACGCCTTGCAGATTCAGGTGGGGATAGTTGCTGCGCAGGTAATCGGCGGTGACGCCGGGCATGCGCACGGCGACGCGGGTCTGGCTGTCGAGTTTTTCCAGTTCCACGGTCGCGCTGCTTTTCTGGTCGCTGACCACCAGTTGCGGCACGCGCATGTACGGGTCGGAAAACTGCCAAAGACGCAGGCCGCCCGGAGTCTGGGTCAGGCCTGGGGCGATGTCGATTTCGCCGTCCCGGGCAGCGGCCTCGAGTTGTGCCAGATCCTGAAAGTTGCGCCAGCTCAGCTCGACATTCAGCGCCCTCGCCAACGCTTTCATCACTTCGACATTGGCCCCCGACAGCCGCTGCAAGCGCCGGTCGTATTGTGCGTACGGCGCCTGCAATACCAGACCCACGCGCAATTCATTGTGCTGCGCGAGCCACTGTTGCTCGCTCGCCGACAACCGCGCAAGGTGACTCGGTGGCGCAGGCGCCGCCCAGCCCATCAAGGGAAACGCCAGACAGCCGATAACCCACAGGCAGCAAAAACGCATCATTGAAGTCTCATACACTGACAAATTCTGACCAACCCATTAGGCTGCCGGGATAACTTCTGGCCTGGAATAACCGATGCCCCCTGTCTATCGCCTGGCAATGCCAGCATTGTGCCTGTCGCTGATCCTGCCTTGTGCGTTTTCCGTCGAAGCCGCAGATCCGGCACCCGCCCCCGCCGCAGAAAAAGCCGCCGAGGAAAAACCGGTCGAACGCCAGCCACTGCTTGAGCGTAGTCAGGAAGAAGCCGCGGCACTCGAACGCAAGGTTCCAGCCCAGGAACAACAGCAACTGCAAGCGGGCAGCGACACCTTCCTCGCCCTGTGGAAACCGGCCAACACCGCCGAACCCAAAGGCGCGGTGATCCTCATTCCCGGCGCCGGCGAAACCGCCGACTGGCCCCAGGCGATCGGCCCGTTGCGCCGCAAGTTGCCGGACGTCGAGTGGAGCAGCTTGAGTATCACCCTGCCCGATCTGCAAAGCGATGCCATCGCACCGCGCGTGGCCGAAGCGCCCGCCGCAGCGAAAACCGCCGACCCGGGCAGCAAGGATTCGACCACCGCCGAGCCGATCGAACAAGCCGCCGGCGGCGAAGCCGATGTGGCCGATAAGGTCGTTGCCGAAACCTCCGAGGAACAGTTCAAGGCCGACGCCGAGCGAATTTTCGCCCGCATCGACGCCGCGCTGGCCTACGCCGAACAACAGAGCGCGCGCAGCATCGTCGTCCTCGGCCATGGCACCGGTGCTTACTGGGCGGCGCGCTACATGAGCGAGCGACAAAACTCGCAGGTCGAGAAGCTGGTCCTGGTAGCCGCGCAGACCCCGGCCAAGGCCCAACCGCAACTGGTGGAACTGACGCCGACCCTGAAGCTGCCGACCGCGGACATTTTCTACATGGATAAAGCGCTGGACCGCAACGCGGCACTGGAGCGCATGCAGGCGAGCAAGCGACTGAAGACCTCCGCGTTCAGTCAGGTCGCACTCAAGGCTTTGCCGGACAACAAGGCCGAGCAGGAGCAGTTGTTCCGCCGGGTGCGTGGCTGGTTGAATCCGCAGAGCCCGGACTGACAAAGCGCATAAAAAAATCGCAGCCCAACGCTGCGATTTTTTTATGCCTAGCGAAAATCCCGCCGTTCGCGAATCAACGTGTAGGCATTGTGCAATTCACGGGTCCTCTCGGTGGCCTCGCGCACCTGCGCCGGCGTAGCGCCCGTACCGGCCACCTTGTCCGGGTGATGCCGGCTGAGCAGACGCCGATAGGCACGCTTGATCTGCGCCGGTTCGCTGGTGGCTGAGACGCCGAGCAGGCGCATCGCCTCCTGATAACTCACCGCCGCGCTGACGATCGGACGCTTGTGTGGCTCGTAGTCCGCCGCCAGCGCCTGGATCTGGTGGGTCGTCCAGCCCAGCCACTTGCCCCACTGCGCCAGCAATTCCCGCTCGCTGACGCCGGCCCGACCATCGGCGAAGACCATTCGCCAGCAGGCGCGCAATACACCTTCAGCGGCATGGGGTTGAGTGCTCAATCGACGCAGATAACCGCGCAGATTGTCGTTGCCGGACTTGCCGCGATTGAACGCGGCAATCGCCCGGCGCTGCGCCGGCTCGCTCATTTCCAGCGCGCGCATCTCATGCCGCGCCTGCTGGATGTGACCGTCCGTGACCCGCCCGTCGCTCTTGGCCAGACGCCCGAGCAACACGAATAACAGTTCGTCGTTGCGCAGCATCGGCCGGCCGCCGAGTTTTTCCCGCAAATGCCCCCAGCTCTGCAAATGCAGGCGCCGATCCAGCGCCTGCCCCAACAAAGCCCCAAGCATGGCCCCCGGAATGCTGGCGATAGCAAAACCCGCTCCGGCTCCAATCAGAGTCCCTGGCCACAACATATCAGCGACTCGCTTCTATCAAGGCTTCGGCTTCGGCCAGACGCTCGTGCGTGCCGACATCGACCCAGCGACCTTTCAGTCGCTCGCCGGTCACCTGCCCGTCCGCCATGGCTTTACGCAGCAGCGGCGCCAGTTTGAAGGCACCGTCGCAGCAGCCGTCAAACAACTGCGGGTGCAATACGGCGATGCCGCTGTAGGTCAGGGTTGCCGCCTCGGCCTGGCCATCACGCACCTGGCCGTCGGTCAGGGTGAAGTCGCCTGTCGGGTGATGGGCCGGGTTGTCCGCCAGCACCAGATGCGCCAGCCCGGTGATCGGCTGATGCAGCACGCTGAAGTCGTAATCGGTCCAGATATCGCCGTTGACCACCAGAAACGCGTCGTCGCCCAACAGCGGCAAGGCGCGGAAAATGCCGCCGCCGGTTTCCAGTGGCTCGCCCTCCGGCGAGTACTGGATCGACACGCCGAACTGCGAGCCATCGCCCAAGTGATCTTCAATCTGCCGGCCGAGCCAGGCATGGTTGATCACGATCTCATTGAAACCGGCCGCGGCCAGGGCACGCAGGTGATATTCAATCAGCGGCACGCCGCCGGCACGCACCAGCGGCTTCGGGGTGGTCAGGGTCAGCGGGCGCATGCGCTCGCCTTTGCCGGCCGCCAGAATCATTGCCTTCATGCCGTCACTCCACCACGCAGGCTGGCGAGCAGTGCCTGCAGATCCGCCAACTCGGGACGGCGGGCGATGACCGCTTCTATATAAGAGAAGAAACGCGGCACATCACCGAGGTAACGCGGCTTGCCGTCGCGATGGCAGATGCGGGCGAAGATGCCGATGACTTTCAGATGACGCTGCACGCCCATCAGATCGCTGGCGCGCAGAAACTCTTCGAAGTCCGGCTGCACCGGGATGTCCAGTGCTGACGCCTGCTGCCAGTAGCTTTCCAGCCAGCCGCGCACACGTTCTTCAGGCCAGCTGAGGAATGCGTCCTTGAACAGGCAGGTCACGTCGTAGGTCACCGGGCCGTACACGGCGTCCTGGAAATCCAGCACGCCGGGATTAGGCTCGCTGAGCATCAGGTTGCGCGGCATGTAGTCGCGGTGCACCAGCACTTTCGGCTGGGCGAGGGCGCTGTCGATCAGCAGCTCGCTGACCTTTTGCCACTGCTGCTGTTGGGTTGCATCGAACTCGACGCCCAACTCGCGTTTCACGTACCACTCGGGAAACAGTTCCAGCTCGCGGCGCAACAACGCGACGTCATAGCTCGGCAGCGGCGCCACCATCGGCAGCTGCTGAAAAGCCAGCAGCGCTTGCAGGGCATCGCTGAACAACGCGTCGGCATTTTCGCTGTCGATCACGTCCAGATAGGTCTGGTTGCCCAGGTCATTGAGCAAAAGAAAGCCACGTTCGAGGTCTTCGGCATAAATTTTCGGCACGTTGATACCGGATTTCGCCAGCAAAAAGGCGATATCCACGAACGGTTTGCAGTTTTCCTGAGGCGGCGGCGCGTCCATCACGACGAAGCTGCGACCCGCGCCTTCCCAACGGAAATACCGGCGGAAACTCGCGTCGCTGCTGGCCGCGGTCAACGTGGCCGGGGGTACGGCTCCCCAGCCCTGATCTGCAAAAAGGGTTGCCAACTGTTCATCGAGCCAAACTTTCAGGTGTTGCAAGCGTACATCTTGATCAGGCATTGCAAGGGTCTCCGACGGCGCTAGCCGTCAAGCGGGTCATGCTTTATTATCCAGCATCTTTTTCAGACCATCGAGAGGCGTGCGGCCCACACCGCGGGCAGATGGCACGCAGGAAGCCCGGACTAATAAGATGGCATTGAAATCCCCCGCGTTTCGTAAAAAATTTCCGTTGTTGGTAACCGGCAGTCTGCTGGCTATGCAACCTCTGGCCAGTTCATTCGTTGTTGCCGCCGAGCAGTATGACTGCGCCGTGTCGGCAACGGGTGGCTGGGCCTGCTCGCCGAAGACGCCGGCCGCTGCCTTGCCGCCGCGTCCCGTGCACGACGGCAGTGCCGTCAGCGCCGCTGGCGAAGCTCCGGCCCAGAACGGCTCCACCGCGGAGTCCGGGCCCAAGCCGGTACTGGTTACCGAGTCCAAGGGCCGCGGCCTGAAATCCCGTAGCGAAGACTACAGTCACCTCGACTGGGTTCCGCGCGAGAAGCTCACCGCCGCCCAACTGGCCGAGACCGGTCCTTACTGCTCTGGTTCCTATATCGAACCGATTCGTCCTGGCATGAATGACAAGACGAATAAAAGTGACGCCCCGACCTTCATCGGCGCCAAGGCATCGCGTTATCAGCAGGATTCGCAGGTCGCGAGTCTGGCCGGTGACGTGGTCATGCGTCAGGGCAGCATGCAGGTCGAAGCCGATGAGGCCAACCTGTATCAGGCCGAAAGCCGTGGCGAACTGGCGGGCAACGTGCGCATTCGCGACAACGGCGCGCTGATCGTCGGCGACCACGCCGATGTGCAGCTCGACACTGGTGAAGCCAAGGTCGACAACGCCGAATACGTGATGCACAAATCGCGCATCCGCGGTAACGCGCTGTACGCCAAGCGTGCCGAAAACGCGATCATTCGTCTGAAGGACGGCACGTACACCACGTGCGAACCGAACAGCAACGCCTGGCAGCTCAAGGGCAACAACATCACCCTGAACCCTGCCACCGGTTTCGGTACCGCGACCAACGTGACGCTGCGGGTCAAGGACATTCCGGTCCTGTACACCCCGTACATCTACTTCCCGATCGACGATCGTCGTCAGTCGGGTTTCCTGCCGCCGACCATCGGCACCGGCAGCGACACCGGCTTCATGCTGGTCACCCCGTACTACTTCAACCTGGCACCGAACTACGATGCCACGTTGTATCCACGTTACATGGCTAAACGCGGCCTGTTGATGGAAGGCGAATTCCGCTACCTCACCAAGTCCAGCGAAGGTCAGTTCGGTGCGGCGTACCTCAACGACGAGGACGACGAGCGCAAGGGCCAGACCGACTACGACAAGACCCGCTACATGTACAACTGGCAACACAAGGGTGGTCTCGACTCCCGCGTGCTCACCCAGGTGGATTACACCAAGATCAGCGATCCGTACTACTTCCAGGATTTGCAGACCGATCAGATTGGTGTGAAGAGCGACGACTACGTGAATCAGCAGGGCTCGGTCACCTATCGTGGCGACAGTTACATCGCCCGTTTGAATGCCCAGGCGTACCAGCTGGCGACCGTATCGAACATCACGCCATATGACCGTCTGCCGCAGATCACCTTCAATGGTCAGCTGCCCTATCATCCGGAAGGCCTGAATTTCGACTACGAGACCGAGATCGTTCGTTTTGACCGTGATCTGAAAAACGGCAACTTTACCAACGAAGACGGCACTGTCGAGCCACGCCTCGATAACAACGTATTCGGGCTCGCTCGCGCCAATGGTGACCGTCTGAACCTGAAACCAGGTGTCAGCCTGCCGATGAGCACGACCTATGGCTACCTGACTCCGTCGCTCAAATATCAGTACACCCAGTATCAACTGGATCTGGACGGCACCGGCAAATCGCAAATTGCCGCCCAGACAGCAGAGCAGAACAAACTCAACGGCACCTTCGACAGCAACCAGAGTCGCGGCGTGCCGATCGCCAGCGTTGACGGTGGTCTGTACTTTGACCGCAACACGTCCTTCTTTGGCAAGAACTACCGCCAGACGCTTGAGCCGCGCATGTTCTATCTCTATGTGCCGAAGGTGGATCAGGAAGACATTCCGGTATTCGACACCAGCGAATACACCTTCAACTATGCGTCGCTGTTCCGTGACAACCGTTTCTCCGGTTCCGACCGTGTTGGCGACGAGAACAAGCTGTCGCTGGGCGTGACCAGCCGCTGGATCGAAGACGACGGGTTCGAGCGTCAACGCATCAGCGTCGGCCAGGCTCTGTACTTCAAGGATCGCGAAGTCCAACTGCCAGGCATCGCGTTCAACGACCGCGACGACGCCAAGGCCAATGTTTCGCCTTACGCGCTGGAATACGAATACCGCTGGAACCGCGACTGGCGCACCACGGCCGACTACAACTGGGATCCGGACAGCCGCAGCCCGCGTTCGGGTAGCGCGATGTTCCACTACCAGCCTGAAGACAACCCGAACAAGGTGGTCAACGTCGGCTATCGCTATCGCAACGACCAGGTCCGTTACGACCAGAACACCGGTAAATGGTCGGTGGGTGGCGGTGACTACGGCACCCCAGGCCAGCCTGGCTACGTGAAGGACTACTACAAGATCCAGCAGCATGACTTCTCGGTCATCTGGCCGATCGTTCCGCAGTGGAGCGCGATCAGCCGCTGGCAGTACGACTACAACCGCAATCGCACGCTGGAAGCCTTCGGTGGTTTCGAATATGACAACTGCTGCTGGAAACTGCGCCTGATCAACCGTTACTGGGTCAGCTATGACGAATTCAGTCAGAACGCCCCGGAAAACGAAAAAGGCGACCACGGCGTCTTCCTCCAAATTGTTCTGAAGGGACTCGGCGGCCTCACCGGCGCCAAGGTAGAGAGCTTCCTCGACAAAGGCATCCAAGGTTATCGTCAACGTGAAGACCAAGCTTTCTGATTGTCTGCGCCCGCTGATGCTGGGCGCGCTGTTCCTGGGTACCGCGGCCAACGCCGCGGTGCAGTCCATCGATAAGGTTGTGGCCATCGTCGACAACGACGTGGTCATGCAGAGCCAGCTGGATCAACGCGTCCACGAAGTTCAGCAAACCATCGCCAAGCGTGGCGGCGGTCTGCCGCCTCCGGGCGTGCTGGATCAACAGGTGCTCGAGCGCCTGATCGTTGAAAATCTGCAACTGCAGATCGGCGAACGTTCCGGCATCCGCATCACCGATGAAGAGCTGAACCAGGCGGTTGGCACCATTGCCCAGCGCAACAACATGACCCCGGAGCAGTTCCGCATCGCCCTGTCTCGCGATGGTCTGTCTTACAACGACGCTCGCGAGCAGATCCGTCGTGAAATGATCATCAGCCGTGTGCGTCAGCGCCGCGTGGCCGAGCGCATTCAGGTATCGGAACAGGAAGTGAAGAACTTCCTCGCCTCCGACCTGGGCAAGATGCAACTGTCAGAAGAGCTGCACCTGGCCAACATCCTGATCCCGACCCCGGAAAGCGCCAACTCCGAAGCGATTCAGAGTGCTGCACGCAAGGCGATGGACGTTTACCAGCAGCTCAAGCAAGGCGCTGACTTCGGCCAGATGGCCGTGGCCAACTCCGCCAGTGACAACGCTCTGGAAGGCGGCGATATGGGCTGGCGTAAAGCCGCTCAACTGCCACCGCCGTTCGACCGTGAGTTGAGCCGCATGGCAATCGGCGACATCACTCAACCGGCACGCACCCCAGGTGGTTTCATCATCCTGAAGCTGCTGGAAAAACGTGGTGGCGAAAGCCAGATGCGCGACGAAGTGCATGTGCGCCATATTCTGGTCAAGCCAAGTCCGGTTCGCGACGAAGCCAAGACCAAGGAACTGGCTCAGTCGCTCTATAACCGCATCGAAGCCGGTGAAGATTTTGCCGAACTGGCCAAGAAGTACTCGGAAGACCCGGGTTCTGCCCTCAACGGCGGCGACCTGAACTGGATCGACCCGAACGCACTGGTACCGGAATTCCGCGCCGTGATGGCCAAGTCCCAGCAGGGTCAGCTGTCCAAGCCGTTCCAGACCCAGTACGGCTGGCACGTTCTGGAAGTCCTTGGCCGTCGCGCCACCGACAGCACCGAACAGGCACGTGAGCAGCAAGCGATGACCGTACTGCGTAACCGCAAATACGACGAAGAGCTGCAAACCTGGCTGCGTCAGATCCGTGACGAAGCGTACGTAGAGATCAAACTCCCTGGTGCAGACCAGGCAGCGCAGTGAAACCCAAGCGTTTCGCGCTGACACCCGGCGAACCGGCCGGCATCGGTCCCGACCTGTGCCTGCTGCTCGCCTCGCAAGCCCAGCCACATCCCCTGATTGCCATCACCAGCCGCGACCTGCTCCAAGAGCGGGCCGCGCAGCTGGGGTTGGCCGTCAGTTTGCTGGACGTTGCGCCTGACCACTGGCCGGACGCTCCGGCGCCCGCCAACAGCCTGTATGTCTGGGACACCCCACTCAGCGCCCCGGTGGTCGCCGGGCAACTGGACAAGGCCAACGCCGCATTCGTCCTCGAAACCCTGACCCGCGCCGGCAATGGCTGCCTGAACGGTGATTTCGCCGGGATGATCACCGCCCCGGTTCACAAGGGCGTGATCAACGAATCGGGTATCGCGTTTTCCGGTCACACCGAATTTCTCGCCGACCTGACCCACACCGCCCAAGTGGTGATGATGCTCGCCACCCGCGGTTTGCGCGTGGCGCTGGTCACCACTCACCTGCCCTTGCGCGCCATCGCCGATGCGATCACGCCGGAGCGGCTGGAACGGGTCACGCGGATTCTGCACGCCGACCTGCAACAAAAATTCGGCATCGCCCAACCGCGCATCCTGGTCTGCGGGCTCAATCCGCACGCCGGTGAAGGCGGACACCTGGGCCATGAAGAAATCGACATCATCGAACCCACATTGGAGCGCCTGCGCGGCGAGGGCATGGACCTTCGTGGCCCGCTGCCTGCCGACACTCTGTTTACCCCCAAATATCTGGAGCACTGCGACGCGGTGCTGGCGATGTACCACGACCAGGGCCTGCCCGTGCTGAAGTACAAAGGCTTCGGCGCTGCGGTCAACGTGACCCTGGGCCTGCCGATCATCCGCACGTCGGTCGACCATGGCACCGCCCTGGATCTGGCCGGCAGCGGCAGGATCGACACCGGCAGCCTGCAAGTCGCCCTGGAAACCGCCTACCAGATGGCCGAGACCCGTTTATGACCGAGCAATACCAACACAAGGCGCGCAAACGCTTTGGCCAGAACTTCCTGCATGATGCCGGCGTCATCGACCGCATCCTGCGCTCCATCAGTGCCAAGGCCGGCGACCGCATGCTGGAGATCGGCCCGGGCCAGGGCGCATTGACTGCCGGCATCCTCAACTCCGGCGCACAGCTGGACGTAGTGGAGCTGGACAAGGACCTGATCCCGATCCTCAACCAGCAGTTCGCCGGCAAGAGCAATTTCAACCTGCATCAGGGCGATGCGCTGAAGTTCGACTTCAACAGCCTGAATGCTGCGCCGAACAGCCTGCGCGTGGTCGGCAACCTGCCGTACAACATCTCCACGCCGCTGATTTTCCACCTGCTGAACAACGCCGGCATCATTCGCGATATGCACTTCATGCTGCAGAAGGAAGTGGTCGAACGTCTGGCCGCAGGTCCGGGTGGTGGTGACTGGGGTCGGTTGTCGATCATGGTTCAGTACCATTGCCGCGTAGAGCATCTGTTCAACGTGGGGCCAGGCGCATTCAACCCGCCACCGAAAGTCGACTCGGCCATCGTTCGCCTGGTGCCGCACGCGGTTCTGCCGCACCCGGCCAAGGATCATCGCCTGCTCGAACGCGTGGTTCGCGAAGCTTTCAACCAGCGCCGCAAAACCCTGCGCAACACCCTCAAACAACTGCTCAGCAACGCTGAAATCGAAGCCGCCGGCGTTGATGGCAGTCTGCGTCCCGAGCAACTGGATCTGGCGGCATTCGTACGTCTGGCCGACCAGCTCGCGGTACAGATCCCGGCAACCCCCGCCGCCGACTGACAGCCGTGAACGCTATCGGGCAGGACGCCACTCTGGTTTACTGCCCGATACTTGCCTAGACTGATTCCCCATCAGCTACCCCTCGCGTTCCGCTTCGTTTAAGGCCCTTTTGCATGTCCGATCCTCGTTATCAGGTCGATGTCAGCGTCGTTACCCACTATCTGGCAGACCAATCGCAACCCGAGCACGACCGCTTCGCCTTCGCCTACACCATCACCGTGCAGAATAATGGCGAGCAGCCCGCACGCCTGATGTCGCGTCACTGGGTGATCACTGACGGCGACGGCCATGTCGAAGAAGTCCGCGGCGCCGGTGTCGTCGGCCAGCAACCACTGATCGATTCAGGCAAAAGCCACACGTACAGCAGCGGCACGGTCATGACCACCAAGGTCGGCACCATGCAAGGCACTTACGAAATGGTTGCCAGCGACGGCAAACATTTCGACGCAATCATCAAGCCCTTCCGCCTCGCCGTCCCCGGAGCCCTTCACTGATGGCGACGTATGCCGTGGGGGACTTGCAAGGCTGCCTCGAACCGCTGAAATGCCTGCTCAAGCAGGTTGCGTTCGATCCGTCGATCGATCGGCTGTGGCTGGTCGGCGACCTGGTCAACCGTGGCCCGCAATCGCTGGAAACCCTGCGTTTTCTATATGGCATGCGCGAATCGCTGGTTTGCGTGCTGGGCAATCACGACCTGCACCTGCTGGCGGCCGCTAAAAAGATCGAGCGCCTGAAAAAGTCCGACACCCTGCGCGAGATTATCGAAGCCCCCGACGGCCCGGTGCTGATGGAGTGGTTGCGTCAGCAAAAGCTGATGCACTACGACGAAGTGCGTGATGTCGCCATGGCCCACGCCGGCATCCCGCCGCAATGGTCGCTGCGGCGCGCTCTGAAGTGCGCCGCCGAGGTCGAAACCGCCCTGCGCGACGACAATCTGTTTCCCGCCTACCTCGACGGCATGTACGGCAACGAACCGGCGAAGTGGGACAACGATCTCAAAGGCGTCACCCGCCTGCGAGTCATCACCAACTATTTCACGCGCATGCGCTTCTGCACCGCCGAAGGCAAGCTTGACCTCAAGAGCAAGGAAGGCCTCGACACCGCGCCACCGGGATATAAGCCCTGGTTCCAGCACAAGGATCGGAAGACCAAAGGTCTGCGGATCATCTTCGGTCACTGGGCGGCGCTGGAAGGCAATGTCCATGAGCCAGGCATCTGCGCACTGGACACCGGTTGTGTCTGGGGCGGCAGTCTGACCCTGATGAACGTCGACAGCGGCGAACGCCTGTCATGCAAATGCGATGAGCATGGTGGCCTTGCCCCAACCGTCGCACCACTTATCCCCGAAACTTCGCCAGTCAGCGTCCCGCGTTAGACTGCGCTTTCAGCCGAGCAACAGGAACCCGCCATGAGCGAATTCAAACGTATTCCCCCGGAGCAGGCCCAGGCCCTGCGCGAGCAAGGTGCAGTCGTGGTCGACGTCCGCGACCCGGCGACCTTCGCCGCCCTGCACATCAGCGGCTCGAAACATCTGGATAATCATTCCCTGCATGCTTTCATCCAGGGCGCCGACCTCGATGCTCCGACCGTCGTGGTCTGCTACCACGGCAACTCGAGCCAGGGTGCCGCGGCCTACCTCGTGAGCCAGGGCTTCTCCGACGTCTACAGCATGGACGGCGGCTTCGAACTGTGGCGTACGACTTTTCCTTCGGAAACCGCGCAAGGCAGCTCCGAATAATTTTTTTGTAACGCGCAGGCCCCGGCTCCCGTGGGCCCGCGGCGGCAGACGAACGGTCTTGCCACAACTAATTACGTATCTCGCCTTTACCTCCCGAATTCCCAACTATCCTTAAGCCCAGGCCATCCAAAACAGGGGAGAGCCGGTACACCGGCGCACGGGTCATCGGGAGTGACTTTCAAGGTTGTCGACCGCGAAAGTGTTCTGGGGGGTAAACAATCAGCTGCCACAGCGGCTGCTTGCCAGCATCGACTGAGTGATCCGGCGTCGGCTCCACGTATCGAGCGAGGTGACGTCATGAGTATCTTTAGCCACTTCCAACAACGCTTCGAGTCCACACGCCAGGAAGAACTCTCGCTGCAAGAGTACCTGGAGCTGTGCAAGAACGACCGTAGCGCCTACGTTTCTGCCGCCGAGCGTCTATTGCTGGCCATCGGCGAACCGGAGCTGCTCGACACCTCGACCAACTCGAGACTGTCGCGAATTTTTTCCAACAAGGTAATCCGTCGCTATCCGGCCTTTGAAGACTTCCACGGGATGGAAGAATGCATCGACCAGATCGTGTCGTATTTCCGCCATGCCGCCCAGGGCCTGGAAGAGAAGAAACAGATCCTCTATCTGCTCGGCCCTGTCGGCGGCGGTAAATCGTCTTTGGCCGAGAAGCTGAAACAACTGATGGAAAAAGTGCCCTTCTACGCGATCAAGGGCTCGCCGGTATTCGAATCGCCTTTGGGTCTGTTCAACGCCACCGAAGATGGCGCGATCCTCGAGGAAGACTTCGGCATTCCACGGCGCTACCTGAACACCATCATGTCGCCATGGGCCACCAAGCGCCTGGCCGAATTCGGCGGCGACATCAGCCAGTTCCGCGTGGTCAAGCTGTACCCATCGATCCTCAACCAGATCGCCGTGGCCAAGACCGAGCCGGGTGACGAAAACAACCAGGACATCTCCGCGCTGGTGGGCAAGGTCGATATCCGCAAACTCGAAGAATTCCCGCAGAACGACGCCGACGCCTACAGCTACTCAGGTGCGCTGTGCCGGGCCAACCAGGGCCTGATGGAATTCGTCGAGATGTTCAAGGCACCGATCAAGGTGCTGCACCCGTTACTGACCGCCACTCAGGAAGGCAACTACAACAGTACCGAAGGCCTGGGCGCGATTCCTTTCACCGGGATTTTGCTGGCTCACTCCAACGAATCGGAGTGGCACACCTTCCGCAACAACAAGAACAACGAAGCCTTCATCGACCGGATCTACATCGTCAAGGTGCCGTACTGCCTGCGGGTCAGTGACGAAGTGAAGATCTACGACAAGCTGTTGTTCAACAGCTCCTTGTCCAAGGCCCATTGCGCGCCGGACACCCTGAAGATGCTGGCGCAGTTCACCGTGCTCTCACGCCTGAAGGAGCCGGAAAACTCCAACATCTATTCGAAGATGCGCGTGTATGACGGCGAAAACCTCAAGGACACCGATCCGAAGGCCAAGTCGATTCAGGAATACCGCGATGCGGCGGGCGTCGACGAAGGCATGAATGGTCTGTCGACCCGGTTCGCGTTCAAGATTCTGTCCAAGGTCTTCAACTTCGATCCGCACGAAATCGCCGCCAACCCGGTACACCTGCTCTATGTGCTGGAACAGCAGATCGAACAGGAACAGTTCCAGGCCGAAACCCGCGAGCGCTACCTGCGCTACCTGAAAGAATACCTGGCGCCGCGTTATATCGAATTCATCGGCAAGGAGATCCAAACCGCCTACCTCGAGTCTTACAGCGAATACGGCCAGAACATCTTCGACCGCTACGTGCTGTATGCGGACTTCTGGATTCAGGATCAGGAGTACCGAGATCCGGAAACCGGCGAGATCCTCAACCGCGTCGCCCTCAACGAGGAGCTGGAAAAAATCGAGAAACCGGCCGGCATCAGCAATCCGAAGGATTTCCGCAACGAAATCGTCAACTTCGTGTTGCGCGCCCGGGCCAACAACAACGGCAAGAACCCGACCTGGCTCAGCTACGAAAAACTGCGGGTGGTCATCGAGAAGAAAATGTTCTCGAACACCGAGGACCTGCTGCCAGTCATCAGCTTCAACGCCAAGGCCAGCAAAGAGGATCAACAGAAACACAACGACTTCGTTACACGAATGGTCGAACGCGGCTACACCGACAAACAGGTACGACTGCTCTCCGAGTGGTATCTGCGGGTCCGGAAATCGCAGTAAAGCAGCTGCAAGCTACAAGCTTCGAGCTGCAAGTAAAAAAGCGCATGAGCCTGATGCCAGGGCATATGCCTGCACTTGCGGCTCGCAGCTCACTACTTGAAGCTGCCCGGAGGGCCTCCTATGAGCTATGTGATCGACCGACGTCTCAATGGCAAGAACAAGAGCACGGTGAACCGTCAGCGCTTCCTGCGGCGTTACCGTGACCACATCAAGAAGGCTGTCGAAGAGGCGGTCAGCCGGCGTTCCATTACCGATATGGAACACGGTGAGCAGATCAGCATTCCCGGTCGCGATATCGACGAGCCGGTGCTTCACCATGGTCGCGGCGGCAAGCAGACCGTGGTCCATCCCGGCAACAAGGAGTTCACCGCCGGCGAACATATTGCCCGTCCGCCGGGAGGCGGAGGTGGCCGTGGGCCAGGCAAGGCCGGCAACTCCGGCGAAGGCATGGACGAGTTCGTCTTCCAGATCACCCAGGAAGAATTCCTCGAATTCATGTTCGAGGACCTCGAACTGCCCAACCTGGTCAAGCGCAACCTGACCGGCACCGACACCTTCAAGACCGTACGTGCGGGGATCAGCAACGAGGGCAACCCGTCGCGGATCAACATCATCCGTACCCTGCGTTCGGCTCATGCACGGCGCATTGCGTTGTCGGGCAGCAGCCGCGCCAAACTGCGCGAAGTCAAAGAAGAGCTGGCGCGACTGAAACGCGAAGAACCGGATAACTTCGGGGATATTCAGGATCTCGAGGCGGAAATCGAGAAACTCAGTGCGCGCATCCATCGGGTGCCGTTCCTCGATACCTTCGACCTCAAGTACAACCTGCTGATCAAGCAGCCGAACCCCAGCTCGAAGGCCGTGATGTTCTGCCTGATGGACGTTTCCGGCTCCATGACCCAGGCGACCAAGGACATCGCCAAGCGCTTCTTCATCCTGTTGTACCTGTTCCTCAAGCGGAACTACGACAAGATCGACGTGGTGTTCATCCGCCACCACACCAGCGCCCGGGAAGTGGACGAAGAAGAGTTTTTCTATTCCCGGGAAACCGGCGGCACCATCGTTTCCAGTGCACTCAAGCTGATGCAGGAGATCATGGCCGAGCGCTACCCAAGCAACGAATGGAACATCTACGCCGCCCAGGCTTCCGACGGCGACAACTGGAACGACGACTCGCCGATCTGCCGCGACATCCTGATCAACCAGATCATGCCGTTCGTGCAGTACTACACTTACGTGGAGATCACCCCGCGCGAACATCAGGCCTTGTGGTACGAGTACGAGCGCATCGCCGAAGCCTTTTCCGATAATTTTGCCCAGCAACAACTGGTCTCGGCCGGGGATATCTATCCGGTCTTCCGTGAACTCTTCCAGCGCAGGTTAGTGACATGACCGCCAAAGAGCAGAAGCGCCAACCCATTTCCACCGGCTCGGAATGGACATTCGAGCTGATCCAGACGTACGACCGTGAAATCGCCCGTATCGCGGCCCGCTATGCCCTGGATACCTATCCCAACCAGATCGAAGTGATCACCGCCGAACAGATGATGGACGCCTATGCGTCGGTCGGCATGCCGCTGGGCTATCACCATTGGTCCTACGGCAAGCACTTTCTCAGTACCGAAAAATCCTACAGTCGCGGGCAGATGGGGCTGGCGTATGAGATCGTGATCAACTCGGACCCGTGCATCGCGTACCTGATGGAAGAAAACACCATCTGCATGCAGGCGCTGGTGGTCGCGCATGCCTGCTACGGCCACAACAGCTTCTTCAAGGGCAACTATCTGTTCCGCACCTGGACCGACGCCAGTTCGATTATCGATTACCTGGTGTTCGCCAAGCAGTACATCATGCAGTGCGAAGAGCGCCACGGCATCGATGCGGTGGAGGATCTGCTCGACTCCTGCCATGCCCTGATGAACTACGGCGTCGACCGCTACAAGCGTCCGTATCCGATTTCCGCGGAGGAAGAGCGGCGCCGGCAGAAGGATCGCGAGGAGCACTTGCAGAAACAGATCAACGACCTGTGGCGCACCATCCCCAAAGGCGCAGACAAGTACAGCGACAAAGACAACGCGCGCTTCCCGGCCGAACCTCAGGAAAACATCCTGTATTTCATCGAGAAACACGCCCCGCTGCTGGAACCCTGGCAGCGCGAGATCGTGCGGATCGTGCGCAAGATCGCCCAGTATTTCTATCCACAGCGCCAGACCCAGGTGATGAACGAGGGTTGGGCGACGTTCTGGCACTACACGCTGATGAACGACTTGTACGACGAAGGCCTGGTGACCGACGGCTTCATGATGGAGTTCCTGACGTCCCATACCAGCGTGGTGTTCCAGCCGGGGTTCGACAGCCCGTATTACAACGGCATCAACCCGTATGCCCTGGGCTTTGCGATGTATCGCGACATCCGCCGCATGTGCGAAGAGCCCACGGAAGAAGACCGTCGCTGGTTCCCGGAAATCGCCGGCAGCGATTGGTTATCGACCCTCAAGTTCGCCATGAGCAGCTTCAAGGATGAGAGTTTCATCCTGCAGTACCTGTCACCCAAGGTGATCCGCGACCTCAAGCTGTTCAGCATCCTCGATGACGACCAGAAGGACGATCTGCTGGTGCCCGCCATACACGACGAGGGTGGCTACCGGATCATTCGCGAAACGCTCGCAGCGCAATACAACCTCGGCAATCGCGAACCGAACGTGCAGATCTACAGCATCGACCGCCGCGGCGACCGCTCGCTGACCCTGCGCCACCAGCAACACGACCGCAAACCGCTGGGCGATTCCACCGAAGAGGTCCTCAAACACCTGCACCGGCTATGGGGCTTCGACATTCATCTGGAAACCCTGCAGGGCGACCAGATCATGAAGACCCATCACGTTCCGCCCCGCAGCGAACACAGCGAGGGGGACTACGGTCGACTCGACCTGGCCGTCATTCATCTTTGATCCCGTTCAGGCCTCCGAAAGTCCGGCGCAAGGGTTATCCTGTCGGGCCAACGGAGGTTTTTTATGCAGATTTACAAGGTCGGCGGTGCGGTACGTGATCGCCTGCTGGGCAAACCGGTCACCGATATCGATTGGGTAGTGGTCGGCGCAACCACAGAAGAAATGCTTGCCAAGGGATATCGCCCGGTCGGTGCGGATTTCCCGGTGTTTCTTCACCCGAAAAGCGGCGAGGAGTACGCCCTCGCCCGTACCGAACGCAAGAGCGGTCGCGGTTATGGTGGCTTCACCTTTCACGCCAGCCCCGAGGTCACGCTGGAAGAAGACCTGATCCGCCGTGACCTTACAATCAACGCCATGGCCGAAGACGATCAGCAAAACCTGACCGATCCCTACCACGGTCAGCGTGATCTTGAAGAGCGGATCCTGCGCCACGTTTCCCCCGCGTTTGCCGAAGATCCACTCAGGGTTCTGCGCGTTGCGCGCTTTGCCGCCCGCTACGCAGAGCTGGGTTTCAAGGTAGCGCCCGAAACTTTGGAGTTGATGCGTCAGCTCAGCGAATCAGGTGAACTGGAAGCCCTTACGGCCGAACGCAGCTGGAAGGAGATTTCCCGCGCACTGATGGAAGATCAGCCCCAGGTGTTCATTCAGGTGTTGCGCGATTGCGGCGCCTTGAAGGTGCTGATGCCAGAGGTCGATGCCTTGTTCGGCGTGCCGCAACCGGAAGCCCATCATCCGGAAATCGACAGCGGTATTCACACCCTGAGCGTGCTTGAGCAGTCAGCCCTGCACAAGCAGCCGCTGACCGTGCGCTGGGCCTGCCTGCTGCACGACCTCGGCAAAGGCCTGACGCCAGAAGCGGAATGGCCACGACACATCGCCCATGAGCACAAAGGCCTGACGTTGATCAAAGCGGTCAACGAACGCTTCAAGGCGCCGAAGGACTGTCAGGAGTTGGCCTTGCTGGTCGGCCAATATCACACCCACGGGCATCGCGCCCTGGAGTTGAAAGCGTCGACTTTGCTTGAGTTGCTGCAAAGCTTTGACGTTTACCGTCGACCACAGCGTTTCGAAGAATTTATCGTCGCGTGCGAGATGGACGCCCGAGGCCGCAAAGGGCTTGAGCAGCGCAGTTATCCACAGGCCGATTACCTGCGCGGTGCGGCCAATGTGGCGCGCGGCGTGGCGGTACAGCCGTTGCTGGAGAAGGGATTCAAGGGCCCGGAACTGGGCGAGGCACTCAAGCGCGAACGGCTCAAGGCGTTGAAGGTTTACAAGGAATCGGCGGCGTCCTGAAAACGCCTGATCCGCCCTCGCGAGGGCGGATCAAACCATTCAAGACAGATCTGAAGGCGTGAGCTGAGTACCGCGCCACTCGAATCCGACCGGCGCCAGCACCTGATCGATCTGCGCTTCGGCCCACAACGTGGCAAAGCTTTTTCCTGCACCGGGATGCACCCGATCCGGCGCAATCAAAGACAGCGGCCACAGCACAAAGGCATTTTTCAGGATTTCCGCCCGAGGCAGGACCAGTCCATCGAAGTTGCCCGCCAGATCGCCGTACAGCAGCACGTCGATATCCAGCGGCAAGCCCTTGCGATCCGGCGCATAACGGCCATTGTCCGCTTCAATGAATTTCAATCGGCGATCCAGTTCGATCAACGGCAGATCGGTGAACGCCGACACCACGAAGTTGAAGAACGGCCCGCTCTTGATCCCCACCGGCTGGCTTTCGAACACAGGCGAACAGTGGATATCCACCAGAAACGTGGACAAGGCATCCAGACCGGCCTGCAAATGGGTTTCGCGCTCGATATTGCTACCGAGCCCGAGATAGACCTGGGTCAGCGACATCCGCGCTCGATCTCCACACCCACGCCACCCTTGGCGGCCGGTACGGCACCTGGCTTGGTCAGCTTCAGGCGCACCCAGGTGATCTTGAATTCACTCATCAGCACTTCAACCAGACGTTCGGCGAAAGTCTCGACCAGTTGATACCGGGATTGCTCGGCAAAGGCCTGGATCCGCGTGGATACACTGGCGTAATCGAGCGCCAGGGTCAGGTCGTCACCGGCGGCGGCCGGCCGATTGTCCCAGGCGAAGCTCAGATCAAGACGCAGGCACTGTCGGATGCCGCGCTCCCAGTCGTAGGCACCGATCACGGTGTCGACTTCCAGGCCCTCGATAAACACTCTGTCCAAGCACTTTTCTCCGCTGCACGACAAGGGCGCAATGCGCCGTTAGAATCAGGGCGTCCTCGCCCGGAATAGTTAGCATGTTTTGGTTACTGGCGATCCTCGCCTACCTGCTCGGCTCTCTGTCCTTCGCCATTTTGCTCAGCCGCCTGACCGGAAATCCGGATCCGCGAATGAGTGGCTCGGGTAATGCCGGCGCCACCAACATGCTGCGCCTGGCCGGACGCAAACTCGCGATCCTGACCCTGCTGGGTGATCTGTGCAAAGGCCTGCTGCCGGTGCTGATCGCCTCGGCTATGGGCCTTTCGCTGCAGGATCAAGCGTGGATCGGCGTCTGCGCCGTGATCGGTCACCTGTTCCCGTTGTACTTTCGCTTTCGCGGTGGCAAGGGCGTCGCCACGGCGGCCGGCATGCTGCTGGGCCTGTATCCACCCGCTGCGCTGCTGGCCGTGTGCGCCTGGCTGCTGACGTTCTACCTGACCCGTACCAGCTCGCTGGCGGCACTGATCGCCACTCCGCTGACCCTGCCGTTGCTGGCCTGGCAGGAACCGGCGGCGCTGTTGCCGATGAGCACGCTGACATTGCTGATCGTCTGGCGCCACCGGGGCAATCTACGCGACCTGTTCGCCGGGCGCGAACGGCATTTTTAAATAACGTACGTGAGCGCCGCTCATCACAGCGCCGACAACTGCTCCATCGGCCAGCGCGCCTGCACGCTGATCGCCAGACTTTCCTGCTGACCGGCCTGCAAACGCTGGCAACCGGCAAACGCGATCATCGCGCCGTTATCGGTGCAAAACTCGGGACGGGCATAAAACACATCGCCCTTCATGTCGCCGAGCATTTTCTCCAGCGACACACGCAGGGCCTTGTTGGCACTGACGCCGCCGGCAATTACAAGACGCTTCATGCCGGCCTGCTTCAAGGCCCGCTTGCACTTGATGGTCAAAGTCTCCACCACGGCCTGCTGGAACGCCAGCGCGATGTCGCAACGGGCTTGCTCGCTGTCGCCCCCGGCGCTGACGCATTGCTGCCAGGTGTTGAGAGCGAAGGTCTTCAGGCCGCTGAAGCTGAAATCCAGACCAGGGCGATCACACATCGGACGCGGGAAGGTGAAACGTCCTGCGACGCCCTTCTCTGCGAGCTTGGCGATTTCCGGTCCGCCCGGATAATTGAGACCCATCATTTTGGCAGTCTTGTCGAAAGCTTCGCCCGCCGCATCGTCCAGCGTTTCACCGAGCAGGCTGTATTGGCCGATGCCATCGACCTGAACCAGCTGCGTATGACCACCGGACACCAACAAAGCGACGAACGGGAACTCTGGCGGTTTTGGCTCCAGCATCGGCGCCAGCAGGTGGCCTTCCATATGGTGCACGCCAAGGGCCGGAATGCCCCAGGCAAAGGCCAGCGCCTGGGCGCACGAAGCCCCCACCAGCAGCGCACCGACCAGGCCGGGACCCGCGGTGTAGGCGATGGCGTCGATCTCGGTCGGTACGCAGTCGGCCTCGGCCAGCACCTGACGAATCAGGGGCAGCATGCGCTTGACGTGATCGCGCGAGGCGAGCTCCGGCACAACGCCGCCATAGACGCGGTGCAGGTCGATCTGACTGAACAGCGCATCGGCCAGCAGGCCGCGTTCACTGTCGTACAAAGCGACGCCGGTTTCGTCGCAGGAAGTTTCTAATCCCAGTACTAGCATGGGTTTGCGCCTTGTTTAGGCTGAATTCGAAGGCGCGCATAATAGTCGCCGCGTGATGCCCCGACCAGCGGTTTTCGATCAGAGGCTTTGCATTCCGAGCGATGAGGGGTTAACATCCGCAACCCTTAAAAACCGACGTCTTCAAGTGCTCTTTTGCCGCGAGGATGTTGACCCCGGTAATGAATGAAGGTAGCTCTGGATGCCAGCCGTCAAAGTTAAAGAGAACGAACCCTTCGACGTAGCTCTGCGTCGTTTCAAGCGCTCCTGCGAAAAAGCCGGTGTACTGGCTGAAGTTCGTAGCCGCGAATTTTACGAGAAGCCAACTTCTGAGCGTAAGCGCAAGGCAGCTGCTGCTGTTAAGCGTCACGCCAAGAAAGTTCAGCGCGAACAGCGCCGCGCCGTTCGTCTGTACTAATACACAGACGATCGTAGCAAGCTTCTGCCAAGCCCGGCCCTCAGCCGGGCTAATGGCATTTGCGTAAAACGCTTGATGCTTCACCGTCGAAGCCGCAGATGCGACCGAGACAAACCCGCTTCACCGCGTCAGGCCTGGCTCTTTTGCCAGCGGTGCACGTCTTTTCTGACGAGCCTTTCAAGGCTACTGACGAGCACACCCACTGATTCCTCTTACGACGATCAGCCCAAGGCACCAGCTTGCGTGCCCGCTTCATGAGCTATCCGAGGCCGATTACCAGCCGTCAGCGGATTCAGCGCAACATTTTCGAATAGTCGAAGACTGATGAGCACTAACGTCAGTGGATTTTCGGCAGATACACTTCCCGACAGCGATTACGCAAACGACACCGGTCGAGCCGCCCAACGTGCGCGCATCACTCATTGACCCGCGTCCGGCCGCCTTTCGCATCGGACCCATTACAGCGCAGACGAGAACGCCATGGCCGGGCTGATTCCCCAGAGCTTCATTGACGACCTTCTGAACCGCACCGACATCGTCGACGTGGTCAGCTCGCGCGTGCAATTGAAGAAGGCCGGCAAAAACTACACCGCCTGCTGCCCGTTCCATAAAGAGAAAACCCCGTCGTTCAGCGTCAGTCCCGATAAGCAGTTCTATTACTGCTTCGGCTGCGGCGCCGGCGGCAACGCCCTCGGCTTTCTCATGGATCACGACAACCTGGACTTCCCCCAGGCTGTCGAAGATCTGGCCAAAGCCGCCGGCATGGAAGTCCCACGCGAAGAAGGCGGTCGCTCGAACAAACCGCGCCAGCCGACCGACTCACCGCTGTACCCGCTGCTCACAGCCGCCGCCGACTTTTATCGACAGGCGCTCAAAAGCCATCCGGCACGCAAGGCTGCAGTGGACTACCTCAAGGGTCGCGGCCTGACCGGCGAAATCGCCCGGGACTTCGGCCTCGGATTCGCACCGCCGGGATGGGACAACCTGTTCAAACACTTGAGCAGCGACACCTTGCAGCAGAAAGCCATGATCGATGCCGGCCTGCTGATCGAAAACGCCGAAACCGGCAAACGCTACGACCGCTTTCGCGATCGCGTGATGTTCCCGATCCGCGACACCCGTGGACGGATCATCGCTTTCGGTGGACGAGTGCTCGGTGACGACAAGCCGAAATACCTGAACTCGCCGGAAACCCCCGTGTTCCATAAAGGCCAGGAACTCTACGGCCTCTACGAAGCACGCAAGAACAATCGCAACCTCGACGAAATCATCGTCGTCGAGGGCTATATGGACGTCATCGCCCTGGCCCAACAAGGCCTGCGCAATGCCGTCGCGACATTGGGCACCGCCACCAGCGAAGAACACCTCAAGCGCCTGTTTCGCGTCGTGCCGAACGTACTGTTTTGCTTTGACGGCGACCAGGCTGGCCGCAATGCCGCCTGGCGCGCACTGGAAGCCACACTGCCCTGCCTGCAGGACGGTCGCCGTGCACGCTTTCTGTTTCTGCCTGAAGGCGAAGACCCGGATACGTTGATTCGCGCCGAGGGCACTGACGCCTTCCGCGCCCGGATCAATCAGCATGCACAGCCGCTGGCGGACTACTTCTTCCAGCAACTGACCGAAGAAGCCGACCCGCGCTCACTGGAGGGCAAGGCCCACATGGCCACGCTCGCAGCACCGCTGATCGACAAGGTCCCTGGCGCCAACCTGCGCATCCTGATGCGTCAGCGCCTGAGCGAGATCACCGGCCTGAGCAGTGAAAGCGTCAGCCAGCTGGCCCAGAGCGCGCCACAGGAAGCACCGCCCGCCTACGACCCGGGCATCGACTATGACGCCATGCCGGACTACAGCGACTACCATCAGCCGCAGGCACAGGACATGTATGTGCCGCAGCAGGAATGGACGCCGAAGAAACCCGGTGCCGGCGGCAAGAAATGGGACAAGAAACCGTGGGACAAGAATGGCAAGCGTGGCGGCGATCGCGACCAGCCCCGTGCCCCGCGCGTGCCGGCCGCCGTCGAACCACCGACCCTGGCCGCCCTGAGAACCTTGCTGCATCACCCGCAACTGGCGGAGAAAGTCGAGGACGCCGGGCACTTCGCGGACGAGAACCAGACCAACGCACAACTGCTGGTGGCACTGCTCGAAGCCGTACAGAAGAATCCCAAGCTAAACTCATTTCAGTTGATCGCGCGATGGCACGGAACCGAACAGGGCCGCTTGCTCAAGGCGCTGGCGGAAAAGGAATGGCTGATTGACGGAGACAACCTTGAACAACAGTTTTTCGACACCATTACTAGCTTGTCAGCCCGCCAACGCGAGCGAAATCTGGAACAACTGCTCAGGAAAGCGCGTCAAAGCGAACTGAGCGCCGAAGAGAAAAATCAACTGCGCGACCTTTTAAGTCGCAATGTTTCCGCATCAAACCCGACCTCAACTGGCGCGTGAGGTCATAGCTCAGGTATAATCCTCGGCTTGTTTTTTGCCCGCCAAGACCTTCAGTGGATAGGGTGTTATGTCCGGAAAAGCGCAACAGCAGTCTCGTATTATTGAGTTGATCAAACTGGGTCGTGAGCAGAAGTATCTGACTTACGCCGAGGTCAACGACCACCTGCCCGAGGATATTTCAGATCCGGAGCAGGTGGAAGACATCATCCGCATGATTAACGACATGGGGATCCCCGTACACGAGAGTGCTCCGGATGCGGACGCCCTTATGCTGGCCGACGCCGATACCGACGAGGCCGCTGCGGAAGAAGCAGCCGCTGCGTTGGCGGCGGTGGAGACCGATATCGGTCGCACCACCGACCCGGTGCGCATGTACATGCGTGAAATGGGTACGGTCGAGCTTCTGACTCGTGAAGGCGAAATCGAAATCGCCAAACGCATCGAAGAAGGCATCCGTGAAGTGATGAGCGCCATCGCGCACTTCCCTGGCACGGTTGACCATATTCTTTCCGAATACACTCGCGTCACTACCGAGGGCGGTCGCCTGTCCGACGTTCTGAGCGGTTACATCGACCCGGACGACGGCATTGCGCCGCCTGCCGCCGAAGTGCCGCCGCCGATCGACGCGAAAGCGGCGAAAGCCGAAGAATCCGACGACGATGACGACGCCGAAGCTTCCGATGACGAAGAAGAAGCCGAAAGCGGTCCGGATCCGGTCATTGCCGCACAGCGCTTCGGTGCTGTCGCCGACCAGATGGAAATCACCCGCAAGGCCCTGAAAAAGCACGGTCGTCACAACAAGGCGGCAATTGCCGAACTGTTGGCCCTGGCCGAGCTGTTCATGCCGATCAAACTGGTGCCGAAGCAATTCGAAGCCCTGGTCGAGCGTGTTCGCAGTGCCCTGGATCGTCTGCGTCAGCAAGAGCGCGCGATCATGCAACTCTGCGTACGTGATGCACGTATGCCTCGCGCCGACTTCCTGCGCCAGTTCCCGGGCAACGAAGTCGACGAAAGCTGGTCCGACGCCCTGGCCAAAGGCAAGAGCAAGTACGCCGAAGCCATTGCTCGCGTGCAACCGGACATCATCCGTTGCCAGCAGAAGCTGACCGCGCTGGAAACCGAGACCGGTTTGACCATCGCCGAGATCAAGGACATCAACCGTCGCATGTCGATCGGTGAGGCCAAGGCCCGCCGCGCGAAGAAAGAAATGGTTGAAGCAAACTTGCGTCTGGTGATCTCCATCGCCAAGAAGTACACCAACCGCGGCCTGCAATTCCTCGATCTGATCCAGGAAGGCAACATCGGTCTGATGAAAGCGGTGGACAAGTTCGAATACCGTCGTGGTTACAAGTTCTCGACTTATGCCACCTGGTGGATCCGTCAGGCGATCACTCGCTCGATCGCCGACCAGGCCCGCACCATCCGTATTCCGGTGCACATGATCGAGACAATCAACAAGCTCAACCGTATTTCCCGCCAGATGCTGCAGGAAATGGGTCGCGAACCGACCCCGGAAGAGCTGGGTGAACGCATGGAAATGCCTGAGGACAAGATCCGCAAGGTATTGAAGATCGCCAAAGAGCCGATCTCCATGGAAACCCCGATCGGTGATGACGAAGACTCCCATCTGGGTGACTTCATCGAAGACTCGACCATGCAGTCGCCAATCGATGTCGCCACTGTTGAGAGCCTGAAAGAAGCGACCCGCGAAGTGCTGTCCGGCCTTACTGCCCGTGAAGCCAAGGTACTGCGCATGCGTTTCGGTATCGACATGAACACCGACCATACGCTCGAAGAAGTCGGCAAACAGTTTGACGTGACCCGCGAGCGGATCCGTCAGATCGAAGCCAAGGCGCTGCGCAAGCTGCGCCACCCGACGCGAAGCGAGCATCTGCGCTCCTTCCTCGACGAGTGATACCAGAACCCCCGGCCCAGGCCGGGGGTTTTGTTTATATGGCAGATTAAATACTCAGCTCCGCCCTCCCCCGCGCACAGCCCGTCTACACTCGAAACATTCCCCCCGAGCCATAACGAGACCGTTATGCCCAGACTGGCGTCCGTGCTTTTTTTGCTGCCACTGATGATCTGGACCGCAACGGCTGACGCGCTGACTCTGAACGATGAAGAACGTAGCTGGCTGGCGGCTCACCCGGACCTGCGCCTGGGTGTCGATGCATCGTGGCCGCCCTTCGAGTTCCGCGACGACCAGAATCGCTACCAGGGCCTGGCGGCGGACTATATCGATGTGATTCGCCAACGCCTGGCGATCAAACTCACGCCCATCGAGCCGGTGAGCTGGACCGTAGTGCTCGAACAAGCGAAAAACGGCAAGATCGACCTGTTGCCGGGCATCATGTCCACCCCGGAACGCCAGAGCTACCTGTCGTTCACCCGCCCTTATCTCGACTTTCCGATCGTCATCCTCGCCCACGTCGGCGGCCCGCAACCGCGCAAGCTCGAGGAGCTTTACGGCCTGAAAATCGCCGTAGTGGAAAACTACGCGCCCCACGAACTGCTGCGCACCCATCATCCCGACCTGAACCTGGTGGCGATGCCCAATGTCAGCTCTGCGCTGCAGGCCCTGGCCACCGATGAAGTGGACGCCGTGGTCGGCGATCTGGCCTCCAGCGTCTGGAGCCTGCGCCAACTCAAACTGGATGGTTTGTATGTCAGCGGCGAAACCCCTTATCGCTACCAACTGGCGATGGGCGTTCCTCGGGACAACAAAATGCTGGTGGGGATTCTGGACAAGGTGCTTGCCGATATGTCCCCGGAGGAAATCAGCAGCATTCAGGAACATTGGGTGGGCAACGTCCTCGATCACCGGACATTCTGGTCCGATCTGCTGGTTTACGGCTTACCGGGTCTCTCGCTTCTGGTCATCGTGCTGGCGGTGGTGATCCGCATCAACCGCCGCCTCAGTTCGGAAATCGCCCGCCGCATCGACCTCGAACAGGAACTGCGCAGCAGCGAATACCACTATCGCGGACTCGTGGAGAGTCTTTCGGCCATCGCCTGGGAAGCGCGGATCAGTGACTTCACCTACAGCTATGTTTCGCCCCACGCCGAAGATCTGCTCGGTTATCCGCTGTCTCACTGGCTGATTCCGGGCTTCTGGCGCAACATCATTCACCCGGCGGATCTGACCCGCGCCCAGAGCTTCTGCGATCACGAAGTCTTGGCTGGACGCGACCACAGCCTCGATTACCGGGTGATCACCGCTGACGGCCGCTGCCTGTGGGTGCGCGACATCGTCAGCCTGATCGAACATGGCCATGAACCGGTAATGCGCGGCCTGATGATCGACATCAGCGAAACCAAGCGCACTGAAGAGGCGTTGCGCCTGTCGGAACAGAAGTTCGCGTCGGTATTCCAGCAATGCCCGGACATCCTGGTCATTGCACGGCTCTCCGACGGCTGCCTGCTGGAGGTCAACGAAGCCTTTGAGGAGCAGATCGGGCTCAAGGCCGAAGAAGTCATCGGCCAGACCGCCACCGAACTCAACATCTGGGGCATTCCCGGTGTTGGTCCCGGCCTGCTTCAGCGGCTGCAGGCCGGCAGCATTCGCAACCTGGAGATGCCCTTTCGCCGCAACAATGGTCAAGTGTTCACCGGGCTGATTTCCGCTGAACCCTTCGAGCTCGACACCACACCGGCGCTGGTCGTGGTGGTGCGCGACATCACCCAGCTCAAGGAAACCCAGCAGCAACTGCAAACCTCCGAAGAAAAGTTCGCCAAGGCCTTCCACGCCTCGCCGGACGGTCTGCTGCTGTCGCGCCAGAGCGATGGCCTGCTGCTGGAGGTCAACGAAGGTTTCAGTCGTATCACTGGTTTCAACAGCGCCATGTCGGTGGATCGCTCGGCGCTGGACCTGGGCATCTGGGTCAACCTCAACGAGCGCAAGCAAATGCTCGATCTGCTGCACCGCGACGGGTTCGTTCGCGACTTCAGCTGCCACATCCGCCGCAGCGACGGGCAGATCCGCCTCTGCGAAGTCTCCAGCCGTCCGCTGCCCATCGGCGACGAAGACTGCATGCTGACCATCGCCCGGGACATCACCGAGCGCCACTTGATGCAGGAAAAACTGCAGCAAGCTGCGACCGTGTTCGAGAGCACTGCCGAAGGCGTGCTGATCACCGACACCCAGCAACACATCAGCGCCGTGAACCGGGCCTTCACCGAAATCACCGGCTACAGCGAAAGCGAAGCACTGGGTCACACTCCGCGCCTGCTGGCCTCCGGACTGCACGACAGCGCGTTTTACGCGGCGATGTGGCATCAATTGACCGACGAAGGTCACTGGCAGGGCGAGATCTCCAACCGGCGTAAAAATGGCGAGCTGTACCCGAGCTGGCTGACCATCAGCGCCGTGCGCAACCGCGACAAGTTCATCACCCACTTCGTTGCGGTGTTTGCCGATATCTCCAGCCTCAAGCACGCCCAGGCCAAACTCGACTACCAGGCCCATCACGACCCGCTCACAGGGCTGCCAAACCGTACGCTGTTCGAAAGCCGTCTGTTGACGGCACTCAACAGTCAGCAGGAAAACGGCGGCCAGGGCGCTGTGCTCTTCCTCGACCTCGACCGTTTCAAGCACATCAACGACAGCCTCGGTCACCCGGTCGGCGATTTGCTGCTCAAGGGCATCGCCGTACGCCTCAAGGAGCAACTGCGAGACATCGACACCGTCGCGCGGCTGGGTGGCGACGAATTCATCATTCTGTTGCCCGGCCTGCAACAACCCGGCGATGCCGACAACATCGCCACCAAACTGCTGAACTGCTTCGGCGCGCCGTTCCAGGCCGGCGAGCATGAGTTCTTCATCAGCGCCAGCATCGGCACCAGCCTTTACCCGCGCGACGGCTGCGATGTCGCGACCCTGATCAAGAACGCGGACGCGGCGATGTACCGCTCCAAGGCCAAGGGCCGCAACCGGGTCGAAAGCTACACCCGCGACCTCACCGCCCAGGCCAGCGAACGCGTAGCACTGGAACACGAACTTCGCCGGGCCATCGAGCGCGAGGAGTTGTACCTCTATTACCAGCCGAAAATCAGCCTCGACGATCACAATCTGGTCGGCGCCGAAGCCCTGATCCGCTGGCGCCACCCGAACTTCGGCGAAGTGCCGCCAGAGCATTTCATTCCGCTGGCAGAAGAGAACGGCATGATTCTGCAAATCGGCGACTGGGTGCTGGAAACCGCCTGCCGGCAGATGTTCGAGTGGGGCCAGATCTATGAATCCCTCGGCCCGCTGTCGGTGAACCTCGCCGGCGCACAACTGCGTCAACCGAATCTGCTGGGACGCATCGAGCAACTGCTCAAGGACAACCGCCTGCAGCCGGAATTACTGCAACTGGAAATTACCGAAAACTTCATCATGAGCCAGGCTGAAGAGGCGCTGGCAGTGCTGCACCAGCTCAAACAACTCGGCGTGCAACTGGCCATCGATGACTTCGGCACCGGTTATTCCTCGTTGAGTTACCTCAAACGCCTGCCGCTGGACATCCTCAAGATCGACCAGTCGTTCGTTCGCGGCCTGCCCGACGACCCGCACGACGCGGCGATTGTCCGCGCCATCATCGCCCTGGGCCGCAGCATGCAATTCACAGTAATTGCCGAAGGCGTGGAAACCCAGGCCCAACAACAGTTCCTCGCCGCCGAAGGCTGCGAACAGATCCAGGGCTACATCGTCAGCCTGCCGCTGCCACCAGAAGAGTTCGCCGCGACGTTTCTTCGTATAGCCGTATCGGATTTTTCGGATAGCACAGCCGAGAAACCGTCGCTATAATCCGCGGCCTACTGAGGGCCTATAGCTCAGTTGGTTAGAGCAGAGGACTCATAATCCTTTGGTCCACGGTTCAAGTCCGTGTGGGCCCACCAAACAAGACAAAGGTTTATGCCAACGGCATAAACCTTTTTTTGTATTTGGAACATAAGTGCACTGGAAGCACTCAAGCCCCATCTGGCATTGCATCAATGCCAAGACGGACTCTTGCATCAACTGGAGCAAAAAATGAGCAACATGGAAAAGGAAATTCCAGAGAACACTATCGAACAGACCATCAAGGTTCTCGAATACCTGAATACCTGCGAACCGCTCAAAGCGAAAGCACGCAGGACCAAACTGGAAGTCAATGCCGACAGATTGACCAACTTGTTCCTAGGCTTCGGAGCGGGAGGAATTGCGTTGGCGGGCTGCATGGCCTATTGGCATAGCTCCATCAAATCACTTCCCATGTGGGGAAAAGACCTGGCACTGGTGTTAATTTTTACCTCGACGGTGTCTGTACTGCTCTCGTTCCTGACTCCCATCGTGGCGCAAATCTGCATTCTCAAACGATGGAAAACTATCAGTCTGAAAAACATGATCGACGATATAAGGCATGAAAATACGTTGGTCGACTCACTCCAGCACCATGCGATTTCGGTGCTACAAGAAGCGAAATACTGGCTGCAGCTAAAGATCACCCGAGCAGAAGCAAGGGTCGCTTATTTCTTTGGAGAAAAAACGGCAGGGCTCGCCCTGCTGGGAACAGCTTATGTTTGCGCCAAGGAGTTTGGTGGTTTTCCATGGCTTGGCAAAACCCTTGAAGCCGGTTTTGTGTTGGGTAATTGGGGAAATACTGCACTGTTGATGATCATTGCCATGGTGCTAGGCCTGTCTCTGGGTGCGTTGTTACTTAAACAAGTCAGCGCTCGCTATCGCTTTCAAGTCGAACTCATCGAACATGTCCTGAGCAGGCAATGTAAAAAATCAGAAGTCTGAATCCGCAGATGTAAAAAGCCGCGTAAACCGCGGCTTTGTCGACTCAGCATTTCCCTCTATTCGACAACGGCCACACACCACCAACTGCCCAGTGGCCTCTCACAAGCGTCTCGCCAAACGAGCCTGTAACATACGGACCAGTAATCCGCACGCCATGGAGAACCTCTTTGTCCGACATCCGCCCACCCGTGCTCGATGAAATCGACCGCCAGCTGATCGCTGCCCTGCAAATCAACGCCCGCGAAAGCGTGGCGATGCTGGCCCGGCAATTGGGGATCGCCCGCACCACCGTGACTTCACGACTGGCGCGACTGGAAAAGGCCAAGGTCATCACTGGTTACGGCGTGCGTCTGGGCCAGCGTGTGGTAGATGGCGGGCTGCAGGCTTACGTCGGAATCAAAGTGCAGCCACGCTCCGGCAAAGAGGTGCTGCGCCGGTTGAGCGCGATGGCCCAAGTGCAGCAATTGTGCGCGGTGAGTGGTGAATTTGACTACGTAGCCTGGCTGCGGACCGATTCACCGGAACAACTCGATCAGCTTCTGGATCAGATCGGCAGCGTAGACGGCGTGGAGAAGACCACGACGTCGATCATCCTCAGCAGCAAGATTGATCGCGGGCATCCAGTTTGATCATCACCATCGTCACATTGCAGCTCAAACACTCAAAACGACGACACATTGCGTCTTATTAACGTGTTCTACGCTCCCTAGAATGGCTGGCATCTTTTCCTATACTCAGACGCGCCTCCAGCGTCGGGTCGCCAGCAAGGTCAGCCATGAACAAGCACAATCGCCATCCTGCAGACGGTAAGAAACCGATCACCATTTTTGGCCCGGACTTTCCTTTCGCCTTCGACGACTGGATCGAACACCCGGCCGGCCTGGGCAGCATTCCCGAGCACAACCACGGTGCCGAAGTGGCGATCGTCGGGGCCGGTATCGCCGGTCTGGTGGCGGCTTACGAGCTGATGAAGCTCGGCTTGAAACCGGTCGTGTATGAGGCCTCGAAGCTTGGTGGACGCCTGCGTTCGCAAGCGTTCAACGGTACCGACGGCATCGTCGCCGAGCTCGGCGGCATGCGCTTCCCGGTGTCTTCCACCGCGTTCTATCACTACGTCGACAAACTCGGCCTCGAGACCAGGCCCTTCCCCAACCCGCTGACGCCGGCCTCCGGCAGCACCGTGATCGACCTGGAAGGCAAAACCCATTACGCACAGAGCCTGAAGGATCTTCCTGCACTGTTCCAGGAAGTGGCTGACGCCTGGGCCGATGCTCTGGAGGCCGGCTCACAGTTCGCCGATATCCAGCAGGCGATCCGCGACCGTGACGTGCCACGCCTCAAGGAACTGTGGAACACCCTCGTACCGCTGTGGGACGACCGCACGTTCTACGACTTCGTTGCCACATCGAAAGCCTTCGCCAAACTGTCGTTTCATCACCGCGAAGTGTTCGGTCAGGTCGGTTTCGGTACTGGCGGCTGGGACTCGGACTTCCCCAACTCGATGCTGGAAATCTTCCGTGTGGTGATGACCAACTGCGACGATCACCAGCACCTGGTGGTCGGCGGTGTGGAACAAGTGCCGCAAGGCATCTGGCGTCATGCGCCGGAACGCTGCGTACACTGGCCGCAAGGCACCAGCCTGAAATCGCTGCACCACGGCGCCCCGCGCTCCGGGGTGAAGAAAATCGCCCACGCGCCTGACGGACGTTTCGCAGTCACCGACAACAACGGCGACACCCGCGAATATGCCGCCGTGCTCACCACCTGCCAGAGCTGGCTGCTGACCACCCAGATCGAATGCGACGAAAGCCTGTTCTCGCAAAAGATGTGGATGGCACTGGACCGCACGCGCTACATGCAATCGTCGAAGACCTTCGTGATGGTCGACCGCCCGTTCTGGAAGGACAAGGACCCGGAAACCGGCCGCGACCTGATGAGCATGACCCTCACTGATCGCCTGACCCGTGGTACTTACCTGTTCGACAACGGCGACGACAAACCCGGCGTGATCTGCCTGTCGTACTCGTGGATGAGCGACGCGTTGAAGATGCTCCCGCACCCGGTGGAAAAACGCGTGAAACTGGCGCTGGATGCGCTGAAGAAGATCTACCCGAAGGTCGACATCGCCGCGCGGATCATCGGCGATCCGATCACCGTGTCCTGGGAAGCCGACCCGCACTTCCTCGGCGCGTTCAAGGGCGCCCTGCCCGGCCACTATCGCTACAACCAGCGCATGTACGCGCACTTCATGCAGGACGACATGCCGCCGGAGCAGCGCGGGATTTTCATCGCCGGTGACGACGTGTCGTGGACGCCGGCCTGGGTTGAAGGCGCGGTGCAAACGTCGCTCAACGCGGTGTGGGGAATCATGAAGCACTTCGGCGGGTCCACACATAAAGAGAACCCCGGCCCGGGCGATGTGTTCAACGACATCGGCCCGATCGCCCTGCCCGAGTAAGAGGAATCCCCGATGCGCGTAGCCCTTTACCAATGTCCACCACTGCCACTGGAACCCGCCGCCAACCTTCAGCGCCTGCATCAACTGGCGATGGAGGCCAAAGGCGCCGATCTGCTGGTGGTGCCGGAGATGTTTCTCACCGGCTACAACATCGGCAAGGAGGCGGTCTTGACATTGGCCGAGGTCTACAACGGTGAGTGGGCGCAGCAAGTCGGACGGATCGCCAAGGCTGCCGGTCTGGCGATTCTTTACGGTTACCCTGAGCGCACCGCCGAAGGACAGATCTACAATGCCGTGCAGTTGATCGACTCAAACGGCGAGCGCCTGTGCAATTACCGCAAGACGCATCTGTTCGGCGATCTGGATCGTTCGATGTTCAGCGCCGGCGATGGCGAGTTTCCCATCGTCGAGCTCAACGGCTGGAAGCTCGGGTTCCTGATCTGCTACGACCTGGAGTTCCCGGAAAACGCCCGGCGCCTGGCCCTTGAAGGTGCCGAACTGATTCTGGTGCCGACAGCCAACATGATTCCTTTCGATTTCATTGCCGACGTCTCCGTGCGCTCCCGGGCTTTCGAAAACCAGTGCTACGTGGCGTACGCCAACTATTGCGGCCACGAGGGCGACATCCATTACTGCGGGCAAAGCAGCATCGCCGCGCCGGATGGCAGCCGCATCGCCCAGGCAGGATTGGATGAAGCACTGATCGTCGGTGAGCTGGATCGCCAGTTGATGGTCGACTCCCGTAGCGCCAACCGTTACTTCAACGACCGCCGTCCCGAACTTTACGACGCGCTCAACAAGCGCTAATCCGCTAGCATTGGCACTTCACTGTTCTGGAAGTGCCCATGCCTGCGCCGACTCACCCCCGCCCCCACACCGAAACCCTGGCCAACGGCTTGCGCGTGACCCTGCGTCACGTGCCCGGCCTGAAACGCAGCGCCGCTGCGTTGCGAGTGGCGGCCGGCAGTCATGACGTGCCGTTGGCATGGCCGGGGCTGGCGCACTTCCTTGAGCATCTGCTGTTTCTCGGCACCGAGCGATTTCCTGCACAGCAAGGGCTGATGGCCTACGTGCAAGGTCACGGCGGCCAGGTGAATGCCAGCACCCGCGAGCGCACCACCGATTTCTTCTTTGAATTGCCGCCAGCGTCCTTCAGCGCCGGGCTGGAGCGTCTGTCAGACATGCTCGCCCATCCGCGTATAAATCCGGACGATCAGTTGCGGGAACGGGAAGTGTTGCAGGCGGAGTTTGTCGCGTGGACGCAGGATGCTGCGGCTCAGCAGAAAGAAGCGCTGTTCGAAGGGTTGTCAGCGGAACATCCGTTGCGCGGTTTCCACGCCGGAAACCGCGACAGCCTGCCGGTGGAGCAAGCGGACTTTCAACAGGCATTGAAAGACTTCCACCAGCAGTTCTACCGCACCGGGCAGATGACCCTGAGCCTGGTCGGGCCGCAGAGTGTTGAAGAGCTGCGCACGCTGGCCGAACAGTTTGCCGCCACGCTGACGCCTGGGGATAAAACTGCACAGGCAGCCCCCGTACGCTTGATGGGTAACGCGCAGGAAAGTTATCAACAGGCCGGCGAGCATCGCGGCAATCTGCTGTTTGCGTTGGAGGAGTTACCGGAGTCGTCAGCCGAAGCGCTGGCGTTTCTCTGCCACTGGTTGAACAGCGCCAAACCCGGTGGCTTGCTCGCCCATTTGCAGCAGCAGGGTCTGGCGGAAGGTTTACAGGCCTGTGTGCCCTACCAATTTGCTGAGCAGGCTTTGCTGCACCTTCAATTCATGACGCCATCCGGTCCACTCGACGCCATCCGCGCGCAGCTTCTCGACTGGTTGAGCTTCTTCGCAGCCCAGCAGGGCTGGCCGACTTTGCGGGAGGAATATTCGGCACAGTTTCAGCGTCAGCAGCAGGTCAGCGGCGCGCTGCAACGGGCGCGACTCGACAGCGAACAACTCGAGAGCGGCCTGTCCGACGCGGCCGTTACGGCGCTCAAAGTAATTCTCGGCAAAATCGGCACTGTGGATAACTTCAGCAGTCACTGGCATCTGCCCGCTGCCAACCCGCTTCTGCGCACAGCCGAGCCGCTGGCCAACGCCGGTCTGATCCGCGGCCAGACCAGCGCCCACCGAGGCCTGCGCACATTCGCTCAGGATCGCTCGCGCAGCCGCCGCGAACGCTCGCCGATGCAATTCAGCCAGGCGCTGCCGGATAACGGCGACGAAGGCGCGGTGTATGTGCGCTGGCAGACGGAAGCGGCGGCCACGGCCGAGCTGCAAGCGAAACTGCAACGCAGCCTGCGGGAGGTGTCTGACGACACGCGTCAGGCCGGGGTGGAGTTGTCCTTCAGCGCTACGGGTAATCAGTGGCTGCTGAAATTGACCGGCCTGCAGGACACACTGCCGGTTGTGCTGGAACATGCGCTGAAATATCTGACGCAGGTCGATGCCGACTCGCCAAGCGGTGAGCCGCCAGTGCCGTCGATGCTGATCCGTCAATTGCTCAAGGCATGGCCGGAGCGTTGCCTGCCCGTAGTTGCGCAATCCGATGATGCCAAGCAGCTGTGGACAACTTCCCGTTGGGATGGTCTGGCGCTGGGTCTCGATGCCCACACCCAATCGGCCATGGGACTGGCCCTGAGCCGCATTCCCGGTAAGCCATCCAATGAATTACCGACCCTGCCGGCATTCCACGCACAACTTCGCTGGGATCAGTTCGACACCGACTCCAGCGAACACGCATTACTGCTGTTCTGCCCGACCGCCAGACCGGACATTCCCAGCGAAGCCGCGTGGCGCTTCCTTGCGCACCTGTGCCACACGCCGTTCTATCAGCGGCTACGAGGTGAATTGCAACTGGGATACGCGGTGTTCAGTGCTTTCAGACAGGTACACGGCCAGGGTGGATGGCAGTTCGGCGTGCAATCGCCGACCGCCACTCCCGCGCAACTGCTCGATCACGTTCAACAGTTCATCGAAGGCATCCCCGCGCTGATCGAAAACATTGATGATGCCTTCCTCGTCGAGCAGCGCCAGATCCTTGCCGTACACCTGGATGCCGGCATTCTGCCCGGCAAGGAGGCTGCCGAACTTCTGTGGCAGGCAAAACTTGCCGGCCACTCGTCGGATTACCTGATTCAGCTGAGCAATGCCATAAGTCAGCTTGACCGCGAGGCATTGCTGGCCGCCGCAGACTGTTTAATCCGCGTCGAAGGCGGCTGGCACGTCCTGGCCAACAGCCCTTCGCCGGGCGCACCGTGGCAAGCGGCAAATTGATCATTACCGGGGCTGCAAGGAGCTTTCTCAAAGATTCACGGGCAAACCCCCTGAAATTTTGAGTAACATAGCCACCTAACTATTTGGAACATCCCTGCGCTGCCGTGGACTATACCTATGGATAGCGCTATCCCACCCACCTGAAAAAGGAGTCACCCGATGGCCTGGACCAAACCTGCTTACACCGACCTGCGCATCGGCTTCGAAGTCACCATGTACTTCGCCAGCCGCTGAGTCCTGCCTCAAGCAGAACACTGCAGTGCAACGCCTCGGCTCGCCGGGGCGTTTTATTTTCAGCGTTGAAATGATGGAGCGTTCATGTTCGTCCAGATTCTGGGTTCGGCCGCCGGTGGCGGTTTTCCGCAGTGGAACTGCAACTGCGTCAATTGCGCCGGTTTTCGCGATGGCAGCCTGAATGCCCAGGCCCGTACCCAATCGTCCATCGCGATTTCCGATGACGGCGTGAACTGGGTGCTGTGCAATGCCTCGCCGGACATCCGCGCGCAGCTTCAGAGCTTCGCCCCGATGCAGCCGGGCCGCGCCCTGCGAGACACCGGCATCAGCGCGATCATCCTGATGGACAGCCAGATCGACCACACCACCGGTCTGCTCAGCCTGCGCGAAGGTTGCCCGCATCAGGTCTGGTGCACGGACATGGTCCACGAAGACCTGAGCACCGGTTTTCCGCTGTTCACCATGCTCAAGCACTGGAACGGCGGGCTGGACTGGAACCGCATCGAACTCGACCAGAGCTTCACCGTCGCCGCCTGCCCGAACCTGCGCTTCACCCCGCTGCCGTTGCGCAGCGCCGCACCGCCCTACTCGCCACACCGCTTCGACCCGCATCCGGGCGACAACATCGGCCTGATCGTCGAAGACCTCGGCACTGGCGGCAAATTGTTCTACGCGCCGGGCCTGGGCAAAGTCGACGCGCCATTGCTGGAAATCATGGCCGGCAGCGACTGCGTGCTGGTGGACGGGACGATGTGGGATGACGATGAAATGCAGCGCCGTGGCGTCGGCACCCGCACCGGCCGCGAAATGGGCCACCTGGCGCAGAACGGCCCTGGCGGCATGCTCGAAGTGCTGGAACAGCTTCCCGAGCAGCGCAAGGTGCTTATCCACATCAACAACACCAACCCGATTCTCGACGAAGACTCTCCGGAGCGCGCGGAACTGGTGCGGCGCAATGTTGAAGTGGCGTATGACGGCATGAGCATCGTCCTGTAACGAATGGCCCGGAGAACCGCAATGACCGACACCCCGCTGTCCCCCGCCGAATTCGAAGCGGCCCTGCGCGCCAAGGGCGCCTATTACCACATTCATCACCCGTATCACGTGGCGATGTATGAAGGCCGGGCCACCCGCGAGCAGATCCAGGGCTGGGTCGCCAACCGCTTCTACTATCAGGTGAACATTCCCCTGAAAGACGCAGCGATCCTCGCCAACTGCCCGGATCGCGAGATCCGCCGCGAATGGATTCAGCGCCTGCTCGACCACGACGGCGCCCCCGGCGAAGACGGCGGCATCGAAGCCTGGCTGCGTCTGGGCCAGGCCGTCGGTCTCGATCCGGATCAATTGCGTTCCCAGGAACTGGTGCTGCCCGGCGTGCGTTTCGCCGTCGATGCCTACGTCAACTTCGCCCGCCGCGCCAGTTGGCAGGAGGCTGCCAGCAGCTCGCTGACCGAGCTGTTCGCGCCGCAGATCCACCAGTCGCGTCTCGACAGCTGGCCACAGCATTACCCGTGGATCGACCCGGCCGGCTACGAGTATTTCCGCACCCGTCTCGGTCAGGCCCGGCGCGATGTCGAGCATGGTCTGGCGATTACGCTGGAGCACTATAAGACCCGCGAAGGTCAGGAGCGCATGCTGGAAATTCTCCAGTTCAAACTGGACATCCTTTGGAGCATGCTCGATGCCATGAGCATGGCCTACGAACTGAACCGCCCGCCGTATCACAGCGTCACCGATCAACGGGTCTGGCATAAAGGAATCGCCTTATGAGTTTCGACCGCAGCAAGACCCCGACCTGGCGTCCCGGCTACCGTTTCCAGTACGAACCGGCCCAGAAAGGCCACGTGCTGCTGTACCCGGAAGGCATGATCAAGCTCAACGAAAGTGCCGCGCTGATCGGCGGTCTGATCGACGGTGAACGGGATGTCGCGGCAATCATCGCCGAACTCGACAGACAGTTCCCCGGCGTGCCCGAGCTCGGTGACGACATCGAGCAATTCATGGAGGTTGCCCGTGCGCAGCACTGGATCGAACTTGCCTGAGTCATCGGTGCAAGTCCCGGCCAAACCGGAAGTTGGCCTGCCGCTGTGGCTGCTCGCCGAGCTGACTTACCGCTGCCCGCTACAATGCCCGTACTGCTCCAATCCGCTGGACTTCGCCGAGCAGGGCAAAGAGCTGAGCACCGAGCAGTGGATCAAGGTGTTTCGCGAGGCGCGGGAGATGGGCGCGGCGCAACTGGGCTTTTCCGGCGGCGAACCGCTGGTGCGCCAGGACCTCGCCGAGCTGATCCGTGAAGCGCGTCAGCTGGGTTTCTACACCAACCTGATCACCTCCGGCATCGGCCTGACCGAACAGAAGATCAGCGACTTCAAGAAGGCCGGACTCGATCACATCCAGATCAGTTTCCAGGCCAGCGACGAGCAAGTGAACAACCTGCTCGCCGGCTCGAAAAAAGCCTTCGCGCAGAAACTGGAAATGGCCCGTGCCGTAAAGGCCCACGGCTATCCGATGGTGCTGAACTTCGTCACCCATCGGCACAACATCGACAAGATCGACCGCATCATCGAGCTGTGCATTGCGCTGGAGGCCGACTTCGTCGAACTCGCCACCTGCCAGTTCTACGGTTGGGCGCAGCTCAATCGTGTTGGCCTGTTGCCGACCAGGGAACAACTGATCCGCGCCGAACGCATCACCAACGAATACCGCGCCAAGCTGGAAGCCGAAGGGCATCCGTGCAAGCTGATTTTCGTCACCCCGGACTACTACGAGGAGCGCCCGAAAGCCTGCATGAACGGCTGGGGCAGTCTGTTTCTGACAGTCACACCGGACGGCACCGCCCTGCCCTGTCATGGCGCCCGACAGCTGCCGGTACAATTTCCCAATGTGCGCGACCACAGCATGCAGCACATCTGGTACGACTCGTTCGGCTTCAACCGCTTTCGCGGCTATGACTGGATGCCCGAGCCGTGCCGCTCCTGCGACGAGAAAGAGCAGGACTTCGGCGGCTGCCGCTGCCAGGCTTTCATGCTCACCGGCGATGCCAGCAATGCCGACCCGGTGTGCAGCAAGTCCGAACATCACGGTGTGATCCTCAAGGCCCGCGAAGAAGCCGAGCACGCCACCCAGACCATCGAACAACTGGCCTTTCGCAATGAACGAAACTCGCGCCTCATCGCCAAAGGCTGAGCCTTTCAGCGCCACCGCCGCGGTTGCCGCCGGCGTGGACTTCGCCGAATTGCAGCTCGGCGCCCAGGGTTTGTTCTGGAATGAATATCGCCCGACAGACGCCGCGTGCCGGATCTGGCATTGGTGCGATGGCGTGGCGAAATGTCTGACGCCCGCGGGTTTCAGCGTGCGCAGCCGGGTGTACGAATATGGCGGTGGGGCGTTTTGTCTGACGCCTGACGGGGTGGTTTTCGTCAACGAGGCGGATCAGCAGCTGTATCGCCAGACGCTGGATGGCCAGCCCGTGGCATTGACGTCTGGCGAGTGTCGTTATGGCGATCTGAACTACGCCGACGGGCAGGTGCTGGCCGTTGAAGAGAACGGTGATCGCCATCGGCTGGTGGCTATCGATCTGGCGAATGGCGACCGCCAAATGCTGGTTGAAGGCGCGGATTTTTATGCGTCGCCGATCATCAGTCCGGACGGTCAGCGCCTGGCGTGGATCGAGTGGAGCCGTCCGCATCAGCCGTGGACATCCACACGACTGATGCTCGCCGAGCGCTCGTCCAATGGATTTTCCGCCCCGCGTTGCGTGGCGGGTCAAACCCTTGAAGAGTCGATCCAGCAACCGCGTTTTGATGCCAATGGCCGACTGGGCTGCCTGACCGATCGTGCTGGTTATTGGCAACCGTGGGTCGAGTCGGCAAACGGCTTGCAACCGTTAGCCAGCGCCGAAGCCGATCACGCTCCAGCCCCATGGCAACTTGGCGGCTGCACCTGGCTGCCCGCCGGCGAAAGCTTTCTGGCGAGCTGGAGCGAAGGCGGTTTCGGTCGTCTGGCGCTCAACGGCGAAGACTTCACCGGTGATTACAGCCGCTTCCGTCATCTGGCTGTCGATGATCAATTTGTTTACTGCATTGCCGCCTCACCGGTCAGCCCTTCAGCGGTGATCGCCATTGATCGCGAATCTCATGAGGTGAATGTCCTGGCTGGCGGTGTCGCACCGCTGCCAGCCGAGCGCATCAGCCGCCCGCAAACCCTGCGCTACCCCAGCGGTTCGGGTGAAGCACACGGCTTCTTTTACCCGGCCACGAATGGTGATGTGAAGCCGCCGCTGGTGGTGTTCATCCACGGTGGCCCGACGTCGGCCTGCTACCCGATGCTCGACCCGCGCATTCAGTACTGGACACAACGCGGGTTCGCCGTCGCCGATCTCAACTACCGAGGCAGCAGCGGTTATGGCCGAGAGTATCGACAGGCCCTGCATCTGAGTTGGGGCGCGGTGGATGTCGAGGACGCGTGTGCGGTCGTGGCCTACCTTAATGATCGCGACATGATCGACGGTGATCGTGCATTCATCCGTGGCGGCAGCGCCGGTGGTTACACGACGCTTTGTGCATTGGCGTTCCATCAGGTATTCCGCGCCGGCGCCAGTCTGTACGGCGTCAGCGACCCGGTAGCCCTCGCCCGGGCGACACACAAGTTCGAAGGCGATTACCTGGACTGGCTGATCGGCGATCCCGAGAAAGATGCCGAACGCTACACCGCCCGCACGCCGTTGCTGCACGCAGGCAACATTCGCGTACCGGTGATCTTCTTCCAAGGTGAGCTGGACGCCGTGGTCGTGCCGCAACAGACCCGCGACATGGTCGCGGCCCTGGAGCAAAACGGCATTGAGGTCGAAGCGCATTACTACGCCGATGAACGTCACGGCTTCCGCCGGGCCGCCAATCAGGCCCATGCGCTGGAGCAGGAATGGCGGTTCTACCAGCGAGTGATGGGCCTGACGGATTGAGACTCAGCGCTTGGCGATGATGTACACCGCGTGCACGATCCCCGGGATGTAACCGCACAACGTCAGCAGAATGTTCAGCCAGAACGCGCCGCCGAACCCGACCTGCAGAAACACACCCAGTGGCGGCAACAGAATGGCGATGATGATGCGGATAAAGTCCATGGGGAAGCTCCTGATTGGGGGTTGGCTCACCTGAGCCATACAAGCTAATCGACCTGTGCCGTTTGTCAGGGTTCAGTGCTATCGCCAGACAGAGTGCGCAAGACCACTCAAGCCAGTATTTGCAGACCGTGTTTCTGCACAATGCTGAGCAGCTTCAAAGCCATTCCGCTTGGATGCTTATCCCCTGATTCCCATTGTTTGACGGTCGATGCGCTGGTGTTCAAATAACGTGCGAACACTGGCTGGCTGACATTGTTGCGCTCACGCAACGCCTTGATCTGCTCCGCAGGAATCGCTTCCGGGACCGCTGCAAGGCACGACTCATCAAACTCACGCATCGTTGCCTTGCTGATAGCACCGACTGCATGCAGAGCACTGGCCGACTCGTGCACTGATTCAAATACGTCACTCTTGAATTTTTTACTCATGAGTTATCTCCACGAACGCCCGCCTTTGGCCAGAACGATCGAACGGTAGCGATTTTCTTTCAGGCGCTTCTTCCAGACTCCGCCTCCCAGATTGTCCGCCTGCCCATCAAGCATCTCGGCAAAAGCCTCGCGAAGCTCGTCGTCGGTGATCCATGCTTTGCTGGCCTGTATCGCAAAACCTTTTGTCTTGAACAACCTGAACGACATCGGTATCCCTTCCAAAAAAACATACCACTCAGTGGTATAGATTACAAAGCCTGTCTTTCGACGAGGGTGTTCTGCCGGCTTCGGCAATCCTTGCCGAAGCCGGCTAAATAAACACTGCAGCGGCGGTCCCTCAAGCAATAAACCGCAATGGAAAAATCCGGCCACAAAAAAACGCCCCACGCCAAAAGAATCAGGCGTGGGGCGTGCGTTATACCGCGAGACGGTTCTTGAATTCGGGTGGGAAACTTCAGCTCAGACGGCAATCCCTTTGCGGCATTGCAGCTGCGCGGTGCGGACCCGGGAGAAGGCGCGGGCCAGACGCAGGAGCATTTCGTCGATGTTGGCCTTGCTGACGTTGAGCGCCGGGGTGAAGCGCAGGCAGTCGGCTTGCGGGGCGTTGAGCAGCAAGCCTTCGTGAAGCGCTGCTTTGACGACGGCCTCGGCGGAGTCTTCCGACAGGGTCAGTCCCCAGAACAGCCCTTGCCCGCGCAACTCGCCATGTTCATAACGATGGGCCAGACGGGCGAGCCCTTCGCGCAGATGCTGGCCGTTGTCCCGGATCTGTTCGAGGAAGGCGCGGTCCTGCACGCTGTCGAGCACCACCAGGCCAGCGGCGGTCATCAGCGCGTTGCCGTGATGCGTACCGCCCAATTCGCCGGGTTCGAAACAGCAGGCCTTGCCTCGCGCCAGCAACGCGGCCAACGGCACGCCACCGCCGAGGCCTTTGCCGAGCACGACGATATCGGCGCGCACCCCGTAGGACTGTTCGGCGAGCAAGGTGCCGCAGCGGCCGATACCGGTCTGCACCTCGTCGAGAATCAGCAGAATCCCCAGCTCCCGGCACAGACGTTCGACACCCTTGAGGTAATGCTCGGTCGCCGGGATTACTCCGGCATCGCTCTGGATCGGTTCAAGCATGATCGCCACGGTCTGCGCATCCACCGCCGCATGCAATGTAGGCAGGTCATTGAATGGCACCAGATCGAAACCCGGCAGCAGCGGCGCGAAGCGGTTGTGCAGGTTGCAACTGTCCGACGCCGAAATCGTCGCCAGACTACGTCCGTGACAGCCTTGTCTGGCGACAATGATCCGCGAAGCGCCACCGCGATGCAGTTGACCCCATTTGCGCGCCAGTTTGATCGCCGCTTCACAGGCCTCACTGCCGCTGTTGAGCAGGTGCGCCTGATCGCTGGCAGTGCTGGCACACAGGCGCTCGGCAAGGCTGAGCATGCCGCGGTTGTGCAGATTGAAACCGGGATTGATCAGGGCCTGGGCCTGGCTGGCGATAGCCTTGACCAGCACCGAAGGGCTGTGGCCGAGGCTGTTGGCGCCGCCGGCCTGGGAAAAGTCCAGGTAGGCGCGGTCATAGCTGTCCCAAAGCCAGGAGCCCTGACCGCGAACAAACACTTGTTTCGGGCGCTCGACGCTGGCCATCAGGCGCTCGGCATTCAGGCCATCAGCGACGTTCGATTCTTGGGTTTCAAAAGCCAGGTCATCGAGGCTCGGCGTCTGGCGCCGCAAACTGAACAGATTCATTGAAAAAAACCTCGATCGAGGTTTTTTGAACTGCCTATGTAAAGACTTTCGAAACAAACGCTGGTCATGGCGCTTTCCGGCCCTGTAAGCCTTGTGAATGCGGTTAGACTAGGCCGGTTCACGGCGTCGAGCCATTTCGATTTCTCAGCATTTTCGATAAGTGTTACTTATGGATTTCAAACAACTGCGTTATTTCGTCGCGGTCTACGAAGAAGGGCATGTCGGACGCGCCGCCGAGCGCCTGTCGATCTCTCAGCCCGCGCTGTCCCAGCAGATTCGCCACTTGGAACAAAACCTCGACGTCACCCTGTTCGAGCGCAGCAGCAAACGCCTGCTGCCGACCCTCGCCGCCCACACCTTGTACAACCACGCCCTGCCGCTGCTCGACGGCATGCAGCGGGCGCGTGAGGCGCTGGGCAACTTCAAGGGTCAGGCGCTGCGCACGCTGGCGATCGGCGTGCTGCAAACCGTGCACACCAGCCTGGTCCCGCAAATGCTGGAGCGAGTGCGCAAAGCCCAGCCGCATCTGGTGGTACAGATTTATGAATTGACCGGGCTTGAGATCGAGCGGCGCCTGCTCAACGGCTCGCTGGACATCGGCATCAGCTATCTGCCGCCACGCCAGCCGGGGCTGCACGGCGTGATGCTGTACGAAGATGAGCTGACGCTGGTCATCCCGGCGGATCATCCGCTGCGGGAATTCAAGAAAGTCTCGATGAGCCAGGCCGCCGAATTGCCGATGCTGCTATTAGGCGAAGAATTTCAGATCCGTCAGATCTGGCAGGCCCAACTGGCCAGCCTCGGACGTCGCCCGCAAGTGCAGGCCGAGCTGAACAACATGGTGGGGATTCTCGACAGCTTGCCGCATACCCGCCTGGCGACGGTGCTGCCCGGCCGCTCGCAAAAGGAATACGACGATCAGGATCTGCTGTGGAAACCGTTAAGTGAGCCACGTGTACCGTTGAAGGTCGGGCTGGCGTGTCGCGATGTGCAGCGCCAGCAAGCGCCATTGGCCTTGCTGCGAACGTTGCTGGAAGAGGTGATGCAGCGTGAGGACAAACCGCTGAAAGGTGCGCCGCCGCTGGACGCGCTGAGCTGAAAACTTTTCTGCGGGCATAAGAAAACCCCGCCGAAGCGGGGCTTTGCAGACTGTTTCCCTGACATCCATTTCACTCCGCCACCCTGGCAGAATCCTACGTGTCCGTGTTGTTGCTTTGCGCTTCCTGCGCGACGTCCATGGAAAGTAGATTAGCTCTGGATCCAATCCACGCCTATGGGAGAACAGCAGCACGTCATGTAAGCGATCGCTTACATGACGTTACATCATCAGAACTGCGCAGCGTCCAGCAGGAACAGCGACTCGCTGCCAGCCTTGACCGACGCGCTCAGCGAGTGAATCCGCGGCAGCAGACGGGCGAAATAGAACCGTGCCGTGCCGAGTTTGCTCGCGTAGAAATCGTCCTGCGCTTCTTTGCCCAGCGATGCCTTGGCCATCAGCGCCCACATGTACGCGTAAGCGGTGTAGCCGAACGCTTGCAGATACTCGACTGATGCCGCACCGATTTCGTTCGGGTTGGTTTTCGCCCGGTCCAGCAGCCACGAGGTCAGCTCGTCGAGGGTGTCGACAGCGTCATTCAGCGGCTTGGTGAACTCGCCCAGATCGGCATTGGCGGTTGCAGTGAAATGGCGGATCTCGTCGGCGAACAGTTTGTAGAACGCGCCGCCGCTGCCGACGATCTTGCGACCCACCAGGTCCAGCGCCTGAATGCCGTTGGTGCCTTCGTAGATCTGGGTGATGCGCACATCCCGCACCAGTTGCTCCTGGCCCCACTCGCGGATGTAGCCGTGGCCGCCGAAGATCTGCTGGCCGTGGACAGTGGTTTCCAGACCCAGATCGGTCAGGAACGCCTTGGCCACTGGCGTCAGCAAGGCCACCAGATCTTCCGCACGTTTGCGGGTGGCAGCGTCTTCGCTGAACTTGGCAGTATCGAGTTGCATCGCCACGTAGGTGGAGAACGCACGGCCGCCTTCGTTCGAGGCTTTCATGGTCAGCAGCATGCGACGCACGTCCGGATGGACGATGATCGGGTCGGCCACCTTGTCCTTGTTCTGCGCGCCGGTCGGCGAACGGCTTTGCAGGCGGTCGCGGGCGTATTCGATGGCGTTCTGGTACGAGCGCTCGCCGGTAGCCAGGCCCTGGATGCCGACGCCCAGACGCTCGTAGTTCATCATGGTGAACATCGCGGCCAGGCCCTTGTTCGGCTCGCCGACCAGGTAACCCACGGCTTCGTCGAAGTTCATCACGCAGGTGGCAGAGGCCTGGATGCCCATCTTGTGTTCGATCGAACCGCAGTTCGCCGGGTTGCGCGCGCCCAGGCTGCCATCGGCATTGACCATGAACTTCGGCACCAGGAACAGCGAAATGCCTTTCGGCCCCGCCGGTGCGTCCGGCAGTTTGGCCAGCACCAGGTGAATGATGTTTTCGGTCAGGTCATGCTCACCGCCGGTGATGAAGATCTTGGTGCCGCTGACCTTGTAGGAACCGTCGGCCTGAGGTTCGGCCTTGGTGCGAATGATGCCCAGGTCGGTGCCGGCGTGCGGCTCGGTCAGGCACATGGAACCGGCCCAGACACCGGCGTACATGTTCGGCAGGTAAGCGGCTTTCAGTTCTTCGCTGGCGTGGGCGTTGATCGACAGGCAGGCGCCGGCGGTCAGCATCGGATACAGACCGAAGGCCAGGCTGGCGGAGTTGACCATTTCTTCGACCTGGGCCGATACGGCTTTTGGCATGCCCATGCCGCCGTAGGCCGGATCACCGCCAACACCGACCCAGCCGCCTTCGGCATAAGTCTGGTAGGCCTGTGGGAAACCGGCCGGCGTGGTGACGGCACCGTCGGCCCAGTGGCAGCCTTCTTCGTCGGCGGCACGGCTCAGGGGCGCAATGCTTTTGCTGGTGACCTTGCCGGCCTCTTCGAGAATGGCTTCAACGGTTTCCGCGTCCACGGTCTCGGCCAGGGCCGGCAGTTCGGCCCAGAGTTTGGCGACTTCGAACACTTCATTGAGGACGAAGCGCATATCGCGCAGCGGCGCTTTGTAGTCAGCCATGGCAAACCTCGCAAAGATCTAAACAGGTGATTCGTGGAAGGGTGTTTTCGTTGAGCTGGAGTGTAACCCAACAACTTTTGCGACACATAGGGTCAGGCGGTGACTGATTTGTTATTTTTAGTCACCAGCAATCAATCATAAAGAAGCCCGCAATCAGCGGGCTCATTTGTTTAACAGTGGCGTGTTACAGCGAGAACAACTGCGCCGGCAGTTTCATCAGGCAATCGCTACCCGCCTCGATCGCCGCACGATGCGCAGCGGTGCGCGGCAGCAACCGCTTGAAGTAAAACTCGCACGTCGCCAGTTTGCCCTGGCAGAAATCGCCATCCCCCTCGCCCGACTCCAGCTGCGCCTGGGCAACCAGAGCCATGCGCAGCCACAGGTAGCCGAGAACGATGTAACCGCTGTACATCAGGTAATCCACCGACGCGGCGCCGACTTCATCCGGATTTTTCATCGCGGCCATACCGACCTTCATGGTCAGCTCGCCCCACTGCTGATTGAGACCATCAAGCTGCGCGACAAACCCGCCCAACTGCGCATTCCCGGCGTTGGCGGCGCAGAACTTGTGGACGATTTTGGTGAAGTTGCGCAGCAGCTTTCCCTGGCTGCCCAGCACCTTGCGCCCGAGCAGATCCAGCGCCTGAATGCCGTTGGTGCCTTCGTAGATCGGCGCGATGCGGCAATCACGAACCAGTTGCTCCATGCCCCACTCGCGGATAAATCCGTGGCCGCCGAACACCTGCATGCCGTGGTTGGTCACTTCCAGGCCGGTGTCGGTCATGAACGCCTTGCAGATCGGGGTCAGGAACGCCAACAAGTCTTCGGCCTGCTGACGCGCCTCGGCGTCCGCGCTCAGGTGCGCGACATCGAGCATTTGCGCGGTGAAATAGGTCAGCGCGCGGTTGCCTTCGTTGAAGGCTTTCATGGTCAGCAGCATGCGTCGCACGTCCGGGTGGACGATGATCGGGTCGGCCGGTTTGTCCGGAGCTTTGGCGCCGGTCAAGGCACGCATCTGCAAGCGGTCGTTGGCGTATTTGATTGCGCCCTGAAAACTCGCTTCGCCCAGACACAGGCCCTGCATTCCGGTGCCCAGACGTGCATGGTTCATCATGGTGAACATGCAATTCAGGCCTTTGTTCGGCTCGCCGATCAGGAAGCCTTTGGCGTCGTCGAAGTTCAACACGCAGGTGGCCGAGGCCTTGATGCCCATCTTGTGCTCGATCGAGCCACAGGAAACACCGTTGCGCTCGCCCGCCTCACCGGATGCGTCCGGGAGAAATTTCGGCACGATGAACAGCGAAATCCCCTTGGTCCCGGCCGGTGCGTCCGGCAGTTTGGCCAGCACCAGATGAATGATGTTGTCGCTCATGTCGTGCTCGCCGGCGGAGATGAAAATCTTGCTGCCGGTCACTGCATAACTGCCGTCGGCCTGAGGCACCGCGCGGGTCTTGATGATGCCCAGATCGGTGCCGCAATGGGCTTCGGTCAGGCACATGGTGCCGGTCCACTGGCCGGCGGTGAGTTTGCGCAGATAGGTGTTTTTCTGTTCTTCGGTACCGTGGGCGTGAATCGCCGACATGGCGCCATGAGTCAGGCCCGGGTACATGCCCCATGAGGTATTGCTGGAGGCGACCATTTCGCTGATCACCAGTCCCAGCGAACTTGGCAGGCCCTGGCCACCGTAGGTCGGATCTGCCGCCAGACCGTGCCAGCCACCTTCCACGTATTGTGCGAAGGCTTGCTTGAAGCCTGTAGGCGTTGTCACTACACCATTGTCGAAATGGCAGCCCTCTTCGTCGCCGCTGCGATTGAGCGGTGCCAGAACGTTCTCACAGAACTTCGCGCCCTCGTCGAGGATCGCGTTGATCATGTCCGGGCTGGCGTCGTGGGCGCCGAGGGCCGCGTACTGAGTGTGGAAGTCAAAGACGTGGTCGATCAGAAAGCGCATGTCGCGCAGGGGAGCTTTGTATTCGGGCATGGTGGCTTCTCCTTCAGCAGATTGCTTCAACCTACTGCCGGCCACCCTGCCCCACAATCACTGTCCAGACGCTGAATGCGCCGTCATCACTCAACCTGCGGCATTGTCCATGCGCACCGCGCCACGGCGGTTCTGACCGAACGCCATCACGCAGTTTCGCCCCGCGCCCTTGGCGCTGTAGAGCGCCTGGTCGGCGGATTTCAACACTTCTTCCGGGGTGCGCTGTTCCAGACGTTCGGCCACGCCGATGCTGACCGTGACCGACACACTGGACGCGCCCGAACCCGAACGCCGCTGGCGGCCCTGCTGATCATCCTGCGGGCGACTTTCCTGATTGCGCAGCTGAATGTTGTAAGACGCAATCGACTCGCGGATGACTTCCAGATGCGGCATGCACTCTTCAAGGGTTTTGCCCGCAAACACCAGGGCGAATTCCTCACCGCCGTAGCGATACGCCCTACCGCCGCCGCTGATTTTGGACAGTTTGCTGGCGACCAGGCGCAAGACCTGATCCCCCACGTCGTGACCGTGGGTGTCGTTGAATTTCTTGAAGTGATCGACGTCGCTCATCGCCAGCACATAGTTGCGCCCCAGACGCTGCATGCGCTCGTTGAGTGCGCGGCGGCCGGGCAGGCCGGTGAGCTCGTCGCGGAAGGCCATTTGATAAGCCTCGTGCGCCACCGCCGCCGCAATCATCAGCATGACCTGGCTGCACATGATGTTCAGGGTGAACGGCAGGATGAAGGTTTTCGGCAGCATCCAGAACACCCCGAGCAACCCCACCAGTTGCGCCGCGTGCAGCGGCCGCGGGTTGCGCCAGTATTGCCAGGCCAGCAGCAGAAACGCCGAGATGAACACCGGATACGACAACTGAATCAGGCTCATCCATGCGCCATGCAGCGCCGGCCAGCGGATCTCGGAAAGCCACATCAGCAAGGCCTGCGGGTAGCTTTGCTCAAGCCCCAGCGCCACGCTGCCAAAGGCCAGCAACACGGCAAAGCGCGCGACCATGTCCTGAAACAGATGCGTGCGTTCCTGCCATGCGGCGAATAGTCCGAACAACAGCGGCAATAGCAGACAGACCAGGTGGAACACCACGGCCGCGTCTTCGCGCACCTTGCCGTTGTCGCGGTAATAGTCGGTCTGGGTATCGAGCAGGAAGTAGGCGATGTACACCGTGACCATCAGAAACAGCTCGCGCTGGCGTCGGTAAACCGCACAGTACGAACCGCCCAACAGCAGCACCAAGGTTGGCAATACGTTAAACAGCGAGGTGAAGAACACGTTGAGATCTTTGACGTACGCAGCCGCCAACCCCGCGAGCAACAACAGCAGTGAAGGCAGGAAATGACTGAAACGTACAGCGGAAGAACGCGGCAAGGGTAAAAGCTCCGACCCGTCATGGCAAAGAGATGGCATTGTGCCTGCAATGTGGCCAGTTAAGCACACATAATGTGATCCAGATCACAGGCTGTCTCTTTAACGGCCGAAATCGGCGGTTGCTGAGGGATTCAGTAAGGTTTTTTGCGCAACGGCCGCTAGACGGCCACCATGGCCATCATTCTTGATGGCCATGGTGTGTTTTTCTGCTCAGAGATCGTTGTAGAACGGCTGCAATGGCCCCTCTGCCGCCGGCCGGCCTTCAGCACCGTAAGGCTTGAGATAGAGCGATGCGTCCATCGCCTGACGGGTCGTGACTTTCGGACTGGCCGGACGCTGGGTCACGGCATTTTCATCGCCGATGTGGCCCTGCGGAATCACCAGCGACGGATGATCGAACGGTGCGCGCTCCCAGGCCACGCGCGGATCGGTCAGGCCGACCTCCATGAATTTCACCAGCGCGTCGATTTCATCGGGCGTCAGGTTCAGCGCCGTCATGTCCGGGTCGAGGTTGGAGGTGTTGTGCTGGTTCACCGCCGGATGCTCGAAGCCGCTGGTGTTGTTGGCGTCTTCGCCGCGCCGGTCACCGCCACGGTTGTAGAACTCCATCACCTGTTTGAGCGTCGAGCGGCTGCCGTTGTGGAAGTACGGCCCGGTGAGGGCGATGTTGCGCAGGGTCGGGGTCTTGAACGCGCCATCGACCGAATCGCGGAAACCGACGTTCGGCTTGAGCGTGGCATCGCATGGAATCGCCGCACTCAACGGCGCCTCGAATGTGCAGACATCGACGTCCAGCGGATCAACCGAGCGGCCGCCCTGCAACACACTGTTGTACTGCCGGGTGAACGACCATGGATTGCCCCAGGCATCCGCGCCGCCGAGGGCCAGGTCTTCCGAGGTCGGGCGCACACCGGTGTTGTAGAAGCCGTTGTCGTAAAGAGTGGTCAGGTTGTCGGCCATCACCATCCGCTCGATGCGTTCACGCGGATGCATCAGCAGGCGGCTGGCGGCGTTGGTCAGCTCCGGACCGCCGTGGCAATTGACGCATTTGCCCTTGCCGAGAAACAGGTTCATGCCCTCGACCTGTTGCGCATTCATCGCCGTATGGTCGCCTTGCAGGTAGGCGTCGATCGGCGCCTGATCGGACACCAGCGTGGCCTCATACATCTGGATCGCCAGGCCGAAGAACAGCGGGAAGTTGGCCTCCATCTGGGTGTACGGCGCACCGCCCACCAGAACGTTTTGCGTGGCATTCCACAGCCGGGGCTGGAAGGCGTTCTTGATCAGCTCGCGATAGGTCGGTCGCCGTGCGCCAGACACCGGAGCCAGTACCGAATCCGTGGACGAGATCCGCTGCTGCTTGAGCATCAACGTGTCGAGCATCCTGCGGCCAATGTCGGCAAACGTACGGCCACCGCAGGACATTTCCACCGGACTGCCGGGCGGACCGACGGCTTGCGAGGCAGCTGACGCGTCATTGAGCGCCAGCCGCACTTTGGTGGCGACCGTGCTGCGTTCGCTGGTCACGTAGATCCCGGCATCCGGGTCGCGATTGCCGAACGGCGAGAAGCCGTTGAACACGTTGTTGGCCCGACCGTCCCAGAAGTTGCGCACGTTGAACGCGGCGTTGATTACCGACGGCGCGTTGCGTCCGGTGCTGCGACGTACGTTGATGCCACCGACCTGGAAAATACCGTCCGGCTGCTGAGTACATTTGTCGAAACGCGCCTGATTGGGTTTGACGAAGTTGGCGTCGAACACGCCTTGCGAGCCGACCACGTCGTCCGTCGAGTACACGATGGGCGAGTTGCGCTCCAGAGGATTGCTCAGCACGTGGGTCGGGAAGTCGGTTTTCTTCAGCGTGTAGTTCGGGCCGCCCTTGCCGCCGGACAACGTCGCGTAGGACGCCACGTCACCGCGAATGTCCGACGCCACAAACGGCTTGTTGAAGATCGACGCGACGTTGGCGTTGGTGTGCGCCTGGCCGGGGTTGAGCTGGTTGGTGATGCGGTGGTCGACGCCGGCGTGGTAGTGGCAGGACGCGCAGGCCGTGGAGCCATCACTGCCGATCTCCATGTCCCAGAACAACGCCTTGCCCAGCAGGATCGCAGCCTGACGGTTGAGCACGTAGTCGGTCATAAGGTCGACCTTGCGTCCGCCTTCGGTCCCGGACGGATCGGGGGGCACCATCCCGCGCAACGATTGCAACGAAGGCACCTCCGGCACGGGAGGATCGACCACGGCGGGGTCGGCAGCCCATGCGCTGTGGACTGCCAGCGCAACGGGTAACCAGAAGGTCAAACGAGCGAGTCGACTGATGTTCATAGGCTTCACCCTGACTGTTGTTGTTAAGTGCCGGGCGTCTTGCTTCTTTGAGCAGGCAGTTCTGGTTAGCACCGGTAAATCGGGCAGTGCAATTAATTGGCCACTCTTCTGGAAACATTTTGAATCAATAAGCGCAGGGGTTCGGCTAAGGAGTGGCTTCATCAATGCTGGGGAATCAGCCCCGGGATTGGGGAAATCCGGGCACAAAAAAACCGCTGCCCCCGAAGGAGCAGCGGTTTTTTGAAGGACTGCGTTAAGGCTTAGTAGCCCAGTGCGAAGTCTTCTTCTTTCATGTCCATCAGGTTGTTGGCGCCCGACAGCATGGTGGCCACGTGCGTACGGGTACGCGGCAGGATGCGCTGGAAGTAGAACCGCGCGGTTTGCAGCTTGGCGGTGTAGAACGCCTCGTCGGTGGTGCCGGCAGCCAGTTTTTCGGCAGCCAGACGCGCCATGTCAGCCCAGAAGTAGGCCAGGCAGGCGTAACCGGAGTACATCAGGTAGTCCACGGAGGCCGCGCCGACTTCTTCGCGATCTTTCATGGCGGCCATACCGACCTTCATGGTCAGCTCGCCCCACTCTTTGTTCAGTGCAGCCAGCGGTGCGACGAATTCTTTGACGGCTTCGTTGCCTTCGTTGTTCTGGCAGAACTTGTGGACGATCTTGGTGAAGCCTTTGAGAGCCTCGCCTTGAGTCATCAGCACTTTACGGCCCAGCAGGTCGAGTGCCTGGATGCCGGTGGTGCCTTCGTACAGCATCGAGATGCGGCTGTCGCGAACGTTCTGCTCCATGCCCCACTCGGCGATGAAGCCGTGGCCGCCGTAGATCTGCACGCCGTGGTTGGCGGATTCAAAACCGACTTCGGTCATGAACGCTTTGGCGATCGGAGTCATGAAGGCCAGCAGTGCGTCGGCTTTCTTCTTCTCTTCTTCGTCCACGCCGTATTTGACGATGTCGACCTGTTTGGCGGTGAAGTACACCATCGCACGGTTGCCTTCGGCGAATGCCTTCATGGTCAACAGCATGCGGCGTACGTCTGGGTGAACGATGATCGGGTCAGCGGCCTTGTCCGGTGCTTTCGGGCCAGTCAGGGAACGCATTTGCAGGCGATCGCGAGCGTACTTCAGGCCGCCCTGGAAGCCGATTTCGGCGTGAGCCAGACCTTGCAGCGCGGTACCCAGACGTGCGGTGTTCATGAAGGTGAACATGCAGTTCAGGCCTTTGTTCGCCGGGCCGATCAGGAAACCGGTCGCGCCGTCGAAGTTCATCACGCAGGTCGCGTTGCCGTGGATACCCATCTTGTGTTCGATCGAACCGCAGGTCACCGCGTTGCGTGCACCGACGGTGCCGTCGGCGTTCGGCAGGAACTTGGGAACGATGAACAGCGAGATGCCCTTGGTGCCGGCCGGTGCGTCCGGCAGGCGAGCCAGTACGATGTGGACGATGTTGTCGGCCATGTCGTGTTCACCGGCCGAGATGAAGATCTTGGTGCCGGAAACTTTGTAGGAACCGTCGGCCTGAGGTTCGGCCTTGGTGCGCAGCATGCCCAGGTCGGTGCCGCAGTGCGGTTCGGTCAGGCACATGGTGCCGGTCCATTCACCGGAAACCAGTTTGGTCAGATAGGCTTCCTGCTGCTCTGGAGTACCGTGCTCGGAGATGGTGTTCATCGCGCCGTGCGACAGGCCCGGGTACATGCCCCACGACCAGTTGGCTTCGCCGACCATCTCGCTGACTGCCAGACCCAGCGACTCAGGCAGGCCCTGACCGCCGTGCTCGACGTCATGGGCCAGGCTCGGCCAGCCGCCTTCCACGAATTGCTTGTAGGCCTCTTTGAAGCCGGTCGGGGTTTTCACGCCGGACTCGCTCCAGGTGCAGCCTTCGGTGTCACCCACGCGGTTCAGCGGTGCCAGCACCTGCTCACAAAACTTGGCGCCCTCTTCGAGAATGGCGTCAACCATGTCCGGCGTTGCTTCTGCGCACGCTGGAAGGCTCTGATAGTGCGCTTCGTAGCCGAGCAGTTCGTCACGAACGAAGCGAATATCACGCAAGGGGGCCTTGTAGTCAGGCATAGCGATAAACCTCTGCTGATGTAACCGGGAATGAACGACCGCGTTGATTTGTTGTGACGGTCAAACAGTTGTTTGAAACATACGTTTACGCCGAAATCTTGTCAAGCGTCGCCCTTTTGCCGTTCGTCAGGCGTAAAGCCTTCGTCCGGATGAAACTACCCGCCATCGGCCTCAAAAGCATATTTATTGGCTCCGAAAGAATGTCGGACTGTCAGTTTTTACAGGATAAAAATCGTTCCAAAACCTGTGTACTGACTATCGCGGACACCTCTCTAGACATGGTGGCCTGAGGAAATCTTTCAGTAGGAGAACAAAATGGAAATCAAGGCTGGTGATAACAATCACACTCGCGCTCCCGGTAATCTCGACCCTACCTTCGGAACCGAAGGCCGCATCGAGATCGACGAAAGAGGTACAGCAAACTCAACCATCTCCGATAAAGACGGCAAACTGGTTGTTGTCTCACATATCAGCGACCGGTTTCGCCTGTCGCGTTACCTCGTCGACGGCACTAAAGATGACTCATTCGAGGAGAGGACCTGGAACTTCGAAGATGGCGACCAATCCACGCCGCAGCGTGTATTGCTGCAGGAAGATGGAAAAATTCTGGTCATCGGGGAGTCGCTGAAAGCCGACGCCGTGAGACCCGCTGTCACCCGTTTCAACCCCAGCGGTAGTCCCGATCTGGTGTTCGACCGCAGAGTCATTACTACTGGTCCAGAAGGTGCAACCCCTTCACGGTCACCCTACAAGTTTGCAGATGGCTGCCTGCAAAAAGGTCAGAAGATACTTATTGCAGCGACCTACACACTTCCGTCAGGCCCTTTGAGCAGGCTTTTTTGTCTGCAAGCTGATGGCGAGACTGACAAGAGTTTTGGCGGTGGCAGCGGATTCATCGATATCAGGCTCCACGGACTCGACAGTTATGCCAACAATGTCCAGATCCAAGGCAATGGCAGCATTATCGTGGCAGGTAGCTGGAGATACGTCGATCAACAACAGAGGACACGCACCGTGGCTCGTTACACGGATGAGGGCATTCTGGACTATACCTTTGGCCAGGCAGGCTATACCGATGTCGTAGTGGCCGGCGAACGAGGAACCGAATCGCAGATTCAGGAGCTTGTCTGGGCCGATATCGTCTCTCGGGTTGCTATCCAGGATGATGACAAAATCATCATCGCCGGCTATGCGAAGGGCTCTGACGGGAACAACAGGGGTCTACTTGCCAGACTCGAAAAAGACGGCAGCATTGATGAAAACTTCAATAAGGGGGTACCTCTGCTAATTTCTGGCTCAATGGATGCCATGGACTTTTACTCGATCGGGATAGATCCGAATGGCAAAATCGTGGCCGTGGGCAGCGGTAACCTCGCAGGCACGTTAATGGAAGTTTACGAGCGGATTAGCAAAAACGGAGTAAGAGAGAATTTCTGGAGCGGATACAGTATCGGTACCTGTACTGATGTGACGATCCAACCGGGAGGGCGAGTTATCATTTCAGGGAGTTCCGGGAATAATCACAGCACTCGCTTTCCAAGAATATGGGGCCGCTTGGGCGCCTGATACCTTTTTCTGCCACGCTCGTACGCTCAATGGGCGCAGCTATTGAACTTAAGCATGAAGGGATATCGATATGTCGCCAAGTCAAACGATCAGGCAAACGTATCGATGATCGTACCGAGCATTTCATCGGAAGCCTTGGCGACTTTCACGCCCAGTTCCGCCTGAAACTTGCCTTGGGCCATTTCGACCATGTTGCTCGCCAGGTCCGATTGCTGGGCGCGATCCACGGAACGCAGACGATCGACCTGTACTTCCGAAGACTGGCTGGTGACCGAACGCTCGATGGTATTGCTGGCGATCTGGCTGGCGGCCTGATCGACGCGGTTCTGCCCGGTCTGAATGGTACTCAGACCTGCATAAAAAGCTGTGTTTCCGGAGATTTCCATGGGAGCTCTCATCCTTGGGAAGGATCAATGGGTGCCATTGAACCAGAGGCGTCAGAAAAACACCCGTCAAAAACACTAATGGCACAGTGCCTTGTCATAGCCAAAATCAGTCGAGCAGATCCAGTTGCAAGTGATCGGCGACCGCTTCGGCGCTGACCGCCTTGAGCTTCGGCACCCGCCCCAGGCACGGCGCCGGAATCCGCTCGGCAAGTGTCGCCAGGTTTTCCTCCAGCCGCGACGTCTTCGGATCAATGATGTTCGCCACCCACCCCGCCAGTTGCAGCCCGTCCCGGGCAATCGCCTCGGCCGTCAGCAACGCATGGCTGATGCAACCCAGACGCACGCCGACCACCAGAATCACCGGCAGCTTCAGCGCAATGGCCAGATCCGACAGATTGTCCTGATCCGCCAACGGCACCCGCCAGCCGCCCGCGCCTTCGATCAACGTGAAGTCGGCATTCATGGCCAGAATCTCGCGCATCGGCGCCAGCAACGATTGCACGGTCACTGCCACGCCCGCTTCGCGCGCTGCCAGATGCGGCGCGATCGCCGGCTCGAACGCCACCGGATTGACCTGTTGATACGTGAGCGGCAACGAGCATTCGGCCTGCAACGCCAGCGCATCGGAATTGCGTAAACCTCTGGGCGTTACCACACAACCGGACGCCACCGGTTTGCCCGCCGCGGTACTCAGCCCCGCCGAGCGCGCAGCGTGCAGCAACCCGGCGGCGACGGTGGTCTTGCCGACGTCAGTGTCGGTTCCGGTGATGAAATAGGCTGCGCTCATAAGGGTTTCTCCAACACGGCGTAGACCACCTGATAGGTCGCTGGCAGCCCTTGAGGCTGACGGAACTGCTCGTAAGCCTCGACCAGCCCCAGAATCCGCGCCCGCCCGGTCAATCCACCCGGCCGGCCAGGGTTCAGGTTATGCGCGCCCAGTGCCTTGAGTTCGTGGGTCAGGCTGCGCACATCCGGGTAATGCAGCACATGCGGCCGGTTCTCCAGACAAACACTGCGCAAACCACTGGCCGCGCACAATTGCTCATAGCGGGCGAATTCGCGGAAGCGGTTGACGTGCACCAGACCATCGACCTGACGCCAGCTGTCTCGCAATTCGTACAGCGTCCCTACACAAAGACTAGCAAACGCGAAAATCCCCCCCGGTTTCAGCACCCGAAACGCTTCGCCGAGCACCGCTTCGAAGTCCGCGCACCACTGCACGGCGAGGCTGGAGAAGATCAGATCGCAGGTCGAATCCTGTAACGGCAAACGTTCGGCATCGCCAGCAATAAAGTGCATGGCCCCACCCAACGGCCGCGCGTGATTGAGCATGCCCTCGGCGATATCCAGCGCCAGCCCCTCACCAAATCGCTCGGCCAGCGCCCGGGTGAAATACCCGGTGCCGCAGCCGAGATCCAGCCAGCGTGACGGCAGAAAATCCACCGGCAAGCGATTCATCAACTGCGTACCGACATCGCGCTGCAACTCGGCGACGCTGTCATAGCTGGCCGCTGCGCGAGAAAAAGAAGCTGCGACCTGGCGCTTGTCAGGCAAGCCGCCGGGCAACGCCGCAACAGACAAATCAGTCATCACCGCACTCACTCAAAAACGCCTGGATCGCACCCGCCACACCGTGGGGGTCTTCCAGAAGAAACGCATGGCTGGCCTGCTCGATCAGACCGACCTCGACATCCGCCAGCAACGCGAACAACTCGCCCGCGGCCTCCGCCGGCACCAGCCCGTCCAGCCCGCCAAACAAATGCAGTTGCGGGCCGCGAAATGCCTGCAAGGCTTCGCGTGTATCGATCTGCGCCAACAATTCCAGACCGGCCATCAAAGCGGCCGACGAAGTGTTCGGCGCGCCGCCGAGCAACAGCCGCGACAAGCCGCGCGCGTCTTGCGCGCCCTGGGCGCACAGCAGCGAGAATCGCTTGAGGGTCGTGCGCGGATCGGCGCTGCAGCCGGCCAGAAACGCATCCAAGGTCTCGCCGGGCATCGCGCTCGGCCATTGTTCATGGGCGACAAACGAAGGATTGCTCGCCAGGGTCAGCAAGCCGCAGCAATGTTCGCCACGCCGCGCCGCCAGCTCGGAAGCGAGCATGCCACCCAGCGACCAGCCGCCGAGCCAGGCATCTTCGGGGATGCGCTCATCGAGCTCGTCGAGCCAGTCGTTCAGATCGCTGGAGTCCAGCTCCGGCAACGGCTCAATGTCGACCTGCAGGTGTTCATCGAGTCCGCGCAATGCAGCGGCCAGCGGCTCCAGCGGCGAAACGCCGAGCCCCCAACCCGGTAACAGAATCAGGCGATCACGCATGGCTCGGCTCCGACGTAAGTTGAGCAAAGCAATCGGCCAGTCCTTCTAACAATAGCTGCACCTGTGCCTCGCTGTGGGCGGCGGTCAGTGTGACCCGCAACCGCGCACTGCCGGCAGGCACGGTCGGCGGGCGGATTGCGGTGACCATCAGCCCACGCTCACGCAGCATCTGCGACAGACGCACGGCGCGACCGGCATCGCCAATCAGGATCGGCTGAATCGGCGTGAAGCTGTCCATCAGTTCCAGGCCGATCTGTTCGGCGCCGTGGCGGAACTGGCGGATCAGCGTCTGCAAATGCTCGCGACGCCAGTGTTCGCTGCGCAGCAGTTCCAGACTTTTCAAGGTTGCGCAGGCCAGCGCCGGCGGTTGGCTGGTGGTGTAGATGTACGGGCGGGCGAACTGAATCAAACTTTCGATCAGCTCTTCACTGCCGGCCACAAAGGCGCCAGCCGTGCCGAACGCTTTGCCGAGTGTGCCGACCAGCACCGGCACATCCTCCTGGCTCAAACCGAAATGTTCGACGATGCCGCCACCGTTCGCCCCCAGCGGGCCGAAACCGTGAGCGTCATCGACCATCAGCCAGGCGCCTTTGGCCTTGGCTTCCCGGGCCAGCGTCGGCAGATCGGCAAGGTCGCCGTCCATGCTGAATACGCCGTCAGTGACCACCAGCGTATTGCCGGTGGCTTTTTCCAGGCGCTTGGCGAGGCTGTCGGCGTCGTTGTGCAGATAGCGACTGAAGCGCGCACCGGACAACAACCCGGCGTCCAGCAACGAGGCATGGTTGAGCCGGTCTTCCAGCACCGTATCGCCCTGCCCGACCAGCGCCGTGACCGCGCCGAGGTTGGCCATGTAACCGGTGGTGAACAACAGCGCACGCGGCCGTCCGGTGAGATCAGCCAAAGCTTCTTCGAGTGCGTGATGCGGGCCACTGTGACCGATCACCAGATGCGAGGCGCCGCCGCCGACGCCCCACTTCGAGGCACCGGCGCGCCAGGCTTCGATCACTTGCGGATGGTTGGCCAGGCCCAGGTAATCGTTGTTGCAGAACGCCAGCAACGGCTGACCGTCGACCACCACTTGCGGCCCTTGCGGGCTTTCAAGCAGCGGGCGCTGGCGGTAGAGATTTTCGGCACGACGGGCAGCAAGGCGTGCGGCGAGATCGAAAGACATGCAAGCCTCACGGGTGGCAAATGAATCAGCAGGCGCCGCCCGAGGCAGCGCCTGAGAAGAACGGGCGATCAGACCGCCGCGTTGTAGAACTGCTCGCTGCTCTTCTGCTCCACCAGCGCCTGCTCGATAGCGGCCTGATGGACCTCGTCGGCATGCTCTTCGCGGGCTTCCGGCTGAATGCCCAGGCGCGCGAACAGTTGCATGTCCTTGTCGGCCTGCGGGTTGGCGGTGGTCAGCAGTTTGTCGCCGTAGAAGATCGAGTTGGCGCCGGCGAAGAACGCCAGGGCCTGCATCTGCTCGTTCATCGCTTCGCGGCCGGCGGACAGGCGTACGTGGGATTGCGGCATGAGGATGCGCGCCACGGCGAGCATGCGGATGAAATCGAACGGATCGACGTCGTCGGCGTTTTCCAGCGGCGTGCCGGCAACTTTCACCAGCATGTTGATCGGCACCGATTCCGGATGCTCCGGCAGGTTGGCCAGCTGGATCAGCAGGTTGGCGCGGTCATCGAGGGACTCGCCCATGCCGAGAATGCCGCCGGAGCAGATTTTCATCCCCGCATCGCGCACATAGGCCAGGGTCTGCAGACGCTCGGCATAGGTGCGGGTAGTGATGATGCTGCCGTAGAACTCCGGCGAGGTGTCGAGGTTGTGGTTGTAGTAGTCGAGCCCGGCCTTGGCCAGCGCTTCGGTCTGGTCCTGATCGAGACGACCGAGGGTCATGCAGGTTTCCAGGCCCATGGCCTTCACGCCTTCGACCATCTTCAGCACGTAAGGCATGTCCTTGGCCGACGGGTGTTTCCACGCCGCGCCCATGCAGAAACGGGTCGAACCGATGGCCTTGGCGCGGGCAGCCTCTTCGAGGACCTTCTGCACTTCCATCAGCTTTTCTTTTTCCAGCCCGGTGTTGTAGTGACCGGACTGCGGACAATATTTGCAATCTTCCGGGCAGGCGCCGGTCTTGATCGACAGCAGAGTGGAAACCTGGACGCGGTTGGCGTCGAAATGCGCGCGGTGCACCGTCTGCGCCTGGAACAGCAAGTCGTTGAATGGCTGAACGAAGAGTGCTTTGACTTCGGCCAAAGTCCAGTCGTGACGCAGGGTGGCAGTGGTGCTGGCGCTCATGGGCGTTTCCTTGGTTATGCTTGGCTGGCGCCTGGGGAAACGGAATACCCACAGGCACGACACGGATGTTCGGCATATTTAAGGAAGAGTCATGCGCTGTCAACCACACTACGAAAGGCCGGTTTACATCTGGTTAAAAAACAAACATAACTGCTTATTGTGCGACGAACCGGCAGACGCGCAAATCCCGATCTGCACCGCCTGCGAAACCGATTTGCCGTGGCTGGGCGATCAATGCCTGACCTGCGCCCTGCCCCTCGCAGCCGGCCTGACTTGTGGTGGCTGCCTGCAGGAGCCACCGGCCTTCGAACAGGTGGCTGTGCCCTGGATTTATGGCTTTCCGGTGGACACGCTGATCACCCGTTTCAAGCACAACGCCAAATGGCCGCTTGGCCACTTGCTTGCCGACGTTCTCGGCGAGTTCCTGCAACATCGCTTCGAAGAAGACCTGCCTCGTCCGGACGCTCTGCTACCGGTGCCGCTTGCACCGAAACGCCTGCGCCAGCGCGGTTTCAATCAAGCGGCGATGCTGGCGCGGTGGCTGGGCAAGGCACTCGACCTGCCTTGCGAGGAACACAGCCTGTTGCGCGTGCAGGATACCGACGCCCAGCAGGCCCTCAACGCCAAAGCGCGTAAACGCAATCTGCGAAACGCCTTCGCCCTCAGTCCCGATGCCCAGGTGAAAGGCCGGCACCTGGCCCTGGTCGACGACGTGCTGACCACCGGTGCCACCGCCCAGGCGCTGGCCCGGTTGCTGATGGACGCCGGTGCCGCGCGGGTGGATGTGTACTGCCTGGCCCGCACGCCAAAACCCGGCGACGCGGCTTGACGGATACGCCTCGAGCCGCCAACGTCCTCCCTCAACCCTTCAGTACAAAGCGTCCGCCATGTCCCTGCCCAGTCTGTTGTCCCAGCACATCGTCCGCCGTCCGCAGCGCATCGCCTTGCTGCAACACATCGCCGAACAGGGTTCGATCACCCGTGCCGCGAAGAGCGCCGGCCTGAGTTACAAGGCGGCGTGGGATGCCATCGATGAGCTGAACAACCTCGCGCAGAAACCGCTGGTTGAGCGAGCGATAGGCGGCAAGGGCGGTGGCGGAGCCAAACTGTCGAGCGAGGGCGAGCGAGTGCTGCGCCTCTATCAAAAGCTGCAAGCCTTGCAGGCACAGGTACTGGAGGCGGCCGAGGATGCCAGCGATCTGGATCTGCTCGGTCGGCTGATGCTCAGGACCAGCGCACGCAACCAGCTGCACGGCAAAATCGTGCTGATCGAAGGTCAGGGCCGCAACGACCTGATCCGCCTCGAACTGGCTGAAGGCCTGTCGATCGAGGCGCAGATCACCCACGACAGCACCGTGCATCTTGAGCTGCAACCGGGCACCGAAGTGGTGGCGCTGATCAAGGCCGGCTGGCTCGAACTGCTCGCGCCAGAGGCCACGCCTGCCGTCGGCCACAACCTGTTGAACGGTCGGATCGAGGCGATTCTCGACGCCGCAGACGGCCCGAGCGAAGTGCGCATCGCGCTGCCCAACGGCCAGACCCTGTGCGCGCTGGCCGAACCGCTGGACTTGCGCAGCCGTGGTCTGAAGGTCGATCAACCGGTGCAGGTGCAGTTTTCCCCGTCCAATGTGCTGCTCGGAACACCGCTCTGAGCGCACTGCAACGAAAGCGTCATCGACCCGCATTAAGGTGGCTGCCAAAACCATGCAGGGAGCCTGATGTGAGCCTATTAGAAGAAAACCAATCCACAGACCTGGAAAAAATGGTCGGCCTGAGCCGTCGCGGTTTCATCAGCGCCGGCGCGCTGTGCGGCGCGGCGATGTTCCTCGGCGGCAACCTGCTGAGCCGCAGCGTGCTGGCCGCCAGTGTCAGCGCCGGCAACAGCCGTCTGCTCGGCTTCGACAGCATTCCGGCGGCCACCACCGACACCATCAGCCTGCCCAAAGGCTACAAGTCGTCGGTGCTGATCAGCTGGGGTCAACCGCTGCACAAGAACGGCCCGGCCTTCGACCCGAGCGGCAATGGCACCGCGGCTGCACAGGAAGTGCAATTCGGCGACAACAACGACGGCATGAGCCTGTTCGAATTCCCGGGCGAGAAAAACCGCGCGTTGATGGCGATCAACAACGAATACACCAACTACCGCTACCTCTATCCGCACGGCGGTATGCCGCAGTCGGCCGAAGACGTGCGCAAGGCTCTGGCCTGTGAAGGCGTGTCGGTGATCGAAGTGCAGCGCAAGAACGGCCAGTGGCAGTTCGTTCAGGGTTCGCGCTACAACCGACGCATCCACGGCAACACCCCGATCCGCCTCAGCGGCCCGGCCGCCGGCCACGAACTGCTGAAAACCAGCGCCGACAAGCACGGCAAAAAAGTCCTCGGCACTTTCCAGAACTGCGCCAACGGCAAGACACCGTGGGGCACTTATCTGACCTGCGAAGAGAACTTCACCGACTGCTTCGGCAGCAGCAACGCCCAGCAACAGTTCGACCCGGCGCAAAAGCGCTACGGCGTATCGGCCGCCAGCCGTGAGATCAACTGGCATCCGTTCGATCCGCGCTTCGACATGGCGAAGAACCCCAACGAACTCAACCGCCACGGCTGGGTCGTGGAGATCGACCCGTTCGACCCGCAATCGACCCCGGTCAAACGCACCGCGCTGGGCCGCTTCAAGCATGAAAACGCCGCACTGGCCGAGACCGATGACGGTCGCGCTGTGGTGTACATGGGCGACGACGAACGCGGCGAGTTCATCTACAAATTCGTCAGCCGCGACAAGATCAACCACCGCAACGCCAAAGCCAACCACGACATCCTCGACCACGGCACGCTGTACGTGGCCAAGTTCGATGCGGGCGACGGCAATCCGGATCACCCCAAAGGCCAGGGCCAGTGGATCGAACTGACCCACGGCAAGAACGGCATCGACGCCAGCAGCGGTTTCGCCGATCAGGCCGAAGTGCTGATTCATGCGCGACTCGCCGCCAGCGTGGTTGGCGCCACGCGCATGGACCGTCCGGAGTGGATCGTGGTCAGCCCGAAAGACGGTCAGGTCTATTGCACCCTGACCAACAACGCCAAACGCGGCGAAGACGGCCAACCGGTGGGCGGACCGAACCCGCGCGAGAAGAACGTCTATGGGCAGATCCTGCGCTGGCGCACCGACCGCGACGATCACGCGGCGAAAACTTTCGCCTGGGACCTGTTCGTGGTGGCCGGCAACCCGGGCGTCCATGCCGGTACACCGAAGGGCGGTTCGTCGAATATCACCCCGCAGAACATGTTCAACAGCCCCGATGGCCTCGGTTTCGACAAGGCCGGACGGTTGTGGATTCTCACCGACGGCGACTCGAGCAACGCCGGTGATTTCGCCGGGATGGGCAACAACCAGATGCTCTGCGCCGATCCTGCAACCGGGGAAATTCGCCGGTTCATGGTCGGGCCGATCGGCTGTGAAGTCACCGGGATCAGCTTCTCGCCGGATCAGAAAACCCTGTTCGTCGGGATTCAGCACCCGGGCGAGAACGGCGGTTCGACCTTCCCCGAGCACCTGCCGAACGGCAAGCCGCGGTCATCGGTGATGGCGATTACCCGTGAGGATGGCGGGATCGTTGGCGCCTGATCGGGCGAAGCTCTGATCGTTTCCGTGCACTGCACGGGAACGATCCCACTCAAGACAGCCCGTCTGCGCTACCATGCTGAGCCGGACGCGGCAGCCTGCTGCGCGCAGGAGTCAGCATGGCCCACCCGTTTGAAACCCTCACCCCAGACCTCGTGCTCGATGCCGTCGAAAGCATCGGCTTCCTGAGCGACGCGCGCATTCTGGCGCTCAACAGTTATGAAAACCGCGTCTATCAGGTCGGCATCGAAGACTCGGAACCGCTGATCGCCAAGTTCTATCGCCCGCAGCGCTGGACCAACGAAGCGATCCTGGAAGAGCACCAGTTCACCTTCGAACTGGCCGACGTCGAGATCCCGGTGGTGGCGCCACTGATCCACAACGGCGAAACCCTGCACGAACACGCCGGTTTTCGTTTCACCCTGTTTCCCCGTCGTGGTGGCCGGGCGCCGGAGCCGGGCAATCTCGATCAGCTGTATCGCCTCGGCCAGTTGCTCGGGCGCATGCACGCGGTCGGCGGCACCAAACCGTTCGAGCACCGCGAAGCGCTGGCGGTGAAGAACTTCGGCCATGACTCGCTGACCACCCTGCTGGAAGGCAACTTCATTCCCAAGAGCCTGCTGCCGGCCTACGAGTCCGTCGCCCGCGACCTGCTCAAGCGTGTGGAAGACGTCTACGCCAACACGCCGCACCAGAACATCCGCATGCACGGCGACTGCCACCCCGGCAACATGATGTGCCGCGACGAGATGTTCCACATCGTCGACCTCGACGACTGCCGCATGGGCCCGGCGGTGCAGGACATCTGGATGATGCTCGCCGGCGACCGTCAGGATTGTCTGGGGCAGCTATCGGAATTGATGGACGGCTACAACGAATTCCATGACTTCGACCCGCGCGAACTGGCGCTGATCGAACCGCTGCGCGCCCTGCGCCTGATGCATTACAGCGCCTGGCTGGCCCGGCGCTGGGACGATCCGGCGTTCCCCCGCAGCTTTCCATGGTTCGGCAGCGAGCGGTATTGGGGCGATCAGGTGCTGGCGCTGCGCGAGCAACTGGCGGCGCTGAACGAAGAGCCGTTGAAGCTTTTCTGACACGACACGTCTATACAACTGCCCGTACAATCGCTGCTTTGTTAGCTGCCTAAGCAAGGATTCTGCATGCAAGCCGCCAACCCGCGTCGCGGGTACATTCTGGGCCTGAGCGCCTACATCATCTGGGGACTGTTCCCGCTCTACTTCAAAGCCATCGCCGAAGTGCCGGCGGTGGAAATCATCATTCACCGGGTGCTGTGGTCGGCGCTGTTCGGCGCGCTGCTGTTGATGGTGTGGAAGCATCCCGGCTGGTGGCAGGAACTGCGCGACAACCCGAAACGCCTGGCGATTCTTGCGCTCAGCGGCACCTTGATCGCGGCCAACTGGCTGACCTACGTCTGGTCGGTGAACAACGGCCGGATGCTGGAGGCGAGCCTCGGTTACTACATCAACCCACTGGTGAACGTGCTGCTGGGCATGCTGATCCTCGGCGAACGCTTGCGGCGCATGCAGTGGCTGGCGGTTGGTCTGGCGGCGGTCGGTGTTGCGCAGCAGGTGTGGCAGGTCGGCAGTCTGCCGTGGGTATCGCTGGTGCTGGCGCTGACCTTCGGTTTCTACGGGCTGATCCGCAAGCAGGCGCCGGTCAAGGCGTTGCCGGGGCTGGTGGTGGAAACCTGGATGCTGGTGCCGATCGCCCTCGCGTGGCTGCTGTTCAATCCGACCGCCACCAGCGCCCAGGCCGAGTTCTGGACCACCTCCGAAGCCTGGTGGCTGGTGGCGGCCGGCCCGGTGACGCTGGTGCCGCTGGTGTGCTTCAACGCGGCGGCACGGCATCTGCCCTACACCACCCTCGGTTTCCTGCAATACCTGGCGCCGACGTTGGTACTGCTGCAAGCCGTGCTGCTGTTCGGCGAGCACTTGTCGTCCAGCACGCTGATCGCCTTCATGTTTATCTGGGCCGGTCTGGCGGTGTACAGCGTCGATGCATGGATGAGCTTGCGCCGGCGCAGCTGATCAAAAAACGCACAAACCTCCACAGGCCACGGTTCTCGTGGCCTGTATCGTTCCTTCCCAAGGTTATCCACAGCGTGATCCCCGCCGTTTGTGCGCAAGTCACTGAATGCTGGCGGTTTTTTGATCAATCTTCGCCAAGCCACAGCGGACGTAGCCTGGCGCTCAGTCTCTACAGGTTATCCACAGGCAGGTGCACGCTAAAACTGGATAACCCATTCCGCTCTCATGGATCAGTGCGCAACACCAGTTCCACCATCAAGTCATCGGCCAGGGTTTCCAGGCGCGATTGCAGCACGTCCAGCGACAGGGTCAGCGGCACTGCCAGGATCGCCTCGGCGTGGAACAGCGGTTCGCTGCTCATCGGCGCCGGGCGCACTTCGGTCACCAGCCGTTCGAGGTTGACGCCCTGCTCGCTCAGCAACCGAGTAATGTCGCGCACGATACCGGGACGATCATTGCCCACCAGTTCCATGGCGATCGGTTTCCAGGTGCAGGCCTGCTCGATACCGCTTTCGGCCACCAGCACGCGAATGCCCTGTGCCGACAGTGCTTGTAAGGCATCGACTAATTCGTCGTAAGCCTCCGCCGGCACACCGACCCGCAGGATCCCGGCGAACTGCCCGGCCATGCGCGACATGCGGCTTTCCAGCCAGTTGCCGCCGTGTTCGGCGATGCATTGGGCGATGCGCTCGACCTGCCCGGGCTTGTCCGGTGCGAAGACGGTGAGTACGAGGTGATCCATGGCGCAGCCCTCTTGTCATGACTTTTGTTATAGAAGAGCAAGTATAGGCAAGCGTTCCACAGACGCCTCAGACGCTCGAAGTCACAAATCGTGTACAACTTTTTATATTTAACTGGAACAATCCATTGGTTTTTTGAGAACATCCCGTTCCGCGCCGTGACCGCAATGCGTCATGGGGTCGCAGAACGACGTAATTAGTCTGATTTTCACAACCGCAACTCATCATGTAGTATGCCGCAGCGCGCACTACATAACGCTGGATCGATGTCTGCCCAAGGCATGTTCGCAACCCTGAAAGCCCCGTCAGCAAGGCCCCCAAGCCGTTGATTGGTCCCAACCCAGCCGCCAGCGATGGCATGTACTGGTCGAAGGGTTTGTGGTTTAAATGGCCAGAGGCTTCATTGTTAAATTGACGAGCTGAAAAGCGAAATAGCTGAGCAGAGTGAGGCAAGCAATGACTGAACACGTTCAAGTCGGTGGCCTGCAGGTCGCCAAAGTCCTGTTCGACTTCGTGAACAACGAAGCCATTCCCGGTACCGGCCTCACCGCCGACAAATTCTGGGAAGGTGCCGACAAGGTCATTCACGACCTGGCGCCGAAGAACAAAGCCCTACTCGCCAAACGCGATGACTTCCAGGCTCGTATCGATGGCTGGCACCAGAGCCGTGCCGGTCAGCCGCACGACGCCGTGGCCTATAAAGCCTTCCTGCAAGAGATCGGTTATCTGCTGCCAGAAGCGGCTGATTTCCAGGCAACGACGCAAAACGTCGATGACGAAATCGCCCGTACCGCCGGCCCGCAACTCGTGGTGCCGGTGATGAACGCCCGCTTCGCCCTCAACGCCTCGAACGCCCGCTGGGGTTCGCTGTACGACGCCCTGTATGGCACCGACGCCATCAGCGAAGCCGGCGGCGCGGAAAAAGGCAAAGGCTACAACAAGGTGCGTGGCGACAAAGTCATCGCCTTCGCCCGTGCGTTTCTCGACGAAGCCGCGCCACTGGCGACCGGCTCCCACGTCGATTCCACCGGCTACAAGATCGCTGACGGCAAACTGGTCGTCACCCTCAAGGGCGGCAGCACCAGCGGCCTGCGCAACGACGCACAGCTGATCGGTTTCCAGGGTGACGCCAATGCGCCGATCGCGATTCTGCTGAAAAACAACGGTCTGCATTTCGAAATCCAGATCGACGCCAGCACCCCGGTCGGCCAGACCGATGCGGCCGGCGTCAAAGACATCCTGATGGAAGCAGCGCTGACCACCATCATGGATTGCGAAGACTCCGTGGCTGCCGTCGATGCCGACGACAAGGTAGTGATCTACCGCAACTGGCTCGGCCTGATGAAGGGCGACCTGGCGGAATCCGTGTCCAAGGGCGGCCAGACCTTCACCCGCACCATGAACCCGGATCGCACCTACACCAAGGTCGACGGCAGCGAACTGACCCTGCACGGCCGCTCGCTGTTGTTCGTGCGTAACGTTGGTCACCTGATGACCATCGACGCGATCCTCGACAAGCACGGCAACGAAGTGCCGGAAGGCATCCTCGACGGTCTGGTGACTTGCCTCGCGGCGATGCACAACCTGAACGGCAACACTTCGCGCAAGAACACCCGCACCGGTTCCGTCTACATCGTCAAACCGAAGATGCACGGCCCGGAAGAAGCGGCGTTCACCAACGAGCTGTTCGGTCGCATCGAAGACGTGCTGGGCCTCAAGCGCAACACCCTGAAAGTCGGGATCATGGACGAGGAACGCCGCACCACGGTCAACCTCAAGGCCTGCATCCAGGCGGCCAGCGAGCGCGTGGTGTTCATCAACACCGGTTTCCTCGACCGCACCGGCGACGAAATCCACACCTCCATGGAAGCCGGCCCGGTGGTTCGCAAGGCTGACATGAAGGCCGAGAAGTGGATCGGCGCCTACGAAAACTGGAACGTCGATATCGGTCTGAGCACTGGCCTGCAAGGTCGTGCGCAAATCGGTAAAGGCATGTGGGCGATGCCCGACCTGATGGCGGCGATGCTCGAACAGAAAATCGCTCACCCGCTGGCCGGCGCCAACACTGCCTGGGTTCCGTCGCCGACCGCCGCTGCGCTGCACGCGCTGCACTACCACAAGGTCGACGTGTTCGCCCGTCAGGCCGAGCTGGCCAAACGCGCGCGCGCTTCGGTCGATGACATCCTGACCATCCCGCTGGCGGTCAACCCGAACTGGACCCCGGAGCAGATCAAGAACGAACTGGACAACAACGCCCAGGGCATTCTCGGTTACGTGGTGCGCTGGATCGATCAGGGCGTGGGCTGCTCGAAAGTGCCGGACATCAACGACGTCGGCCTGATGGAAGACCGTGCAACGCTGCGTATCTCCAGCCAGCACATCGCCAACTGGCTGCGTCACGGCGTGGTCACCGAAGCGCAAGTGATGGAAAGCCTCAAGCGCATGGCGCCGGTGGTGGACCGTCAGAACGCCAACGACCCGCTGTACCGTCCGCTGGCCCCGAACTTCGACAGCAACATCGCCTTCCAGGCGGCAGTCGAACTGGTGATCGAAGGCACCAAACAGCCGAACGGCTATACCGAGCCGGTCCTGCACCGTCGTCGTCGCGAGTTCAAGGCTGCCAACGGCCTGTAACCTGCGCGGATGCCGGACATGAAAAAGCCCTGATCTTTCGATCAGGGCTTTTTTTGTGCTCGTGAATTTGAGATTGGTGAAGGGCTTTGGATCGCCCCCTCACCCCAACCCTCTCCCCAAGGGGTAGAGGGGGAAAGGGAGCAGATAGGGGACTTTTCAGAACCTGAGTTCGACTCAATATTTCAGGTCGGTGTATCTCGAACATTCACCTCGGTCAGTCCTCTCTCCCTCCGGGAGAGGGTTAGGGTGAGGGGGCTTTGGCTTAAGGCTCAATGCCCAGCTCATGTCTGACGAGACCGAGCAACTTGGCGGTATCGATCGGTTTGAGCAGGAAATCCACCACGCTCAGATGCATAGCCGCAATCGCGTCCTTCACGTCGGCATCGCCCGAAACAATGATGATCGGCATCGCCGCCCGTACCGATTCACGCACCTGACGAATCAGGTCCAGGCCATCGACATTGCCCATCCGCAGATCGGTGATCACCAGGCCGATGGAGGGCCTTTCCTCGAGCATCTTCAGCGCAGACTCACCGCTGGCCGCGGTCATGCAACGAATACCGTCCAACCCGAGAATCTCCGACAACAGTTCCCGGGCGTCCCTGTCGTCATCGACGATCAATACGCGCTGCGGTGGCAGATCGGGTTCGAGCATTACAGCGCTGAGCGCTTCGCGCTCGGCGTCGCTCAAAATATCGTGGTCGGACATGGCGTTCTCTACGTTTTCAATTCGATCCCCTGGCACAGTGGTCAGACATCGCTGGGCAGAGCTTCAATGTGCACTTCGTCGGATTTTTTTCCAAGGGGCGAACCGAAGAATTTCCGACTGATTTTGTAGGGCATATCCGAAAATTCCCCAACGGCATGCCCAACCTAGACTTACGTCCAATGGGCACCCCGCGCGATGGGGTCGACCATGGCTGCAACGATCCGACAACAACAATTCGAAAAAGACTGCGGTAATGGTTATGAGTAAAGCGGACGCCTTCACCCAGGCAGGGAAAACCGCGGTGTTGCAGAACATTCAGGGCACTTTGCAATTCCTCCAGCGCTTCCCCCCTTTCAATCAAATGGAACACGCCCACCTGGCCTACCTGGTGGAGCAATGCCAGCTGCGCTTCTACGGTCAGGGCGAAAGCATCATCAAACCCGCCGACGGGCCGGTCGAACACTTCTACATCGTCAAGCAGGGCCGGGTGGTCGGCGAGCGGCCGCACACGGCCAAGGGCGGCACCGAAACCACATTTGAAATCACAACCGGCGAGTGTTTTCCCCTCGCCGCGCTGCTCGGCGAACGGGCGACTCGCACCGAACACCTGGCCGGCGAAGACACCTTCTGCCTGCAACTGAACAAACTGGCGTTCATCAAGCTGTTCGCCCTCTCCAACACCTTCCGCGACTTCGCCCTGCGCGGAGTCAGCAGCCTACTGGATCAGGTCAATCAGCAAGTCCAGCAGAAAGCCGTGGAAACCCTCGGCACCCAGTACTCGCTGAACACCCGTCTCGGCGAATTGGCCATGCGCCATCCGGTGACCTGCAACCCCTCCACCCCACTGCGCGAAGCGGTGAAGTTGATGCACGAACAACAGGTCGGCAGCATCGTCGCGGTGGACGAACACAAGGCCCCGCTGGGGATTTTCACCCTGCGCGACCTGCGGCATGTCGTGGCTGAAGGGGCTGGCGATTTCAGCGAGCCGATCGAACGGCACATGACGCACTCGCCGTTCTATCTTTCGCCGGATCACAGCGCCTTCGACGCGGCGATTGCCATGACAGAACGGCACATCGCCCACGTGTGTCTGGTCAAGGATCGACGCCTGTGCGGCGTGGTTTCAGAACGGGATCTGTTCTCGCTGCAACGGGTCGATCTGGTGCACCTGGCGCGGACCATCCGCAGTGCCCAGCGGGTCGAACAACTGGTGACCCTGCGCGGCGAGATCGGCCAACTGGTGGAGCGCATGCTGGCTCACGGTGCCTCGTCGACCCAGATCACCCACATCATCACTCTGCTCAACGATCACACCGTGTGCCGGGTGATCGAACTGACCCTCGCCGAAAAAGGCGACCCCGGTGTGCCATTCAGCTGGCTGTGCTTCGGCAGCGAAGGCCGGCGCGAGCAGACGCTGCACACCGATCAGGACAACGGCATTCTGTTCGACGCGCGGGATGCGGCCCATGCGGCGGAGATTCGCGGCAAGCTGCTGCCCATCGCCCAGCAGATCAATACCAGCCTGGCGCAATGCGGTTTCACCCTGTGCAAGGGCAACGTCATGGCCGGCAATCCGCAGTTGTGCCTGTCCCGCGCCGAATGGGCCCGACGCTTTGCCGCGTTTATTCGCGAGGCGACGCCGGAGAACCTGTTGGGCTCCAGCATTTATTTCGACCTGCGCGTGGTCTGGGGTGATGAACAGGGCTGCGAGCAATTGCGCCGGGGGATTCTCGATCAGGTCGGCGACAACCGTCTGTTCCAGCGAATGATGGCCGAGAACGCCTTGCGCAACCGTCCGCCGGTTGGGCGATTCCGTGAGTTCGTGCTGACCCGCAAGAACGGCGAGAAAGCCACGCTGGACCTGAAAATCCAGGGCCTGACACCCTTTGTCGACGGCGCACGTTTGCTCGCACTGGCCCATGGCATCGACGCCAACAACACCCTCGAACGCTTTCGCCAACTGGTGGATAAAGAAGTCATCGACCGGCTGGATGGCGCCGCGTACGAAGAGGCCTACCACTTCATCCAGCAGACGCGCATGCAGCAGCATCAACTGCAGACCCGGGAAAACCAGCCGTACTCGAACCGGGTCGATCCCGACAGCCTCAATCATCTGGACCGGCGCATCCTGCGTGAATCCCTGCGCCAGGCCCAGCGCCTGCAAAGCAGCCTGACCCTGCGGTATCAGCTATGAGCCTGTTTTCGTGGCTGCGTCCGGCCAGCCCCGTTGTGCCGGACGACCTGCAACAGCGCCTGACGACACTGCCGGCCATCGGCGAGCTGCGCGAGTGCAGTCTGCGCGAACAACGCTGGGTGGTGCTGGATCTGGAAACCACCGGGCTGAACCTGAACAAGGATCGGGTGCTGTCGATCGGCGCGGTGGTGATCGAGGACGGTGCGATCGACTTCAGCCAGCAATTCGAACGCACCCTGCAATGCCGCGAGCTGAAACTCGGCCCGAGCGTGTTGATTCACGGTCTGGCACCGAGCGCGATTGCCGCCGGCAGCGAGCCCACCGAAGCCCTGGTCGAGCTGCTGGAGTTTATCGGCGACAGTCCGGTGCTGGCGTTTCACGCCTCGTTCGACCAGCACATGCTCGGCCGCGCGCTGAAAGAACATCTGGGGCACAAGTTGCAGACGGTGTTCCTCGATGTGGCGCAGATCGCCCCGCTGGTTTGCCCGCAGGCACACATTCGCGAGGCGGGGCTGGACGAGTGGATCGACTGGTTCAAGCTTGAAGTGTTCGAACGTCACCATGCGAGCGCCGATGCTCTGGCTACCGCGGAACTGGCGCTGATCCTGTTCAGCCGGGCACGCCAGCAGCAGATCCACAGTCCGCTGAATCTGCAGCAACGCTTGAGTCAGTGGAAACGCCGCCAGCAGACGCATTCGTTCTGAATCCGGGTTGCCGCCCGACAACCCGACCGGTGGCCAATTGCTAACCATTCCCACCTCTGCCACAATCGCGAACAATTCTCGTTAGTTAACACTTCCCAGTCGGTGTCGTCGTGTCTTCAGCCCAAAGCCCTCATAGTGAGCTCGTCGGTGCGTTGTATCGCGACCACCGCGGCTGGCTGCTGGCCTGGCTGCGGCGCAACGTGGCTTGCCCGCAACGCGCCGAAGACCTGAGCCAGGACACCTTCGTCCGCCTGCTCGGCCGCGACGAACTGCTGACGCCCCGCGAACCCCGGGCGTTTCTGGTGGCCATCGCCAAAGGCTTGTTGTTCGACTACTTCCGCCGGGCCGCGCTGGAACAGGCGTATCTGACCGAACTGATGCTGATCCCCGAGGGCGAACAACCCTCGGTCGAAGAACAGCAACTGATCCTCGAAGACCTCAAGGCCATCGACCGCATGCTCGGCAAGCTGTCGACCAAGGCCCGCGCCGCTTTCCTCTATAACCGCCTCGATGGCCTGACCCACGCCGAGATCGCCGACAAACTCGGCGTGTCGGTCCCGCGCGTACGCCAGTATCTGGCCCAGGGTATTCGACAGTGCTACATCGCGCTGTACGGTGAGCCAACATGAGCCCGGCCAGTTCCCGACCGGTCCCGGCCCATGTGCTGGATGCGGCGATTGCCTGGCAATTGACCCTCGATTCCAGCACCCCACTGGAGCGCGAAGAGTTCGCCAAGTGGCACGCGGCCAACGAAGAACACGCCCGCGCCTGGCGCCAGTTGGGCATGCTCGACCAGCGTTTCAGCGTGGCCAAGGGCCCGGCACGCAGCGCGTTGCTGCAATCGCGCGAAGGCATCCGCCGCCGGGTGCGCAAGCTGGGCAGCGGGCTGGCCAGTGTCGTGGCGGTGGTCGGTCTGGCGTTGTTTGCCGGCGAACGTTATCTGCCGCTGGATTACTGGCTCGCCGATCAACGCACCGCCACCGGCGAACAGCGTACGGTGCGTCTGGCCGATGGCACCGTGCTCAACCTCAATACCCACAGCGCGGTGGATGTCCGTTTCGATGAAAAACAACGCCTGATCGTGTTGCAGGAAGGCGAAATTCTTGTCGAAACCGGTCACGGCGATGCGCGGCCATTCATCGTCGAAACCGCCGAGGGCAGCATGCGCGCCTTGGGCACGCGGTTCCTGGTCAAGCGCGAAGACGCCGGCACGCGTCTGAGCGTGTTGCAGTCGGCGGTGGCGGCGCATCCGCAATCCGATCCGCAGGAACAGATCCTGCGCGAAGGCCAGCAAGTGCTGATCCGCCACAACGGTCTGGATTCGGTGGTGGCGCTCAACCCCGGCGCCGATGCCTGGACCCGCGGCATGCTGGTGGTGGACAACGCGCGCCTGGAAGACCTGGTGCGTGAACTTGGCCGCTATCGTCGCGGCCATCTGGGCATTGCGCCGGAAGTCGCCGACCTGCGCATCACCGGCAGTTTCCCGCTGCACGACACCGACAAGGCGCTGAACGCCCTGCTGCCGACCCTGCCGGTGCAGATCGAACAGCACACGCCATGGTGGGTGACCGTGGCCAAGGCGGATCCGAAGCCCTGACATTCAGCACTGCCTGCCCACGACAGGCCGCCTGCCACCCCCCTGAAAACGGACTTTCTGCTGACTTGCGCAGCGATGTCGTTCGTTAATCGAAATTATTTTCATCCAGCCCTATCACTTTTCGAATCTCGTCCGGCACACAGGCAATTGAGAAATATTTCCATTCAGGAGCCGCCGTATGTCCCGTTCGCTAGACACCTTGTTGCGCCCCAGTTTGCTGGCGGTCGCCATTGCCCTCTGCACTCCGCTGGCCAGCAGCCAACTGATCGCCGCTGAACAGGCATCGAGCGTGCGCGCCTACAACCTGCCGGCGGCTCCGTTGTCGACCACCCTGAACCAGATCGCCAGCCAGGGCGGCCTGACGCTGTCGCTGAACCCGTCGCTGGCGGCGGGCAAGACCTCGGCGCCGGTCAACGGCCAATATGACGCGGCCGGCGCCCTGCGCGCGGCGCTGCGTGGCACCGGTCTGCAACTGGAACAGAGCGGCGCTGGCACCTACACCCTGGTCGCCGTGCCGGAGGGCGCGATGGCTCTGCCGGAAACCTCGGTGATCGGCGTGGAAAACTTCGAAAGCGCCTGGGGCCCGGTCGAAGGCTACACCGCCACCCGCACCGCCGCCGGCACCAAGACCGACACCGCACTGGTCGAAGCGCCGCGTTCGATTTCGGTCGCCACGCGCCAGCAAATGGAAGACCGCGGCGTGCACAGCCTCGATGACGCCGTGCGCTACATGCCGGGCATCACCGCCAGCAGCTACGGCAGCGACACCCGCGCCGACTGGCTGCGCGTGCGCGGCTTCGAACCGACCCAGTTCCTCGACGGCCTGCCCCTGCCAAAAGGCGTGTACGCCAACCCGAAACAGGAAACCTGGAACCTCGACCGTCTCGCCCTGCTGCGCGGCCCGGCCTCTTCCGTCTACGGCCAGACCCCGCCGGGCGGCCTGCTGGACATGGTCAGCCGTCGTCCGAGCGATGTGCAGAGCAGCGAAATCCAGCTGCAATACGGCAGCGACAACCACCGCCAGATCAACTTCGCCAGCACTGGCAAGATCGACGACGCCGGCCAGTTTCTCTACGGCCTCAGCGGTGTGGTACGTGACAGCGGCACGCAGATCGACCACGTCGACAACAAGCGCTACAACATCGCGCCGAGCCTGACCTGGAACATCGACGACGACACCAAATTCACCCTGCTGACCCAGTTCACCCGCGACGATACCGGCATCACCAGCCAGTTCCTGCCGGTGCAGGGCACCAAGATCGACATGCCGTTCGGCAAGGTTTCCCACCACAAGAATCTGGGCGATCCGGACTGGGAATATTACGACCGCACCTACTACGCGCTGGGCTATGCCTTCGAACATCGCCTGAACGATGTGTGGCAGTTCAAGCAGAACCTGCGCTACACCAAGTCGGATCTGTCGTTCCAGGGCATCACCGTCGGCTCGTATCCGTTCACTCAAGTGGACAATGACGGCAACGTCGGCCGTACCACGACCATCGTCGACGAAGACATCAGCCAGTTCGCCGTGGACAACAACTTCCAGGCCGACTTCGCCACCGGTGACATCCGCCACACCCTGCTGCTGGGTCTGGATCACCAGCGCAGCAACACCAACTACACCTCGATCTTCGGCAGTGCGCCGGAGATCAACGTGAACAACCCGATCCATGGTCAGCCGATCGTGCGTCCGGCGCGCTCCACCGCGTTCTATGACTACAACCAGAAGACCTACCAGACCGGCCTCTACGTTCAGGACCAGATGGCCCTGGACCAATGGCGCCTGACCCTGGGCGGTCGTGAAGACTGGGTGCATACCAGCACTCAATTCATCAACAAGGGTGACGCCACCAACACCCAGCGTGACAAGGCGTTCAGCGGTAACGCGGCGATCAGTTATGTCTTCGACTCCGGTTTCGTGCCGTACCTGTCCTACGCCGAATCGTTCCAGCCGACTACTGGCGCCGACGCCTCGTCGACCGAATCACTCAAACCCACCGAAGGCAAGCAGTGGGAACTGGGCATCAAGTACCAGCCACCGGGCAGCAAGACCCTGCTGACTGCGGCCGTGTATGACCTGACCCAGAAAAACGTCTCGGTCAGCTCGTTCGTCAACGGCGTATCAATCACCAGTCAGACCGGCGAAGTGAAGGTCAAAGGCCTTGAGCTGGAAGCCGTCTCCGACGTCACCGACAACCTGAAGGTCATCGCCGCGTACACCCTGGCCAAGTCCGAAGTGCAGAACGGCGCCGACAAGGGCAACCGCCTGCAACTGATGCCGAATCAGCAAGCGTCGCTGTGGGCCGATTACACCTGGCACAGCGGTGTGCTCGACGGCTTCGGCATCGGTGCCGGCGCGCGCTACACCGGCAACACCTACGGCGACAAAGCCAACACCTGGCTGGGCAAGGCGGACGCCTACACCGTGTTCGACGCCGCCGTGCATTACGACCTCGGTCGTCTGGACAACAGCCTCAAAGGCGCGTCGCTGGCACTCAACGCCACCAACCTGCTGGACAAGGATTACATTTCCACCTGCGACAGCTTCTACTGCTACTACGGCGACCAGCGCAGCGTCGTCGCCAGCGCCACTTACAAGTGGTAAGCGCCTGAGCTGAACAGGCCCTGCAACCAGGCCGTCCCTCGTGGACGGCTTGGGTGTTTTTGAAGGTCATGAAATGAAAAGTAAAACCATTCGCCGCTGGTCCTTCGTCCACACCTGGACCAGCCTGATCTGCACCGTGTTTTTGCTGCTGCTGGCCCTGACCGGCCTGCCGCTGATTTTCCATCACGAGATCGACCACCTGCTGGGCGATGCGCCCCAGTTGCGGGTGATGCCGGCGGACACGCCGCATCTGAACCTGGCGCAACTGGTCGAAGCGGCGGAAAAGCATCGGCCCGGCGAAGTCGTGCAATATTTCGGCTTCGAAGACGACGAGCCGAATGCCGTGCTGACAATCATGGCCAGGACCGCCGGCACCGAGCCCAACTCCTCGCACACCTTCATGCTCGACGCGCGCACCGGCGAAGCCCTGGAAATGCCGTCGGCCAACGGCGGGCTGATGCTGTTTATCCTGCGCCTGCACGTCGACATGTTCGCCGGGCTGCCGGGCAAGCTGCTGCTGGCGTTCATGGGTTTGCTGTTCGTGGTCGCGATCGTGTCCGGCACGGTGTTGTACCTGCCGTTCATGCGCCGCTTGAAGTTCGGCACGGTGCGCCAGGACAAATCCACCCGCCTGCGCTGGCTCGACCTGCATAACCTGATCGGCGTGGTGACCCTGACCTGGGCGCTGGTGGTCGGCGTGACCGGTGTCATCAGCGCCTGCGCCGATCTGCTGATCGCCGCGTGGCGGGCCGAAGCCCTGACGACCCTGATCGCGCCCTACCGCGATGCCCCGCCCCTGACGCAACTGGCCCCGGCCACCCGTGTGCTGGAGATTGCCAGTGACGTCACACCGGGGATGAAACCGGACTTCATCGCCTTCCCCGGCACCCGGTTCTCCAGCGAGCACCACTACTCGGTATTCATGAAGGGCGGCACCCACCTGACCTCGCACCTGCTGACCCCGGTGCTGATCGACGCCAGCACCCTGCAAGTCACGGCGGTGGCAGAGCGACCGTGGTACATGGACGCCATGGGCATGTCGCAGCCGCTGCACTTTGGTGACTACGGCGGCATGCCGATGAAAATCCTCTGGGCCACGCTGGACGTGCTGACCATCATCGTCCTCGCCAGCGGCGTGTACCTGTGGGTGGTACGGCGCAAGGCCGCGAAACCGGTGCAGGAACCGGCGGAGGCCTCTGCATGAAACCGCGTCAGTCGAATTTCTGGAAAGTCTTCAGCACGCCGCTGGTGATCGCGCTGCTGAGTGCGGCGGGCCTGTTCGCGGCGTTGCTGGGCGACGGGATCTGGGATGGTTTGAGCTGGATTGGTCTGGGCATTCCGGCAGCCCTTGCCCTGCGCGGATTGCTGCAACATCGCTGAACGGCTTGAGCCTGACGGGCAACGCGCTATGCTGCCCGTCATTGCCCCTGACCGAGACCCTGCCGATGTCCGCTCCCAGCATGACCCTGTTCCACAACACCCTGTCCCCGTTCGTGCGCAAAGTCATGGTGCTGCTGCACGAGACCGGCCAGCAGGATCGCGTCGCGCTGCAGGACTGCGTGCTCAGCCCTGTCAGCCCGGACGCGGCCCTCAACGAAGACAACCCGCTGGGCAAGATCCCGGCCCTGCGCCTGGCCGACGGCAATGTCATCCATGACAGCCGGGTGATCCTCGATTACCTCGACCACCAGCACGTCGGCAATCCGCTGATCCCTCGCGACGGCTCGGCCCGCTGGCGGCGCCTGACCCTGGCCTCGATGGCCGACGGGATCATGGACGCCTCGGTCATGGTGCGTTACGAGCAAGTGCTGCGCGCCCCGGAAAAACACTGGGACGAATGGCTCGAGGCCCAGCGCGAGAAGATCCGCCGCGCCCTCGCCCTGCTGGAACGCGACGCGATTGCCGAACTGACCTGCCACTTCGACGTCGCTTCGATCAGCGTGGCCTGTGCGCTGGGTTATCTGGATCTGCGCTTTCCGGATCTGGGCTGGCGTGACGCCAACCCGCAACTGGCCAACTGGTTCTTTGAAGTGAGCCAGCGGCCGTCGATGATTGCGACGATGCCGAAGGCTTGACGCACCGGGCGGGAGGTAACGAGGCAAAGATCAGCGTCATCAACACCTCGGCCTCCCGCTGCTCCTCACGCAACCCAACGAACCGGCTCATTGCACCGCTCCGATATCGAACTCCAGCGATTTGGCCGGTTTCTGCCCGATCCCGTACCAATCCAGATTGCGGGTCAGCACCATGAACACACCGAGCAGACCGAACAGCAGCAGCGAACCCATCAGCAGCGCGTAATCCTCGGCGCTCAGCAAGCCATAGAGCAAGCCGTACAACGCCGCCAGCCCCGCCGAAAAACTCAAGCCATGCCGCACGCTGCGCAGCACGTGGCAGACGTAGAACCCGATCAACACCACACAACCGCTGGCCGACAACAGATACGCCAGGGCAAACCCGATGTGCTCCGACAACGACAGCAGCAACAGATAGAAGAACGCCAGCGCCACACCCACCAGCGCGTATTGCACCGGGTGCACCGCCAGGCTTTTCAGCACTTCGAACAGGAAGAAACCGGCGAACGTCAGGACGATGAACAGCAGCGCATATTTGATCGCCCGGTCGCTCTTCAGATATTGATCCACCGGATCGATGAAGCTCACGCCGAAACTGCGCTCGTTGAACGCCTCGCAATCATTGCCCGACACACAACGGCTCATCGCTTCTTGCAAATTAGTGGAGAAAAACGAGGTCTGCCAATCGGCGGTGAAACCCTGATCGTTGATCTCGCGTTTGGCCGGCAGGAAGTTGCCGATGAAGCTTGGGTGCGGCCAGTTGGCGGCGAGGTTCACGCGGCTGGTCTTGCCCACCGGCAGCACCTGCAACGAACCGGTGCCTTGCAGGCGCAGGTCGAAGCCGAAGGCCAGCTCCGTGGTTTTGCTGGTGTCCAGCGCCGGCAGCGTCACTCGCACACCCTCGCCCAGCCAGCCGACCTGAGTACCGGGCACGAAGTCCAGGCGTTGCGCGCCGAGTTCCAGCTTCAGGGCATTTTCGATCCCGCGAATGTCACTGATGCCGACCGCCAGGAACGGCGCATCGAAGGTGTAATCGACAAAATCCTCCTTGATCCCCAACTGCGCCGGCAGCGAGAAATGCCCACTGATGCGGTTGTCGGCATGGAACAGCCGCGCTTCGTAAATGCCCCGGGCCCGCAGTTCGGTCTGCACCTGGCCGTCGAGTTCAAAGCGCTCCGGGAGGAAATACAGGCGTCCACGTTCCTCACCGATTTCCTGGTATCGCTCGTCACTCTTCTCTTTGGTCTTCCAGGTGCGCACCACTTTGCGATACGGCACAACCATCACCGGCCCGCTGAGTTGCTGGCTGTAGCTTGAGCTTCTGGCGATGTCTTCCAGCACGCCGTCACGCAGTTGCTGGCGATCATCAATGATGCCGTCGATCATCAACAGCGGCACCAGCAACACCAGGATCAGCAGGGCAATGGCCCCGAGTTTTATCGTCAGACTTTTGTTCATGGGACTCTCCCTGTTTCGGTGGGCAGAGTCTGCGAAGGAGATGTGGGGGTTTTGTGGGAGGAATGTGGAGTTTGTGTGGAGACTACAACTGCAGAACGACTTCCACCCCGGCTTCGACGTTGCCGATGCGCATCGAACCACCGTGCAACTTGATCACCTCTTCGACAAAATTGAGCCCGAGACCAGTGCTTTTACGTCCGCTGTCCGGGCGTGGCAGGGAGTAGAAGCGCTCGCTCAAGCGCGGCAAGGCGTAGTCGGGAATCGGCGTAGTTTCGTTGAACAGGCGAAGCTCGACCCGCTCACCGATTTTCTCGGCGCCGAAGCGCAGCAGACCGTGCGACGGGGTGAAATCCAGTGCGTTCTCCAGCAAATTGCCCAGCGCCTGACGCAACAGAAACGGCTCGCCTATCAACGCCAGATCCGGCGCGATGGTTTGCTCGATCCGCAGTTGCCGGCCTTCGATGCGTGCCATTTGAGCCTGTAACAGCTCATCCACCAGCGCCGCCAATGGCACTGCGACGCGTTCCTCAAGACCCTGCCGCTGTTCGACCTGAGCCAGATTGAGCAGGCGTTCGATCAACTGCTGCATCCGAGCACTTTCACTGTCGATGTTGCCGACAAAACGTAGGCGCTGATCCGCCGGCATCTCGCCCTGCAACAACTCGGCGGCACCGCGAATGGCGGCCAGCGGGCTTTTCAGTTCGTGGGTCAGGGTGTGCACATAGCGCTCGACGTAGGCTTTGCCTTCGAGCTGGGTGCGCATCTGTTCCACGGCGGTCGCCAACTGCTCCAGCTCGCCACCGCGATAGTGCGGCACCGCCACCCGACGGCCCTCGCTCACGGCCTGGGCGTACACGGTCAAGCGGTGCAGCGCGCGACTGAGCCACCACGACAGCACGGCGCCGAGCAACAGGCCGAGGCCGATCAATCCGGCGCCGTAACCGAGCAAGCGGCGTTCGGTGCGATCGACATAGGGTTGCAGTGAACTGTTGGGTTTGGCCACGGTGACCACGCCGATGATCGCGCCGTTGTCGCGGATCGGCGCACCGACGTGCATCACTGAAGAATTCGGATCATTAGGGTCACTGCGGCTGGAGCGTGCGCCGTATTCGCCGCGCAGGGTCAGGTAGACGTCGTTCCAGCGCGAGTAGTCCTGGCCGACGGCCAGACCGCTGGAGTCCAGCACCACGATGCCCTTGGCGTCAGTGACGTAGATGCGGTGGTTGACCTGGTTTTTCGCCAGGCCCCAGATCGTCGCCTTCGGCTGGCGTTCGCCATAGGCGCGGAGCAATTCCGGCCAGCGATTCTGGTTGAGGGTGCCGGCCTTGAAATCGTCCCGCAGGATTTCCGCCATCAGGTTGGCGGTGTCGACCAGGGTTTCTTCGGTGGACTGGCGCACGCCGGGGCGGATTTCTTCCATCACGGTGTTGAGCACGAAATACCCGGTCAGGCCGATGAACAGCACGTACACCAGGAAAATCCGCAGCCCCAGCGACATCAGCTGTGCCCCGGGCTGTAGCTGTAACCGAGGCCGCGATGGGTCTGGATCGGCTCGGCCTCGGCACGCACCAGACGCAATTTGGCGCGCACGCTTTTGATATGGCTGTCGATGCTGCGCTCGTAACCGGCATCCGCCGCCACGCCCAGCGCATCGAGCAATTGCTCGCGGCTGAACACGCGCTCGGGTTGTTCGAGCAGGCATTGCAGCAGACGGAATTCGTGGCGAGTCAGGCTCAGGGGCTGGCCGCGATAGCTGATCTGTACGCGCTCGGGATCGATGCGAAACAGCGCCGAGGACGCTTCGATAATCGGACGTGGCGCCATGCGCTTGAGAATCGCCCGGACCCGCGCCGCCACTTCCCGTGGGCTGAACGGCTTGACCACGTAATCATCGGCGCCGATTTCCAGGCCCACCACGCGATCGATTTCGGCATTGCGCGCGCTGAGAAACAGCACCGGCACTTCGCTAAAGCGACGCAACTGTTTGCAGGTCTCGAAGCCGCTGATGTCCGGCAAGCCGATGTCGAGGATGATCAGATCCGCCGGGGTCTGGCGCTGATGCTCCAGCGCCGCCGCGCCCAGGCTCAGCCGGGTCGTGGTGAAGCCCTCGCCCTGCAAGGCAAAAATCAGCGTGTCGGCAATCGCCGCTTCGTCTTCGACAATCAGGATATGAGGCATGGCGTCCGAGCCTGTGGGTTAAGTGCGCGAACGGTGCCCCAAGCCCGGCGTTACGTCAATGAGACCACCAGCGTCGCGTCTCACAAATGCGTTCCTTTTTTGACGAGTGGCTGTTGTCGTCAGGCAAGGCGCCGCGACGAGTCATAGCCCGCTATGGCGAGGAGCGGCAACGCAGCATGACGGCAACAGACACCGTCAAAAAGGAACAGCATTTGCGAGACACGACGCTCGATCAGCAATCAGGTTTGTCAGCGGTGAAGCGTCGCGCCGGGTTCACCGCCGCGCCGAATTCGCGCAGGGCCTTGGCGCCGATCAGCAACGGGTAGTTGAAGTTGCTGCGGTCGGTCAGGTTGACTTCCACGGTACGCTTGACGTCGCCCAGGCACAGCTCCAGATCGACTACCGGGCGCTTGGCCACTTCGGTGCTTTCGCCCTCGTCTTCTTCATCCGAGCGACTCTTGATCTTGCTGATCCGCGCGACCTTGTGCTCGTACACCTTGTTGCTGGCGTCCTTGGTGGCCAGACGGAAACGCACCCAGTCTTCACCGTCACGGGTGAAGGTCTCGATGTCCTTGGCCGACAGCGAGGCGGTCAGCGCGCCGGTGTCCATCTTGGCCTTGAGCACTTCGCCGCCGATCTCCGGCAGTGCGATGTATTCGTAACGACCGTACAGGGTCGGTTCGGCGGCGAGCACCGGCAGGGCGACGAGGGAAAGCAGTGCAAGGAGGGATTTCACGTAAGGGGCTTCCTTGGGAAATGGGGGCGTCAGACGCGAGATTTTAGACCGTTGTTTACTTGATCGTTCCCACGCTCCACGTGGGAATGCATCAGGTGACGCTCCGCGTCACAGGGACGCAGAGCGTCCCCGGCGGCGTTCCCACGCAGAGCGTGGGAACGATCAGACTAACGCGCCACAGGTGAAACATTCGTCACCGGTGGATTTGGCCTGTCGGCCGAAGCCACTTATCATGGCGCGCCCATCTGTTTTCCAAGAGTTGCTTATGCGCCGCCTGCTCACCGGCTGTTTCGTCACCCTGCTGCTGTTGTCCAACACCCTGGTGCTGTTTGGCCCGCTGATGGTGTTCGCCGTGCTCAAGCTGATCCTGCCGGGGCGCTTTCGCGACTACGCCTCGTGGGCGGTGATGTGGATCGCCGAAACCTGGGCGGAAATCGACAAGCTGATCTTCCGCCTGTGCATCCCCACGCAATGGGACATTCGCGGCGGCGAAGACCTGCGCAGCGACACTTCCTACCTGGTGATCAGCAACCATCAGTCCTGGGTCGATATCCCGGCGCTGATCCAGACCCTCAACCGACGCACGCCGTTCTTCAAGTTCTTCCTCAAGAAAGAGCTGATCTGGGTGCCCTTCCTGGGCCTGGCCTGGTGGGCGCTGGATTACCCGTTCATGAAGCGCTACACCAAGGCGTTCCTGGCGAAGAACCCCGAGCTGGCCGGCAAGGATCTGGAAATCACCAAAGCGGCGTGCGAACTGTTCAAGCGTCAGCCGGTGACGGTGGTGAATTATCTGGAAGGCACGCGTTACACCGCTGCCAAAAGCACTCAGCAGCAGTCACCGTTCAGCCACCTGCTCAAGCCCAAGGCAGGCGGCGTGGCGTTCGTGCTGGCGGCGATGGGCGAACAGCTGGACGCGATTCTCGATGTGACCGTGGTTTATCCACAGCAGAAGATTCCGGGGTTCTGGGACCTGATCAGCGGCAACGTGCCACGCGTGATCGTCGACATCCAGACCCGCGAGCTGGATCCGGCCCTGTGGCAGGGCGATTACGAAAATGATCCGGTGTTTCGCGAGAAGGTCCAGAACTGGGTCAACCAGCTCTGGACCCTCAAGGATCAGCGCATCGCCGAACTCAAGGTCGAGCGCCGCTGAATCAACCGTTGGTGCCGGTGCCCCAGATGCTGCCCAGGCTTTGCAGCAGCGAACCGCCGACACCCTGTTGACCGAGATATTGCAGGAGGATCGGGGCAAACTGGCCGACCATCCCGCTGTCCATGCCCAACGCACCGAAGGCGTTGTTCAGGTCATTGGTGTCCTTGACGTTGCCCAGCGCATTTTCCAGCCCGGCGGACTTGCCCGACGAGCCGAGCAGACCGCTCAACGCCGCCAGACTGCCAGCGCCACCCGACAACTGGTCGATACCCGGTACTTCCTTGGCCAGTTCGGAATAATCGGTGCTGCTCAATTGGTTCTTCGCCAGGCCCAACATGGCACTGGTGCCACCCACCGCTTGTTGTGGCGTGAGGTCCAGTGCGCTCAGCGCACTCAACAAGCCAGCGGTTTCCGAGGTCGGCGCGGCCGTCGCAGCCTTGTCACCGCCCTGCATGCCCGATACCACGCCGGCCACATCATTCAAACTGAAACCGGCAAACACCGGCCCTGCCGCCAGGGTCAGGAGCGATGCCAGGGCAAAACCGCGTGAAATCTTCATTCAGACATCCTCTTGTGGCGTGAAGACCGCCCGGATACAGGCGATCAAACTGCCGGTTTGACCGGGTTGGCGGCAGCATGTTCCCCCAGACAGAAGCTGTGTTTTCTTGCATCAACCACAGGAAAACATTTCGTCCTGAGTCCACTTACTTCTAAGTTCTGCAGCTACCATTACAAATAGAACTAAAAACCTGTCATTTATGACAGTTGGAAATTTGGAAGGGGAAATGGAATATATGAACTCCAATTACGTAACGGAGTACGAACAATGAAACTGAAAGTTCTCGCGGGTGCGCTGGCTTGCCTGGCAATGCTGAGCACTGCTCATGCACTGGAATGCCCAAAGGTATCCGTGACCGATTCCGGAGGCGCGGAAGATCCGGTATTTACAGCTGCACGCATTAAAAGCGGAAACAAGCTCATTTGTCAGAATGATGGTAAAGGCAGTCTGGGCGTCACGACTGTTTTAGAGTCAAGCACTCCAATTACGCCTACTGGATCGGGTTGGGATAAAAACCTTGAGTGTGCAGTCACCGATGGTGATGCCAGCAAATGCTCGGTTAAATTGTGAGTTAGATGTTTAAAAAAGAGCAACCGAACCGGTTGCTCTTTTTTTGGCTACGACTTACGCCGCACTGAACAACTTATGCGGATCAATCACAAACTTCTTCGGCACGCCGGCATCGAACTCGCCGTAACCTTCCGGCGCCTGGTCGAGGCTGATGACTTGCACGCCCACCACTTCGGCGATGTTGATGCGGTCCCACATGATCGCCTGCATCAGCTGGCGGTTGTACTTCATCACCGGGGTCTGGCCGGTGTGGAAGCTGTGGGATTTGGCCCAGCCGAGGCCGAAGCGAATGCTCAGGCTGCCCATTTTCGCGGCAGCGTCCACGGCACCCGGATCTTCGGTCACGTACAGGCCCGGAATGCCGATCTTGCCAGCTACGCGCACCACGCCCATCAGCGAGTTGAGCACGGTGGCCGGGGCTTCGGATTTGACGCCGTCGTGACCATGACCACGGGCTTCGAAACCGACGCAGTCCACTGCGCAATCCACTTCAGGCTCGCCCAGCAGCGCGGCGATCTGTTCGTGCAGCGGGGTGTCTTTCGACAGGTCGACGATTTCGAAACCCTGAGCCTTGGCGTGGGCCAGGCGGATGGTGTTGACGTCGCCGACGATCACCACCGCAGCGCCGAGCAAACGGGCGGAGGCGGCAGCGGCCAGACCGACCGGGCCAGCGCCGGCAATGTAAACGGTGCTGCCCGGACCGACGCCAGCGGTAACGGCGCCGTGGTAACCGGTCGGCAAAATGTCGGAGAGGCAGGTCAGGTCACGGATTTTCTCCATGGCCTTGTCGCGGTCCGGCAGTTTCAGCAGGTTGAAGTCGGCGTACGGCACCAGCACATACTCGGCCTGGCCGCCGGTCCAGTCGCCCATGTCGACGTAACCGTAGGCACCCCCGGCACGGGCCGGGTTGACGGTCAGGCAGACGCCGGTGTGCTGCTCCTTGCAGGAACGGCAGCGCCCGCAAGCCACGTTGAACGGAACGGAGACCAGATCGCCGATTTTCAGGCTTTCGACGTCGCTGCCCTTCTCGATCACTTCACCGGTGATCTCGTGTCCCAGCACCAGACCGACCTGAGCGGTGGTACGGCCGCGCACCATGTGCTGGTCGGAGCCGCAGATGTTGGTTGAAACCACACGCAGGATGACACCGTGCTCGATCTTCCTGCCGCGCGGATCCTGCATTTTCGGATAGTCGATTTTCTGTACTTCGACCTTGCCAGCGCCGAGATACACCACACCACGATTGCCAGACATGCTTTCACCTCGCTGTTGTTTTTATGGAACCGCGCCGCCCAGGCAGGCAGCGCGTTAAGTGCTCGGGTACAGATGCTGATTCTTGTGTTGCCTGTTATGGCCTCATCGCTGGCAAGCCCGCGATAGCGGCCTAGAGAACGACCGTGCGATTGGCGTTCAAAAAAACCCTTCTTTCAATGTGATACCCAACAGCCCGGGCCAGGGTCAGGCCTTCGATGTCGCGGCCCTTGGCGATAAGGTCTTCGGGGTAATGACTGTGATCCACCGCCTCGACGCCCTGGGCGATGATCGGCCCCTCGTCCAGGTCGTTGTTGATGTAGTGCGCGGTGGCGCCCACCAGTTTCACGCCCTTGTTGTAGGCCTGGTGATACGGCTTGGCGCCCTTGAAGCCCGGCAGCAGCGAGTGGTGAATGTTGATCGCCTTGCCATCGAGCTTGCGGCACAGCTCCGGCGACAGCACCTGCATGTAGCGGGCGAGGATCACCAGTTCAGCGCCGGCCTCTTCGATCACCTGCCACACCTGCCGCTCCTGGGCCGGTTTGTCGTTGGGGTCGAGGGGGAAATGGTAGTAGGGAATCTGGTGCCAGTCGGCCAACGGCTTGAGGTCCGGGTGATTCGACACCACCGCCGCCACGTCCATCGACAACTGGCCGATGCGCTGGCGGTAGAGCAAATCGTTAAGGCAGTGATCGGCCTTGGAGACCATGATCACCACTTTTGGCCGGTAGTTCGGCGCGGTCAGCTCGAAGATCATGCCGAACGCCTGACCGCGTTCGGCGAGGCCGGCGCGGAAGGATTGCTCGTCAAAACCGTCGGGCTGACGGAACTCCACCCGAATGAAGAAACGGCCCGAGAGCCGGTCATCGAACGAATGGTGCTCGGTCACGTAGCAACCCTGCTCGAACAGAAAACGCGTCACCGCGTCCACGGTGCCGAGAACGCTGGGGCAGTCGGCGGTCAGAATCCATGTATCCGGGGCGCGGCTCATCGTTTTCTCCTGATCAGGCCTGAACGCTGAGGCCGTATTCGGCGGACGCATCCTGCAACCACAACCACCAGTAATCCGAGAAGCTGCGACGGATCAGCAGTTCCCAGGTGTCTTCGGCGGTATGGCGAATCATCAACTGCGACTTGGCGAACACCGTGCCGACAGCCTTGCCGACCGGGAAGTTGTTCGGGTGCACGTCGTAGCTGGTGGATTTCATCAGCACCTGACGCACGTTCGGGCCGCTCAGTTCGAGAATCTGCTGGCCGCCGCTGACATTGACGATTGCGATGTGCAGATCGCCCAGCGCTTCGCGCAGTTTCTGCTCGGCGGCGAACTCTTCACCGCTCGGCACGATCAGCAGCCACTCATCCGGGCCCATCCATTGCAGGCTGGTTTCACCTTTGACGATGACGCTCAGGGCGCCCGGCAACTCGATGCCCAGCGCCTTGTGCACACCGGCGGCGAACGCGGCATCGTGGCCGTCGCCGCGGATGGTCAGATGGCCGAGGAGTTTCTTTTCGCGCACGGTCACACCGGCGGTCTTGCGGCCCTTGCCGACCAGGCTGGCGAGGTCGGCGTGATGCAGCGACGACTCGGCCTTGGCCCCGGTGGTCGGGCGTTGTTGGTAAACGTTGGCTGCGGTCATAAAGCACCTATTCTTTTGTTTGATCGTTCCCACGCTCTGCGTGGGAATGCCGCCATGGACGCTCTGCGTCCGCTCTTGGGACGCGGAGCGTCCCGGGATGCATTCCCACGCAGACGGTTCGACGTGGGAACGATCAGTGTCAAATGTTCTGGCGATCGCCTTTCGGATCGAAGAACACCGAAGAAACGATTTCCGCCTCGATCACGCTGCCGTCCGCCAGCGGTGCGAACACCCGCTCGCCCATGCGCTTCAGACCGCCCTTCACCACGCCCATGGCAAACGAATAGCCGAGGGAGTTGTGCGCGTAGCTGGAGGTCACGTGGCCGACCATGGTCATCGGGATCGACTGCTTGGTGTTGAACACCAGCTGTGCACCTTCCGGCAGCCAGACGTTCGGATCGATCGGCTTCAGGCCCACCAGCTGCTTACGCTGGTCACGCACGCAGTCTTCACGGTTCATGCCGCGCTGGCCGATCCACGAGAACGGTTTGGTGCGACCGACGCACCAGCCCATGTTCAGGTCGTCCGGGGTCATCGAGCCGTCGGTGTCCTGGCCGACGATGATGAAGCCCTTCTCGGCCCGCAGCACGTGCATGGTTTCGGTGCCGTACGGGGTCAGGTTGTACTGCTTGCCCGCCTCGACGATTTTTTCCAGCACGCCCATCGCGTAATCGGCCTGGACGTTGACTTCGTACGACAGCTCACCGGTGAACGAGATACGGAACACCCGCGCCGGCACACCGCCGACCAGACCTTCCTTCCAGGTCATGAACGGGAACGCTTCGTTGGCCAGGTCGATGTCGGTCACGGCGCTGAGCAGCTTGCGGCTGTTCGGGCCGGACAGGGTCATGGTCGCCCAGTGGTCGGTGACGGAGGTGAAATACACCTTCAGGTCCGGCCATTCGGTCTGGTGGTACAGCTCCAGCCACTGCAGGACGCGAGCCGCGCCGCCGGTGGTGGTGGTCATGACGAAATGGTTGTCGGCCAGACACGCCGTCACCCCGTCGTCGAAGACCATGCCGTCTTCCTTGCACATCAGGCCGTAACGGGCCTTGCCCACGTCGAGCTTGGTCCAGGCGTTGGTGTACACGCGGTTGAGGAACTCGCGGGCGTCCGGGCCCTGGATGTCGATCTTGCCCAGGGTCGAAGCGTCCAGCAGACCGACGCTGTCGCGCACAGCCTTGCATTCGCGTTTGACGGCGGCATGCATGTCTTCGCCGTTTTTCGGGAAGTACCACGGACGTTTCCACTGGCCGACGTCTTCGAACTCGGCGCCGTTTTTCAGGTGCCATTGATGCAGTGCGGTGTAACGCACCGGTTCAAAGATGTGCCCGCAGTGACGGCCGGCTACCGCGCCGAAAGTGACCGGCGTGTAGTTCGGACGGAACATCGTGGTGCCCATCTGCGGGATGGTCACGTTCAGCGAGCGGGCGGCAATCGCCAGGCCGTTGACGTTGCCGAGCTTGCCCTGATCGGTGCCGAAGCCCAGCGCCGTGTAGCGTTTGACGTGCTCGACCGACTCGAAACCTTCGCGGGTCGCCAGTTCGATGGCGGCGGCGGTCACGTCGTTCTGCAGGTCGACGAATTGCTTCGGTGCCCGCGAAGTGCCCTTCTCGTGGGGCACCTGGAACAGCGCCAGGGTTGGTTCTTCGAGACGGCTCAGGGCTTTCGGCAACACGGCTTCAACGGCCTGGAAACCGGCTTCGGACGCAGCGCGCACGCCGCCTTCAAAACCGTCAGCCAGAGAATCGCCAAGACCGTAGACGCCATTGATGCCACCGACGCACACACGTTTCTGCGGTGCTTCGCCCGGTACGAAACCGAGGATGTCTTCGCGCCAGATCGGCTTGCCGCCGAGGTGCGACGCCAGGTGAACCACCGGGCTGTAACCGCCGGAGCTGGCGATCAGGTCGCAGTCGAGCCATTCGCCCGGGCTGGTGACCTTGTGGCCTTTGACATCGATCGCCGCCACGCGGGCAGCGGTCACGTGCTTGCTGCCACGGGCCTCGATCACGGCGCTGCCGGTGAGGATACGAATGCCTTTGGCGCGCGCTTCTTCGACCAATGCGCCACGCGGATTGCTGCGGGCGTCGGCGATGGCGACCACTTGCAGGCTGGCGTCGAGCCAGTCCAGCGCCACTCGGTAGGCGTGATCGTTGTTGGTCGACAGCACCAGTTTTTTGCCCGGTGCCACGCCATAACGGCGCACGTAAGTCGAGACTGCGCCAGCGAGCATGTTGCCCGGCACGTCGTTGTTGCCGTAGACCAGCGGACGCTCGTGAGCGCCGGTCGCCAGCACCACACGTTTGGCGCGGACGCGGTGGATGCGCTGACGCACCTGGCCGATCGGCGCGCGGTCACCGAGGTGATCGGTGAGGCGTTCGTGAATGGTCAGGAAGTTGTGGTCGTGGTAGCCGTTGACCGTGGCGCGCGGCAACAGCAGCACGTCCGGAGTGCTCTTCAATTCAGCGATGACGCCGGCCACCCATTCCATCGCCGGTTTGCCGTCGAGGCTTTCGCGGGAATCGAGCAGGCTGCCGCCGAACTCTTCCTGCTCGTCGGCGATGATCACCCGCGCACCGCTGCGCGCAGCCGCCAGTGCAGCGGCCAGACCGGCCGGGCCGGCGCCGACGATCAGCACGTCGCAGTGCTGGTTCATGTAGTCGTAGGTGTCCGGATCGACTTCGGTCGGCGAACGGCCCAGGCCGGCAGCCTTGCGAATGTACTTCTCGTAAGTCATCCAGAACGATTGCGGGTACATGAAGGTTTTGTAGTAGAAACCCGGCGGCATCAGCTTGCCGCCGACCTTGCCGAGAATCCCCATCATGTCGTTGTTGACGCTCGGCCAGCCGTTGGTGCTGGTGGCGACCAGGCCCTGGTACAACGCCTGTTGCGTGGCGCGCACGTTAGGGATCTGGGTGGCTTCGGTAGCACCGATCTGCAGCACCGCGTTCGGCTCTTCGGCACCGGCGGCGAAGATGCCGCGCGGACGCGAATACTTGAAGCTGCGGCCAATGATGTCGACGCCGTTGGCCAGCAGAGCTGCGGCCAGCGAGTCGCCTTCAAAACCTTTATAGGTCTGGCCGTTGAAGGTGAAGCTCAGCACTTTGTTGCGGTCGATCCGTCCACCGTTGGACAGGCGATTGGTCTGGCTCATACCTTCTCTCCCAGCGCCGTCGTGGCTGTTTTCGCAGTGTCAGCCTTGTCGGTGAATTGCGGCTTGGTGCCGATCTTGTAGGTTTCGAGAATCTCGTAGGTCACGGTGTCGCGGGTGACGTTGAAGTACTGGCGGCAACCGGCGACGTGATCCCACAACTCGTGGTGCAGACCGCGCGGGTTGTCGCGGAAGAACATGTAGTCGCCCCACTCCTCGTCGGTGCAGCTGTTCGGATCCAGCGGACGCGGGATGTGCGCCTGGCCGGATGCGTGGAATTCCTCTTCGGAGCGCAGTTCGCCGCAGTGAGGACAGAAGATATGCAACATGGGGATTTCTCCTGTTAGTGGGCGACAGCCGCAGCGCCGTGTTCGTCGATCAACGCACCGTTGTGGAAACGGTCGATGGAGAAAGGAGCGGCCAGCGGGTGCATTTCACCCTTGGCCAGACTCGCGGCAAACACGTTGCCCGAGCCAGGTGTGGCCTTGAAGCCACCGGTGCCCCAACCGCAGTTGAAGAACATGTTCGGTACCGGGGTTTTCGAAATGATCGGGCAGGCGTCCGGCGTGGTGTCGACGATGCCGCCCCACTGACGGTTCATGCGCACTCGCGACAGCACCGGGAACATCTCGACGATGGCCTGGATGGTGTGCTCGATCACCGGGTACGAACCGCGCTGGCCGTAGCCGTTGTAGCCGTCGATACCGGCGCCGATCACCAGGTCGCCCTTGTCGGACTGGCTGATGTAACCGTGCACGGCGTTGGACATGATCACGCTGTCGATGATCGGTTTGATCGGCTCTGACACCAGCGCCTGCAGCGGGTGGGATTCGATCGGCAGACGGAAACCGGCAAGCTTGGCCATGTGCCCGGAGTTACCGGCGGTGACCACGCCGACGCGTTTGGCGCCGATGAAGCCCTTGTTGGTTTCAACACCGATGCACACGCCGTTTTCCTTGCGGAAACCGATCACTTCGGTCTGCTGGATCAGGTCCACGCCCAAGGCGTCGGCGGCACGGGCAAAACCCCACGCCACGGCATCGTGACGGGCCACGCCACCGCGACGCTGAACGGTCGCGCCCATCACGGGGTAGCGGGTATTTTTCGAGCAATCGAGGTACGGGATTTCGTCCGCGACCTGCTTGGCGTTGAGCAGTTCGCCGTCGACGCCGTTGAGACGGTTGGCGCTGACCCGACGCTCGGAATCACGGATGTCCTGCAGGGTGTGACACAGGTTGTAGACGCCGCGCTGGGAGAACATCACGTTGTAGTTCAGGTCCTGAGACAGGCCTTCCCACAGTTTCATCGCGTGTTCGTACAGGTGAGCCGACTCGTCCCACAGGTAGTTGGAGCGAACGATGGTGGTGTTGCGCGCGGTGTTACCGCCACCCAACCAGCCCTTCTCGACCACGGCCACGTTGGTGATGCCGTGCTCTTTGGCCAGATAGTAGGCCGTCGCCAGACCGTGCCCGCCGCCGCCGACGATGACCACGTCGTAGACCTTTTTCGGGGTCGGCGTGCGCCACATGCGCTGCCAGTTTTCGTGGTGGCTGAGGGAGTGTTTGAAGAGGCCGAAGCCCGAATAGCGTTGCATAGTCATGTACTCCAGAACGCTCAGCGATAAACCGGGAAGTCAGCACACAGGGCCGAAACCTGCTGGGCGACGTTGGCCTCGACATCGGCATCGCCGAGGTTGTCGAGGATGTCGCAGATCCAGCCGGCCAGCGTCACGCACTGGGTCACCTTGAAGCCGCGAGTGGTCACCGCCGGAGTGCCGATGCGCAGGCCGGAGGTCACGAACGGCGACTGCGGGTCGTTCGGTACGGCGTTCTTGTTGACGGTGATGTGCGCGCGACCGAGGGCGGCGTCGGCGTCCTTACCGGTGAGGCCCTGACGGATCAGGCTGACCAGGAACAGGTGGTTGTCGGTGCCGCCGGACACTACATCGTAGCCACGTTTGATAAATACGCTCGCCATCGCCTGGGCGTTGTCGATCACTTGTTGCTGATAGGCCTTGAAGCCTGGCTCCAGCGCTTCTTTGAAGCAGACGGCTTTACCGGCGATAACGTGCATCAGCGGGCCGCCCTGGGCGCCGGGGAATACCGCCGCGTTGAGTTTCTTCTCGATTTCTTCGTTGGCCTTGGCCAGGATCAGGCCGCCACGGGGACCGCGCAGGGTCTTGTGGGTGGTGGTGGTGACCACGTCGGCGTACGGCAGCGGGTTCGGGTACAGACCGGCAGCCACCAGACCGGCGACGTGGGCCATGTCGACGAACAGCAGCGCACCGACCTTGTCGGCGATCTGACGGAAGCGCGGGAAGTCGAGGGTTTTCGAGTAGGCCGAGAAACCGGCGACGATCATTTTCGGCTTGCACTCGACAGCCAGCCGCTCGACTTCGTCGTAATCGATCAGGCCGGTTTTGGTGTCGATGCCGTACTGCACGGCGTTGTACAGCTTGCCCGAGGACGAGACCTTGGCGCCGTGGGTCAGGTGACCGCCGTGGGCCAGGCTCATGCCGAGGATGGTGTCGCCCGCTTGCAGCAGGGCCAGGTACACGGCGCTGTTGGCCGAGGAACCGGAGTGCGGCTGGACGTTGGCGTAATCGGCGCCGAACAGCTGCTTGGCGCGTTCGATGGCCAGCGCTTCGACCTTGTCGACGTGCTCGCAGCCACCGTAGTAGCGCTTGCCCGGATAGCCTTCGGCGTATTTGTTGGTCAGGCCGCTGCCTTGCGCTTGCATCACGCGTTTGCTGGTGTAGTTCTCCGACGCGATCAGCTCGATGTGATCTTCCTGACGTTGCTCCTCGGCATTCATCGCCGCCAGCAGTGCATCGTCGTAACCCTGGATCTGGTCTTGCTTGCTGAACATCGCGTCTCTCCCAGCGGCATCTGTGCGCCATTCGTCTCGGTAAGGCACGGCGTTCAGCCAATGCCCTTTGATGCGATGGTATGGCCGGCGCAGGGAGGTCAAATGCCTACGGACGCCACGCAAAGGTGCGTTTACGACATGGCAGGGACGACGGACTCAAACAAGCAGCTGGCGCAGGGCCAGAAGAACCACGAAATGCGCGGGATAGAGCGCATACGCCCAGCGCCGCATGGGTGGCGCGTGGAGGCAAGTGGCGTGTCGCAATAGGAACATTCCGAGCAGTGGCGCGATCAGGCAGGTCGCAATCCCGAGGATGGCGACCAGGTTACCGAACTGCGCGGATTCGTAGAGCACCCGCCATTGATTCGCCGCCAGACACACCAGCCCCGGCAGCAGGCTGAAATACCAGGGTTTGCGAAACACCAGCAACATCGCCAGCGGCAGCAGGACGCCGAACAGACCGAACATCAGTCGCTCCGGGAACAGCGCGGCCACCAGCAAAGCACTGACGCCCAGCAGTCGCGAAATCAGCGCTCGATCCTGCCAGCCCCGCGCCACCAGCAGGCCCAGCGCCAGGGTGGGCATTACGTTCAAGGTGTCGGGCTCGGGAATGTACAAGCGGTAGGGAATCTCGCTGAGCAGGCTGAACAGCAGCAACCAGCCCAGATAGCGCCACTCGGTCTTGCGCGCGCCGTCCCGCGCCAGATTTGCCGCCATCGCCAGACAGAACCAGGGGAACGCCAGCCGCCCCGGCACATACAGCCAATCGGCGCTGATCCCGACATATCGCAAGTGATCGAGCAGCATGCTCAGCAGCGCCAGCCACTTGAGCAGATCGAGTGCGCCGTCGCGCCGGCTCAGGTGCATAATCGGCTCGCATCCCTGTAATGTTCTGACAGCGACATCCCGTGTGCTCCCCGGATGATCTTCGGTACAGTGCGCACCATCATTGACCCCACGAAGCGCCACAAGCGCCTCGATCACGGAAGCCGGCCATGACCGACAAGAGCCAACAATTCGCCAGCGACAACTACTCCGGTATCTGCCCTGAAGCCTGGGCTGCCATGGAACAGGCCAACCACGGCCACCAGCGCGCCTATGGCGACGATGAATGGACAGCCCGCGCCTCGGATGATTTCCGCAAGCTGTTCGAGACCGACTGCGAAGTGTTCTTCGCCTTCAACGGCACCGCCGCCAACTCCCTCGCGCTGTCGTCGCTGTGCCAGAGTTACCACAGCGTGATCTGCTCGGAAACCGCCCACGTCGAAACCGACGAATGCGGCGCACCGGAATTTTTCTCCAACGGTTCGAAACTGCTGATCGCCGGTACTGAAAACGGCAAGATCACCCCGGCCTCGATCCGCGAAGTCGCCCTCAAGCGCCAGGACATCCACTACCCGAAACCGCGCGTCGTGACCCTGACCCAGGCCACCGAAGTCGGCAGCGTCTACACCCCGGAAGAAGTCCGCGCCATCAGCGACACCTGCAAGGAGCTGGGCCTGAACCTGCACATGGACGGCGCGCGTTTCTCCAACGCCTGCGCCTTCCTCGGCTGCTCGCCGGCGGACCTGACCTGGAAGGCCGGCGTCGACGTGCTGTGCTTCGGTGGCACGAAAAACGGCATGGCGGTGGGTGAGGCAATCCTGTTCTTCAACCACAAACTGGCCGAAGACTTCGACTACCGCTGCAAACAGGCCGGGCAACTGGCGTCGAAGATGCGCTTCCTGTCGGCGCCGTGGGTCGGCATCCTGGAAAACGACGCCTGGCTCAAATACGCCCGCCACGCCAACCACTGCGCGCAACTGCTGGCCGAACTGGTCAGCGACATCCCGGGCGTGGAACTGATGTTCCCGGTCCAGGCCAACGGCGTGTTCCTGCAGCTCTCAGAACCGGCGATTGCCGCCCTGACCGCCAGGAACTGGCGCTTCTACACCTTCATCGGCAAGGGCGGCGCCCGCTTCATGTGCTCGTGGGACACCGAAGAAGAACGCGTACGCGAACTGGCGCGCGACATCCGCGAAGTCATGTCGGCCTGATTTATCCCTTCCTCCCCCTTCTCCTGATCGTTCCCACGCTCCGCGTGGGAATGCATACCGGGACGCTCCGCGTTCCTGCCCCACCGCTGATGTAACGCCAGGCACCGTCATGACGCGGAGCGTCAATGGCTGCATTCCCACGCGGAGCGTGGGAACGATCAAAAGCTACAGATGACTTTTCCCACCGCCGCTACAGACTTCGCCTCTAGCGCGATCACTCCGACCACCCCACTCTGCTCGTCCCCCCGTCGAGGCGTCGAACCGTCCACGTGGGAATGCATCCGGGGACGCTCCGCGTTCCTCTCAGCAGCACCGCAAGATTCAAGGATGAATCCCATGGGCCGAAGCCGCTACACCATCACCGAATCTGAAAAGCCTCACTTCCTGACCTGCACGCTGGTGGAGTGGCTGCCACTGTTCGTCCGCCCTTACCTCGTCGACCACCTGCTCAACTGTTGGCGCTATCAACAATCCCACCAGCAACTGAAGCTCTACGGCTACGTGATCCTGGAAAACCACCTGCACTTCGTCGCCCAGGCGCCTGACCTGAGCAAATGCCTGAGCCAATTCAAATCCTTCACCGCCCGACAGATCATTGATGACCTGCAAAACAGGGGCGCCGAAAGAGCATTGAAGCGCCTTCGCTTCAGCAAACGGGCACACAAGGAAGATCGGGTGTATCAGATGTGGCAGGAAGGTGCTCACGCGGAGATGGTCTACAGCGAAGAAGTCATGCGCCAGAAACTCGATTACATCCATAACAACCCGGTAAAGCGTGGTTATGTGGAGTTACCGGAACACTGGCGGTATTCAAGCGCCCGAAACTATGCAGGGCTGGATGGGTTGATCGAGGTTCAGCGCTGGTACTGAAGCTCCCGGTATCCCACACGCAGATCGTTCCCACGCTCTGCGTGGGAATGCATACCGGGACGCTCCGCGTTCCTGCCGCACCACCGATGCAACGCCAGGCATCGTCATGACGCGGAGCGTCAAGGGCTGCATTCCCACGCGGAGCGTGGGAACGATCACCACTCAAAGCGACAACTGACTCTCTTACCGCCGCCACAGTCGCCTCCTGACGCTAGGTCACATCGACCTCCTTACCCTTCTCGTTCCCACGCTCCGCGTGGGAATGCATACCGGAACGCTCCGCGTTCCTGCCCCACCACTGATGCAACGCCAGGCATCGCCATGACGCGGAGCGTCAAAGGCTGCATTCCCACGCGGAGCATGGGAACGATCTGGCTCCCTATCGTTTCAGCTCCATCGTCTACATTGTCTGTCGAGCCATCGCTCACATAACAATAAGCAGGAGCATCCGCATGTCGCTGAAAGACAAAACCCTGTTCATCACTGGCGCCAGCCGTGGCATCGGGCGTGAGATTGCGCTGCGGGCCGCGCGGGACGGGGCCAATATCGTAATCGCGGCCAAGAGCGCCGAGCCGCACGCCAAGTTGCCCGGCACCATCCACAGTGTCGCCGCCGAAGTCGAAGCGGCCGGCGGCAAGGCTTTGGCGCTGCAACTGGATGTGCGTGATGAAGACGCGGTGCGTCAGGCGCTGGCCCAGGCCAATGAACATTTCGGCGGGATCGATGCGCTGGTGAACAACGCCGGGGCGATCAAGTTGACCGGTGTGCAGCACATCGAGCTCAAGCGTTTCGACCTGATGCACCAGATCAACACTCGCGCGGTTTTGCTGTGCAGCCAGGCGGCCCTGCCCTACCTGAAGAAATCCTCCGGGCACATTCTCAACCTGTCACCGCCGCTGAATCTGGCCAGCAAATGGTTCGCGCAATACAGCCCCTACACCGTGACCAAGTACGGCATGAGCATGCTGACGGTCGGGATGAGCGAGGAATTCGCCAACTACGGGATCAGCGTCAATTCGCTGTGGCCGCAGACCATGATCGCCACGGCGGCGATCGAATTTCAGCTGGGCAATCGCGAGTCGTTCAAGCATGCGCGCACGCCAGCGATCATGGCGGATGCGGCACATGTGATTCTGGACAGCAGCGGACGGCGAATTACCGGACGGTTGTTGATTGATGAGGAGATTTTGCGCGAAAGCGGTGTGACCGAATTCGATCATTACCGTTTTGAGCCGGGGAGTGATGCGAAGTTGATGACGGATTTGTTTGTGGATTGATCAGCAAGTCTGTGAAATCCCCCTCACCCTAGCCCTCTCCCAGAGGGAGAGGGAATCGACCGAGTTGTTTTGGCGAGCCACATCGACCTGCAAGACCTTATCGATTATGGATTCGGCAAAGAAGATTCAGGTCGGCGTATTCCTTGAACATCCCCCAATCAGCTCCCTCTCCCTCCGGGCGGTCCGACGTTTCGGGAGGGCTGGGGTGAGGGGGCTTTTGAAGAACCACTCAATATTCGATCCGAACATCCCCCTTCGGCACACTGCAGCAAGAAAGAATGTACCCCTCCGCCTCGTCGTCCTCGGTGATCCCGCCGTTGTGATCCATCTCCACTTCGCCACCCAGTTTGAGCACCTTGCACGTCCCGCAAATCCCCATGCCGCAGGCTTTCGGGATCATCAGGCCGACCTTGGCAGCCGCCGCATGCACGGTCTCGCCCGGCGCAACACGGATGCTCTTGTCCGAAGAGGTGAATTCCACCAGGTGCAGATCAGCCGCCGGGACTTCCGGTGCTTCCGCCGCCTGTTCGGCCTGCTCCACCGCATCGGCACGAGCTTCCGGCGGCGTGGCGCCGAAGGATTCCTCGTGATAGCGCTTCATGTCGTAGCCGGCGTTTTCCAGCAGGCGCTTGACCGCGGTCATGTACGGCGTCGGGCCGCAGCAGAAGACTTCGCGCTCGAGGAAGTCCGGCACCATCAGTTCCAGCATCTTATGGTTGAGGTAGCCGCGATAACCGGCCCACGGTTCGCCCAGTCCATGCTTCTCGCAGATCAGGTGCAGACTGAAGTTGTCGATCCGCGACGCCATGTGTTCCAGCTCGCGGTGGTAAATGATGTCTTTCGGCGAGCGGGCGCTGTGGATAAACGTCATGTCGACGTTGCCGTTGGTGTCGTAGAACCAGCGCGCCATCGACATCACCGGGGTGATGCCGACACCGCCGCTCAGGTACAGCACTTTCGGGCTCGGGAAGTCGATGGCGTTGAACAGCCCGACCGGCCCGTGCACCGCCAGCTCCTGGCCTTCATGCAGCGTGTCGTGCAGCCAGTTGGACACCTTGCCCCCCGGCACGCGCTTGATGGTTACCGAAAAGCTGTACGGCACCGACGGCGAGCTGGAGATGGTGTACGAACGCATGATCGGCTGGCCTTCGATTTCCAGCTCCAGGGTCACGAACTGCCCGGGCTTGAAGAAGAACAGGATCGGCTGGTCGGCCATGAAGCAGAAGGTACGCACATCCCAGGTTTCCTGGATGACTTTGACGCAACGGACGATGTGTCGGCCATTGGCCCAGGTCTGGGTGGTGACCGGATTCAGGAAGCTGTTCGACATGCTGTTCTCCACGGCCGACTGTCGGCCTTCATGTGGCGATTCTGCGTATAGCGCGAACGCCCCGTTTACCTATCCGCGACATTGACATACTTATCGCGACCAGCCCCCAACCACCGGGGGTTGCGCGTCGGGAACAGATTGCACCATGTCGCCCATGGATAAGGTTCCGGGCAGCGGCGGCCCCACACTCGCCCCAACACAAACAGATTCTTTACACCTTGCGTTGCACCCTTTAGCCGCACACCCGATCAGCCACTTTCGCGGCCACGCAGATGGCCTTGAGGAATTCATCGATGGACACCGCAAAAATCAGCCTGGGCGACCCGCTGGAACCCGCACGCAAGGCCACCGCACAAATGCTCCAGGAACGCGAGCGCACCTATTCGCTGCCGCAACCGTTCTACAGTGACGAGCGCCTGTTCGATATCGACATGCAGGAGATCTTCCAGAAAGAGTGGTTGATCGCCGGCATGACCTGCGAGATCCCGGCCAAGGGCAACTACATCACGCTGCAGATCGGCAAGAACCCGATCATCGTCATTCGCGGTGCCGAAGGCGTGGTGCACGCGTTCCACAACGTCTGCCGCCACCGTGGCTCGCGCCTGTGCACCAGCGACAAGGGCAAGGTCGCCAAACTGGTCTGCCATTACCACCAGTGGACGTATGAGCTGGACGGTCGCCTGCTGTTCGCCGGCACCGAGATGGGCGCCGACTTCGACATGAAGCAGTACGGCCTCAAACCGGTGAACGTGAAGACTGCCGGCGGCTACATCTTCATCAGTCTGGCGGAGAACCCGCCGGCCATCGATGACTTCCTGTCGACGCTGAACCACTACATGGAACCGTACGACATGGAAAACACCAAGGTGGCGGTGCAAACCACCTTGATGGAAAAGGCCAACTGGAAACTGGTGCTGGAAAACAACCGCGAGTGCTACCACTGCAACGGTTCGCACCCGGAACTGCTGAAAACCCTGCTGGAATGGGACGACGTCACCGACCCGCGCGCCGATCAGGCGTTCAAGGACCACGTCGCCGCCTCCGCCGCTGCCTGGGAAGCCGAGAAGATCCCTTACGCCCACGCCAGTTTCGGCCTGCGCAACCGTATCGTGCGCATGCCGCTGCTCAAGGGCACCGTGTCGATGACCATGGACGGTAAACAGGGCTGCGCCAAGCTGATGGGCCGGATCAAGAACCCGGACCTGGGCTCGATGCGCATCCTGCACCTGCCGCACTCGTGGAACCACTGCATGGGCGACCACATCATCGTGTTCACGGTGTGGCCGATCAGCGCTCAGGAAACCATGGTCACCACCAAATGGCTGGTGCACAAGGATGCGGTCGAAGGCGTGGATTACGACGTCGAACGCATGCGCCAGGTGTGGGACGCGACCAACGATCAGGACCGTCGTCTGGCCGAAGAGAACCAGCGCGGGATCAACTCCACCGCGTACCAGCCGGGGCCGTACTCCAAGACCTATGAATTCGGCGTAGTCAACTTCGTGGACTGGTACAGCGAGCGGATGCTGAGCAACCTCGGCGCCGAGCCTGCGCCGTACCTCAAAGGCGTGCCGGTCCAAGGCTAAAAAGCATCGCTGGCAAGTGACAGATCGTTCCCACGCTCTGCGTGGGAATGCAGCCCGGGACGCTCTGCGTCCCAAAAGCGGACGCAGAGCGTCCATTGAGGCGTTCCCACGCGGAGGGTGGGAACGATCATTGCGATGACCACCTTACCGATCCATCCTCCCCGATAAACTCCTCGAAAATCTCCTCCCCCACCAACCTGATCTTCGCGTACCCGTTCAACACCCGCAGCGGATAGTCCGGATCGTTGGCATCCTGCGTCTCCGAAAACAGCACCCGCGAATGCCCGTTCAGCTCGCTGGTGGTGCCGTAGGGAATCGCTCCATGCCCGGCACAGCGCGCGTGTAGCCCACCCTGCGGCGCATAGACGATGCCATTGTGCAGATGCCCCCAGTACCAGTAATCCGGCTCGCGCCCCAGTGCATCGCACACCGGTTGATACAGCGCGGTCTTGTTGTGCCCGGTGATGTCGAAGCCCTGATGGTGGCTGAGCACCATGAGCTTCTTGCGTTTGGGCAGGCTTTTCATCCACTCGATCTGCGGTTTGTTGAGTGTGCCGTCCATGTACAGGTTCATGACATCCGAGGCGTACGCGGTGTCCAGACCGACAATCAGCCAGTCGTCATTGATCAGCGCAAAGTAGCTGGTGCCCTGCTGCCCCGGAAAACGCGCGGCCAGCTCCTTGAAATAGCCGTGGGCGCCGCTGTACATCTCGTGATTGGAGTTGAGGGTGAACGAACCGTGGGTGCCCATCGGCCAGCCGGCCATGTCGGTGTCTTCCTGGGAGTGGGTGCCGGCGTAATAGACATCCCCCAGGTGAATGGTGAAATCGGCATTGGCCAATTGCATCTGGTTGGCCACCGACACCGCCGGCGCATGGCTGTTGAACGGCCCGGTGCCCCAGTCGCCGGCAATCGCCAGCGTCACTTCGCGATCCATTTTCACCAGTGCCGGATCGGTGCCGAAGGTCGCGTGATGGCGCAGGTTCTCGATCCACTTCAGCAGCGCCTCGCTCCACAGCAGATCCAGCAGCTCCCATTTGCGGCAGCCCAGCAGCGTGCCGTCCTTGAGCACCTTGGTCTGCAGTTGATCGGGCGATTGCGGCAACGGCGTCGCGTTGCCGATACGCAGGATCGACAGGCCGTGGGACAACTCCCACGGCACCGCCGGCTCGTCGGTCGGCAGCTCGCCGTGCTTGAGCACGTATTGCGCCTGATCGTGACCGCGCTGGAGCAACTTGATGATGGCTTGAAACTCCTGCGGCTCCAGCTCGCTGATGAGCTTCATCCAGGCCATTTCGATGCGCGTGAACAAGCCGTGCAGGCGCAGCTTGACCTTGTCGTATTCGTGTTTCAGATGACCAACCGCTGACATGGCGTAATCCTCTATCCGTAGGGGTTCACAGGGTTTTCATGAATTCGATCAGCGCACGCTTGTCGGCGTCCGACAGCGTCGTGCCGTACAGGTGACCGCTGTTGTGGTTGCCCTCCAGGCGCGTGTCGTAGGTGAAGTCCGCCGAGGCTTTGGCCTGGGCGCCACTGGTCACGAAGCCGACGTTGACCGGGTCGTAGACATCGGAGCCGGTGATGAACACCTGCGGGCGTTTTTCCGGCGGTTGCAGCAAGTCCCACAGGGTCGGCACCGAGCCGTTGTGCAGATACGGCGCGCGCAGCCAGATGCCGTCGGTGGGCGTGTTGCTGTAGCTCTGGGTCTTGCGGTAGGCACCGAAATCGAACGGCGGTTTCTTGAAGGTGTGGAACGCCGCCACCAGCCCGGTGGTGAACGAGTTCAGCCGGTGCGGATCGGTGCCGAGCTGGTCGATGTTGGTGGTGACCTGCCCGGTGTCGACGCGACCGAAATCGTGACAACCCGCGCAGTTAGCCTCCCACACCGGTTTGCCCTGAGCGACCTTGGCCTGATCCAGTGCCCACGGCCACGCCGGCGCCTTGTGCCCGAGCAGCCAGTTGGTCACCCGATTGAAGCTCGGCGGCAGCACCGACTCCGGCGTCGCGCCCACGGCCATCGCGGCGGCGTAGTTGCGCTCGTGGATCTTGTTGTTATTGCCGTCCCAGTGCAGGTACATCGATTCCCGGGGTTTCTGGTTCCACACTTGCGGCAGGTCGACGGTGCCGATGGTCGAGTCATCCGGGAAGCCGAACACCACCATCTTCGTCGGGTTGAAGGTGTCGGTACGCCCCGGTCCCTGTTGCGGGCGCAGCTTCTGCCAGGCGTAGGCCTGCTTCTGTTTGAGCAGCGCGGTCTTGGCCATCGGGATGATCAGGTAACGGTTGTAGATCTTCTCGAAGAAGCCGAGCTGGAACTTGCTGTTGATCGCCGCCATCACCGCGTCGGTGGTGAATTTCGGATCGCTGGCGCAATCGTAGGCGAACCACTGGAAGGCTTGCAGTTGCAGGGTGTTGGCCGGTGCGCTCGGCACATTCACCGCGACGTCGCTGGCATTCGCCCGGTAGGAACCGGTGTGGCACAGCGCGCAGTTCGGCTCGACGGTCGGGTAGCCGATCTGCCGCTTGGCCATGCCGATCGGCAGGTCCTTGCCGTTCTCGAACAGGAAACCGAAGACTTCCCAGCCACCGGGTTTCGGCAGCTTTTCCGGGCACATCTGCGGCAGCACCGAGAACAGGTAATACGGGATTCGCGCTTCGATGCCCAAGCCAATCGCGGCGTATTTGTAGTGGTCTTCGTCGGAGGCGTAATCCTGCTCCGGCACCACGCGCAGCATCTGATACCAGGTCTGGTAACCGATGAACGCCAGCAGCGCCACCACGACCAGCGTGCCGACCTTGAACCCGTGGCTCTGCCAGTGCCGCGCCCACGCCGCCCGCCATTCGCGCCAGCCGTCACAGAGCAGCGCCAAGGGTCGGTTTTCAGGGGGGGTGCCGAGGTACAGCAGGATGCCGAGGATCAGGAAAAAGCTCAGGTCGCCCATCAGCATCGGCACGAACACCGAACCCTGGCTGCTGGTGTTGATCAGGTAGATCCAGAACGCTACGGCGATCAGCCGCGTCAGCACGCACAACCAGGAATGCACCACGTAGCGCGGCGCGTTGAAGCCCGAAGGCATGTAGAACACGCTGATGCCGACCAGCAGCATCCCGGCGTTTTCCAGCCACGGGTCGGAGAGTTGCGGCGGCAGGCCGACCACCGATGTCAGCAACCCCGGCGCAAACAGCGCCGGGATCGCGAACACCATGTTCATCGCAATGCCGAGCCAGATGAAGCGTTGAAACCAGCGGATGTAGCTGTCCATATCAGTTCCCCAGATCGTTCCCCCGTCGAAGCGTCGAACCGTCCGCGGGGGAATGCATCTCGTGACGCTCCGCGTCACAAAAGCGGACGCAGAGCGTCCATGGCGGCGTTCCCACGCAGAGCGTGGGAACGATCGATACGATCGGGGGCTATCCGAGGGCTGTTTTCTCCAGGTGTTCAAGGATGATCGGGTACACATCGACCACCGCGTTCTTGCCGAACATGCAATCGATGTGGCCGTAACCCGGCACCACATGCCGGCTGTAGCGTTCCGGCCCGTGCTTCTCGCAAACCCGCTGATAGGTCTTGAGCGTGCTCTCCGGCAGATAACACTGGTTGTCGGCGCCGCTGATGAAGCAGATCGGCATGGTCAGCCGATCAAAGTGCGGCATGTACACGTCGTGCCCTTTGAAATCCACCAGATGCCCTTTGCGCACGATCAGCGCCAGGTGCTCGAAGGTCTCGATGTTCGACTCGCCGAACAGCTCGTGCAGATTGTCGTGCAGCGTCTCGTTGAGGGTGTCGTGGCGATACAGCGAGGCGTACATGAAGGTGATGCGGTGACACACCGGGTTGGTGCAATAGCCCTGGGCTTCGATCCGCGCGTAGCCGTTGAGCGCCTTGTCGTAGAGCCGGTTGAACCAGTTCTCCTTGCTGTCGGCGTAGGCAGTCATGGATTTGATGCCGATTGCGTCAAGCATCCCCGGCAAGTGCAGACCGGCCTTCAGCCCCGTTGCCGTCGCGACCACCGTGTCGGCGGCAATCTGTGAGCAGACCACCGAACGCACGCCCTGCAAACCGGCGAGCAGCGACATGAAGAAGGTCGTCGCGCCGTAGCAATGCACCACGCACTGCACGTCTTTGGCTTTGGTTTCCTGCTGGATCTGTGCGATGGCGGCCTTGAAGTCGTACTGGGCGATCTGGTCGCCGTTCCATTCTTTCTTGCTTGCCGGCAGCAGGATGCTCACCCGGAAATCCAGCAGCCACACGTCGTAGTCGTGCTTGCACAGAAATTCGAGCAGGTTGGTCTGGATCGTATCGGTGGAAAAGATATTCGAGCCCACCCCCAGACCATGCACCAGCATCACCGGTCCTTTGCTGCCGGCCTGATAACGGGTCAGGCGCAACTGCACGCCGTCTTCGGTGGAGAAGAAATGCACGGCAGGCGTCGGTGCATCCAGTGGCCGTTTCAGCCGTGGCGGCGCGTCGGGGTTGAAATATTTGTCACCGGCGAACACCCCGCCGTAACTCTCCCAGAGAATCCCGGCGAAGAACTTGCCGAACCGCGCCAGCCCTTCGATGCGCTCACGCTCGTTGCGCGCATTGAGGACTTTCATGGTGGTCATCTGCTTGGCGAAATCGGTCGGTTTGATGTGCATCACTCCGGAGCCGATCACCTCGCCGGTCTTGTCCGGCCCGCGATACAGCGTGACGTAGAGGGTGCTGGTGTCATGCCAGATATTCAGCACGCCGTTGTCTTCCGGCACGGTCTTGAAGGCACTGAAGAAGTAGTCGTTGCCGTCCTCGGCGGTCAGTTTCATGTCGTACTTCATGTGGCGCGTATCGACCTGCTGCTCGAACTGCTCGAACAGGTTGAACACACCGTTGCTGGCGGTCAGCGGTTCCGGCGACAGCGCCGGGGCGATCACCGTGCCGACGATGGTCGCGGCGTGTTCCGGCTCCTTGATCATCCGGTTGAGGTCGTTGGCGGTGATGGTCAGGGTGAAGTCGATCGGCGAGTTGTCCGCCTCGCCGCGTTTGGCGGCCGCCTCATAAACCTTCAGGTCGGTGCTTTGCGCGGCGGTGAAAGCGCGGGAGAAGTAGCCCTTCATGGTTTCGGTGAACTGCACGCCGAGGGTCGGCGGCGCGGTCTGTTTGCGCGGCGCCGACGGCAGCGTGTAGTCGATCGTCCAGCCTCGGTCTGCCGCCAGCAATCCCATGTTGCGCTCGCTCACGGCGGAAATGGTCAGCAGCGGATTGACCGCCAGTGACGTCGGGATCACCGCGCCGTCGGTCACGTACAGGTTGGCGTAGACATCGGTGCCACTGGCGCCGCTGAACACCTGGCCCTTGTGGTTGACCACGCCTTGTGCGGCGTCTTCGCCCATCACGCAACCACCCAGCGGATGCACCGAGACGATGCTGTGCTTGAGCAGTTTGGTCCAGATCGGATTCTCGACCCAGATCCCGCCCAGGGCTTTGGTGCTCTGATACAGCCGTTGGTTGCCGATCTTGAAGTTTTCCTGCTCGCCGACACCCGGCCAGTCGATGCGCAGTTGATCCTTGCTGTCGAGAACCATGCGTCCCTGGCCGCTGTCGTGGCTCATGATCAGGTACGTCTGCATGTTGTGCAGCGCGCCGTGATACGGGCCGCGCAGGAAGCTTTCGGCTTCGCGCTCCTTGTACTTCACCTTGCCACTGAAGCTGTCGTCGGTGGGCTTGCCGATCATTTCGGCGAACCCGGCCATCGCCGGCACCATCGGCCGGCCGAGCGCGCCGGGGATCGAGCCTTCCTCGATGACCATGCGACTGCTGCGGTCACCCTCGGTGCGCATGTCGATGATCGAGGTGATGCACGGGCCGACCGGTTGCAGTTCCTTGGCCGAATGCGGGCCGAAACCGATGCCGTTGATGGTCTGCTCACAGTTGTGGCCGAAGCCGAGGATGTCGCCGTTGCCGCTCATGTTCTCGCCGAGCTGGCCGGACATCGCCAGGCCTTTGTCCCGCGAACGCAGCAGAATTTCAGTGGAGCCGAGGGTGCCGGCGGACACCACGACGATGTCGGCCTTCACGAACAGCGTCGGCGCATCGAACTTCTCGCGGCCGCTATCGAGGTACTGGAAGTGCACGATCCAGCCATTGCCGTCGCGCTCCAGATGCCGCACCTGGGCCTGACAGAAAATCTCCGCGCCGTGATTGGTGGCGTCCGGCAGATAGTTCATCAGCGTGGTGTTCTTGGCCTTGTTGTTACAACCCGAAACGCAGTCGCCGCAGTGGTTGCACGGCAGTTGCTCGACGCCGACGTGGTTGAGGTTATTGGGCAGTTTGTCGAAGGTCACGTTGATCGGCGGCTTGTAGAAGTGCGCGCCTTGCTTGAGGAAATCTGCGGATTTTTTGTTGGCATCGAGTTTCGGCAGGTTCGGCGAGGTGCTCGGGTAGGGATTGGGTTTGAGCATCTCCCGGGCCTTTTGGTAACCCAACTGGAGCAAGCCGTCGTGGTCTTCGCGCACCGCCAATGGCCAGCGCGGATCCTGAAACACATCGACAGTCGGCTCCAGGGAAACGTTGGCATTGATCAGCGACGTGCCGCCGAGGCCACAACCGACCACCACGTTCTGCTGCGCGTTGACGTGCAGGTCGAACAACCCGGTGCGCGAGCCGATGTGGCCGTCCGGGTCGTGCACCTGCAATTCTTCGGTCGCGGCGATCATGGTGTTGGGGTATTCGCCGGGCTGGATTTCCCGGCCGCGTTCCAGCAGACAGACCCTTTTACCGGCCCTGGACAGGCGCGACGCGGCAATGCCGCCGCCGTACCCGGAGCCGATGACGATCACGTCGTAGTGTTCCTTGATGTCGCTGATGGGCGTTGCGATCCGTGTCATGAGGTGGTTCCTCTCTCAGGCAGATGGGGCAACTCTGCGGTTGCCTGCAATCAATGGGCGAACGGGCACCTGGCCTCCGGGAAATCCCGACGGCAGTACAGCGGTTTGGGCAGGAATCAGGCGCTACAGACGGGCGTGCTGATTGGCGGCACGACGCAACGTGCGCTTGCGCGGCGAAGGTGCCGGCAGAGCACGGAGCGTGCAGGGATTGGGGGGTAAGCGGTGTGGCTGGGTATCCATCACGCGTTCTCCCTGAACCAGATGTGGATAAGTGACAGCTGTCCTTGTGCCATTGCAGTGAAGACAGGCACCGGATCGAAGTCAAGGCGGGTTCTTAGAACTGTATGAAATCTGATCAATTGCCTTTTGGACTAAGCACGTCGGGGGTTTCAAGGTTTGGCAAACAAGTTATCCACATAGCCACCCACAGCTAATGGGGACAACTGTGGATGATCTGGAAAAATAGTCGCGGTTTTGTGAAGAAAAACCGTGACTTATCCAGAAGCAGGGTTTCCATTAGCGATTGACTGTTTTTTGATCAAATCGCTACATGGCAAGTATTACGTGGCTTGCAGAGGATGGCGAACACCTTATCCACAGAAGCGCCAACAGAGTTCGGGGGTAACTTGGCGGGTGCTGTGGAAAAGCGCTGGGGGCGTTGATAAATCGGGGTTTGCGTGGGGATTGGTGGGTTAAAAGATTGAATTGAACGTTTTTTGATCAGATCTTTGTAAGCCACGTTTTATATGGCTTGCAGCGGATAGCGAACATCTTATCCACAGAAGCGCCAACAGAGATTGGGGGCAAGTCTGGGAGTTGTTCTGGGGAAAAACTCAGAAAAAACCGCGAGTTAGGCTGGTTGTTTTTTGATCTGAGGGCTGGAGGGCTTGGTTTGTATGGGGTTGGGAGAGGGGCGAACATGTTATCCACAGAGTGGTTAACAGGGATTGTGTGTAAATTCTGAGGAGTGGATGGCTTGTGACCGCTGCCCTCACCCCAGCCCTCTCCCGGGGGGAGAGGGAGCCGACCGAGTTGCCCTTCTGAACTACATCGACCTGAAAGATCAATGTGTTCTCAGGCTTGGCCAAACCAAGGTCACCGCTGAAGTCGCAGGTCGATGTAAATAGCCAGCTCAACTCGGTCAGTCCCCTCTCCCTCCGGGAGAGGGCTAGGGTGAGGGGGCTTCTAGCGGACAACACCTTCTTCAATCAGCAACTTCAAAATCGCTTCAGCTCCGGCCTCAGCAGTCACACCCTTGAGCACCTGCCCCCCACCGCCACTGGCCTTGGCCGTCGCCGCCTTCATCCGGTCCGCCCCGCTCTTGGCCTTGATCACCTTCAACCGTTTCGGCCGAGGCTTGGCCGGTTGCAGGGTCGCCACCGCAAGCAATTCGTCGTCCACCACTTCCACATCTTCTGCCTGCAGAACGCCACGCCGCGCCGGGCCGTAAGCACTCTGCCGAGGCTTGGGCGCAGCGTTATCCACAGTCGCCAGAAACGGCAGGCGCACCTTCAACCGGCGCCGCTGCCCACGGGGCAACGCTTGCAGCACCAGCGCCGAGCCGTCGTTAATCGATTCGACCTGCGCCAGCCCCACCACCAACGGCCAGCCCAGTCCTTCGGCCAGCAGAAACGGCAGCATCCCCGAACCTTCTCCGGTTTCCGCCTGACTGCCGGTCAGTACGACTTGCGCGCCAGCATCACGCAGATAGTCGGTCAACGCCGGCAGCGCATCGGCGCCCGCCGGTTGTTCCAGCACATGCATCTGCGCAAGCCCCATGCCCAGATAGGCGCGCAGCGCCGGTTCCGCGATGTCGCCGGCGTGCAGCACTTGCAGATTGTCCCCCGCCAGTTGCAGGCCGAGTTCTACCGCGCGGGCGTCCTGATCGGCGCGGCGCGGGCGGCCGGAGGTCGGGTGGGCGCCGATTGAAACCAGACTGATGATCTTTGTGCTCATAACCGTTCCTTAAGCCGCATCGCGCTTGGCTTCGTTGCGGTAAGCCTCTACCGCCGCGATCAAGGCCTGAAGAATTTCCGCGCTTTCGCCGATCACCGACAGATCGGCACGCTTGATCATGTCGCAACCCGGATCAAGGTTGATCGCCACCACCTTGTCGCAGGCACCGATGCCTTGCAGGTGCTGGATCGCCCCGGAAATCCCGACGGCCACGTAAACCCGCGCGGTGACCCAGGTGCCGGACGCGCCGACTTGACGGTCGCGGGCCATGAAGCCATCGTCCACCGCCACCCGCGAAGCGCCTTCGGTGGCACCGAGGGCCGCAGCGGTCCTGTGGAAAAGCTCCCAGTCCTTGACCCCGTTACCGCCGGAGAAAATGAACTCGGCCTCGGCCATCGGAATCGCCGCCGGATCCACCGCCACCGCGCCCAGATCCTCGATCCGCGACAGGCTGCGCGCGACGGGTGTGGATAACTCAACCGGCAGCGCTTCGTGACGGGTTTCGCTGACCGGTTCGGCACATTCGGCGGACGCCAGAATCAAACGCGCCACCGGGCGGGCCAGATCCTGCAACCCCGCACCGGCGCGGCCGATGCACTCCTGATCCTTGACCTGCCACACCCGTGTCGCCGGGCGCTCGCCCAGCGCAGCCGCGAAGCGCCGCCCGAGTTCGCCGCCACCGCTGCGACTGTCCGGCAGCAGCCAGTGACGCGGGTTGAACTGGTTATCCACAGCCCGCAGACCCTGGATCCGTTGCTCCGGTGCATAACCGCTGAATTCTTCGCCTTCCAGTACCAGCAAGCGGTCAACGCCTGCGGTGGCGAAAGCGTTTTCCTTGTGCTCGCCGAACACCACGGCCAGCACCGCGCCGTCGCTGCCGGCCAGCTGATGAGCCAGACCGAGCAGGTCACGGTCATGGCTGCTCAAGCGGCCACCGACCATGTCGGGCACCACGCTGATATAGAACGCCGGGGCCGGCACCTGATGCAGCGGCAATTGCACTTCGACCGCGGCCGAACGTTTGACCGCCCCGCCCTGCTGGGCGCCGCTGCGGTCGATGCGCTTGATGCCGTTCGGCCCGATGAAGCCGATGCCGTGCAGGTTCTTGCGGATGATCCCGTTAGGGCCCATCCAGCTGTGTTGCGCCGGTTGCATGGCCGCGTGCAGCGGGTGCAGACGGTTGCGTGCGATCCATTCGGCGCGGGGGTCGCGGCGGATAATGTCGCTCATCAGTGGGCCTCCGCAGGTTCACGTTTGGCCGGGGTGGCAGGCTTGTTCGGCGCGGCGTCTTCGAGCAGCGCGTCGGCCACCAGTTCGGCGATGTCCTTGATCAGCGGACGCGGTTCAACCACGCCTTCGAGCATCGCCGTGCACTGTGGACAACCCACGGCCACCAGCTCGGCGCCGGTCTCGCGAATGTCTTCCATGCGCATGTCGGGGATCCGCTGCTTGCCCGGAATGTCAGTGATCGGCGCCCCGCCACCGCCGCCGCAACAGCGCGAACGGAAGCCGGAACGTTGCATTTCCTTGATCTCGATGCCGAGGGCGCGCAGCACTTCGCGCGGTGCCTCGTACTCGCCGTTGTAGCGGCCGAGGTAGCAAGGATCGTGATAGGTCACGCTGTTGCCTTTGTGCTGTCCGAGGTTCAGCGCGCCGGCCTGGATGATTTCCGCCAGATAAGTGCTGTGGTGCTGCACGAGGTAGTTGCCATCGAACGCGCCGTACTCGTTTTTCAGCACATGAAAACTGTGCGGATCGCAGGTGACGATGCGGTTGAAGCTGTATTTGGCCAGGGTCTGGATATTGCGTTTGGCGAGCAGCTGGAAAGTCGCTTCGTCGCCAAGACGCCGGGCCACGTCGCCGCTGTCGCGTTCTTCCAGCCCCAGTACCGCGAAGTCGACCTTGGCCGCTTTCAGCACTTTGACAAACGCACGCAGAGTGCGCTGGTTACGCATGTCGAAGGCACCGTCGCCAACCCAGAACAGCACGTCGGTGGACTTCTTCTCGCTGAGCAGATTGAGGTTCAGGTCCGCCGCCCAGTTCATCCGCCCGCCCGGAGCGAAACCGCCAGGGTTGTCGGTGGCAATCAGGTTTTCCAGGACTTCGGCGCCCTTGTTCGGGGTAGCGCCTTTTTCCAGAGTCAGGTGGCGGCGCATGTCGACGATGGCATCGACGTGCTCGATCATCATCGGGCATTCCTCGACGCAGGCGCGGCAGGTGGTGCACGACCACAGGGTTTCGGCATCGACCAGGCCGTTGACGATCGGTTGATGCGGATTGCCGCCGTGTTCGCCCACCGGTTTGCCGGGATAAGGGCTGCCGGCGAACTTGGCATCGGTGCCGCCGGCGAGGCCGACGACCATGTCCTGAATCAGTTTTTTCGGGTTCAGCGGCTGGCCGGCGGCGAACGCCGGGCACGCCGCTTCGCACTTGCCGCACTGCACGCAGGCGTCGAAACCAAGCAACTGGTTCCAGGTGAAATCCTTGGGTTTCTCCACGCCCAGCGGCGCGGTCGGATCATTCAGGTCCAGCGGTTTCAAACCGGTGGAACGGCCGCCGCCAAAGCGTTCGGCGCGACGGTGCCAGGCCAGGTGCAGGGCACCGGCGAAGGCGTGTTTCATCGGGCCGCCCCAGGTCATGCCGAAGAACAGTTCCGACACGCCCCACAGCACACCGATCCCGAGAATCGCTGCCAGCACCCAGCCGCCGAAGTTCTCCGGCAGGATCCCCGCCACCGGCAAGGTCACCAGGAAGAACGAGGCCGAGAACGCCAGCAGGCTTTTCGGCAGGCGCATCCACGGGCCTTTCGACAGCCGCGACGGCGGGTTGAGCCGACGCCGATAAACGAAGATCGCCCCGACGAACATCACCGCCGTCATCAGCAGCAACGCGTAGCCAAGGATCCGGTTATGCAGGCCGAAACCATGCACCAGAATCGCCAGCACGATCGACGCCACCGCACCGCCCGCCGTGGCGACGTGGGTGTTGGCGATGTATTTGTCCCGCGCCACCACGTGGTGCAGATCGACCATGTAACGCTTGGGCATGGCGAACAGGCCGCCGATCAGATCGACCTTCGAGGCCCGGCCCCGGCGCCACATGGCCACCCGCCGCAACGCTCCCAGCACCGCGAGGGCCAGGGCTGCGAACAACAGGATTGGAAGAAGGGTGTTCAACATGGTGAAGCTCCCAAAGACCGCAGGGTCAGTGATCGTTCCCACGCTCTGCGTGGGAATGCAGCCCGGGACGCTCTGCGTCCCAAGAGCGGACGCAGAGCGTCCATTGATGCGTTCCCACGCAGAGCGTGGGAACGATCAGGCCTAGAGCGTTTAGAAGTCTTTGCACAACCGCAGGGCGTCGTAGATGGCGGCGTGGGTATTACGCTGCGCCACGCAGTCACCGATGCGGAACAGCAGATAACCGTCGCCGGTGCTGCTCAACGAAGGTTGCGGCTGGATCGCGAACAGCGCCTCGACGTCGATCTGGCCCTTGTTGCGCGAGCCGTCCTTGAGGGCGTAGTAGATTTCCTCGTCCGGGCGCACACCGTTCTCGACGACCACCTGATCCACCACCCGCTCCTCTTTGGCGCCGGTGTATTCGTTCTCCAGCACGGCGACGAGTTTGTCGCCTTCGCGGTAGACCTTCTCCAGCATCATGTCGCCGGTCATGATCACTTCTTTCGGGTACATGCTGCGGTAGTAGGTCGGGAACGACGTACCACCGATGGCCACGCCCGGCTTGATGTCGTCGGTGACGATCTCGACTTGGCTGCCCTTGTCGGCGAGGAAGTCGGCCACCGACATCCCGGTGAACTCGCAAATGGTGTCGTAGACCAGCACGTTCTTGCCCGGCGCGACCTTGCCGTCGAGCACGTCCCAGCTGCTGACGACCAGCCCTTCAGCGGCGCCCCAGTGTTCGTTCTGTTCCAGGTACGGGTGGCCGCCGACCGCCAGCACCACGATGTCCGGACGCAGGTCCATGATGGTGTCGGCGTCCGCCGCAGTGCCCAGACGCAGGTCGACTTTCAGCCGCGCCAGTTCCAGCTGGAACCAGCGGGTGATGCCGGCGATCTGGTCACGCTGCGGCGCTTTCGAGGCGGTAGTGATCTGGCCGCCGATGAATTCTTTCTTCTCGAACAGGGTCACGTCGTGGCCACGTTCGGCCGCCACACGGGCCGCTTCCATCCCCGCCGGGCCGGCACCGACGATCACCACCTTGCGTTTCGGCCCGGTGGATTTCTCGATGATGTGCGGCACGCCCATGTATTCACGGGAGGTCGCGGCGTTCTGGATGCACAGCACGTCCAGACCTTGATACTGACGGTCGATGCAGTAGTTGGCGCCGACGCACTGCTTGATCTGGTCGACCTGGCCCATCTTGATCTTGGCGATCAGGTGCGGGTCGGCGATGTGGGCGCGGGTCATGCCGACCATGTCGACGTAACCGCCCTCCAGGATCCGCGTGGCCTGGTTCGGGTCCTTGATGTTCTGCGCGTGCAGCACCGGAACCTTGACCACTTCCTTGATCCCGGCCGCCAGGTGCAGGAACGGCTCCGGCGGATAACTCATGTTCGGAATCACGTTGGCCAGGGTGTTGTGGGTGTCGCAACCCGAGCCGACGACGCCGATGAAATCGAGCATGCCGGTGTCGTCGTAATACTTGGCGATCTGCTTCATGTCTTCGTGGGACAGACCGTCCGGGTGGAACTCGTCACCGCAGATGCGCATGCCGACGCAGAAATCGTCACCGACCTCGGCACGCACGGCTTTCAGGACTTCCAGACCGAACTTCATCCGGCCCTCGAAAGTGCCGCCCCATTCGTCGGTCCGCTTGTTGACGCGCGGGCTCCAGAACTGGTCGATCATGTGCTGGTGCACGGCTGACAGTTCGACGCCGTCCAGGCCACCGGCCTTGGCGCGGCGCGCGGCTTGCGCGTAGTTGCCGATCACCCGCCAGATCTCTTCCGGCTCAATCGTTTTGCAAGTGGCGCGGTGTACCGGTTCACGGATGCCCGACGGCGACATCAGGGTCGGCCAGTGGAAACCGTCCCAACGGGAGCGACGGCCCATGTGGGTAATCTGGATCATGATCTTGGCGCCATGCTTGTGCATGGCGTCGGCGAGATTCTGGAAGTGCGGGATGATCCGGTCGGTGGACAGGTTCACCGAACTCCACCATTGCTGCGGGCTGTCGATCGCCACCACGGACGAACCGCCACAGATCGCCAGGCCGATGCCGCCCTTGGCTTTCTCTTCGTAATACTTGACGTACCGCTCGGTGGTCATGCCGCCGTCGGTCGCGTACACCTCGGCGTGCGCGGTGCTGAGCACGCGGTTGCGGATGGTCAGTTTGCCGATCTGGATCGGCTGGAACATTGCTTCGAAAGCCATGGCGGGTTCCTCGACTTACAACGGCTTGACGGTGAACAGGCCGTCGTCGTGGCCTTCTTCGGAGCCACCGTAAACCTGCTCGGCCACGGTGCGGATCTGGCTGCCGCGAGCGGCGAGAATCTGGTCCATGGCACCGGCAAACCAGCCGGTGAACATGTAGTCGACCTTGCGCCCGACCTTGCCGTAGACGTAGACGAACGCCGAGTGTTCGAGCTTGACGCTGGCGGTGCCTTTGTCGAGGTCGATGTCCTGGATCTTGAACAGGCCCCAGCCGCGCTGCGACAGGCGCTTCATGTAGTGTTCGAACACCGCGACGCCTTCGAGGCCGTGGCACTCGGCTTCTTTTTCACACCAATGCCAGGCGGACTTGTAGCCAGCCTTGTAGAGGATTTCGGCATAGGCGTCAGCGCCCAGCACTTCCTCGATGCCCATGTGGTTGTTGACGAAGAAATGGCGCGGCACGTACAGCATTGGCAGGGCGTCGGAGGTCCAGACACCGGTCTCGCTGTCGACTTCGATTGGCAATTGCGGGGCGATCTTGGCCATGGAAACTTAACTCCAGAAAAATTTTGGTGTTGCCCCCGGCGCGGACGGCCGGGGGAAAGTATTCGGGAAGCGGCGGCTTATTCGCCCCAGACGTCTTTGAGGACGTTCACCCAGTTTTCGCCCATGATCTTGCGTACCACGCGCTCGGAGTGGCCGCGCTTGAGCAGGGTTTCGGTCAGGTTCGGGAACTCGCCGACGGTGCGGATGCCCAGCGGGTTGATGATCTTGCCGAAGTTGGTCAGACGGCGGGCGTAGCCCTTGTCGTGGGTCAGGTATTCGAAGAAGTCCTGACCGTGACCCTGGGTGAAGTCGGTGCCGATGCCGATGGCGTCTTCGCCGACCAGGTTCATGGTGTATTCGATGGCTTCGGCGTAGTCGTCGATGGTCGAATCAATGCCCTTGGCCAGGAACGGCGCGAACATGGTCACGCCGACGAAACCGCCGTGGTCGGCAATGAACTTAAGCTCTTCATCGGATTTGTTGCGCGGGTGCTCTTTCAGCCCCGACGGCAGGCAGTGGGAATAGCAGACCGGTTTTTTCGATTCGAGGATGACTTCCTCGGAGGTCTTGGAGCCGACGTGGGACAGGTCGCACATGACGCCGACACGGTTCATCTCGGCAACGATTTCGCGACCGAAACCCGACAGACCGCCGTCACGTTCATAGCAACCGGTGCCCACCAGATTCTGGGTGTTGTAGCACAACTGCACGATGCCGACGCCGAGCTGCTTGAACACCTCGACATAGCCGATCTGGTCTTCGAACGCATGGGCGTTCTGGAAGCCGAAGAGAATGCCGGTCTTGCCCTGCTCCTTGGCTTTGCGGATGTCGGCGGTGGTGCGGACGGGGATCACCAGGTCGCTGTTTTCACGAATCAGTTTCTGGCTGGCAGCAATATTGTTGACCGTGGCCTGAAAGCCCTCCCACACCGACACGGTGCAGTTGGCCGCCGTCAGACCGCCCTTGCGCATGTCTTCGAACAGCTCGCGGTTCCATTTGGCAATGATCAGACCGTCGATAACGATGCTGTCGGCGTGTAATTCGGCTGGGCTCATCAGGCGTCCCCTTATTGGCGATTCATGCGCCGAATCGTCTGCCGGCGCTTTGGGGCCAGCATATGCCTCGGTGCGCGACCAGCCGGGTGCAAAAACGACAGGGGAATTGCCGAAAGCGTCAATCCGCGACAAAGGGTCGCCAACCGGTCCGACCGGCCACCTGTTCAAGCCCGCGAGCTTGAGCCAGAATCTGCCGCATCCCGGAAACACCACTGGATTAGAGCGGCGACATCAATGAAATCGATCTTCCTGGCCCTGGCCCTGATTGCGACCGGCGTACACGCCGCCGAAGAGTCCGACAACAACCCGTGCGACGCGGTGGAAAACGACATCCAGACCCTGGAATGCTCGACCTACAGCCGCACCACCGCCGAGGACCTGCTCAAGGACAACTACGCCAGCCTGAACGAGCGCATGCAGACGGCCTACGGCAAGAACCCGGCGCAACTGGCCGACATCACCGCCAAACTCAAAGCCGCCCAGCAACAATGGCTGAAGACCCGCGACGCCGACTGCGCCGTCGAAGCCTTCCCGGCGACGGACGGCAGCAAGGCGTTCAAGATTGCGCAGAATGACTGCGTGGCGCGGATGAGTGACGAGCGGTCGGAGTTTTTGGAGTCGATCGGACAGGAGTAATCGCTTATTCACCGGAGAAAGCTGGAAGTATTTTCAGCTTTCTGATGCAAAAGAACCTTTTCCCACAAAGCGTTCAGATTTGCCCCACAAATCCTGTCTGAAGCCTCTGTTCTCGGGGCTTTTCATGAAACATAGCGTCAAGTTTTGTTTATTGGCCACCTGAAAAATATAAGCAAAGATTCGCAAATCTTATAAAAGACTTATATTCTGCCATGAACAGCATCCACTGGACTCGAAAGGCCGTTAAGCAACTCCTGAAATTGCATTCCGCTCATCAGCGTCAGGTCAGAGATGCCATCACGGTGCTTACTGACATGCCTGATGTGGGCAATGTGAAAGCACTGGTTGGTCATGACTACGCCTATCGGCTGCGTGTCGGTAATTACCGCGTCATGTTCGACTGGGATGGCGCGATCAAAGTGGTCAGTATTCAAGAGGTAAAAAAACGCGATGAACGCACTTACTGACATCCAAATCATCAATGATTCCGAGGGCAAACCCGCTTTCGTAGTCATTCCGTACGCGCAATATGTGGCGCAGAAAATGGAGCCTGACCTGATTCCCCATGAGGTGGTCAGTCGCATTGTCGACGGGGCAACTCCAATCAGGGCCTGGCGCGAACATCTCAACCTGACCCAGGAAGAAGTGGCTCGGCGAATGGGCATTTCGCAGCCGGCTTTTGCCCAGCAGGAAACCGTTGCGAAGCCGCGCAAGGCCACTCGCGAGAAGATTGCAGCGGCGTTTGGTATCACTGCCAACCAGCTTGAGCTGTAAGCTGCACCTCTTCAGCCAATCAAGGGATTCACATGAACATCTGCGGTATCGAAATCAAAGGCAGTGAAGCGATCATCGCCGTGGCGTCCCTCGACGGTTCGGTGCTGAGCCATGTGGCGCTGAACACCAAGAAAATCGCGCTGGACGATGACGACGAGGCGGCCAACGTCAAACTGTTCGCCGCGCAGGTCGCATCGTTCGTGCGCGAGAACTCCATCGATCGCATCGCGATCAAGAAGCGCAGCAAGAAGGGCGAGTTTGCCGGTGGGCCGACCACGTTCAAGATCGAGGGTGTGTTTCAGTTGCTGGACGGTTGCGAGGTGACGCTGCTGTCGCCGCAGACGATCAATGCCCAGGCCAAGAAGCACAATTTCGAGCTGCCGGGCACGCTGAACAAGTATCAGCATGAAGCCTACAAGGCAGCGTGCTCGGCGTTGGTGAAGAAGTAGCTAGCGCGCTTTACGCGTGCTCAGCCAGTCGCCGAAGGACTTGTCTTCCAGCGCATAGCCACCACGGCTCGACTTCCACACCAGCTCCTTGTCGCGCAGGGCATCGATGCAGGCCTGAATGGTCTGGGTGCCCGGCACCACGTCGCTGCCCAGGTTTTCCAGTGCCTTGCTGACGGCCGTGAGCGTGCTGTCTGTGAACGGCGCGAATGGCTCGTTGTTCTGTGAGCGCTCCACCATCACCTCCAGCACGGCGCGCTGAGGGATGGTCAGAGCGTTCCACGCGCTCTCGAACTCGGTCCATACGCCTGCGCGCAACAATTCGGCACGGCTTTGCAGCAGTTGCCCCAGATTGCTGGCCTCGCCCAGCTCCAGCGCGACTTCGCCGATGATGGTGCGCAACATTTCCGGGCGTCGCCCCACCAATTCAAAGGCGTCGTCGATATCGGCCGCGCTGAACTGGTTGGTCTCGGCCAGATGGGCGTTGAGGTGCAAGGTGTACGCTTGGGTGAACTCTTTTCCCAGCAGCGGAAAGGGCGTGATGCTCGAGCCGAAAAACGGTTGGCTCTTGCCCAGCACCAGATGGGCGAGTTTGTCGCGATTGGAACCGGTGAACACCAGATGCAAACCGCTGCCCTCGCCTTCCCGTCCCTGGTTGAGCTGATCCCGTGCAGCCTTAAGGGCAAACATCGCGTTGATGCCTGCGGCGGTGGTGAGTGCGTGCTGGGCCTCATCGATCACCAGCACTACGGATTTTTCGGCGGCGCTGTGGAGCAGTTCCAGCGCTTGCGTCAGGGTCGCGCCGGCCGGCAGTTGCGGCTTGGTGAAATCCCAGGACAAGGTGCGCAGAAAGCTGAGTTTTTCGATGCCGATATTCTTCGCCAGTTTGCGGATGCCCTTTTCAAAGGGGACCAACGCACCTGCAATGGCATTGGCGATCAAGTCAGCAGGGTCTTTTTCCTTGTCGGCCCACAGGTCGACGTAAACCGTCAGCCAGCCTCGGGCCTGGCATTCCGGGATCAGATCCTCGCGCAGAAAGGTACTTTTGCCTGTGCGACGCGGCGCAGCCAGAAAAAGACCGGAGGTGAAATCCTGCAGACCTGCACCCACCAGACCATCGGCAACGCTGCGGGCCAGAGCGGGGCGGCGGAAGACGAAGCCGTTGTTTCGGGACATGGTTTTACACTCAATTATTCAAACGACTGTAATTTATACCTGAAAGTATAATTAACTATAATCGTCCGTCAAACGGCCTCCCGTCGCCGATCCTCCCGTGGACACCGGGCAAACTTCGCCCGGTAGCTGCGGGTGAAATACGACGGGGATTCAAACCCGCAGGCGATGCTGACTTCCAGCACGCTCATGTCGGTCTGGCGCAACAGCTGCCGGGCCTTTTCCAGCCTTAAGCGCAGATAGAAATTGCTCGGTGTGTCGTTCAGGTGCAGGCGGAACAACCGCTCCAGTTGCCGCCGCGTCACCTTGATCGATTCCGCCAGTTCCAGGGTGGTCAGCGGCGGTTCGCTGTGCTGCTCCATCTCGCCGATCACATGCACCAGCTTCTTGTTGCTGATGCCGTAGCGCGTGGCAACTTCCATGCGCTGGTGGTCCTTGCGCGGACGAATCCGCCCCAATACAAACTGCTCGCTGACCTGGATCGCCAGCTGCGGGCCGTGGGCCTGGGCAATCAGGTCGAGCATCAGGTCGATGGATGCGGTACCGCCGGCAGAAGTGATGCGCCGACGGTCGATCTCGAACAGCTCCTGGGTGACGCTGAGCTGTGGATAAGATTCCTTGAAGGCGTCGATGGCCTCCCAGTGCAGGGTCAGGCGATGGCCATCGAGCAGACCGGCTTCGGCGAGGACGAAGCTGCCGGTGTCGATGGCGCCGAGGGTCACGCCTTCGTTGTCCAGCCGTCGCAGCCAGTGCTCCAGCGCCGGGGTGGCGAACTTCAGCGGTTCAAAACCGGCGACCACCAGCAACGTCGCCCCTTTCTTCAGAGGCTCCAGCGCCGCATCGGCGTTGACCGACATCCCGTTACTCGCCAGCACCGCCCCGCCATCGGCGCTCAAGACGTGCCAGCGGTACAGCTCGCCGCGAAAGCGGTTGGCCACCCGCAGCGGTTCGATCGCAGAGATGAAACCGATGGCGGAAAAACCCGGCATCAACAGAAAGTAGAAATCCTGGGACATGGCGCGCACTCGGTCAGCGGGTAGCGTGCAACGTTGATACGCCAGTTGTCGGCGGCATTCAAGAGCACAGGTCGCTGCAGTGCAAGAGCTGGTCGCCGCAGTGCGTTTTTACGGGGGCATTGCTGCGTAATTTGAGCATCACCGGCGCACAGACACCGGAACCCACAATAACGACCTGCCGAGGAACCCGACATGAAACGACTGATCAGCAGCTGTGTTCTCGCACTCAGCGGTACCGCGTTTTTAAGCGCCAGTGTCATGGCGGCCGATTCCGCATCGTGTCAGAACGTGCGCATGGGCGTGGTGAACTGGACCGACGTGATCGCCACCAGTGCCATGGCCCAGGTTCTGCTCGACGGCCTCGGCTACAGCACCAAACAGACCAGCGCCTCCCAGCAGATCGTCTTCGCCGGCATCCGCGACCAGCGTCTGGACCTGTTCCTCGGCTACTGGAACCCGCTGATGACCCAGACCATCACCCCGTTCGTCGAGGCCAACCAGGTCAAGGTGCTTGAAGCGCCAAGCCTCAAGGACGCCCGCGCCACCCTCGCCGTGCCGACCTACCTGGCGGACAAAGGCCTGAAAACCTTCGCCGACATCGCCAAATTCGAGAAAGAACTGGGCGGCAAGATCTACGGCATCGAGCCCGGCTCGGGCGCCAACACCCAGATCAAGGCGATGATCGCCAAGAACCAGTTCGGCCTCGGCAAGTTCCAGCTCGTGGAATCCAGCGAGGCCGGCATGCTCGCCGCCGTCGATCGCGCCGTGCGCCGCAAGGAGGCCGTGGTGTTCTTCGGCTGGGCGCCGCACCCGATGAACGTCAACGTGCAGATGACTTATCTGACCGGCAGCGACGACGCCCTCGGCCCGAACGAAGGCATGGCCACCGTATGGACCGTCACCGCGCCGAAATACGCCGAACAATGCCCGAACGTCAGTCGCCTGCTGAGCAACCTGACGTTCACCGCCGAAGACGAGAGCCGGATGATGCAGCCGCTGCTCGATCACAAGGACGCTTTCGAATCGGCCAAACAATGGCTCAAGGATCACCCGCAGGACAAACAGCGCTGGCTCGAAGGCGTCACCACTTTCGATGGCAAACCGGCGGCTGAAAACCTCCAGCTCACCAGCAAATAAACCGCAACGAACGAACCACTTCGCAGCCCGCCACGGGCTGCGAACAGACCCATCACGCCTGAAGGAAAACGCACCATGAATCACGACGTCATCATCACCTGCGCACTCACCGGTGCTGGCGACACGACCGCCAAAAGCCCACACGTGCCGGTCACCCCGAAACAGATCGCCGCAGCTGCGGTGGAAGCGGCCAAGGCCGGCGCCACGGTCGTGCACTGCCACGTTCGTGACCCGCAGACCGGCAAGTTCAGCCGTGACGTGGCGCTGTACCGCGAAGTCATGGAGCGCATCCGCGAAGCCGACGTCGACATCATCGTCAACCTCACCGCCGGCATGGGCGGCGACCTGGAAATCGGCCCTGGCGAGAGCCCGATGGAGTTCGGTCCGAACACCGATCTGGTCGGCCCGCTGACCCGTCTGGCCCACGTCGAAGAACTGCTTCCGGAAATCTGCACCCTGGATTGCGGCACCCTGAACTTCGGCGACGGCGACACCATTTACGTTTCCACCCCGGCCCAACTGCGGGCCGGTGCCAAGCGCATCACCGAGCTGGGCGTGAAGGCGGAGCTGGAGATTTTCGACACTGGCCACCTGTGGTTCGCCAAACAGATGATCAAGGAAGGCCTGCTCGACAACCCGTTGTTCCAGCTGTGCCTGGGCATCCCGTGGGGTGCGCCGGCCGACACCACCACCATGAAAGCCATGGTCGACAACCTGCCCGCCGACGCGGTGTGGGCCGGGTTCGGCATCGGCCGGATGCAGATGCCGATGGCGGCGCAAGCGGTGCTGCTTGGCGGCAACGTGCGGGTCGGCCTGGAAGACAACCTGTGGCTGGACAAAGGCGTGCTGGCGACCAACGGCCAACTGGTCGAACGCGCCACCGAAATCCTCAGCCGCCTCGGCGCCCGCGTGCTGACCCCGGCTGAAGGTCGCAAGAAGATGGGTCTGACCCAGCGCGGCTGAAATCACCCTTTCCCCCGGTGGGCGGGCCATTGACGCCCACCGTTTTTTTGCCTCATTCCAGGAAGTGACCATGAGCTTTATCACCGAAATCAAAACCTTCGCAGCACTGGGCAGCGGCGTCATCGGCAGCGGCTGGGTCGCCCGCGCCCTCGCCCACGGCCTCGACGTGGTGGCCTGGGACCCGGCGCCGGGTGCCGAAGCGGCGCTGCGCAAACGCGTGGCCAACGCCTGGGGCGCGCTGGAGAAAAACGGTCTGGCGCCGGGCGCGTCGCAGGATCGCCTGCGCTTTGTGGCGACCATTGAAGAGTGCGTGCGCGATGCGGATTTCATCCAGGAAAGCGCCCCGGAACGCCTCGAACTGAAACTGGATCTGCACAGCAAAATCAGTGCGGCGGCCAAGCCGAATGCGTTGATTGGTTCCAGTACTTCCGGCCTGTTGCCGAGCGAGTTCTACGAGAGCTCGACCCACCCGGAACGTTGCGTGGTCGGTCACCCGTTCAACCCGGTTTACCTGCTGCCATTGGTGGAAGTGGTCGGCGGCAAGAACACCGCGCCGGAAGCGGTTCAAGCGGCGATGAACGTCTACGAATCCCTCGGCATGCGCCCGCTGCATGTGCGCAAGGAAGTGCCGGGATTCATCGCCGACCGCCTGCTCGAAGCGCTGTGGCGCGAGGCGCTGCACCTGGTCAACGACGGCGTGGCGACCACCGGTGAAATCGACGATGCGATCCGCTTTGGTGCCGGTCTGCGCTGGTCGTTCATGGGCACGTTTTTGACCTACACCCTGGCCGGAGGTGATGCCGGCATGCGCCACTTCATGTCGCAGTTCGGCCCGGCGTTGCAGTTGCCGTGGACGTACCTGCCGGCACCGGAACTGACCGACAAGTTGATCGACGATGTGGTGGACGGCACCAGCGATCAACTGGGCCGGCACAGTATTTCGGCGCTGGAGCGCTATCGTGATGATTGCCTGCTGGCGGTGCTTGAGGCGGTGAAGACCACCAAAGAGAAGCATGGGATGAGTTTCAGCGAGTAACCGATCGCTCCCACGTCGAGGCGTCGAACCGTCTGCGTGGGAATGCAGCCCGGGACGCTCTGCGTCCCAGAAGCGTGACGCAGAGCGTCACAGGAGGCGTTCCCACGCAGAGCGTGGGAACGATCGCATCAGGAGAAAATATGCCCACCCTCACCACCTACCAAACCCGCATCATCCGCGACTGGGTCGACTACAACGGCCACCTGCGCGACGCCTTTTATCTGCTGATTTTCAGCTACGCCACCGACGCCCTGATGGATCGTCTCGGCATGGACAGCAACAACCGCGAAGCCAGCGGCCACTCGCTGTTCACCCTCGAACTGCACCTCAACTACCTGCACGAAGTGAAGCTCGATGCCGAAGTCGAAGTGCGCACGCAGATCATCGGTCACGACCAGAAACGCCTGCACCTCTATCACAGCCTGCATCTGGCCGGCGGTGACAAGGAGCTGGCCGGCAACGAACAGATGCTGCTGCACGTCGACCTGGCCGGGCCGCGTTCCGCGCCGTTTACCCCGGACACCCTGGGCCGTCTGCAAGCCATCGTCGCCGAGCAGGCCGATCTGCCCGCCCCGGCTTACATCGGCCGGGTCATCGCCCTGCCCCCAGCCCGGTAAATCCATCCCTCACAAGGAGCCGCCATGCAAACCGCCGTTGCCGTTGCCGATTTCCGTACTTATCCGTTGATCAGCGCGCTGAACGGCGTGCAGAACCTGGCGGATCGCGTCCTGATCGAATGGGCCGACGGGCGTGTCAGCCCGTTTCACCACGTGTGGCTGCGTGACAACTGTCCGTGTCCGCACTGCGTCTACAGCGTCACCCGTGAGCAGGTGTTCGAGATCGTCGATGCGGCTCCCGACCTGATGCCATCCGCGGTGCACATCGACACCGATGGCTGCCTGCGTATCGACTGGCAGGACGGCCACCTCAGCCGCTTCGATGCCGGCTGGTTGCGCGCCCACGCCTACGATGATGAATCGCGCACCGAACGCCTCGCCTCCAGGCCGAAACCCTTCCTGTGGCGCAGTGATTTGCAGTTGCCGGTGTTCGACTATGCGGCGCTGATGAACGACAACGCCGCACTGCTGCAATGGTTGCTGGCGGTACGCGACATCGGCCTGACCCAAGTGCGCGGCGTACCCACCGAACCCGGTTCGCTGAAGCTGATCGCCCAGCGCATTTCGTTCATCCGCGAGAGCAACTTCGGCGTGCTGTTCAACGTGCAATCCAAGGCCGACGCCGACAGCAACGCCTACACCGCTTTCAACCTGCCATTGCACACCGACCTGCCGACCCGCGAGCTGCAACCGGGCCTGCAATTTCTGCATTGCCTGGTGAACGACGCCGAGGGTGGCGAGAGCATTTTCGTCGACGGTTTTGCGATTGCCGAAGCGTTGCGCCAGGAAGATCCCGCGTCGTTTCAGGCGCTGTGCGAGATCCCGGTGGAGTTTCGCAACAAGGACCGCCACAGCGACTATCGCTGCCTCGCGCCGGTCATCGCCCTGGACGCGTTGGGCCGGGTCGCGGAAATCCGCATGGCCAACTTTTTGCGCGGGGCGTTCGACACGTCCGTGGAGCAAATGCCCCTGCTGTATCGCGCTTATCGGCGCTTCATCGCCATGACCCGCGAGCCACGCTTTCGGGTGATGCAGCGGCTCAATCCGGGCGAGTTGTGGTGCTTCGACAACCGCCGCACTTTGCACGCGCGAAATGCGTTCGACCCGACCACCGGGGCCCGGCATTTTCAGGGCTGCTACATCGATCGGGATGAATTGCTGTCGCGGATTCTGGTGTTGCAGCGCTAAACCGCGTCATCGTTCATCGCCAGCAGGCTGGCTCCCACAAAGAGCGCATTTCAATGTGGGAGCCAGCCTGCTGGCGATGAATGCACCTCGATTTACCTCACACACAGGCAAAAAAAACCCCGATACAAGCCGTGACAGGATCGGGGCGAGGGTACTGTTGAGGAGCTGCCGTGGCGAGGGTGACCAAACCTTCGTGAAGCGAGCTGAGGCCAGTGTGCCCACTCCCCTTGACGGCGAGTTAGCCGAAAACGACCTGTTCATAGCCGTCGCGGCCACTGCGACAAATCGCCCTTGCCGTGCCTGGGCAGGCCTACCAGAATCGAGCCACGACCTCCGTTGCCGAAGAAGGATTCGCGTCATGATGTATGCCGATTTGATCGATCAGGAAGACCTGTTGGGCCAACTCAAGTCGTTGGGTTTTCAAGTGCCGAGCGGTTCAACTGCCGAGCAGGCCTGTGAGTATGCGGTGCGCGGTCTGGATAACGTTCGCGCCTTTGAACTGCGCAAGATGGTCAAGGACATGTACACCAGCGGCGCCAGCATCCAGCCTGCAGTGCGTCAGGCCATCGACAAACAATTGTTGCCGGCATTGGCGCAATACCAACAAACCCATAGCGCCTGACGTTACTCACCTGATCGTTCCCACGCTCTGCGTGGGAATGCCTCAACGGACGCTCCGCGTTCGGCCTTTTGGGACGCAGAGCGTCCCGGGCTGCGTTCCCACGCAGACGGTTCGACACCTCGACGTGGGAACGATACTTATCAGAGCCTTACACTGGCGAATGTGGATTCGTTGCGTGCCTGGCTCAGCGCCGACATGGGCCCGGACAGCGGCGACATCACAATGGCCTGCGGCAGCGGCATCATTGCCACCTGCTGGGTGGTGTTGGAGCCGACGCGCTCGTCACGCGGCGGAATGCCGAAGTATTCGCGGTAGCACTTGGAGAAGTGCGGCGTCGACACAAACCCGCAGACCGACGCCACTTCGATGATCGACATCGGCGTCTGCTTGAGCAGTTGCCGCGCACGGATCAGGCGCAGCTTGAGGTAGTAGCGCGACGGCGAGCAGTGCAGGTATTTCTGGAACAGGCGTTCGAGCTGGCGACGGGACACGGCGACGTACACCGCCAGTTCGTCGAGGTCGATCGGCTCTTCCAGGTTGGCTTCCATCAGCGCAACGATTTCCTGCAGTTTCGGCTGGTTGGTGCCGAGCATGTGCTTGAGCGGCACACGCTGGTGATCCTGCTCGTTGCGGATGCGCTCGTAGACGAACATCTCGGAGATCGCGGCGGACAGTTCACGACCGTGATCGCGGCTGATCAGGTGCAGCATCATGTCCAGCGGCGCGGTGCCGCCGGAGCTGGTGAAACGGTTACGGTCGAGGGTAAACAGGCGGGTGCTCATCGCAACACGCGGGAAAGCTTCCTGCATCGCCGCCAGACATTCCCAGTGCACGCTGCAATCGAAGCCGTCGAGCAGGCCGGCGCAGGCCAGGGCCCAACTGCCGGTGCACACGGCACCGAGGCGGCGTGACTGCCGCGCCTGGCTTTGCAGCCACGACACGTGTTCACGGGTAACGGTACGTTGAATGCCGATCCCGCCGCACACGATGACGGTGTCGAGGGCCGGGGCTTTATGCATGGAAGCGTCGGGGGTGATCTGCAGACCGTCACTGGCCCAGACCTGGCCGCCGTCGACGGTGAGGGTGGTCCAGCGATACAGCTCGCGACCGGACAACTGGTTGGCCATGCGCAGCGGTTCGACTGCGGATGCCAGGGAAATCAGCGTGAAATTGTCCAGCAGCAGAAAGCCGATGGATTGAGGCGCACGGTTCTGGGGTTGAGCCCCGGAGTTGAACGACGTCATCGCGGTATCTCCTCACACAAAGCGGGTGATGGCCTCAGGCGGAGGCTCTTGTTATTGCCATCGTTCTCTTGCGTGAGACGGGCTTTGTTATGACAGAGCAATTGCCATGCCTAAAATTGAATGGCTGTTCAATAACTCCTGAAAACGACGTCGCGACGCGTCTATACAAGCGCTCCGACGAAGGGTAATTCGAAGTGCCATCAGTGGCCGCGAAAGCCCTGCCCCGGAGCGTGTGAGCAAATCGGTAGCACTTGTGGGAACTGGCCTGCGCGCGATTGTCCTACAGTGTCACCGCAGGCACGGGTGACGGACGGTAGCGCCTGCGAATCAGGCGCTGGAGGCAGGAAAGACTCTTATCCGATAGCGACGCGCCAAAAGGTGGCGCGTTTGATATCCGGTGCTCACTTGGTGCGCAGTTTTGACTGGTCCGGCCCCGTCGCTGGCAAGCCAGCGATTGGGGCGACCAGGTATCAGCACTCCACCGCGCTGACCGCCAACCCGCCCCGCGAAGTCTCTTTATATTTGTCATGCATATCCGCGCCGGTATCGCGCATGGTCCGGATCACCCGGTCCAGCGAGATGAAGTGCTGACCGTCCCCACGCAAGGCCATCTGCGCGGCATTGATCGCCTTCACCGCCGCAATCGCATTGCGTTCGATGCACGGCACTTGCACCAGGCCGCCCACCGGATCGCAGGTCAGACCCAGGTTGTGTTCCAGGCCGATTTCCGCCGCGTTGCACAACTGCTCGGGGCTTGCGCCGAGGATTTCCGCCAGACCAGCTGCCGCCATTGCGCAGGCCGAACCGACTTCCCCCTGACACCCGACTTCGGCACCGGAGATCGAGGCGTTCTTCTTGCACAGAATCCCCACCGCCGCCGCCCCGAGGAAGTAGTCGACCACGTTGGCGTCGGTCACCGCCTCGCTGAATTTCATGAAGTAATGCAGCACCGCCGGAATGATCCCCGCCGCGCCGTTGGTGGGCGCCGTGACCATGCGCCCGCCGGCGGCGTTTTCCTCGTTCACCGCCAGGGCGAACAGGTTGACCCACTCCATCGCGCTGAGGGTCGAGCCGATCACGTTGGGCTTGTTCAATTCCTGAAGACTGCGGTGCAACTTCGCCGCGCGGCGGCGCACGTTGAGGCCGCCCGGCAGGATGCCTTCGTGCTTGAGGCCCTGCTCGACGCAATCCTGCATCGCCCGCCAGAGCTTCATCAGGCCGGCGCGAATTTCCTCTTCGCTGCGCCAGACCTTCTCGTTGGCCATCATCAATTCGGCCACGCGCAGGTTGTGGGTCTTGCACAGTTCCAGCAGCTCCACCGCGCTGGAAAAGTCGTAAGGCAACTCGGTGCGATCCAGATCCACCACACCGCTGGAGGCTTGCGCCTCGTCCACCACAAAACCGCCGCCGACCGAATAGTAGGTGTCGCGATGCAGCTCGCCGTGATCGCCTTCGGCAACCAGGGTCATGGCGTTGGGGTGGAACGGCAGGTTCTCGTCGATCAGGCGCATGTCGCGGGCCCATATAAAGGGCACCGACAAACGACCGTCGAGCAACAGCGTATGGGTTTCACGCAGGGCCTGGATCCGCGGGCCGATCTGCGACGGGTCGATCGCGTCCGGCCACTCGCCCATCAGACCCATGATCACCGCGTTGTCGCTGCCGTGACCGACACCGGTGGCCGACAGCGAACCGAACAACTGCACCTCGATGCGACGCACCTGCTCCAGTAGATGTTTGTCGCGCAACGACTCGACGAACAGGGCCGCGGCGCGCATGGGCCCGACGGTGTGGGAACTGGAGGGGCCAATGCCGATTTTGAACAGGTCGAAAACGCTGATAGCCATTGCTGCAGAGCTCCTGAAAGTGCCGGTCCGGGGCATGAAACGCCCGCTGGGGGAGCTGCTACGCTCAAGCTGCGATCCGCCGGAATGCCCGCATCATCGGGCTTTTCCCGGGTCGTTCGGCGTCTGACACCGACGTACTCATGCCCACTAACGCCGTGCCGGTTTCAGCCCGTGTTTTCGCCGTTTTTATGCGGTTCAGATGGCCAGAAAGGGCAGAAAAAAGCTGTAAACGACGTCACTGACACTGGATGCGACCATCCCTGTACTGGATACGACGCACCCTGTAGGCGTCAGATTTTCACTGGTACATGATCGTATCGACTCGATTGCAAGGCGCTGCGGTAGAGCTGTCTCCAGAACGCCATCCAACCGCAACCCATAAGTGCGGTGGTCCAATCGGAACACTGCCAAAAAAAACACCAAGGAGTCCATTCATGAAAGGTTCCCCGTCGTTGTTGTTGGCCGCCATGCTGAGTCTGCCGTTACTGGCTCAAGCCGCAGAACCGGCGCAGTGCAATACCGTGAACTTCTCCGATGTCGGCTGGACCGACATCACCGCAACCACCGCCACCACCTCCGTCGTGCTTCAGGCCCTCGGCTACAAGACCAAGACCACCATGATTTCCGTACCCGTGACCTACAAGTCGCTGGCCGACGGCAAGAACATGGACGTGTTCCTCGGCAACTGGATGCCGACCATGGAAAACGACATCAAGGCCTACCGCGACGCCGGCACCGTGGAAACCGTGCGCACCAACCTCAAGGGCGCCAAGTACACCCTCGCCGTTCCGCAGGCCTTGTATGACAAGGGCCTGCACGACTTCGCCGACATCGCCAAATTCAAGAAGGAACTCGACGGCAAGATCTACGGGATCGAGCCGGGCAACGACGGCAACCGTCTGATCCAGAGCATGATCGACAAGAACGCCTTCGGCCTGAAAGACGCCGGCTTCAAGGTAGTCGAATCCAGCGAGGCGGGCATGCTGTCGCAGGTCGACCGCGCGCAAAAACGCGACACCGCCGTGGTGTTCCTCGGCTGGGCGCCGCACCCGATGAACAAGCGCTTCAAGATTCAGTACCTGACCGGCGGCGATGACTTCTTCGGCCCGGATTTCGGCGCCGCCACCGTGGCGACCAACACCCGCAAGGGCTACGCCGAGGAATGCAGCAACGTTGGCCAACTGCTGAAAAACCTGGAGTTCACCGTCGACATGGAAAGCGAACTGATGGGCAACATCCTGGACGACAAGATGAAGCCTGACGCGGCCGCCAAGGCCTGGCTGAAAAAGAATCCACAGGTGCTCGATACCTGGCTCGCTGGCGTGACCACCATTGACGGTAAACCAGGCCTGGAGGCCGTGAAAGCCAAACTCGCACAGCCTTGAATTAAAGAGGCATCGCTTATGCCGGGCGGGCTAACCGCCCGGGCTGTTTATTCCTTGCATGCGGACGTTCACTACCATGCTGATTGATCAGAAAATCCCTTTAGGCCAGTACATCGCGGGCTTCGTTGAATGGTTGACGCAACACGGCGCCAACACCTTCGACGCAATCGCCGTGACACTGGAAACGATGATCCACGGCGTGACGTTTGCGCTGACCTGGTTCAACCCGCTGGTGCTGATCGGCCTCATCGCCCTGCTGGCCCACTTCATTCAACGCAAATGGGGCCTGACCGCGTTCGTGGTCGCCTCCTTCCTGCTGATCCTCAACCTGGGGTACTGGCAGGAAACCATGGAAACCCTCGCCCAGGTCATGTTCGCGACCCTGGTCTGCGTGGTCATCGGCGTGCCGCTGGGCATCGTCGCCGCGCACAAACCGATGTTCTACACTTTGATGAGGCCGGTACTCGATCTGATGCAGACCGTACCGACCTTCGTTTACCTCATTCCTACCCTGACCCTCTTCGGGCTGGGTGTGGTGCCGGGCCTGATCTCGACGGTGGTGTTCGCCATCGCCGCGCCGATCCGCCTGACCTACCTGGGCATCCGCGATGTCCCGCAAGAACTGATGGACGCCGGCAAGGCCTTCGGCTGCTCGCGTCGCCAACTGCTTTCAAGGATCGAACTGCCTCACGCCATGCCGAGCATCGCGGCCGGCATCACCCAGTGCATCATGCTGTCGCTGTCGATGGTGGTGATCGCGGCACTGGTGGGGGCCGACGGACTCGGCAAACCGGTGGTCAACGCACTGAACACTGCTGATATCGCCCTCGGCTTCGAAGCGGGCCTGGCGATCGTACTGCTGGCGATCATGCTCGACCGTATCTGCAAACAACCCGACGCCAAAGCAGGGGGTGACGCATGAGCATAATTCGCTTCGATAACGTTGACGTTATCTTCACCAAGGATCCGCGCGAAGCACTGAAACTTCTCGATCAAGGCCTGACTCGCAGTGAGATCCTGAAAAAGACCGGGCAGATCGTCGGCGTTGAAAAGGCCAGCCTGGACATCAACAAAGGCGAGATCTGCGTGCTGATGGGCCTCTCCGGCTCCGGCAAGTCGAGCCTGCTGCGCTGCATCAACGGCCTCAACACCGTGAGCCGCGGCAAGCTGTTCGTCGAACATGAAGGCAAGCAGATCGACATCGCTTCCTGCTCCCCGGCCGAGCTGAAAATGATGCGCACCAAACGCATCGCGATGGTGTTCCAGAAGTTCGCCCTGATGCCCTGGCTGACGGTGCGCGAGAACATCAGTTTCGGTCTGGAAATGCAGGGTCGTCCGGAGAAGGAACGGCGCAAACTGGTCGATGACAAACTCGAACTGGTTGGCCTGACCCAATGGCGCAACAAGAAGCCCGACGAACTGTCCGGCGGCATGCAGCAGCGTGTCGGCCTGGCCCGCGCGCTGGCGATGGACGCCGACATTCTGCTGATGGACGAACCCTTCTCCGCGCTCGACCCGCTGATCCGTCAGGGCCTGCAGGATGAACTGCTGGAACTGCAACGCAAGCTGAGCAAGACCATCGTGTTCGTGAGCCACGACCTCGACGAAGCGCTGAAACTCGGTAGCCGCATCGCGATCATGAAAGACGGCCGGATCATCCAGTACAGCGTGCCGGAAGAGATCGTGCTCAACCCGGCGGACGATTACGTGCGCACCTTCGTCGCCCACACCAACCCGCTGAACGTGCTGTGCGGTCGCAGCCTGATGCGCACCCTGGACAACTGCAAACGCATCAACGGTTCGGTGTGTCTGGATCCGGGCGGCGATTCGTGGCTGGATCTGGCCGAAGGCAACACCATCAAGGGTGCGCGGCAGAACGGTTCGGTGCTGAACCTGCAGAACTGGGCACCGGGGCAAGCCGTGGAAGGCCTGGAGCGCAAACCGACGCTGGTGGACTCGAACATCGGCATGCGCGACGCGTTGCAGATCCGTTACCAGACCGGCAACAAACTGGTGCTGCACGACAACAATCATGTGGTGGGGATTCTCGGCGACAGCGAGCTGTATCACGCGCTGCTCGGGAAGAACCTGGGGTAAAGAGAGCAGACACAAAAACGCCGCGAGAGGATCGCGGCGTGATCGTTCCCACGTCGAGGCGTCGAACCGTCCGCGTGGGAATGCAGCCCGGGACGCTCCGCGTCCCAAATCAAAAGCCGAACGCGGAGCGTCCGTTGAGGCATTCCCACGCAGAGCGTGGGAACGATCAGACACAAAAAAGGGGCTCAACTTGAGCCCCTTTGTATTCCCGCACAACGTGCAGGAAAGATCACTTCACAACTCAGCTATAGACCCGGCCAAGGAGCTGCCGATGGCTTTCAAACTGATCGAGCACATCACGTGTGATCTGATCCTGTGTGAAGCCCATCAGGTCGTAGTCCTGGCTGCCGTTGTGCAGGTACACCTCGGCGCGGTAGAAACGCTGACGCGCTTCATCGGACTGGACCGACTCGCTCGGGGTGGCCAGGTAGCCGTCCAGGCTCACTTCGTAGACAAAAGGGTTGCCCTCTTCCATCTCGACCCGCACGCCCATGCAGCGCTTGGACTTGCCCAGCAGCGTCTGCACTTCCAGACCCTGTGCACGCATCTGCGCCGCGGCATCTTCCAGCGCCGGGCTGACGTGTTTGTCCATGAAGCGCTGCACCACCGACTGGCTCGGTTGCAGATCCAGCTGGGTCAGGCGCTCGCTGAAACCACGACGACCGCGTTCAGCCAGTTGCGCCTGCTCCTGTTCGATCTGCATGTCCTGGCGCATCGCCTTGTGCAGGCCGAACATGAAGCACACCAGCACCACCGAGAACGGCAGGCCGGCCAGCACCACCATGGTCTGCATGGCTTCGAAGTTACCGGCGAACAGCAGGCCGATGGTCACCAGGGTGATCACGACCGACCAGAAGATCCGCAGCCAGTGCGGAGCGTCTTCGTCGACGTTGCCGCCCTTGCAGGACAGGTTCGCCATCATCACCGCGCCGGAGTCGGCCGGGGTCAGGAACAGCACGAAACCAACGAAGATCGACACGCCGATCACGACTTTCGACGCCGGGTAGTGTTCCAGCAACTGATAGATCGCCATCGACGGCTGTTCCAGCGCCGTCTTGCCGAGTTCCACCGCGCCCTGGTTCATCACCAGATCCAGCGCCGAGTTACCGAAGATCGACAGCCACGCCAGGGTGAAACCCAGCGGAATCAGCAGCACGCCAGCCACCAGTTCACGCACGGTACGACCACGGGAAATACGCGCGATGAACATGCCGACGAATGGGGCCCAGGAAATCCACCACGCCCAGTAGAACAGCGTCCACAGACCCAGCCAGCGGTCGGACTTCTCACTGTCGCCTTCATAGACGTACAGGTCGAACGTCTTCAGCACCACGCCGTTAAGGTAGTCGCCGATGTTCTGCACGAAGCCGTTGAGCAAGTGCAGGGTCGGGCCGAACAGCAGGACGAAAATCAGCAGGCCGCTGAACAGGATGATGTTGAGGTTGGACAGACGACGGATGCCGTTTTCCACACCGGACACGGCGGCGATGGTGGCCACGGTGCTCATCACGATGATCACGATCAGCAGATTGGTGTTGCTGTGTTCCATGCCGAACAGGTTTTCCAGGCCCGAGGACACTTGCAGCGAGCCGATCCCCAGGTTGGTCACCAGACCCAGCAGGGTCACGAACATGCCGAAGCCGTCCACCGCATGACCGGCAGCGCCCTTGACCCAACGCTCGCCCACCAGCGGATACAGCGCCGAACGCAGGGCCAGCGGCTGGTTATGACGGTAAGCGAAATAGGCCACGGCCAGACCGACCAGTGCGTAGATCGCCCAGCCGTGCAGTCCCCAGTGCAGGAAAGTCAGCTGAACAGCCTGACGTGCCGCCATGTTGGTAGCCGACGCACCTTCCGGCGGATTGAAGTAGTGATCCAGCGGCTCGGATGCACCGAAGTACAGCAGCGAAATACCGATACCCGACGAGAACAGCATCCCGGCCCAGGCGCCGTAGCTGAAATCCGGGGTGTCGTCCTTGCTGCCCAGTTTGAGTTTGCCGTACGAGGAAAACGCCAGGCCCACCACAAACACCAGGTAAGCGGCGATCACCACCATGTAGTACCAGCCGAAGCTGCGGGACAACCAGGCCTGAGCCACTCCCAGCATTCTGCCGGCCTCTTGCGGGGCGATGATCAGAATGGCGGTCAACAACAGAATCAGCGCGGTAGAGGTGTAGAACACCCAACCGTTGACCGTCACCTTCTCGGGCGGGGTCTTTATTAGCGAGGCAGAACTCATGGCACAAATGCTCCAGGCAGTGCGAGAGAAGAACACAAGGCAACACGGAACCCGACCAATCGGTTAGTTGGCAGCCGACCGGCGGGTGATATAAAGACACCCCGAAAAAAGCCCGAACCTGCAGAGATGGCATCGCGAATCGCCGTCGTGGCCGAGGCATGGACGTTCATCCGAAACCTGGCCTTGAGCGTCTTGCCCATTCAACACGTCCGTCGAACGTCGAACCGCGCCTTGCCGCGCGCAGGTTTCGAGCCTTTTCGGATGTCGGTTTTATCGCCACTTACACGTAAGAAAATTCTGTAGGCAGCGACGATTTGTCGCAGATCTTATTCTTTGTTGATTGAACGTTCAATCAAAACAAAATAGACTGGCCCTCAATCCGATAGGCGTCATTCGCCCGTCGGAAGGCCTAAGGAGATGTGCAAGATGCCCAAGGTCGGTATGCAACCCATCCGCCGCCAACAACTGATCGAAGCCACATTGCAGGCGGTTGATCAGGTCGGAATGGGGGACGCCAGCATTGCGCTGATCGCCCGTTTGGCCGGTGTCTCGAATGGCATCATCAGTCACTATTTTCAGGACAAGAATGGCCTGATCGCCGCCACGATGCGGTATCTGATGAGCGTCCTCAGCGAGAACGTCACCGCGCGCCGTCAGGCGCTGGCAGACAGCAGCCCCCGGGCGCATCTGCAGGTGATCATCGAAGGCAACTTCGACGCCAGCCAGGTCAATGGCCCGGCAATGAAAACCTGGCTGGCCTTCTGGGCCACCAGCATGCACCAGCCGTCTTTGCACAGGTTGCAGCGGATCAACGATCACCGTCTGTATTCCAACCTGTGCTGCGAGTTCCGCCGTGTGTTGCCGCTCGAAGATGCGCGCACCGCCGCCCGTGGACTGGCAGCTCTGATCGACGGCTTGTGGTTGCGCGGCGCGCTGTCGGGAGACGCTTTCGACACTGCGCAGGCGCAACAGATCGCTTACGAATACATGGATTTCCAATTGGCCAAGCAGGTGAGCTAGAGCACAGAGAAAACGCTCGGCCCCTGAACTGTCACCGACCCGCGATGCCACAGCTATATGGCTCACCCGGTGACCAACGCCAACCACTAATGCACTTGCGAGGACACTATGGCCCGTTTCGAACTGCAAAAACTCTACATCGATGGCGCGTACTCCGACGCCGGCAGCGATGCCACCTTCGAAGCCATCAACCCGGCTAACGGTGAAGTCCTCGCACTGGTGCAACGTGCGACCAAGGAAGACGTCGAGCGTGCTGTGGTCAGCGCCGAAAAGGGCCAGAAAATCTGGGCCGCGATGACCGCCATGGAGCGTTCGCGCATCCTGCGTCGCGCCGTCGACATCCTGCGCGAGCGCAACGATGAACTGGCGGCCCTGGAAACCCTGGACACCGGTAAAGCCTTCTCCGAAACCAAGTACGTCGACATCGTCACCGGCGCCGACGTGCTGGAATACTACGCAGGCCTGGTACCCGCCATCGAAGGCGAGCAGATCCCGCTGCGTGACACTTCCTTCGTCTACACCCGTCGCGAGCCGCTGGGCGTTGTCGCCGGTATCGGCGCGTGGAACTACCCGATCCAGATCGCCCTGTGGAAATCCGCTCCAGCCCTGGCGGCCGGTAACGCGATGATCTTCAAGCCAAGCGAAGTCACCTCGCTGACCACCCTGAAACTGGCCGAAATCTACACCGAAGCCGGCGTTCCGAATGGCGTGTTCAACGTTCTGACCGGCAGCGGCCGTGAAGTCGGCACCTGGCTGACCGAGCACCCGCGCATCGAGAAGATCTCCTTCACCGGCGGCACCGACACCGGCAAGAAGGTCATGGCCAGCGCTTCGGCTTCGTCGCTCAAAGATGTGACCATGGAACTGGGCGGCAAGTCCCCGCTGATCATCTGCGACGACGCCGACCTGGATCGCGCCGCCGACACCGCCATGATGGCCAACTTCTACAGCTCCGGTCAGGTCTGCACCAACGGCACTCGCGTGTTCGTGCCGAGCCACCTGAAAGCCGCTTTCGAAGCCAAGATCGTCGAGCGCGTTGCCCGCATCCGCGTTGGCAACCCGGAAGACGAAAACACCAACTTCGGCCCGCTGGTCAGCTTCCCGCACATGGAAAGCGTGCTGGGCTACATCGCCAAGGGTAAAGAAGAAGGCGCCCGCGTGCTGTGCGGCGGCGAACGTCTGACCGACGGCGAATTCGCCAAGGGCGCGTTCGTGGCCCCGACCGTGTTCACCGACTGCACCGACGACATGACCATCGTCCGTGAAGAAATCTTCGGCCCGGTGATGGCGATCCTGAGCTACGAAACCGAAGAAGAAGTGATCCGCCGCGCCAACGACACCGACTTCGGCCTGGCCGCCGGCATCGTCACCCGCGACCTGAACCGCGCCCACCGCGTGATTCATCAACTGGAAGCCGGTATCTGCTGGATCAACGCCTGGGGCGAGTCCGACGCAAAAATGCCGGTTGGCGGTTACAAGCAGTCGGGCGTCGGCCGTGAGAACGGGATCAGCTCTCTCAATAACTTCACGCGCATCAAGTCCGTGCAAGTCGAGCTGGGCGAGTACGTTTCGGTATTTTGATCAGCTGATCCAGCGACAAGCGGCAAGCTTCAAGCTGCAAGTAAAAGCAGCTTGGTTTGCCGCTCTATCTCAGCACCGCTCGCTGCTCTCTTGCAGCTTGAAGCTTGCAGCTTGAAACTCCCGGAGGACCTATGTCCCAAGAATTCGATTACATCATCGTCGGTGCCGGCTCTGCCGGTAACACCCTGGCGACCCGTCTGACTGAAGACGAAGGCGTCACCGTCCTGCTGCTCGAAGCCGGTGGCCCGGACTACCGTCTCGATTTCCGCACGCAGATGCCGGCCGCTCTCGCATTCCCGCTGCAAGGCCGTCGCTACAACTGGGCGTACGAAACCGATCCGGAGCCACACATGGACGGCCGCCGGATGGAATGCGGTCGCGGCAAGGGCCTCGGCGGTTCCTCGCTGATCAACGGCATGTGCTACATCCGTGGCAACGCAATGGACTACGACGGCTGGGCGAAACTGCCAGGCCTGGAAGACTGGTCGTACCTCGACTGCCTGCCGTATTTCCGCAAAGCGGAAACCCGCGACATCGGCCCGAACGACTACCACGGTGGCGACGGCCCGGTCAGCGTGACCACGCCGAAGGCGGGCAACAACCCGCTGTTCCACGCCATGGTCGAAGCTGGCGTACAGGCCGGTTACCCGCGCACCGAAGACCTCAACGGCTACCAGCAGGAAGGCTTCGGCCCGATGGACCGCACCGTGACGCCGAACGGCCGTCGTGCTTCCACCGCCCGTGGTTACCTGGACGTGGCCAAGAAGCGTTCGACCCTGACCATCGTCACCCACGCCCTGACCGACAAGGTTCTGTTCGAAGGCAAGCGTGCCGTTGGCGTGCGTTACCTGGTCGGCGCCGCTGAAGAACGCGTCGAAGCCCGTGCCCGTAAAGAAGTCATCGTCTGCTCCGGCGCGATCGCTTCGCCGCAACTGCTGCAACGCTCCGGCGTCGGCCCGGCGAAACTGCTGGAAAGCCTCGACATCCCGGTGGTTCACGATCTGCCGGGCGTCGGCGAAAACCTGCAGGATCACCTTGAGCTGTACCTGCAATACGCTTGCACCCAACCGGTCTCGCTGTACCCGTCGCTGCTCTGGTACAACCAGCCGGCCATCGGTGCCGAGTGGCTGTTCAACGGCACGGGCATCGGCGCCAGCAACCAGTTCGAAGCCGGCGGTTTCATCCGCACCCGTCCGGAATTCGAGTGGCCGAACATCCAGTATCACTTCCTGCCGGTCGCGATTAACTACAACGGCAGCAACGGTGTGAAAGAGCACGGCTTCCAGGCGCACATGGGTTCCATGCGTTCGCCGAGCCGCGGTCGCATCCAGGTCAAATCCAAGGATCCGCGCCAGCACCCGAGCATCCTGTTCAACTACATGGCCACCGAGCAGGACTGGCAGGAATTCCGCGACGGCATCCGCCTGACCCGTGAAATCATGCAACAGCCTGCACTGGACGCGTTCCGTGGCCGTGAAATCAGCCCGGGCATCGAAGTGCAAACCGATGAGCAGCTGGACAAGTTCATCCGCGAGCACGCCGAAACCGCGTTCCACCCGTCCTGCTCGTGCAAGATGGGCACCGACGACATGGCGGTAGTGGATGGCGAAGGCCGCGTGCATGGCATGCAGGGTCTGCGTGTGGTCGATGCCTCGATCATGCCGATCATCACCACCGGCAACCTGAACGCGCCGACGATCATGATCGCCGAGAAAATCGCCGACAAGATCCGTGGCCGCAAGCCGTTGCCGCGCAGCAACGCACCTTACTACGTCGCTGGCGATGCGCCGGTGAAAGGCAAGCCGATGCGTGATGTGAGTGCTGTTGCTCAGTAAGCCGTAATACCTCTTCGGATCGTTCCCACGTCGAGGCGTCGAACCGTCTGCGTGGGAATGCATCCCGTGACGCTCCGCGTCACAAAGCGGACGCGGAGCGTCCATGGCGGCGTTCCCACGCGGAGCATGGGAACGATCTGCTGTTATCAGAGTAAATCCCCCTACACCCCCTCTTCACTTGATCCTACACCCCACGCAGGCCTACTCTAGTCCTCGCCTGATCGCTTCATCCCTCCCCGCCGAATCCGCTTCGCCGCTGCTCCCATGACAAGGAGGTTCCCTGATGTTCGATTTCCACCCCCAGCTCAAGCAGCGCTTCGCTGCCTTGCGCACGGGCGCCGAATTTTTTTCACTGCGGTATGTGCGCGAATCCGGCCAGTACCTGTCGGTGCGCAAGAACGTCGCCGAACCGCCGAGCCTGAGCCGCGACGAAGGCGCGATGCTCACCGTTCGCATCAACGGCGTCGAAGCCTACGCCGCGACCAATGACCTGTCGCAACAAGGCCTGCAAGCCGCCCTCGAGCGCGCCGAACAGCAGGCCCGGCGGATCAAACCGCACGCCCTGCTCGACCTGAGCCAGCAGCCGGTGTCCAGCGACCGCGCCGATTACTTTTCACCCAATCTGGAACAACCCTTCCCGTCCCTGAGCGAATGCTTCGAGCTGCTCGGCGCGGAATCCGCCTCTGTGCCCAAGGATGAGCGCCTGGTGAATTGGGAAGTGAGCATCGGCATCACCCACGTCGAACAGATCTACCTGAGCAGCGCCGGCGCTGAATTGCGTCAGGCTCAACGCTTCGTCTACCCGGGCCTTGACGTTACTGCCTACGACGGTAACGACAGCCAGACCCGCAGCCTCGGCCGCGAGAACTTCGGCCAGCAGGGCGGCGCCGACGTAATCAACCGTTGCGGCCTGATCGGTGCCGGCCCGCAAGTCGCCGATCAGGCGCTGCAATTGCTGCTCGCGCCGAACACCCCGCAAGGCCCGCGCGACCTGCTGCTGATGCCCGACCAGATGATGCTGCAGATCCACGAATCCATCGGCCACCCGCTGGAGCTCGACCGGATTCTCGGCGACGAGCGCAATTACGCCGGCACCAGTTTCGTCAAAGCCGCGGATTTCGGCAGCCTGCAATACGGCTCGAAAATGCTCAACGTGACGTTCGATCCGGGCATTCCCGAAGAACTGGCGAGTTACGGTCACGATGACGACGGCTCCAAGGCCAGCAAACAATTCCTGATTCGCGAAGGCCTGCTGGTCCGGCCATTGGGCGGAGCCCTGTCACAGTTCCGCGCAGGTCTGGACGGCGTTGCCAACAGCCGCGCCTGCAGCTGGAACCGACCGCCGATCGACCGCATGGCCAACCTCAACATCGAGCCGGGCGACCAGCCACTGGAGCAACTGATTGGCGGTATCGAAAACGGCATTCTGATGAGCACCAACCGCTCATGGTCGATCGACGATGCACGCAACAAATTCCAGTTCGGCTGCGAATGGGGCCAGTTGATTGAAAACGGCGAACTCAAGGGCGTGGTGAAAAACCCGAACTACCGGGGCATTTCCGCGCACTTCTGGAAGAGTCTGCGCGCCGTCGGCAACGCCGCCACCACCCAGGTGCTGGGCACGCCGAACTGCGGCAAGGGCGAACCGAACCAGGTGATCCGCGTCGGCCACGCTTCACCGGCCTGCGTGTTCAGCAATGTTGATGTGTTTGGGGGAGACGCCTGATGAGTATTTCCAAGAGCCAGTCCGAGGCGTTCAAGCTGCTGGTCAACTGGCTGCGCGATGCCGTGCGCGAGCCGGAACAGTTCACCCTGAGTTACGACGCCGAATCATCGGCCTTCGTGCGCTTCAACCACGCCAAGGTGCGTCAGGCCGGGCAAGTTCAGCAAGCCGGTATCGGTCTGAAACTGATCGACGACGGTCGCCATGCCGACCTGCAGATCACCTTGTCCGGCGATCAGGAAGCCGACCTGCAACGCCTTGCCGAAGGCCTGCAACAGCTGCGTGAAACCCTGCCGCTGCTGCCGCAGGATCCGTACCTGTTGCTCAACCACAACGGCTGGCAGAGCCAGAGTGTACAGGAGCATCCGCTGCCGGACACCGAGCAAGTTGTCGCTGAAATCGCTCAAGCGGCCGAAGGTCTGGATCTGGTCGGCTTCTATGCCGCCGGCCCGATCAGCCGTGGTTTTGCCAGTTCTTCCGGGGCGTTCGGCTGGCATCAGGCCAACAGCTTCAACTTCGACTTCAGCCTGTTCCACGAGAACGGCGAAGCGGTGAAGGCCAGCTACGCCGGGCATGACTGGAACAGCGAAGACTTCGCCAAACGTATCCAGCAGGCCCGCGAACAACTCGAGTTTCTCGGTCGCCCGCTGCGCACCCTGCCGCCCGGCCAATACCGCGCCTATCTGGCGCCGGCCGCTCTGGAAGAAATCATGGGCATGTTGTGCTGGGGCGGTTTCTCGGCGCAGTCGATTGCCAGCAAGAGCAGCCCGTTGCAGAAGCTGTATGCCGGCGATCAGGCGTTCAGCCCGCTGGTGTCCCTCGACGAAAAAGTCAGTGGTTCGCTGAGTCCGGCGTTTTCCGGCGAGGGTTACCCGCGCAGCGATCTGCGGCTGATCATCGAAGGCCAGGCCGGCGAGCAACTGGTCGGCTCGCGCAGCGCAGCCGAATACGGCCTCACCGCCAACGGCGCCGGCGGCGGTGAATCGCCCAGCGCGCTGAACATGGCCGCCGGCGACTTGTCCCAGGCCGAGATCCTCAAGCAGTTGGGTACCGGGTTGTATATCAGCAACCTTTGGTACCTGAACTTCTCGGATCAACCGGCGGCGCGCCTGACCGGCATGACCCGGTTTGCCACGTTCTGGGTGGAAAACGGCGAGATTCAGGCGCCGGTCAGCACCATGCGCTTCGACGACAGCGCCTACAGCCTGCTGGGTTCGCAGCTGGAAGCGTTGACTGCCGAGCGTGAGTTGCTGCTGTCGGCGAGCACCTATAGCCAGCGCAATACCTCGTCGGCGTTGTTGCCGGGGGCGCTGGTGAGCCGATTGACCTTGACCCTGTAAATCCCGGACCTGATCGTTCCCACGCTCTGCGTGGGAATGCATCCCGTGACGCTCCGCGTCACTTTACAGCGGACGCACAGCGTCCATGGCGGCATTCCCACGCGGACGGTTCGACGTGGGAACGATCATCCAACAACCCACAAGAGGTTCCATGCCCAACCGCCCGCCTCTCGACGCCATCACCGCCCGCTGGTTGCCATGGGTCGTCGCCATCGCTTTCTTCATGCAGTCCCTCGACGGGACCATCCTCAACACCGCCCTGCCGGCCATGGCCCGGGACCTGGCCGAAGACCCGCTGCGCATGCAGGGCGTGATCATCGCCTACATGCTCACCGTGGCCTTGCTGATCCCGGCGTCGGGCTGGATCGCCGACCGCTTCGGCACCAAGAAAATCTTCTTCGGCGCGATCCTGCTGTTCAGCCTGGGCTCGCTGCTCTGCGCCTTGTCGAGCAGCCTGAGCATGCTGATCGGCGCGCGCGTGATCCAGGGCCTCGGCGGTGCCCTGATGCTGCCGGTCGGACGTTTGGTGGTGCTGCGCGCCTACCCGCGCTCGGAACTGGTGCGGATCATGGGCTTCATCACCATTCCCGGCCTGCTCGGCCCGCTGATCGGCCCGACCATGGGCGGCTGGATGGTGGAATACCTGACGTGGCACTGGATCTTCCTGATCAACCTGCCGGTCGGCGTCATCGGTTGCTATGCGGTGTGGAAGTTCATCCCCGACCTGCGCGGTACCGAGCGCACGCGTTTCGATAGCCTGGGGTTCCTGCTGTTCGGCGCGGCGATGGTACTGATCACCATCGCCATGGAAGGCCTCGGCGAACTGCACCTGCCGCACCTACGGGTGATGCTGTTGCTGTTCGGCGGCATGGCGTGTCTGGCAGCGTACTGGTTGCGCGCCGGGCACATTGAAAACCCGCTGTTCGCGCCGTCGCTGTTCAAGACCCGCACCTTCGCGGTCGGCATCCTCGGCAACCTGTTCGCCCGCCTGGGCAGCGGCGCCCTGCCGTTTCTGGTGCCGTTGCTGCTGCAAGTGGCGCTGGGTTATTCGCCGTCCCAGGCCGGGATGAGCATGCTGCCGCTGGCGGCGGCCGCGATGGTCGCCAAATGGGGCGCGCGGCCGCTGATCGAGCGTCTGGGCTATCGCATCGTGCTGACCGGCAACACGCTGTTTCTGGGGATCATGCTGGCGAGCATGGGGCTGGTCAGCGAGCAGACGCCGTACTGGCTGCTGCTGTGCCTGCTGGCGGTTCTCGGGGCGATCAACTCGCTGCAATTCACCGCGATGAACACCGTGACCCTGATCGACCTCGACGACGCCAGCGCCAGCAGCGGCAACAGTTTGCTGTCGGTGGTGGCGCAGTTGTCGCTGAGCCTTGGCGTGGCGTGTGCCGGTGCGCTGCTCGGCGGCTTTACGGCGGAGATCGGCAACGATGGCGTCGAGACCGTATTGGGCGCTTTCCAGCTCACGTTCGTGACCGTCGGGATCATGGCGATGCTGGCGGCGACGATTTTCTCGCAGCTCTCGAAAGAGGACGGACGGCGCGCCAAGCGCCGGGAGGAACACATCGAGCATTGACCGGGGTCTGCGTGGCGAGGGGACCGGCCCTCGTCACAGGCTTTGCGTTCGTCCAGAACTTTCGAGGAAAGTGGCCAGAGGCTGCTACACTGCGCGACATTTTGTTTTGCAGGCCAGTCCCGTGACCACCATCGCCACCGCTTTTAATACTTTGCCGCTGTCCGCCGCCATGCTGGCTAACCTCGACTCCCTCGGTTATGCCCAGATGACGCCGATCCAGGCGCAGAGCTTGCCGGTGATCCTCAAGGGGATGGACCTGATCGCCCAGGCCAAGACCGGCAGCGGCAAGACCGCCGCGTTCGGCATCGGCCTGCTGAACCCGATCAATCCGCGCTACTTCGGTTGCCAGGCGCTGGTGATCTGCCCGACCCGCGAGCTGGCCGACCAGGTCGCCAAGGAAATCCGTCGTCTGGCCCGCGCCGAAGACAACATCAAGGTCCTGACCCTGTGCGGCGGCGTATCCTTCGGCCCGCAGATCGGCTCGCTGGAGCACGGCGCGCACATCATCGTCGGTACGCCGGGCCGCATCCAGCAGCACCTGCGCAAGGGTTCGCTGGTTCTCGACGGCCTCAACACGCTGATCCTCGACGAAGCCGACCGCATGCTCGACATGGGTTTCTACGACGCCATCGAAGACATCATCGAACAGACCCCGGCCCGCCGTCAGACCCTGCTGTTCTCGGCCACCTACCCGGTGGGCATCAAGCAGCTGGCGTCGAAGTTCATGCGCGATCCGCAAACGGTGAAAGCCGAGGCGTTCCACGACGACACCCAGATCGAACAGCGCTTCTACGAAATTTCCCCGGAAGAGCGCATGAGCGCGGTGACCAAGGTCCTGCATCACTTCCGTCCGGCCTCCACCGTGGCGTTCTGCTTCACCAAGCAGCAGGTGCAGGAAACCGTCGATCACCTGACCTCCAAAGGCATTTCCGCCGTCGGCCTGCACGGCGATCTGGAACAGCGTGACCGCGATCAGGTGCTGGCGATGTTCGCCAACCGCAGCACTTCGGTATTGGTTGCCACCGACGTTGCCGCCCGTGGTCTGGACATCGATGCACTGGACATGGTGATCAACGTCGAACTGGCCCGCGACTCGGAAATCCACATTCACCGCGTCGGCCGTACCGGTCGTGCCGGCGAGAAAGGCATCGCGGTCAGCCTGGTGGCGCCGTCCGAAGCGCACCGCGCGCAAACCATCGAACAACTGCAGAAAACCCCGCTGAACTGGGATCAGGTGGATAACCTCAAGTCCCAGGGCGGTGCCCCGCTGCAACCGCCGATGAGCACGCTGTGCATCGCTGGCGGCCGGAAAGACAAGGTACGTCCGGGCGACATTCTTGGCGCACTGACCGGTGAGGCCGGGATTCCGGGCGCTCAGGTCGGCAAGATCGCGATCTTCGACTTCCAGTCCTATGTGGCTGTTGAACGCACCGTGGTCATGCAGGCGCTGCAGCGCTTGAACAACGGCAAGATCAAGGGTCGTTCGCTGCGCGTTCGCGTCCTCTGACCTGATCGTTCCCACGCTCTGCGTGGGAATGCATCCTGTGACGCTCCGCGTCACGATTCAAAAGCGGACGCAGAGCGTCCATGGCGGCATTCCCACGCAGAGCGTGGGAACGATCTAACGATCTGCGTGGTCATTGTGTGAGGACACCGTTTTGCGCTCTACCGAAGTCGTGATCATTGGCGCTGGCGCCGCAGGGTTGATGTGTGCACTGACCGCCGCCGGGCGCGGACGTCAGGTGTTGCTGCTCGACCACGCAAACAAGGCCGGCAAGAAAATCCTGATGTCCGGCGGTGGGCGCTGCAACTTCACCAACATGTACACCGAACCGAGCAATTTCCTCTCGCAAAATGCGCACTTCTGCAAATCCGCGCTGGCCCGTTACACCCAGTGGGATTTCATCGGCATGGTCGCCAAGCACGGCGTGCCGTATCACGAGAAGAAACTCGGCCAACTGTTCTGCGATAACAAATCCAGCGACATCCTCGGCATGCTGCTGGACGAGTGCGATCAGGTCGGCGTCAACCTGCACCTCGACACCTCGATCCAGACCATCGAGAAAATCGAGGGCGGTTACCTGCTCGACACCACCCTCGGCCAGATCCAGTGCCAGTCGCTGGTGATCGCCACCGGCGGGCTGTCGATCCCGACGCTGGGCGCGACCGGTTTCGGATATCAGGTCGCCAAACAGTTCGGCCATGAACTACTGCCGACCCGCGCCGGTCTGGTGCCGTTCACCATCACCGATCAGCTCAAGGACTTGTGCACCGAACTGTCCGGCACCTCGGTGGATTGCCTGGTCAGCTGCAACGACCAGAGTTTTCGCGAGAACATCCTGTTCACCCACCGCGGCCTCAGTGGCCCGGCGATTCTGCAGATTTCCTCGTTCTGGGAGCCGGGCGACACGGTCGAGATCAACCTGCTGCCCGATCATGACGCCGCAAGCTGGCTGCAACAGCAGACCGCCGAGCGCCCGAACAGCGAACTGAAAACGCTGCTCGGTGAAATCTTCACCAAGAAGATGGCCAACCTGCTGGCGGACAACTGGTTCGTCTCCAAACCGATGAAGCAGTACACCCACGCCGAACTGGCGGACATCGCCGAGAAGCTCGGCAGCTGGAAAGTCGTGCCGGCCGGCACCGAAGGCTACCGCACCGCCGAAGTCACCCTCGGTGGCGTCGACACCCGCGAAGTGTCGTCCAAAACCATGGAATCGCTGAAAAGCCCGGGCCTCTACTTCGTCGGCGAAGTGCTGGACGTCACCGGACATCTGGGCGGGTTCAACTTCCAGTGGGCCTGGGCATCGGGTTACGCCGCCGCGCAGTACGTCTGACCCAAAGCCCGCTCCCACAGTGGTGTGTGGTGCATGAAAGGAACACTTTTTGCTGTCAGATGTGATCGGCGCCATTGCGTCGGCGTCATTACTGGCTCAATTTAGCGGCATCGCCTCGGAAGGCCTTCGCACTTCATGTCCTCGACCTCGTTTCGTCAGTCTTTGCGGCGCCTGTGGGCGCTGGATAAATTCAGCTACAGCGTGCGGGTGTTCATCGCCCTGACCGGCAGCATGGCGCTGTGCTGGTATCAGGATGAAATGGGGCTGCTGATCCCGCTGTTTCTCGGGATCATCGCCAGCGCCCTGGCCGAGACCGACGACAGTTGGCAGGGCCGCCTCAACGCACTGGCGGTGACGCTGGTGTGCTTCAGCGTCGCGGCGCTGTCCGTGGAATTGCTGTTCCCCTACCCCATCGTGTTCGTGATTGCGTTGGCACTGGCCAGTTTCAGCCTGACCATGCTCGGCGCGCTCGGCGAACGTTACGGGGCGATTGCTTCGGCGACCCTGATTCTCTCCGTCTACACCATGATCGGCGTGGATCAGCGCGGTGGCGCGGTCACGGATTTCTGGCATGAGCCAATGCTGCTGGTGGCCGGTGCCGCGTGGTACGGCCTGCTGTCGGTGCTGTGGCAGGCGATGTTTTCCAATCAGCCGGTGCAGCAGAGTCTGGCGCGGCTGTTCCGCGAACTCGGCTATTACCTGAAGCTGAAATCCTCGCTGTTCGAGCCGATCCGTCAGATGGACGTAGAGGCGCGGCGACTGGAACTGGCCCAGCAGAATGGCCGGGTCGTCGCAGCCCTGAACAGCGCCAAGGAAATCATCCTGCACCGGGTCGGCAACGGTCGTCCGGGCTCGAAAGTCAGCCGTTACCTGAAGCTGTACTTCCTGGCGCAAGACATTCACGAACGCGCCAGCTCTTCGCACTATCCCTACAACGCCCTGGCCGATGCGTTCTTCCACAGCGATGTCTTGTTCCGCTGCCAGCGCCTGCTGCGCCAGCAAGGCAAGGCCTGCCGGGCGCTGGCCGAGTCGATCCAGATGCGTCAGCCGTTCATCTACGACGCGAGTTTCGCCGAAGCCCTGAGCGACCTGCACGCATCCCTCGAACACCTGCGCATCCAGAGCAACCCGGCCTGGCGTGGCCTGCTCCGCTCACTGCGGGCACTGGCGGCCAACCTCGGCACCCTCGACCGTTTGCTCAGCGATGCCAGCAACCCCGATGCCCTGGCCGATGCCACCGACAGCAGCCTGCTCGACCGCTCGCCGCGCAACTTCAAGGACGTGTGGATTCGTCTGCGCACGCAGCTGACGCCGACCTCGCTGCTGTTCCGCCATGCCCTGCGCTTGCCGCTGGCGTTGAGCATCGGCTACGGCATGGTGCACCTGATACACCCGTCGCAAGGCTACTGGATCATCCTCACCACGCTGTTCGTCTGCCAGCCTAACTACGGCGCCACCCGACGCAAACTCGGCCAGCGGATTTTCGGCACGGCGATCGGTCTGACGATTGCCTGGGCACTGTTCGATCTGTTTCCAAGCCCGCTGGTGCAGTCGTGCTTCGCCATCGCCGCCGGCGTGGTGTTCTTTACCAACCGCACCACCCGCTACACCGTGGCGACCGCCGCGATCACGATCATGGTGCTGTTCTGCTTCAACCAGGTCGGCGATGGCTACGGGCTGTTTGTGCCGAGGCTATTCGATACCTTGCTCGGCAGCCTGATCGCGGGACTGGCGGTGTTCCTGTTTCTGCCGGACTGGCAGGGTCGGCGCTTGAACAAAGTGCTGGCCAACACCCTCACCTGCAACAGCATCTACCTGCGCCAGATCATGCAGCAATACGCCGCCGGCAAGAGCGACGACCTCGCCTATCGCCTGGCCCGGCGCAACGCGCACAACGCCGACGCCGCACTATCAACAACGTTGGCGAACATGCTGATGGAGCCGGGGCATTTCCGGAAGGAAGCCGACGTGGGCTTCCGCTTCCTGGTGCTATCGCACACCTTGCTCAGCTATTTGTCAGGCCTCGGCGCGCACCGCGAAACCCAGTTGCCGGCCGAGGTGCGCGAACATTTGATCGACGGCGCCGGGGTGAGTCTGGCGTCGAGCATCGATGAGATCGCCCAAGGTCTGGCGAGCAAACAGCCGATTGCGATTCAGAGCGATGAGGAAGAGGCGCTGGCCAATGAGCTTGAGCAGATGCCGGACGAAATCGACGAAGGCCAGCGGCTGGTGCAGACGCAACTGGCGCTGATCTGCCGCCAGCTCGGGCCGTTGCGCACGCTGGCGGCGCACCTGATCAAGGACACAGCCGAAGATTGAGCCGCCTCACATGCCGTGCTGCCTGAGCAACTTGTCATAGCTGCCATCGGCCTTCATCGATGCAATCGCCTTGTCGAACCCGGCCACGATCTGTTCGTGCTGCGGGTTCTTCAGGCTGACCAGAATATGCAGGCTGTTCTCGCTCAGCGGCTTGGGCAGAAACTCCACCGCGTTGCGCACTTTCGGTGACTCCCGGGCCAGGTAATAGCGGGCCACGTATTCGTCTTCCAGAGTCAGCTTGACCCGGTCCGCCGCGAGCATGCGCACGGCCATGGCGAAGTTATGCACAGGGACTTTCTGCAACGCGGTGTCGGCATCGAACGGCGCCGAATAGGCGTAGCCGCGCACTACCGCAACCGGATAGGTGTGCAGTTCCTGCAGGTTGTTGTATTCGATGGGCGCGTCTTTGCGCTTGAGGAAGCGCACGCGATTGAGCAGGTACTCGGCGGAAAACTGCCCGATCTTCGTGCGCTCGTCGTTGTACCAGGCGTTGACCAGCACGTCGTAACGACCTTCGCCAACACCCAGCAACGCCCGCGCCCACGGCACCTGCTCATAACCGCTGGCATAACCGGCACGGGCCAGGGCCGTGCTGACGATGTCGGTCGCCAGCCCACCGTTGACCAGCGTGTCATCGGTAAAGGGCGGCCAGACGTCGAACACCAGACGCAATTTCTCCGCTGCCGCGCTTTGACCCAGCAACAGCAATCCGATCAAAGCAAAGGCTCGATGCAATCGCGGCATGGTTGAAAATCCTTAGCGGGCGGGCCGCCCGGCGTGTTTTCAGTCAAAACCCCAAGGCCCCTTACCGGCGAATCCCAGGCCCTAACCTTAGCTCATTGAAGCCATTGCACAGTGCTTCCCAGCAGATTACACAAAGTACGGCGAGCCGCGATATTGGAATGATGGCATTTTGGCCTTTGTCACAGATTTCTCAGCCATACAGACATATTTCGGCGGGGCGCTTAGTATCGGGCGACGTTGTTCAAGGAATCGGAAGATGACAATCGAGTGGGTCTGCAAACATCACAGCGATCTGGGACTGGAGCAGCTGTACGCCATTTTGAAATTGCGCTCGGAAGTGTTCGTGGTCGAACAGCGCTGCGCGTACCTGGATCCGGACGGTCAGGATCTGGACGGTGACACCTGCCATTTGATGGGCTGGGACGATGATCAACTGGTGGCGTACCTGCGCCTGCTGGATCCGGAATCCCAGGGTGGCGACGTGGTGATCGGCCGCGTGCTGACCGCGCCGGCCGGGCGTGGCAAAGGGTTGGGGCATGAAATGATGGAACAGGCGCTGAAACAGGCGCAGAAGCGTTGGCCTGAAGTGCCGATCTATCTGTCGGCCCAGGCGCATTTGCAGGGGTATTACGGGCGGTATGGGTTTGTGGTGGCGGGTGAGGAATATCTTGAGGATGACATTCCGCACATAGGAATGCGTCGGTCTTGAGATTTCCCCTTCGCGGGCTTGCCCGCGAAGGGACTGCTGAAGTCAGGGATACTCGAGAACAGCCTTGATCTGCCGCAAATTCCGCTCGATCCACCCCCGATCGATCGCCCCCCACTCCCGAATCCGATAGCGCCCCGCATGATTGCGCGCGCCCTCCTCCTGTTCGAACTCACAGACGATATCCAGATCCGCCAGCGCCGCAATCGTGTCCTGCGCCGTACGCCGGGGCATGCCGGTGACCTCGGTCAACGCCGGCACGCTGCTGGCCAGGCCGCTGTCGATCAGGTACGCCACGTACAAGCGCCGGTAGAAACTGCTCTTGGTCTTGCTCACGTCCATGCATGCGCTCCGTTGTTTGATGTCTTATTGCATGTCCCGCCAGGTCAGATACACCCGCAGGTCGAACTCGACCTGGTGGTAACCCGGCAGCATGTGCTCACATAACTTATAGAACGCCTTGTTGTGATCCGACTCCTTGAAGTGCGCCAGCTCGTGCACGACGATCATCTTCAAAAACTCCGGCGCGGCGTCCTTGAACAGCGAGGCGATGCGGATCTCTTTCTTGGCCTTGAGCTTGCCGCCCTGCACCCGCGAGACCGTGGTGTGCAGGCCGAGGGCGCGATGGGTCAGGTCGAGGCGGTTGTCGAACAGCACCTTGTCAATGGCCGGGGCGTTGCGCAGGTATTCCTGCTTCAGGTCCAGCGCGTAGCCGTACAACGCCTTGTCGCTCTGCACATCGTGGCGGCCCGGATAGCGTTGGCTCAGGTAATCACCGAGGCGGTTGTCGGCGATCAATTGGCGCACCTGATCCTGCAGATTCGCGGGATAGGCCTGGAGGTATTTCAACGCAGTCATGGGGCGGCACGGGTCATGAAAAGGCCGCCAGTGTAGCGAATTCAACCGGCCAACGCGCTCCAGTCGAACGGCTCGGTAAAGCGTGCGGTGTCCTCGGCGACCAACGGCCGCGCCACCAGAAAGCCTTGCACGTACTGACAACCATGGGCTTGCAGCCACTGGTATTGCTCGACGGTTTCCACGCCTTCGGCAATCACCAGCAAGCCGTATTCCTTGCACAGGTCGATGACCGTGCGCACCAGCGAAGCGTCGCGGGACGAGTCCGGCAATCGGGCGATCAGGTGGCGATCGAGCTTGAGAGTGTCCAGTTCCAGATCGCGCAGATGCGCCAGCGAGCAGGCTCCGGAACCGAAATCATCCAGCGCCACCCGCACCCCGAGATTGCGCAGCAGCTTCAGCTGCTTGCGGGTCTCGTCCGGGTTGATCGTCAGCGCCTCTTCGGTGACTTCCACTTCCATCTGGTGCGGCTGCAAACCATGGCGCTCCAGCACCTGGCGCAATTCGGTCACCAGATTCGGCAGGCCGAACTGAGTGTTGCTCAGGCTCACGCCGATCACCAGATCCCTGGAGAACTCGGCCTCCCACGCCTTACGCTGCCCGGCGCTGCGATGATAGATCCAGCTGCCGAGGCGGCTGATCAACGTCGCCTCCTCCAGCAACGGCAGGAACAACCCCGGCGGCACGTCGCCGACACTCGGGTGCTGCCAGCGCAGCAACGCCTCGAAACCACGAACGCGACCATCGCCAATGGCCACCTGCGGCTGATACACCAGATTGAAATCGCGGTTCTCGATGGCATTACGCACGCTTTCTTCCAGCATCAGCCGCGACCGCGCGCGGCCGTTCATTTCATGATCGTAGAAACGATATTGCTGACGCCCGGCACGCTTGGCCTCGTACATGGCGATGTCCGAGGCGCGCAGCAAACCGTCAAGGTTGTTGCCGCAATCCGGGTAAGTGGCGATGCCGATACTCGCACCCAGCGCAATATCCAGCCCTTCAATCTGCTGACAGATCGACACCCGCTCTATGAGTTTTTCAGCAATCTTCGCCGCTTGCTCGGGGAATTCCAGATCCAGCAGCGCGGTGAATTCATCGCCGCCCATCCGCGCCAGAATATCGAACGGCCGCAGGCAGGCTTTCAGTTGTTCCGAGACCCAGCGCAACACCCGGTCCCCGGCATCATGGCCGAGGGAATCGTTGACCCTTTTGAAGCCGTCGAGATCGAGGTACATCAGCACCCAACTGCTGTCGGTGCGCTCGCCGCGCAGCAGCAGGTTTTCAACGGTCTGGTAAAAACCCCGACGATTGAGCAGCCCGGTCAGCGGGTCGGTGACGGCCTGAAATTCCAGCTGTTGATGCAGATGACGCACCACCGACATGTCCAGCACCGTCACCACCATCGCGTGCTGTTCACTCGGCAGCGGCGCACAGGACAAGGCCACCGGCACCTGCTGCCCCGGTGCGGTGCGTAGCGACGCATCGTGTAGGCGCAACGTCTCGCCACGTTTGTAACCGGCGTAAAACTCGGAATCGGCCCACAGCGGAATGTGCGGTTTCTGCAGATAATCGAGAAACTCCTGCCCTTCCAGCTCCTTCACCGGCGCATTGAGCAACCGGGAAATCGCCGGGTTGGCGAAGCGGATCAAACCATCCTCGCCCAACACCAGAATGCCTTCGGCGGCGTTATCCAGCACCGAGGCATTGAAGGCCCGCGCCGATTCCAGATCCTGACTCAAGCGCTGCAAGGCCCGGCGATTGCGCTGGTGTTCCAGCAGCGCCTGGACTTTCGGCTTGAGAATCTGCGGATCGAAGGGTTTGAACAGGTAATCCACCGCACCGCTGGCATAACCCTTGATCACGGCGTCCTGGGATTGCTCGTTGGCGGTGAGGAAAATGATCGGGGTCAGGCGCGTGCGCTGGCTGCCGCGCATCAGCCGCGCGACTTCGAAACCGTCCATGCCCGGCATCTGCACATCCAGCAGCACCAGGTCGATGTCGTGTTCGAGCAACAGGTTGAGGGCTTCGTAACCGGAAGCGGCGGTCAATACCTGCCAGTCCTGGCGCTGCAGCAACGCGCGCATGCTGATCAGGTTTTCAGGGTAATCATCGACGATCAAAAGGACTGAGCTGCCTTCACCTGGCTGGGGTTGCGCGCATTCCATGCTGCTTCTCTTGTCGGGACAACTCGTGTCGGGGCATTTCGGGTCAGTGTTCCGGGCGGCTTCTCGTGAAAACCGTACAGTCACCGAGTCTTCACTCTAGTCCGGGATCTGTAAAAGCAATAGCTGTCATCCAGCCATCATTTAAACAAACCAGCAGGCAGCCGACTAACGGTCACCGCTGAAGCCCCCGAAAACCGGGAAAGATGGCATTTCGACAGGATGTTGACGCCAATCATCCGCCAGACGGCCGTTAACAAAAAATCCCTCTACGCTTATAAAGGCCGCCCCCAAGAGGCGCGGGCTAGAGCTTCTGGCACGCGCGTGCAACAGCAACAGAGTGGAAGAACCGACATGATCGACCTCGCAACCTGGAACCTCAGCGTTCCCGTTGGCAGCCCGCCCTACACCGTCGAAACCTCCAAACTGGTGAACGGCTTCAAGGATCAGTACTTCCATTCCGACACCGGCACCCTGTTTTTCTGGTCCCCGGTGACCGGTTCGAAAACCGAGAACGCCATTTATCCGCGTACCGAACTGCGCGAGACCTACAGCAACGGAACATTGCGCAACTGGTATTACCCCGACGCCGACAACCTGCTGCGCGCGACCCTCTCGGTCAACAAGGTGCCCAGTTCCGGCAAGATCGTCATCGGCCAGATCCACGCCTATGAAAGCCAGAAGCCGATGCTCAAGCTTGAATACCAATACAAAGAAAAAACCGAGACCGGCAACCTGGTGATCAAACTGCGCACCCATCCGGATCAGGACGAAAGCCGCGTCATCACCCTCGCCACCGGGATCAAACTCAATCGCGAGTTCAACTACCTCATTCACCTGAGCCCCGGCGGCGCGCTGGGCGTGAGTGCGGCCGGGTATCAGTGGGATTCGCAGATCAGCGCGACGTGGCGCAACAAACCGCTGTATTTCAAGGCGGGTGTGTATGTGCAGGACAACACCGGGTACACCAGCGAGGGTGGGCAGGTGACGTTCAGCAAGCTGGATATTGATCACGATAAATAGTAGCCACGCGACCGTTTAAGGCTTCTGTTTAAAGACGGTTCGCGTTACTTCCTGAAGCCTACAACGGCTTGCGTCGCTGCCTACCGGTACGCCAGAATCCGCCGGCTTGTGCGCCTGGAGGGCCATCGGTAACTTGATTCCGGTCACTGATTCGCAGTGATCGGGTTTAGTAGCCCGTGGTGTTTTCAGCTACGTGCAACGCGCTGTCTATCAGACATTCCAGTCTGACTGTGATGGTGGCTGTGCGCAGGGCGCTTCGGCGCGCCGGTCAATGCTGAATACTCCCCGGTCTACTAACCTGCGCACAGCTGCCACCCTTCTTTTAGTAGGGAAGGACAAGCAGCTCCTTACAGGAGTTTTCAGCATATGTTCAAAATTACGCCGAACCCGCCAGAAACCGATCTGGCCTCCCCCTACGAATCCCTCGATTCCAAAAAACTCAACGAAGCCGCCGAACGCGCCCTCGACCACTACCTCTGCCCCGGCGCCCGCATCATGGCCACGGTCAACGAACCCGACCGCATGTACTTCGCCAACCCCGCCTACAACACCGAATCCCTGCTGGCCAACGCCAGCGAAACCCTCGGCTCCGCCAGCGAAATGCTCAACAACTTCGCCGCCACTCTCCCTCCCACCGACCGCAAAACCGCTATAGGCATTGCGCAACTGGTGATGCTTGGAGAACTGGCGGTAAATCAAGCGCTGGATCACGTAGAGCCGAAATAATCCGGTCTATCTAAAAAAACCCGCTTCACAGCGGGTTTCTCGGAATGAAATGTTGTGTTTACACCACATGAATATTCAAATGTTGCGGTAGCGGAATATGGACTACGTCCTATTGATCAGCCGTCTAGGTACTCAACTACGCGAAAAACGTATAGCTCGCGGCCTGACGCAAGTACAACTGGCCGAGCGCCCATTAACTTGACTGGAGATCGGCTAATGGGAGACCCATTTCTCTTTGTCACCTTTCACTTTTAATTAACCCGCCACCATTTCGAACAACTCTCGGTCAAAAAGCGATTCCTGACAAACGTCATTTGCTCAAACTTGAAAAAACGAGCCCCTCCAAAAAAAAGACCAAAATATAGAAAGACTATAAAAAACCAATTTCAAATTCCGAACAAGACTATAAACCTGTCACATTTGACAGGTGCAAGGCGCAGAAAAACCGCTCAAACTGAATCCATCACCACGAAAGAAAGTAAAGGAGCATGAAAATGGGATTTCGAAGCGAAAAAATCGGCATTATCTATAGCACTGGATCCAAGATCCTCGCAGTACAAGTCAAAAATGGAAAAACAAAAGTAATTGACGGAGCAATAGACAACATCGATCAAGCTAATAACAGCGTATCAATCAAAGATAGCCAGTCAGGATCAACAATAAAAATCAACATGGAGGAAATTAAATCACTCAAACTGACTGAAGAATCACTAAATAATTCCTTCGCACTAAGCAGATGGTACAAACATCCAGACGGTACATTCCAAATGCATCCTCCACTTCCACCTGCACCTGCACGTGAACCTGAACCTGAACCTGAACCTGCAGTGCATGAAGTGCATGGAGTGCTCTTACCATCAGTGTGGAACGTAGAGAACTTCGATTTTATTAGGCCAGTTGATTATGAATTTGACTTTCCTAGCATCATTGATAAACATTCACTATCACGAGAAATCGCAATTATTTTGCACCTAGCCAGATAAAAAATTAGATATCCATCCTGAAACTTCTCTATATTGTCTTAAAAACCAAAACGGCATTACCGCGAACATCATGACTGTTTGCTGGCAATGATTTCCGGGGCCACACACAAGCGCAATGATAGCAACAGGACAACGCTATCTGACAATCCAGCATTGAAAGATAGCGTGATCACTCGAACAAACAAGGAAGCTCTCCATGGCCACCTCGTACATTATTGTTGACGAACCACTTACACACTTCTATTCAGACACAACAACTGAAATAGCAGAACCCATCATGGGTGTAAAACCCAAGGACATAAACAATGTAGCCTATACCTTGTACAACAAACCATACGATAAGTATCAATTCCTAGGCGGCTGTACCTTTCTGTTTCCAAGATCCATTCCATTTAAACCGGGCATGGTAATAGACTTTAACGCAGACAATAACAGTACAGGCATAACTGCAAACTCATTCACCAACCAGCGGACACTCCCCAGCAATTACAACAATGCCGACGTTAGGATCTTCATGGCAATTCCAAGCATGGAAAAACTGGATAATGGCCTAATTGAATGTTATGGCTCTGTGACAGACAATGCAAATAACACTGTTTATGCCATGAAGTCTCTTTTTTTTACAATCCAGACCCCCTAGACAAACTGGTTCAATAGTGGAGCAAAAGAGAACGGATTCGAACGACACTTACTCAGCAGTCAACCGATTGAGCTGAAAGCAAAATGGAGAAGAGAAATAGAAAAATTGGGACAGATTTATTTATCTGCTGATCGATTAAAAAAATTGGGACAGATTTATTTATCTGCTGATCGATTAAATAAATCTGCCCCCGCTTTACTTCACCTCCACACCCACAAAAGGAATAACGCAAATGGGCCTTAAAAGAAGTTTACTGGCATTTAAAATCGAAAGCGGCTCAGAATTAACCGTCCTGACTACTAAAGGCGATGTAATAGAAGGAATAGTTCACGTTACCAAAGAAGACACTGAAACAATAGGCATCGTAGAACGCACTACAAATCGTAAGCAAATAGTATTTGTACGTGATATTTCAAGTGTTTCCTTCAATGATGAACCGCTCTCAAATGCTAGACTCCACTATAATAACTTACTAATTCTGAACGACGAAGGATATTATGGCATCCGCAAACGCCACCCATTAAAGTTCGCCCCCGGCGCTGAGTTCATAGTTCGAAAAGGTTTACTCGGCCCCGGCTCTGATCTAGCAGAGCTAGCAGATTTATCATACGAAATAGAAACAATTGGCAGAGTCACCATACAACGCTCCAAAAGTGACATCGCGCAACGGACTGTAACTGCAGAACCTCCCACTTCGGCAATTATTTTAATCGTCGATGCGGGACCTGCTTTAGAAACATGAAAAATTGGGACAGATTTATTTATCTGCTGATCGATTAAATAAATCTGCCCACCCGCTTTACTTTAGTTTCAACTCAGCCGACAGGTATCAAATACGGGTCGTACCGATTGGCTTTCGTTTCATTCCTGAGCCGACGGAGTCATTCAACGCCACTACCCGCCCCGCATCCCATTCCCGCTGCATATCAGCAAACAACTCTCCGTTCACTCGCGCCTGATGATTCGCCAACGCTTGAGTCATCGCCTCGGCAATACGCTCGAGGAAAATTGGGGACGGATTTATTTACCACAAAGAATTAATCCGTCACCTTTTTACACAACAGATGAAGGAAAAACAAATGGACCAGATCGATCCGAATGGAACTTATAACGGACGTGTATATGATGCCGGCGAGAGCCACAACGCCACGTTGACAATCAATTCATCAGATCCACAGACAGGCAACATAAGTCAAGCTAGCATGGCTTACTTTGGGCTTTACTTTAACGTTGCTGGAAGTTTTTTTTCATCAAAACCCATCATATGGATCCGCCGTAAATTTTAATCTGCAAGCAGAGGCCGGAGGTCCTGAATTTAATATGCTCGCCATTAGCATGAGTTCACCTGAAGAGAGTTGCTCCAATTTAAATGGTACGGTTCGAGTCGATCGCGGCGGGCCGAATGTAGGTAAAACCTATAACATTAACTTCACAAAGTGCTAACGCGCTTATCAAACACAAAGCCGTCTAATGACGGTTTCATATGTCACCTATATCGGACTTCGGCCAAGGCAGTCTGGATTTTGTCCGTTATAGGTGACATTTCACGCAGCAGAATATTAGCTCGACATAAAACCCAGGCAAAAGAAAACCCGCTTCTTAAGCTAAACACCCAGTCTCAATTGACCTTGGCGTTCAACTCACCCTTCAGATAACGCTGATACATGCTTTCCAGCGAGATCGGCTTGATCTTTGAAGCGTTGCCGGCAGTACCGAAAGCTTCGTAACGAGCGATACATACATCGCGCATCGCCTTCACGGTTTCACCGAAGAATTTACGCGGGTCGAATTCGCTCGGGTTGGTGGCCATCAGGCGACCCATGGCGCCGGTGGATGCCAGACGCAGGTCGGTATCGATGTTGACCTTGCGCACGCCGTGCTTGATGCCTTCGACGATCCGTCTGCGGTAAGCCTACGAAACACTACCCCTACCAGAATGTTGTGCTAACGTAACATTCATATATTTATGTTCCGGTAGCAGCACATGGATTATTTTTTGTTGATCGCTCGCCTTGGCGACCAGTTGCGCGAAAAGCGTATTCGCCGAGGCCTGACCCAAGCTCAGCTTGCCGACCTCGCCGGGCTGACACGATACAAGGTCATCGCCGTAGAAAAAGGCACCCTTTCTGTTGGCATGATCGCCTATGCGCGCGTGCTCGGTGCACTGGATTGCGAACTCGCTGTCGTCCCGGCCGCCATGCCAACCCTTGAAGAGCTTGGGGATTTATTCGAATGAAGATGACCTCTCTCAAAGTCAGTACGCCAGAGGGGCATAGTGGCAGGCTTTTCAGCGATGGCGAGGACTTCACGTTCCGTTATCACGACGATGCATTGCCAGATGTGGCTATCAGTCTGTCGATGCCAGTGCGGCATGACGAGTTTCGCCGACGCGAGCTCCACCCTGTTTTTCAGATGAACCTGCCGGAAGGCTACGTGCTGGAGCAACTGCGTAATCGCCTGGCCAAGACCGTGAATGTCGACCCGATGCTGTTGCTGGCGCTCTCCGGTAGCACCTCTCCCATTGGCAGGGTTCAAGTGCGCTCTGAAACGGTTGATGCCTTGCTGGAAGAACAACAATTTCCAGGAGAAAAACTTGAGGAGATTCTGACGTGGGACGGCACGGAAGATATTTTCGCCGGCCTGATGGATCGTTACATTCTGCGAGCAGGCATTTCGGGTGTTCAGCCAAAATTGCTGGTTCCGGAACAACAGGAAGCCGCGTTACCCCGCGTGACCTCGAAAACCTCAGACTTGATTATCAAAAGTGGCCGAGACGAGTTCCCCGGTCTGGCAATCAACGAATTCCTTTGTATGTCCATGGCGAAAGAAGCGGGTATTCCCGTTCCGCCGTTTTACATTTCCGATAATGCCAAGCTGTTCGTCATGCGCCGCTTTGACCGCGACGATCAGCTCAACCCGATCGGTTTTGAAGACATGGCAGTGTTGATGGGGTTGTCGGCCAGCCAGAAGTACAGCAAAAGCTATGCGGCAATTGCCAAGGCCATCCGTGTGTACTGCCCGGCCGAGCATGTACGCGCATCACTTGATCAACTTTTCGATGGCGTTGCCTTGAGCTGCATTGTCGGGAATGGCGACGCTCATTTGAAAAACTTTGGATTGCTTTACTCCGAACCCACTCAGCGCGACGCGCGCCTGGCGCCGGCTTATGACATCGTCAACACCACGGCTTATATTCCGGAGGATGTGCTGGCTCTGGATCTGGCGGGCAACAAGTCGATGTTTGCCTCGCGACAGGGATTGCTGGAGTTTGCCCACACCTGTGAGATCGAGCAGCCGAGGGCGCGCATTCAGCGATTGCTTGCCTCGGTTGAAGCGGTACTAGCGCGCTATCCACAATATCGGGAACAGGCGCCTCATGTGGTGAGTGCCATTGAGCAGGCAGCAGCGCCATTCACCCTGACTTTTGGGTGACGCGCACAAAATCGCCACCCACAAAAAACCCGCCTCACGGCGGGTTTCTTTCAAATCAGCTCAACACCCAGTCTCAATTGACCTTGGCGTTCAACTCCCCCTTCAGATAACGCTGATACATGCTTTCCAGCGAGATCGGCTTGATCTTCGAAGCGTTGCCGGCGGTACCGAAAGCTTCGTAACGAGCGATACATACATCGCGCATCGCCTTGACGGTTTCGCCGAAGAATTTACGCGGGTCGAACTCGCTTGGGTTGGTGGCCATCAGGCGACGCATGGCGCCGGTGGATGCCAGACGCAGGTCGGTGTCGATGTTGACCTTGCGCACGCCGTGCTTGATGCCTTCGACGATTTCTTCAACCGGTACGCCGTAGGTTTCTTTGATGTCGCCGCCGTACTGGTTGATGATCGCCAGCCACTCTTGTGGCACCGACGAGGAACCGTGCATCACCAGGTGGGTGTTCGGGATGCGTTTGTGGATTTCCTTGATGCGGTCGATCGCCAGCACGTCACCGGTAGGTGGCTTGGTGAACTTGTAGGCGCCGTGGCTGGTGCCGATGGCGATGGCCAGGGCATCAACTTGAGTCTTCTTGACGAAGTCAGCGGCTTCTTCCGGGTCGGTCAGCATCTGGCTGTGATCCAGAACGCCTTCGGCGCCGATGCCGTCTTCTTCACCGGCCATGCCGGTTTCCAACGAACCCAGGCAGCCCAGCTCGCCTTCTACCGAAACGCCGCAGGCGTGAGCCATGGCGACGGTTTGTTGGGTCACGCGGACGTTGTAGTCGTAGTCGGTCGGGGTCTTGCCGTCTTCACCGAGGGAGCCGTCCATCATGACCGAGCTGAAGCCCAACTGGATCGAGCGCTGGCAGACGTCAGGGCTGGTGCCGTGGTCCTGGTGCATGCACACCGGGATGTGCGGGAATTCTTCGATTGCCGCCAGGATCAGGTGACGCAGGAACGGGGCGCCGGCGTATTTGCGGGCACCGGCCGAAGCCTGAACGATCACCGGGGAGTCAGTCTTGTCAGCGGCTTCCATGATGGCGCGCATCTGCTCAAGGTTATTGACGTTGAAGGCTGGAACGCCGTAGCCGAACTCGGCTGCGTGGTCCAGCATCTGGCGCATGCTGATAAGTGCCATTGTGTGTGTCTCTCCCGGTTTGGGTCGTTAATCGTGCCAGCCTGCCGGAGCGGCGGCGGCTATTCAAGTGATTGCAGATCGGGGGTTGAGGCCCGGCCTGGTGATTCGATAAAGCAAATTCTGTTTTATTCGGCTTTGCAGCCCCGGCCGATCAAATCATTGGTGGCGACCCAGTAAACCAGGCCTTCATTACCTTTGATGTGAAACGCCAGCATGTCGTCGCTGTACAGCGCGCCCGAGGCGCCCGGCTCTTCCTTCAGGCGATAGACCTGATCACCGCCGCCCAGACGCACATCGACTTCCTTGCGGGCGGCATCGGTGTAGCGCCACAGCACCTTTGCCTGGCTGTCGCAGGTCCAGGTGGTCCAGTTATCCACAGGGGCGGACGACTGGAACGGGTTCCACTGCGCGCAACCACCCAACAATCCCAGCGCCGCAACGGCGATCAAGCCTTTCATCCGTGTTCCTCGACCGGCAGCGCACGCCGCCGGCCCTGAGTTAAAGAGTCAGACCGGTCAAGGACAACCATGTTCCTTGGCCGGGGTTTGCGTCTCGTATTTGTCCAGACCGTCCGGGCCCGAGCGCTTGTTCAGCACCGGGTTGGTTTCGGCCTGCCAGTCGGCCTGGTAGCAGCCTTTCTGGGCCTCGCCCGGTGCCGGTGTCGGCTCGGCCTTCGGGTTACTCCCGCAGGCCGCCAGCGTACCGGTCAGCAGCAACAGCGCTAACGACTTGACCATCTGAACACTCCTTTGCCTGGCCAATCGGGCGGCCTCAGGCCTTGGCCCGGCTTTCCAGGACTTCAACGGCCGGCAGCACCTTGCCTTCGACGAATTCGAGGAACGCGCCACCGCCGGTGGAAATGTAGGAGATCTTTTCAGCCACGCCATATTTATCGATGGCCGCCAGGGTGTCGCCACCGCCGGCAATCGAGAACGCCGCGCTTTCGGCGATGGCTTCGGCCAGCACTTTGGTGCCGTTGCCGAACTGGTCGAATTCGAACACGCCGACCGGGCCGTTCCACAGGATGGTTTTCGACGACTTCAGCAGTTCGGCGAAGTTGGCCGCGGTTTGCGGGCCGATGTCGAGAATCATGTCGTCAGCCGCAACGTCAGCGATCAGTTTCACGGTCGCTTCAGCGCTTTCGGCAAATTCCTTGGCAACCACCACGTCGACCGGCAGCGGCACGCTGACTTTGGCGGCGATGGCGCGCGCGGTGTCCAGCAGGTCCGGCTCGTACAGCGACTTGCCGACCGGGTGACCGGCCGCAGCGAGGAAGGTGTTGGCGATGCCGCCGCCGACGATCAGTTGATCGCAGATCTGGCTCAGGCTGTTCAGCACGTCGAGTTTGGTCGAGACCTTGGAGCCGGCAACGATGGCCGCCATAGGCTTGGCCGGGGCGCCCAGGGCTTTGCCCAGTGCATCGAGTTCAGCGGCGAGCAGCGGGCCGGCAGCGGCGACTTTGGCGAACTTGGCCACGCCGTGGGTCGAACCTTCGGCGCGGTGCGCGGTGCCGAAAGCGTCCATCACGAACACGTCGCACAGGGCGGCATATTGCTGGGCCAATTCGTCAGCGTTCTTTTTCTCGCCCGTGTTGAAGCGCACGTTTTCGAACAGCACGATGTCGCCGGCCTTGACGTCAACGCCGCCCAGGTAGTCGGCCACCAGCGGCACTTCGCGGCCCAGGGCCTTGCTCAGGTAGTCGGCGACAGGCTTGAGGCTGTTCTCGGCGGAGAATTCGCCTTCGGTCGGACGACCCAGGTGCGAGCAGACCATCACCGCCGCGCCTTTTTCCAGGGCCAGCTTGATGGTCGGCAGCGAAGCCAGGATACGCGCATCGCTGGTGACAACACCGTCCTTGACTGGGACGTTGAGGTCTTCGCGGATCAATACGCGCTTACCTTGCAGATCGAGGTCGGACATCTTCAACACGGTCATGGGTCGCACTTCCTACGGTTTTTTTGAAGTCGCTGTTTGCAGATAGTGTTCTGCAACATCCAGCATTCGGTTGGCAAAACCCCATTCGTTGTCGAACCAGGCCAGGATGTTCACCAGCCGAGGGCCGGAAACGCGGGTCTGACTGGCATCGACGATGGCCGAATGTGGGTCATGGTTGAAATCACAACTGGCGTGAGGCAATTCGGTGTAGGCCAACAGACCTTTGAGCGGGCCGCTGGTGGCGGCGTCGCGCAGGATCCGGTTGACCTCGCCGGCGTCTGTGTCGCTCGCGGTCTGCATCGTGATGTCGAGGCAGGACACGTTGACCGTCGGCACGCGTACGGCTTTGGCCTGAATTCGCCCGGCAAGTTCCGGCAGCAGGCGCTCGATACCACGCGCCAGACCGGTGGACACCGGGATCACCGACTGGAACGCAGAACGGGTGCGGCGCAGGTCTTCGTGGTGATAGGCGTCGATCACCGGCTGATCGTTCATCGCCGAGTGAATCGTGGTGATCGATACGTAATCCAGGCCGACCGCCTGATCCAGCAGACGCAACAGCGGTACGCCGCAGTTGGTGGTGCAGGAGGCGTTGGACACCAGCAGTTCGTCGCCGGTCAGGCAATCCTGATTGACGCCGTAGACGATGGTGGCGTCGACATCCGCCTCGCTGGCCATCGGCTGCGAAAACAGTACACGCGGCGCGCCGGCGTCGATAAAGCGCTGGCCGTCTGCGCGAGTGTGGTAAGCGCCGGAGCATTCGAGCACCAGATCGACGCCCAGCGATGCCCAATCGATGCCTTCGGGGGTGGCACTGCGCAGGACCTTCACGCAGTCGCCATTAATATGCAGACAATCGCCGTCGACCTTCACCTCGCCCGGGAACCGGCCGTGGGTGGAGTCGAAGCGTGTCAGGTATTCGATGCTGGCCATGTCGGCCAGATCGTTGATCGCGACAATTTCAAACCCTGCCGCTGAGCCTCGCTCGAACAACGCACGCAAGACGCAACGACCAATCCGGCCGTAGCCGTTGAGTGCAACTTTGTAGGGACGCGGTTGAGGCATGGGGTTCTCGATAATACGCAGGCAGACGCAATGCTTATTTGCGACACATCACATGTTGGAGCTGGCTTGCCAGCGATAGCGTCCGGTCAGGCAACATGATGTTGAAGCGGATGGCCCTATCGCTGGCAAGCCAGCTCCCAAAAGGATTGCGGTGATCATGAGATCACCGCGATGTGCCTTAGTCTTCCAGCAGCTCTTCAGCCTGACCCAGGATGTTTTCCAGGGTGAAGCCGAACTCTTCGAACAGTGCCGAAGCCGGAGCCGATTCGCCGTAGGTGGTCATGCCGATCACGCGACCTTCCAGACCCACGTACTTGAACCAGAAGTCGGCGTGGGCCGCTTCGATCGCGATACGTGCGCCAACCTGCAACGGCAGGACCGATTGCTTGTAGCTGGCGTCCTGAGCGTCGAACGCGCTGGTGCATGGCATGGAAACCACGCGCACCTTGCGGCCCTGCTCGGTGAGTTTGTCGTAGGCCTGAACGGCCAGACCGACTTCCGAACCGGTCGCGATCAGGATCAGCTCAGGCTCGCCTGCGCAGTCCTTCAGCACGTAACCACCACGACGGATGTCGGCGATCTGGCCGGCATCACGGGTCTGGTGCTGCAGGTTCTGACGCGAGAAGATCAGCGCCGACGGGCCGTCCTTGCGCTCCAGCGCGTTTTTCCAGGCCACTGCCGATTCAACGGCATCGGCTGGACGCCAGGTGTCGAGGTTCGGCGTGCTGCGCAGACTGGTCAGTTGCTCGATCGGCTGGTGCGTCGGGCCGTCTTCGCCCAGACCGATGGAGTCGTGGGTGTAGACGTGGATCACGCGCTGCTTCATCAGGGCGGACATGCGCACTGCGTTGCGGGCGTATTCCATGAACATCAGGAAGGTCGCGCCGTAAGGCACCAGACCGCCGTGCAGGGCAACGCCGTTCATGATCGCGGTCATGCCGAATTCGCGCACGCCGTAGTACATGTAGTTGCCGCTGGCGTCTTCGGCGCTGACGCCTTTGCAGCCTTTCCACAGGGTCAGGTTGGAACCGGCCAGGTCAGCCGAACCGCCCAGCACTTCCGGCAGCAGCGGACCAAACGCGTTCAGGGCGTTCTGGCTGGCTTTACGGCTGGCGATGGTTTCGCCTTTGGCAGCAACGTCGGCGATGTAGGCGTCAGCCTTCTCGGAGAAGTCGGCCGGCAGCTCGCCGCTCAGGCGACGGATCAGTTCGTTGGCTTCGGTGGGGAACGCGGCGGAGTAGGCAGCGAAACGCTGATCCCACTCGGCTTCGGCGGCGCGGCCTTTTTCCTTGGCATCCCACTCGGCATAGATGTCGGCCGGGATTTCGAACGGGCCGTGGTTCCAGTTCAACGCCTGACGGGTCAGGGCGATTTCCGCGTCACCCAGCGGGGCGCCGTGGCAATCTTCCTTGCCTTGCTTGTTCGGCGAACCGAAACCGATGGTGGTCTTGCAGCAGATCAGGGTCGGCAGCGGGCTCTTGCGAGCGGTCTCGATGGCGGTCTTGATCTCTTCCGGGTCGTGACCGTCAACGTTGCGGATCACTTGCCAGTTGTACGATTCGAAACGCTTCGGCGTGTCGTCGGTGAACCAGCCCTCGACTTCGCCGTCGATGGAAATGCCGTTGTCATCGTAGAAGGCGATCAGCTTGCCCAGGCCCAGAGTGCCGGCCAGGGAAGCGACTTCGTGGGAAATGCCTTCCATCATGCAGCCATCACCCAGGAACACGTAGGTGTGGTGGTCGACGATGTTGTGGCCAGGGCGGTTGAACTGCGCGCCCAGGACTTTTTCTGCCAAGGCGAAGCCCACAGCGTTGGCCAGGCCCTGACCCAGCGGGCCGGTGGTGGTTTCAACGCCCGGGGTGTAACCGAATTCCGGGTGGCCCGGGGTACGGCTGTGCAGTTGACGGAATTGCTTCAGGTCGTCGATCGACAGGTCGTAGCCGGTCAGGTGCAGCAGCGAGTAGATCAACATCGAGCCGTGGCCGTTGGACAGCACGAAGCGGTCACGGTCGGCGAACGATGGATTGCTCGGGTTGTGCTTGAGGTAGTCGCGCCAAAGCACTTCGGCGATATCTGCCATACCCATAGGGGCACCGGGATGGCCGCTGTTGGCTTTTTGCACGGCATCCATGCTGAGGGCACGAATGGCGTTGGCACGCTCACGACGGCTAGGCATCGCTGATCTCCTGGGTGTGAATAGATTGAAACGGAAAAAAGGAGGGCATTTTCCCTCACCCGAGCGCCTCGGGGCAATGACAGATAGTCATCCGGAGGCGTTTTTCCATTGGATAACATCGGTTTCGGTTGGTGAAACCTTTCCGCTGTTCGTTTGTAGAGTTGACCGGGCAGTGAGAAGTGCAATCGAATGCGCCATCCATCGAGCAATATCAAAACTTTTTGATATAGACCTTGCGGTGCTTCCGGGCCGTCACTAGACTGCCAGCCCTATGAACTTACGCGTGCCTTCCATTCGCCATGACGATTGCGACGAGCTGGCGGCCCTGTGCAAGGCCGGCGGCGATCCGCTGCGGCTGAATGTATTGCGTGCCCTGGCCAACGACTCGTTCGGCGTACTGGAACTGGCGCAGATTTTCGGTATCGGCCAGTCCGGCATGAGCCATCACCTTAAAGTGCTGGCGCAGGCGGATCTGGTGGCGACTCGCCGCGAAGGCAATGCGGTGTTCTATCGCCGCGCCCTGCCCCACACCGAGTTGCTGGGCGGCAAGTTGCATGCGGCATTGTTAGAAGAAGTCGACAATCTGGCGCTGCCAGCCGACGTGGAAACCCGGATCGCACAGGTTCACGGGCAACGCGCGGCCAACAGCCAGGACTTTTTCGCAAGGGTTGCAGAGAAATTCCGCGCCCAGCAGGATTTGATTGCCGGCCTGCCGCAGTACCGTGAAAGCGTGCTGGCCCTGCTCGACAAACTGAATTTCGATGGCGCAGCCACGGCCATTGAAGTCGGCCCCGGCGATGGTGCATTCCTGCCGGAACTGGCGCGTCGCTTCGACACCGTAACCGCACTGGACAACAGCGCGGCGATGCTCGAACTGGCCCGCCAGGTATGTGAACGTGAACAGCTGGCTAACGTCAGCCTGCAATTGGCCGATGCATTGAATGGCGTGAGCCTTCAGGCCGATTGCGTGGTGTTGAACATGGTGTTGCACCATTTCGCCGCGCCGGCCGAAGCGCTCAAGCACATGGCCAGCCTGCTGCAACCGGGCGGTAGCCTGCTCGTGACAGAGTTATGTAGCCACAACCAGAGTTGGGCCAGGGAGGCCTGCGGTGATCTGTGGTTGGGGTTTGAACAGGACGATCTGGCCCGTTGGGCCACCGCTGCGGGACTCGTTCCCGGGGAAAGCCTCTATGTAGGCTTACGTAATGGTTTCCAGATCCAGGTCCGCCATTTTCAGCGACCGGCTGGCGACACTCACCATCGGTAAATTCAGGAAAACATCGAGATGAGCGAATACTCCCTCTTCACCTCCGAGTCCGTGTCTGAAGGACATCCGGACAAAATCGCCGACCAGATTTCCGATGCAGTGCTGGACGCCATCATTGCCCAGGACAAGCACGCACGCGTTGCGGTGGAAACCCTGGTCAAGACTGGCGTGGCCATCGTTGCCGGTGAAGTGACCACCAGTGCCTGGGTCGACCTGGAGCAGATCGTTCGTGACGTGATTTGCGACATCGGCTACACCAGCTCCGACGTCGGCTTCGACGGCGCGACCTGCGGCGTGATGAACATCATCGGCAAGCAGTCCCCTGACATCAACCAGGGTGTTGACCGTGCCAAGCCTGAAGATCAGGGCGCCGGCGACCAGGGCCTGATGTTCGGCTACGCCAGCAACGAAACCGACGTGCTGATGCCGGCACCGATCACCTTCTCGCACCAGCTGGTGCAGCGTCAGGCCGAAGCCCGCAAGTCGGGTCTGCTGCCTTGGCTGCGTCCGGACGCCAAGTCGCAAGTGACCTGCCGTTATGAAGGCGGCAAGGTTGTCGGTATCGACGCCGTGGTTCTGTCGACCCAGCACAACCCTGAAGTGTCGTACAACGACCTGCGCGAAGGCGTGATGGAGCTGATCGTCAAGCACGTGCTGCCTGCCGAACTGCTGAGCAAGGACACCCAGTTCCACATCAACCCGACCGGCCAGTTCATCATTGGCGGCCCGGTAGGTGACTGCGGTCTGACCGGTCGCAAGATCATCGTCGACAGCTACGGCGGCATGGCCCGTCACGGCGGCGGCGCGTTCTCCGGTAAAGATCCATCCAAGGTTGACCGTTCGGCGGCCTACGCTGGCCGTTACGTTGCCAAGAACATCGTGGCTGCCGGCCTGGCCGAGCGTTGCGAGATCCAGGTTTCCTACGCGATCGGTGTGGCCCAGCCTACCTCGATCTCGCTGAACACCTTCGGCACCGGCAAGATCAGCGATGACAAGATCATCAAACTGGTCCGCGAAGTGTTCGACCTGCGTCCATACGCGATCACCACCATGCTGGACCTGCTGCACCCGATGTACCAGGAAACCGCAGCCTACGGCCACTTCGGCCGCGCTCCGCAGACCAAGACCGTTGGCGAAGACACCTTCTCCACGTTCACCTGGGAAAAAACCGACCGCGCCGACGCTCTGCGTTCCGCTGCCGGCCTGTAATTTTCCTGGCGGTACAAGAAGCCCCGCACGGTTCGCCGTGCGGGGCTTTTTCATGGCCGCGAAACAACCGGCAAAACAGCCGCCCGGCCCGCTTCGAAATCCCGGCTAGCCTTCAGGTATCTCTCTGAGCAAGGACGCTCACGATGCTTGCCACACTGCGCCTGTTTTTGTTTTTCCTGCCGTTTTTCCACCTCAACACCTTCGCTGCCGACTGCCCCGACTGGGCCGCCGCCCGGGCTTCGAGCGAAGTCGCCGCCCTGCAACAACAGATCGACCGCTGGGACGACGCCTATCATCGCGAAGGTCGTTCGGTGATCGCCGATGAGCTCTACGATCAGTCCCGCTTGCGCCTGAACCAATGGCGCCGGTGCTTCAAACTTCCCTCACCGCCCGAGCCGTTGCGCACCGCATCAGGCCCGGTTGCGCACCCGGTCGCTCACACCGGTCTGGACAAGCTTCACGACGCGGCAGACATCGCCACCTGGCTGCGCGACCGCCAAAACGTATGGGTGCAACCCAAGGTCGATGGCGTGGCGGTCACCCTGATCTATCGCGACGGCCGATTGCATCAGGCGATCAGTCGCGGGGATGGTGTTCGCGGGCAGGACTGGACCGCGTCGGCAAAAAGGATCGGAGCCATTCCACAGCGGCTGACGCAACAGCAGGATCTGTTGGTGCAAGGCGAACTCTACTGGCGCTTGAACGGCCATAAGCAGGCACGTGCCGGCAGCGCCAACGCCCGCGCCACCGTGGCCGGGCTGCTGGGGCGTAAGGATCTCGACGCGGAACACGCTGCAGGCATCGGGCTGTTTGTCTGGGACTGGCCGCAAGGGCCGAAGGACTTGCCGGAGCGAATCGCGGCGCTGACGCAGTTCGGTTTTCCCACCACGGAGCCCTACACCCAGGCCGTCGCCAGCCTGAACGAAGCGCAACACTGGCGCGATCACTGGTATCGCTCGCCACTGCCATTTGCCACGGACGGAGTGGTTCTGCGCCAAAGCCTGCGGCCACCGGCAGAGCGCTGGCAAGCTCGTCCGCCCTATTGGGCTGTCGCCTGGAAATACCCTTTTGCCCAGGCGCTGGCCGATGTGCGCAAAGTAAATTTCAAGATCGGCCGCACCGGGCGCATCACGCCGGTGCTTGAACTGTCGCCGGTGATGCTCGATGACCGGCAGATCAAACGGGTCAGTGTCAGTTCGCTCAGGCGCTGGCAGGAACTGGACATTCGCCCCGGCGATCAGGTGGCAATCAGCCTGGCCGGGCTGACGATTCCGCGCCTCGACAGCGTGGTGCTGCGCAGCACTGAACGCGTGGATCTGAACGTTCCGCTCGCCAGCGACTTTCACGCCCTGAGCTGCTGGCAACCGACGCCGGGCTGCGAAAGCCAGTTCCTCGCCCGCCTGACCTGGCTCAGCGGCAAGCAGGGACTGGCCCTGCCCCATGTCGGTCGCGGCACCTGGGAGAAACTTCTGGAAACAGGCCGCCTGAACAGCCTGCTGGATTGGTTGACCCTCGACGGGCCGGAGCTTGCTAACATTGCCGGTCTCGGCGAGCGCAGCAGCGCCCGCCTGCTGCACAGTTTTCACAGCGCCCGCCAACGGCCGTTCCTGCAGTGGCTCAAAGCCCTGGGGCTGCCACCGACCGGTCAGGCAACACTTGCCGATTCATGGCAGGCGCTGGCACAACGCAACACCGAACAATGGCAGGCAGAAGCCGGAATCGGCCCGGGTCGCGCGGCGCAATTGAGCGCCTTTTTTCGTGACCCGCAGGTACTGGCCCTGAGTGAAACCTTGCAAGCCGCCGGCGTCGACGGCTTCTGAACACGCAATCCCCGGCCCACCGGGAACCCAAGTCCGCCGGAGCGCTCCAACAGCGCAGTGCTTCACCGATACGATTGCCTTTGCACATGGAGCTTTTATGAAATTTCTCGCACCGCTCGCCCTGCTGTCTTTCTGCGCAGTCCTCGCCGCCCCCGTGATGGCCGACGAAGACGCGCCGGGCCTGACCGGTTGTGCTGCCAAGAAGCAGGGCATCATCAATCAGATCGAACAGGCCAAGTCCCGCGGCAATGCCGACCAGCAGGCCGGCCTCGAAACCGCCCTGCGCGAAGTCACCGAACACTGCACCGACGCCGGCCTGAAGAAAGAGCGGGAAAACAAGGTACTCGACGCCAAGCACGAAGTGAGCAGGCGTCAGGCTGATCTGGACAAGGCCATGAAGAAGGGCGATCCGGAGAAGATCGACAAGCGCAAGAACAAGCTCGCCGAATCGCGCAAGGAATTGCAGGACGCGCTGGACGAACTCGACAAGTAAGAAAGCCGGGGATCACGGCCAAAGGCTGTGATCCCTTGAACATCAGTGGTCGCGAAACTCTTTATGGCAGGCACTGCAGGCATCTTCGACTTTCTGCACCGCCGGCCCCAGGTTACTGGCCTTGTAGGGTTGAACCTTGCTGGCGATCACCAGTTCACCGGTGGCCGCTTCAAGGGTGCGGGCCATTTCCTGGAAGCGGGCCTGTTTCTGCCAGACATCGTCCTTGGAGCTGGTGTGATCTTCTTCGCGCACCTGCGGGAAATGTTTCCACGGCTCATGGGACAACGCATCGAGCTTGACCGCGCCTTCGGCGAATTTCGCTCCGTCGAACGGGATGCGCCCACGCAACATGCCACCCAGGTCTTCGCCGGTTTTGAGCATCTGCTTGAAGATCGCCTTGCGCTGGCCCAGCGGGGAATTCGGGTCGACACCGCCACAGGCGGACAAGGTCAGACAGGCCAGCAATACAACAGAAATTCTTTTAAGAGTCATGGTGGCTTCAGGTCACGGAAATCGGCGGCCAGTATCCTCGGGTCACCGCCAAACACCAATAGCCCTATTAACAATAAGGGTTGCTTGAGCGCATGGAGCACTTCTGCAACCGGCACAGGAAATTCTCCATGAACAGCCGCTTCAAGGCCTGGCGTCATCCGCTCATCGTCACCCTTCCGCTGCTGGCGATCCTCGCCGGGTGCACCGGTGGCGACAGCGCCAAGCCGAAAACCCACGCCCTGGCCACGTATTCCAGTGCCACCTGGGAAGCCCTGCCGGCAGTGTCCGATAGCGACCTGGTGGCCGGTTTCGGTTCGTGGCGCAGCGCCTGCACCCGGCTCAAGGCTGACCCGGTCTGGGGCCCAACCTGTGCAGCCGCCGCCAACGTGCCGCAAAGCGCCGGCGACATCCGCACGTTCCTCAAGCAGAACCTAGACGTCTTCGGCCTGCGCGCCGAGAACGACAATCCCAACGGCCTGATCACCGGCTACTACGAACCGGTCTATCCCGGCAGCCTGACGCAAACCGCCACCGCCAACGTGCCGGTGTATGGCGTGCCCGAAGACATGATCATTGTCTCGCTGGACAGTATTTACCCGGAACTCAAAGGCAAGCGCCTGCGCGGCCGCCTCGAAGGTCGCGTGCTCAAGCCTTACGACGATGCGGCGACCATCGAAAGCCAAGGCGTCAAGGCGCCGGTCGTGGCCTGGCTGACCGACCCGATGAACCTGCAATTTCTGCAGATTCAGGGGTCGGGGCGGATTCAGACCGATGACGGCCGACAACTGCGCATCGCCTACGCCGACCAGAATGGTCACCCGTATCGACCGATCGGCCGCTGGCTGGTGGAACAGGGCGAGCTGAAAAAAGAAGAAGTCACCATGGGTGCGATCAGCAACTGGGCCAAGGCCAACCCGTCGCGCATTCCGGAACTGCTGGCGAGCAATCCGAGCTACGTGTTCTTCACCCGCAATCCGGACAGCAACGAAGGGCCACGCGGCTCGCTGAACGTGCCGTTGACCGCCGGTTACAGCGCGGCAGTGGACCGCAAGGTGATTCCGCTGGGCAGCCTGTTGTGGCTATCGACCACTCGCCCCGACGGCACGCCGCTGGTACGCCCGGTGGCTGCGCAGGACACTGGCGGCGCGATTGCCGGTGAGGTTCGCGCGGATCTGTTCTGGGGCACCGGCGATGCCGCCGGGCAACTGGCGGGCGACATGAAGCAGCAAGGGCAGATCTGGATGCTCTGGCCGAAAGGCGCGGCGTTGCCGCAAGTGCCGCAGGTAGCCGACAAGCCGTAAGCACAATGCAAAAGATCGCAGGCCTCGTCAGCCTGCGATCTTTTCAGGTTCAGATCGAAACGAAGAAGAAGCTGGCAATCAGCACCATCCCGACAAACCAGACCAGCGAGCGCAAAGCCGCCCAGTCCGCCAGATAGCAAATGATGTAGAGCAGGCGACTGGTGATGAACAGCACCGCCAGCACGTTGACCGTCACCAGCTCTGCCGTGCCCACCAGGTGCGCGACGATCACCGCCGCCGCAAACGCCGGGGTCACTTCAAAACTGTTCAGTTGCGCCGCATGGGCACGGCGCGCCACGCCATCCACGCTGTCCAGAAAGTCCCGGGGATCATGATTGTCCCGCAGTCTGAAACCGCCCGAGGCCTTGGCCACGACGGTGCACAGATAGGGCAGAAAGATCGCGATCAACACACACCACAAAGCCACCGTCATAACACCGTCCTTCTTTCGAGTTTTAGAGTTGCCGGGCGGTCAGAACTTCATCACCAGCATGCCGATCAGCACCAGCCCACAGGCTAAGAGCCGCGGCCGGCCGAAAGGTTCTTTCAGGTAACGCATGCCGAACAGCACCACCAGTATCACGCTGATTTCACGCAACGCCGCCGCTTCGGCAATCGAGCCCAACTGCATCGCCCACAGCACCAGAGCGTAGCTGAACAACACGCAGAACCCGACCGCCAATCCCAGCTTCCATTGCTCGCGCCAGAACAGCTTGAACGCCGGCCGCTTGGCCACCCACGCCAGCAACGGGAACGGCCAGGCACTGAGCAGCGTGACCCAGACCAGGTAATCCAGCGGATGCGACCAGCGCCGCAACGCCTGACCGTCGATGTAGGTGTAGCAACCGATGCACAAGCCGATCAGCGCCACCACCGGCAGCATCGCCCACGGCAAATGTTTCCCGCCGCCGCCCTGCCAGAGCAGGCAAGCTATGCCCAGCGGGATCAACAGGATTCCGAAGATTTGCTGGGTGGTCAGCACTTCGCCGGCGAAGATCAGGGTCAGCGCCAGTACCACCAGTGGCGACAATCCGCGCATCAACGGATAGACCAGCCCCAGGTCGCCGACCCGATAGGCCTGGATCAACAGATAGCGATAGAGCAGCTCGAACGCCGCCGACGCCAGAATCCACGGCCAGATTTCCGCCGGCGGCAGGCTGATGAAAGGCATCGCCAGCGCCACGAACAACAGCGCCACGGTGTCCATGCAGGCCACCACCAGCAGCCGTTCGGCGCTGAACTTGATCAACGTGTTCCACGCTGCGTGCAACAGCGCCGCCACCAACACCAGAGCTGTCGCCAGCACGTGCCACTCCTTTGTTTTTGTTGTTGAACCTGAGCCAATTAGTCAGATTATTGATTCGCGATGTGTCAGCAGCTGTTTATACTGCAAGCGACCACGCCGCACTCAGTTGCGCACAGATAAATTCCAATAATTCCTGCCTGCCCCGTTCTCGCCCGAGACCGGTCGCCGGCCTGCGTATGCCTGATCAAAGCGTCAAGACTACCGACAGAGACCTTGCGCATGCCACTCGCTTTGCTTGCCCTCGCTGTTGCCGCTTTCGGCATCGGCACCACTGAATTCGTCATCATGGGCCTGCTGCCCGATGTCGCCCGCGACCTCGCGGTGAGCATTCCCCACGCCGGCCTGTTGATCACCGGCTACGCCCTGGGGGTGGTGTTCGGTGCGCCAATTCTGGCGATCGGCACTGCCAATATGCCGCGTAAGGCCACGCTGCTGGGCATGACGCTGATGTTCATCCTCGGCAACGTGCTGTGCGCACTGGCGCCGAACTACGCGACGCTGATGGCGGCGCGGGTGGTCACCGCGCTGTGCCACGGGGCGTTCTTCGGCATCGGTTCGGTGGTGGCCGCCGGGCTGGTCGCACCGAACAAGCGGGCGCAGGCGATTTCCATGATGTTCACCGGCCTGACCCTGGCCAACGTTCTCGGCGTACCGCTGGGCACGGCGCTCGGCCAGTACGCCGGCTGGCGCTCGACCTTCTGGGCGGTCTCGGTGATCGGTGTGATCGCCGCCCTCGCCCAATGGCTGTGGTTGCCGAAACATATCCCGATGGACAAGGCCAACCTCGCCAGCGAGTTCAAGGTGCTGGGCAAGGTCAACGTGTTGCTGGCACTGGGCATGAGCGTGCTGGCCTCCACCAGCCTGTTCAGCGTGTTCACCTACATCGCGCCGATTTTGCAGGACATCACCGGCGTCAGCCCCCACGGCGTGACGGTGATGCTGCTGTTGTTCGGTGTCGGCCTGACCGGCGGCAGCATGCTCGGCGGACGCCTGGCCGACAGTCGTCTGTTGCCGTCATTGGTGGGTGTGGCGCTGGCGGTGGTGGTGGTTCTGGCGGCGTTCAGCCAGACCAGTCGCTCGGTGGTTCCGGCAGCGATCACGCTGGTGCTGTGGGGGATTTTTGCCTTCGCCCTGTGCCCGATCCTGCAACTGCTGATCATCGATCAGGCTCACGAGGCACCGAACCTCGGTTCGACCCTGAACCAGAGCGCGTTCAACCTCGGCAATGCCGCCGGCGCATGGATTGGCGGACTGGTGGTGGCCAGCGGCGCGGACCTTGCGGACTTGCCCTGGACCGGCGCTCTGGTGGGCGTGCTGACCGTGCTGACGGCGCTGTTTTTCATCTACCTGCAACGTCGGGGTGTCGCTGCGGTCAATGTGTCCGGCTGATTTTCCCGGGGGACACAATTGTGTCCCCACCCGGCGTCAGCCCATCCAACCCTTGCGTCCATGAACGGGCGCGCTGTCTTTCCCCCCCCCATCCAAAGGACCCCGGATGCTTGAACTCGTCGCCGCTTTCATCTGCCTCACCACCCTCCTCACTTTCGTGAATTTCCGCTTCATCGGCCTGCCCCCGACCATCGGCGTGATGGTTACCGCACTGATGTTTTCCCTGTTGCTGCAAGGCCTGAGCCTGCTCGGTTACCCCGGCCTCGAAGAACGTGTGCAGCAACTGATCGGCCAGATCGACTTCGGCGATCTGCTGATGAACTGGATGCTGTCGTTCCTGCTGTTCGCCGGCGCCTTGCACGTGAACCTGAACGACCTGCGCAGCTACCGCTGGCCGATCGGCCTGCTGGCGACCTTCGGCGTATTGATCGCCACCGCCGTGATCGGCAGCCTCGCCTATTACATTTTTGCCCTGTTCGGCTGGCACGTGAGCTTCCTCTACTGCCTGTTGTTCGGCGCGCTGATTTCCCCGACCGACCCGATTGCGGTACTCGGTGTGCTGCGTACGGCCAACGCCTCGAAGCCGCTGAAGACCACCATCGTCGGCGAATCGCTGTTCAACGACGGCACCGCCGTGGTGGTGTTCACCGTGCTGCTGGGCATCGCGCAACTGGGCGAAACTCCGACCGTCGGCGCCACGGCCATGCTGTTTGCCCATGAAGCCATCGGTGGCGTGCTGTTCGGCGGGCTGATCGGTTATCTGGTGTACCTGATGATCAAAAGCATCGAGCAGCACCAGATCGAAGTCATGCTGACTTTGGCGCTGGTGATCGGCGGTTCGGCGATGGCCACCGAGCTGCACGTCTCGGCGCCGATTGCGATGGTGGTCGCCGGGCTGATCATCGGTAACCTCGGTCGCAACCTGGCGATGAACGACATGACGCGCAAATACCTCGACGGTTTCTGGGAATTGCTCGACGACATGCTCAACGCGTTGCTGTTCGCGCTGATCGGGATGGAGCTGTTGCTGCTGCCGTTCAACTGGCTGCACGTGGCGGCGGCGAGTTTGCTGGCGCTGGCGATTCTGCTGTCGCGCCTGCTCACCGTGGCCCCGGCCATCGTCTTGCTGCGGCGCTGGCGCACGGTGCCGCGCGGTACGATCCGGATCCTGACCTGGGGTGGTTTGCGCGGCGGTGTTTCGGTGGCATTGGCCTTGGCCCTGCCACTGGGCCCGGAGCGCGATCTGTTGCTGAGCATCACCTACATCGTGGTGCTGTCGTCGATCCTGTTGCAGGGCCTGACCATCGGCAAACTGGTCAAGCACGCAACCCGCGATGAGCCGGCGACCGCTGCCGAGCCCGCGCACCACTGATCATTTCTTGATCCGCTGCGGATCGGGCTTTTCGGCCTGATCCGCAGATTCCTTCGGCGCATCCGTTTCTTTCGGCGCGCCGCTTTCGCTGCGGATCTGCGCATGACTGATCAGGGCAAAGATGAAACTGCCGCCGATGATGTTTCCCGCCAGCGTCGGCCCGGCAAACACCGCCCAGAAGTCACTCCACGGCAACTCGCCGGCAAACACCAGATACGACACCTCCGCCGACCCCACCACGATGTGAGTGAAATCGCCCAGTGCCATCAGATAGGTGATGAGGATGATGATCCACATCTTCGCGCTTTCCATGGACGGGATCATCCAGACCATGGTGGCGATCATCCAGCCCGAGACGATGCCCTTGGCGAACATCTGACTCGCATGGTTCTCCATGACCTTGCGGCCGATTTCGAGGAAGGCCTCGTCGGTCTTGCTGTCGAAGATCGGCAGTTCGAGCATCACGTACGCCACCAGAATCGTCCCGCACAGGTTGCCGAACAGCACCACGGTCCAGAGCCGGATCAACCGGCCGAAATTGGCCAGGGTCGGCTTGGTCATCACCGGCAGCACGGCGGTCAGGGTATTTTCGGTAAACAGTTGCTGGCGGGCGAGAATCACCGCGAGAAAGCCTGCGCAGTAGCCGAAGCTGGCGATCACCTTGAATTCGTCGCCCTCGGGCAGACGCGAGTTGAGCAGGCCCATGCCCATCAGCGACAGGCCCATGGTCAGCCCGGCCGCCAGCGCCGACCACCACAGCGCGGCGATGCTGCGCTCCAGTTCCTGGTCGCCCTGTTTGCGGATGATTTCATGCAGAACCGCCGCCCGGGGCGGCTGGTTTTTCTCGACTTCGTGCTGTTCCTTGGCCGAGAGATCGGGGGTCTTGCCGTCTGTTGGTGTGGTCATGGCGGGAAACCGGTGGCGGGGTCATAAGGCTACGACACGCGCCGCTCGGCTTCCGTTCGCCGGTGTGACGCGATTACTCGGTAACGGGCACGTCATCCTTGAACTGGTCTTTGACATACCTGATCTCGGTCCGCCCGTGCGGCGCCGGCAAGCCGTCTTCGCCGAGGTTGACGAAGACCATCTTCTCGACGGTCAGGATGCTCTTGCGGGTGATCTTGTTGCGCACTTCGCAGGTCAGGGTGATCGAGGTGCGGCCGAACTCGGTGGCGGTGATGCCCAGTTCGATGATGTCGCCCTGGCGCGAGGCGCTGACGAAGTTGATTTCGGAAATGTACTTGGTCACCACACGCTGGTTGCCCAGTTGAACGATGGCGTAGATCGCCGCTTCCTCGTCGATCCAGCGCAGCAGGCTGCCGCCGAACAGGGTGCCGTTGGGGTTGAGGTCTTCGGGTTTTACCCACTTGCGGGTGTGGAAATTCATGGGGGGGCGGCCTCCGAGTTGTTTGTGCAATAGGGTTACGCCCCCAGCTTCAAGCTTCAAGCGACGAGCTGCAAGTTAAAAGCCGAGCCGCTGTTACTTGTCGCTTGCGGCTTGCCACTCGCAGCTCAAAGAAAGCTATAATCGCCCCCGTTTCAAAACGGTAACCTTCACTTGATACCGTTTTCCCGCCACCTGTCCGAGGGGCGCTGCAGCAGGTTCAACCTGTCAGGCTCGGATGGGGCGTTGACCGGCTCAGGCCGGACACTAAACGCACAACGGCGCCCATTCGCATACATTACGAATGGAGGCTCTCATGAGCGCTGTTATCACGCCTGCAGATTTTAACGATTACAAAGTTGCCGACATGTCCCTGGCTGCCTGGGGCCGTCGCGAAACCATCATCGCCGAATCGGAAATGCCGGCCCTGATGGGTCTGCGCCGCAAGTACGCTTCCGAGCAGCCTTTGAAAGGCGCAAAAATCCTCGGCTGCATCCACATGACCATTCAGACCGCCGTGCTGATCGAAACCCTGGTTGCCCTGGGAGCCGAAGTGCGCTGGTCGTCCTGCAACATTTTCTCGACTCAGGATCAGGCCGCTGCTTCCATCGCCGCTGCCGGCATCCCGGTTTTCGCCTGGAAAGGCGAGACTGAAGAAGAGTACGAGTGGTGCCTGGAGCAGACCATCCTGAAAGATGGCCAGCCATGGGACGCCAACATGATCCTCGACGACGGCGGCGACCTGACCGAGCTGTTGCACAAGAAATACCCACAGGTTCTGGACCGCGTCCACGGCGTGACCGAAGAAACCACCACCGGCGTGCACCGTCTGCTGGACATGCTGGCCAAGGGCGAGCTGAAAATCCCGGCCATCAACGTCAACGACTCGGTGACCAAGTCCAAGAACGACAACAAGTACGGCTGCCGTCACAGCCTGAACGATGCCATCAAGCGCGGTACCGACCACCTGCTGTCCGGCAAGCAAGCGCTGGTCATCGGCTACGGTGACGTGGGCAAGGGTTCGGCCCAGTCCCTGCGTCAGGAAGGCATGATCGTCAAAGTCTCCGAAGTCGACCCGATCTGCGCCATGCAAGCCTGCATGGACGGTTTCGAACTGGTTTCGCCGTTCATCGACGGTATCAACGACGGCACCGAAGCGAGCATCGACAAAGCGCTGCTGGGCAAGATCGACCTGATCGTGACCACCACCGGCAACGTCAACGTTTGCGATGCAAACATGCTCAAAGCCCTGAAGAAGCGCGCCGTTGTCTGCAACATCGGTCACTTCGACAACGAAATCGACACCGCTTTCATGCGCAAGAACTGGGCATGGGAAGAAGTGAAGCCACAGGTACACAAGATCCACCGTACCGGTGCTGGCTCGTTCGACCCACAGAACGACGACTACCTGATCCTGCTGGCCGAAGGCCGTCTGGTGAACCTGGGCAACGCAACCGGTCACCCGAGCCGCATCATGGACGGTTCGTTCGCCAACCAGGTGCTGGCACAGATCTTCCTGTTCGGCCAGAAGTACGCCGACCTGTCGCCAGCCCAGAAAGCCGAGCGCCTGACCGTTGAAGTACTGCCGAAGAAACTCGACGAAGAAGTGGCCCTGGAAATGGTTCGCGGCTTCGGCGGCGTGGTCACTCAACTGACCAAGCAACAGGCTGACTACATCGGCGTGACCGTCGAAGGCCCGTTCAAGCCGCACGCTTACCGCTACTAAGAGCATAAGAGCAGCTGCGAGCTTCAAGCTTCAAGCGGCAAGCAAGGTCAAAAGCCGGACTTGCCGTACGAAGCTTGAAAGCTCTGCCCCTATTTCAAAACAGTTTCAGGCAGCAGGTTTCACGCTCGATAGATCAGCGCACCACCGCTTCTCTCGCAGCTTGTAGCTTGCCGCTCGTAACTGGAGGCTTCCTCCATGTCCCAAGACCGTCGCTACAGCTTCGAGTTCTTCCCGACCAAGACCGATGCTGGGCATGAAAAACTGCTCGCCACTGCCCGTCAGTTGGCCACTTACAACCCCGACTTCTTTTCCTGCACCTACGGCGCTGGCGGTTCGACCCGTGACCGCACGCTGAACACCGTTCTGCAGCTGGAAAGCGAAGTCAAAATCCCCGCCGCCCCGCACCTGTCGTGCGTCGGCGACAGCAAGGACGACCTGCGCGGCCTGCTGAACGAGTACAAGGCCGCCGGCATCAAGCGCATCGTCGCCCTGCGCGGTGACCTGCCGTCCGGCATGGGCATGACCAGCGGCGAGCTGCGTCACGCCAATGAACTGGTTGAATTCATTCGTGAAGAAACCGGCAATCATTTCCACATCGAAGTCGCCGCCTACCCGGAGATGCATCCGCAAGCGCGCAACTACGAAGACGATCTGGCCAACTTCGTGCGCAAGGCCCGTGCCGGCGCCGACAGCGCGATCACCCAGTACTTCTTCAACGCCGACAGCTACTTCTACTTTGTCGACCGTTTGCAGGCGCTGGGCGTGGACATTCCGGTCGTGCCGGGGATCATGCCGATCACCAACTACAGCAAACTCGCGCGTTTCTCCGATGCCTGCGGTGCGGAAATCCCGCGCTGGATCCGCAAGCAGCTGGAAGCCTACGGCGATGACAGCCAGAGCATTCAGCGTTTTGGCGAACAGGTCGTCACCGAAATGTGCGAACGCCTGCTGCAAGGCGGCGCGCCTGGCCTGCACTTCTATTCCATGAACCAGGCCGAACCGAGCCTGGCGATCTGGAACAACCTGAAGCTGCCGCGCTAAAAAGACGTAACCGCAGAACCAGAAGATCGCAGCCACGACAGTGCCTACAGCGCTTTCGCCGCTGCGATCTTTTGCTTTTAAACGCCCGAAACAGAGCTTCTGCGGCCAGTTTCTGGCTCTTTGCCGTTTCTCGTCGTAATCTCAAGCCATGCCTTTGATCACGCAGTTATTCGCCGTGCTGGTTTTTGCTTGCCTGAGCTTTGCCGCTCGGGGCGAGAAGCTGCGTATCGTCACCGAACCGTGGGCGCCGTACGTCTATGAACAAGACGGCAAGAACCTCGGTCTCGACTACGAAACCACCGCCATCGTGTTCAAGCGCCTGGGCATCGAAGTCGAATGGCAGTTCCTGCCGTGGAAACGCTGCCTGTCGATGCTCGAAACCGGCCAGGCCGACGGCGCGCTGGACATCTTCCATAGCGACGAACGCGACGCCACCCTGCTCTATCCGAGCGAACCGCTGTCGGACGTCGAGTTCGTGATGTTTTACGCCAACGACCGCCCGCACCCTTTTCGCAGCCTCGAAGACCTCAAGGGCCTGACCATCGGCACCTCACCGGGCTATCTGTACAGCCCCGACTTTCGCGAATCGACGCTGTTCACCCGCGAGCCGGCCCCGACCCACGAAGCCAATTTCGGCAAACTGGTGCGCGGGCGTATCGACCTGCTGATCACCGACCGCCGCGTGGGCCAGCATTTGCTCGATGAATTGGATATCCGCAACCAGATCACTGAAAACCCCACGGTCATCAGCCGCCAGAGCCAGTTTCTGGCCGTGCGACGCAATGCCGGAATGGATTTGCTGGTGCAGCGCTTCGGCGCCGAACTCAAGCGTTTCAAGCGCGAACCGGCCTATGCCGAGCTCAGCGCTCGCTACGGCGCGGCCCCCGCCCTGGCGGCACCGCTGGGCAACGCCACCGCCAGCGGCAAAACCGTTGAGCAGCAGGAAAGCGGCGCGCAGTGATTGCTCTGTTATACTCCGGCGTTCCCGCCAGGCTCACGCCCGGACGCCCGGAACCGTAACAGGCCTCCCGACCCGCTACAGCGCAGCTTTTCAGCCCGCGCGAGCGCTCCGGACGTGCCTTCGGAACCGCAGCAGGACCGGACGGGATTGCGTCCTCTTAAACGCCATTCGCGCCAGGCAAGACTCCCATTGGGCCAAGCCCTAACTGAAACAGGATTACTCATGTCCTTTGCTTCCCTCGGTCTCTCCGAGGCTTTGGTCCGCGCTATCGAAGATGCGGGCTATACCGAGCCTACTCCGGTGCAACAGCGGGCCATTCCCGCCGTGTTGCAAGGTCGCGACCTGATGGTTGCGGCTCAGACAGGTACTGGTAAAACCGGCGGTTTCGCCCTTCCGATCCTGGAGCGGCTGTTTCCCAACGGTCACCCGGACAAATCCCAGCGTCACGGCCCGCGCCAACCGCGCGTGCTCGTGCTGACCCCTACCCGCGAACTCGCGGCGCAGGTTCACGACAGTTTCAAGATCTACGCCCGCGACCTGAAATTCGTCAGCGCGTGCATCTTCGGCGGCGTCGGCATGAACCCGCAGGTTCAGGCCATGTCCCGTGGCGTTGACGTGCTGGTGGCGTGCCCCGGTCGTCTGCTCGACCTGTGCGGCCAGGGCAGCGTCGATCTGTCCCACGTCGAAATTCTCGTGCTCGACGAAGCCGACCGCATGCTCGACATGGGCTTCGTCCATGACGTGAAGAAAGTCCTCGCGCGTCTGCCGGCCAAGCGCCAGAACCTGCTGTTCTCGGCGACCTTCTCCAAAGACATCACCGATCTTGCCGGCAAACTGCTGCACAACCCGGAACGCATCGAAGTGACGCCGCCGAACACCACGGTCGAGCGCATCGAACAACGCGTGTTCCGTCTGCCGGCCAGCCACAAGCGTGCGCTGCTGGCCCACCTGATTACCGCCGGCGCGTGGGAACAGGTGCTGGTGTTCACCCGCACCAAGCACGGCGCCAACCGTCTGGCCGAGTACCTGGACAAACACGGCCTGCCGGCTGTGGCGATCCACGGCAACAAGAGCCAGAACGCCCGCACCAAAGCCCTGGCCGACTTCAAGGCCGGTGAAGTGCGCATCCTGGTTGCCACCGACATCGCCGCCCGTGGCCTGGACATCGACCAGTTGCCACACGTGGTCAACTTCGAACTGCCGAACGTCGATGAAGACTACGTGCACCGTATCGGCCGTACCGGCCGGGCCGGTCGTTCGGGCGAGGCGATCTCGCTGGTCGCACCGGACGAAGAAAAACTGCTGAAAAGCATCGAACGCATGACCAAGCAGAAAATCGCCGACGGCGACCTGATGGGCTTCGATGCCAGCACCATCGAGGCCGAGAAGCCGGAAGCCCGTGAACGTCCGGACATGCGCAACCCGCGCAATGCTCGTGGCCCACGCGGTGACGGTCCGAATGGCGGCGGCGGTGGCGGCGGTCGTAAAGACAAAGGCAAAGACAAGGGCAAGGGCAAGGAAAAACCGGCCGGTGAGCGTGGCGAGCGTCCAGCCCGTCAACAGAAGCCGCGTGAAGGCACTCCGGCCCGCGAACAGCGCCAGCCAAGCCAGCCGCCACGCGCCGCTGCTGACCGTGCTCCGGACGAATTCCTCGACGACGATATCGATAACTTCGGTAACCGCGTCGACTACGTGCCGAAGCAGGCTCCAACCGGTGGTCGCAACCGTCGTCCAGGCGCTCCGGCGCAAGGCGCAGGTTCGGGCGCACCCCGCGGCGGTCAGTCGCAAGGTCGCCAGAACGGCCCGCGCAACAGCAACGGCTCGAGCACCGGCACCCCGCCAGGCAAACGCAGTGGCCCACGCAACGGTGCACCGCGTGACGGTCAGGGTCGTCGCGACGAAAACTCGCGCAACCGCCGCCCGGCCCGTGACGATCAGCAACGCGCTGAACCGGCCGTGCAGAACCCGCGCAGCAGCGGGCCGAAGATCATGCACAAGGAGTCGAAAGCCGACCGCTTCCCGACGCCTGAGCAACTGGATCAACTGCCAAGCCGCCCACGCGGTGAAAAACCGGCCTTGCTGACCCGCAATCGCTGAGTTTTCGACTGCAATGAAAAATGCCCCGGCCTGAAAACCGGGGCATTTTTTGTGCGCCGCTGAAACGAAAGTGGCGGCAGGCAATTAAAAACGCCCCCGATCGCAAGACCGGGGGCGTTTTTGTATGGCCGGCGAAAATTACTTCGCTTTGACACCTTCGAACGAGATGTACAGGTCGACTTTGTCAGACTGTGGACCCAGGTCCATCATCTTGCCGAAATCAGAACGCTTGATGCTGGTAGTGCCTTCGAAGCCGGCACGGTAGCCGCCCCATGGATCCTTGCCTTCACCCAGGAAAGTGGCCTTGACCACGATCGGCTTGGTCACGCCGTGCAGGGTCAGGTCACCCGTCACGTCGGCAGTGTCTTTGCCATCGGCGTTCTTGCCGGTGGACTTGACGCTGGTGGAGACGAACTTGGCATCAGCGTATTTGCCCACGTCCAGGAAGTCTTTGCTGGAGATGTGCTTGTCACGCTCGGCGTGGTTGGTGAACACGCTGGCGGTCTTCACGTCGAACTCGATCTTGCTGTCTTCAGGCTTGGCAGCATCGAAGCTGAACTTGCCGCTGATGTCCTTGAAGGTACCGGTGATGTAGCTGTAGCCCAGGTGGCTGATCTTGAAGTCGACGAAGGCGTGCTGGCCTTCTTTGTCGACTACGTAGTCAGCGGCCATCACATTGGCGGACAGGACGGCAGAGCCGATTGCCAGAGCGGCCAGAGTCTTTTTCAACATGCTTTGTTTTCCTTTGGAGTCGAGGTTGAACATCAGGCTTTGCGTCCCAGCATTCGTGTCAGGGTCGCATCACGATCGATAAAGTGGTGCTTCAATGCTGCCAACGCATGAAGGCCGGAAAAAATTACCAGCGCCCACGCCAGCCAGAGATGAATCACACCGGCGGTATCTGCCTGATCCGGTAGTCCGGAAACCAGTGCAGGAACTTCAAACAGGCCAAACACCGGGATCCCGACACCATCTGCGGTGGAAATCAGGTAACCGGCAATCATCACGGCGAACAGAGCAAGGTAAAGAAACCCATGGCCGAACTTGGCGCCGATGCGGGTCATGCGGCTGTAGCTCTGGAGCGTTGGCGGCGGTGGACTGACAAAGCGCCACAACACTCGCAACACCATTACACCCAGCAGCACCAGACCGATGCTCTTGTGCAGATCCGGCGCGTCTTTGCGCCAGGTGCTGTAGTAATCCAGCCCCACCATCCACAGACCGAGCGCGAACAGCCCGAAGACCGCCAGCGCCACACCCCAGTGCATGAAGATGCTGACCCAACCGTAGCGCGAAGAAGAGTTACGTAGCTGCATTGCCCAAATCCTGTGAGAACTGCGAACCAAGACTAGCGAGTTATCTATCGAATTAAAGCGGAAAATTTCGCTTTGAAATATCGAGAAATACGATCAAGAGTCTTGAACAGGGGAGTTAAGGAAAGATTAAAGACAAAAGTGTGACTGGAGGTTAGCTGAGAGGTCTTCAAATTTCAGTGCCCGCATTGATCCCATCGCGAGCCTGCTCGCGATGGCGATCTTTCAGGCAAAAAAAAGCGCGGCCTGAAAGCCGCGCTTTTTCATTCACCGCCAAGCCTTACTGCGCTTTGGTCTCGGTGCTTGCCGCCGGTTTGGCCGCTGGCTTCTTCGCCGGTTCAGCTTTTTTCGCCGCAGGTTTCGCTGCAGGTTTTTTCGCTTCGGTCTTGGCCGCCGGTTTCTTCGCTGCTGGTTTGGCTGCCGCTTTCTTCGCCGGCTCGGCTTTCACCGGGGCCGCTGGCTTCGGTGCTTCCACCGGGGCTGGCGCAGGGGCCGGAGCCGGTGCAGGCGCTGGGGCGGCTGGAGCAGGTGCCGGCTCTGGCGCTTTCACTGGCTCTGGCTTCTTGTCGTCGTCCGAACCGCCGAACAGGTTGGTGAAGAAGTTGCCTTTCTTCGCCGCTACTGCCGCGCCCGCACCCGCCGCTGCGGCGGTGGCCGCTGCCGGGCCGACCTTGGCCGGTTCGAAGGATTTGCCCGCCGCCAGGTCTTCAACCTGACTGGCTGCGCGCTGACCGGTGCGCAGTGCGCCTTCCAGGGTGCCCGGGTACAAGGTGTCGGTGTGTTCGCCGGCAAACGCTACGCGCTGCAGCGGACGCTCCCACAGGCGCCAGTATTTGCTGATCTGGCCAGGGCCGAAGGCCAGGTAGGAACCACCGGTCGATGGATCGGTGCTGTAGCGACGGATTTCATAACCGGTGAACGAGCCACGGGCCTGTGGATAAAAGGTGTGCAGGCGAATCAGCACCTGATCGACCATCTGCTTGTCGCCGAAGGCCTGCATGACGCGGGCGTTATCGCCGGACAGGTTGATCACCACGTTGGCGCCGCCCTTCAGAGCCGGCTCGATCCACAACATGCCAAGGCCAGTGTTGCTGTAGATCTCGCCGGACATCCGCGCCTTGCTTTCCCATACCGGCGTCTTGAACTTCAGCATGATCTGGTCGCGCCAGCCGTAGTTGGTGCCCTTGATCGCGGCCAGGTGCTGGGCGTCCAGCGCCGGAGTCAGCTGGATCTTGTTGAGGGCGCGCAACGGCACCGCCAGCACAACGTAATCGGCCTGGTAGCCGACGCTGCCGACCTTGACGGTCACGCCGTCCTTGTCCTGGGTGATGGCAGATACTGGCGAGTTGGTCTTGATGGTTTTCAACTGTTTGACGAAGGCCTGGGCCAGCACCGGGCTGCCACCGACCAGACGCGAAGCGCGCAGGTCACGGTCGGACACGCCGCGATACACCCGGCTCTGCTGTGCGAAGTACAGCAGCGACAGGCGCGAAGGTTCGTCGTAGTGGGTGCGGATATCCTGGTTGATCAGCTGACGCGCGGTGGCCGGCAGGTTCTGCTTGTCGAGCCAGCTCGAGACGTTGATCTGGTCCAGGGCGTGCAGGGTGTTGGTCGCCGCCGGGTTCTGCGGATCGTCGATCGAGCGCGCCAGATCGTCACGGGTTTTCTCGTAACGCTTGAGCGCTTCGGCCGTGGCGGGCTGTTTGGTGGTCAGGTCGGCGGCGGAGAAATACTCGCCGTCGATCAGGTAACCCGGAGTCCGTACGAATTCAGGCGCCGGCGTGGTGCTCAGCTTGAACGTCGAAACGTACTTGTTCAGCACCGGTTGAGTCTTGTCGTTGCCGATCCACTCGCTGGTGGCCATGCCCGAGCGACCGCCCAGACTCGGCTTGGCTTCGAGCAGCGTGACCTGCCAGCCCTTGTTTTGCAGTTCGTAAGCCGCCGTCAGGCCCGACAGGCCGCCGCCGATCACGATTGCGGTTTTATCCTTGGCCAGCGCCGTAACGCTGAACAGCCCCAACACCACCAGCGCACAGGCGCGCAGCCAACCGACAGACATTCAGCGAACTCCGGAAATACACGTAGGAAAAAGCAGTTTTGCGGGTCAGACGACCCAAAGAACCGCGAAGAATACGTCAGCCATCAAAACGCCGCCAGCGACGTCTATCGGCCCATACAAAGTAGCTCAATCGACACAATGGGTTGTTCCGGCGCGATGCATTGCATAGGCTTGCGCGATTGTTTGCCCGCGCCTGACGCGAGCCGCCTCGAGGAGACTGAACATGGGCCTGAACAACCAGTGGATGCAACGCGATCTCGCGGTGCTGTGGCATCCCTGCACCCAGATGAAAGACCACGAACAGCTGCCGCTGATCCCGATCAAGCGCGGTGAAGGCGTCTGGCTCGAAGACTTCGAAGGCAAGCGTTATCTGGATGCGGTCAGCTCCTGGTGGGTCAACGTGTTCGGCCACGCCAACCCGCGCATCAATCAGCGCATCAAGGATCAGGTCGATCAACTGGAGCACGTGATTCTGGCCGGTTTCAGCCATCAGCCAGTGATCGAGCTGTCCGAGCGTCTGGTGAAGATGACGCCGGAAGGCCTGAACCGGGTGTTCTACGCCGATAACGGTTCGTCCTGCATCGAAGTCGCGCTGAAAATGAGCTTTCACTACTGGCTCAACCGCGGTCAGCCGAACAAGAAACGCTTCGTCACCCTGACCAACAGCTACCACGGCGAAACCATGGCGGCGATGGCGGTTGGTGACGTGCCGTTGTTCACCGAAACCTACAAAGCCCTGCTGATGGACACCATCAAGGTGCCGAGCCCGGATTGCTACCTGCGCCCGCAGGGCATGAGCTGGGAAGAGCATTCGCGCAACATGTTCGCGGCCATGGAACAGACGCTGGCGGAAAATCATGACAGCGTCGCTGCGGTGATCGTCGAGCCGCTGATCCAGGGCGCCGGCGGCATGCGCATGTATCACCCGGTGTACCTCAAGCTGCTGCGCGAGGCCTGCGACCGTTACGGCGTGCACCTGATCCATGACGAAATCGCCGTTGGTTTCGGTCGCACCGGAACGATGTTCGCCTGCGAACAGGCCGGCATCCGCCCGGACTTCCTGTGCCTGTCGAAAGCCCTGACCGGCGGTTATCTGCCGTTGGCGGCGTGCCTGACCACCGACGAGGTGTACAGCGCGTTCTACGACGATTACCCGACCCTGCGCGCCTTCCTGCATTCGCACAGCTACACCGGCAACCCGCTGGCGTGTGCGGCGGCGTTGGCGACCCTGGATATCTTCGAACAGGACAACGTGATCGAAAACAACCGGGCGCTGGCTCGACGCATGGCATCGGCGACGGCGCATCTGGCGGATCATCCGAATGTTTCGGAAGTCCGGCAGACCGGCATGGTCCTGGCGATCGAGATGGTCAAGGACAAAGCCACGAAAGAGGCTTATCCGTGGCAGGAACGTCGCGGCCTGAAGGTGTTCCAGCATGCGCTGGAGCGTGGTGCGCTGCTGCGTCCGCTGGGCAGCGTGGTGTATTTCCTGCCGCCGTACGTGATCACCCCGGAGCAGATCGACTTGCTCGCCGAAGTCGCCAGCGAAGGCATCGACATTGCCACCCGTGACAACGTCAGTGTGGCGGTGCCGAAGGATTTTCATCCGGGTTTTCGCGATCCGGGCTGATCCAAACACTTAAGTTGACGGCTCGTTCCCATGCTCTGCGTGGGAACGCCTCACAGGACGCTCTGCGTCCGCTCTTGGGACGCAGAGCGTCCCGGGCTGCATTCCCACGCGGAGCGTGGGAACGATCTAATCAGAGAGACCCGAAATGAGACTGTCCCGCTTTTTTATCGACGCCCCGCTGAGCACTGGCGAACACGAACTGCCGGAAGCCCAGGCGCATTACATCAGCCGCGTGCTGCGCATGGCCGAAGGCGATTCGGTGCAGTTGTTCGACGGCTCCGGCCATGAGTTTCGCGGATCGCTGGTGGAAGTCGGCAAGAAGCGCGTGGTGGTGCAGATCGACGAGCAGTTCGCCGGTCAGGTCGAATCGCCGCTGCACATCCACCTCGGCCAGGGCCTGTCCCGGGGCGAGCGGATGGACTGGGCGATCCAGAAAGCCACCGAACTGGGCGTGACTGAAATCACCCCGATCTTCAGCGAGCGCTGCGAAGTCCGCCTCAAGGACGAACGCGCCGACAAACGCCTGCTGCACTGGCGTCAGGTGGCGATCAGCGCTTGCGAGCAATGTGGTCGTTCGCGGGTGCCGGTGATTCATCCACCGCTGTTGCTGGCCGACTGGCTAAAGCAGACCGAAGCCGAACTGAAACTGGTGCTGCACCCGGTGGCCGAACCGCTGATCAGCCATGCCAAGCCATCAACGCTGGCGTTCCTGATCGGCCCTGAAGGCGGCCTGTCCGACGCCGAAGTCGAGCAGGCCAAGGCCAACGGCTTCCACGCCGCCCGCCTCGGCCCGCGCGTGCTGCGCACCGAGACCGCGCCGGTTGTGGCACTGGCGGTGGCGCAGCAACTGTGGGGTGATTTCTAACCCGTCACTGCACCGGATCACTGGTTGGTCTGGCGATGATTGCCTTGAGTTCGCTGGTCATCGGGAACTCAAGGTTCAGGCCCTTCGGCGGGATCGGCTGCTCGAACCACTTGCGGTAGATCCCGTTGATCTCCCCCGAACTGTACAGGTCGGCCAACACGCCGTTCACCAGCGCAAGAAACTGCGGATCATCCTTGCGCACCATGCAGCTGTAGATTTCCCGCGATTGTTCCTCCCCCACCACGACCCAGTTGTGCGGATCGCGTGCCTTGGCCCGCTCGCCGTAGAGCAACGCATCGTCCATGTAGAACGCCGCCGCGCGCCCCGATTGCAGCATCTGGAATGCCTCGCCGTGATCCTTGGCGCTGATGACGAACATGTTCAGTTCGTGGTCGAGGTTGTAGCTCTTCAGATAGCGCTCGTTGGTGGTGCCGGCGGTGGTCACCACGTTCTTGCCGCGCAGGTCATCGAAGCTTTTGATGCCGCTGTCCCTGGCAGTCAGGAGCTGACCTTTGACGTAGATAAAACCGTAGGAGAACGCGACCTGCTTCTGCCGTTCGGCGGTTACCCCGGTAGAGCCGCATTCAAGGTCGACCGTGCCGTTCTGCACCAGCGGAATCCGCGTCTGCGACGTCACCAGGTTGTACTTCACCTTCAGCTCCGGCAGCGCCAGTTGCTGCCTGATGCGCTCGACGATCTTGTCTGCCAGCTCCACCGAATACCCCATCGGCTGGCCGGTGTGATCACCCACATACGAGAACGGCACCGACGCATCGCGATAACCCAGGGTGATGCTGTTGGCGCTGGCGATCTTGCCGAGCGTACCGGTCAGCGGAACTTCATTGGCCTGCGCCTGAGCGCCGAAAACCAGCGCCAGTGTGCAGCCGAGCAACGTGATTTTTTGCATTGTTATTCTCCGTTGTGGGTGGGGTGTTTTAGCAGAAACCGTCACGCCGCACGGGGATTGAACCCGTGTAGGTCAATGGATGTGCGCTGCTCGCCAATCAGTTCGCTGAGCAACTGCCCGCTGCCGCAGGCCAGGGTGAAACCCAGCGCACCGTGGCCGAGGTTGAGCCACAGATTGCGATAGGCCGTGGCGCCCAACAGCGGAACGCCGGTGGGCGTGGCCGGGCGCATGCCAGCCCATTCGACGGCCGCATCGTAGTTGCCGGCGTCGGGAAAGGTGTCGCGGGCCTGGCGCTTGATCAGCGCCAGCCGCTCGGGGTCCAACGCCGGGTCGAAACCGACGATGTCGACCATTGCCGCTACGCGCAGTTGTTCGCCGATACGCGCGTAGACGATCTTGCGGTCGTAGTCGGTGATGCTCACGTCCGGCGCCCGGTGCTCGTTGCCAATCGGCACGGTCAGGCTGTAGCCTTTCAGCGGATACAGCGGCAGGCGCAGGCCGGGCAGCGCGAGCAACGGGCTGCGATGGCCGGCGGCGATCACCAGTTGTTCGACCGGCAAAGTCTCTTCGCCAAGTTCAATGGCCGTGACGGCGCCGTGACTATGGCGAATGCCGGTGACTGCCTGACCGAGACGAAATTCGCAACGGCCCGACGCCTTCAATCGCGCCGCCAGCTGTTGGCAGAAGCCGTGACAGTCGCCTACTTCTTCATCCGGCGTGTAGATCGCGCCCACAAACGGCGCATCGGTCAGTGCCGGCTCCAGCCGCGCACATTCGGCGGCGGACAACACCTGCTGTTGTTGCGGATCGGCCAGGCCCTTGCGTGCATGGTCGAAGCTGGCGGCGTTGCGGAAAGTCACCAGTTTGCCGTTGCGTCGCCAGTTGAAGCCGACGAGTCCGTCGTCCTCACGCCAGCGTTTCAGCGTGCTCTGGCTGAACAGCGCCAGACGCAACAGATGCGCGGCGTTTTCGCGGTTGACCGAGGTGCGGCACGCGGCGAGAAACGAGGCCATCCAGCGCCACTGCGCCGGGTCCAGGCGCGGGCGAAGTTTCAGCGGTGAGTCGCCACGCAGCATCCAGCCGATTGCCTGCAACGGCACGCCGGCATCGGCCAGTGGCGCGACGTAGCGGTAGGACAACTGGCCGCCGTTGGCGAAACTGGTTTCACTGCCCAGCGACTGCCGCGCCTCGACCACTGTCACTTCGAAGCCGTCGCGCACCAGCGCCCAGGCCGTTGCCAACCCGATCACGCCGCCGCCGATGATGCACACACGCTGAGCCATGTCCGTCCTTAATCGTTCTTGAAGACGAGGCCGAGGTTAGGGTGAGGTGACAGGCGCCGAACAATGAATAAAGATGCCAAACCTATAAACAAAGGTTATGGGATCGTCATGCGCCTTCGTCATATCGAGATTTTCCAGGCCATTCGCCAGACCGGCTCGGTCAGCGCTGCTGCGCAGTTACTGCACGTCTCGCAACCGGCGGTGACCAAGGTGCTGCAGCACGCCGAGCAGCAATTGGGCTTTCCGTTGTTTCTGCGGGTGCGCGGCAAGTTGCAGGCGACCCCTGAAGCGCTGGAACTGGAACGCGAAGTCGACAAGGTCACCGAAAGCCTGCAAGGCGTACGGCGTCTGGCCCAGAGCCTGCGCCGCGAACCCGGCCACAGCCTACGGATCGGCGCGACCCCGGCGCTGGCGCTGTCGTTGCTGCCGCCGGCGATCCAGCAGTGGACCGCGCAATTCACGGACATCGCCTGCGAACTGTCGAGCGCCCACAGCCGCGAGCTGATGCAGAACCTGCTGATGCGCGAAGTGGACGTGGCGCTGACGTTGCAGTTGCCGGACCATCCGGGGCTGAAGGCCCAGGCTTTGGCCTCGGGGGTGCTGGTGGCGCTGGCGCCGAAAGGTTATTGGCCGGAAGAAGACGCTGGTCAGCCGTTGCCGCTGATGGCGTTGGCCGGGGCGCCGCTGATCGGCCTGTCCAGCGCCGATCCATTGGCCGCCCGCCTCGATAGTTATCTCGAAGCGGTCGAACCGCCGCCGCGTGTGCGGATCGCCGTGCAGACGTATTCGCTGGCGCGAGCGATGGTGGAGTCTGGCGCTGGTGTCACGGTGATCGATCCGTTCACCGCGCTGGGTGCCTCATCGGCCACCACCACTATCCGCCCTCTCGCCCCGCCGCTGCCGATCACGCTGTACGCAGTGACTCGCGCCACCGAACCACCGCCACATACGCTGAATGATTTGCTGCAGATCTTCAGTCAGCGCGCCAGCGAACAACTCGGCCGACTGATAGGCGCTTAAAGGACGTAAAACAGAATCGCCACAAAGTGCAGCAAACTCCCGGCGATCACGAACAGATGCCAGATCCCGTGGGCATGCCGCAACCGATGGTCGAGGGCAAAGAAGATGATCCCCACGGTGTACAGCACGCCACCCGACGCCAGCCAGGCAAACCCCGCCGTCCCGAGCGCGGCGATCAGCGGCTTGACCGCCACCAGCACGATCCAGCCCATCACCGCGTAGATCACGATCGACAGGATCCGCGCCTCCGAGCGTGGCTTGATCTCCTGCAGGATGCCGATCAGCGCCAGCCCCCAGACAATCCCGAACAGCGTCCAGCCCCACGGCCCGCGCAGGGTCACCAGGCAGAACGGCGTGTAACTGCCGGCGATCAGCAGGTAGATCGAAAAGTGATCGACCTTCTTCATGATCGCTTTCTTGCGCCCGCGCACGCTGTGGTACACGGTGGACGCGCTGTAAAGCACCAGCAACGTAAAGGCATAAATCGCCACGCTGACGATCTTCCAAGGGCTGCCGTCGAGGCTGGCAATCACCAGCATCCAGACGCCCCCGACAAACGCCGCTACCGCACCGACCAGATGCGTCCAGGCGTTCAGTTTTTCTCCGTGATACATGTGTCGCACACCTCGATTTCGTTACCGCAACGCGCAAGGCTCGGGCCTTGAGCGTAAAAGCGCAATGTTTCCGTTCAACGCAGGCAGGCACCTGTCCTGATATTTGGGCACAATCGAGCGATACCAAGAAGAGTCCGCGCCATGCTGATCGACGAAGAATTGACCCTGAAGAAACTCGAGGTGTTCCTCGCCTTCATGCGCACCGGCAACCTCGCCCGCGCCGCCGCCGAGTTGCAGACCAGCAACGTCAGCGTGCACCGCGCGATCCATTCGCTGGAAAGCGCCCTGCGCTGTCCGCTGTTCAAACACGAAGGGCGCAACCTGACACCGCTGGAAAGCGCCTACGTGCTCGAAGAACGGGCGCAGAAGCTGATTCAGGACGTGGTCGAAAGCGTGCGCCTGACCCGCGAAGCCGCCGGGTTCTCGGCTGAACGCTTCAAGCTCGGCTCACTGTATTCGCTGACGGTGAAGACCGTGCCGCAATTGATCATGGGTTTGAAGATCCGCCGCAGCGAACTCAACATCGACCTGATTCTCGGCTCGAACATCGACCTGCTCTACAAGCTGAAAAACATGGAAGTCGACGCGATCCTGGTGTCGCTGGACGACACCGTCAACGACCCGGACTGCGAGCAGATTCCACTGTTTTCCGACGACATTTTCCTCGCCACTCCGGCCGATTCGCGCTTCGCCCAACGCAGCGAAGTGGATCTGGCGGAGGTGCGCGACGAAACCTTCATCACCCTCACCCAAGGCTTCGCCACCCACCAGGACGGCATCCGAGTGTTTCGGCAGGCGGGGTTCGAGCCAAAGGTAGCGATGCAGGTCAACGACATCTTCACCCTGCTGAGCATGGTCAGCTCCGGGGTCGGTTATGCGTTGCTGCCGGGGAGGATTGCGGCGGTGTACGAGAACCGGGTGAAGCTGATTCCGTTGCAGGAGAAGTACCGGTTGCAGCAGCACATTGGGGTGGTGTTTTTGAAGGCTAAAGAGCGCGATCCGAATCTGCTGGCGTTGTTGGCGGAGTGTCGGATGTATGCGAATCGCCAGACCACCTAATGATCGCGGCTGATGATCGTTCCCACGCTCCGCGTGGGAATGCAGCCCGGGACGCTCCGCGTCCCAAAAGCGGACGCAGAGCGTCCAATGAGGCATTCCCACGCGGAGCGTGGGAACGATCATGAGGGCGCTTTTGACGTTCAGCCAACAATCCCGCGAACAATGAAGAACAGCAGCGAAGGCCCAAGCAAACACCCAAGTCCGGTGTGAAACGTAGCCGTCAACGCCCCATAAGGCACCAACCGCCGATCCGTCGCCGCCAGCCCCGCCGTCACGCCACTCACCGTCCCGGCCAGCCCGCCGAACACCATCGCCGAGCGCGGGTTATCCAGGCCCATCCAGCGCGCCGCCACCGGCGTGCCGACCATCACCAGAATCGCCTTGATCAACCCGGTGGCAATCGACAGCGCCATCACATCTGACGTCGCGCCAATCGCCGCACCGGTCACCGGCCCAACAATGTAAGTCACCGCACCCGCGCCGATGGTGGTCATGCTCACCGCATCGCGATAACCGAACGCGTAAGCCATGCACGCGCCGACAATGAACGGCAGGATCGTGCCCAGCAGCAGCGCAATCACCCCGATCATCCCGGCCTTCTTCGCTTCGGTCGCCTGCACTTCAAACGCCGTGGCAACGATGGCGAAATCCCGCAGCATCGCGCCGCCCATCAGGCCGATGCCGGAGAACAGCGTCAGGTCCGCCAGGCCCTTCTGCCCGCCGGTCATGGTGCCGCCGACCCAGGCCAGCACCAGGCCGATGACGATGGCAATCGCCGAGCCGTGAATCCGTCCGAACGTCAGGCGTTTGGAGAGGATCACCGAGACCCACATGATCACGCCGACGAAGGCGAACGCGGTGATCAGACCGTTGTGTTCCAGACCCTTTTCAATGAGATCCCACATGTCAGCGACCTCCTACCGGTGTGCCGACCGGGGAGATTTCCGCCGGCTCGTCGGGCAAAGGCTCGCCTTTATGGGTGCGGCTGATCAAAGCAATGGTGCAGCCACAGACCACCACCGAGCCAATCGCCGCCAGCACCGCCACCGGGCCGCCGTGCAGGGCGGTGACGACGTTCTGTTGCGCGGCCATCGCCACCACCACCGGAATGTACATGGCGCCCCAGAAGCCAACGCCCATCTCGCAATCCTTGGTCATGCCGCCGCGTTTCTGCATCCACAACCGCGCGCAGATCAACAGGATCATGGCGATGCCGACCCCGCCGACGTTGGATTTGACGCCCAGAAGAACACCGAGCATGTCACCCATGATCACCCCTGCCAGCGTACAGATCGCCAGCAGCGCCACACCGTAAATAATCATTGTTGTAGTCCTCAAAGTGCATCGTCGAATTGTTTTTGTTGTTCGAAGCCTGAGTCGCGGCGGTCTAGAGTCGGCGGCTACCCTCCTCACGCAACAGCGCCTGCAAGGTGTCGAGGCGGGCACTGTCGAAGGCAGCGACAGTCCCCTGTTCGAACACCCGGCGCGCCAGCCCGGTCAGCACCGCTCCAGGCGGCAGTTCGATCTGTAGACGTACGCCGCGCTCGTAGGCGCTTTGCACGGTGCCGCGCCAGTCCACTACGCGGCACATGTTGAAGGCGAGGTCGTCGCGCAGCGCTTCTACCTGGGTCACAGGCCTTGCGCGACTGCCGCTCAGGTAAGCGATTTTCGGTGTTTTCAGTTCAACCTTTTTGAACGCCTCGGCGAGGGTTTGCGCAGGCTCGTCCAGCAACGGGCAGTGCGACGGCACGCTGACCGCCAGACGTTTTGCCAGACCGGCGCCACGACTGCGCGCCAGCTCGGCGACCGCTTGCATCGCCTTGTCACTGCCGGCAATCACCACCTGGTTATCGGCATTGATGTTGGCCAGGTACACCGGTGTTTCTGCGCCGTGCACCTGCGCCAGCAGCATTTCGACTGTGGATAATTGCAGGCCGATGATCGCGGTCATGCCGAAGCCCTGTGGATAAGCCTGCTGCATCAACTCGCCGCGCAGGCTGACCAGATGTAGCGCATCGCGGAAGCTCAACGCCCCGGCGACCACCGCTGCCGGATAGGCACCGATGGACAGGCCGGCGACGTAATCTGCGGTGAGTCCGTCCCGCAACAATTGCCGCGAAGCTGCAACTCCGGCGATCAGCAGACAGAGCTGAACCGCTCGGGTGTTGCGCAGCGCTTCGCTGGAATCCAGCCGCAAGACATCCTCACCGAGCTCGTCGCTGGCCTCGATCAGCGTTTCCCGAGGCAAACGCTGGAGCATGCCGGGCTGCTGCGCGCCCTGGCCGGGAAACACCAGCAGGCTGCTCACGCTGCCTGCTCCTGCGGGTTCCACGGATCAGACACCAGACAGGCTTCATGGGCGTTTTTCAAAAGCACCCGTGAAGCATTCCCGGCCCATTCGCGCAAGGCGACGGCACCGAACGGCGTCTGCAATTGCAGGTCGACCCGGCAGATCGCCTGATCGAAATGCGCCACCAGTTTGCGCGCCTGGTTGCGGGTAATGAGTTGCGGTGTACGCAGAATCAAGTCGAGATCGCTGCGCTCGTGCATTGCCGTAAATCCACTGGCCAGCTCAAACCCGACACTGCCACTGACACCCCAGATCCAACCGCAATCATCGAGCACCGGCCGCAGTTGCCGCAGCGCCTGCATGACCGGCAGATCACGCGCGCTCTCTACATGACAAAGCGCTTCCGGGCTGACCCGACAGGCAATCGAATCGATCGCCATGAACGTCGCCAATCGCTGCTCGCGCAACCGACCGCGCACGCCCACTGCCACAAGTCCTTCCTCACTCAACGCCCGCCGCACCACCACCGGTTGCCCGGCAGCCAGCGAATCAATCGCCCACTGCGGCGCATCCGCCGGCAACTGCGCCGGCGTCATGCCCCACAGCAAGTCGTGGGCGAGAACGCTGTTCACCACTGCGCCCTCAGCAGTTCACGTACGCGGCTGGAGGCTTCGCGGTTTTTCGCGCCGAGACGATTGCTCAAATCAGTCGCGCCAATATCTTCGATGGCTTGCTTCAGGCATTCGCCGACCCGCGCCAGATCCTCCGCCGTCGGCTGTTCGATCTGCTGCACCGACAAGGTTTCCCAGAGCAATCCGAGGCTGGCATAGCTGTCGATGTCATAGGCCATCGGCGGCACGCTGGACGCCAGAGCTTCCAGTTCTTCAACGCTGCGCAACGTCACCCGCGCCGCCGAAGCCTTGCCCATCGCATGCACCATCACCCCCGGATCACGCAGGGCGATCAAGCGATTGGCCTGATATCCGTGAGCGAGAAACGCCCCGGACATGGCCTTGCCCACCAGCAGCGCAATCACCGGATGCCCGACCAGCCGCGCGCGGGCATAAGCGTCTGCCGCACCGGCCAAAGCCTGATGAATGCCGAGGGCTTCTTCGCGGCGACCGTAGGCCTGGCTCGGCACATCGACGATGGCGATCAAGGGCCGTTTTTGCGATTTGTCCTGGTCGGCGGTGATCGCGTCATCCACCGCCTTGGCCAGGCCCCAGCCTTCGAGCAATCCGACTTCGCCGTTGCGGGCGCGAGGGAAACGGTTTTGCGGATCGGCGACCACCGCGATAAAGCGCCCGAGTGGTCCGTCAGCGACCTTCAGCGAGGGCGGCAAACCTTCAACCGCATTCGCGCCAGCGCTCAAGGCGTTGAACCAGTTCAAACCGCGCACGGAATAACCACTCATGAGCGCTCTCCTTGATACAGATCGCGAACCACCGAAGGCTCGATTTGCTTGTCAGTGTCCAGGCTCGTCAGGCGTTGCAGGAACCACTCGGCCCGTTGACTGCGCGGTTGCGCCGGCAAGCCTTGTTGCAGCAACTCGCCGACCTGCTGGCGAATCTGCGCCACGTCATCGGCGACATAACGGTCCACCAGACCACTGGCGAAACGTTGCTCGCCACCGGTCAGGCTCCAGATGAAGGGCCGGTCGCGAGAGTCGTATTCCTCGATCCCGGCTTCCTGCTCGATCACCTGCGGGCCGTTCAGGCCGAGGCGTGCTTCCTGGGTCACCAGCAAATAGCTGCACAGCGCGGCGGCAATCGACATCCCGCCAAAGCAACCGACGCTGCCGGCCACCACGCCAACCACCGGTTGGTATTGCTGCAGATCGACAATCGCCGCGTGGATGTCGGCAATCGCCGCCAAGCCAAGGTTGGCTTCCTGCAGGCGCACGCCGCCGGTTTCCAGCAGCAGGATGGCGCGGGTCGGAATGCCTTTGCGGTTGTCTTCGGCGGCCAGCTCCAGCGCGCCGGCGATTTTTGCGCCGCCGACTTCACCGAGGCTGCCGCCCTGAAACGCGCCTTCAATCGCCGCGATCACCACCGGCAAACCGTCGAGGCTGCCCTTGGCGATCACCACGCCGTCATCGGCTTGCGGCACGACGCCCTGGCGTTCGAGCCATGGCGACATGACGCGTTGAAACGGGTCGAGCAGTTCGCGAAAGGTACCGGCGTCGAGCAAGGCTTTCGCCCGCTGCCGTGCGCCGAGTTCGACGAACGAATGTTTGTGTAGAAGCGCTGAGGTGTCAGTCATGGCCGATCTCCTCGAAGCCTTGTTCCAGCCGCAGGCGCACCACGCCCGGGGTCGCACCGAAGTCGTGGATATCAATGGCCATCGCCGGTGGTGTGGTGCCGTCGAACATCCGTGCGAACAGATGCTGCCAGCGCTGCTCGGCACCGTTGACCGAAGTCTGCACGTTGATCGTCAGCTTGCCGGCCAGGCCCGGTTCGATCAGCACTTCCAGATCGCCCGAACCGACACAACCGACCAGCGCCCGACCGCGTGGCGGCTGCCCGGCGGGGAATTCAAAGGATAAGGTTTCCATCAAAACGCTCCCTGAAGGATGCCGTCGCGCTCGATTCGATCGAGCAGCAGGCTGGCGGCGAGCAAGTCGGCGGCGCCACCGGGCGAGGCATTCAATGCGATGAGTTGTTGATCCAGTTCGTGCAGGCGGCGGCGACCGGTGAGGCTGGCGCTGCCACCGGCGTCGAGCACTGTCTGGGCGCCGTGTTGCATGGCGTGCAGGCCCGGTTCGCCAGCGCGATAGAGGACGCAGGTGTCGACGAGGTCGGTCATGATTGCGAGCAAGGCGTCGAGCCGGGCGTTCTGTTCGCCATGGCCGGCGGCGCGGCTGCGTTTGAGCTGCGGCAGGCCGCGTTGCACTACCGACGGGAAACCAAGTTGTGCTTCTTCGCGGGCACCGCGAGCGCCGTAGCGTTGGGCGACTTGGGCGCCATGACTCAGCGGACGCGGCGCATAACGGTCATCGAGCAATGCCAGACGCGCAGCGCGCAGAGTCACGGCGCTGGCGCTGGTGGATTTCGTGTCCAGCGCAGCAGCCGTGACCAGCAGGCCCAGCGCCCAGATCGCCCCGCGATGGGTGTTCACGCCATTGGTGGTGGCGAGCATCGCTTGCTCGCCTTCCCGGCCGATGCGGCCAATGGCTTCGCGCAGGGGAAAGCCGATCTCGCCGAACTCAAGTGCCGCTTCGGCCATTTCCTTGAACGCCGGCCACAGCGCCAATGCCGAGGCATGCATCAATCCCAGGTGCAGATCGGTGTGGGCACCGTTGCCGCGACGGTCGACCAGCGCCGGTTTCGGCGACAGGTCGGCTTCGTCGATCAGCGCGTCCACGGCCAGGTCCGCCAGCCGTTCCGCGAGGGTGATGGTTTTGGGTTGCAGGTTGAGTGCGTGCATTACCAACTCCTGAACTTGGCGGGCGGGTTGTAGAGGCCGCCGGACCACTCGACCAGATCGGCCACGCTTTTCGCCGCCAGCAATTCGCGGGTGGCGTCGGTACGACGGATGCCGAGGTCTTCGGGCAAGGCAATCAGGCCTTCGCGGCGCATGCGTTCGGTGTCTTTCGGGTTGTGCCGCAGGCCGATGGCGGTGACGCCGGCCACCGCTGCAATCATCGCCTGACGCTCTTCCAGCGAACGCGCCTTGTACAGGTAGGCGATGCCCTCTTCGGTCAGCAGGTGGGTGACGTCGTCGCCGTAGATCATGATCGGCGCCAGCGGCATGCCGCTTTTTTTCGCGACCTCCACCGCGTCGAGGGTTTCGACGAAGGTCGGTTTGCCGCCCTCCTGGAACGTCTCGACCATCTGCACCACGAGTTTCTTGCCGCGCTCGAGCATCGGCTGCTGCGAATCGTCATGGCGCATATCGAGCCACGCCGGGGTGCCGTGACGGCGGCCGCGCGGGTCGTGGCCCATGTTCGGTGCGCCGCCGAAACCGGCGAGACGGCCTCGGGTGACAGTGGAGGAATGGCCATCGCCATCGACTTGCAGGGTCGCGCCGATGAACAGGTCCACCGCGTATTGCCCGGCCAGTTGGCAGAACATCCGGTTGGAACGCAGCGAGCCGTCACGGCCGGTGAAGAACACATCAGGCCGGGCGGCGATGTAGTTTTCCATGCCCAGTTCGGTGCCGAAGCAATGCACGCTTTCGACCCAACCGCTTTCGATGGCCGGGATCAGGGTTGGGTGCGGGTTGAGGGTCCAGTTGCGGCAGATCTTGCCCTTGAGGCCGAGGGATTCGCCGTAGGTCGGCAGGATCAGTTCAATGGCCGCGGTGTTGAAACCGATGCCGTGGTTCAGCGACTGCACGTTGTGTTTTTCGTAGATCCCGCGGATCGCCATCATCGCCATCAGCACGTGCACAGGCTTGATGTGCCGAGGGTCGCGGGTGAACAGCGGTTCGATGTAGAACGGCTTGTCCGCCACCACCACGAAGTCCACCCACGAAGCCGGAATGTCCACGCGCGGCAGTTCGCTGACGTCGTCCACCAGTTGATTGACCTGGACGATGACGATGCCATCGCTGAAGGCTGCCGGTTCGATCAGCGCCGGGGTGTCTTCGGTGCTCGGGCCGGTGTAGATGTTGCCGGCCCGGTCAGCCATGAACCCGGCCGAGAGCACGACATTGGGAATCAGGTCCACCACCAGCCGGGCGTAGAGTTCGATGTAGGTGTGGATCGCGCCGATTTCCAGCAGACCGTCTTCGAGCAACTGGCTGATGCGCAGGCTCTGGGTGCCGGCGAAGGAGAAATCGAGCTTGCGGGCGATGCCGCGTTCAAACAGGTCCAGATGCTCGGAACGGCCGACGCTGGGCATGATCATGTGCAGGTCGTGGAGTTTTTCTGGATCGGCCTTGGCCAGGGCGCGGGAAAGGAAATCCGCCTGCTTCTGGTTGTTGCCCTCCAGCACCACACGGTCGCCGGGCAGGATCAGCGCCTCAAGCGCCGCGACGATTCTGTCGGTGGGCAACACCGCACCGTCGGCCAGCCCGCGCACCTTGTCGAGGCGCCGCTGCTTCTCGTCACGCCGCCGCGTCCAGCGCGAGTCGGGGGAATTGGTTGTTGTCATGCTCACTCCACGGGGTTCGCTGTCGTGGAGCTACCTTAGGAGTGTGATCGAGGGGCATCAATCAAGCGCGGCGGCGAACCGTTACGGTGAGCGTAATGATCAGTGAACGAGCCCCGCATCCACCAACAATTTCTCCAATGCCAACAAATCCGGCACCTTCGCCACCTGCTCCCCGACCTGCACCGCCGCCTGCTCCAGCGCACACAGCGGCACGTCGACATAACTCAACTGGCTGTCGAGCTTGTACGAGCGCGGAATCCCCTGCACCAGCAGCGCGATGAACTTCAACTCCGGCCGCCCGCCGAGGGCATTGAGGATGACGATCCGTGCCCGTTCGCCGATGACGATCTTGTTGCCGCACGCCGACTCGAAACTCAGCAGCGGAATCTGCCGCTCACGCCAGGTCACCCGACCGAGATACCACGGCGGTGTGTCGAGATCGAAGGCGCTGGACTGGTAGTCGATCAGCTCGGCGACGGCGACGTTGGGCAGGATCAGGTTGCGATCCGCCAGCGGCAGCAGCAGCCCGGTGAGCTGGCTGGCGCGTTGATTGTGCTGGCGTTCATGCATGTTTTTTGCTCCACAGGGCGATGCTTTCGAGCAGCACCGATTCCTGGTACGGCTTGCCGAGGTAGTCGTTGACGCCGATGGCCATCGCGCGGTCGCGGTGTTTCTGCCCGGTGCGCGAGGTGATCATGATGATCGGCAGATGTTGCAGGCGCTCGTCCTGGCGCACCTGGGTCGCCACTTCGAAGCCATCCATGCGCGGCATTTCGATGTCGAGCAGCATCAGGTCCGGCATGTGTTCTTCCAGCAGCAGCATGGCATCGACCCCGTCCTTGGCGGTCAGCACGTTCATGCCATGACGTTCGAGCAGGCGGCTGGTGACCTTGCGCACCGTGACCGAATCGTCGACCACCATCACCAGCAACGGCTTGTGCGGTTCGCTCTCCATTTCATGGCCGGCCGGACGCTGCGGCAATCGCGCCTGCATCGCGCGGATCGGTGCCAGCAGGTCGAGAATCAGCACCACCCGGCCATCGCCGAGAATCGTCGCCCCGGACACGCTCTGCACCGATGCGAACTGCGGGCCGAGGCTCTTGACCACGATCTCGCGGGTGCCGGCCATCGTGTCGACCTGCACGGCGATGTGCCGGTCGCCGCACTGTACCAGCAACACCGGCACCGGCAGGCTCTGGCCGGACAGCTTCGGCCGTGGCGCGGTTTTCAGTAGCTCGCCCAAGTAGCACAGCTCATAACGCTGGCCGCCGTACTGATAAGTCGGCGGATCGAGGCGGAAATGCCCGTCCAGTTCATTCGGCAGCACGCGGACGATGCCGTCGATGGTGTTCAGCGGAATCGCGTATTGATCCTCGCCACACTGCACCATCAGCGCACGGTTGACCGATACGGTGAACGGCAGGCGAATGCGAAAATGCACGCCCTGCCCCGGCACCGAATCGATGCTCATGGTGCCGCCAAGTTGCCGGACTTCTTCGTGCACCACGTCCATGCCCACGCCGCGCCCGGAAATCTGGGTGATTTTCTCGGCCGTGGAAAAGCCTGGCTGGAGGATGAACTGCAACACTTCGCGGTCGCTGATGTCGGCGTCCGGCGCCAGCAGACCGCGCTTGATCGCCTTGCGCCGCACGGCATCCAGCGGCACACCGGCGCCATCGTCGCGGATGTCGAACACGATGTCGCCGCCCTCGCGGGACAGGTCGAGGCTGATCTGCCCTTGCGCCGGTTTGCCCGCCGCCAGTCGGACGTCGGCGGACTCCAGGCCATGGTCGACGGCATTGCGCAGCATGTGTTCCAGCGGCGCCGCCATGCGTTCGAGGACATTGCGGTCCATCTCGCCTTCGGCGTTGCCGACGCTGAACGCCACGTCCTTGCCCAGCTCTTCGGCGACCTGTCGGACGATGCGTTTCAGACGCGGCAACATGCGCTCGAACGGCACCATGCGCGTGCGCATCAGGCCTTCCTGCAACTCGGTGTTGATCCGGCCCTGCTGCTGCAACAGGTTCTCCGCGTCGTGGGTGCGCCGGTCGAGGGTTTCCTTCAAGTCCAGCAAGTCGGAAGCGGATTCGAACAGCGCCCGTGACAGCTGCTGCAACTGCGAATGGCGGTCCATTTCCAGCGGGTCGAAATCTTCGTAGCCGAGGCGTTCGGCATCCACTTGCTGACGACTGAGGATCCGCCCCTGGGTTTCGGTGTCGAGCCGGCGCAACTGGTCGCGCATACGCTCGATGGTGGTTTCCATCTCGTGCAGGGCGGTCTGCGCATCGTTGACTTGCTGCTCGATGCGCCCACGGAAAATCGAGGTTTCGCCAGCGAGGTTGACCAGCTCGTCGAGCAGTTCGGCGGAGACCTTGACCATGTCCGCCCCGGTCTCGGGCGCCGGGGCCGCAGGCTCGGCCTTGACCGCAACCGGCGGCACGGGCGCCGGGGTTTGCACCAACACGGGATGGCTGAAATTCTGGATCGCGCTGATCAGCCGGTCCGCCGGCGGACACGGCTGACCGGCGCGCACCGCGTCGAGCATCTGCGCCAAGCGGTCATGGCCGCGCTGCAACAGCGCGAACAGTTCGGCGCTGCCCTGCAGGGTGCCGGCAGACAGGCTTTCGTAGAGGTTTTCCAGCTCATGAGCGAGGTCGCCGATCGGGCCGATTTCCACCATCCGCGCGCCGCCCTTGAGGGTGTGCAGATCGCGCAGCAGGGTTTCCACTTCCTGGCGATTGCCGGGTTCGGCCTGCCAGCGCAGCAACGCGGCGCCGGAGTTTTCGATGATGTCGAAACCTTCCTCGAGGAAGATCTCCAGCAGCTCCGGATCGTGTCCGGGGCCATCCTGTGTGGCGGAAGCGGTCGGCGTCTCAGGACTGGCGCTCGGGCCCTGGCGAAAGCGGCGGATCGCCTCGATCAGGTCCTGCGCCGGATCCAGCGGCTGGTGCCGGTGCAACTGTTCGAGGAACAGCGCCAGGCGCTCGTGGCTCTGGCGCAGCAATCGATCCAGAGCTTCGCTGTGGCTGTACCGACGATCCACCAGCCCTTGGTAAAGGCCTTCCAGCTCATGGGCCAGATCACCGACGGCCGCCACCTCGGCCATCCGCGCGCCGCCCTTGAGCGTGTGCAAATCCCGTTGCAACGACGACAGCGGCGCGCCGTTTTCCGGATCTTTCAGCCAGCGCTGCAAGGCTTGGCCGGCGCTGTCGAGAATGTCCACCGCCTCTTCGAGGAAGATCTCGACGATCTCGTCGTCCGCCCCGCTGTCGATGCTGTGTTGCTGCAGTTCGGCGGTGGCGCTGCCCAGTTCACGGATGCTCAGGGTGCGGCTGCCGTCGCTGCGGATCAGGCCCATGGCCGACGGATCGAGGCTCTCGTCGAGCAACTCGTGCAAGGCGCGGATGCGCTGCGGTTGCGGGGTAATTTCCTGGCCGGCGGCCAGTTCGTCGAGCATGTTGATCAGCGCTTCATGAGCCTGCTGCGCCTCATGGAAAAACCGCTCGCTGACCGCCAGGCTGCTTTCTTCGACAGCGCCGTATAGATCGAGCAAGGCTTCACACAGCACATCCACCGGCAGCAGATCCGCCAGATGCGCGCCCTCGCCCAGGGTGGTCAGCTCATCCAGCAGCGCGCTGAGTTCCTGACGTTCGCCGGGGTGCTGCTGCCAGCGCTGCAAGAGGCTTTCGGCATCGAGCAGGATGTCCATGCCCTGGGCCAGAAAGTTGTTGATCAGTTGCGGATCGCGTTTGACCCGCAAGGCGCTGCTGGGGGCGCTGAGGATCGATTCCAGGCGCTCGCCGAGCAAGGTTTCAGTGCGTTTGATCAGCGACTGCGCGCCGACAATCGGCGCCAGCGGATCGTGTTTGAGCTGACGCAGACCGACGCGAAACAGGCCCTCGGCTTCGAGCAGCAGTTCCACTTCGTCGAGGTCCAGCGCCAGTTGATGGGCCTTGAATTCCCGGGCCAGTTTATCCAGCGGCGCCGCCAGTTCGGCAATCGGTGACACCCCCGCCATCGAGGCGCTGCCCTTGAGGGTGTGCAGGGCTCGCTGCAACTCGTCGCTGGCCTGCAACGGCACATGCTCGGCAGCCTGATCGAGAAAACGGTTGAGGCTGGCGAGGTGGGTTTCGGCTTCGTTGCGGAAGATCTCCAACAACAGCGGATCGAGGGCCGCGACGTCTTCCACGTCTTCGGCAGGCAGCGGTGTGTCGCCCTTGGCCAGCGCATGGGCGCGGGCCGCCAGTTGATCGACATCGTGGCGCTGACGCTGGCCATTGGTGGCGAATTCGCCGATCAGGTCCGGCAACAGCAGCAGCGTGTCGGCGAGTAACTGGCGCACCGCCGGGCCGGGTTCGACACTGTGTTCCAGCACGCGGTTGAGCAGGTTTTCCACCGCCCAGGCCAGCTCGCCGAGGACCAGCGCGCGCACCATCCGGCCGCTGCCCTTGAGGGTGTGGAAGGCGCGGCGCAGTTCACTCAGGGCGGCGCGGTCATCGGGCGCGGCAGACCAGCGCGGCAGGTATTCGCTCAGCACCTCGAGCACTTCCCCGGTCTCTTCGAGGAACACTTCGCGCAGCTCGTCGTCCACCGGTTCTTCATCGGCCGGTGGCGGCAGCAGGCTGCCCGGCGTGGTCAGCGCCGGCGGGTTGACCGCCGACACCGGGCTGGCCAGCACTTCGGCCAACGACTGCACGATCTGCGGGTCGTCCAGCTCCTGCAAATCCTGCATCACCAGCGCTTCGCTGGGGCTGAGCACGTCGTCGAGCACCGGCACATGCGGCTCGCCGGGCTGTTCGTCAGGAAAGAAGCCGAGACTGGCGAGGCTTTTCTGCGCGATATCCAGCAAGTGTTCGCTCGGTGCCTGCGGGTCGTCGGTCAGGCGCTCGAGGTAATACTCGAGGCTGGTGATGGCGTCGGCGAGGCTGTCGAGTTGCTGCCACCCCGGCTCGTGCGGGTCGAGCAACAGGTGCTCGCGGATAAATCCGTTGCAGGCTTCGAGCAGGCTGGCCGCCCGCGCCAGCGGAATCATCGCCAGCGCGCCGCGCACCTGGGTCAGCAGCGCCGGCAGGCTTTGCAGTTGCTGGCGGTCCCAGTCGGCGTCGATGTAGTCGACGATCATGTCCTTGGCCTGTTGCAGACAGATGCGCGCTTCCTTGATCACGATCTGATGAATCTGCGTCAGGTCGGTGGTCGGCAGCCGCGAGTCATCCGGGCTCTCCGGCTCCACCGTACCGACCATCCCGGCCAGCGTCGCCTCGACGTAGAGCAAGGCGCCGGCGACGTCCATCAGCGTGGCGTCGTTCGGTTCGCGCTGACCCTGGGCGAGACTGAGCACCACCGCCAGTTGATCGATGATCACCTTGCGCGGCTGGCCGAAACCGAGCACCGCCAGGGTGTCGGCGATCTGCCGCAGCGGCGCCAGCAGGCTGTCCAGGTCCGAGGCGTGCTGGCGGTCGCTGCGCACGAACAGGTCGAGGCGTTCCTTGACCCGCACCAGCTCTTCGCACAGCGCCGCGAGCACCGAGCGCATGGCATCGCGGTCGGGGCCGGCCAGACGCGCGCGTTCTTCGTCGACCATCGCGCTGTCGGGCAGCGCGTCGTCCAGGGAGTAGCGATCTTTCATGGTCAGCATCTGCCCGGTGGGATGTTCGGCTTTGGCGATATAAAACAGCAGGCTTTTCAGCAGTTCAGGCGGTGGCGGCTGGTTGAGGCCGGGCATGCCCTGTTCGAGCAGGCGCTTGAGTTCCTTGTCGGCGTCCTTGAACAGGCTGCGCAGGGCCGGACTGTTGGCGATCCGCCCTTCACGCATGCCCTCGACCAGCGCCGACGCGACCTGCCACAACGGGCTCAGCGGCGAGTTACCGCTCAACGCTTCGAGGCGGGTGAAGACCTTGGCCAGATAACCGAGGTGCGTCTGGTCATCCTGTTCGCGGAGCAATCCGACCAGCGCCATTTGCAGCATCTGACGCAATTTGCGCAACACATTCGGCAGCTCTGCCGGCTCCAGCAGCGCCAGAGTTTCCTCCCCCAGCGGCGCCAGCTCGGGCAACTGCGGGCTGAACAGGCTGGTTTCCGACAGCAGGCTTTCGCCCCGGGCGCTGCGCAAGTCGTTAATCAGCGGCAGCACCACCAGCGGCAGGTCACGGCGGGCGCCCTGCACCCGGTCGAGGTAGGTCGGCAATTGGCCCAGCGCCTGCAACAGCAAGTGCAGCGCTTCGTCGCGGTGGCTGACGCGGTCGTTCTGCAACGCTTCGACCAGATGTTCCATCTCTTCGGCCAGCAGCGCCGCACCGTAGAACTCGACCATCTGCAGGCTGCCGTGTACCTGATGGATGCAGGCCAGGCATTCGTCCAGCCCGGGCACGGACTGCGGATCGTCGAGCACGGCTTCGATGGCCTGATGCGCCTGCCTCAGCGTCTCGGCGATTTCACCCTTGACCCATTCGAGGGCCACGTAATCGTGCCGGTCACCCATAACCACTCCGCTCGACATTGCCTCGCCCGCAGGCCTCACGCCTTGTCCGAGACGGGCGCTGGCGCCGCCGGCAAGGTGAACCCGGAAACCGAGCGGCGCAACTGGCTGGCCATTTTCGCCAGGTTGCCGATGCTCTCGGCGGTGGCCGTGGAACCGGACGAGGTCTGCGAGGTGATCTGCTGGATCACGTTCATCGTCAGGGAAATCTGCCCGGCCGAAGACGTTTGCTGCTGCGCCGCGTTGGAAATGCTCTGGATCAGCGCCGCGAGGGTCTTGGACACGCCTTCGATTTCTTCCAGGGCCACACCGGCATCCTGCGCCAGCCGCGCGCCGCGCACCACTTCGGTGGTGGTCTGCTCCATGGAAATCACGGCTTCGTTGGTGTCGGTCTGGATCGCCCGCACCAGCGTTTCGATCTGTCGGGTCGCGGCGGAGGAGCGCTCGGCCAGCCGCTGCACTTCGTCGGCCACCACGGCAAAACCGCGCCCGGCATCACCGGCCATCGACGCCTGAATTGCCGCGTTGAGGGCGAGGATGTTGGTCTGGTCGGCAATGTCATCGATCAGGCTGACGATGTCGCCGATTTCCTGGGACGACTCGCCCAGGCGCTTGATGCGCTTGGCGGTGTCCTGGATCTGTTCGCGAATGTTGTCCATACCGTGGATGGTGTTGTGCACCACCTCGTTGCCCTTGTTGGCGATCTCCACCGAACGCTCGGCCACCGCCGAGGATTCGGCGGCGTTGGCCGATACCTGATCGATGGACTGGGCCATGTCGCTGATCGCGGTCGAGGCTTCGGAAATCTGCTGGGCCTGATGCTCCGAGGCCTGAGCCAGATGCATGGCGGTGGCCTGGGTTTCCTGCACCGCAGCGGCGACCTGGCCGGCGGTGAGGTTGATGGTGGCGACCAGATCGCGCAACTGGTCGACGGAATAGTTGATCGAATCGGCGATGGTCCCGGTGAAGTCTTCGGTCACCGAGGCGGTCACGGTCAGGTCGCCGTCGGCGAGGTCTTCGATCTCGTCGAGCAGGCGCATGATCGCGTTCTGGTTGCGTTCGTTCTTTTCTGCGGTCTCGCGCAACTGGCGGTTGGTTTCCCGGACCATGACCAGGCCGATCAGGATGATCGAGGCCAGCGCCAGCAGGCCCAGTACGTAGCCGCCGATGGTGTCGGTGTTGCGCCCGCCGGCAAGGTTTTCGAAACGGCTGGCCAGGTGCGAGGCTTCGTCGAGCAGGGTCTGCGACAGGCTGAAGATATTGGTGGCCGACTCACGGACCTTGAACAGCTCCGGCGAGGTTTCGAGGATTTCATCCACGGAACCCGAGACGAACTGGAACAGCTCGGAAATCTCGCTCAAGCGAGCGCGGGCATCGCGGTCTTCGACCTGGCTGACTTTCAGCGCCGGGTTGCCTTGCAACATGCCGTTGAGCACCTGGCCGAAGCGTGCGGCATCGCGACCGAACGCGTCGGCAGCCTGCTGGGAGTTTTCATCGCCCGAGAGTACGGTGTTCACCGCACCGAGAATCCGTTCGGCCAGCAGCGACTGACGCTGGGCCATCGCCACCTGCGCCGCCGGCGCACCCCGTTGCAGGAGGATTTCCACGACCTTCTCGTATTCGATCTGCAACTGCGGCACGGTTTCGGCCAGAGTCGCGGCCACTTGATGCAGGGACAGCACGGTCTGTTCGCTGGAGAGAATCGCGTCGGTGTTTTTCAGCAGGCGTTCCCAGTCCAGCTGCACGGCGCGCATTTCCGGGCGCACGACGGATGGCGCCGGCGGCAGGCCGGTGCTCGGGTCGCCCTTCTTGAGGTAACCCCAGCGCTGAGCAAAATCATTGCGCGCATCGCTGAGCAGCTTGAACGCGGCGGCTTTGCCGGCGGCAGCCTCGGTGGCGTTTTTGGCGATCCGCTGCGACAGCACCCGCAGCTCGCCGGCGTGGCCGATGTACTGCTTGTCGTAGTTGGCCTGGGTGTTGAGGTAAGCGAAGTTGGCGAACAGCAGCATGATGAACACGATCAGTGCGATGAACAGCACGATGATCTGCGAGCGGCTGCGCGAGCCTTCTGCGGGCTTGCCTGTTTTTGCTTTGATCATCGGTCCTCGCCTGTTAAACCGCGACGTGCATGAAACTCGGTGACTGCGCCAGCGCAAACAGGCTGAACACCCGCCAGTTCTGCTCGCGCCGGAAATAGCCCTTGATGAACTCGCCTTTGGAGCCCTGCCGTTTACTGATCGAGACGGATTCGAAACTGTCCTGCTCGAAGTGCTGCAGGCCGAAGACTTCATCGACCAGCAACCCGGCAAACACGTCCTGATGCTCTACCACCAATACCCGCCGCTGCTTGCGCATCGGTGACAGTTCATGGCCGAAAAAGCCGCACAGGTCCATGACCGGCAGCAGCCGTCCGCGCAGGTTGGCCACGCCCTTGACCCACGGTTTGACGCCCGGCAACTGCGTGACACGCAGTTCGGGCAGCACTTCGCTGACTTCGCCCATCGGCGTGACGTACCAGTGCTCGCCCAGACGAAAGCCGATGCCGCTCCAGCGATCCTGGCGCGCCGGTTGGGATGGCAGGTCCGCCGCCAGCAGGCGACAGCACTGGTCGATCTGCCACAACAGTTCGAACGCGGTCAGCGATTCGCTCATGACGGCGCGATCAACCGGCCAGCACGTTGTTCAGGGTCTTGATCAGCGTGTCTTCATCGACCGGTTTGGTCAGGTAGTCCCTGGCGCCCTGGCGGGTGCCCCAGACCTTGTCGGTCTCCTGATCCTTGGTGGTGATGATGATCACCGGGATGTGGCTGGTTTCCGCATCCTTGGTCAACTGACGGGTGGCCTGGAAGCCGTTGAGGCCGGGCATGACGATATCCATCAACACCGCGTCGGGTTTTTCCTGACGGGCCAGGGCCACGCCGTCGGCGCCGTTTTCGGCTTTCAGCACTTCGTGCCCGTGCTTTTCCAGCATGCCGGTGAGTTTGTACATTTCGGTCGGCGAATCGTCGACGATCAGGATACGTGCCATGGTCTTCCCCATTTTTCTTGTCGACACCGGGCCCGCTGGCCGAGCGTCTCTGTGCGTGTCTTACTGCGGCAAAGCGGCAGCGAAGCCCGGAACATGGGCCGAAATCGCGTCGAGCAGTTCTTCCTTGCTGAAAGGCTTGGTCAAAAATTGATCGGAACCGACAATCCGCCCCTTGGCCTTGTCGAACAGCCCGTCCCGGGACGACAGCATGATCACCGGCGTGCCCTTGAACGCGTTGTTGTTCTTGATTAAAGCGCAGGTCTGATAACCATCCAGACGCGGCATCATGATGTCGACAAAGATGATCCCGGGATGGTGGTCGGCGATCTTCGCCAGGGCGTCAAAACCGTCGATCGCGGTGATGACTTCGCACCCTGCATTTTTCAACAGGGTCTCGGCGGTGCGACGAATCGTTTTCGAGTCGTCGATCACCATGACCTTCAAGGCGCTGGACTGCTGTTCCATAAGGGGGCTCTACCGTCGCCTTTGCGAATCAATTTGTCCGTTTTGCGATGACTGATGGCTGGAAACCCTTGATGTTCAAGGGCCAGCACGACATGGCAGCCTTTTTAGCACAGTCTCCTGATCCAATCTATCGACGGGTTTTTCCTTGACCGAAAACCCGCCCGGCGCCACTCTGGCGGCACTTTTTTCATACCGATCCGGTAGCCAATTTTCGAGGAAAACCCAATGAGCGTTCGCGTCGGGATTGTCATGGACCCTATCGCCAGCATTTCCTATAAGAAGGATAGCTCGCTGGCCATGCTGCTGGCGGCGCAGAAGCGCGGCTGGGAACTGTTCTATATGGAACAGAAAGACCTTTATCAGGGTGAAGGCCAGGCACGGGCGCGGATGAAGCCGCTGAAAGTCTTCGCCAACCCGGAAAAATGGTTCGAACTGGGCGCCGAACAGGATTCGCTGCTCAGCGACCTGAACGTGATCCTGATGCGCAAGGATCCGCCGTTCGACATGGAGTTCGTCTACTCCACCTACCTGCTCGAACAGGCCGAGTCTGCCGGGGTGCTGGTGGTCAACAAGCCGCAGAGCCTGCGCGACTGCAATGAAAAACTGTTCGCCACGCTGTTCCCGCAGTGCACGCCGCCGACCGTGGTCAGCCGCCGCGCCGACGTGCTGCGTGAATTTGCCGCCAAACATGGCGACGTGATCCTCAAGCCGCTGGACGGCATGGGCGGTACTTCGATCTTCCGTCACCGCGCCGGCGACCCGAACCTGTCGGTAATTCTGGAAACCCTGACCGCCCTCGGCGCCCAGCAGATCATGGGCCAGGCCTACCTGCCGGCGATCAAGGACGGCGACAAGCGCATCCTGATGATCGACGGCGAGCCGGTGGATTACTGCCTGGCGCGGATTCCGGCCCAAGGCGAAACCCGTGGCAACCTCGCGGCCGGCGGTCGTGGCGAAGCCCGTCCGCTGACCGACAAGGATCGCTGGATCGCGGCCCAGGTCGGCCCGACCTTGCGCGAAAAAGGCCTGCTGTTCGTCGGCCTGGACGTGATCGGCGAGCACCTGACCGAAATCAACGTCACCAGCCCGACCTGCATCCGCGAAATCGACAATGCCTTCGGCACCGACATCGGCGGGATGCTGATGGATGCGATCGAAGGCAAGCTGCAAGCGTCGAGCCGCAAGCCGCAAGCTTAAAGCCAGTGGTGTGCAGCTTGTCGCTTGAGACTTCAAGCTTGCAGCTAAAAACCAACATTGCGTTATCATGCCGAGCCCGTAAAAACGCGATGTTGGTTTTTCTCGAATGACACTTCCGTCCGATCTGCCCGCTGAACTCGCCCATAAAGGCGTGCGCCCGGTCGATCGCCTCGGATTTACCCTGTTTCTCGCGGCGCTGATCCATCTGGCGCTGTTGCTCGGCGTGGGTTTCACCATGGTCGAGCCCAAGCAGATCAGCAAAACCCTGGAAATCACCCTCGCTACCTTCAAGAGCGAAAAGAAGCCGGCGAAGGCTGATTTCCTCGCCCAGGAAAACCAGGAAGGCAGCGGCACCCTCGACAAGAAGGCGATCCCCAAGACCACCGAGGTCGCGCCGTTCCAGGCAAACGAAGTCAAGAAAGTCACCCCGCCACCGGCCGCCAAGCCGGAGGTGCAGGAAGCCGCACCGAAAGCGGCGGTGACCACCGTCGCGCCGAAACCGAAAAAGGCGCCGACCAAGAAAGAAGAAGACAGGACCGAGACCAAACCGAAGGTCGACGCCCCGACCTTCGACAGCTCGCAGCTCTCCAGCGACATCGCCAGCCTTGAAGCCGAACTGGCCAACGAACAACAGCTGTACGCCAAGCGCCCGCGTATCCACCGCCTCAGCGCCGCGTCGACCATGCGCGACAAGGGCGCCTGGTACAAGGATGAATGGCGCAAGAAGGTCGAGCGCATCGGCAACCTCAATTACCCCGATGAAGCCCGGCGCAAGCAGATCTACGGCAATCTGCGCCTGATGGTGTCGATCAACCGCGATGGCTCGCTGTACGAAGTGCTGGTGCTGGAGTCTTCCGGCCAGCCGCTGCTGGATCAGGCAGCACAGCGCATCGTGCGCCTGGCGGCACCGTTTGCACCGTTTACGGGGGACCTGTCGGACATCGACCGGCTGGAAATCATCCGCACCTGGAAATTCGCCCGGGGTGACCGGCTGTCCAGTAACTGAGTCGATCTTTTGCCCGCTCCAGCTTGTCAGTTCGCCCCCCGAACGCCACACTAGCGCACATGAAAAACGTCAGCCCCAGCTACCTCAAGCATCACTTCCTGATCGCCATGCCACACATGGCCGACCCGAACTTTGCCCACACCTTGACCTACATCGTCGAGCACACGGCCAATGGCGCCATGGGGCTGGTGGTCAACCGACCGCAAGAGCTGAATCTGGCCGACATCCTCGAACAACTGCGCCCTGACATCGACCCGCCAGCGCTGTGCCAGCATGTGCCGATCTTCATCGGCGGCCCGGTGCAGACCGATCGCGGTTTTGTCCTGCACCCGGCGGGCAAGACGTTCCAGGCGACTGTCGAGCTGGAAGGCGATCTGGCCCTGTCCACCTCGCAGGACGTGCTGTTCGCCATCGCCGACGGCGTGGGCCCGGCCAAAAGCGTGATCACCCTCGGTTATGCCGGTTGGGAAGCCGGTCAGCTGGAGGCCGAGTTGGCCGACAATGCCTGGCTGACCTGTCCGTACGACGCCGACATCCTGTTCAACACCAGCAGTGAACTGCGCCTGGAAGCAGCGGCCAAGCACTTGGGGATCAACCTCAGCCTGCTGACCAGCCAGGCAGGACACGCCTGATGGCCCTGCGCCTGATCCTCGGCTTCGACTACGGCACCAAACAGATCGGCGTAGCGGTCGGCCAGGTGATTACCGGCCAGGCCCGCGAACTGTGCACCTTGAAGGCGCAAAACGGTGTGCCGGACTGGAATCAGGTCGAAGCCCTGATAAAGGAATGGAAACCCGACGCCGTGGTGGTCGGCCTGCCGCTGAACATGGACGGCACCCCAAGCGAGATGTGCGCCCGCGCCGAGAAATTCGCCCGCCGCCTCAACGGCCGCTTCAACCTGCCTTTCTATACCCACGATGAACGCCTGACGACCTTCGAAGCCAAGGGCGAGCGACTGGTGCGCGGCGGACAGAAAGGCAGCTACCGCGACAACCCGGTGGACGCCATCGCCGCCGCCCTGCTGCTGCAAGGCTGGCTCGACGAAAACACCGCACTATTTGAATCCTGACAAGCGCTACGGCGCTTTTCTTTTGGTTACAACCCGAGCCCCGGTTCGCGAGAACCGGCTCGACCCCGAGAAGGAGCAACCATGAGCCTGCCCAATCCCGCCGATCTGATCAGCCAGATGGCGACCCGCCTCAAGGCGCACCTTGCCCAGCGTGATATCAGCGAACCGCGTTACATCGGCATCCGCACCGGCGGCGTCTGGGTCGCCCAGGCCCTGCTCAAAGAGCTGGGCAGCGATGCGCCATTGGGCACGCTGGATGTTTCCTTCTACCGCGACGACTTCAGCCAGAACGGCCTGCACCCGCAAGTGCGTCCGTCCGCCCTGCCCTTCGAAATCGAAGGCCAGCATCTGGTGCTGATCGACGACGTACTGATGAGCGGCCGGACCATCCGCGCCGCCATGAACGAACTGTTCGACTACGGCCGCCCGGCCAGCGTGACGCTGGTCTGCCTGCTGGACCTGGACGCCGGCGAATTGCCGATCCGCCCCAACGTGGTCGGCGCGACGCTGTCGCTGGCCGCCCACGAGCGGGTCAAGCTGTCCGGGCCGGAGCTGGCCCTCGAACTGCAAGACCTTGCCCTTTAATCCGCCCTATTGAGAGTCCCCCTCGCGATGACGCCTCTAGATACCAAGCGCCCGCTGCAGCTCAATGATCAGGGCCAGCTGCGCCACTTCCTCTCGCTCGACGGCCTGCGCCGCGAGTTGCTGACGGAAATCCTCGACACCGCCGACTCGTTCCTCGAAGTCGGTGCCCGGGCCGTGAAGAAGGTCCCGTTGCTGCGCGGCAAGACCGTGTGCAACGTGTTCTTCGAAAACTCGACCCGCACCCGCACCACCTTCGAACTCGCGGCCCAGCGGCTGTCGGCGGACGTGATCACCCTGAACGTGTCGACCTCGTCGGCCAGCAAGGGCGAAACCCTGCTCGATACCCTGCGCAACCTTGAGGCCATGGCCGCCGACATGTTCGTCGTGCGCCACGGTGACTCCGGCGCTGCGCACTTCATCGCCGAACATGTCTGCCCGCAAGTGGCGATCATCAACGGCGGCGACGGCCGGCACGCCCACCCGACCCAGGGCATGCTCGACATGCTGACCATCCGCCGCCACAAGGGCGGCTTCGAGAACCTCTCGGTGGCCATCGTCGGCGACATCCTGCACTCGCGGGTGGCGCGCTCGAACATGCTCGCCCTGAAGACCCTCGGTTGCCCGGACATCCGCGTGATCGCGCCGAAAACCCTGCTGCCGATCGGCATCGAGCAGTACGGCGTGAAGGTCTACACCGACATGACCGAAGGCCTGAAAGACGTCGACGTGGTGATCATGCTGCGTCTGCAGCGTGAGCGCATGACCGGCGGCCTGCTACCGAGCGAAGGCGAGTTCTACCGCCTCTTCGGCCTGACCACCGCGCGCCTGGCCGGCGCCAAGCCCGATTGCATCGTCATGCACCCGGGACCGATCAACCGTGGCGTGGAGATCGAGTCGGCGGTGGCCGACGGCCCGCACTCGGTGATCCTCAATCAAGTCACCTACGGCATCGCAATCCGTATGGCCGTGCTGTCCATGGCCATGAGCGGGCAAACGGCGCAACGTCAATTCGAGCAGGAGAACGCCCAGTGAAGCTCAGCATTCTCGGCGCCCGCGTCATCGATCCAAGCAGCGGCCTGGATCAAATCACCGATATTCATGTTGAAGCCTGCAAGATCGTCGCCCTCGGCGCGGCACCGGCCGGTTTCACCGCCGTCGAAACCATCGACGCCCAAGGCCTGGTGGCCGCTCCGGGGCTGGTCGACCTCAACGTCGCCCTGCGCGAGCCGGGCTACAGTCGCAAAGGCACCATCGCCAGCGAAACCCGCGCTGCGGCGGCCGGTGGCGTAACCAGCCTGTGCTGCCCGCCGAAAACCAAACCGGTACTCGACACCTCCGCCGTGGCCGAACTGATCCTCGACCGCGCCCGCGAGGCCGGCAACACCAAGGTGTTCCCGATCGGCGCGCTGAGCAAAGGTCTGGATGGCGAACAGCTCGCAGAACTGGTTGCCCTGCGTGACGCCGGTTGCGTAGCGTTCGGCAACGGCCTCGAAAGCTTCCGCAACACCCGCACCCTGTGCCGGGCGCTGGATTACGCGGCGACCTTCGACCTGACGGTGATCTTCAACTCGCAGGATCACGACCTCGCCGACGGCGGCCTGGCCCACGAAGGCGCCACCGCCAGCTTCCTCGGCCTGCCAGGCATCCCGGAAACCGCTGAAACCGTGGCCCTGGCCCGTGATCTGTTGCTGGTCGAGCAAACCGGCGTGCGTGCGCACTTCAGCCAACTGACCAGCGCTCGCGGCGTGGCCCTGATCGCTCAGGCCCAGGCCCGTGGTCTGAAAGTCACGGCGGATGTCGCCCTGTATCAGCTGATCCTGACGGACGAAGCGCTGATCGACTTCAGCAGCCTGTATCACGTGCAACCGCCGCTGCGCACCCGCGCCGACCGCGATGGTCTGCGTGAAGCGGTGAAGTCCGGCGTGGTTTCGGCGATTTCCAGCCATCACCAGCCCCATGAACGCGATGCCAAACTGGCACCGTTCGGCGCGACCGAACCGGGCATCAGCAGCGTCGAGCTGTTGCTGCCGCTGGCGATGACCCTGGTCGAGGATGGTCTGCTGGACTTGCCGACCCTGCTGGCCCGCCTGAGCGCCGGCCCGGCCGAGGCCCTGCGCCTGCCGGCGGGCAAACTGGCGGTGGGGGGTGCGGCGGATATCGTGCTGTTCGATCCGAAGGCCTCGACCGTTGCCGGCGAAACCTGGCTGTCGAAAGGCGAGAACTGCCCGTTCCTCGGCCATAGCCTGCCGGGTGTGGTGCGTTACACCTTGGTGGATGGCCGGATCAGTCACCAGGCGTAAAAAAAATGGCGAGGGAGCCAGCTCCCTCGCCATCACTTACTGAAATGCGCCCCGCCCTTCGGCATTACGCACCGACACCTGATCGTTCAGCGTCCAGAAGTCATACAGCACCCCAAGAAAGAACAACCCGCCGGTCAGCAGGTACACCACCCCGCTGATCCACTTGCCCTGATACATCCGGTGCACGCCGAGCGCGCCGAGGAAGGTCAGCAGAATCCACGCCACGTTGTACTCGATAGGACCCGCGGCGAAACGCAGGTCGGCTTCGCGATCCATCGCCGGGATCAGGAACACGTCGATCAGCCAGCCGATCCCCAGCAACCCGAAAGTGAAAAACCAGATCGTGCCGGTCACCGGCTTGCCGTAATAGAAGCGGTGGGAGCCTGTGAAACCGAAAATCCACAACAGGTAACCGATCACCTTGCTGTGGGTGTCTTTTTCCTTCACACGGGGCAGCTGATAGCCGTTCATTAAGACCTCGATACACGCGATAGATAAATATTCTTTAATTCTTTGTGACTTTTTTACAGGTAGCCGACGTATGGCAAATGCTACCGTGTGTCCCGTCAAAGCCTTATAGCACCGGACTTCTGTCCGACAATTGCGTCTTTTTGCCGCTTATTTGGTTCCGTTGGCATCGGATTGAATCGACCAACGGCCTCGGAAGTGACAAAAAAGCTGTTATAAAGTTGCGCGCTAACACATCAAGAGCCCTGCCTAATGCGTCCATTTTTCAAGACATGGCTAACTATTTGCCTATTAATGCCACTGGCCGCCCACGCCACCAATCGTGAGCAACGTCTTCCCAACGTTAACGGTTTCACCCCTAAATCCCATGCCTCTGCTCCTTCGAACAAAGGCAAACAGGTCAAACACACCACGCTGAGCAGCACCGGCCGCAGCAAGCTGGTGCCACCGATGGCGACCAAGGAAAGCAGCAATGTCCTCAGTCGCGCGGTAAACGTCCTCGGTACGCCTTACCGTTGGGGCGGCAGCAGCCCGAGTAAAGGCTTCGACTGCAGCGGTCTGGTGAAATACGCGTTCAACGACGCCACGTTCGACCTGCCACGCACCTCGAACGCCATGGCCAGCGGTCACGGCGAGAAAGTCGAACGCAAGGACCTGAAGCCGGGCGACCTGATTTTCTTCAACATCAAGAGCCGTCGGGTCAATCACGTCGCCATCTACCTGGGCAACGACCGTTTCATCCATGCACCACGGCGCGGCAAAGCGGTGAGCATCGACACACTGAACAAGCCGTACTGGGAAAAGCATTACGTGGTGGCCAAGCGCGTATTGCCGAAGGAACAGGGGCAAATGCGCGTCGTTCAGCGCTGAAGCTAGCTTGTCCGCACGCTCTGCGTCCGCTTTGGGACGCGGAGCGTCCCGGGCTGCATTCCCACGCAGAGCGTGGGAACGATCAGAACGAAAAATCGCAGCCCACGGGCTGCGATTTTTTTTGCCTAGAAGTTATCTGGCGTGCGCGCTTTCTCCCGCGCATGTTCGCGGCTGATCAAGCCTTTGGTCACCAGATCCTTCAGGCACATGTCGAGTGTCTGCATTCCCAGCGAGCCACCGGTCTGTATCGCCGAATACATCTGCGCCACCTTGTCCTCGCGGATCAGGTTACGGATCGCCGACGTGCCCAGCATGATCTCGTGCGCCGCCACCCGACCGCCGCCGATCTTCTTGATCAGCGTCTGCGAGACTACCGCCAGCAACGACTCCGACAGCATCGAGCGCACCATGGATTTTTCGTCCCCGGGGAACACATCCACCACCCGGTCGATGGTCTTGGCTGCCGACGTGGTGTGCAAGGTGCCGAACACCAGGTGCCCGGTCTCGGCCGCGGTGAGCGCCAGGCGGATGGTTTCCAGATCGCGCATCTCGCCCACTAGGATCACATCCGGGTCTTCGCGCAGCGCTGAGCGCAATGCGGTGGCGAAACTGCGGGTATCACGATGGACTTCGCGCTGATTGATCAGGCATTTACGCGATTCGTGGACAAATTCGATCGGATCTTCAATGGTCAGGATATGGTGATGACGATGGGTGTTGAGGTAATCGATCATCGCCGCCAATGTCGTGGACTTGCCGGAGCCGGTCGGTCCGGTCACCAGCACCAGCCCGCGCGGCGCATCGGTGATCTTGCGAAAGACGTCGCCCATGGCCAGGTCTTCCATGGTCAGCACTTTTGACGGGATGGTCCGGAAAACCGCCCCGGCGCCCCGGTTCTGGTTGAAGGCGTTGACCCGGAAGCGCGCCACGCCGGGGACTTCGAAGGAAAAGTCGGTTTCCAGATGTTTCTCGAAGTCCACCCGCTGGGTGTCGTTCATGATGTCGTAGATCAGCTCGTGCACCTGCTTGTGGTCCAGCGCCGGCAGATTGATCCGCCGCACATCGCCATCCACGCGGATCATCGGCGGCAGACCGGCCGACAGGTGCAGGTCGGAAGCGCCCTGTTTGGCGCTGAAGGCCAGCAGTTCAGTGATATCCATAGCGTCCCTCAATTCCAGTAGAATGCCGCGAACCTTCAGACCGCTGGCGCCTCTTGATGTCCACGATAGCAGACAACATTCTCCAGGTTAGTTCGCGTATTCATGCCGCCACCGCTGCCGCCGGACGCGATGAAAACAGCGTCCAGCTACTGGCCGTGAGCAAGACCAAACCGGCACAAGCCCTGCGCGAAGCGTACGCCGCCGGCCTGCGCGACTTTGGCGAGAACTACCTGCAAGAGGCCTTGGGCAAGCAGCTCGAACTGGCCGACCTGCCCTTGATCTGGCACTTCATCGGCCCCATTCAGTCGAACAAGACCCGCTCGATTGCCGAGCATTTCGCCTGGGTGCACTCCGTGGATCGCTTGAAAATCGCCCAACGCCTGTCCGAACAACGCCCGGCGGATCTGCCGCCACTGAACATCTGCATTCAGGTCAACGTCAGCGGTGAAGCCAGCAAGTCCGGCTGCACGCCGCAAGACCTGCCGGCCCTGGCCCAGGCCATCAGCGCCCTGCCGCGCCTGAAGCTGCGCGGGTTGATGGCAATTCCCGAGCCGACCGAAGATCGCGCCGAGCAAGACGCTGCATTCGCTGCCGTTCAGAAGTTGCAGGCCAGCCTCGATCTGCCGCTCGACACACTTTCCATGGGCATGAGCCACGACCTCGAGTCGGCCATTGCCCAGGGCGCGACCTGGGTCCGTATCGGTACGGCCCTGTTCGGCGCCCGCGACTATTCCCAATCTTGAGCATTTCCAGATAAGGACCTGACATGAGCAACACACGTATTGCCTTTATCGGTGCCGGCAACATGGCCGCCAGCCTGATCGGCGGCCTGCGGGCCAAGGGTCTGGAAGCTGCACGGATTCGCGCCAGCGATCCGGGCGAAGAAACCCGCGCCAAAGTCAGCGCCGAACACGGCATCGAAACCTTCGCCGACAACGCCCAGGCCATCGACGGCGCTGACGTTGTCGTGCTGGCGGTCAAGCCACAAGCCATGAAGCTTGTGTGCGAAGCGATTCGCCCGAGCCTGAAACCGAATCAACTGGTGGTCTCCATTGCCGCTGGCATCACCTGCGCCAGCATGACTGCATGGCTGGGTGAGCAGCCGATCGTGCGCTGCATGCCGAACACCCCGGCACTGCTGCGTCAGGGCGTGAGCGGCCTGTACGCCACCGGCGCAGTGAGCACCGAACAACGCCAACAGGCTGAAGAACTGCTGTCCGCCGTGGGCATCGCCCTGTGGCTGAACGAAGAGCAGCAACTGGACGCGGTCACCGCCGTTTCCGGTTCCGGCCCGGCGTACTTCTTCCTGCTGATCGAAGCCATGACCGCCGCCGGCGTCAAACTCGGCCTGCCGAAGGAAACCGCCGAGCAACTGACCTTGCAGACCGCGCTGGGCGCCGCGCACATGGCGGTGTCCAGCGACGTCGACGCGGCCGAACTGCGCCGCCGCGTGACCTCGCCGGCCGGCACCACGGAAGCTGCGATCAAATCGTTCCAGGCCAGCGGCTTCGAAGCCCTGGTGGAAAAAGCACTCGGCGCCGCCGCGCACCGCTCGGCCGAAATGGCCGAACAACTGGGCAAATAAGGAGCCTTACATGATTGGATTGAATACCGCAGCGGTCTACGTGCTGCAAACCCTCGGCAGCCTGTACCTGCTGATCGTGCTGCTGCGCTTCGTCCTGCAACTGGTGCGGGCGAACTTCTACAACCCGCTGTGCCAGTTCGTGGTCAAGGCCACCCAGCCGCTGCTCAAGCCACTGCGCCGGATCATCCCGAGCCTGTTCGGCCTCGACATGTCGTCGCTGGTGCTGGCGATCCTCGTGCAACTGGCGCTGATGGCGCTGACCCTGCTGCTGACCTACGGCACCACCGGCAACCCGCTGCAACTGCTGATCTGGTCGCTGATCGGCGTAACGGCGCTGTTCCTGAAGATTTTCTTCTGGGCCATGATCATCAGCATCATCCTGTCCTGGGTCGCACCGGGCAGCCACAATCCGGGCGCCGAGCTGGTGAACCAGATCTGTGAGCCGGCCCTTGCGCCGTTCCGCCGCATCCTGCCGAACCTCGGCGGTCTGGACCTGTCGCCGATCTTCGCCTTCCTCGTGCTGAAGCTGATCGACATGCTGGTGATCAACAACCTCGCGGCGATGACGATGATGCCGGAAATCCTGCGCCTGCTGATGTGAGCTGGTTTCGCTGGGACGGTGACGACCTGATTCTGGAGTGTCACCTGCAACCGGCCGCCCGCAGCGATGACTTCTGCGGGCTGCACGGCGATCGCCTGAAGATCCGCCTGACGGCGCCGCCGGTCGAGGGCAAGGCCAATGCTTATCTGATGGGATTTCTGGCCAAGGCTTTTGGGGTTTCCAAGAGCCAGGTCAGTTTGCTCAGCGGTGAGTTGAACCGGCAGAAGCGGGTGAAGATCTGCTCGCCGAAGAAGTTGCCGGATCTGCCCGGACTAGTCAGCTGATCGTTCCCACGTCGAGGCGTCGAACCGTCCGCGTGGGAATGCATCCCGGGACGCTCCGCGTCCCCCGCCGAAGCGGACGCGGAGCGTCCAATGAGGCGTTCCCACGCGGAGCGTGGGAACGAGCGCAAATCAGGCCTGATCGTTGCTTGCCGCTAACCCCACCGGTCTTTAGACTTACGCCTCATTTCAACGAGAGCAGGGTCGATGCCAGCTGCCTTTCCCCCCGATTCTGTTGGTCTGGTGACGCCGCAAACGGCGCACTTCAGCGAACCGCTGGCCCTGGCCTGCGGCCGTTCGCTGGCCGATTATGACCTGATCTACGAAACCTACGGCACGCTGAACGCGCAAGCGAGCAACGCCGTGCTGATCTGCCACGCCCTGTCCGGCCACCACCACGCTGCGGGTTACCACAGCGTCGACGACCGCAAGCCCGGTTGGTGGGACAGCTGCATCGGCCCCGGCAAGCCGATCGACACCAACAAGTTCTTCGTGGTCAGCCTGAACAACCTCGGCGGTTGCAACGGCTCCACCGGCCCGAGCAGCCTCAATCCGGAAACCGGCAAGCCGTTCGGCGCCGACTTCCCGGTACTGACCGTGGAAGACTGGGTGCACAGCCAGGCACGTCTGGCTGACCTGCTCGGCATCAGCCAGTGGGCCGCGGTGATCGGTGGCAGCCTCGGCGGCATGCAGGCGCTGCAATGGACCATCACGTATCCGGATCGCGTGCGCCACTGCCTGGCCATCGCCTCGGCCCCCAAGCTGTCGGCGCAGAACATCGCCTTCAACGAAGTGGCGCGCCAGGCGATCCTCACCGACCCGGAATTCCACGGCGGCTCGTTCCAGGAACACGGCGTGATCCCCAAGCGCGGCCTGATGCTGGCGCGGATGGTCGGGCACATCACCTACCTGTCCGACGACTCCATGGGCGAGAAATTCGGCCGTGGCCTGAAGAGCGAAAAGCTCAACTACGACTTCCACAGCGTCGAGTTCCAGGTCGAAAGCTACCTGCGCTATCAGGGCGAAGAGTTCTCCGGGCGCTTCGATGCCAACACCTATCTGTTGATGACCAAGGCGCTGGACTACTTCGATCCGGCAGCGAACTTCAACGATAACCTGGCGAAAACCTTCGAAGGTGCAAAAGCCAGGTTCTGCGTGATGTCGTTCACCACCGACTGGCGCTTCTCCCCGGCCCGCTCGCGGGAACTGGTGGATGCGCTAATGGCCGCGCGCAAGGACGTCAGCTACCTGGAAATCGACGCGCCGCAAGGCCACGACGCCTTCCTGATTCCGATCCCGCGTTATTTGCAGGCGTTCGGCAATTACATGAACCGCATTACGTTGTGAGAAAGCCATGAGAGCTGATCTGGAAATCATCCAGGAATGGATCCCCGCCGGCAGCCGCGTGCTCGACCTCGGTTGCGGTGACGGCGAGTTGCTGACCTGGCTGCGCGACCACAAGCAGGTCACCGGCTATGGCCTGGAAAACGACCCGGACAACATCGCCGAGTGCGTGGCCAAGGGCATCAACGTCATCGAGCAGGACCTGGACAAGGGCCTGGGCAACTTCGCCAGCAACAGCTTCGACATCGTGGTGATGACCCAGGCCCTGCAAGCCGTGCATTACCCGGACAAGATCCTCGACGAAATGCTGCGGGTCGGTCGCCAGTGCATCATCACCTTCCCCAACTTCGGTCACTGGCGCTGCCGCTGGTACCTGGCGAGCAAGGGCCGGATGCCGGTGTCGGAATTCCTGCCGTACACCTGGTACAACACGCCGAACATCCACTTCTGCACCTTCGAAGACTTTGAAGAACTTTGTCGCGAACGTGAGGCGAAGGTCATTGATCGGCTTGCCGTGGATCAACAGCACCGCCACGGGTGGGCCAGTAAGCTATGGCCTAATCTGTTAGGTGAGATCGGTATCTACCGCGTCAGCAGCCCGGGGCTTGCGGATCACAGAATCGCGGTCTGAACCACGACATTGCGAGGAGAACGAACATGGGACGCTTGATTACCGCGCTATTGGCCGCCTGCCTGAGCCTGTCGGCCGTGGCCGCCGATGCCATCAAGGGCGAACGCAAGGAAGTGTTCGGTGATGTCACCGTGCATTACAACACCTTCAACTCGACCTTCCTGACGCCGGACATCGCCAAGGCTGCCGAGCTGATCCGCAGCAAGAACCAGGGTGTGATCAATGTCTCGGTGATCAAGGACGGCAAGCCGCTGATCGCCCAGGTCACCGGCACCGTCAAGGACCTGACCAGCCAGAGCGTGCCGCTGACTTTCCGCCAGATCACCGAACAGGGCGCGATCTACTACATCGCCCAGTACCCGGTGGAGCAGCAGGAAACCCGCACCTTTGAAATCAAGGTGCAGACCGGCGACAAGATCAACACCCTCAATTTCAACCAAGAGCTTTTCCCTGGCCAATGATCAATCTCAAGCAACTCGTACTGGCCAGCCATAACGCCGGCAAACTCAAGGAACTCCAGGCCATGCTCGGCGACTCGGTGCAACTGCGCTCGATCGGCGAATTCAGCAGCGTGGAGCCGGAAGAAACCGGTCTGTCGTTCGTCGAGAACGCGATCCTCAAGGCCCGCAATGCTGCGCGCATTTCCGGGCTGCCGGCGCTGGCCGACGATTCGGGCCTGGCGGTGGATTTCCTCGGCGGTGCGCCGGGCATCTACTCGGCGCGCTACGCCGACGGCAAGGGCGATGCGGCGAACAACGCCAAACTGCTCGACGCCTTGAAGGACGTGCCTGAAGCCGAGCGCGGCGCGCAGTTCGTCTGCGTGCTGGCGCTGGTGCGTCACGCCGACGATCCACTGCCGATCCTCTGCGAAGGTCTGTGGCACGGGCGCATTCTGACCGCCGCCAGTGGCGAGCACGGTTTCGGCTACGACCCGCTGTTCTGGGTGCCGGAGCGTAACGTGTCCAGCGCCGAGCTGAGCCCGAGCGACAAGAACCAGATCAGCCACCGCGCCCGTGCAATGGATCTGCTGCGCCAGCGTCTGGGCTTGAAATGACCGATAGTTCCTCCGCGTCGTCGCTCATTATCGGCGGCGCCGCCTCCTCGCCTCGGGCGCCGTTGCCGACGCTGCCGCCCCTGGCGCTGTACATCCACATCCCGTGGTGTGTGCGCAAATGCCCCTATTGCGACTTCAACTCCCACACCGCCAGCCCGGTGCTGCCGGAGCAGGAATACGTCGACGCGATGCTCGCCGACCTCGATCAGGATCTGCACGCGGTGTATGGCCGCGAGTTGGGTTCGATCTTCTTTGGCGGCGGCACGCCGAGCCTGTTCAGCGCCGAAGCGCTTGGCCGCTTGCTGGAAGGTGTGAAACAGCGCATTCCATTTGCCGACGACATCGAAATCACCCTGGAAGCCAACCCCGGGACCTTCGAGCAAGAGAAGTTCGTCGCCTACCGCAAACTGGGGATCAATCGCCTGTCGATCGGCATCCAGAGCTTCCAGCAGGAAAAGCTCAAGGCCCTCGGCCGTATCCACAACGGCGACGAAGCGGTACGCGCCGCCGGCATGGCGCGCCAGGCCGGGTTCGATAACTTCAACCTCGACTTGATGCACGGTTTGCCGGACCAGTCGCTGGACGATGCTCTGAGCGACCTGCGCCAGGCCATCGCCCTGAAGCCGACGCACATTTCCTGGTATCAGCTGACACTGGAGCCGAACACCGTGTTCTGGAACCAGCCGCCAGTGCTGCCGGAAGACGACACGCTGTGGGACATTCAAGAAGCCGGACAGGCGCTACTGGCCGAGCACGGTTACGCGCAGTACGAAGTTTCGGCCTATGCCCAACCGGGTCGCCCGGCGCGGCATAACCTGAATTACTGGAGCTTCGGCGACTTCATCGGCATCGGCGCCGGCGCTCACGGCAAGCTCAGCCATCCGGACGGGCGCATCGTGCGCACCTGGAAGACCCGTTTGCCGAAGGACTACCTCAATCCGGCCAAAAGCTTCCAGGCCGGCGAGAAAGCCCTGACCAACGACGAGATGCCGTTCGAATTCCTGATGAACGCCCTGCGCCTGACCGCCGGCGTCGAATCACGCCTGTACCCGGAGCGCACCGGTCTGCCGCTGGAGAGCCTCGACGAACACCGGCGCGAGGCCGAACAAAGCGGTCTGTTGCAGGTCGAACCGTCACGTCTGGCGGCCACCGAGCGCGGACAACTGTTCCTCAACGACTTGCTGCAGAAATTTCTGAGCTGAGCCCAACGCCCAACGCCCAACGGCAGCCCTAAGGAAAAAACATGGATTTGATTCTCGACCTGCTCGCCACCGTGTCCCGCTGGAGCCGCAGCAACCTCTCGGAAATCGCTCTGGCCCTGGTGGGCTGTCTGCTGGTGCTTTTCGGCGCCGACTTCAAGGGCTGGGTCGAACAACGCCTCGGCAGCATCGCCGGCGCCCTGCGCGTGCCGCTGATGGCCCTGCTGTGTCTGATCGGCAGCGGCGCGGCGCTGATCTACGCCACACCCTGGGTGGTGAAGGGCTTGAGCCAGTTCAACAACTACAGCCTGGCGCCGGTGTTGTTGGTGGTACTGGTGTTGATTGGCGTGGTCGCTGACCGCCGCTGATCTCCAACGTGCTCGTTCCCACGCTCCGCGTGGGAATGCAGCCCGGGACGCTCTGCGTCCCTGAAGCGGACGCGGAGCGTCCATCGAGGCATTCCCACGCAGACGGTTCGACGCCTCGACGTGGGAACGATCACTGCGCAGTACTTACGACTGCTTTTCGAACTTCAGATCCCACACACCATGCCCAAGACGTTCGCCGCGGCGTTCGAACTTGGTGATCGGGCGTTCGGCCGGGCGTGGCACGCACTTGCCGTCTTCGGCGAGGTTGCGATAGCCCGGGGCGACGTTCATCACTTCCAGCATGTATTCGGCGTACGGCTCCCAGTCGGTGGCCATGTGCAGAATGCCGCCGACTTTCAGCTTGCTGCGCACCAGTTCAGCGAAGGACGCCTGAACGATGCGGCGCTTGTGGTGGCGGCTCTTGTGCCACGGATCCGGGAAGAACAACATCAGGCGATCGAGGCTGTTGTCGGCGATGCAGCGGTTGAGCACTTCGATCGCGTCGCAATCGTAGACCCGCAGGTTGGTCAGGCCCTGAGTCAGCACGCCGTTGAGCAGCGCGCCGACACCCGGACGGTGAACCTCGACACCGATGAAATCCTGTTCCGGCGCAGCGGCGGCCATTTCCAGCAGCGAGTGGCCCATGCCGAAACCGATCTCCAGCGAACGCGGCGCGGAACGGCCGAACACCTGGTCGTAATCCACCGGCGCATCGGCCAGCGGCAGGACGAACTTCGGCGCGCCCTGATCCAGGCCGCGCTGCTGGCCTTCGGTCATGCGCCCGGCGCGCATCACAAAACTCTTGATGCGGCGGTGTTGGCGCTCGTCGCCTTCTTCCGTCTGGATTGGCGTGTCGTTCGATTCAGTCATCAATAGCTCTTACTTGATCAGACCATCCAGCGGCGAAGAGGCGCTGGCATAGAGTTTTTTCGGCATGCGGCCGGCGAGATAGGCCAGACGGCCCGCGACGATCGCGTGTTTCATGGCTTCGGCCATCATGATCGGCTGCTGGGCGTGGGCGATGGCCGAGTTCATCAGCACCGCGTCACAGCCCAGCTCCATGGAGATGGTGGCGTCGGAAGCGGTGCCGACACCGGCATCCACCAGCACCGGGATCTTGGCTTCTTCGAGGATGATCTGCAGGTTGTACGGGTTGCAGATCCCCAGGCCCGAACCGATCAGACCGGCCAGCGGCATCACCGCGATGCAGCCGATTTCCGCCAGTTGCCGGGCGATGATCGGGTCGTCGCTGGTGTAAACCATCACGTCGAAGCCTTCCTTGACCAGCACTTCGGCGGCCTTGAGGGTTTCGATCACGTTGGGAAACAGGGTTTTCTGGTCGGCCAGCACTTCCAGCTTCACCAGGTTGTGGCCATCGAGCAGTTCACGGGCCAGGCGGCAGGTGCGCACGGCCTCGACCGCGTCGTAGCAACCGGCGGTGTTCGGCAGGAAGGTGTAGCGATCCGGCGACAGCACTTCGAGCAGGTTCGGCTCGCCTTCGATCTGGCCCAGGTTGGTGCGGCGCACGGCGAAGGTGACGATCTCGGCACCCGAGGCTTCGATGGCCAGGCGGGTTTCTTCCATGTCACGGTACTTGCCGGTACCGACCAGCAAACGCGACTGGTAAGTACGACCGGCCAGAACGAAAGGCTTGTCGCTACGAACGATGCTCATGGGGAATCCTCTGTTGGGGTGAGGGTCTTGCAGAATTCTCGGCCCATGCAGGCCTGGCGACTAGCCGCCGCCGATCGCGTGCACGACTTCGACGTTGTCGCCGTCGTTCAAAGTGGTGTCGGCATGCTGGCTGCGCGGGACGATATCCAGATTGAGTTCGACCGCGACGCGGCGTCCGGTCAGATCCAGACGGGTCAGCAGGGCCGCAACGGTTTCACCGTCGGGCAGTTCAAAGGATTCACCGTTCAACTGAATGCGCATGCGCAACGCCGCCATCACTTTTTAGGGGGTGGCATTCTAGCCCGATCATGACCTAAAGGTCAGCACCAAGCGTCAAGCGGTTGGGTGCAGGCGCCAGGCGGCGAGTCCGAGGCACAGCCAGCCGATCAGGAATGCCAGGCCGCCGAACGGGGTGATGATGCCGAGCTTGCCGATGCCGAGGGTGGTCAGCAGGTACAGGCTGCCGGAAAACAGCAGGATGCCGACGCTGAACGAGATGCCGGCCCAGGCGACCAGCCGCCCCTGTAGCTGCGTGGCCAGCAGTGCCACGCCAAACAGCGCCAGCGCATGCACCAGTTGATAGGTAACGCCGGTGTGGAAGATCGCCAGGTATTCGGGTGTCAGGCGATTTTTCAAGCCATGGGCGGCGAACGCGCCGAGGCCGACACCGGTGAAACCAAAGAAGGCAGCCAGCATCAGAAAGCTACGCAGCATGTAGAACTCCAGTCAGACTCGATCGGCAGGGTCTGTATAATGGCCCGCTCAACCGGTTCGGCCAAGCCATCTCTATGCTGCGTTTATTTCTCCGTCGTTTCACGAAGGCCCTGCTCTGGTTCGCGGGCGGCAGCGTATTGCTGGTGTTGGTGTTTCGCTTCGTGCCGCCACCGTTCACGGCGCTGATGGTCGAGCGCAAGATAGAGTCCTGGGTCGACGGCGAGCCGATCGATCTGCAACGCACCTGGAAGCCGTGGGACGAGATCTCCGATGACCTGAAGGTCGCGGTGATTGCCGGCGAAGACCAGAAATTCCCCGAGCATTGGGGTTTTGACCTGAGTGCGATCAAGGCAGCACTGGCCCACAACGAACTCGGCGGTTCGATCCGTGGTGCCAGCACCTTGAGCCAGCAAGTGTCGAAGAACCTGTTTTTGTGGTCCGGCCGCAGTTATCTGCGCAAGGGCCTGGAGGCGTGGTTTACCGCGCTGATCGAAGTGTTCTGGCCCAAGCAACGGATTCTTGAGGTGTACCTGAACAGCGTCGAGTGGGATGACGGCGTGTTTGGCGCCGAAGCGGCGGCAAGGCATCACTTTGGCGTAGGCGCCAGGTCGCTGTCCCGGCAGCAGGCGAGTTATCTGGCGGCTGTGCTGCCGAATCCCCGGGTCTGGAGCGCCAGTCATCCGACCGCTTACGTGTCGCGCCGAGCCGGCTGGATTCGCCAGCAAATGAGCCAGTTGGGTGGCGACAGCTACCTGCTGACACTGAATGATTCGCGCCGCGCGCCCTGGGCCCAATGACGTTCTGACAGGCAAACAAAAACGCCCCGATCATCACTGATCGGGGCGTTTTTTTATTGCCGGACTACCGGTTATGCGGCAATCGACAACTTGAGCTTGTTCATCGCGCTCTTCTCGAGCTGACGGATCCGCTCGGCCGACACGTTGTACTTCTGCGCCAGGTCGTGCAGCGTGGCTTTCTCTTCTGCCAGCCAGCGCTGGTAGAGGATGTCGCGGCTGCGTTCGTCCAGCACTTCCAGCGCTTCGTGCAGGTTGTGATTGGAGTTGTCGCTCCAGTCGGCATCTTCCAGTTGACGCGCCGGGTCGTACCGGTGGTCTTCCAGATAATTGGCCGGCGACTGGAAAGCGCTGTCGTCGTCTGCTTCCGCAGCCGGGTCGAAGGCCATGTCATGGCCGGTCAGGCGACTTTCCATCTCACGCACTTCACGCGGTTCGACGCCGAGGCTTTCCGCCACACGGTGGACTTCCTCGTTGTTCAGCCAGGCCAGACGTTTCTTCTGGCTGCGCAGGTTGAAGAACAGCTTGCGCTGGGCCTTGGTGGTCGCGACTTTCACGATCCGCCAGTTGCGCAGGATGAACTCGTGAATCTCGGCCTTGATCCAGTGCACCGCGAAGGACACCAGACGCACGCCCATTTCCGGGTTGAAACGCTTCACGGCCTTCATCAGGCCGACGTTACCTTCCTGGATCAGGTCAGCCTGAGCCAGACCGTAGCCGGAATAGCTACGGGCGATGTGTACGACAAACCGCAGGTGGGCGAGCACCATCTGCCGAGCCGCCCCCAGATCCTGCTCATAGTAGAGACTCTCGGCCAGTTCACGCTCCTGCTCCGGCGTCAGCAATGGAATGCTGTTGACGGTGTGCACGTAGGCTTCCAGGTTTGCGCCTGGAACCAATGCATACGCAGGTTGCAAAGAATTGGACATACGGAAAAACCTCCGACTTACATACTCATGCTATTCAGCATTGCGAAAAATTGACCGGAAACTCAAATGAAAGTTTCCTTAACCACTGAAAGGTCAATCACGCGCAAAAAAGATTCTACTTCGGCGCCAGCTCCCTGAGATGACGTGCGACTGCAATCCATGCACCGATATAACCCAACAGCACCGCGCCAAGCAAGAGCGACAGACCGTCGGCAACTGGCACGCCGGCCAGTGCGAAATCGCTGCCGTACAAGCCGGCCAGCCCGACCACCGCATCGTTCAGCCAGTTCAGGCCGAACGCCAATACACCCCAGGACAGCAGCCCCGCACCGAAGCCATACAACGCGCCCATATAAAGGAAAGGACGACGCACATAGCTGTCGGTGCCGCCGACGAGTTTAATCACTTCTATCTCGGTGCGGCGGTTTTCAATATGAAGACGAATGGTATTGCCTATCACCAAAAGTAATGCGGAAACCAGCAACACCGTCAGACCGAACACGAAACGGTCGCCGAGCTTGAGGATGGCGGCCAGACGCTCGACCCAGACTAGATCAAGTTGCGCCTGTTGTACCTTGGGCAGCTCGGAAAGTTTTTGTCTTAATGCTTCCAGGGTCGACTTGTCGACCTCGTTCGGCGTCACCAGCACCACACCCGGCAGCGGGTTTTCCGGCAGTTCGCGCAGGGCTTCGCCCAGTCCCGACTGCTGCTGGAACTCTTCCAGCGCCTGGTCGCGGCCGACATATTCAGCATCAGCTACGCCCGGCATACCTTTGATCTGGTCGCGCAATGCTTCGCCCTGAGCCGGGCTCGCCTCAAGCTCCAGGTACAGCGAAATCTGCGCCGCACGCTGCCACGAACCGCCCAGGCGCTCGACATTGCTCAGCAACAGCGAAAGACCCATCGGCAGACTCAGCGCAACCGCCATCACCATGCAGGTGAAGAAGCTGCCGATCGGCTGCTTGCCGAGACGGCGCAGGCTGTCGATCCAGCTGGCGCGATGGCTTTCGATCCAGGCACGGAACAGCGTGGCGAAGTCCGGGCCGTCGTCATCGTCGTGCTTTTTCTTCTTTGGCGGTTGCGGATCGGCGGCCTTCGGGGCCACACGCTCGGAAACCTTCGGACTACGTGTCGCACTCATACGCCGGCCTCCCCGTCGCCGATCAATCGGCCGCGTTGCAGGGTCAGCATGCGATGGCGCATGCGCGCGATCAGCGCCAGGTCGTGACTGGCGATCAGCACGCTGGTGCCCAGACGGTTGATGTCTTCGAACACGCCCATGATCTCGGCCGCCAGACGCGGGTCGAGGTTACCGGTCGGTTCGTCCGCCAGCAGCAGGGCCGGACGGTGAACGATGGCGCGGGCAATGCCGACGCGCTGTTGCTGACCGGTCGACAGGTCGCCCGGATACAGCTCGGCCTTGTCCGACAGCGCCACGCGCTCCAGCGCCGAATCGACACGTTTGGCGATTTCGACCTTGGACAGCCCGAGAATCTGCAACGGCAGCGCGACGTTGTTGAACACCGTGCGATCGAACAGCAGTTGATGGTTCTGGAACACCACGCCGATCTGCCGACGCAGGAACGGAATCTGTGCATTGCTGATGGTGCTCAGGTCTTGCCCGGCCAACAGCAGCTTGCCACTGGTCGGACGTTCCATCGCCAGCAGCAGGCGCAACAACGTGGATTTACCGGCACCGGAGTGGCCGGTGACAAACAGGAACTCGCCGCGACGGACTCGAAAGCTCAGCTCATGCAAGCCGACGTGACCGTTCGGGTAGCGCTTACCGACCTGTTCGAAACGAATCATGAACGCTCCCGCTCGGCAAACAGTGCCTGGACAAAGGGTTCGGCTTCAAAGGTACGCAGATCGTCGATGCCTTCACCGACGCCGATATAGCGGATCGGCAGGCCGAACTGCTTGGCCAGGGCGAAAATCACCCCGCCCTTGGCGGTGCCGTCGAGCTTGGTCAGCGCCAGGCCGGTCAGTTCGACGGTCTGGTTGAATTGCTTGGCCTGGTTGATGGCGTTCTGGCCGGTGCCGGCGTCGAGCACCAGCAGCACTTCGTGCGGCGCGTCGGCGTCGAGCTTGCCGATCACCCGGCGAACCTTTTTCAGTTCTTCCATCAGGTTGTCTTTGGTGTGCAGACGACCGGCGGTGTCGGCGATCAGCACATCAATGCCACGGGCCTTGGCGGCCTGCACGGCGTCGAAGATCACCGAAGCCGAGTCCGCGCCCGTGTGCTGGGCGATCACCGGAATCTTGTTGCGCTCGCCCCAGACCTGCAACTGCTCGACAGCCGCGGCACGGAAGGTGTCACCGGCAGCGAGCATGACTTTCTTGCCTTCCAGTTGCAGTTTCTTCGCCAGTTTGCCGATGGTGGTGGTCTTGCCGGCGCCGTTGACGCCAACCACCAGAATCACGAATGGCTTGTTCTGGGAAGCGATCTTCAGCGGCTGCTCGACCGGTTTGAGCATTGCGGCCAACTCGGCCTGCAGGGATTTGTACAGGGCGTCGGAATCGGCCAGCTCTTTACGCGCGACCTTCTGGGTCAGGCGCTGGATGATCACCGAAGTCGCCTCGACGCCGACGTCGGCCGTCAGCAGGCGGGTTTCGAGATCGTCGAGCAGATCGTCATCGATGGCTTTCTTGCCGAGGAACAGGCTGGCCATGCCCTCGCCGATGCTGGCACTGGTCTTGGACAGGCCCTGCTTGAGACGGGCGAAGAAGCCGGCCTTGGTTTCTTCGGTGCGCGGGGCTTCTACCGGGGTTTCAGCCTGGATTTCCACAGGAGCGACTGGCGCTACGGCGACCGGTGCAGGTGCAGGTGCAGGTGCAGGTGCAGGTGCAGGTGCAGGCTCGGGCGCTTCAACAATCGGAGCAACCGGAGCAACCGGGGCAGCAACCACAGGTTCTGGAATGACCGGAGCAGCTTCCACCACCGGCGCCTGAACAGGTTCGGGGGCGAACGCAACCGGTGCAGGAATCGGCGGTGTAACGTGCGGCGCAGCCTCTTCAACCAGCGCCACCGGCTCTTCCGCCACCGGTAAGCTCAGCCACGGCTCGCTGGCCGGGGACAGCGGCAATTCGGCGGCAGCCGGCGCTTCAGGCTCGGCCTCGACCACCGGTTGCAGCACCGGCTCGGCGATCGGCAGCACAACCGGCGCCGGCGCTTCTTCTATTGCGGGAGCGGGCGCAGGGGCTGGCTCAGGAATGGCAGTCGGCTGTTCGACGACGGGTTCCTGCGGTTTCTTGCGCAGCCATCCGAACAGGCTTTTCTTCTCGCCAGCCGCAGCTGGGGTCTTCTTGTCGTCGTTGGAACCAAACATGGAGGACGGCTATCTCACGGTAGCGACGCGCCACAGGGGCGCCCCGGCAAATAAATATTCGATGCAGAACAGACTGTGTTTCACCCAGCTTGTTCACGCGCAACATTTTGTCGAGGCACCAACGGCACCTCAAAAGAATCGTTTTAATAAAGGACTGGCCGGCAAAATCGGCGAAAAAGCGAAGTTTAGCTGATAAACCAAAGCCTTCTGCCGCAAACCCATACAACCTGATCAGGTTTCAAAACCGGATAGGCGTGGTCGCCGGTAAAACGGATCAGTATCCTAGCACCCTCTCGCCCGCCGACGCTAAGACCAAGCGGGCAGCCCAACAGGTTTAAAAACGAATGAATGCTCTAGCCCGCCGCGCCGCAGGCCTGCTGCTCAGCACAGTCTGCCTGCCCCTTTCGGCCCTGGCGGCCGATCCGCAACCGACCCATGAATTCACTCTCGACAACGGTTTGAAGGTCGTCGTGCGCGAAGACCATCGCGCGCCAGTGGTGGTGTCGCAGGTCTGGTACAAGGTCGGTTCCAGCTACGAAACCCCGGGCCAGACCGGTCTGTCCCACGCCCTCGAGCACATGATGTTCAAGGGCAGCGAGAAAGTCGGTCCCGGCGAAGCCTCGCTGATCCTGCGCGATCTCGGCGCCGAAGAGAACGCCTTCACCAGCGACGACTTCACCGCTTATTACCAGGTGCTGGCCCGCGACCGTCTGGGCGTAGCCTTCGAACTGGAAGCCGACCGCATGGCCAATCTGCGCCTGCCGGCCGACGAATTCGCCAAGGAAATCGAAGTCATCAAGGAAGAGCGCCGCCTGCGCACCGACGACAAGCCGATGGCCAAGGCCTTCGAGCGCTACAAGGCCATGGCCTACCCGGCCAGCGGTTACCACACGCCGACCATCGGCTGGATGGCTGACCTTGAGCGGATGAAAGTCGAAGAGCTGCGCCATTGGTATCAGTCCTGGTACGTGCCGAACAACGCCACGCTGGTGGTAGTCGGCGACGTGACCCCGGACGAGGTGAAGACCCTCGCCCAGCGCTACTTCGGGCCGATCCCGAAACGTGACGTGCCGCCGGCGAAAAAACCGCTGGAACTGGCCGAGCCCGGTGAACGCCAGATCACCCTGCACGTGCAGACCCAATTGCCGAGCCTGATGCTCGGTTTCAACGTCCCGAGCATCGCCACCGCCGAAGACAAACGCTCGGTCAACGCCTTGCGCCTGATTTCGGCCCTGCTGGACGGCGGCTACAGCGGCCGCATCCCGACCCAACTGGAGCGCGGTGAAGAGCTGGTGTCCGGCGGTTCGTCGAGCTACGACGCCTACACTCGCGGTGACAGCCTGTTCACCCTGTCGGCCACGCCGAACACCCAGAAGAAAAAGACCATGGCTCAGGCTGAAGCCGGTCTGTGGAAACTGCTGGAACAGCTGAAAACCACCGCGCCGTCCGCCGAAGAACTGGAGCGCGTACGCGCGCAGGTCATCGCCGGCCTGGTTTTCGAGCGTGATTCGATCACCAGCCAGGCCACCGCCATCGGCCAGCTGGAGACCGTCGGTCTGTCGTGGAAGCTGATGGACACCGAACTGGCCGATCTGGAAAGCGTCACCCCGCAAGACATCCAGAACGCCGCCAAGCTGTATTTCACCCGCGAACGTCTCAGCGTCGCCCACGTCCTGCCACTGGAGACGACTCATGAGTGAGCGCAAAACCCCACGCCTGCTGCTCGGCCTGATCGCCGTGGCCATCATCGGCTCCGCTGCGTTCTACCTGGTGCCAAGCGACAACACCAAGGCCAGCGAAGCGCTGGATAACGCCAAGTCCAGCCAGAAACTGCAATCGCTGGCCGAGCTAGACGGCAAGGCCCCGGCCAGCCGCAAGCTCGACGTGCAGACCTGGAACACCGCCGAAGGCGCCAAGGTGCTGTTCGTCGAAGCCCGCGAACTGCCGATGTTCGACATGCGCCTGATCTTTTCCGCCGGCAGCAGTCAGGACGGCAACGCGCCGGGCCTGGCCCTGCTGACCAACGCCATGCTCAACGAAGGCGTGGCGGGCAAGGATGTCGGTGCCATCGCTCAGGGCTTTGAAGGCCTGGGCGCGGATTTCGGCAACGGCGCCTATAAAGACATGGCCATCGCGTCGCTGCGCAGTCTGAGTGCCGCCGACAAGCGCGAGCCAGCGCTGAAGCTGTTCTCGGAAGTAGTGGGCAAACCTACCTTCCCGGCTGACTCCTTCGCGCGCATCAAGAACCAGATGCTCGCCGGTTTCGAATACCAGAAACAGAACCCCGGCAAACTCGCCAGCCTGGAGCTGATGAAGCGCCTCTACGGCGATCACCCGTACGCCCACGCCAGCGACGGCAATGCGCAAAGCGTGCCGAAGATCACGCTGGCGCAACTGCGTGAGTTCCACGCCAAGGCCTATGCAGCCGGCAACGTGGTGATCGCGCTGGTGGGCGATCTGTCCCGTAGCGAAGCCGAGGCGATCGCCAATCAGGTGTCCGCCGCACTGCCAAAAGGCCCGGCGCTGGCGAAGGTCGAGCAACCGACCGAGCCGAAACCCGGCATCGGCCACATCGAATTTCCGTCGAAGCAGACCAACCTGATGATCGCGCAACTGGGCATCGACCGTGACGACCCGGATTACGCCGCGCTGTCGATGGGCAACCAGATCCTCGGCGGTGGCGGTTTCGGCACCCGGCTGATGAGCGAAGTGCGCGAGAAGCGCGGCCTGACCTACGGCGTGTATTCGGCATTCAGCCCGATGCAGGCGCGCGGCCCGTTCATGATCAACCTGCAGACCCGAGCGGAAATGAGCGAAGGCACCCTGAAACTGGTGCAGGACGTGCTCGCCGACTACCTCAAGACCGGCCCGACCCAGAAAGAACTCGACGACGCCAAGCGCGAACTGGCCGGCAGCTTCCCGCTGTCCACCGCGAGCAATGCCGATATCGTTGGCCAGCTCGGCGCCATGGGCTTCTACAACCTGCCGCTGAGTTATCTGGACGACTTCATGCGTCAGTCCCAGAGCCTGACGGTCGAGCAGGTTCGCGACGTCCTCAACAAACACTTGAGCACGGATAAACTGGTCATCGTCAGCGCTGGCCCGACCGTGCCGCAAAAGCCGTTACCGGCCCCATCTGATAAACCTGCCGAGCAGCCGCTCGGGGTTCCGGAGCATTAATGGCCAGTCCAAAGAAACCTGTACAAAAACTGCACAACGGTGTGAACCAGTTGCGCATCATCGGCGGCGAATGGCGCAGCCGAAAGCTGAGCTTTCCTGATGCGCCGGGCCTGCGTCCGACGCCGGACCGGGTGCGCGAAACCCTGTTCAACTGGCTCGCGCCGTACGTTGCCGGGGCCAAGGTGCTCGACCCGTTCGCCGGCAGCGGCGCGCTGTTTCTGGAAGCGCTGTCCCGTGGCGCGGCCATGGGTCAGGCGCTGGATGCCAGCCATGTCGCGGTGTCCAGCCTGAAAGAACACCTCGGCACGCTGCGCTGCACCAACGGTCACGTACAGACCGCCGATGCGCTGCGATATCTGGAAACCCAGACCGCCACTGCGTTCGACCTGGTGTTCCTCGACCCGCCGTTCAATCAGAACCTGCTGCCCGCCGTGTGCACGCTGCTGGAAGAGCGCCAATGGCTGGCCGACGATTCGTGGATCTACACTGAAAGCGAAACCGCGCCATCGACCCTCGGCCTGCCGGGCAACTGGCGCCTGCACCGCGAGCAAAAATCCGGGCGGGTGTACTACGCGTTATGGCAACGGGGCCTGCCCTCTCTCTGACAATCGTCTGGCGAACGCCGAATCTGGCGCGCGGTAGATAACTACCGCACGCCGCCCGCGCAAAATCTCCACAGTGGATTACGCCATTTCAGTAATCCATTGAGGACCCATCATTTATGGACACTTTGTGCAGCAGGATGCTGCCTTGCCTGGCCCTGGCCCCGCTGTTGGCGCTGGCCGCCCCACCACCGACCACCCATGAGTTTCTGCTGGACAACGGCCTGAAGGTCATCGTCCGCGAGGATCACCGGGCCCCGCTGGTCACTTCCCAACTGTGGTTCAAGGTCGGATCGGCTGACGAAGCACCGGGCCAGACCGGACTGTCACACGCGCTGGAACACATGCTTTACAAGGGCAGCAGCAAGACCTGTCCGGGCGAGGCATCCGCCATACTGGAATCCCTGGGGGCATCGGAAAATGCCTTTACCGGCAAAGACGTCACTGCCTACCACCAGACTTTGCCCAAGCCTTATCTTGGGGTCGCATTCGAACTGATGGCCGACCTGATGTCGACTGCTCACCTCAAACCTGAAGATTTCGCTTCCGAGATAAATGTCATTCAAGAAGAGCGCCGCTTGAGTGTGGAAGACAGTCCCCTGGACACTGCAATGGAGCGTCTGGAAAGCCTGGCCTATCCCTCCAGCAGCTATCGGACCCCCGTCATCGGCTGGATGAACGACCTGCGCACCTTGAACACCGCTCAGTTGCGCGACTGGTATGAGTCACGCTATGCCCCTGGCAATGCCACATTGGTTGTCGTCGGCGACGTCACCCTCGATTACGTTCAACCTCTGGCTCAACGCTACTTCGGCGGCCTCGCCAGTCGCCCCCCACCCAAACCGTAAAACCGCGCGAATTGCCGCAGCCAGGCGAACGCCGCCTCATCCTCAACCAACCGGTGCCCGCCTCGCAGTTGATCATGGCGTTCAACGTTCCCAGCCTGGCTACGGCAGATACATACCGGACTGCGCATGCGCTGCGCCTGATGGAAATGTTGCTGGCAGGCTCCCAGAGCGCTCGCCTGCAAAAACACCTGCAACACAAGGAACATGTATTCAGCCATGTCAGCGCCAGCTACGACCTTTACAGTCGCGGCGATACTCTTCTGACATTGAGCACCCGCCTCGACAGCTCACAACCCACCAGCCCGGAAACCGCACAAATACGCGTCTGGGATCTGCTCGAAGAACTGCGCACCACGCCCCCCTCTCCCGAAGAACTGGAACGCGCACGGACCCAACTGATCGCCCAGAGAGTTTTTGCCCGGGATTCGATCATGAACACTGCCATACATATAGCCGCCCTCGAGAGCGCTGGCCTGTCGTGGCAATTGCTCGATCAGGAGATCGCCGAGCTCAAGAAAGTGACCCCCGAGGACCTCCGCCAGGTCGCTGAAAAGTACCTGATCCGCGAACGCCTCAGCACAGCCCACGTGCTTGCGGAGAAAAAACATGGATAAATCTGCGCACCTCTTTCGGTCTGCCATGGCCGGTTTTGCATTCATCCTCTGGCTGTCTGCCAGTCCGGTTGCTGCCGATACTGCGCCAGCCGGTTTTCCCAAATCACGATTGCAATCGCTGTCGGAAACAGACACGTCCCGACAGACGCCACGCCCATTGACCATCAAGGGCTGGAAAACCACGACGGACATCAAAACGTTATTCATCCGTACGACGGAGTTGCCGATGTTCGATGTTCACGTCAGTTTCGCCGCCGGCAGTGCACACGATGGCGACAACCCCGGCCTGGCAGCGTTGACATTCAGCCTGTTCAACGAGGGGGTGAGCGGCAAGAATGACCATGCAGCGATCGCCGAAGTCTTTGACGGGCTGGGTGCGAAAGTCGGTATGGTTCTGGATCAGGAGCGTGCCACGTTCACGTTGCGCAGCCTCAGCGATCCAGACAAAAGCGCCCCGGCGCTGCAACTGTTTACGCAAATGCTGGGGCAGCCCTCCCTTTCCGATGAAGCGCTGCTGAGGGTCAAGAGCGAGCTTCGTGGCTTGCAGCTGGCACAACAGCAACAACCTGCGGACATTGCCAGGCAACGCCTTCAGGAGCTGCTGGCTCCGGACACGCCCTACGCCCGCTCGATCTACGGAACCGATGCCGACATGACCTCGATCACCCGTCAGGCCGTTCAAACGTTCCACCGACAAACCCACTCGGCAAGCCAGACACAAATTACGTTGGTGGGAGACCTTTCCGTCGAACAGGCACAGGCCATCAGCCTGCAAATCGCCAACGCGCTACCCGCGCCCATCGTTGCACTGCCCGCAGTCGAACCGCCCAAAGCGTTCGGCACTGAAATGCATCACCATGTCGAGCGCACACAAGAACAGACTCACGTATTGCTTGGGCAACCCAGCCTGTCGCGCCAACACGAGGATTTCATTGCGCTGTATGCCGGGACGCTGATTTTCGGCAGTGGTGCGAACTCCCGCCTGATGACAGAACTGCGCAACAAACGAGGCCTGGTATACGGCGTCAGCATTCGCACCAAAGACTGGGCAGGTGGCGGACTGACATCAATCGCTCTGCAGACCAGCCCCCAATTCGCGAATGAAACGGTGGCACTGGTGAAATCGATGCTCAGCAATTTCCGGCGTGATGGCCCCTCGCAGGAGGAACTCGATCACTTCAAACGCCGACTGGCCAACGCCAACATCACAGACAGTGCCAGCAACGAGCAGATTCTCGCGCGCCTGACCGAGATCAACCGTCATCACTTGCCGCTCGACCTGGATTTCTTCGCGCAACAGGTGCAGAGCCTGACGCTGGAGCAGATCAGAATGGCAGTGGACAAACATCTGCCTGACGATCAGTGGCGGGTAGTGACCGTGGGCCCGACGGTACCCCAACTGCCGCTGCCGCAACCGGCCACTGTCCCGACCGTCGAGCCGTCCGGGCATTCGTGTCGCGCTGATGCAGGCTTTGTGGCAAGTTAGATCTCCCTTGAAGTGGCAGCCCTTTGTGTGGCGACCACTTCATGCATGACACCGTCGAGATTTACTGTGCGCGCACCTCTTTCTCCTTCAGAACCCGGATTTCGCTTCACACCCGCCTTCGGCCTCGGCAATCCACACCTGCAAACCTTGTGGGGGCCGCTATGGCGTAAAACCGTGCACCTTGATCGCCAGCGCGAACGGCTGTGGCTGGACGACGGCGACTTCCTCGACCTCGACTGGCACGGCCCGCACAGCGCCGACGCGCCTCTAGTGCTGGTGCTGCACGGGCTGACCGGTTCTTCCAATTCGCCTTACGTCGCCGGAATCCAGGCAGCCCTCGCCGCGCAAGGCTGGGCCAGTGTTGCGCTGAACTGGCGCGGCTGCTCCGGCGAGCCGAATCTGTTGCCCCGCAGCTACCATTCCGGGGCCAGCGAAGACCTCGCCGAAACCATCCGCCATCTGAAAGCCAAGCGGCCATTGGCGCCGCTGTATGCGGTCGGCTATTCCCTCGGCGGCAATGTGTTGCTCAAGCATCTGGGGGAAACCGGCAGCGCCAGCGGCGTGCTCGGCGCGGTGGCGGTGTCGGTGCCGTTTCGCCTCGATCAATGTGCCGACCGTATCGGCCAGGGCTTCTCGAAGGTCTATCAGGCGCACTTCATGCGCGAGATGGTCGCCTACATCAAGAACAAGCAGCGCCAGTTCCAGCACGACGGACGCGAGGACGGTCTCGCCGCACTGGCCGCCCTCGGCTCACTGGAAAACATGCGCACCTTCTGGGATTTCGATGGCCGGGTGACCGCGCCGCTGCACGGTTTCGTCGATGCCGAGGATTACTATCGCCGCGCGTCGAGCCGCTATTTTCTCGGCGAGATCCGCACACCGACCCTGATCATTCAGGCAGCGGACGATCCGTTCGTGTTTCCCCACAGCCTGCCTTCGGCCAGTGAATTGTCGGCCACGACCCAGTTCGAATTGCAGAACAAGGGCGGGCATGTAGGTTTCGTCGACGGCACGCTCCGTCAGCCGGGTTATTACCTGGAACGACGGATTCCGCAGTGGCTGGCCGACGCGGGGCGCGGGTGAGGTCATGAGCGATCAGGGCGAGTCGATCCGCTTCTGGCAAGCCGCGCCCCTGGCCGGGGTCGAGCTGTTGACCGCGCGCTACATCGAGCATCGTTTCGCCCCGCACGTCCACGACGGTTATGTGATCGGCATGATCATGGCCGGCGCCCAGCGCTACCGTTATCGCGGCGCCGAACACCTGGCGGGCAGCGGCACGCTGGTGCTGATCAATCCGGACGAAGTGCATAACGGCCACAAGGGCACCGAGGACGGCTGGCTGTACCGGGCGTTTTATCCCGACACCGGGCAGATCGTCGCGCTGTTGAATGAACTGGAACTGCCGACCGCACCGATGCCGGCCTTCGGTGCGACGTTGTATCGCGATCCGGACCTGGTCAGCGGGTTCTGTCAGTTGCACCGCTTGCTCGAAAGCCCCGCCACCGCACTGCAACAGCAAACGGTGTGGCGCGAGATGATGATGTTGCTGTTGCAGCGTCACGCGGCGGTGCAGATCAACGGCAATCCCGGCAAGGAGCATCGCGCGGTGGCAATGGCCAAGGAGTTGCTGCACGCGCAATTGGCGGCGCCGCCCTCGCTGGAAGAACTGGCGGCGGCGGTGAACCTCTCGCCCTTCCACTTCGCCCGGGTGTTCCGCCGCGCCACCGGCATGCCGCCGCACAGCTGGCTGATGCAGCAGCGAATCGCCTGCGCGCGCGGCTTGTTGCAGAGCGGCTGCCTGCCGGTGGAAGTCGCCACGCAGCTGGGATTTGCCGACCAGAGCCATCTGAGCCGGCAGTTCAAACAGGTTTACGGCGTAGGCCCCGCAGCCTATCGCAGCGCGCGGCTGGATCGCTGAGCGTTTACTCGCCGGTGGCGATACCGCGCGCAGGATCGTTGATCCACTCGCTCCACGATCCGGCATACAGCGAACCCAACGGGTAACCCGCCAGACACAGGGCAAACAGGTTGTGACACGCCGTCACCCCGGAGCCGCAGTAAGCCACCAGATCATTCGGCGAACGCCCGCCGAGTTTCGCGGCGAAACGCTGCTTGAGCTGATCGGCCGGCAGGAAACGCCCGTCGCTGCCCAGGTTGTCGGTAAACGCCGCGCATTGTGCGCCGGGGATGTGCCCGGCGATCGGGTCGATCGGTTCCACTTCACCCTTGAAACGCGGCAAGGCACGGGCATCGAGCAGGGTCAGGGCCGGCTGGCCGAGGCGCTGTTGCAATTGCTCGGCGCTGAGCAGCAGGCTCATGTCCGGCTGGCCGCTGAAGTTGCCCCGGGCCGCTGACGGTGGATCGAGACTCAACGGCAGCCCAGCCGCATGCCAGGCCTTGAGCCCGCCATCGAGAATGAACACGCCGTCGCGTTTGCCCAGCCACGCCAGCAACCACCAGGCCCGTGCCGCATAGGCACCGGGACCGTCGTCATACAGAACCACGTCACTGTCATTGTTGATGCCGAACGCTTGCAGGCGTTCGATCAGCGCCACCGGCTCCGGCAGCGGATGGCGTCCGGTGACACCCTTGGTCACTGGGCCGCTGAGGTCGCGCTCAAGATCAGCGAAATGTGCCCCGGCGATGTGCCCCTCGGCATAGCTGCGCTGGCCGTAATCCGGGTCTTCGAGGGCAAAACGGCAATCGAGAATCACCAGCCCCGGTTGCGCCTTGCGGGCATCCAGTGCGGTCGGGCTGATCAGTTGCGCAATCGGCATAGCGAACGACTCCAGTGTGGAAATGGGATTAGGGTCTTTCTTCGAGGGCCTGGGCCAGCGGCACGTAAAACTCTTCGAACAAGGCATTGACCTCATCGCGGGCCTGCTCGGTGACGAACCCTGCTTCCAGCACCAGCACCTGATACACGCCACGTTTGATGGCCTGTTCGCTGAGGTAGTTGGAATTTTCCCGGGTCGTGCACAGGAAGCGCACCCACGAGGTGAGAATGATCCACGCGTTGAGGGTCAGGGATTCGATCTGCACCCGATCCATTTTCAGGATGCCGGCGGCAACGAACCCTTCATAGATCGCCGCGCCCTGGATCACGCAGCGCTGGGAGAAGCGCCGGTAGCGCCCGGCCAGCTCAGGATCGCTGTCGAGCAGATGCTCGAGATCGCGGTGCAGGAAACGGTAGCGCCACATTGCCGACAGCAGCTCCTTGAGATAGAAGCGCTTGTCTTCGACCGTCGCAGCACGGCCCTGAGGCGGACGCAGGAAGCTGTCCACCAGGCTTTCGTACTCACTGAACAGCACGGCGATGATCGCCTGCTTGTTGGGGAAGTGGTAGTACAGATTGCCCGGAGATATCTCCATGTGGGCGGCGATGTGATTGGTGCTGATGCTGCGCTCGCCCTGCTGATTGAACAGCTCGAGGCTGTTCTGCACGATGCGCTCGCTGGTTTTGATCCGTGGGGCCATGGCTTGAGCTTTAATTCAGAGTGCGTTGGGGGGCATCTTACGGCCTAACCGGAACGGGATAAAACCAGGATGCGCAAGGAAGCCATTTGACTTTCTAGAGCATAGACTCTAAAAAGCTCCTCACAACAACAACTCCGGAGCCGCCGATGACTGCCGATATTGCCTACCTGCAAACGCTGCAACAGCCGCTGGAAGAGCTTAACCGGCTGTTTGACGCGCAGCGTGCCGCCTACGCCGCCAACCCGATGCCGCCTGCGGCCCAGCGCCAGCAATGGCTCAAAGCCCTGCGCGATTTGCTGAGCAGCGAGCGGCAGGCCCTGATCGACGCCATCAGCTCCGACTTCAGCCACCGCAGCGCCGATGAAACCCTGCTCGCCGAACTGATGCCGAGCCTGCACGGCATTCACTACGCCAGCCAGCACATCAGTCAGTGGATGAAACCTTCAAAACGCAAAGTCGGCGTTGCTTTCCAGCCCGCGTCGGCGAAAGTCGTGTACCAGCCGCTGGGCGTGGTGGGCGTCATCGTGCCGTGGAACTACCCGCTGTTCCTGGCCATCGGCCCGCTGACCGGCGCCCTTGCGGCCGGCAATCGGGTGATGCTCAAGCTCAGCGAATCGACCCCTGCCACCGGCCTGCTGCTCAAGGAACTGCTGGCGCGGATTTTCCCCGAGGATCTGGTGTGCGTGGTGCTCGGCGAGGCCGATGTCGGCGTGGCGTTTTCGAAAATGCGCTTCGACCACCTGCTGTTCACCGGCTCCACCAGCGTCGGCAAGCATGTGATGCGCGCAGCGGCAGAAAACCTGACGCCGGTGACCCTGGAACTGGGCGGCAAGTCCCCGGCCATCGTCTCCCGCGACGTGCCGCTCAAGGACGCCGCCGAGCGCATCGCTTTCGGCAAGACCCTCAACGCCGGCCAGACCTGCGTGGCCCCGGACTACGTGCTGGTCCCGGAAGAGCGCATCGGCGGCTTCGTCGAAGCCTATCGCCAAGCCGTGCGCGGGTTTTATCCGACACTCGCCGACAACCCGGACTACACCGCCATCATCAACGAGCGCCAACTGGCGCGGCTCAACAGCTACCTCAGCGACGCCACCAGCAAAGGCGCGCTGCTGATTCCGCTGTTCGACCAGGGCCAGGGCCGGCGCATGCCGCACAGCCTGCTGCTGAATGTCAGCGACGAGATGACGGTGATGCAGGACGAGATCTTCGGCCCGCTGTTGCCGATCGTGCCGTATCAGGATCTGGATCAGGCATTTGCTTACATCAATCAGCGGCCACGTCCTCTGGCTCTTTACTACTTCGGCTACGACAAGCACGAACAGAAGCGCGTGCTCAGCGAAACCCATTCCGGTGGCGTCTGCCTCAACGACACGCTGCTGCATGTGGCGCAGGACGACATGCCGTTCGGCGGCATCGGCCCGTCGGGCATGGGCCATTACCACGGACACGAAGGTTTCCTGACGTTCAGCAAGGCCAAGGGTGTGCTGGTCAAACAACGCTTCAACGCGGCGAAGCTGATCTACCCGCCTTACGGTAAACCCATTCAGAAACTGATCCAGAAACTGTTCATTCGCTAACGTCACCGCCGGGTAATAACAATAATGCACCCAAGCCTGACCGAAACACCTGCCCTGTCGCGCCGTGGCCTGCTGAAATTCAGCCTCGGCGCCACGGCTTTCCTCGCCACCGCTGGCCTTGGTGCCAGCCTCAGCGGCTGTTCGTCGAGCGTATCGGCCAATGGATTCGCCACGTTGCGCAGCGGCGATCTGCTGTTTCTGCGCGCGCTGATTCCAGTGATGCTGGAGGGCGCCGTTGCTGTGGAAAAGATGCCCGCTGCTGTCGACGGAACGCTCAAGTCGCTGGACTACAGCCTCGATCACCTGTCGCCGGAAATGCTCAAGCTCACGCGACAACTGTTCGACGTGCTGGGCATGGCGGTGACGCGCGGGCCATTGACCGGAATCTGGGGCAGTTGGGAAAACGCCAGCCCCGAGGCGATCCGCCACTTCCTCGAGCGCTGGGAAAACAGCTCCCTGAGCCTGCTGCGCATGGGCCACAGCTCATTGCTGCAAATGGTGATGATGGCCTGGTACACCCGCGCCGAATCCTGGGCCCATTGTGGTTACCCCGGTCCGCCCGCCGTTTGAGCCTGGCGACCCACGCATAACAATAATAAGAGAACCTGATCGATGCCCGTACCCGACCCGTTTCGCGAAGGCCTTGCCCGTGGCTGGAAAACCTACAACGGCGCGCAACTCACCGATGACCTGACTCTGGAAGCCGATGTCGCCATCATCGGCAGCGGCGCCGGCGGCGGGACCACGGCGGAAATCCTCAGCGCCGCCGGCTATAAAGTTCTGCTGATCGAAGAAGGCCCGCTCAAGACCAGCAGCGATTTCAAACTGCTGGAGGACCAGGCCTACAGCAGCCTCTATCAGGAAGGCATCGGCCGCATGAGCAAGGACGGCGCGATCACCATCCTTCAGGGCCGCGCGGTCGGCGGCACGACCCTGATCAACTGGACATCGAGTTTTCGCACCCCCGAACCGACCCTCGAACACTGGGCCAGGGAACACAACGTCAAAGGCCACAGCCCCGCCGACATGGCGCCGTGGTTCGAAAAAATGGAGCAGCGACTCGGCGTCGCCCCGTGGATGGTGCCGCCCAACGCCAACAACGACGTGATCCGCAAAGGCTGCGAACAGCTCGGCTACAGCTGGCACGTGATCCCGCGCAACGTGCGTGGCTGCTGGAACCTCGGCTACTGCGGCATGGGCTGCCCGACCAACGCCAAGCAATCGATGATGGTCACGACCATTCCGGCGACTTTGGAAAAGGGCGGCGAGCTGCTGTATCTGGCCCGGGCCGAAAAGCTTTTGATCAGCGGCGACAAGATCACCGGCCTGCAATGCATGGCGATGGACGAACGTTGCGTCGAGCCGACTGGACGCAACATTACCGTCAAGGCGCGGCATTACGTGCTGGCCGGCGGCGGGATCAACAGCCCGGCGCTGCTGATGCGCTCGGATGCACCGGATCCGCACCAACGGCTGGGCAAGCGCACCTTCCTGCATCTGGTGAACATGTCCGCCGGGCGTTTCGACGAAGTCATCAACCCGTTCTACGGCGCGCCGCAGTCGATCTATTCAGATCATTTCCAGTGGAAGGACGGCACCACTGGCCCGATGGCCTACAAACTCGAAGTGCCACCGCTGCACCCGGCGCTGGCCGCCACGTTGCTCGGTGGTTTCGGTCAGGAAAGCGCGCAACACATGGCGGACCTGCCGCACACCCACGCGATGCTGGCCCTGCTGCGTGACGGTTTTCACCCGGACAGCCCGGGCGGCAGCGTCGAGCTGCGCGGTGACGGCTCGCCGGTGCTCGACTATCAGGTGTCGCCTTACACCTGGGAAGGCTTGCGCCGATCCTTCCACAGCATGGCCGAGATCCAGTTCGCCGGTGGCGCCAAAGCGGTGATGCCGATGCACGCCGATGCGCGCTACGTGAACAGCCTGGCCGAGGCCCGCTCGTTGATCGACAGCCTGAGTCTGGAGCTGTATCGCACCCGTCTGGGCAGCGCCCACGTCATGGGCGGTTGCGCGATGGGCGAGGACCCGAAAACCGCGGTCACCGACAGCCTCGGCCGCCATCATCAACTGAGCAATCTGTCGATCCATGACGGCTCGCTGTTCCCCACCAGCATCGGCGCCAACCCGCAGTTGTCGGTGTACGGTCTGACAGCGCAACTGGCGACATCCCTCGGCGAACGGTTGAGAAACCCGTGAAAAAGACGAAAATTCCGATCGTCTATAGTGCTTTCTTACCCAACAGGCGACTTTCCCGACCGGGACGGCTGCGATACCATCCGACTCCCCAACGGATTCCCGCCAGGACGACGCGATGAACCGAGTGTTGTACCCAGGTACCTTCGACCCTATTACCAAGGGCCATGGCGATCTGGTCGAACGCGCCTCGCGCCTGTTCGACCACGTGATCATTGCCGTCGCCGCCAGCCCCAAGAAGAATCCGCTGTTCCCGCTGGAACAACGGGTCGAGCTGGCCCGCGAGGTCACCAAACACCTGCCGAACGTGGAAGTGGTCGGCTTCTCGACGCTGCTGGCACATTTCGCCAAAGAGCAGAACGCCAACGTGTTCCTGCGTGGCCTGCGCGCGGTATCGGACTTCGAATACGAATTCCAGCTGGCCAACATGAACCGCCAGTTGGCGCCGGATGTGGAGAGCCTGTTTCTCACCCCGTCCGAACGTTATTCGTTCATTTCCTCGACTCTGGTGCGGGAAATCGCCGCCCTGGGCGGCGATATCAGCAAGTTCGTCCACCCGGCGGTGGCCGAAGCCCTGACCCTGCGCTTCAAGAAGTAACGACCGTTCAAACGGCGCCCGCGTGCACTACGGGCGCCAATGCGGCACAATTGCGCGCATTGATTCATAGCGCCCGGGCTCCCCGCCCCGGCTGGAGTTAGCATGTCCCTGATCATCACCGACGATTGCATCAACTGCGACGTCTGCGAACCCGAGTGCCCGAACGCCGCCATTTCCCAAGGCGAAGAGATCTACGTGATCGACCCGAACCTGTGCACCCAGTGCGTCGGCCACTACGACGAGCCGCAGTGCCAGCAGGTCTGCCCGGTGGATTGCATTCCACTGGACGAAGCCCATCCGGAGACTGAAGAACAGTTGATGGAGAAGTACCGCAAGATCACCGGCAAGGCTTGAGCCACTGAATCCGATCGCAGCTCCCGGCTGCGATCGCGTCATTCACGCTGCTCGAACCCCTCCCCTGTGCAACCCAGGCATCGCACGAACGCCGCTTTCGCCGGCGCCACCACCAGCGCCTCTCCCGCATCGCCAATCCCGCCACCCAGCGCGGTGAACGGCAACGACACGACAAATGCCCCGGCGCCGATCACCGTCGCCACCACCAGCAATGGTCGGGCAATCAGCAGATCGCCGAGCATGGCGTAGGCCGGTGGATTCTGGATGGCGTAACGCGGATCACCGCTGCCGCCTTCGGTGGCCTGAACGGTCAGACTGAAGCACAGCAGCAGTGCGGCGATGAGGGTTTGCAAGGACTTCATGGCACGATCCTTCGGGCTGAACAGTGAGACATCTCACTATAGACCGTAGGACTTTTTCGGATGCCTTGCTCAGCTCTGGCAGCGCGGACACCAGACGCTGGCGCGCTGGCCGAGCTTCATTTCCCGCAGGCCCGTGCCACAGACCTTGCAGTGCTCGCCACCGCGACCGTAGACAAACAGTTCCTGCTGGAAATACCCCGGCTGCCCATCGCCACCAATGAAATCGCGCAACGTGGTGCCGCCGCGCTCGATGGCGGCAGCGAGGATGCGTTTGATCTCGATCGCCAGCTTCAGGTAACGCGCCCGGGAAATGCCCTTGGCTTCGCGGCGCGGATCGATGCCGGCGGCGAACAGCGCTTCGGTCGCGTAGATATTGCCGACCCCCACCACCACCGCGTTGTCCATGATGAACGGCTTGACCGCCATCGATCGCCCGCGCGACAACTGATACAGCCGCTCGCCATCGAACAGATCGGTCAACGGCTCCGGACCCAGACGGATCAGCAATTCGTGATTGAGCGGATCGTTGCTCCAGAGCATCGCCCCGAAGCGCCGCGGATCGGTGTAGCGCAGGGCCAGGCCCGACTCCAGTTCGATATCGACATGCTCATGCTTGGCCGCCGGCATCCCGACCTCAACCAGCCGCAGGTTTCCCGACATGCCCAAGTGGCTGATCAGCGTGCCGACTTCGGCGTTGATCAACAGATACTTGGCGCGCCGCTCGACCAGCACGATGCGCTGCCCGGACAGCCGCACATCAAGGTCTTCGGGAATCGGCCAGCGCAAACGCCGGTCACGCACGATCACCCGGCTGACACGCTGGCCTTCCAGGTGCGGGGCAATACCGCGGCGGGTGGTTTCGACTTCCGGCAATTCAGGCATGAGTGTCTCGAATCAAGGGTCTTTTTAAATCAGTGCGCGCCAAGTTCGCGGATGGTCTGCTTCAACGTTTCGAAGTCGTAATCCGAGAGGCCGATGTATTCGAGCACCAGCGGGCCGACAGCCTGCCATTCGAAGTCTTCGGTCTGGTTGCCCAGCACCCGGTACGACGCGCAGATGTGCTCGGCCATTTTCAGGATCGCCAGCAGGTTTTTCATCTGACTGTTACGCGAAGTCTCGTCGCTGAAGATCGCCAGGGCATTGTGGTGGTTGGCGATGGCCGCGCTGACATGCTCCGGCAAGCGCCAGGACTTGGCGGTGTAATAACCGACCACCGAGTGATTGGTGTTGTAGACATCGTTCTCGGTGTCCACGACCCGGCGCTCGGCACCCGCGTTGGCGTAAGCCGTTTCGAGCGTCGTCATGTAGTCCGGGAAACGCTGAAGCATCAGCGGCACGCCGCAGTCATGGAACAGGCCCAAGGCATAAGCCTCGTCGCTCGCCTCGGTGCCGACGCGTTTGGCCAGGGTCAGGCAGGTCATGGCCACGTCCTGGGCGGTGTCCCAGAAACGGTTGAGGGTGACGATGGTGTCGTCGTTCATCTCGCCCTTGATCGACATCGCGTTGATCAGATTGATGATCGAGCGGCTGCCCAGCAGGTTCACCGCGCGCTTGATCGAAGTGATCTTGTTGCTCAGGCCGTAATAGGGCGAATTGACGATTTTCAGCAGCGAGCCGGACAGGCCGGGATCCTGGGAGATCAGCTTGGCGATCGTCTCAAGGTCCGGGTCGGGCATGTACTGCTCCATTTGCAGATCCACCATGATCTGCGGCTGCGCGGGCACACTGATGCCCTGCAGGGACTGTTGAATCTGTTCGGTGGTCAGCTCTTGGGACATAAGTACACACTCTGGGACAGGCGGCGATTCTAACCCCTAAAAACCTACCGACAACACACCAGTGGGCAATTCCCTGGAACTTTCATTCTTCACAAGCCTTCGGAATCTGTAGCGCCCGGAACAGATCACTGTCTGCCTCGGGCAGTCATTTCAACAGACTCAGGAGCTTATCGATGGCCACTTCTCTCAGCGGCAAGCGCGTCGCTTTTCTGGTAACCGATGGATTCGAGCAGGTCGAGCTGACCGGCCCGAAACAGGCACTGGAGCAGGCTGGCGCGCAGGTCGACATCCTTTCTGCCGAAGCCGGCAAGGTCAAAGGCTGGAACCATGACAAACCGGCGGGCGACTTCAAGGTCGACCAGACCTTCCAGGGCGCTAGCATCGATCAATACGACGCCGTGGTACTCCCTGGCGGTGTGCAGAATTCTGACACCATCCGCATCGACCAGGACGCCCAGCACCTGGTCAAGACCGGCACCTCCGCCGGCAAACCGATCGCGGTGATCTGCCATGGCAGCTGGCTGCTGATTTCGGCAGGACTGGTCAATGGCAAGACCATGACCAGCTACAAGACGGTCAAGGACGATCTGGTCAACGCGGGAGCAAACTGGGTCGATCAGGAGGTGGTCAAGGACGGCAACCTGATCAGCAGCCGCCAACCGGACGATATTCCGGCGTTCAGCGGCGCACTGATCGACGCGCTGTCGGCATAGGGCTCAGGCCCACAGACGCGGGGCGGGCCTGCTCGTGGCGAGGTCTGCCGCGTTTCATCGCACGCCAGACCCGGCATAAGGCGCAACACGGTATACTCCCGCTCTTTTTTCCGGAGCGACGTCATGTCCCTGCCTAGCTTGCGCCTCAAAGCCAACGCCGACCGTCGCCTGCGCGCCGGTCACCTGTGGATCTACAGCAACGAAATCGACGTGGCCGCGACCCCGTTGCACGGCTTCAAGGCCGGCGACCAGGCGATTCTCGAAGCCGCCGGCGGCAAGCCGCTGGGCATCGTTGCGATGAGCCCGAACAACCTGATCTGCGCGCGCCTGCTGTCGCGCGACATCAAGCTGGCGCTGGACAAGTCGCTGCTGGTGCATCGCTTGAACGTGGCCCTGTCGCTGCGCGAGCGCCTGTTCGACAAGCCGTTCTATCGTCTGGTCTACGGCGATTCCGATCTGCTGCCAGGCCTGGTGGTCGACCGTTTCGGCGACATCCTCGTGGTCCAGCTCGCCTCGGCGACCATGGAAACCCATAAAGATGACGTGATCGCGGCGCTGACCCAAGTGCTCAAGCCAAGCGGCATCCTGTTCAAGAACGACTCCGCCGCCCGCGATGCCGAAGGCCTCGAGCGTTACACCGAAACCGTATTCGGCGTGGTGCCGGAGTGGGTGGCTCTGGAAGAGAACGGCGTGAAATTCGAAGCGCCAGTGGTTCAAGGTCAGAAAACCGGCTGGTTCTACGATCACCGCATGAACCGCGCGCGCCTGGCCCCTTACGCCAAAGGCAAACGCGTGCTGGACCTGTACAGCTACATCGGTGGCTGGGGTGTGCAGGCCGCTGCGTTCGGCGCCAGCGAAGTGTTCTGCGTCGACGCTTCGGGCTTCGCCCTCGATGGTGTTGAGCGCAATGCTGCGCTGAACGGTTTCGCCGACAAGATGACCTGCATCGAAGGCGACGTCTTCGAAGCCCTCAAGGAACTCAAGGCCAGCGAAGAGCGCTTCGACGTGATCGTTGCCGACCCGCCTGCGTTCATCAAGCGCAAGAAAGACCTGAAAAACGGTGAAGGCGCCTACCGCCGCCTGAACGAGCAAGCCATGCGCCTGCTCAACAAGGACGGCATCCTGTTCAGCGCTTCGTGCTCGATGCACCTGCCGGAAGACGACCTGCAGAACATCCTGCTGACCAGCGCCCGTCACCTGGACCGCAACATTCAGCTGCTGGAGCGTGGCGGTCAGGGCCCGGATCACCCGGTACACCCGGCCATCCCGGAAACCCGCTACATCAAGAGCATCACCTGCCGCCTGCTGCCGAACAGCTGACAGACGCAAGGCTTTGACGCTATCGGAAGGGGGGCCCACGGGGCCCCCCTTCTTTTTGTCCTGAACTTTCCTACATTTATCGTCCTGCCGACGCGCAGGAAATTTCCTTAAATATTTTATTTACGGAATTTAACTTACACACTCACCCCTATACCAAAGATCACTCCGACAGAATTACTGGATTATTCCTACTTAATATTTGCTTGCGATTAATCCATTACAAACTATTATTAAGTCGTCACCACGAAGGTGGCACCAACTAACCACGAAGCAAAATGAACAAGGAGTTCAATCATGAAAGCAATTACTCTGGAATCCCGCACCCTCGCAAACCTGGCTTTTCTGGTCGCACCTAAAGCTCGTTAAGTAAGGTTGGCGCTGGGTATAGCCGGCTACCCAGCGCCTCTGAGAATTTACCTGTCCAGAGCAGCGCGATCCAACATGCATATAAATCCTTATTTATTCATACTGCCACAAACGCCCGGCCAGATAGTCTGGAATTACAAAGACCATACTCAACACGAACTTGATCTTGAGTACGCTTCTCGACTGGCACAACTTGTCCACAACCCTGACCTATATGACAACAGCAACATAATAGACACACAGCTATTAAATGCCGGAATACTGACTTCTTCAAAAATCTCAGCGCCTGTCTGGGGCTGGGATGAACTGTCCAGGATCTACCATATCGGGACCCGGGATATCCCCTGCGAACACACTCCCCGAAATATTCAGGAATGGTCTCGGCAGTACCTGGAACACTGCAACACAGTGCTTACCATTCCACCGCCGGCCGATGCCCCTGTGGATACCGGTCCGAACGCACTTATCGCACTGCCCGAACCGCTGGCACTGAATGACGACAGCCTGTTGAACTCACTGACCCGGCGAAAAACCTGCCGCTCCTTCACCGGTGCCGCCGTTTCGCTGGACGATGTCGGCACATTGCTTTACCTGTCACTCGGTTACCTGCGAGAACGCGAAGCCGACCGCGACGACAGCATTGCCGATGGACTGAGCGCACGACGCAGCAGCCCTTCCGGAGGCGGCCTCAATGCCTGCGCCGGGTTCGTGCTGGTGCAGAACGTCGACGCTTTGGCGCCTGGCGCGTATGCCTACCACCCTGCCGAACACGCCTTGAGCTTTATCAGTCCCTTGCCCGACAGCGAATTTGGCAATCTGCTGGGGGGCCAGCACTTCATCAACAACCTGCCATTGGGCCTGTTCATCACCGCCCGCTTCGACCGGCTCTGGTGGAAATACCCGCATTCGCGCGCCTATCGAATGGCGTTCGTCGAAGCCGGGCACCTTTCGCAGACGTTTCAACTGGTGGCGACAGCGCTCGGCATGAACACCTGGCTCACAGGCGCGTTTTCCGATGAGCAGGTCGAAGCGTTGCTGAAGCTCGAGAACAGTGCGGAACAACCCTTGTTCTTTGTCGGTTGCGGGGAAAGCGACGGCCAGGCGATGTGTGAGGAAATGCGCGACCTGTTGCGTGAGGCACAGCCATGAACGCCCTCGCCCCGGAGCCGGTCTTTCAGTTCACCCTGAGCGACTGGAACAGCCGCGCCTCGGTTCGCACCAGTCCTCACGATTACCGCTTGCCGGACAACGTGCAGGAACAACTGGAGACCCGGCACTGGTTTCCGCCGGCGTTCCTGCCGTATCTGGCCCATCCAGCCATCGAAGCGGCGGGCCGTTCGATGCTGCATCGACTTACGGCTCGACATCTGGTGCATTTTCTCGACTACACCACGCTGCTCGAACACCGGATCGTCAATCGCGCCGTCGAAACCATCGTCCACGGCGAGCTGCCCGTCGCGGTGCCGGCGCCGATGAAAACCGCCGCGCTCCAGCTCTACACCGACGAGGGCTACCACGCCCTGTTTTCCAGTCAGGTGGCCGAGCAGATCGCCAGCCTCTACGCCATCACCGGGCGCCCGGTGATGCCCAGACGGATCACCCGGATGAACCTGCTGATAGCTCGCACCAGTCAGGAGCAACGGCCACTGGCGTGCTTTCTTCTGGGTTTCGTCTCGGAAACCATCATTGCCCGTGAACTGCTGGATGTCTGCCGCGACAGTCTGGTGTCCGGCGTCAACGACATGTTGCGCGATCACCTCACCGATGAAGCGCGCCACAGCCGCTATTTCACCGAAGTGTTCCACTACCTCTGGCTGCACTTGAATCCGCGACAGCGAACGTTTGCCGCGACGACCTTGCTCGACATTCTGCAAATCTTCTTCGAAGTGGATGAGCACTGGCTGCAGGAAAGCCTCGGTGGCGCGGGCATTGCAAACACGACGGTGATGGACATTCTCGGCACGATGACAACGACCCAGGCCAGTCGGCAGCGGGCTCGCGCCGGCAGCCTCGCTACATTGAATGCATTGAAAAAAGCCGGATTTTTCGCCGAACCTCAAAACCAGACACTATTTGCCAGGGCAGGACTGATCGATGGATGACGGACAATCTGTGGTGACCCGACGACAGCGGCGCGGGGCTGTCAGTCTTTTGCTGGCAATGGTGTTGCTCGGCGTCTTTCCACTGGATGTCCTGCTGCCCTCGTTTCCGGCCCTGGCCGAACACTTTCGCCGCACCCCGGCGGACATCGCCCTGTCGATCAGCCTGTTTGCGGTCGGGATTGCCTTCGCCCAGTTGCTGATCGGGCCGCTGTCGGATGTGATCGGCCGCAAGGGGCTGCTGCTCGCCGGCATGAGCGTTTCCATATTCGGCGCCCTCGGGTGCGTGATGACCTCGGACTATTCGCTGTTTCTGATTTTTCGGGTGGTGCAGGCGCTGGGGTGCGGTTGCTTCGTGCTGTCACAGGCGCTGGTGCAGGACCTGTTTGAAGGCGAGCAACGTGATCGCCTGCGGATCCTGATGGTGACCGCCGGCGGAATCTTCATCTCGATATCGCCGCTGGCTGGCACCTTTCTTCAGGCGACATTGGGCTGGCGCGGCAGTTTCTGGGTGTTCATCGCATTATCAGCCGCAGTACTGCTCAAGGCCTGGCTGTTTCTGGAGAACACCCGACCGATCGCCAGTGGCACCCGGACGAACTTCCTCACGGCCTATCGACAGGTTCTGGGAGATTTCGACTTCGTCGGCTACTGGCTGATTTCGGCATTTGCGTTCGCCTGCCACTTTTCATTCATCGTGATCTCGCCGCTGATCTTCATGGATCGGCTGCAACTGTCCGCTTACGAATTTTCGTTGATCCTGCTGATCTACGGTGCGGCTTACGTCACCGGGGGTATCCTCGCCAGCGTGCTGAGCAGGCGCATCAACAGCGGCCAGCAGATGGTCGTCGGCTTGAGTCTGATCCTGTTCGCCGGCGTGACCCTGGTGTACCTGTCGTCAAGCTTTGCACTGGCTCCGGCGACCGTGCTGATCCCGATGCTGATCTGTACCGCCGGCACCACCATTGCCCGGCCGGCGGCCACGTCCCGAGCCATGAGTCTGTTTCCGGAAAACGCCGGCACCTCGGCCTCGGCCGGCAGCACGATCATTTTCATCTGCGGAGGCTTGATCAGTGCCTTGATCAGCCTGAGCCCCACCAATCTGCAATCCACGCTGGGCTACAGCTTCGTGATACTCAGCGGGGTGGCACTGGCGTTGAACGCGCGGATCAGTCGGCGCAACGATCTGGTGGGGCAACCGGACAGCGATTAATCCTGCCGGTCGTCATCCCGCACGCTTCGTCAGCACTGGAACAACGCTTTGCGCCATTCCCTCCTGACGCCAGCGGTGTAGAATCGCGAGATTCATCGCCATTCATCCCCGGCGGGTTTATGAGCTCAGGCTGAGACCAGCGGCGATCCCGCAACGTCATCGGCAACATCAGGACACACGGCCATTTCTGAGTGTTCCAGACGTCAATAGAAGCTCACTCCCCTTTGATACCTGATTAGCCGCCCGGAGTGCTCCATGCCAGATTACCGCTCGAAAACATCCACCCACGGCCGCAACATGGCCGGCGCCCGCGCACTGTGGCGCGCCACCGGGATGAAAGATGACGACTTCAAGAAGCCGATCATCGCCATTGCCAACTCCTTCACCCAGTTCGTACCGGGCCATGTGCACCTGAAGGACCTGGGCCAACTGGTTGCCCGCGAGATCGAACGCGCTGGCGGCGTTGCCAAAGAATTCAACACCATCGCCGTGGACGACGGCATCGCCATGGGCCACGACGGCATGCTCTATTCGCTGCCGAGCCGCGAGATCATCGCCGACTCCGTCGAGTACATGGTCAACGCCCACTGCGCCGACGCCATCGTCTGCATCTCGAACTGCGACAAGATCACCCCGGGCATGCTGATGGCCGCTCTGCGCCTGAACATCCCTGTGATCTTCGTCTCCGGCGGCCCGATGGAAGCCGGCAAGACCAAACTGGCCAGCCACGGTCTCGACCTCGTCGACGCCATGGTCATTGCCGCCGACTCCAGCGCTTCTGACGAGAAGGTTGCCGAGTACGAGCGCAGCGCCTGCCCGACCTGCGGTTCGTGCTCCGGCATGTTCACCGCCAACTCGATGAACTGCCTGACCGAAGCCCTGGGCCTCGCACTGCCGGGCAACGGTTCGACCCTGGCCACCCACAGCGACCGCGAACAGCTGTTCCTGCAGGCCGGCCGCACCATCGTCGAGCTGTGCAAACGCTACTACGGCGAGAACGACGAGTCGGTACTGCCGCGCAACATCGCCAACTTCAAGGCGTTCGAGAACGCGATGATGCTCGACATCGCCATGGGCGGTTCGACCAACACCATCCTGCATTTGCTGGCCGCTGCCCAGGAAGCCGAGATCGACTTCGACCTGCGTGACATCGATCGTCTGTCGCGCAAGGTGCCGCAACTGTGCAAAGTTGCGCCGAACATCCAGAAGTACCACATGGAAGACGTTCACCGCGCCGGCGGCATCTTCAGCATCCTCGGTTCGCTGGCCCGTGGCGGCCTGCTGCACACCGACCTGCCGACCGTGCACAGCCGCAGCATGGAAGAAGCCATCGCCAAGTGGGACATCACCCAGACCGACGATGAAGCCGTGCACCATTTCTTCAAGGCAGGCCCGGCGGGCATTCCGACGCAAACCGCGTTCAGCCAGTCAACCCGCTGGGAAACCCTGGACGACGACCGTGAAAACGGCTGCATCCGCAGCTTCGAACACGCCTATTCGAAAGAAGGTGGCCTGGCCGTGCTGTACGGCAATATCGCCCTGGACGGCTGCGTGGTGAAAACCGCCGGCGTCGACGAGTCGATTCACGTCTTTGAAGGCAACGCGAAGATCTTCGAAAGCCAGGACAGCGCGGTACGTGGCATCCTCGCCGACGAAGTGAAGGAAGGCGACATCGTCATCATTCGCTACGAAGGCCCGAAAGGCGGCCCGGGCATGCAGGAAATGCTCTACCCGACCTCGTACCTGAAATCCAAAGGCCTGGGCAAAGCCTGCGCCCTGCTGACCGACGGCCGTTTCTCCGGCGGCACTTCCGGTCTGTCCATCGGCCACGCTTCGCCAGAAGCTGCGGCCGGCGGCGCGATCGGTCTGGTACAGGACGGCGACAAGGTGCTGATCGACATTCCGAACCGCTCGATCAACCTGTTGATCAGCGACGAAGAACTGGCTGCCCGCCGGGTCGAGCAGGACAAGAAGGGCTGGAAACCGGTCGAACAGCGTCCACGCAAAGTGACCACCGCCCTCAAGGCCTACGCCCTGCTGGCGACCAGCGCCGACAAGGGTGCGGTGCGCAACAAGGCGATGCTCGACGGGCTGTAAGCGTCAAATCGCAGAAACAAAAATGCCCCGCCAAGTGCGGGGCATTTTTTTGCCTTCAGTTTGATCGTTTGATCGTTCCCACGCTCCCGCGTGGGAATGCCTCAAGGGACGCTCTGCGTCCAGTGACGCGGAGCGTCACGGGCTGCATTCCCACGCGGAGCGTGGGAACGATCATCGCGCTCTGCTCGAGAGCGATCACCGTAGCAATTACTGGATTTCTTCAGGTTTGACGATCACCCAGTTCTTGTCCGCCGTCACCGGCAAACCTTCTTTCGCCTGGGCCGCCGCGTGCTTGGCCATCATGCCCTGGATCTGGGTCATGTATTTGTCCTTGCGGTTGACCCACAGGTGAATGCCGCCCTTGGCCACGTCCACATCGTGGAACAGCATGTAGCCGTCGCTGGTCGGCGTGTCGCCACCCACCAGTACCGGTTTTTTCCACTCGTCGATGTAGGTCAGGATCGCCGCGTGCTTGCCGGCCATCCAGGTCGCCGGGGTCCACAGATAAGGGGTCAGTTCGAGGCCGAGGTTGGCTTTCTCGTCATATTTGCCGGCGGTGATCTGCTTGCGCGCGGTGGTCAGCTCGCCGGTCTCGCGGTTCTTCAGCAACGTGGTCACGCCGATCACATTCTGCGGTTTGACGTTGTAGCCATACTTCGGATCGGCCGCGACCATCCGCACCAGTTCTTCGGAGGCGGCGGTCATCACGTAGACCTCGATGCCGTTCTCCATCAGCTTGTTGTACAGCTCTTTCTGGCCAGTGAAGATCTTCGGCGGATTCACATCCAGATTCTTGACCACGTCACCTTCGTAATAGGTCGCCGGCACCGGTTTGCCCGAGGCCATCAGCTCATCGACGTAGCCCTTGAGTTCCTTGAGGGTGAAGCCGGAAAACACCTGAGCCACCCATGGATAGCAGACCATGTCGTCGACTTCGCAGAGGCGGTAGTAATAGCTGAACAGGCTTTCCTTGTGGTCGGCGGTGTCCTTGAACGGCATCAGTTTCAGGGAAGGGTCGAGCTTGTCGCGGGTGATCAGGCCCTTGTTTTCCATGAACGGCAGCAACGACTCTTCGAGGTCGTAGCGGTAACTGGTGTTGTCCATGTCGAACACCGCGTAGTTACCCTTGTTGGCGTTGGCAGCGATCATCGCGTCCAATGCCTTGGCCTGATCCGCCGGCCAGTGTTTCAGGTCGGTGGCGAATGCCTGAGTGGCCAGGCCCATCCCCACAGTCAGTGCGACAGCCAGAAATTTCGGTGTGAACTTCATTGGCGCTTTCTCCCTGGGTCAAAGAAATCGACGCTAACAAATATGTGTGACAGTCCTCGTCTGTCAGCGACCGTCCACGTCCGTTTCGCGCCAGCTGCATCCCCGAGAGCGACACCCGCTTATTCCAAAAACGACGGACGACCTCTGATTTCGGTATTAAATCATTGCAAATCAAACTGTTAGGCTTGCCGGTTCGCAGCAGCCCCGGAAGGCTGTTGGCACAGTCTTTTCTGGAGTCCTCATGAATCTGCCCCTGATTCTCAACCTGCTGGTGTTCCTCGCCCTGCTCTTCGGCCTGGCGCAAACCCGCCACACTTCGTGGAGCCTGGCGAAAAAAGTCCTGCTCGCGCTGGTGCTGGGCGTGGCATTCGGTGTCGCGCTGCACACGATTTACGGTGCCGGCAACCCGGTACTGAAAGCCTCGATCGGCTGGTTCGATCTGGTCGGCAACGGTTACGTGCAACTGCTGCAAATGATCGTGATCCCGCTGGTATTCGCCTCGATCCTCAGCGCCGTGGCCCGTCTGCACAACGCTTCTTCGCTGGGCAAGATCAGCTTCCTGACCATCGGCACGCTGCTGTTCACCACCGCGATTGCGGCGGTGATCGGCATCGGCCTGACCAACCTGTTCGGCCTGACCGCCGAAGGCCTGGTCGCCGGCACTCAGGAAATGGCCCGTCTGCAAACCATTCAGACCGACTACGCCGGCAAGGTCGCCGACCTGAATGTGCCGCAACTGCTGTTGTCGTTCATCCCGCAGAACCCGTTCGCCGACCTGGCGCGGGCCAAACCGACCTCGATCATCAGCGTGGTGATCTTCGCCGCGTTCCTGGGGGTTGCCGCGCTGCAACTGCTCAAGGATGACGTCGAGAAAGGTCAGAAAGTGATCAACGCCATCGACACCCTGCAAGCCTGGGTGATGCGTCTGGTGCGTCTGGTGATGAAGCTGACCCCTTACGGCGTGCTGGCGTTGATGACCAAAGTGGTGGCCGGTTCCAACCTGCAGGACATCATCAAGCTCGGCAGTTTCGTGGTGGTGTCGTACCTCGGCCTGGGCCTGATGTTCGTGGTGCATGGCTTGCTGGTATCGGCCGCCGGGATCAATCCGCTGCGTTTCTTCCGCAAGATCTGGCCGGTGCTGACCTTCGCGTTCACCAGCCGCTCCAGTGCGGCGAGCATCCCGCTGAGCATCGAAGCGCAGACCCGTCGTCTGGGCATTCCGCAATCGGTGGCAAGCTTCGCCGCATCGTTCGGTGCGACCATCGGCCAGAACGGCTGCGCCGGTCTGTACCCGGCAATGTTGGCGGTGATGGTTGCGCCAACCGTCGGCATCAACCCCCTGGATCCGCTGTGGATCGCGACGCTGGTGGCGATCGTGACCTTGAGTTCGGCCGGTGTGGCGGGCGTGGGTGGCGGTGCGACCTTCGCCGCGCTGATCGTGCTGCCGGCCATGGGCTTGCCGGTTTCGCTGGTGGCGTTGCTGATTTCGGTCGAGCCGCTGATCGACATGGGTCGTACGGCCCTGAACGTGAGCGGTTCGATCACCGCTGGCGCGATTACCAGCCAGGTGATGCAGCAGACCGACAAGGCACTGCTGGATGCCGATGAGCATGCGGAGCTAGCGAGCTAGCAAGCTGCAAGCTGCAAGCTGCAAGCTGCAAGCTGCAAGCTGCAAGCTGCAAGCTGCAAGCTGCAAGCTGCAAGAAGAGCATTCCAGCTTTTACTTGCGGCTTGCAGCTCGAAGCTTGTAGCTATCTTCTTTCCCAGACTTCGAAATTGTAAGCCGGTTTATCGCCTTCAGCCGGATTCGGCACGTTCGACACCAGCGTCCACTGGTTCAGATCGAACTCCGGAAACCACGCATCCCCTTCCGGGCTCAGTGCCACGCGAGTCAGATACAGACGATCCGCCTGCGCCAGCCCCTGCGCATACAATTGCGCCCCGCCAATCAGCATCAATTCGTCGACGCCCTGCTCTTTCGCCCACGCTTCGGCGCGAACCACGGCCGCTTCCAGCGACGGATAGACTTCCGCGCCTTCCAGCACCAGACCGGTCTGGCGGCTGACCACGATATTCAAACGCCCCGGCAACGGACGACCCAGCGAGTCCCAGGTCTTGCGGCCCATGATGATCGGCTTGCCGAGCGTCGTGGCCTTGAAGTATTTGAAGTCCCCCGGCAGGTGCCAGGGCATGCTGTTGTCGACGCCGATCACACGGTTTTCACCGAGGGCTGCGATCAGGCTGAGGGGGAGTGATTTAGTCATGCCGGCGAGGATACCAGAGCCGCCCTTACCCCGATAAGCGCCACAGCGGTTATGCTCACGGCTCAATCAAGCAACGGGATGCCGCGTGACTGAACTGACTTCACTGCAAAACCTCTGGCTCACCGAAACCGTGCGCCTGCGCGAAGAACACGCAGGCCCGCTGGACGATCTGGAAGCCAATCGCCTGGCCCGCGCGGCCGGCGGCGATCTGCCGGGACGCATTCAGCGCCGCGCCCTGTGGCTGGCCGAGCGCGACGGCCTGACCGCCGCGCTCAAGCACTGGCTGCAAGGCGCGCGTCTGGCGCTGGTGCTGCTGGCGATCTTCGCGGTACTGAGCGGCGCAGGGCTGGCCTTCGCCGCACTGGGCCAGACGCCGGTCAATGTGTTCTGGGCCCTGGGCAGTCTGCTCGGGCTGAACCTGATTCTGCTGTTGAGCTGGGCGCTGGGGCTGATCTTCGCTGGCGAACATGGCGCCACCCTCGGCCGCTTGTGGCTGTGGCTCAGTGAAAAACTCGCCCGCGACGCCAAGGCGGCGCAACTGGCGCCGGCTCTGCTGCTGATGCTGCAACGCAAGAAGCTCAATCGCTGGGCACTCGGTACGCTGGTCAATGGCCTGTGGTTGCTGGCGATGGTCAGCGCGCTGTTTTTGCTGCTGACGCTGATGGCGACCCGGCGCTACGGCTTCGTCTGGGAAACCACGATTCTCAGTGCCGACACGTTCATCAACATGACCCAGGCCCTCGGCGCATTGCCGGCGCTGCTGGGCTTTAACGTGCCCACAGTCGAAATGATCCGCGCCAGCGGCGACACCGCGCTGAACATCGAAAGCGCCCGTCAGGCCTGGGCGACCTGGCTGGTCGGCGTGCTGGTGGTGTACGGCGTGCTGCCGCGCCTGCTGTTGGCGCTTTTTTGCTTCTGGCGCTGGAACAGCGGCAAGGCTGCGTTGCGCCTGGACCTGAACCTGCCCGGCTACGCCCAACTGCGCGAACGCCTGATGCCGACCAGCGAACGCCTCGGCATCACCGACCCGGAGCCTGCGCAATTGCACCGCGTCGAAAGCACCGTGGGCGAACACGCCAGCGACGGCGCGCTGCTGGTGGCAATCGAACTCGATGACCAACACTCATGGCCGCCGACGCTGCCGAAAAACGTCAGCAACGCCGGCATCCTCGACAGCCGTGAATCGCGCAACAAACTGCTCGAACAGCTCAGCCGCTTCCCGCCGGCGCGCCTCGCGATTGCCTGCGACCCACGGCGTTCGCCGGATCGCGGCAGCCTGGCGCTGATTGCCGAGCTGGCGCGCAACGCCGCCGCAACCCGTGTCTGGCTGTTGCAAGCGCCGCAAGGACAAGCGCTGGACGCCGAACGCCTCGGTGACTGGCACGTGGCATTGCATCAGCTGGAACTGCCGTTCGCCGATTGCGCCCCGTTGAACTGGCTGGAGCACGGACATGACTGATGCCTGGAAAGCGCCGCTGAAACTGGCGGTGGTCGGCCACACCAACGTCGGCAAGACTTCGCTGTTGCGCACACTGACCCGCGACGTCGGCTTCGGCGAAGTCTCCCATCGCCCGAGCACCACGCGGCATGTCGAAGGCGCGCGGTTGTCGGTGGATGGCGAGCCGTTGCTCGACCTCTACGACACACCCGGTCTGGAAGATGCCATCGCCCTGCTGGATTTTCTCGAGCGTCTGGAACGTCCCGGCGAACGCCTCGACGGCCCGGCACGGCTGGCGCGGTTTCTCGATGGGAGCGAAGCGCGCCAGCGTTTTGAGCAGGAAGCCAAGGTGCTGCGGCAACTGCTCGATTCCGATGCCGGCCTGTACGTGATCGACGCCCGCGAACCGGTGCTGGCCAAGTACCGCGACGAACTGGAAGTGTTGGCCAGTTGCGGCAAACCGTTGCTGCCGGTGCTGAATTTCGTCAGCAGCGCCAACCACCGCGAGCCGGACTGGCGCGAAGCACTGGCGCGTCTGGGACTGCACGCGCTGGTGCGTTTCGACAGCGTCGCCCCGCCGGAAGATGGCGAGCGGCGGCTGTATGAAAGCCTCGCACTGTTGCTGGAAAACGCCCGCCCACAACTGGAACGGCTGATCGCCGATCAACAGGCCCAGCGCCTCGCCCGCGAGCAAAGCGCCGCGCGCTTGATCGCCGAACTGTTGATCGACTGCGCCGCGTGCCGACGCAGTGTGGCGAGCAACGCTGAACAGGAACAACAGGCCATCAGCGAACTGCGCAAAGCCGTGCGCCAACGCGAACAACGCTGCGTCGAAGCGCTGCTCAAGCTCTACGCTTTCCGCCCGCAGGACGCCGCCGCCAGTGATCTGCCGCTGCTCGACGGGCGTTGGGGCGATGACCTGTTCAACCCGGAAACCCTTAAGCAGCTTGGCGTGCGAGTCGGCGGCGGGATTGCCGCGGGTGCAGCCGCCGGTGCGGGTGTGGACTTGCTGGTCGGCGGCATCACCCTCGGGGCAGCAGCCCTGGCCGGCGCGATTGCCGGCGGTGCCCTGCAAACCGCCCGCAGCTATGGCAATCGCCTGCTGGGCAAGATCAAAGGGCAGCGGGAACTGACAGTCGACGACAACGTGCTGCGCCTGCTGGCCCTGCGTCAGCGGCAACTGCTGCAAGCGCTGAATGCCCGCGGCCATGCGGCGCTGGACAGCATTCAGGTGGCGACGCCGCAAGACAAGACCTGGCGCGAGGGCAAGTTGCCGGAGGCGCTGAACATCGCCCGGGCCCACCCGCAATGGTCGTCGCTCAACCCGCATCCGAAACTGAATCAGGCCCAGCGTCAGGAACAGATCGATGAACTGGTGAGCAAAGTCCTCGAACTCTAGAACCAGCCGAGCTTGAGGAACTGTTTGACCAGCGCCGTCACCCGGCTGCGATCGGTGCGATTGGCGCGCCCGTCGTTGTCGACGTCCGAACACAGGACAACCTCGAAACCGCCATCGTTATCCAGGTCGTGGACGGCGGCCTTGTAAGCGATGGTTTCGCCCTTATGAAAGTGCAGCCTCACTGATTCCGGCGTTCCATCGCGGCCGGGGTTCAGAGCGAAGATCCGCAGATGCCGCGTGTCCTCATCGGCCGCGTTGAACCAGGCACATTTCAGATAGGTTCGGGTGAAGCTGCGCAGTTGCGCGACTTCACGGGCAGAGGCTTCGCGCCAATCCTGTTCGCTGTCATGAAAGCGCAACTGGACAGTGTCCCCTGCGCCGCTGCCGGATCGATCCCGGGCAATCACTTTCAAAAAACGCATCCGTGCGCTCCTTCGGCAAAAAGACCAGTCTGGGCCGAAGGGGCAACACGCGCCATGCACCGTTTCCCGGATTAACGTAAGAAGCTTCAGCGCGCCTCGCGGGACAGCAACGTGAAGGCCTTATCCTTCAACACCGCAAGATCCATCACCGGCACCGCTATTTCCTTCGCCAACTCATCCCACTGGCGCATCCGCAGACTGACGGCGCACAACGGATCCTGCTCGAACGCATCGGCTTCAGCCTCGGTCATCACACCGCCTTGATAGTCCAGGGTGCGGCGGCTGGCCTCGCTCAACCGGTCGTAATAACCCGATTCCCTGAGCGTCAGATAGCGCTTGGCCTGGACGTGATATTCCACCAGCCGCGCCATGCGTTCGCTGAAGCCGGCCTCACGCAAGTAATCCGCGCCGAGGCGTTCGTGGCTGACCACGCCGTAACCGCCCATGTTCTCTGCGCCTACGGCACACAAATGACCGATGTCGTGGAAGAATGCGGCGAGCACCACTTCGTCGTCGAAGCCTTCGGCGATGGCCAGTTGCGCTGCCTGGGACATGTGCTCGATCTGCGACACCGGTTCGCCGATGTAGTCGCTGGCGCCGAAGCGCTCATAGAGGCCGAACACCCGGTCGATGACTTGTTCGTGACTCAACATCAGTTCTCTCCAAAAAGCTGTGCCACATTGCGCTCGGCCATGGCCGGGCCGACGCTCATGCCGACGCCGCTGTGCATCAGCGCAACACTCAGCCCCGGCGCCGGACGCAGGAATGAAAACGGCCCCGGCCCCCGGGCACCATAGACACCCTGCCAGCGCTCGACCACTTGCACCTTGCAACCGAGGGTGTGCTCGGCCAGTTCGAGCATCCAGTCATCGACCTGCTCGGCGTTGAACGGCGATGGATCGCTGCCGTAATGGTGAGAATCGCCAATGATCAGTTCGCCATACGGCGTCGGGCTGATCAGCAGGTGAATGCCGTTTTCCTGCAAGTGCGGTTGCTCGCGCAGGATCTGCGCCTGCACCGCCGCCGCTTCCGGCAAGTCAGCGAAAGCGCCGTAATGCACGCAACTGAGGCCGGTGAGCAAGGCGTGTTGCAAGTTCAGGTCGATCTGCGGCCGGACGCGGAGCATTTGCAGGCGGCAGATTTGCGGGTCGAGGGCGGCAATCGGCCCGGCCAGCAAGGTCTGATAGTCGTGGCCGGAGCAGACGATGATCTGTTCGGCGGAGAAGATCCCGGCGGTGCTGTGCAGGCGCCCAGGCTCGACGTCGCGCACCAGCGTCGAGAAGTGAAACTCGACGTCGAGTTCGCGACGCAGGTATTCGATCAGCGCCGGAATCGCTTCCCGGGAATACAGCTGTTGATCGTCCATCCCGTGCAGCGCGGCGCGGTGATGGCTGAACTGGCCGCCGTACAGATCGCGCAGCGCGGCACCGCGCAGCAGTTCGACGCGGTAGTCGTGCTCCACGGCGCGCCCGGCGCAGAAGGTTTCGAGCAAGTGCTCTTCGGCCTCGGTGCGGGCGAACAGGTACGAGCCGTTGCGCTTGAGTTGCAGGCCGGCGAGCTGCGCCCACTGGCCCCAGATGTCGCGGGTGGCCTTGGCCAGTTCGAGCATCGGACCCGGTGGCTGGCCGGTGACCAGTGCCTGGCCGAAGTTGCGCACCGACGCGCCGAGTGGCGTGGCAGTGCGTTCGAAAACCGTGACCTTGAGACCGCGCCGGGCGGCGGCATAGGCGTGGGACAGGCCCAGGATGCCGGCGCCGACGATCAGCAAGTCTTTGTGTTGTGTCATGCAGCTACCTCAATGATCGTTCCCACGCTGATCGTTCCCACGCTCTGCGTGGGAATGAATACCGTGACGCTCTGCGTCACAGAGGACGCGGAGCGTCCTTGGCTGCATTCCCACGCGGAGCGTGGGAACGATCAATGCTCCGTCAGGGAACAATCGGGTAAGAAGATTTACTTGGCAGCGACTTTCTCGGACTTGCCGTCATAGCGCTTGCGCCATTCGGTCAGGATCTCGTCGCGGTTCTTCGAGGCCCAGGCGAAGTCGTTCTTGATCAGGCGCTGCTCGTAGTCGGCCGGCAGCTCCGTCTGTGGCTTGGCGATGCCCGGTTGGGCGAGGACAGCGAAGTTTTCCTTGTACAGATCCATCGCCGGGGCGCTGGCGGAGAAGTCGGCCAGTTTCTTCGCGGCTTCTTCATGCGGCGTGCCTTTGATCACGGCAGTCGCCTCGATCTCCCAGCCCAGGCCTTCCTTCGGCAGGATGATGTCCAGCGGTGCGCCCTGACGTTTGAGCTGAACGGCCGGGTATTCGAAGGAAATCCCGATCGGGAACTCGCCCGCCGCCGCCAGTTTGCAAGGCTTGGAACCGGAGTGAACGTACTGGCCGATGTTCTGGTGCAGACCGTCCATGTAGGCCCAGCCCTGCTTCTCGCCGAAGGTTTGCAGCCAGGCGCTGATATCGAGGAAACCGGTGCCGGACGAGGCCGGGTTCGGCATCACGATCTTGCCCTTGTACTCAGGCTTGGTCAGGTCCTGCCAGCTCACCGGTTTGGTCAGGCCCTGTTTTTCGGCCTCGACGGTGTTGAAGCAAATGGTTGCGGCCCAGACGTCCATGCCGACCCAGGCTGGCGGGTTGGCGGCGTCGCGGTAGTTCGCGCCGATCTTGCCCAGATCCTTCGGTGCATAGCTTTGCAGCATGCCTTGCTGATCGAGGATCGCCAGACTCGACGCCGCCAGGCCCCACACTGCGTCAGCCTGCGGGCGATCCTTTTCGGCCAGCAGTTTGGCGGTGATGATCCCGGTGGAATCGCGCACCCACTTGATCTCGACGTCCGGGTTGGCCTTTTCGAAGGCCTCTTTGTAGGACTTCAACTGCTCGGCTTCGAGGGCGGTGTACACCGTCAACTCGGTTTTTGCCGCGAAGGCATTCAGGCTGAAAGCAGCGAGCACAGCAGCGGCCAGGGCCATAGGCTTGAACATGATCGTTTTCCTGTAGGTGAGTTGAGGCGATAGGGATAAGTCGTAGATCAGTGACCGGGCGCCGTTTGCCGCCAGGCCTGGGAACGGCGCAGCAAGCCGCGCGAAGCCCACGCCAGCAGCAAGGACACGCCCGCCGAGGTGAACAGAATCAGGGTCGACATCGCCGCCGCGCCGCCGACGTTGCCGGCGTCATCCATGTTCAATACCGCTACCGCCGCGAGGATGGTGTCGGGGCTGTAGAGGAAGATCGCGGCGGACACGGTGGTCATGGCCGAGACGAACAGGTAGCGCACGATGTCCAGCAGCGCCGGCAGGCAGATCGGCACGGTGACCCGCAGGTAATGCCGGTACAGCGGCGCCTTGAGCGACAGCGCGGCGGCTTCGAATTCGGCGTCGAGCTGACGCAGCGCGGTGGTGGCGGTCATCTGCGCAGTGGTCAAATAGTGAGCAATGGTGCAGACGATCAGCAGGGTCATGGTTCCGTACAACACGTGCAGCGGGTTGCCGGTCAGGTTGAAGAAGAAGACGTAACCCAGACCGAGCACCAGCCCCGGCACCGCCATCGGTACGAAACTGAGCATGCGCAGTGTCAGATTCAGCCCGCGCTGGCTGCGGGTCTTTTCCATCAGATAGGCGCCGGTGAAGATCAGCATGCTGCCGATCAACGCCGTGCCCAGCGCCATCTTCAAACTGTTGCCGTAGGCCAGCCAGCCACCGCCAGCGGTCTCGTTGAACTGATAGTGGTTGAGCGACAGCGACAGGTTGTACGGCCAGAACTTCACCAGCGACGAGAACACCGCCATGCCGGATACCAGCAGCAACGCGGCGCTGATCAGCAGGACCACGCTGAGATAAAAGGCATCGCGCTTCTTCGACGGTGCCGGTTTGAACACCTGGGCGCGGCCGCTCATGGAATCACCGTGACGCCGACGCAGCCAGGCATCGACGCCGAAGCTGAACAGTGCCGGCAGCAACAGAACCATGCCGATCAGCGCACCGCGCCCGAATTGCTGCTGGCCGACCACCGCTTTGTAGGCTTCCAGCGCCAGCACTTGATAGTCGCCACCGACCACCACCGGCACACCGAAATCGGTGATGGTCAGGGTGAACACCAGACAGAACGCGGCGAACACAGCCTGGCGGGTCGCGGGCCAGGTGATGCTGCGGAAGGCTTTCGCCGGACTGGCGCCCATGCTCGACGCAGCGTCGAACAATCGCGCATCCGCCAGCGACAGGGCTGACAGCAAAATCATCAAGGCGTGTGGGAAGGTGTAGATCACCTCGCCCAGAACAATCCCCCAGAAACCGTAGATGTTGTCCGACAGCAGCCCGCGCAACATGCCCTGATTGCCGAACAGATAGACCAGCGCGATCCCCGGCAACATCGAAGGTGCCATCAGCGGCAGCAGCGAAACCCCGCGCCAGATGCCTTTTGCCGGAATCATCGTGCGCTGCAAGGCGTAGGCAAACAGGTAGGCCAGCGGTACGACGATCGCCGCGACGCTGAGGGAAACTTTCAGGCTGTTGCCGAGCAGCCAGTGGAAATTGTCGCTGGTCACCAGTTCCTTCGCAGCGAGCCAGCCACCGCCCTGCCCGGCTTCGCTGCTGAAGCCGCGCCAGAAGATCGCCAGCAATGGCAACAGCACCGCCACACCGAGCAGCACCAACAGCAGGAGTTTGCCGCCGAGGACGAAGATCCGGTCGCCGACCTCGGCCCCGGACACCTGCCGCGCCTGCTTTTGCGGTAGCGGCAGTGCGAGGTTGCTGTTCATCAGGCAAACACCTGCAGGCTGCGTGGCGGCAAGGCGACCATGATCTGCTGGGCGCCGAGGCGTGGCATGGCTTCCGGTGCCAGTTCGGCGAGCAAGGCATGACCGGGCAATTGATCGAGTTCGAAGCTCATGCGGCAGCGGTTGCCGAGGAAGGTGATCTCGCGAACCTTGGCCGGGAACAGGTTTTCTTCGTGCACCAACGGATTGACGTTGATCGCTTCCGGACGGCAGAACAACCGGCCCGACGGACTATGGACGCTGCCGTCGGCCAGGCGCAGGTTCATCCCGCCGACCTTGGCGTGGCTGTCGCTGCTGCGCTGGAACGGCAGCCAGTTGCCCTGGCCGACGAACTCGGCCACGAACGGTGTGGCCGGGCGGTTGTAGATTTCCTGCGGGGTGGCGTACTGCTCGACCTTGCCGTTGTTCATCACGGCGATGCGATCGGCCATCAGCATGGCTTCGTCCTGATTGTGGGTGACCATCAGGGTGGTGATGCCGAGGTTGCGTTGCAGTTGGCGCAGCTCGGTGCACAGATGCTCGCGGACCCGGGCGTCGAGGGCCGACATCGGTTCGTCGAGCAACAGCAACGACGGCGCGGGAGCCAGGGCGCGGGCCAGTGCCACCCGTTGCTGCTGGCCACCGGACAACTGGCCCGGGTACTTTTTCTCACTGCCGCTGAGGCCGACCAGTTCCAGCATCTGACCGACGCGACGGCGCACTTCATCGCGACCGCTGCCGGCGAGGCCGTAGGCAATGTTCGCTTCGACGGTCAGATTGGGGAACAACGCGTAGGACTGGAACAGGATGCCGTAATCCCGAGCCTGGGGCGCGAGGTGGGAAACGTCGCGCTCGCCGAGGTACAACTCGCCGCTGTCTTGTTTCTCCAGACCGGCGATGCAACGCAACAAAGTGGTTTTGCCACAGCCCGACGGGCCGAGCAGGCACACCAGCTCACCGGCCGCGACATCGAGGGAGACGTTATCCAGCGCCGTGAAAGCGCCGAAGCGCTTCTGCACGCCGCGCACTTTCATCGGTGCGCCGGGGTTGGTCAGGGCAGTTGCGATTGCAGGGTTCATGGACAGGCCTCATCAAGCAGATGAGACGAATCCTAGAGTTGTAATGCGTCGGTCATATGGCAACAAGGCAAAATCGACCGATAGTGGTATTCAGGGATTTTGGTTCACCGCGGATCGCGGATCGTTCCCACGCTCTGCGTGGGAATGCAGCCCGGGACGCTCCGCGTCCCAAGAGCGGACGCAGAGCGTCCAATGAGGCATTCCCACGCAGAGCGTGGAAACGATCATTACGATCAAGCCGGGGACATTTCCTGCGCCAGGCCGAGAAACGCGGCCGGCAAGCGAGCGTTCTTGCGTTCCTTGAGGCAGTAGAGGTATTCGGGAATCTGCGGCGCATTTTCGAGGGTCAGCACCCGCAACTGCGGATCGTGCGGCACTTCCTGGCGGGCGATGATGCTGATGCCGATGTTGCGCAGCACCGCTTCGCGGATCGACTCGCGGCTGCCGATCTCCAGCAACGGGCCGAAACTGACGCCTGCACTGGCGAGCAATTCTTCGGTGAGCCGCCGAGTGGTCGAGCCGGATTCACGCATCAGCAAGGTATGCCCGGCCAGCGCGCTCAGCGCCACATGGTCGTGCGCCGCCAGCGGATGATTGCGATGCACCGCCAGCACCAGCGGATCGCTGCCGAGCACCCGGCGGATCAGCCGCGCATCGTCGAGCAGTTGCGACGACGCCGCGACATCCACCCGGTAATCCTCCAGCGCTTCGAGCACCTGCTGCGAGTTGCCGATTTCCACCGAGACTTCCACCTGCGGCAGGCGCTCGCGGAAGGTCTTCACCAGATCGAGGATGTAATACGGCGCGGTGGCGGCGATGCGCAGCGTGCCCTGGACCTGGCCGCTGTTGCGCAGGAAGAATTCGATATCGGCTTCTTGCTGCAACAGCGCCTTGACCATCGGCAACAGCCGCGCGCCTTCGTCGCTGACGCTCAGACGCCGGCCGCCACGGTAGAACAGCTCAACCGAATACTGGCTTTCCAGATTGCGGATCTGGGTGGTCACGGTCGGTTGGCTGAGGCCGAGCTTTTTCGCCGCCAGCGTGATGCTGCCCAAGCGGGCCACCATGTAAAAAGCCTTCAGCTCGGCACTCAGCACAACCGTCCCTCTTCCTCTATTTGCGCAGCAGGCGCAAACCGTTGAACACCACCAGCAGGCTCACGCCCATGTCGGCAAACACCGCCATCCACATGGTGGCGAGCCCGGCGAAGGTTACCCCAAGAAAGATCGCCTTGATCACCAGCGCCAGCGCGATGTTCTGTTTGAGGATAGCGGCGGTATGGCGCGACAGGCTGATGAACGCCGGTATCTTGCGCAGATCGTCGTCCATCAGGGCGACATCGGCGGTTTCGATCGCCGTGTCGGTGCCTGCCGCCGCCATCGCAAAACCGATTTCGGCGCGAGCCAGTGCCGGCGCATCGTTGATGCCGTCGCCGACCATGCCGACCCGACGGCCCTGCGCATACAGGTCTTCGATGGCTTGCAGTTTATCGGTGGGCAGCAAGTCGCCCTTGGCCTGATCGATCCCGACCTGCGCCGCAATCGCCTGGGCGGTGTGGACGTTGTCGCCGGTGAGCATCAGGGTTTTCACGCCCAGTTCGTGCAATTGGCGGATCGCCTCGCGGCTGGTTTCCTTGACGGTATCGGCCACGGCGAACAGCGCCAGCGGGCCGGAGCGGTCGAGCAGCAGCACCACGGACTTGCCCTGTTTCTCCAGCGCGAACAGTTTTTCTTCCAGTTGCGGCGAGCACAGGCCCAGCTCTTCGACCAGACGGTGGTTGCCCAAATGGTAGACCTGACCGTTGACCTCGCCTTTTACCCCACGGCCGGCCAGCGCTTCGAAGTTGTCCACAACCAGAGCCGCGAAACCTTTATCCACAGCCGCGTTGGCGATGGCCAGCGACACCGGATGATCGGAACGCCCGGCCAGCGCGGCGGCAATCGCCGGGGCCGTGGCGTCGGCGGTCGGGTCGAGGGACAGGTAATCGGTCTGCACCGGTTTGCCGTGGGTGAGGGTGCCGGTCTTGTCGAGGGCCAGATAGTCGAGCTTGAAACCGCCCTCCAGGTACACGCCGCCCTTGACCAGAATACCTTTGCGCGCCGCTGCGGCGAGGCCACTGACGATGGTCACCGGGGTGGAAATCACCAATGCGCACGGGCACGCGACGACCAGCAGCACCAGCGCGCGGTAGATCCAGTCGAACCACGCGGCGCCCATGAACAGCGGCGGGATGATCGCCACGGCCAGGGCCAGGACGAAGACCACCGGGGTGTAGATTTTCGAGAACTGATCGACGAAGCGCTGAGTCGGCGCCCGTGCACCTTGCGCCTGTTCCACGGCGTGGATGATTCGCGCCAGGGTGGAATTGTTCGCCGCAGCGGTCACCGCATATTCCAGCGAACCGGCCTGGTTGATGGTGCCGGCGAACACCTTGTCGCCAACGGTTTTTTCCACCGGCAGGCTTTCACCGGTGATCGGCGCCTGATCAATGGTCGAACTGCCGCTGACGACTTCACCGTCCAGCGCGATACGCTCACCGGGCTTGACCCGCACGCGGGCGCCGAGATCGATACTTTTGACGTCCAGTTCGACCCAGTTGCCGTCAGCCCGCAACACCGTCGCCTGCTCCGGAGTCATCTGCATCAGGCCGCTGATGGCGTTGCGCGCGCGATCCAGCGAGCGCGCTTCGATCAGCTCGGCCACGGTGAACAGGAACATCACCATCGCCGCTTCCGGCCACTGGCCAATCAACACGGCGCCGGTCACGGCGATGCTCATCAGCGCATTGATGTTGAGGTTGCGGTTCTTCAGGGCGATCCAGCCCTTCTTGTAGGTGGTCAGGCCGCCGCTGAGGATCGAGATCAACGCGATGATCGCCACCACCCAGGTCGGCGCGGCGCTGGTGAAGTGGATAACTTCAGCAGCCAGCGCACCGACGCCGGAAAGCGCCAGCGGCCACCAGTGTTTTTTCACCGGCGCCGGCGTTGGCGCTTCGACGCCCGCCTCCAGCGGCTCGGCCTGCATGCCGAGGGATTTGATCGCGTCGATGATCGGCGCGGTGTCCGCCAGATTGTGAGTCACGCCGAGCACGCGGTTGATCAGGTTGAATTCCAGCTGCTGGATCCCGGCCAGTTTGCCAAGCTTGTTCTGGATCAGCGTCTGCTCCGTCGGGCAGTCCATCGCCTCGATGCGGAAGTTGCTCAGCCGGGCGTCGGCGCTTTTTGCCTCGCTCAGTTGAACAAGCGAAGGTGCGGCGACTTTCGACGAACAGCACGAGTCTTCACTCGAATGAACCGGCGCAGGCGTAACGGTTTTCGACCCACAGCAGGAATCGCCGCCGTGGGCATGTTTATGCACAGGCTGCAGTTTGTGACTGTGATCGTGCCCGTCGCCGGGCTTGTGGGTGTGCAGGGAATCGCTCATTGGTCGCGTCCATGAAGGTGCCTGTTGCCAAGTAAAGACCCTGTAGCCACTATAGGGTCAAGCACCCTTTTGGAGATTGCCGTCATGAAGATCGGAGAACTGGCGAAACAGACCGATTGCGCCGTGGAAACCATCCGCTACTACGAGCGTGAAAACCTGCTGCCGGAACCGGCCCGCAGCGACGGCAACTACCGCGTCTACACCCAGGCGCATGCCGAGCGCCTGACCTTCATCCGCAACTGCCGCACACTCGACATGACCCTCGAAGAAATCCGCAGCCTGCTCGCCCTGCGCGACAGCCCGCAGGATCAGTGCGAAAGCGTGAATGCGCTGATCGACGAACACATCCAGCACGTCAAGGCGCGGATCGACGGGCTACTGGCGTTGCAGACGCAACTGCTCGACCTGCGCCAGCGTTGTGGCGAAGGGCCGGAGGCGGATCAGTGCGGGATCCTGCAGCGGCTGGAAGTGAGTGGCGGGGTTGTGGCGGCGGAGGTTGAGCATTCGCATGTGGGCCGCAGTCACGGCCACTAACGATTGACGCTCGTTCCCATGCTCCGCGTGGGAATGCCGCCATGGACGCTCCGCGTCCAAAGTGACGCGGAGCGTCACGGGATTCATTCCCACGCAGAGCGTGGGAACGATCCTGCCGACTAGACCGCCATCGGCGCGGTCATCGGCGCATGGTGCTCGTAGCCTTCCAGCGAAAAATCACTCGGCTCAACCAGCTCCAGCCACTCCGGCTGATACAAACCCGTCTTGGCAAACTCCGGCACGCGGTCCGAAATCTTCAGTTTCGGCATGGCGAACGGCTCGCGCTTGAGCTGTTCGTTGAGCATGTCGAGGTGGTTTTCGTAGACGTGGGCGTCACCGATGAAATAGGTGAACCAGCGCGGCGTGTAGCCGGTCAGGCGACCGATCAGGCTCAGCAGCGCGGCGCCTTCGGTGAGGTTGAACGGCGTGCCCAGGCCCAGGTCGTTGGAGCGGATGTAGAGGGTCAGGGAGATTTCCTTGGTCTCGACATTCGGGTGGAACTGGTACAGCAGATGGCACGGCGGCAGGGCCATTTCATCGAGCTGGGCGCAGTTCCAGCCGTGGAACAGGATGCGCCGGCTGCCCGGATCCTTGATGATCGTGTCGACGCACTGGCGCACCTGATCGATGGCCTTGTACAGCACCACGTAGGCCTGGCCGTCTTCTTCGCCCTGGGCAATCTGCTTGTAGCCGTTGCTCAGGGTTTGTTCGATGGCGGCGGTGTTGCTCAGCGGGATCTGCTTGTACGCCGGCCATTTGCGCCATTGCACGCCGTAGATTTCGCCGAGGTCGTCTTCGCCCTGACGGAACGGATTGGCCAGCCACTGAGCGTTTTCGTTGGCGTTCTGATCCCAGACCTTGCAGCCCAGCGCACGGAATTCGGCGGCGTTGTTCACGCCACGCAGAAAGCCGCACATCTCGCCGATGGCCGATTTGAAGGCCATCTTGCGGGTGGTGATCGCCGGGAAACCTTCCTGCAGATCGAAGCGCAGCATGGCGCCCGGAAAGCTGATGGTGTTCACGCCGGTACGGTTGGCCTGTTTGGTGCCGTTGTTGATGACGTGCGACACCAGATCGAGATATTGCTTCATGAGTTACCTGTGTCCTTGAGCCCCGGCAGACATCGCCGGGGTTCGAATATTTAAGCTGTCGGTGCAACCGGCGCCGCCGGGGCGCGGTGGTAGGCCAGCCAGATCAGGAACAGCCCGCCGATGATCATCGGTACGCAGAGTACCTGACCCATGGTCAGCCAGTTCCAGGCCAGATAGCCCAGTTGCGCGTCCGGCACGCGGACGAATTCGACGATGAAACGGAAGATGCCATAAAACAGCGCGAACATGCCCGAGACCGCCATGGTCGGCCGTGGCTTGCGCGAGAACAGCCAGAGGATCAGGAACAGCGCCACGCCTTCCAGTGCGAACTGATACAACTGCGACGGGTGACGCGGCAGTTGCGCCGGGTCGCTGAACGGCGGGAACACCATGGCCCACGGCACGTCGGTGGCCTTGCCCCACAGCTCGGCGTTGATGAAGTTGCCGATACGCCCGGCGCCCAGGCCGATCGGCACCATCGGCGCGACGAAGTCCATCAGCTGGAAGAACGACTTGCCGTTACGCTTGCCGAACCACAACGCGGCCAGCATCACGCCGATGAAACCGCCGTGGAACGACATGCCGCCCTTCCACACTTCGAAAATCAGTGTCGGGTTGGCCAGGTAAGCGCTCAAGTCATAGAACAGCACATAACCAAGACGCCCGCCGACAATCACCCCCATCGACAGCCAGAACACCAGGTCGGACAGCTTTTCCTTGGTCCAGGTCGGGTCGAAACGGTTGAGCCGGCGCGATGCCAGCAGCCACGCGCCGCCGATGCCGACCAGGTACATCAGGCCGTACCAGTGGATTTTCAGCGGACCGATGGCCAAAGCCACCGGATCGATCTGCGGGTAAGGCAGCATTGCGACTCCTCGTTAGCGTTCAAATCTTCAAAAATTCCCGGGCGACGCTGTCACCTCAGGATTAAGCCAGGATTGCGACCTGCCAAAACACACGGCTCAGAACAGAAAGCTCAGGCCCACGCAAAACAGCAAAGCCGCGAACAGCCGTTTCAGCAACTTCGGCGACAACCTGTGCGCCAGCCGCGCGCCGAGACGGGCGAACACCATGCTGGTCAGGGCAATGCCAAACAGCGCCGGCAAATACACAAAACCGAGACTATGGGCCGGCAGCAACGGATCATGCCAGCCCAGAATCATGAAACTTATTGCACTGGCCACAGCAATCGGCAGGCCACAGGCCGACGAGGTCGCCACCGCCTGCTGCATCGGCACGCTGCGCCATGTCAGGAACGGCACGGTCAGCGAACCGCCGCCAATCCCGAAAATCGCCGACGCCCAGCCGATCACACTGCCGGCCACGGTCAGACCGAGTTTACCCGGCACCGTTCGGCTGGCCTTGGGTTTGACGTCCAGCGCCAACTGCGCCGCAATCACCAGGGCGAACACACCGATGATCTTTTGCAGGTTCGGGCCGGAGATCGCTTCGGCGGTCAATGCACCGAAACCGGCGCCGAGCAGAATGCCCACGGTCATCCAGCGGAAAATCGGCCAGCGCACGGCGCCGCGTCGATGGTGTTCGCGCACGGCGTTGACCGAAGTGAAGATGATCGTCGCCAGGGACGTGCCGACCGCCAGATGGGTCAGGATCGACGGATCGAAGCCCTGCAAGGTGAAACTGAACACCAGCACCGGGACGATGATGATCCCGCCGCCCACCCCGAACAGCCCGGCCAGTACGCCCGCACAGGCGCCCAGCGCCAGATAGAGCAGAAATTCCATGACTGCCTCCCAAGGCGCGTCCCCAAAACCGGAGCGGCATGGTAACGGATGGATACCCTTCGGCTCCACTGGCGATGGATGCACGGACGATGTCTGCGTAGAGTGGGCCAAAAACACACAAGGACCACCTTATGTGCCTGATCGTTTTCGCCTGGCGGCCGGGGCATGCCCAGCCGCTGATCGTCGCGGCCAACCGTGACGAGTTCTACGCGCGGCCCAGCCTGCCGCTGGCGCAGTGGCCCGAGTCGCCGCACGTTCACGCCGGTCGCGATCTTGAGGCTGGGGGAACCTGGCTCGGTCTGGGCGCCAACGGTCGTTTTGCGGCGCTGACCAATATTCGTGATCCGCATCAGCCGCCGGCCCGACGCTCTCGGGGCGAGCTGGTGGCAGGGTTTCTGACCGGAAACCTGTCGATCGATGACTATTTGTCCGACGTTGTCGCCCGTTCGCCGGACTATGCCGGCTTCAACCTGCTGCTGGGCAATGCCAACGAGCTGTGGCACTTCAATGCGCGGTCTTCGGAACCGGTGATGTTGCAGCCCGGCGTCTATGGCCTGTCCAACGCCGGGCTGGATACGCCGTGGCCGAAACTGCTCAAGGCCAAGGCGGCATTGAGTGCGGTGCTGGATGATCCGCAGCCCGAGCGATTGTTGGCGTTGTTGGGGGATACGCAAACGGCGCCGTTTGCTGATCTGCCGGACACCGGCGTGGGCCTGGCGACCGAGTCGTTGTTGTCGAGTGTGTTTATTGCCAGCCAGAGTTACGGGACTCGGGCGAGTACGGCGTTGATTGTGCAGGCGGATGGGACGCGGCGGATGGTGGAGCGGAGTTTCGGGCCGTATGGCGGGCACTTGGGGGAAGTTGAGATTTACCTTTAAAAGCAAGCCCTCATCGGAACGCCGCCCACCCAGCCCTCTCCCGGAGGGAGAGGGGGCCGACCGAGGTGTCTTGAGCTAGACATCGACCTGAAAAACCTGTGTCGATTATGGATTCACTACAGCAACTCCAGGTCGACGGATCTCTGCAGCAACCCCCAATCAGTCCCCTCTCCCTCCGGGAGAGGGTTAGGGTGAGGGTAAGCTTTTGATCTCAGGCTTTTGACTTCAGACCTTGACCGCCGCCGGATTGACCATCTTCGCCAACCCAAGATTCTTCAGCGCCAGTTGCAGCGAGCTGTGGATGACCTGCGGGTTGTCGATGGTCATCAGTTCCGCCAGCAGGTCCTTGGCCTTGCTCAGGTTGATCTGACGCAGCATCCACTTCACCTTCGGCAGGTTGGTGGCGTTCATCGACAGGCTGTCGAAACCCATCGCCATCAACAGCACCGCGGCCGCCGGGTCACCGGCCATCTCGCCGCAGATGCTCACCGGCTTGCCTTCGGCATGGGCGTCGCGCACCACGGTTTGCAGGGCTTGCAGCACCGCCGGGTGCAGGTAGTCGTAGAGATCGGCCACCCGCGGGTTGTTGCGGTCCACCGCCAGCAGGTACTGGGTCAGGTCGTTGGAGCCGACCGACAGGAAGTCCACCATCCGCGCCAGCTCTTTGGTCTGGTAAACCGCCGCAGGAATTTCGATCATCACGCCCACCGGCGGCATCGGCACGTCGGTGCCTTCGTCGCGCACTTCGCCCCAGGCCCGGTGGATCAGGTGCAGTGCCTCTTCGAGCTCGTGGATGCCGGAGATCATCGGCAGCAGGATCCGCAGGTTGTTCAGGCCTTCGCTGGCCTTGAGCATCGCGCGGGTCTGCACCAGGAAGATTTCCGGGTGGTCGAGGGTGACGCGGATCCCGCGCCAGCCGAGGAACGGGTTGTCTTCCTTGATCGGGAAGTACGACAGCGACTTGTCACCGCCGATGTCCAGGCTGCGCATGGTCACCGGTTGCGGGTGGAATGCAGCGAGCTGCTCGCGGTAAATCGCCAGTTGTTCCTTCTCGCTCGGGAAGCGCTGGTTGATCATGAACGGCACTTCGGTGCGGTAAAGACCGACACCTTCGGCGCCGCGCTTCTGCGCTCGCGCCACGTCCGCCAGCAGGCCGGTGTTGACCCACAGTGGCATGCGGTGGCCGTCCAGGGTCACACACGGCAGGTCGCGCAGGGTATCGAGCCCCAGCGCCAGTTGCTTCTCTTCCTCCACCACCTCGGTGAACTGTTTGCGCAGCACTTCGCTGGGGTTGGTGTAAACCTCGCCCCGTGTGCCGTCGACGATCATTTCGATGCCGTCGACCTTGGCGTACGGCAGATCGACCAGACCCATTACTGTCGGGATGCCCATGGCCCGGGCCAGGATCGCGACGTGGGAGTTGCCCGAACCGAGTACCGACACCAGACCGACCAGCGTGCCTTCCGGCACCTCGCCGAGCATCGCCGGCGTCAGTTCTTCGCTGACCAGAATGGTTTTTTCCGGGTAGACCAGATTCTGCTGACGCTCCTCCTGCAAATAGGCGAGCAGCCGGCGGCCGAGGTCCTTGACGTCCGATGCCCGCTCACGCAGGTACTCGTCGTCCATCAGATCGAAACGGTTGACGTGATCGGTCACGACCTGACGCAACGCGCCCTGGGCCCACTGGCCGGTCTTGATCACGTTGGTGATTTCGCTGCCCAGCGAGGCATCGTCGAGCATCATCAGGTAGACGTCGAACAGCGCACGCTCTTCCGGGCGCAGCTGGGTCGCCAGTTTGGCCGACAACGCACGCATGTCGGCGCGCACGCCTTCGATGGCGGTCTTGAACAGCGCCAGTTCCGCGTCGATGTCGGTGATGGTCTTGTCCGGCACCACGTCCAGATCCGCCGGTGGCAGCATGACCACCGCGGTACCGACCGCTGCGCCCGGCGAACCCGGGACGCCGACGAACTTGGCTTCCTGGATGCCCTTGCCCTGACGGCCCAGACCACGGATCGAGCCGGTGGCCTCGGCGTGGGCGATTACGCCCGCGAGCTGCGCGCTCATGGTCACGAGGAAGGCTTCTTCACCCTCATCGAACTGGCGGCGTTCTTTCTGCTGGATGACCAACACGCCGACGACGCGGCGGTGGTGAATGATCGGCGCCCCGAGAAACGAGGCGTAGCGCTCCTCGCCGGTCTCGGCGAAGTAGCGGTAGCGCGGGTGATCCGCGGCGTTTTCGAGGTTCAGGGGTTCTTCACGCGTGCCGACCAGGCCGACCAGACCTTCGTTGGGTGCCATGCTGACCTTGCCGATCGAGCGCTTGTTCAAGCCCTCGGTGGCCATCAGCACGAAGCGGTTGGTCTCTGGATCAAGCAGGTAGACCGAGCAGACCTGGCTGCCCATGGCCTCTTTGACGCGCAACACAATAATCCCCAACGCCGCCTTGAGATCCTTGGCGGAGTTAACTTCCTGGACGATCTTGCGCAGCGTATTGAGCATGGCTCGGGGTCGAACTCCGTCGTCAGTCGCGCGCTAAAAGGCGCGGGGCAAGCTCTTTGAGAGCGCGGCGATACACTTCGCGCTTGAATGTCACCACCTGGCCCAACGGATACCAATAACTGACCCAGCGCCAGCCATCGAACTCCGGTTTACCGGTCAAATCCATCCGCACCCGCTGCTCGTTGGAGATCAGGCGCAGGAGAAACCATTTCTGTTTCTGGCCGATGCACAGCGGTTGGCTGTGGGTTCGCACCAGACGTTGCGGCAAACGATAGCGCAACCAGCCCCGAGTGCAGGCCAGTATTTCAACATCTTCGCGTTCCAGGCCAACTTCTTCGTTCAGCTCGCGGTACAAGGCGTCTTCGGGCGTCTCCTCGGGGTTGATTCCCCCTTGCGGAAACTGCCAGGCATCCTGATTGATACGGCGAGCCCATAGCACCTGGCCGGCGTCATTCGTCAGAATGATCCCGACATTAGGGCGGAAACCATCGGGGTCGATCACGGCAACAACCTCGCAAACGCATGTCGCCGCATTGTTCCACAAAGGTTGTGAAGGCGGCAACGAAGGTTCCGAGCTTATGTGCACTCTTGTGAAAAGACCGTATTCTTGTGGCCTTTTTACTGACTTTTCAGCGGGTAACTGCAATGCGCCTGGCTTTATTCGATTTGGACAACACCCTTCTGGGCGGCGACAGCGATCACGCTTGGGGCGATTATCTGTGCGAACGCGGCTTCCTCGACCCGATCGCCTACAAGGCGCGCAACGACGAGTTCTATCAGGATTACCTGGCCGGCAAACTGGATAACGCCGCATACCTGAACTTCTGCCTGGAAATCCTCGGCCGCACCGAGATGGCCGTGCTTGAGCAGTGGCACAGCGATTACATGCGCGACTGCATCGAGCCGATCGTCCTGCCCAAGGCGCTCGATCTGCTGAAAAAGCACCGCGATGCCGGCGACAAACTGGTGATCATCACCGCCACCAACCGCTTCGTCACCGCGCCGATTGCGGTGCGCCTGGGCGTCGAAACCCTGATCGCCACCGAGTGCGAGATGCAGGACGGTCGCTACACCGGACGCAGCACCGACGTGCCGTGCTTCCGCGAAGGCAAGGTGACGCGCCTGAACCGCTGGCTGGAGGAAACCGGATATTCGCTGGAAGGCAGCTACTTCTACAGCGACTCGATGAATGACCTGCCGCTGCTGGAGCAGGTGACGAATCCGGTGGCGGTCGACCCTGACCCGAACCTGCTGGCCGAAGCCGAGAAGCGCGGTTGGCCCGTCATCAGCCTGCGCGGCTGATATCGCGTCGCAGGCAACCGCAGCTCCCACAGGGGATGTGTGAACGCCTCAGATCAATGTGGGAGCGAGCCTGCTCGCGAACGGATCGACACGGCCCCAAGCCTTAAACCGGCTTGGCCCCCATCAACGCCGCAATGGCCAGAAATCCGACGCCGCTGACAATCGCCAGCGCCAGATTGAATTTCCGGTTGCCGACCCCGCTTGTCCACAGCCGATTAAGCCGAACAAGCAGCCAGACCGCACTAAAGGTGGCCACGGCATAGATCACGCTGGACCCCAGAATCCAGAACTGCCCCAGTGGCCAGCCAACCAGGTGCACCAGCCACCAGCCGGTGAAAGGCATGCTGAGCACGCCGATCAGCATCAGACACCAGACGAACAGCCAGGGTCGCTGCATCGTGCTGGCCGGCCCTTCGCTGCGATTACGCCAGGAAGCAGCGGCGAGCCCCAGCCCGCTCGCCAGGATTACCACGGTCGCCGCGACGTGAAGGACTTTCAGGGTGGTCAGGGTTTCCATGTATTTCTCTTTCCTTAGGCCATACCCATCAGCGTAGCCGTTCAGCCAAGAAACAGCTGATAGGCCGGGTTGTCGCTTTCGTCCCAGTACGGGTAGCCGATTTCCTCAAGGGCTGCGGGAACCAGATGACGTTCGTCGTGGGGCACTTGCAGGCCCGCCACCACGCGGCCGTCCGCAGCACCGTGGTTGCGGTAGTGGAACATCGAGATGTTCCAGCGACCGCCGAGCTTGTTGAGGAAGTTGAACAGCGCGCCCGGACGCTCCGGGAACTCGAAGCGCAGCACCACTTCATCGACCACGTGCGCCGCGCGCCCGCCGACCATGTGACGGATGTGCAACTTGGCCAGTTCGTTGTCGGTCAGGTCAAGCACCGGGAAACCCTGTTCGGTCAGGCTCGCCAGCAACGCACTGCGCGGGTCGTTGTCCGGGTGGGTCTGCACGCCAACGAAGATGTGCGCTTCGCTGCCATTGTTATAGCGGTAGTTGAATTCGGTGATCTGGCGCTTGCCGATGGCCTCGCAGAAGGCCTTGAAGCTGCCGGCCTTCTCGGGGATGGTCACAGCGATGATCGCTTCGCGGCCTTCACCCAGCTCGGCGCGCTCGGCGACGTGGCGCAAGCGGTCGAAGTTGACGTTGGCCCCGGAGTCGATGGCCACGAAGGTCTGGCCGCTGACGCCGCGCTGCTCGACATACTTCTTGATCCCGGCCACGCCCAGGGCGCCGGCCGGTTCGGTGATCGAACGGGTGTCGTCGTAGATGTCCTTGATCGCCGCGCAGATTTCGTCAGTGCTGACGGTGATCACTTCGTCGACGTAATCCTTGCAGATGTCGAAGGTGTGCTGGCCGATCTGCGCCACCGCCACGCCATCGGCGAAGATGCCTACGGTCGGCAGCACCACGCGTTCGCGTGCCGCCATCGCCGCTTGCAAACAGTTGGAGTCGTCGGGCTCGACGCCGATGACCTTGATGTCCGGGCGCAGGTATTTCACGTAGGCCGCGATGCCGGCGATCAGACCGCCGCCGCCCACCGGAACGAAGATCGCATCCAGCGGCTGCGGGTGCTGGCGCAGAATCTCCATCGCCACGGTGCCCTGCCCGGCAATGGTGTGCGGATCGTCGTACGGGTGAATGTAGACGTAGCCTTTTTCATCGACCAGTTTCAGCGAGTAGGCCAGCGCTTCCGGGAAAGAATCGCCGTGCAGCACCACTTTGCCACCGCGGGAGCGCACGCCTTCGACCTTGATCTCCGGGGTGGTCTTGGGCATCACGATGGTCGCTTTCACGCCCAACACTTTCGCCGCCAGGGCCAGGCCCTGTGCATGGTTGCCCGCCGACGCGGTGACCACGCCGCGAGCGCGCTCTTCGTCGCTCAACTGGGTCAGCTTGTTGTAGGCGCCGCGAATCTTGAACGAAAACACTGGCTGCAAGTCTTCACGCTTGAGCCAGATGTCGTTGCCCAGCCGCTCGGAGAGCTGGCGGGCGTTCTGCAGCGGGGTTTCTACGGCAACGTCATAAACGCGCGAGGTGAGGATCTTTTTGACGTACTGTTCGAGCATCGGAAAGCATCACTGGCGATTGGGCGGGACCAGCGAGTCTAACCCGGCTTTTGGGCGCACGACCACACGAATCCAGAGGTTTTAGCCCGGCTTGAGGCTATAATGCCGGCCTTTCCGTTCTTACCTTGCCCGCTTCCGGAGCCCGCATGACCCAGGATCAACTCAAACAGGCCGTGGCCCAGGCTGCCGTCGACTTCATCCTTCCGAAACTCGACGACAAGAGCATCGTCGGCGTCGGCACCGGCTCCACCGCCAACTGCTTCATCGACGCCCTGGCCCAGCACAAGGGCGCGTTCGATGGCGCGGTCGCAAGCTCCGAAGCCACTGCCGCGCGCCTCAAGGGCCACGGGATTCCGGTGTACGAGCTGAACACCGTGAGCAACCTGGAGTTCTACGTCGACGGCGCCGATGAAAGCGACGAACACCTGAACCTGATCAAGGGCGGCGGCGCAGCCCTGACCCGCGAGAAGATCGTCGCGGCCGTGGCCCAGACCTTCATCTGTATCGCCGACGCCAGCAAACTGGTGCCGGTGCTCGGCGCGTTCCCGCTGCCGGTGGAAGTGATCCCGATGGCCCGCAGCCACGTCGCCCGCCAACTGGTGAAACTGGGCGGCGACCCGGTCTATCGCGAAGGCGTGCTGACCGACAACGGCAACATCATCCTCGACGTGCACAATCTGCAGATCACCAATCCGGTGGAGCTGGAAGCGCAGATCAATGCGATCGTCGGCGTGGTCACCAACGGCCTGTTCGCGGCGCGTCCGGCGGATCTGTTGTTGCTGGGTACCAGCGAAGGCGTGAAGACCCTCAAAGCTGAATAAACCAGGCTGCCCACATATTTGTGGGCAGATGAAAAACCTGTGGGAGCTAGCTTGCTAGCGATAGCGGTGTGTCAGTCGACATGTTTGGCGACTGACCCTCCCTCATCCCGAGCAAGCTCGCTCCCACAGTGTTTTGTGGTGTTGGTTAATTCTGCACAGGCTTCCTGAAGACATAAAACAGATTCGGCTCGCTCACCAGATACAACGCCCCATCGTCATCCATCGCGATACCTTCCGCCTGCGGCACGGTTTTCTTCAGACCCTGCCGGCCACCGCTCAACGACATGGTGCTCAACGGGCGCCCGTCCACATCCAGCTCCAGAATCAGCCGCGACTCGTCGGACAGCGCCAGTAAATGACCGCTGCGCTCGTCGTATTGCAGGCTCGACAGATCGCGCACGAACATCCCGGCATCGCGCTTGGGATTGTTGATCACGTGTACTGCGTAGGATTTTTCCGGATTGAAGTGCGGGAAACCGTGCACTTCATAGATCAGCATCGGGTCCCGCTCCTTGGCCACGAACAGGCGCTTGCCCACCGAATCGTACGCCAGGCCTTCAAAGCCCTTGTTGCCGCTCATGTGCACACCGAGGGTCATTTGCTCGGCGTCCGCCGCATCAAGGAACGTGGTGTCATGCTCCAGATGGATCTTGATCAGGCGCTGCTGGCGCTCGTCGGTAATCACATAGGTGTCGGCGCTGATGAACTCCACCGCCTCCGGATCGCCGAAGCCGATCAAGGCGACACGGCGCAGGATCGTGCCATCCAGCGACAGCTCGATCAGTTCGGCATTCTTGTTGGTCACGGTGAACAGGCTTTTGCGCACCGGGTCGTAGGTCAGCGCCGAGACGTCGTCGTTCAGCCCATCAATGACTTTCGCTTCAATCTCTGCCCGATATTGATCCAGCCCGATGGACTGGCTGCTCATCGGCTGCCAGAGCGTATGCAGGTTGAACCAGGCACGCTCGAACAGGCGCATGTATTGGCCGATCGCAATCAATGCGACCAGGGCAATCATCGACAGGATTATGAACAGAGGCTTGGGACGGGCAAGTCGACGCATTCAGGCAGGCTCGGAGTCAAAACAGGCGGATGAAATATCACGCCTGTCTGAACTGAAGCTTAATGGCCACTTGCCTCAGGCCACAACTGCACAGATCTGCAATTGCTGTAGGAGAGATTACTTCTGCTTTTCGAAGCGGTAGAACAGGTTCGGCTCGCTGACCATGTACAGCGTGCCCGAGTCGTCCATGGTTACGCCTTCGGCGCGGGGAATGGTTTTCTTCAAACCGTTGAAACCGCCGAGCAGGGTCATGAAGCTGACCTGTTCGCCCTTCTCGTCCAGCTCCAGCAACAGGTGCGAATCAGCGGACAGAACGAGGGTGTGACCGGTGCGCGGATCGATCGCCAGGGCCGACAGGTTACGAATATCGAGTTCGTCGCTGTCGAGTTTCTGCTTGTCGCCCTTGAGCGTCTGGCTGCCGTCGCTTTTCCAGGTGAACAGCGCGGGTGGACGCTCTTCGCCCAGTAGCAGTTGCTGGTTACGGGCGTCCCAGGTGATGGCTTCGAAGGCCTTGTTCTGGTCCTTTGACGGGCCGAGGTCGTATTTAGGGAAATCGTCACGCTTCAGTTCACGAGTCTCGGCATCGACCTTGACGATGGAGAGCAAGTGCTCGCGCTCATCGACAATCGCCATCAAGCCGTTTTCCATCACCGTAAGGCCTTCCGGATTGCTCCAGCCCACCAGGGGCATCTTGCGCAACACGTCGCCCTGCAGGGTCAGCTCGACCAGGAACGGATTCTTGCCCATCACCGAAAACAGGGTTTTGGTCTGCGGGTTATAGGAAAGGTCCGAAGCTTCGTCCTTTTCCATGCCCGGCAACAGCTTGGCGTCGATGACCACCCGGTAGTCCGGGAGCCAGACGCTTTCCTGCTTCTCGGCCGTACTTTCGAAGCGCTCCAGCAGCCACAGCACACCCCGATCATCCCAATGCATGGCAAACGCCAGCCCGTACGCAGCGGCGGCTGCCAGCAACAGCCAGGAATACCAGCGCAGGGCGAAGCGTGAACGGCGGGCGGGTTTGAGCTGAGTTTGAGATGACATCAAAGGACGCGTTCCGAAAATTCAGGCTACGGGTAATAGCACAAAGAGGCCGGCTCAGACGCCAGAATGGCCGGAATTATCCGGACAGAATGTGAAAAAAACGGTAAATGGCCGGAATGCCTTATGTGTTTGCGGGCTACAACACAAAAACAAACGTGGGAGCCAGCCTGCTGGCGATGGCGGTGTATCAGTCGAATGAAACATCAACTGACAGTCCGTCATCGCCAGCAGGCTGGCTCCCACAAAGGTATTTCAGAGTTGCAGTCAGCGAACGCTGCTGGTGAAACGACTGGCGCCCGGCAGCTCCAGCACGATCTCATCACCGACATTCAGCGGGCCGACGCCCACCGGCGTGCCGGTCAGGATCACGTCACCGGCCTGCAGCGAGAAGCAGCCGGCCATGTGCTGGATCATCGGCACGATCGGGTTGAGCATTGCGCTGCTGTTGCCGTCCTGGCGCACTTCGCCGTTGATGGTCAGGCGAATGCCGATGTCGGTCAGGTCGGCAAAGGTGCTGCCCACCACGAATGGCGCAATCACCGCCGCGCCGTCGAACGACTTGGCGATTTCCCACGGCAGGCCCTTGGACTTGAGCTCGGCCTGCTTGTCACGCAGGGTCAGGTCCAGCGCCGGGGCGAAACCGGAGATCGCGTCCAGCACTTCTTCACGGCTCGGTTTGGTCGACAGCGGTTTGCCGATCAACACGGCGATTTCCGCCTCGTAATGCACCGAGCCACGCTCGGTCGGAATGCTGAAACCGCCTTCCAGCGGCACCACGCAACTGCCCGGTTTGATGAACAGCAACGGCTCGGTAGGCACCGGGTTGTCCAGTTCCTTGGCGTGTTCGGCGTAGTTACGGCCGATGCACACCACTTTCCCCAGCGGAAAATGAATCCGCGTACCGTCGACATACTGGTGCTGATAGCTCATTACCGACTCCTGCCTTTATTGATTCATCAGGGATTGCCAATCAAACCGCGAAAATCTTGCCCGGATTCATGATGCCGTTCGGGTCGAACACCGCCTTGACCGCTTTCATGTATTCGATTTCCACCGGTGAGCGGCTGTAGGTCAAGTAGTCGCGCTTGGTCATGCCCACCCCGTGTTCGGCGGAAATCGAACCGTTGTACTTCTCGACGGTTTCGAACACCCATTTGTTGACGGTGGCGCACTTGGCGAAAAACTCGTCCTTGCTCAGGTTGTCCGGCTTGAGGATGTTCAGGTGCAGGTTGCCATCGCCGATGTGGCCGAACCAGACGATTTCGAAGTCCGGATAGTGTTCACCGACGATCGCGTCGATTTCCTGCAGGAATGCCGGGACTTTCGAGACGGTAACCGAGATGTCGTTCTTGTACGGGGTCCAGTGGGAGATGGTTTCGGAGATGTACTCGCGCAGCTTCCACAGGTTCTGCAACTGGGTTTCGCTCTGGCTCATCACGCCGTCCAGCACCCAGCCCTGCTCCACGCAATGTTCAAAGGTTTCCAGGGCGGTGTTGGCCACTTCTTCGGTGGTCGCCTCGAATTCCAGCAAAGCATAGAACGGGCAGTCGGTTTCGAATGGCGCCGGGACATCGCCACGGCCCATGACCTTGGCCAGCGCCTTGTCAGAGAAGAATTCGAACGCGGTCAGGTCGAGCCGGCCCTGGAAGGCGTGCAGCACCGGCATGATCGAATCGAAATCAGCGGTGCCGAGGACCATCGCGGTCAGGTTTTTCGGCGCGCGATCCAGGCGCATGGTGGCCTCGACCACAAAACCCAGAGTGCCTTCAGCGCCGATGAACAGCTGCCGCAGGTCATAACCGGTGGCGTTCTTGATCAGGTCCTTGTTCAGTTCCAGCACATCGCCCTTGCCGGTCACGACTTTCATGCCCGCCACCCAGTTGCGGGTCATGCCGTAGCGAATGACCTTGATTCCGCCGGCATTGGTGCCGATGTTGCCGCCAATCTGGCTGGAACCTGCCGAAGCGAAATCCACCGGGTAGTACAAGTCATGTTCTTCGGCGGCGTTCTGCAATTGCTCGGTGACCACGCCCGGCTGACAGACGGCGGTGCGGTCGGTCAGGTTGATGTCGAGAATCTGGTTCATGTAGTCGAACGACACGACCACTTCGCCATTGGCGGCCACGGCTGCGGCGGAAAGCCCGGTGCGCCCGCCCGACGGCACCAGCGCCACTTTGTGTTCGTTGGCCCAGCGGACGACGGCCTGAACCTGCTCGATGGTCTTGGGAAACACGATGGCGCTGGGCGCCGGGGCGAAGTGTTTGGTCCAGTCCTTGCCGTAAGCGTTCAAGGAGTCGGCATCGGTCAGGACTTTGCCAGGCTCGACCAGGGTCTTCAGTTCATCAATCAGGGCAGGATTGGTCATCGACGGAACTCTCGAACAATTCATGGTCATCCTGAGAACGCTTCACGTCGCAGGAATGAGTGTTTAGCGGGGTGGCTATGCTAGCATACCGACCCCGCAGGCCAGTGCCCAAGGCCGGTTCTGCGGTGACGGCTTTCTTGTCGTCCAGGTCAATGTCTGTTGACCATTTCCTGCCATTTTTCTCCGGGATACAGGTTTACGCAGATGAGCAAGACTTCTCTCGATAAGAGCAAGATCAAGTTCCTTCTTCTCGAAGGCGTCCACCAATCGGCTGTCGACGTCCTCAAGGCGGCGGGCTACACCAGCATCGAATACCTGACAGGCTCCCTGCCGGAAGCCCAGCTCAAGGAAAAGATCGCTGACGCTCACTTCATCGGCATTCGTTCGCGCACCCAACTGACCGAAGAGATCTTCGATCACGCGAAGAAGCTGGTCGCGGTCGGCTGTTTCTGCATCGGCACCAACCAGGTTGACCTGGAAGCGGCCCGCGAGCGCGGCATCGCCGTGTTCAACGCGCCGTACTCCAACACCCGCTCCGTGGCCGAGCTGGTGCTGGCCGAAGCGATCCTGCTGCTGCGCGGCATCCCTGAGAAAAACGCTTCCTGCCACCGTGGCGGCTGGATCAAGTCCGCAGCCAACTCCTTCGAGATCCGTGGCAAGAAACTGGGCATCGTCGGCTACGGCTCGATCGGCACTCAGCTGTCGGTCCTGGCTGAAGGCCTGGGCATGCAGGTGTTCTTCTACGACACCGTGACCAAGCTGCCACTGGGCAACGCGACCCAGGTCGGCAACCTGCACGAGCTGCTGGGCATGTCCGACATCGTCACCCTGCACGTTCCGGAAACCGCTGCGACCCAGTGGATGATCGGCGAGAAGGAAATCCGCGCCATCAAGAAGGGCGGCATCCTGATCAACGCTGCACGCGGCACTGTGGTCGAGCTGGATCACCTGGCCGCTGCGATCAAGGACAAGCACCTGATCGGCGCCGCCATCGACGTGTTCCCGGTCGAGCCGCGTTCCAACGACGAAGAGTTCGAAAGCCCGCTGCGTGGCCTGGACAACGTGATCCTGACCCCGCACATCGGCGGTTCCACCGCTGAAGCACAGGCCAACATCGGTCTGGAAGTGGCAGAGAAACTGGTCAAGTACAGCGACAACGGTACTTCGGTATCGTCGGTGAACTTCCCGGAAGTGGCCCTCCCGGCTCACCCTGGCAAGCACCGCCTGCTGCACATCCACGAGAACATCCCGGGTGTGATGAGCGAGATCAACAAGGTCTTCGCCGAAAACGGCATCAACATCTCCGGTCAGTTCCTGCAGACCAACGAGAAGGTCGGCTACGTGGTGATCGACGTCGACGCCGAGTACTCGGAGCTGGCGCAAGAGAAGCTGCAACACGTCAACGGCACCATCCGTAGCCGCGTGCTGTTTTAAGAGCAGCTGCGAGCAGCAAGCTTCAAGCGGCAAGTGAACAGCGCTTTTGCTTGAAGCTTGAAGCTCGCAACTCGCCACTGATAAAAAAGGGAGCCCCGAAGGGCTCCCTTTTTTATTCGACGTTGACGGTGATCTTCTTCGACACGATCGGCGGATCGAACGCCATGTGGCCGCTGTCACCCAGCTCCAGCTGCAGGGTGTGCTTGCCCGGCGCGAGTTTGATGTCGGCCTGGGTCTGCGCCTTGCCGAAGTGCATGTGGTTGGCGTCGGTCGGCACGACGGAGCCGGCCGGAACGATTTCCTTGGCATCGATCAGCAGGTGGTGATGACCGGTGTTCTTGGTGACGTCACCGGCCGGTGCCAGCGCGATGTCCTTTACACCGAACTTGACCGTGAAGGTCTGCGGAACCGTGGCTCCGTCCTCGGGAGAAACGATGAACACTTCGGCGCCCTTCGGTGCCGGTGTGGCCGCACTGGCCAGTACCGAAACACCCATCAGCACACCGGCCAACGCTGCACGTGACATAAAGCTTTTCATTTTCTTCTCCAGTTTTTCCGTAAAATCCGCACGGTCATGACAACTTCATGACCATTCGTTGTCGAAGGCACTCGACAACCATAGCAAAGCGAGCCTGGAAAACAGGCCGATATCGATTTCAAAGGAGTGACCATGCGTTTTCTGCCTGGCCTGATCTGCCTGCTTCCCCTTCTGAGCCCTCTGGCTCACGCCGAACTGATTGATGACGTCTACGACCGTGGCGAGTTGCGCATAGCCCTTGAGGCTAATACACCGCCCTTCAATTTCAAGGACGGCGACACGCTCACGGGGTTCGAGGTCGAGCTTGGGCAACTGCTGGCCAACGAGCTGGATGTGCGCGCCGACTTCATCGTCACCGACGAGGCTGATCTGCTCCAGGGCGTCGAAAGCGGCAAGTACGACGTCGCGCTCAACCACATAGCACTGACCCCGGAACTCAAGGATCGTTTCGACGTGAGCGAGCCTTACACGCAGGTCAATGCGCAGTTGTTGGCGAAAAAGGACGAGCAACCTCGGCCGATGGTGCTGGTGCAGACGCTGACCGAGGAGAAACCGAAGGTCGGGCCGCCGATGGATCTGGCGATTCCGTTTCAGAAGGGTAACCCGGCGTTTCACGCGAGTCTGGAGAATGCCTTGCAGCGGATCAGGGCGGATGGGCGGCTTGAGGCGTTGAGGCAGAAATGGTTGAGTGTGCAGGCTACGGAAAACTGAAGTGAGCGTGGCTAGTCGAGCAAGCTGAGGGCCTGTGCGGCTTGCGGCAGTTCGAGTTCGCTGAAGACCTGCACCCCATGGCGCTTCAGCAACGCGGCGGTAACCCCCTCGCCACTCACCTTCACCCCACTGAACGTGCCGTCATAGGTCAGCAGATTCCCGCACGAAGGACTGTTGGCCTTGAGCACTGCCACCCGAATCCCGTGCTTTTGCACCAGCGCCAGCGCCTGCCGCGCACCGTCGAGAAACTGCGCACTGACGTCTTCGCCGTCGGTGGTGATCACCGAGGCGAGCCCGTCCAGCACTTCGCTGCCCTGCCCGCCCGGAATCTCCGCCGCCGCGCGTGGCGTCGGCAAACCACCGGCGACTTCCGGGCACAGCGGCACTACGCGCCCTTCGGCAATCCACTGTTCCAGCAGATCGAACGGCCCGCTGGCTCCACCGTCGTAACGCACGCGATGGCCCAGCAGGCAGCGACTGACCAGAATCCTGTGCATCTCAGAACGGCTCGTTGCCACGGCGGCGGAACCAGCCTGTCAGCGACAGCCGCTCGCGATTGGCCGGCAACACTTCATGAGGGACTTCGCCGGAGAGAAACACCACCAGACAACCGCCCGTAGGCTGTACGTCATGAACGCGATCATTCTCCAGATACATGCGCAGTTGCCCGCCATCCTCCGGCAGCCAGCCGTCATTGAGGTAGATCACCGCCGAGACCATGCGCCGGTCATCGTCGCGGAAACGGTCGACATGCTTGCGATAGAAAGCACCCGGCGGGTACAGGGCGAAGTGGCACTCGAAGTCTTCAAGCCCCAGGAACAGGCCCCGGTTGAGCGCTTCACGCAAGCTGTCCATCAGGTTCAGGTAACGGTCGCTGGCCTCGGCCTGACCAGGGTCGATCCATTGGATATGGTCGCCACGAATCCCCTCGCGGATCTCCGAAAACGGGCCACGTCCGACCCCCGCCGGCGCCAGTTCACCTTCGGCGTCACGTTTGCGGCACTCGGCCGCCAGTGCGCGGGTCAAATCCGCAGGCAGGAAAATGTTCTGCTGCGACCAGCCGCGCTCGGCCAGGTCGTCGACGATACGTAACAGCAGCGGGTGATCAGAGGATATTTGCATGGCGCGCATAGTATGCCTGCGGCAAGAAATCCGACAGAGCCACGCGGCGGCTGGATACGAATTCTCGACAAGTACTGGCACCGCACGGAGAATAGTCGGCTGCCGACAGGAGTCCTTATGCGCCGTTTGCTTTTTTCACTGTTGATGTTCTGCGTTTTGCCCGCCTGGGCGGACGGCCACGACCAGTTGTACAAGGTCGCCGGCTGGCCAGAACAACGCGCGCATTTCAACGACGCCCTGAGTGCCGCGCAGCAGCGTTACCAGAACAGCCTGCCGCCGGCGGTGTTTCAGGCGCTGGTGAACAACAGCAACCAGCGCTTCGCCCCCCAGGCCGTGGATCAACGCGCCGAAGCGCAACTGCGCAAGAACCTCGCCGATCCGCAACCGGCCCTCTCGTTCTTTCAGTCACCGCTGGGCAAGAAGATCGTCGCCGCCGAACTGCTGGCGACCCGCCGCGATCAATTGGCAAAAAACGCCAAGGGCCTGCCGAAGATGCCGGCCAGCGACAGCCGCCTGCTGATCATCGGCCACCTCGCCCAGGCCCTTCCCGCCCGTGAAGCCGGCGCCGAAGTCAGCCTGGCGATTGCCGGCGTGGCGGCGGACAGCCTGAGTTCGATGATCCCCGGCCTGCTCGGCGGCGGTCAGGCCCAGGGCATGTTGAACGGTCAACGCCAGCGCCTGATGGATCAGATCGGTGCCGACCTGAACAACACGCTGCTGTACGTCTATCGCGACCTGTCGGATGAAGAACTGGAAGAGTTCGCGACCTTTGCCGAATCCACCGAAGGCAAGGCCTACTACCAGGCCGCGCTGGCCGCGATCCGCGCCGGGCTGGCCGTAGGCCAGAGCACCTCGAACCTCAGTCAGTGATCTAGGGGTTGCGGCCCTTGATCCGCTTGCTCAAGAACTCGAAATACTCCTCGCGCATTTCTGCCGTCTCGTTGGCCAGGTGATGCCGCGCCTCGGCCAGCAACAGAATCTGTGGCCGGTCGAACTTCCACTTCAACACCTGCAGGTTGTGCTGCCAGTCCACGGTCATGTCCGCCTGGCCTTGAACAATCAGCGGCCGGCGCGGACTTTTCTTCGCGTATTCCACCCGGTTGATCCAGCGTGACAACGCCCCGACCCACGCGGTCGGCAAGCGTTTTGGCTGCAACGGATCGGCCTGCAGGAACGGCAGGAAATCCGGGTCGTTGGAGTTCTCGCTGAAACGCCGGGCGATACCCCTGACAAAAGGCCTGAGCAGGTAATAACTGAACTGCGACCAGCCCCAGGCACGCGGACGCACCAACGGCGCCAACAAAATCAACTGCCCCTGCGCCGGGCTGTTTTCACCATGATTGAGCACGTGATCGACAATGATCGCGCCGCCGGTGCTTTGCCCGCACAGGTGCCAAGGCTGCGGCAGGGCCATCGAGCGCGCCTCGGCGAACAGGCCTTGCAGCGCATCCTGATATTCCGAGAAGTCACGGATGCTCGCCCGCTCGCCGCTGGACAGACCATGCCCCGGCAGATCGCAGGCAATCACCGCGAACCCCTGATCCAGCGCCCACTCGATCACATGCCGGTACAGGCCGGTGTGGTCATAAAAACCGTGCACCAGAAACAGCGTGGCCCTGGCCGTTTCCGCCGGCCACCAGCAATGGCTGACCAGTTGATAGCCATTGATGTCGAACCGGCCCATGCCGCGCCATACATCACGTTCCGGAAAGTCGGTCTTGTAGAACCGCTGATACGCCTTCGCCTCCTCGGACAACGGCTGCCACTCGGCCAAAGGCTTGAGGCTCGCACGCAGATGATCGGGATCGAAAGCAACAGACATGGGCAATTCCAGAACGGTAAACGGACTTTATCGGCCTGCGATATTCATCTGTCGCGGCAAGCATGGCAAGCTAGCCGGCCTTCGAGGAATCAAATCCATGCGCTCGCCCTACCGCACCGCACTGCTTGCCAGCCTGCTCGCCATCGTGTGTGCCGGCGTGCTGTGGGCCGCGTACGACTGGTTTCAGGGCCGCTACCTGCGGGCCTTCAGCGAACACACCGCCGTATTTTCCGGCGATCCGCTGCGCCTGCCCGACGACCTCGCCGGCCCCGGCAACATCCGTCTTGTGCACTTCTGGGATCCGGCCTGCCCATGCAACGTCGGCAATCAACAGCACCTGACCGAAATGGTCGAACAGTTCGGCCCCAAGGGCGTGGAGTTCTTCGCCGTGCAGAAGGCCGGCAGCCACGGCCAGTTGCCCGCCACCCTCAGCAATCTCAAAACCATCGCGGTGCTGCCCGGCTCCGAACAGATTCCCGCGAGCCCGGCCGTGGCGATCTGGGACCGCAGCGGCAAACTGGCGTACTTCGGCCCGTACAGCGAAGGCCTGACGTGCAACTCCAGCAACAGTTTTATCGAACCGATCCTGCAAGCGTTGAGTGATGATCGCCCGGTCAATGCGACTCATACGTTGGCGGTCGGTTGCTACTGTCCGTGGCCGGCGGAGACGAAGTAAGGCATTCCGGACATTTCAAGGACGGCGATGCGCAGCACACGAGGCGTGTGCTAATTGTTTGCAGCCCGCACGGGCGGCAACCCCGAATGCACAAGGAGTCACCATGAAACGCGTCTTCACCGTTCTTGCCTTGCTCATCGTTGTCCTGCTCGCCGCCGGCGGCTGGTATGTCTACAGCAAGCAACCAACGCGTCAGGGCCAGGTGGAATTGCGCAACCTGCAAGGTTCAGTGACTGTGCGTTACGACGAGCGCGGTGTGCCGCACATCCGTGCCGAAAACGAGACCGACCTCTACCGCGCCCTCGGTTATGTGCACGCCCAGGATCGCCTGTTTCAGATGGAGGCCATGCGCCGCCTGGCCCGGGGCGAACTGGCCGAAGTGCTCGGGCCGAAACTGCTGGACACCGACAAACTGTTCCGCAGCCTGCGCATCCGCGAGCGGGCCGCCAGTTACGTGGCCGGCCTCGACAAGCAGTCCCCGGCGTGGAAGGCCCTGCAAGCCTATCTGGACGGCATCAATCAATATCAGGACTCGCATGCCGCGCCGATCGAGTTCGACGTGCTGGGCATCCCCAAGCGGCCGTTCACCGCCGAGGACAGCATCAGCGTCGCCGGCTACATGGCCTACAGCTTTGCCGCCGCGTTTCGCACCGAACCGCTGCTGACCTACGTGCGCGATCAACTGGGCGCCGACTACCTCAACGTCTTCGACCTCGACTGGCAGCCCAAGGGCGTGCTCGCCAAGGGCCACACCAGCAGCGCACCGACCCTCGCCGCCGAAGACTGGAAAGACCTGAACACCCTCGCCCGCGTCAGCGAACAGGCGCTGATCGACAACGGCCTGCCGCAGTTCGAAGGCAGCAACGCCTGGGTGATCGCCGGCAGCCACAGCAAGAGCGCCAAGCCGTTGCTGGCCGGCGATCCGCACATTCGCTTTTCGGTGCCGTCGGTGTGGTACGAGGCGCAGCTGTCGGCGCCGGGTTTTGAACTCTACGGCCATCATCAGGCGCTGGTGCCGTTTGCGTTTCTCGGCCACAACCTGGATTTTGGCTGGAGCCTGACCATGTTCCAGAACGATGACCTGGATCTGATCGCCGAGAAGGTCAATCCGGACAACCCGGATCAGGTCTGGTATCGCGGCCAGTGGACCGACATGGTCAAGACCGAGCAGCAGATCGCGGTGAAAGGCCAGGCCCCGGTGACCATCACCCTGCGCCAGTCGCCCCACGGCCCGATCGTCAACGACGCCCTCGGCAGCGCCGCCGGAAAAACCCCGATTGCGATGTGGTGGGCGTTTCTCGAAACACCGAATCCGATCCTTGAAGGTTTCTACCAGCTCAACCGCGCCGACACCCTGGCCAAGGCTCGCGCCGCAGCGGCCAAGGTGCAGGCGCCGGGACTGAATATCGTCTACGCCAACGCCAAGGGCGATATCGCGTGGTGGGCCTCGGCGCTGCTGCCCAAGCGTCCGACCGGGGTGAAGCCTGGCTTCATTCTCGACGGCAGCGGCAATCAGGCGGACAAGGACGGCTACTTCCCGTTCAGCGCCAACCCGCAGGAAGAGAACCCGGCGCGGGGCTATATCGTCTCGGCCAACTTCCAGCCGGTGTCACCGACCGGCATGGAGATTCCCGGTTACTACAACCTCGCCGACCGTGGCCAGCAGCTCAACCGCCAGCTCGCCGACAAGAACGTGAAGTGGGACAACGAGGCCAACCAGAAGCTGCAACTGGGTACCGCCACCGGTTATGGCCCGCGTCTGCTGGCGCCGTTGCTGCCGGTATTGCGTGAAGTGGTGAGTGATCCGGCGCAGCTGAAACTGGTCGAGCAACTGGCCCAATGGCAAGGCGACTACCCGCTGGATTCGGTCAGTGCGACGGTGTTCAACCAGTTCCTGTTCAACCTCGCCGACGCAGCAATGCGCGATGAGCTGGGCAATGATTTCTTCGAAACCCTGCTGTCGACCCGAGTGATCGATGCGGCGCTGCCCCGGCTCGCGGCGAATGCCGATTCACCGTGGTGGGACAACCGCAGCACGCCGAACAAGGAGACCCGCGCCGACACCGTGCGCGCTGCGTGGCAGGCGAGCATGGCGCACCTGAAGTCGACCCTCGGCGACGACGCTTCCGGCTGGCAATGGGGCAAGGCGCATACGCTGACCCATGGTCATCCGCTGGGTCAGCAGAAACCGCTGGATCGCATTTTCAACGTCGGCCCGTTCGCCGCACCGGGCTCCCATGAAGTGCCGAACAACCTCTCGGCGAAGATCGGTCCCGCGCCGTGGCCGGTGACCTACGGCCCGTCGACCCGCCGGCTGGTGGACTTCGCCGACCCGGCTCACAGCCTGACCATCAACCCGGTGGGCCAGAGCGGCGTGCCGTTCGACAGTCACTATGACGATCAGGCAGAGGCGTATGTGGACGGGATGTATGTGCAGGCGCATTTCAGTGAGGAAGAGGTGACGGCGAATACGCGGAGTACGCTGAAGCTGCTGCCAAAGCGGGCTGAGCCATAAAAGCCGCCCTCGGCTCAAACCATCGCCGCAAAATTCAGCCGAAACTGCTGCGCCGTCACCCCCAACCGCCGGCTGAACACGCTGCGCATATGTTGCGCATCACGAAACCCGCACTGATACGCCACCGTCTTCAGCGGCGCCCTGGTGCTTTCGAGCATCACCCGCGCCGCATCCACCCGCGCCCGTTCGACGAATTCCGCCGGGGTGACTTTCGCCTCCCTGGCAAACACCCGAGAGAAATTCCGCGCACTCATGTTCGCGGCATTCGCCAGATCAGCGATGGTCAGGTCGCCGGTGAGCACATACAGCTGCACCATCGCCACCGCCGACGTCGGTTCGGCGTGGGGCGTAAGGAACGGACTGAACTGCGACTGCCCGCCCGAGCGCTGGGTGAACACCACCAGCCGCTTGGCCACACTCAGCGCCACCTCGGCCCCGTGATCACGCGCCAGCAGGTACAGCGACAGATCGATCCCCGCCGTCACCCCCGCCGAGGTGTAGAGCTGGCCGTCCTCGACGTACAACCGATCGGCCTCAACCCGGCTCGACGGGCACAACTGCGCCAGTGCCTCGGCGTCGTTCCAGTGGGTGGTGACCGTGCGCCCATCCAGCAACCCGGCACGGGCGAGCATGAACGCGCCGTTGCAGATCGAGCCAAAACGCCGCGCCCGACCACAGGCCTCACGCAACCAGGCATCGAATGCCTCGCCGAAATCCAGAAACGGCAACTGCGGTCCGCCCGCCACCAGCAGCAAATCGTAGACCTGCGACGCTTCGCTGAAATGCCGATGCGCACTCAGGGTCAGCCCGTTGGAACACGCCATCGGCCCGCGCTCGACGCCGATCACGTCGAGCCGGTAATGATCCTCCGGCGCCAGGAAGCGGTTGGCCTCGGCAAACACGTCCATCGGCCCGCTTACATCCAGCGCCTGCACGCCGGGAAATACCACGATGGCGACGGTTCTGTTCATGACGATGTCAGCTCCCGGGGAATGGCGGATCAGCGCCAACCCTAGCCAATCCTCGCCGCAGAAGCGAGCTGGCACGATTTGCAGGTGCAATGGCAAGGATCGCAGCCATGGATCGATTGTCCGGTCTGGCCCCCGGGAACAGACTTTCTCCATCAGCGCCGTGACGGCGTTTTCGACGAGGAAGCTCAACATGACCACGACCATTGCCGGTATCCGGATCCCCGACAGCGCCCTCGCCCGGGCCACCACCGAATACATCCGCGACATCGAATCCGACCTGCTTTACCACCACTCGCGCCGGGTGTTTCTGTTCGGTGCCTTGAGTGGAGAACGCCAGCAACTGGCCTACGATCCGGAGCTGCTGTACGTCGGCGCGATGTTCCACGACCTGGGTCTGGTCGAAGGCCACCGCAGCGACGACGAGCGCTTCGAGGTCGATGGTGCCAACGCAGCCGCAGCGTTTCTAAAACCGTATGGGCTGAGCGACGACGACATCGAGCAGGTGTGGCTGTCGATCGCCCTGCACACCACGCCGGGGGTGCCGAAGCATCTGCGCCCGACCGTGGCGCTGGTGACCGCAGGCGTCGAGATGGACGTGCTGGGCATGGACTACGCGGCGTTCACCACGGTGCAGCGTGAGGCGGTGGTGCATGCGCACCCACGGGGCGAGAGCTTCAAGGAATGCATCATCTGCGCGTTCGCCGACGGCTTGCGTCATCGTCCGCAGACCACGTTCGGCAATGTGAAGACCGATGTGCTGAAGGATCAGGTGCCGGGGTTCAAGCCGATGAACTTCGTCGAGGTGATTCGCCAGTCGCCCTGGGTTTCCTGACCGGCATAAAAAAACCTCGCGGCCGTGACCGGTCGCGAGGTTTTTTGTATCCGCAGACTTAAGCCGCTTCCGGCGTCGGCGCCCGGCGCACGTCCGGTTGCTTCCACGAATCCGCAGCGCCCTCTTCGATGGCCTGCTGAATCGCTTTCTTGCGGGCTTCTTCGGCACGGCGGCTGAAGAACCAGACCAGGAAGGTCACCAGCGACACCGCCAGCAGAATCAGACTGGCCACGGCGTTGATCTCAGGCTTCACGCCCAGGCGCACCGCCGAGAACACTTCCATCGGCAGGGTCGTCGAACCCGGGCCGGAGACGAAGCTCGCCAATACCAGGTCATCCAGCGACAGCGCGAACGACATCATGCCGCCCGCCGCCAGCGACGGCGCGATCATCGGGATGGTGATCAGGAAGAACACCTTCCACGGACGCGCACCGAGGTCCATCGCCGCTTCTTCGATCGACAGGTCCAGCTCACGCAGACGCGCCGACACCACCACCGCCACATACGCCGCACAGAACGTGGTGTGGGCGATCCAGATGGTGACGATGCCACGCTCCTGTGGCCAGCCGATCATCTGCGCCATCGCCACGAACAGCAGCAACAGCGACAGACCGGTAATCACCTCAGGCATGACCAGCGGCGCGGTGACCAGGCCGCCGAACAGCGTGCGGCCCTTGAAGCGGGTGATGCGGGTCAGCACGAAGGCTGCCAGCGTACCCAGCGCCACGGCGGCAATCGCGGTGTAGCAGGCGATTTCCAGCGAGCGCACCACCGAGCCCATCAGCTGCGAGTTGTCGAGCAGGCCGACGTACCACTTCACCGACCAGCCGCCCCACACCGTCACCAGTTTCGAGGCGTTGAACGAGTAGATCACCAGGATCAGCATCGGCAGGTAGATGAACAACAGGCCGAGCACCAGCATCAGGCTGGAGAAACGGAAGCGCTTCATTCTTTACCCTCCATTTCCTTGGCCTGACTGCGGTTGAACAGGATGATCGGCACGATCAGGATCGCCAGCATCACCACCGCCAGGGCGGACGCCACCGGCCAGTCACGGTTGTTGAAGAACTCTTGCCAGAGCACTTTACCGATCATCAGGGTTTCCGGACCGCCGAGCAGTTCCGGGATCACGAACTCGCCCACCACCGGGATGAACACCAGCATGCAGCCGGCGATGATGCCGTTCTTGGACAGCGGCACGGTGATTTTCCAGAAGCTGTTGAAGGTGCTCGAACCGAGGTCGGAAGCGGCCTCCAGCAGGCTGGTGTCGTGCTTCACCAGGTTGGCGTACAGCGGCAGGATCATGAACGGCAGGTACGAGTAGACGACGCCGATGTACACCGCGAGGTTGGTGTTGAGGATCTGCAGCGGCTCATCGATCAGGCCCATGCTCATCAGGAAACCGTTGAGCAGGCCGTTGTTGCTGAGGATGCCCATCCACGCATAGACGCGGATCAGGATCGCGGTCCAGGTCGGCATCATGATCAGCAGCACCAGCACCGTTTGTAGCTCTTTGCGGGCGCTGGCGATGGCGTAGGCCATCGGGTAACCGATCAACAGGCACAGCAGCGTGCTGAAAAACGCCATCTTCAGCGAGCCGAGGTAGGCGGCGATGTACAGCTCGTCGTCGCCGAGCATCGCGTAGTTGCCCAGATTCAGCAGCAGTTGCAGCTTCTGCTCGGCGTAGGTGTAGATCTCGGTGTACGGCGGAATGGCCACGTCCGCTTCGGCGAAGCTGATCTTCAGGACGATGAAGAACGGCAGCATGAAGAACAGGAACAGCCAGATGAACGGGACCCCGATGACCAGTTGGCGGCCACCGGGAATTATTCGATTGAGCCGGCGTTTGAATTTGCGCATGTTCATGAGCGAAGTACCACGCCGCTGTCGTCTTCCCACCACACGTAGACCTGATCGCCCCAGGTCGGACGTGCGCCACGGCGCTCGGCGTTGGCCACGAACGACTGCACCAGCTTGCCGCTCGGCAATTCGACGTAGAACACCGAGTGGCCGCCGAGGTAGGCGATGTCATGCACCTTGCCGCTCGACCAGTTGTATTCGCAGGTCGGCTGGTCGGCGGTGACCAGCAGTTTCTCCGGACGGATCGCGTAGGTGACGGACTTGTCCTGCACCGAGGTGCTGATGCCGTGGCCGACGTAGATCTGCCGGTCGAGATCCTTGCAGGTGATGGTCGCGTGGCCTTCGGCGTCGTCGATCACTTCGCCTTCGAAGATGTTCACGTTACCGATGAATTCGCAGACCAAGCGGCTGGTCGGCGTTTCGTAGATGTCGATCGGGCTGCCGATCTGGGCGATCCAGCCCAGGTGCATGATCGCGATGCGCTCGGCCATGGTCATGGCCTCTTCCTGGTCGTGGGTCACCATCACGCAGGTCACGCCGACGCGCTCGATGATCTCCACCAGCTCCAGCTGCATCTGCGAACGCAATTTTTTGTCCAGTGCGCCCATCGGCTCGTCGAGCAGCAGCAGTTTCGGCCGCTTGGCCAGCGAACGCGCGAGTGCCACACGCTGACGCTGGCCGCCGGACAACTGGTGCGGCTTGCGCTTGGCGTACTGGCTCATCTGCACCAGCTTGAGCATCTCGGCCACGCGGGCGTCGATCTCGGCCTTGGGAATCTTGTCCTGTTGCAGGCCGAAGGCGATGTTCTGCGCCACGGTCATGTGCGGGAACAGGGCGTAGGACTGGAACATCATGTTGATCGGTCGCTCGTACGGCGGCATGTCGGTGATGTCGACGCCGTCGAGGAAAATGCGCCCCTCCGTGGGCCGTTCGAACCCTGCCAGCATCCGCAGCAGAGTGGATTTGCCCGATCCCGAACCGCCGAGCAGGGCAAAGATTTCGCCCTTCTTGATTTCCAGGGACACATCGTCCACGGCAACCGTCTCGTCGAACTTCTTCGTGACCCGGTCGATTTTGACCAGCACCTGTTTCGGTGTCTGGTCGCCCTCGAGGGCTTTCTTATAGGCGCCGGAGGCAACTGCCATTTACGAAACTCCCAGAAAAAAAGAGTGCAGTCCGCCCACGCAAGACGAACCCAGGATAGTTGGTACGTTGACGCTATTTACCCGACTTGACCTTGGTCCAGCTGCGGGTCATCAAACGCTGAATGTTCGGTGGCAGCTCGATCGACACGTAGGTCTTGTCGAGCACCGCCTGCGGTGGATAAACCGACTCATCGGTGCGGATGGACTGCTCCATCAGCTTGTCCGAACCCGGGTTGGGGTTGGCGTAACCGACGTAATCACTGACCTGGGCGATCACCTCAGGTTTCAGCAAATAGTTGATGAAGGCGTGGGCTTCCTTGACGTTGGCCGAATCCTTCGGAATCGCCAGCATGTCGAACCACAGCGCGCCACCCTCTTTCGGGATCGAGTAGGCGATGTTCACGCCCTTCTTGGCTTCTTCGGCGCGATTCTTCGCCTGGAAGATGTCGCCGGAGAAACCGATGGCCACGCAGATGTCGCCGTTGGCCAGATCACCGATGTATTTCGAAGAATGGAAGTAGGTCACGTAAGGACGCACCGCCAACAACTTGGCCGTGGCCTTCTCGTAATCCTTGGGATTGGTGCTGTTGGCGTTCAGGCCCATATAGTTGAGCACGGTCGGCATCATTTCATCGGCCGAATCGAGGAACGCCACGCCGCAGCTGTGCAGCTTCTTGATGTTCTCCGGCTCGAACAGCACGCTCCAGGAGTCGATCTTGTCGACGCCGAGCACGGCCTTCACTTTGTCGACGTTGTAGCCGATGCCATTGGTGCCCCACAGGTACGGCACGGCGTACAGGTTGCCCGGATCGTTCTGCTCCAGACGCTTGAGCAGCACCGGATCAAGGTTGGAATAGTTCGGCAGCTGCGCCTTGTCGAGCTTCTGGAAAGCGCCCGCCTTGATCTGCTTGCCGAGGAAGTGGTTCGACGGCACGACCACGTCGTAACCGGTACGCCCGGCGAGCAGTTTGCCTTCCAGGGTTTCGTTGGAGTCGAACACGTCGTAGACCGGTTTGATCCCGGTTTCTTTCTGGAAATCGGCCAGGGTGGTCTCGCCGATGTAATCCGACCAGTTATAAATATGCACAGTACCGGCGGCGTGGGCACCGACAGCGAACGTCAGGCCGGCAGCGGCCAGCAGGGCATTGCGCAAAGAAGAAAAAACAGGCAAGTGGAGGTCCTCTGATTTAGTTGGGCCCAAGTTGCCCCGTGCTGCATGACAGTCACGGTTGCCCGGCAACAAAACCGGCGCGCAACTTACCTTCGAAAAACCGTTCCAGCAAAACTTTCCGTCATTTAATTGCACCGCTGACCGCCCGGTTGAAGGCGACGGCCAACGGTGGCCGCTTCAAACCGGCTTATTTACCGGATTTGATCTTGGTCCAGCTGCGAGTGATCAGGCGCAGGGTGGCCGCGTCCAGATCGCTGATCGCATAGAGCTGCTTCTTCACTTCAGCCGAAGGGTAGATGCTCGGATCGCTGGTGATTTCCTTGTCCACCAGGGCGGTGGCCGCCTTGTTGCCGTTCGGGAAACGCACGGCGTTGGTGATTTCGGCCATCACTTTCGGCTCGAGCAGGTAGTTCATGAACTTGTAGGCGGCTTCGACGTTTTCGGCATCCTTTGGAATGGCGACCATGTCGTAGAAAGTACCGGCACCTTCTTTTGGAATGGTGTAGGCCAGTTTGACCTTGTCACCGGCTTCCTTGGCGCGGGTCTTGGATTGCTCCAGGTCACCCGAGTAGCCGACCGCTACACAGATGTTGCCGTTGGCCAGGTCCGAGATGTACTTCGAGGAGTGGAAGTAAGCCACCGAAGGACGAATCTTGAGGAACAGGTCTTCGGCGGCTTTCAGGTCAGCCTTGTCCTTGCTGTTGGTCGGTTTGCCCAGATAGTGCAGAGCCGCCGGAATCATTTCGGTCGGCGCGTCGAGGAAGCTCACGCCGCAGCTTTTCAGCTTCTCGATGTTTTCAGGCTTGAACACGATGTCCCAGGAATCGATCTTGTCGATGCCCAGTGCAGCCTTGACCTTGGCCGGGTTGTAGCCGATGCCGATCGAACCCCACATGTACGGGAACGCGTGCTTGTTGCCCGGGTCGCTGGCGTCGCCAACGGCCTTGAGCAGGTCTTCGTCGAGGTTCTTCCAGTTCGTCAGCTTGGACTTGTCCAGTTCCTGATAAACGCCGGCCTTGATCTGTTTGGCCAGGAAGTTGTTGGAAGGCACCACGATGTCGTAACCGGATTTGCCGGCCAGCAGCTTGGCTTCCAGGGTTTCGTTGCTGTCGAAAACGTCATAGACGACCTTGATGCCCGTCTCTTTTTCGAAATTGGCAACCGTGTCCGGCGCGATGTAGTCGGACCAGTTGTAAACGTGCAACACCTTGTCGTCCGCCTGAACCGCACCCGCCATCACGCCCATCAGGGACATGGCGAGCAGAGTCTTGCCAGCGAGCTTTTTGCCTAATGCCTTCATGCGTTAATGCTCCAAATTTTTCTTTTTTGAACCACTTTGTTCAGCGGCCGAACCCGGACAACTGGAACCGCGGCTAGTCTGGCAAGATCCGAGGCGGTCTTTCAAGAAAAGACCAGCCTTTCTGACAGCTCCGAGCGACAGCGCAACAGCTCCATCGCTCAGAGCCTAGCACTTAGCCCTGCAACGCACTCAGGGTCAGGTCCAGGCACTTGCGTGCCTTTGTCACCAGCTCGTCGATCTCCGCCTTGCTGATCACCAGCGGCGGCGCGATGATCATGGTGTCGCCCACGGCACGCATGATCAGCCCGTTGTCGAAGCAGAACTGGCGGCAGATCATGCCCACACCCTTGCCTTCGTAACGCTTGCGAGTGGCCTTGTCCTGCACCAGCTCGATGGCCCCCAGCAGACCGACTCCGCGCACTTCACCCACCAACGGGTGATCGTTCAGTTCGCGCAGACGTTTCTGCAAATACGGTGCCGTTTCTTCATGGGCGCGTTCGATGATTTTCTCTTCGCGCAGAATCCGGATGTTTTCCAGACCCACCGCCGCCGCCACCGGGTGACCGGAGTAGGTGAAGCCGTGGTTGAAGTCGCCGCCCTCGTTGAGCACCGCCACCACTTCGTCACGCACGATCAGGCCACCCATCGGGATGTAGCCGGACGTCAGGCCTTTGGCGATCGTCATCATGTGTGGCTTGAGGTCGTAGAAATCGCTGCCGAACCATTCACCGGTACGGCCGAAACCGCAGATCACTTCGTCAGCCACGAACAGAATGTCGTACTTGGCGAGGATCTCCTTGATGCGCGGCCAGTAGGTGTCTGGCGGAATGATCACACCGCCGGCGCCCTGGATCGGCTCGGCAATAAAGGCACCGACGTTGTCCACGCCGACTTCCAGAATCTTTTCTTCCAGCTGATTGGCCGCCCAGATCCCGAACTCTTCCGGGGTCATGTCGCCGCCTTCGGCGAACCAGTACGGCTGGGCGATGTGGACGATGCCCGGAATCGGCAGGTCGCCCTGTTCGTGCATGTAGGTCATGCCGCCCAGGCTTGCGCCGGCCACGGTGGAACCGTGGTAGCCGTTCTTGCGGCTGATGATGACTTTCTTGTTCGGCTGGCCCTTGATCGCCCAGTAGTGGCGAACCATACGCAGCATGGTGTCGTTGCCTTCGGAACCGGAGCCGGTGAAGAACACGTGGTTCATGCCTTCTGGCGCCACGTCGGCGATGGCCTTGGCCAGTTCCAGCGCCGGCGGGTGCGCGGTCTGGAAGAACAGGTTGTAGTAAGGCAGTTCGCGCATCTGTTTGGCGGCAGCATCCGCCAGCTCATCGCGTCCATAACCGATCGCCACACACCACAGACCCGCCATGCCATCGAGGATCTTGTTGCCCTCGCTGTCCCACAGGTACACGCCCTTGGCGTTGGTGATGATCCGTGGACCCTTTTCTTTCAGCTGCTTGAAGTCGCTGAACGGGGCCAGGTGGTGATCGCTGCTGAGGGCTTGCCACTCACGGGTTTGCGGGTTGTTGCTGGTCATGCCAATTCTCCTTGTTATCGGTGAAGGCGCGGCGGCTGACCACCGCGCCCGGCGTATCAGACGGCGAAGAGCAGGTACTCACGCTCCCAGGAACTGATCACGCGCTTGAAGTTTTCATGCTCGGCCCGCTTGACCGCGACGTAGCCGGTGATGAAGGTCTTGCCCAGGTACTTCTCGATGGTCGCGCTGTTTTCCATGCGTTCCAGGGCGTCTTCGATGGTCAGCGGCAGGCGCAGGTTGCGGCGCTCGTAACCACGGCCCACGACTGGCGCGCTCGGGTTGATGCCTTCGACCATGCCGATGTAGCCGCAGAGCAGGCTCGCGGCAATCGCCAGGTACGGGTTGGCGTCGGCGCCCGGCAGGCGGTTTTCCACCCGACGGTTCTGCGGGCCGGCATCCGGGACGCGCAGGCCCACGGTGCGGTTTTCTTCGCCCCACTCCACGTTCACCGGCGCCGAGGTGTCCGGCAGGAAGCGGCGGAACGAGTTGACGTTCGGGGCGAACAGCGGCAACAGCTCAGGGATCAGTTTCTGCAGGCCACCGATGTGGTGCAGGAACAGCTGGCTCATGGTCCCGTCTTCATTCGAGAACACGTTCTTGCCGGTCTCGATGTCGATGATGCTCTGGTGCAGGTGCATCGCACTGCCCGGCTCGCCGGTCATCGGCTTGGCCATGAAGGTCGCGGCCACGTTGTGCTTGAGCGCGGCCTCACGCATGGTGCGTTTGAACACCAGGATCTGGTCGGCCAGCGACAGGGCATCGCCGTGACGGAAGTTGATTTCCATCTGCGCCGTGCCGTCCTCGTGGATCAGCGTGTCGAGGTCCAGCTCCTGCAATTCGCACCAGTCGTAGACGTCTTCGAACAGCGGATCGAATTCGTTCGCCGCTTCGATGGAGAACGACTGACGACCGATCTCCGGACGCCCGGAACGGCCGACTGGCGGTTGCAGCGGATAATCGGGGTCGTCACTGCGCTTGGTCAGGTAGAACTCCATTTCCGGCGCCACGATCGGCTGCCAGCCCTTGTCGGCATAGAGTTTCAGGACTTTCTTGAGGACGTTGCGCGGCGACAGCTCGATCGGGTTGCCTTGCTTGTCGTAGGTGTCGTGGATCACCTGGGCGGTCGGCTCGATGGCCCACGGCACCAGGTACACGGCGTTCTGGTCGGGGCGGCAGATCATGTCGATGTCGGCCGGGTCGAGCAGTTCGTAATAGATGTCGTCTTCGACGTAGTCGCCGGTCACGGTCTGCAACAGAACGCTCTCTGGCAGGCGCATGCCTTTTTCGGCGATGAATTTGTTGGTCGGCGAGATCTTGCCCCGGGTAATGCCGGTCAAGTCGCCGATCATGCATTCGACTTCTGTGATCTTGTGGTCTTTCAACCAATCGGTGAGCTGGTCGAGGTTGTTACTCATAAATGCCTCTGGGCTGAGTCTCCTGACAGATGTCAGGCAATGTTTGACGCACCAGGCGTCGCGTTAAAGGGCCTTGCTTGCGCGCAGTGCCGGCTTACGCCCGGCACCGCGCATAGACAATGAAGGAGGAGCTTACCTGCCCTTTACGCTGGCGTTGCATTTCCTGTGCACATCCCGGGCGTGCAGAATCACGGGCACGACGACGGGCGCGGTGCGGGCCGGGAGAGGGAAAGAGATCTATATTGAAAGGAGAACCGCTAAAGAGGATGCCTTCGCACACGTCCAGAATATCGGACGCTGCCGCTCGATCTGCCATGGATCTGGAGATCGCTGACACGTTGCAGGCCTTGCTGGCCGCGCTGCGGACGGACGTGTCGCCACTGATGTGGTAAGCATGCAGACCGGACTGCAAAGAGCAGTCGGTGACGCCGATTAACGGCAGGCGAGACATGAAGCACCCCGGTATTATTGCTGTTATGGGTTTGATCGGAGCTTAGCCTTGTTCATTTTTTTACACAACACCCCCGTAAAAAATACAACACGGCCTGCTCAAGCCTGCGGGTGGCGCGTCCTTCACGGATAAAAAAATGCCCCAAAGTGCCCCATAAACGCCCTCGCGGCGCTTTTTCAGGGCACAAAAGGCCTCGCTTGACTTCGGCAGGCCGTTCGGGTTGACTGAAACCAGAAAAGATCAATGATTGATATTTTTAACAACAAAGGTGTTGCATCATGTCGGTACCCCCGCGTGCCGTTCAGCTTAACGAAGCGAACGCGTTCCTTAAGGAACATCCTGAGGTTCTGTACGTTGACCTTCTGATTGCGGATATGAATGGTGTGGTGCGCGGCAAGCGCATCGAACGCACCAGCCTCCACAAGGTTTACGAGAAAGGCATCAACCTGCCGGCCTCTCTATTTGCTCTGGATATCAATGGCTCCACGGTGGAAAGCACCGGCCTGGGCCTGGACATCGGCGACGCCGACCGTATCTGCTATCCAATCCCCGATACCCTGTGCAACGAGCCATGGCAGAAGCGCCCGACCGCGCAACTGTTGATGACCATGCACGAACTGGAAGGTGACCCTTTCTTCGCCGACCCGCGCGAAGTGCTCCGTCAAGTTGTTGCAAAGTTTGACGAGCTCGGCCTGACCATCTGCGCCGCGTTCGAACTCGAGTTTTACCTGATCGACCAGGAAAACGTGAACGGCCGCCCTCAGCCGCCACGCTCGCCGATCTCCGGCAAACGCCCGCATTCGACCCAGGTTTACCTGATCGACGACCTCGACGAATACGTCGACTGCCTCCAGGACATTCTGGAAGGCGCCAAAGAGCAAGGCATCCCGGCCGACGCCATCGTCAAGGAAAGTGCCCCGGCGCAGTTCGAAGTGAACCTGCACCACGTCGCCGACCCGATCAAGGCATGCGACTACGCGGTCCTGCTCAAGCGTCTGATCAAGAACATCGCCTACGACCATGAAATGGACACCACCTTCATGGCCAAGCCGTATCCGGGCCAGGCAGGCAACGGTCTGCACGTCCACATTTCGGTTCTCGACAAAGAAGGCAAAAACATTTTTGCCAGCGAGGATCCCGAGCAGAACGCCGCGCTGCGTCACGCGATCGGCGGTGTGCTCGAGACCCTGCCCGCGCAGATGGCTTTCCTCTGCCCGAACGTCAACTCCTACCGTCGTTTCGGCGCACAGTTCTACGTGCCGAACTCGCCGAGCTGGGGCCTGGACAACCGCACCGTGGCCCTGCGCGTACCGACCGGCTCCGCCGACGCGGTCCGTCTGGAACACCGCGTGGCCGGCGCCGACGCCAACCCGTACCTGCTGATGGCTTCGGTGCTGGCGGGCGTGCATCACGGCCTGACCAACAAGATCGAGCCGCCGCCTCCCACCGAAGGCAACAGCTACGAGCAGAACGAGCAGAGCCTGCCGAACAACTTGCGCGATGCCCTGCGCGAGCTGGACGACAGCGAGGTGATGGCCAAGTACATCGATCCGAAATACATCGATATCTTCGTCGCCTGTAAAGAGAGCGAGCTGGAGGAGTTCGAACACTCCATCTCCGACCTCGAGTACAACTGGTACCTGCATACCGTTTAAGCGGATTGCAGGAATAAAAAGCGCTGCCGGCTTCATCAGCCCGCAGCGTTTTTTTATGGCCGCCTGCGGCGGATCGCTGGCAAGCCAGCTCCCACAGGGTTCTGTTGTGTACTCAAATCTTGTGTTCGACACAGATACCTGTGGGAGCTGGCTTGCCAGCGATGGCGGCCGACAAGACAACGCAAGAGCCGGCTCGTACAATGCCCGCTGCCCCGCAGGAGACTTTCATGACGCGTCCCGCCCCCGTTCGCAAACCTCGTGCCCGCAGTCAGGCGCGGATCGATTCGATACTCGACGCCGCGCGCACGCTGCTGGCCGCCGAGGGCGTGGCGAGCCTGTCGATCTACAGCGTGGCCGAGCGCGCACAGATTCCGCCCTCCTCGGTCTACCACTTCTTCGCCAGTGTTCCGGCGCTGCTCGAAGCGCTGACGGCGGATGTGCACGCGGCCTTCCGTGCCTGCCTGCAAGCACCGATCGATCACGATGCCCTGCGCGACTGGCGCGACCTGTCGCGGCTGGTCGAAGAGCGGATGCTGGAGATCTATGGCGAGGATGCCGCCGCCCGCCAACTGATCCTCGCGCAGCACGGCCTCACCGAAGTCACCCAGGCCGACCGCCAGCACGACCTCGAACTCGGCGACCTGATGCACAAGCTGTTCGATCATCACTTCGAACTGCCGCGACTGCCGGATGACGTCGATGTGTTCGCACTGGCCATGGAACTGGGCGACCGCGTCTACGCCCGCTCGGTGCAGCAGCACGGGCAGATCACCCCGCGCATGGCCGAGGAAGGCATGCGGGTGTTTGATGCCTATATCGGGCTGTATCTGCCGCCCTATCTGCCCAAACGGATTCTCTAGCGATGATCGCTCCCACGCTCTGCGTGGGAATGCAGCCCGTGACGCTCCGCGTCACTGGACGCGGAGCGTCCCCAGAGGCATTCCCACGCGGACGGTTCGACGCCTCGACGTGGGAACGACCAACATCAGCGATCAACAAAAAACCCCGAAGGGCTCACACCCTTCGGGGTTGTTTTTTACTCACAGGCTTACAACTTGGCGATGGACACCTCGGTGGACTTCACGAAGGCGATCACTTCGCTGCCGACCTCCAGTTCCAGCTCCTTGACCGAACGGGTGGTGATCACCGACGTGACGATGCCGGAAGCGGTCTGCACGTCGATTTCCGACAGCACGTCGCCGAGAACGATCTCCTTGATCGCGCCTTTGAACTGGTTGCGTACGTTGATGGCTTTGATAGTCATGATATTTCTCCTGAGGTCGAAATAAGCCGCAAGTTGCGAGCTTCAAGCTGCAAGCAAAAGCACTGAGCTTCTACTTGCAGCTTGTAGCTTGCTGCTCGCAGCTGCTTCATTGCGCCCAACGCAGTTGCGTAGGCAAGGGTGAAACGGGTTCCGGCGCCGGCGGCTCGCCGGGCAGGGACAACACTCGGTTGAGCACTTCGGTTTCCAGCGCGGCCAGGCGATGGGAGCCACGCACCCGAGGACGCGGCAGCTCCACTTGCAGGTCGAGGCCGACTTCGCCGTCCTCGATCAGAATCACCCGGTCGGCAATCGCCACCGCTTCGCTGACGTCGTGGGTCACCAGCAACACGGTGAACCCGTGCTGTTGCCAGAGACGCTCGATCAGTTGCTGCATCTCGATCCGGGTCAGCGCATCCAGTGCGCCCAGCGGCTCGTCGAGCAGCAACAGACGCGGTTGATGGATCAGCGCCCGGGCCAGCGCCACGCGCTGCTTCTGCCCACCGGACAATGCCGCCGGCCATTCATTGGCGCGATCGGCGAGGCCTACTGCATCCAGCGCCTGCAAGGCTTGCGGACGCCAGTCGCCCTTGAGACCGAGACCGACGTTGTCGATGATCTTTTTCCACGGCAGCAGCCGCGCTTCCTGGAACATCAACCGGGTGTCATCCCGCGCATCGCTGAGCGGTGCGGCACCGGCGAGCAGATCGCCGCCAGTGGGTTGATCGAGGCCGGCGAGCAAGCGCAGAAATGTGCTCTTGCCGCATCCGCTGCGCCCGACCACGGCGACAAACTGCCCTGCCGGAATGTGCAGATCGATGTCACGCAGTACCTGCCGCGAGCCGAAAGTCTTTTGCAGGTTGCGCACCGCCAGCGGAATCCCGCGCAGCAGGCGTGGAGGTTGTTGAGCGGTCATGCCGCACCTCCTTTCGCCACTTGATACGCCGGATGCCAGCGCAGCCACACACGTTCAAGTCCACGGGCCGCGAGGTCGGCCAGTTTGCCGAGCACCGCGTACAGCAGAATCGCCAGCACCACCACGTCGGTCTGCAGGAACTCGCGGGCGTTCATCGCCAGGTAACCGATGCCGGAGCTCGCGGAGATGGTTTCCGCCACGATCAGCGTCAGCCACATGAAGCCCAGGGCGAAGCGCACGCCGACCAGAATCGAAGGCAGCGCGCCCGGCAGAATCACCTGCCAGAACAGGCTGAAACCGGACAGGCCATAACTGCGCGCCATTTCCACCAGCGCCGGATCGACGTTGCGGATGCCGTGATAGGTGTTGAGGTAGATCGGGAACAAGGTGCCCAATGCCACCAGGAAAATCTTCGCCGACTCGTCGATGCCGAACCACAGGATCACCAGCGGAATCAGCGCCAGGTGCGGCACGTTGCGGATCATCTGCACCGAGCTGTCGAGCAGGCGTTCACCCCACTTCGACAGGCCGGTGATGAACCCCAGCACCAGGCCGATGCTGCCACCGATAGTGAAGCCCAGCGCGGCGCGCCAGCCGCTGATTGCCAGGTGCGTCCAGATTTCGCCGCTGCGTACCAGGCTCACGCCGGCTTCGATCACCGCCACCGGCGCCGGCAGAATCCGCGTCGACAGCCAACCGGCCGACACCGACAACTGCCACACCGCCAGCAACAACACCGGCAACGCCCAGGGCGCGAGGCTGTGGATAAATTTCTTCATGGCGGCGCCTCAGCTCTGGGACGCGGCTTTGGGAAGAATGTCGTTGGCCACCATCTCCCCGAACGGGCTGACGTAACCGGCGCTTTTCGGCAATTCCGGGCGCTCGACGTCGAGGTGCGGGAACAGCAGTTCGGCCACCCGATACGATTCTTCGAGGTGTGGATAACCGGAGAAGATGAAAGTATCGATGCCCAGATCCGCGTATTCCTTAACGCGCGCCGCCACGGTCGGGCCGTCGCCGACCAACGCCGTCCCGGCACCACCGCGCACCAGACCGACGCCGGCCCACAGGTTCGGGCTGACTTCGAGGTTGTCGCGACTGCCACCGTGCAGCGCAGCCATGCGTTGCTGGCCGACCGAATCGAACCGCGCCAGCGAAGCCTGGGCACGTTTGATGGTGTCGTCGTCCAGGTGCGAGATCAGGCGATCTGCCGCTTGCCAGGCCTCGGCATTGGTTTCCCGCACGATCACATGCAGACGAATGCCGAAGCGCACGGTGCGGCCGAGCTTGGCGGCCTTGGCGCGCACCTGTTCAATCTTCTCGGCCACGGCTGCGGGCGGCTCGCCCCAGGTCAGGACCATTTCCACTTGTTCGGCGGCCAGATCCTGCGCGGCTTCCGACGAGCCACCGAAATACAGCGGCGGACGCGGTTGCTGGATCGGCGGATAGAGCAATTTGGCGCCCTTCACGCTGATGTGCTCGCCGTCGTAATCCACGGTTTCGCCTTCCAGCACCCGACGCCAGATCCGGGTGAATTCCACCGAGGCCTGATAGCGCGCTTCGTGATCGAGGAACAGACCGTCGCCGGCCAACTCTTCCGGATCGCCACCGGTCACCAGGTTGAACAGCGCACGACCGCCGGACAACCGATCCAGCGTTGCCGCCTGACGCGCCGCCACCGTCGGGGAAATGATCCCGGGGCGCAGGGCGACAAGGAATTTCAGACGCTGGGTCACCGGGATCAGCGATGCCGCCACCAGCCACGAGTCCTCGCAGGAGCGGCCGGTGGGAATCAGCACGCCGCCGAAGCCCAGGCGATCCGCCGCTTGCGCGACCTGTTGCAGATAGCCGTGATCGACGGCGCGGGCGCCTTCGGCGGTGCCAAGGTAATGGCCGTCGCCGTGGGTTGGCAGGAACCAGAAGATGTTGAGGCTCATGGAGTGGTCTCCTTGGGGATTCGATTTACTGGGCTTGGGTGACCGAGCTTTGGGCCACAGCGGCCGGTGGGGTCCAGATCACGTCCTTGATGCTCAACGGCTTGGGAATCAGCTTGAGCTGGTAGAAGGTGTCGGCGATTTTCTGTTGCGCGGCGACCACTTCCGGGGTCAGGAACAGCGCGCCGTAGCCCTGGCGCTTCACCGAGGTCAGGGTGATGTCTGCCGGCAGGCCGAGCAGCGGCGACACCTGTTGGGTCACGTCTTCCGGGTTGGCCTTGGACCACTCACCGACGGCGCGCACTTCTTCCACGAGGGTCTTGATCACCTCGGGATTTTTCTGTGCGTAGGGTTTGGTCGCCAGGTAGAACTGGTGGTTGTCGACGATGCCTTTACCGTCACGCAGGGTGTGCGCTTGCAGTTGCTTCTCGGCGGCGGCCTGGTACGGGTCCCAGATGACCCAGGCGTCGACGCTGCCACGTTCGAACGCGGCGCGGGCATCCGCCGGCGGCAGGAATACGGTTTGAATGTCGGTGTACTTGAGGCCGGCATCTTCCAGCGCACGCACCAGCAGGTAGTGGACGTTGGAGCCTTTGTTCAGGGCGACTTTCTTGCCCTTGAGATCCGCCACCGATTTGATCGGCGAATCTTTCGGCACGAGGATCGCTTCGCTGTTCGGCGCTGGTGGCTCGTAGGCGACGTAGAGCAGATCGGCACCGGCCGCCTGGGCAAAGACCGGCGGGGTTTCGCCAGTGACGCCGAAGTCGATCGAACCGACGTTCAGGCCTTCCAGCAGTTGCGGGCCGCCGGGAAATTCAGTCCATTGCACGTCAACGCCTTGGGCGGCGAGACGCTTTTCCAGGGTGCCCTTGGCTTTGAGCAGCACCAGCGTGCCGTACTTCTGGTAACCGATTCGTAGCGTCTCGGCTTGAGCTTGAGTGATGGCGCCGAAGGACACAGCCGCAGCAAACAGAGCGACCAGACCACGACGCAAAAATACAGTGCGCATAGCGCTCTCCTTTTTGCTGTTGGGTTGTGGCTGCACCTGCTTGGCCGTTGGCGGCTGAGTAAGGTGAGTACTTCAAGTTTCGGTGTGGCTCAAATGCTCCAGCGAGCACTCAACAAACGTTCGTTCAGCAGCCCCGGCTCCAGCGGCTTCGGCCGGCGGGCCATGGCGCTGACAAACTGGTCCAGCGCTTCATGCAACCGCTGCTCCAGCGCCGGTGCCAACTGCGCCTGGGCGCTGCCTTCGCCGTAGGCGATCTGGCTGTCCTCGGCAAAAATCCCTTGCAGCATTTCCTGGGCCTTCAACGCCGACAGCACCGGTTTGAGGGCGTAATCGACCACCAGCATGTGAGCGATGCTGCCGCCGGTAGCCATCGGTAAAACAATCTTGTGGTTCAGCGCACGCTCGGGCAGCAGATCCAGTACGGTCTTCAGGGCACCGGAAAACGACGCCTTGTACACCGGCGTAGCGATCAGCAGGCCATCGGCGTTTTCAATCTGTTGCAGCAAGTCGAGCACCTTCGGGCTGTCGAAGCGGGCGTGAAGCAGGTCTTCGGCCGGGAAGTCCCGCACCTGATAACTCACCACTTCCACCCCTTGCTGCTGCAACCAGCGTTGCGAGCGTTCCAGCAACACCCCTGAGCGGGAACGTTGACTGGGACTGCCACCGAGTGAGACGACCAGCATTCAGAAAATTCCTTGCGCGTTACAGGCGATTCGCGGGTTGCGATCTCGCTTCGATGTGAGTGACCTTACCAGCTGATTTATATATCCATAAATCATATTTATTCATTTGGTTATTCTTTATGGAGATATGCATTTCCCTTTCTTGCGGCAAAAAAAACAGGCCGTGAAAACGGCCTGAAACCCTGCATCGTGGTTCCTAGTGACTGATCGTTCCCACGTCGAGGCGTCGAACCGTCCGCGTGGGAATGCCGCCCGTGACGCTCTGCGTCACAGTGGACGCGGAGCGTCCATGTATTCATTCCCACGCGGAGCGTGGGAACGATCCGAGATAGGTTATTTGTTCGGCTGTGGGGTGAGGCGCAGGTACGGTTTCACCGCGCGGTAGCCTTTCGGAAAGCGTTGCTTGATTTCGTCTTCGTCCTTGAGCGACGGCACGATCACCACTTCTTCACCGTCCTGCCAGTTGGCCGGGGTGGCTACCTTGTAGTTGTCGGTGAGCTGCAGCGAATCGATCACCCGCAGGATCTCGTGGAAGTTGCGCCCGGTGCTCGCCGGGTAGGTGATGGTCAGGCGGATCTTCTTGTTCGGATCGATCACGAACAGCGAACGCACGGTCAGGGTGTCGTTGGCGTTCGGGTGAATCAGATCGTACAGATCGGACACCTTGCGATCGGCATCGGCCAGGATCGGGAAGTTGACGATGGTGTTCTGGGTTTCGTTGATGTCCTCGATCCACTTGTGGTGCGAATCCACCGGGTCGACCGACAGTGCAATGGCCTTCACGCCGCGTTTGGTGAACTCGTCCTTGAGCTTGGCGGTGAAGCCCAGCTCGGTGGTGCACACCGGGGTGAAGTCTGCCGGGTGGGAAAACAGCACGCCCCAGCTATCGCCCAGCCATTCGTGGAAACGAATCTTGCCGGCGCTGGAATCCTGTTCGAAATCGGGGGCGATATCGCCAAGTCTGAGGCTCATGGTGCGGCTCCTGATGAGTTGTTGGAGACCTCAACTGTAGCTTGTGATTCGTTCTTCTGAAAAAGAATAAATAACTAGATATCTATATCTTTATTGAATATTAAACATCTGTTCACTGGACGCCCCGCAGCATCGCGACGAACATCGCCCTCAAGGTTCGAGAAGGCCTTGAGTTGCTGTAAAGAGGGGAACATCGGGAAAGGCTTACGGGGGTGAGCCGGACCCGAAAACGCAAAAGCCCCGTCCGGCGCGATGCCGGACGGGGCTTTTTTTACATCAATGCAGGAGCGCGCTATTACAGCAGCGGGATCGAGTAGCTGACGATCAGGCGGTTTTCGTCCTGCGAACGGGTGTTCGGCAGGTCGGTGCGCCATACAGCGTTTTTCCACATCAGGCCGACGTTCTTGAACGGACCTTCCGGTACGACGTAACCGATGGTGAAGTCGCGTTCCCACTCGGAACGGTTCGAAGCGTTTTCGCGGCCGTTGGTGCCAACGGTGTCGATCGAATCGCCTTTCAGGTAAACCACACCAGCGGTCAGGCCAGGTACGCCGACTTTAGCGAAGTCATACGAGTAGCGGGCCTGCCAGGTTTTCTCGCCGGCACGACCGAACTTCTGGATCTGCATGTCGGTGATGGTGTAGTTCGACGAACCGTCGCCCTGGTTCAGCCAAGGGAAGTCGGAGCTGCCGTTGGAAACCTGGTAACCGCCACCGAAGGTGTGACCTTCAACGGTGTACAGGAACAGGCCGCTGTACAGGTTGTTGTCGACTTCGCCACGACCGGAACGGAAACCGGTGTAGTTGCCGCTGCTGTAGTAGGCCGGATCAGTGCCGTTCTTGCCGTCGTCGGAGCTGTTGAAGTAACGGAAGTCAGACTTCAAGACACCCGGGCCGATGGCCCAGTTGTGTACCAGACCCAGGAAGTGCTGCTTATAGAAGTCTTCCAGGTTGCCGTAGTAGTACTGGGCAGTCAGGTCTTTGGTGATCTTGTAGTCGCCACCGGCATAGATGAATTTGTTGCTGTCACGGAAGCCAGTGCCACGGGTGTTTGCACCGCCGATGGACAAGTTTTCGTTGTTGCTGGAGTTACGGCCTTTCACGGCTTCGATCTGACCACCGACCAGGGTCAGGTCCTTGATTTCGCCGGAAGTGATCTGACCGCCCTGCCAGGTTTGTGGCAGCAGACGACCGTCGTTGGTCACGATCACCGGGTTTTTCGGCTGCAGGGTGCCCAGCTTCAGTTCGGTCTGGGAGATCTTGGCTTTGGCAGTCAGACCCAGGCTGGAGAAGTTGTCCACTGCTTTGCCGTTGGACTCGCTCGGGAACACAGTGCCGCCGTAAGCGGTGCCGCTGTTGCCGTTGGTGCCGCCGCCCGAATCCAGACGCACGCCCAGCAGGCCGATGGCATCAATACCGAAGCCTACGGTGCCTTGGGTGTAGCCGGAGATGAAACGCAGATCGAAGCCTTGGCCCCACTCTTCGTTCTTGTTGGCACCAGCGCCATCGCGGTTGTCAGTGTTGATGTAGAAGTTACGCAGACCCAGAGTGGCCTTGCTGTCTTCGATGAAACCGGCGGCGCCTGCCTGCTGCGCCAAAACCCCTACGGCCACGGCCAGGGCCAAGGTGGACTTGTTCATGTTTCGCTCCTCTCGTTTCTAATTCTTGTGTTCCTGGTCCGGGGTCTGATGCCCCTGGATCCTAAGATGCGCGATTAGCGCCAGACCGTGACTGACAAGTCAATCGTAACCTTGTATGTCTACGACCAAGGTCTAATCGCAGTGATTTGGTCCCTGCAGGGTAAAGACTTCCTGATAAACCCAAAAAGAATTTATTCATTCTTTTTCATACCATTCGGCTATATGGCCAGCCAATTGCCATCTGCACCGGGATACAGCGTATCGGCGACTAAGCTCATTACTAAATGGTATTTGTTAGCCTTTTTTTAGATCGATTAGCTTTGACGCAACCCCGATTCGTCAAACCCTATCGAAAAGGCGACGCCATGATGGCCAAACGCGCACTATCTAGTCAATTTGTTACAGTTTGTGTGTCGGCGCTGATTTCTTTTTCAGCCCATGCCGCCAACCTCACCGTGGGCTACCAGACCGGTATCGACCCAAGCAAAGTCCCCCAGGCCGACGGCGTGTACGAGAAGGCCATCGGCGAGAAAATCGACTGGCGTCGGTTCAACAGCGGCCCGGAAGTTGTGACAGCCATCGCCTCCGGCGATGTGCAGATCGGCAACCTCGGCTCGAGCCCGCTGGCGGCCGCCGCTTCGCGCAATCTGCCAATCGTGGCCTTTATCGTCTCGGCGCAGATCAATGCCGCCGAAGCGCTGGTGGTGCGCAACGGCAGCGGTATCAACAAGCCCGAAGACCTGATCGGCAAGACCATCGCCACCCCGTTCGTTTCCACCTCCCACTACAGCCTGCTCGGCGCGCTCAAGCACTGGGGCCTGGACACTTCGAAAGTCAAAGTGGTGAACCTGCAACCCGCAGAAATCGCGGCCGCCTGGAAACGTGGCGACATCGACGGCGCCTTTGTCTGGTCGCCGGCGCTGGGTGAAATCCGCAAAACCGGCAAGACCCTGACCGATGCCGCGCAGGTCGGCCAGTGGGGCGCGCCGACCTTTGAAGTCTGGGTAGCGCGCAAGGACTTTGCCGAGAAGCATCCTGAAGCCGTGGCCAAATTCGCCAAGGTGACTCTGGACTCGTTCGCTGATTACGCCGCCCATAAAGACAGCTGGACAGCCGATTCCGTACCTGTACAGAAAATCGCCAAACTGACCGGTGCCAATCCTGCCGACGTTCCGGAATTGCTCGCGGGCTCGGCGTTCCCGGACGCCAAGGCGCAACAGACCACGGCGCTGCTGGACGGCGGCACGGCGAAGGCGATTGGTGAGACGGCGAAGTTTTTGAAGGAGCAGGGCAAGGTCGAAAGCGTTTTGCCTGACTACTCGCCGTATGTCAGTGCGAAGTTTGTAGCCGAATAAACGCTATCGCGAGCAGGCTCGCTCCCCCACAGGCTCGGTGAACCTTTGTGGGAGCGAGCCTGCTCGCGATGAGGGCGTCACATCACAGAGACTTTTCGAAGATCTTCGAATTGCGCTGATAGTTATAAAGAGAAGCCCGAGCCGCCGGCAGACGTTCGACGCTGCTTGGTTCGAAGCCACGCTCGCGGAACCAGTGGGCGGTGCGGGTGGTGAGAACGAACAGGGTTTTCAGGCCTTGCGCCCGGGCACGGGTCTCGATGCGCTCGAGCAGTTCGTCGCCGCGACCGCCATGGCGATACTCAGGATTCACCGCCAGGCACGCCAGCTCGCCGGCATCCGAATCGGCAATCTGATACAGCGCCGCACAGGCGATGATCATCCCTTCACGCTCGACCACGCTGAACTGCTCGATCTCGCGCTCCAGCACTTCGCGCGAGCGACGCACCAGAATCCCCTGCTCTTCCAGCGGGCTGATCAGATCGAGCAAGCCGCCGACGTCTTCAATCGCCGCCTCGCGTACCAGTTCGAATTGCTCCTGGGCCACCAGCGTACCGCCACCGTCACGGGTGAACAGTTCGGTCAGCAGCGCGCCGTCCTCGGCATAACTGACGATATGGCTGCGCGCCACGCCGCCACGACAGGCTTCGGCGGCGGCATCCAGCAGTTCCGCCTGATAGTTGCTGCCCAGACGCTGCAAATGCGCCGGCACTTGCTGCGGACGTAGCTCGCGCACCAGTTTGCCGTTTTCGTCGATCAGACCGAGGTCGGCGCCGAACAGCAGCAGCTTGTCGGCGCCTAGATCGATGGCGGCGCGGGTGGCGACGTCTTCACAGGCCAGGTTGAAGATTTCACCGGTCGGCGAATAACCCAGCGGCGACAGCAACACGATGGAGCGCTCGTCGAGCAGACGGTTGATGCCTTTGCGGTCGACCCGGCGCACTTCGCCGGTGTGGTGATAGTCGACACCTTCCAGCACGCCGATCGGCCGCGCCGTCACGAGGTTGCCGCTGGCCACCCGCAGGCGCGAGCCCTGCATCGGCGAGGAGGCCATGTCCATCGACAGCCGCGCTTCGATGGCGATACGCAACTGGCCGACCGCGTCGATCACGCACTCCAGCGTCGCGGCATCGGTGATGCGCATGCCGTGGTGGTAATGCGGGGTCAGCCCGCGTGCGGCGAGGCGAGTTTCGATCTGTGGACGGGAACCGTGAACCAGCACCAGCCGCACGCCGAGGCTGTGCAGCAATACGATGTCATGGACGATGTTGCCGAAATTCGGATGCTCCACGCCGTCGCCCGGAAGCATGACAACGAAGGTGCAATCGCGGTGAGCATTGATATAAGGAGACGCGTGGCGAAGCCAATTGACGTATTCGGGCATGAACCTGGGCCTGTAATAAATAGCAGCCGGAAAAAGGGCAGAACGGAAAACGCACAGCGGGCTGATGGTTATCGTCGGAACAGGCTTGGCGACACGCGCGCTCTCCTCATGAATACGGGTGGGTGTTTGGGCAATTTATACAGCTTTGAGACAGTAATGTTCGATCAACTGCCGCAATAGATGCACGGTAGGCTGCAAACGTGACATTTCGAGGTACTCGCCCGGTTGGTGCGCACAGCCGATGTCGCCGGGGCCGAGTACGATGGTTTCGCAGCCAAGGCGCTGAAGATAAGGCGCTTCGGTGCCGAACGCTACCGCTTCGGCCTTGTGGCCGGTGAGTTTTTCGGCAATTCGCACCAGTTCCGCGTCTTCGGCCTGCTCGAACGGCGGCACTTCGGGAAACAGCGGCGCGTAATCGATCTTCACTTTATGCCGCTCGGCGACCGGGTTGAGTTTGCGCAGGATCTCGCTGCGCAAGACGTTCGGGTCCATCCCCGGCAACGGCCGCAGATCGAATTCCAGCGAACACTGGCCGCAGATGCGGTTCGGGTTGTCGCCCCCGTGGATACAGCCGAAGTTCATGGTGGGTTGCGGCACGCTGAACTGCGGGTTGTTGAATTCGCGCTGCCACAGCAGGCGCAGGCCGCGCAGTTCGCCGATGGCATCGTGCATCGCTTCGAGTGCACTGTGCCCCAGGCGCGGATCCGACGAATGGCCGCTCTGCCCGAGGATATCGATGCGCTCCATCATGATGCCCTTGTGCATGCGGATCGGCTTGAGCCCGGTCGGCTCGCCGATCACTGCCGCCCGGCCCAGCGGTCGCCCCGCTTCGGCCAGCGCCCGGGCACCGGACATCGAGCTTTCTTCATCGCAGGTAGCGAGGATCAGCAGCGGCTGCTTGAACGATTGATCGAGCAGCGGTTGCACGGCTTCGATGATCAGGGCGAAGAAGCCCTTCATGTCGCAACTGCCGAGGCCGACCCAGCGGCCGTCGACTTCGGTGAGTTTCAGCGGGTCGGTTTTCCACAGCGCATCGTCGTACGGCACCGTGTCGCTGTGTCCGGCCAGCACCAGCCCGCCGGGGCCGCTGCCGAAACTGGCGAGCAGATTGAATTTGCCGGGGTTGACCTGCTGGATGTCGCAGCTGAAACCCAGGTCGCCGAGCCAGCCCGCGAGCAGATCGATCACCGCCCGGTTGGACTGGTCGAGGCCCGGCTGGGTGCAACTGACCGACGGCGCGGCGATCAGTGCAGCGAACTGGTCTTGCATGGACGGCAAAGGCATCGCTGACTCCAACTCCCGGATTGAGGTTCATCATAGAACCATCCGGCGCCGAGAATAAACCGCCGCAAAGCGTAGGAAGGTTCAGTCCTGTACACTGCACGGCCTTGGCAGCCACACATTCCCCCGGCTGCGCTCCCGATCCTGGATTTTCCGGCCATGCAGAAAGAAACCGAAATCAAACTCCGCGTCAGCCGCGAAACCCTCGCCGCCCTGCGCGAGCACCCTCTCCTGAAAAAACGCAACAAAAGTGGCTGGGAACGCCGTGAGTTGATGAATCAGTACTTCGACACGCCTGAGCGTGACCTGGCCCGGGCCAAGGTTGCCCTGCGCCTGCGCAAGGACGGCGAAGAAGTCATTCAGACCCTCAAGACCCGTGGCCAGAGCGTCGCCGGCCTGTCCGAGCGTAACGAGTACGACTGGAACCTGCCCAAAGCCAAGCTCGACGTGAAGAAACTCGACGGCGAGTGCTGGCCCGAGTCCCTCGCCGAGCTGGACAAGAAAACCCTGAAGCCGATCTTCACCACCGATTTCGTCCGCGAGCGTGCCGAAATCGCCTGGGGCCGTGGCAAGACCAAAGTGGTCATCGAAGCCGCGCTGGACCTGGGCCACGTGGTAGTCGGCAAACAGAAAGAAGAAATCTGCGAGCTGGAACTGGAACTGCGCGAAGGCGAACCTGCCGCGCTGCTGGAACTGGCCGCCGAACTGGCCGAAACCCTGGCCCTGATGCCGTGCGACATCAGCAAGGCCGAGCGCGGCTATCGCCTGTACGACGCCAACAGCTACTCGCTGAGCCTGCCGGCGCCGGCCATCACTACTGAAACCCCGCTGGACGACGCCTTCGCCGCCCTGGCCTGGCACTTGCTCGGCAGCAGCCAGCGTCTGGCCGAACAGTATCGCTTCAACGGCCACTGGCGCCTGCTGCAGGACTGGGTCGAGAACCTCGCGGAAATGCGCGCCCTGCTGAGCAGCCTCGGCCAGGCCGCACCGCGTCCGTCGACCCACGACTTGCGCGTTGCCCTCGATGCCCTGCTGGAAGACTGGCGCCCGCTGGTACAAGTCGGCATCGAAGACGAAGACGTGCGCAAGGCCGCGCCGGAGCAGTTCCTCGAAGAACTGGAAGACCCGCGCTGGGGCCTGTTCTCGCTGAACGCTTCGCGCTGGTTGCTGGCCCGTACCTGGACGGCTGACCGCAACACCCGTGGCAATCGTCAGGGTGCCGCGCAGTTGCAAAGCTGGCTGCCGCGCCTGCTGGGCGAAGAAGCCACTTCGCTGCAACTGCAGCGTTATCAGCAGCAGCCGGAAGATCTGGCCGAGCAATTGCCGCGCATCGAACGCATCCAGGTCTGGCTGCACCACGCGCGCAACGTGCTGGAGATCCCGGAAATGGATCGTCTGTACGGCGAGCTGAACAAACTGGCGCAACTGGCCAACGAACCGACCATCACCGACGAACTGCTCGATGCACGCAAGCATCAGGCGATTGCGGTTTACCAGAACCGTGCCTGGAAAATGCTGCTGCGCATGTAACACCGCCATCGCTGGCAAGCCAGCTGTGTGATCGTTCCCACGTCGAGGCGTCGAACCGTCTGCGTGGGAATGCAGCCCGGGACGCTCCGCGTCCCAAAGCGGACGCAGAGCGTCCATTGAGGCATTCCCACGCGGGAGCGTGGGAACGATCATCACCGCGCAATCAACGCAGTACCGGCAAACTCGTCGTCGACTTGATCTCCGACAACGCCACGATCGAGTTCACTTCCTGAATCCCCGGCACCAGTGACAGCTTCTCGAAAAAGAACCGCTCATACGCCTCGATGTCCGCCGCGACAATCCGCAACAGAAAATCCACCGCCCCCATCAGCACGTAACACTCCAGCACTTCGGGAAAGCCGCGAATCGCCTCGGTGAACTCAGTGAAGTTCGAACGGCCGTGGGCGTTGAGTTTGATCTCGGCGAAAATCTGCGTGTTCAGACCGATTTTCTTGCGATCGAGCAAGGTCACCTGGCCGCGAATGATCCCCTCCTCCTTCATCCGCTGAATCCGCCGCCAGCACGGCGATTGCGACAGGCCCACCTGTTCGGCGATCTGTGCGCTGGACAAGGAAGCGTCCTCTTGCAGCAGGGCGAGAATGCGCCGGTCGTAGCTGTCCAGCTCGCTGTGCATAAATAATCCTCAAATTCAGCCAAACCCGAATTGATCTACCCGATCAATAGCGTAATCGGCTCATCTTAGATAAGAAATGCCCGGCATCGAATGTAAAAATTCCTCCACTGATTCCGGAGACCTGTCATGCCACACCTCGAAGCCGTCAACACCCCTGCGCCCCGTGCCGATGTGTGGAACGCCAGCAACGCCCATTGCCTTGCGCAGTACCAGATCCTGGCCGAGGCCGAGCCGGATTTGCTGGTGCGGGTGCTGAACCTGTTCGCCTTGCAGTGCCTCACCCCGGAACAGCTCAATGTCCAGCGGCTGGACGACTTGCTGTCGATCGACATCGTCATGGGTGGCCTGAGCTGGCACCGCGCCCAGGTGATCGCGGAAAAACTTCGTAACCTGATCAGCGTCTGCTCGGTGGACCTGCAAAACCCCGAAGCGGCGTGGGATGCGCCGGCACAGGCGGCCGGCTGACAAGAACCGAAACGTCTTCGTCGGGTAGTGGCCCAACGGTCGGCGGGGCCACGACTATCCTTTGCGCACTGTCGTTCAAAAGGAGCCCGCATGTCCGTTCAACTCGCCACTCAGGACCGCTGGCTGGATCTCAATGAGGTACTGCGTGAACTGGTCGCCCAGGGTTTCATCAGCCAGGACTCGGCCGAGCAGGCGCTGAATGCCCGGCGCCGGCATGCCGCCCACGGCCAGAAGCACCCGCTGGAATTCATCGCCAGCCAGCAACTGGACGATCTCAGCCGTCCGGGCAAACACCTCGACCTGGAAAGCCTGACCCTGTGGCTGGCGCAGCAGGCCGGCCAGCCGTACCTGCGAATCGATCCGCTGAAGATCAACGTCGCCGCCATCACGCCGCTGATGTCCTATGCTTTTGCGCAGCGCCACAAGATCCTCGCGGTGTCGGTCGACCGCGACGCGGTGACCGTGGCCAGCGCCCAGCCCTATGTCAGCGGCTGGGAGGCGGATCTGACTCACGTCCTCAAATTGCCGATCAAGCGAGTGGTGGCCAACCCGGCGGACATTCAGCGTTTCAGCGTCGAGTTCTTCCGCCTCGCCAAATCGGTCAGCGGCGCCAGCAATGCCGATGCGCAGGGCGGCAACCTCGGCAACTTCGAGCAACTGCTCAACCTCGGCGCCAGCGATCAGGAGCCGGACGCCAACGATGCGCACATCGTCAACATCGTCGACTGGCTGTTCCAGTACGCCTTCCAGCAACGGGCCAGCGATATCCACATCGAACCCCGGCGCGAACAAGGCACGGTGCGTTTTCGCATCGACGGCGTGCTGCACAACGTCTATCAATTCCCGCCGCAGGTGACGATGGCCATCGTCAGCCGCCTGAAAAGCCTTGGCCGGATGAACGTCGCCGAGAAACGCAAACCCCAGGACGGCCGGGTCAAGACCAAGACTCCGGACGGCGGTGAAGTCGAGTTGCGGCTGTCGACCCTGCCCACCGCGTTCGGCGAAAAAATGGTGATGCGGATCTTCGACCCGGAGGTGCTGCTCAAGGATTTCGATCAACTTGGCTTTTCCGCCGACGACCTGCGCCGCTGGCAGGACATGACCCGCCAGCCCAACGGCATCATCCTGGTCACCGGCCCGACCGGTTCCGGAAAGACCACCACGCTGTACACCACGCTGAAAAAACTGGCGACCCCGGAGGTCAACCTCTGCACCATCGAAGACCCGATCGAGATGGTCGAGCCGGCCTTCAACCAGATGCAGGTCCAGCACAACATCGACCTGACCTTCGCCGCCGGTGTGCGCGCGCTGATGCGACAAGACCCGGACATCATCATGATCGGCGAGATCCGCGACCTGGAAACCGCCGAAATGGCGATCCAGGCGGCGCTGACCGGGCACCTGGTGCTCTCGACCCTGCACACCAACGACGCGCCGAGCGCCATCAGCCGTCTGCTGGAACTCGGCGTGCCGCATTACCTGATCAAGGCCACCGTGCTCGGTGTGATGGCGCAACGACTGGTGCGAACCCTGTGCCCGCACTGCAAGGCGCCGCTGACTCTTGATGAAGAAGACTGGCAAACCCTGACCCGGCCGTGGCAGGCGCCGCTGCCGGGCAATGCGCAACGGGCCATCGGTTGCCTGGAGTGTCGCGACACCGGTTATCACGGGCGCGCCGGGGTCTACGAAATCATGCAACTGAGCGACAGCCTCAAGGCCTTGATCAGCCCCGACACCGATCTCACCGCGATCCGTCGGCAGGCGTTCAAGGAAGGCATGCGCAGCCTGCGATTGTCCGGCGCGCAGAAAGTCGCGGCGGGGCTGACAACTCTTGAAGAAGTATTGCGGGTGACACCACAGAGCGAGCAGAAATAGCCGCTCACGGAACCGGATCGGGGAAACGGCGATCCAAGCGGTTATTCAACACCAGTGGAGTCACCCAACATGCGTCTCAAACTTGCTGTCGCCACCCTCGCCTTGCTGTCCCTCCCTGTTGGTTCAGCGATGGCCGACAGCTTTTGGCGTAACGTCATTTCGTCCGGTGCCACCACCGGCTCGACCTACCTGACCTTCAAGGATCACAAACTGATCGTTGCCGCCCAGGACGACGCGGGCAGCTTCGTCGCCAGCGACGGCGGTATCCGTGGCCCGTACCTGGAAGCGGCGATGCAGAAAGTCCGCGCCGACAACCCGGGCCTGCAGGCCACCGATATGGAACTGGCGAACGCGATCCTGGCGAAGAATGCCGTGGCGTCGGAATAAGAGGCTCAAAAAAAATGCCGCTCTACATGAGCGGCATTTTTTTGCCCGCTGATCAGCGGTAATCGTCCACCGGCACGCAAGCGCAGAACAGGTTGCGGTCGCCGTAGACGTTATCCACCCGGTTCACCGCCGGCCAATACTTGTGCGCCTTGGTGTGTGCATCCGGCGTGATGCCCTGCTCGATGCTGTACGGCCGCTCCCACACGCCGGTGATATCGGCCAGGGTATGCGGCGCCCGTTTGAGCGGGTTGTCCTCGGCCGGCCAGTTGCCGTTCTGCACCTCGGTGATTTCTGCACGGATGCTCAGCATCGCGCCGATGAAGCGATCCAGTTCGGCCTTGGACTCGCTCTCGGTCGGCTCGACCATCAAGGTGCCTGGCACCGGGAATGACATGGTCGGCGCGTGGAAGCCGTAATCCATCAGGCGCTTGGCGACGTCTTCCTCGCTGATGCCGGTGGCAGCCTTGAGTGGCCGCAGATCCAGAATGCATTCGTGGGCGACCCGCTCGTTGCGGCCGGTGTACAGAACGGGGAAAGCACCGGATAGATGCTGCGCCAGATAATTGGCCGCGAGGATCGCCACCTCGCTGGCATCCGCCAGTTGCGGCCCCATCATCGCGATGTACATCCAGCTGATCGGCAGAATGCTCGCACTGCCCCACGGCGCGGCACTGACCGCTCCGTTCTGCGGTTGCGGCCCGTCGATCGGCACCACCGGATGGTTGGCAACGAACGGCGCCAGATGCGCACGCACACCAATCGGCCCCATGCCCGGCCCGCCTCCGCCGTGGGGTATGCAGAAGGTCTTGTGCAGGTTCATGTGTGACACGTCGGCGCCAATGTCCGCCGGCCGCGCCAACCCGACCTGGGCATTGAGGTTGGCGCCGTCCATGTACACCTGGCCGCCGTGCTGGTGGATAACTTCGCAGATTTCGCTGATGCCTTCCTCGTACACACCATGAGTCGACGGGTAGGTCGCCATCAGGCACGACAGCTTGGCCCCGGCCTCGGACGCCTTGGCTTTCAAGTCCTCCAGATCGACGTTGCCGGCGTCGTCACACTCGACAATCACCACGCGCATCCCGGCCATCTGCGCCGAGGCCGGGTTGGTGCCGTGGGCCGAAGAAGGAATCAGGCAGATGTCGCGCCCACCCTGCTGGCGGCTCTCGTGATATTTGCGGATCGCCAGCAACCCGGCGTACTCGCCCTGGGCGCCGGAGTTGGGCTGCATGCAGATCGCATCGAACCCGGTGATCGCGCACAGCCAGCGCTCCAGCTCTTCGATCATCAGCGTGTAACCGACCGCCTGCTCCTGGGGCACGAACGGGTGCAGGTTGGCGAATTGCGGCAAGGTGATCGGGATCATCTCGCTGGTGGCATTGAGTTTCATGGTGCAGGAACCCAGCGGAATCATCGACTGGTTAAGCGCCAGATCCTTGTTCTCCAGCTGCTTGAGGTAGCGCAGCATCTCGGTTTCGCTGTGGTGGGCGTTGAACACCGGATGACGCAGGTACGGCGTGCTGCGTTGCAGCGCGTCGGGAATGCCGGAGGCCAGCGTTTCAGCGTCGAGATCAGCGACGTTCAACCCGTGATCGGCGCCCAGCAGCACATCGAACAGTCTGGCCACGGTGCTTTCATCACAGGTCTCGTCAAGGCTCAGACCCAGTCGGCCACGACCGAGGATGCGCAGGTTGATCTGCGCGGCCCGGGCGCTTTCGATGATCGCGGTTTGCGCCCCGCCCACGTCCAGCGTCAGCGTGTCGAAGAAGTGTTGGTTGAGGCGCTGGATGCCATGGCGTTCGAGCCCGGCGGCGAGAATGCAGGTCAGCCGGTGCACGCGCTGGGCGATTCGTTTCAGTCCTTCCGGGCCGTGATAGACCGCATAGAAACTGGCGATGTTGGCCAACAGGACCTGGGCAGTGCAGATGTTCGAATTGGCCTTCTCCCGACGAATATGCTGCTCGCGGGTTTGCAGGGCCATGCGTAGCGCGACGTTGCCACGGGCATCTTTCGACACGCCGATGATCCGCCCGGGAATCGCTCGTTTGTATTCCTCGCGACTGGCGAAAAACGCCGCGTGCGGGCCGCCGTAACCCATCGGCACCCCGAAGCGCTGGGATGAGCCGAACACCACATCGGCACCCAGTTCGCCCGGCGGGGTCAGCAGCAACAGACTCAGCAGGTCGGTCGCCACGCAGGCCAGCGCCTGCTGCGCGTGCAGGTGATCGATCAAGGGTCGCAGGTCACGGATCTCGCCGTGGGTGTCGGGGTATTGCAGCAGTGCGCCGAATACCTGGTGCTGCTTCAAGTTATCCACAGCGTCGACGATCAGCTCAAAGCCGAAGCCTTCGGCGCGGGTCTGCACCACGGAAATGGTTTGTGGATGACAGTTTTCGTCGACGAAGAACAGATTGCTTTTCGACTTCGCCACGCGCTTGGCCAGGGCCATGGCTTCCGCGGCGGCGGTGGCTTCATCAAGCAGCGAAGCGTTGGCCAGCTCAAGGCCGGTGAGGTCGATGGTCAATTGCTGAAAGTTGAGCAACGCTTCGAGCCGGCCTTGGGCGATTTCCGGTTGATAAGGCGTGTAAGCCGTGTACCAGCCGGGATTTTCCAGCACGTTGCGCAGGATGACGGTCGGGGTCAGGGTGCCGTGGTAGCCCATGCCGATCAGGCTGGTCCAGACCTGGTTCTGTTCGGCATAACCACGCAGTTTGGCCAGCGCTGCCTGCTCGTCCAGCGCCGGCGGCAGGTCCAGCTCGCGGTTGAGGCGAATGCCCGGCGGCACGGTCTGTTCGATCAGTTCGACCCGGCTGCCGAGGCCGAGGCTGTCGAGCATCGCCTGTTGCTCGGCGGCATCGGGGCCGAGGTGGCGGCGCAGAAAGGCATGGGGATCGCGTAACTGGCTCAGGGATGGCAACTGGGACATGACGGGCTCTCTCTTGGCTGGCGGCTCAGCGTCAATGCAACACGGTCAAACCAGCATAGCAGCCACCCCGAAAGCCAAAGTCCCGGGCAGAAAAAAGCCCCGACGGGTCGGGGCTTTGGGGGCTGGCGTGCAGCTTATTCGCCGATGGCAGCCTTGTAGCCGGCAGCGTCAAGCAGCTTGTCCAGCTCGGCCTTGTCGCTTGGCTTGAGCTTGAAGATCCAGGCACCGTAAGGATCAGAGTTCAACAGCTCCGGCGAGCCGCTCAGCTCTTCGTTGACGGCAATCACTTCACCGCTGATCGGAGCGTAGATATCGGAAGCGGCTTTCACCGACTCAACGACACCGGCCTGGTCTTCGGCGGCGAAAACCTTACCCACTTCGGTCAGTTCAACGAACACCACATCACCCAACGCTTCCTGGGCGTGATCGCTGATGCCCACAGTGACGGTGCCGTCGGCTTCAAGGCGCGCCCATTCATGACTTTCGGCAAAACGCAGTTCAGCTGGGATGTTGCTCATGCTCGGTGTCCTCAAGAAATTGTCAGCGGTCGTGCCCGCCGGAAAAGGTTTAGATCAGGGTTTTACCATGGCGTACGAAGGTCGGTTTGACCACGCGTACCGGATACCACTTGCCACGGATTTCCACTTCGGCGCGGTCGGCAGTCGCCATCGGTACACGCGCCAGGGCAATCGACTTGCTAAGCGTAGGAGAGAAACTACCACTGGTGATCTCCCCTTCGCCAACATCAGCGATACGAACCACCTGATGAGCCCGCAAAACCCCGCGTTCCTCAAGCACCAGACCGACCAGTTTGTGCTCCACGCCGGCGGTTTTTTCCGCTTCCAGCGCATCGCGACCGATGAACCGACGCGTGGCCGGCTCCCAGGCGATGCTCCAGGCCATGTTCGAGGCCAGTGGCGAAACGTCCTGGTGGATGTCCTGACCGTAAAGGTTCATGCCGGCTTCGACCCGCAGCGTGTCGCGAGCGCCGAGGCCAATGGGGGAAATACCGGCGCCCACCAGATCGTTAAAAAATCCGGGGGCCTGATCGGCCGGCAGGGCAATTTCCAGACCGTCCTCACCGGTGTAGCCGGTGCGCGCAATGAACCAGTCGCCGTCGACGTGGCCCTCGAAAGGCTTGAGCATCTGGATCAGGTTGGCGCGGGACTGGGTCACCAGTTCGGCAATCTTGTGCCGGGCATGGGGGCCTTGAATGGCAAGCATCGCCAGCTCGGAGCGTTCGTGCATTTGCACATCGAAGCTGCCCAACTGTGCCTGCATCCAGGCCAGATCCTGATCGCGAGTGGAGGCGTTGACCACCAGACGATAACCGTCTTCGAGGCGGTAAACGATCATGTCGTCGACGATGCCGCCGCGCTCGTTGAGCATGGTGCTGTACAACGCACGGCCGGGGCTGTGCAGGCGTTCGACGTCATTGGCCAGCAAATGCTGAAGCCAGGCCTTGGCCTGGGGGCCGGTGACATCGATCACGGTCATGTGGGAAACATCGAACACCCCGCAATCGCGACGCACCTCGTGGTGCTCCTCGACCTGCGAGCCGTAATGCAGGGGCATGTCCCAACCGCCAAAATCGACCATCTTCGCGCCGAGGGCGAGATGCAGGTCATACAGAGGCGTACGCTGTCCCATGGGTTTCTCCTTCCGGGCGTGGCGAAGGTGCGGAGCGCTGCTGCACGGATCGGAAAGCCCTGTAAAAAAGGGCTTTCAGCCGATTTCAGCGACAGGGTCTGTCAGACGGACCGCACCGAATGCCGCGCATTGTAGCCGCATGATTCAGGACTGACGACTAAGTGTTTCGATGCGCCGAACGGCGAATAAGTCCGATGACCGGCAACAGACCGACCAGCACCAGGGTCAGCGCCGGCAACGACGCCCTTGCCCATTCGCCTTCGCTGGTCATTTCGAAGATCCGCACCGCCAGTGTGTCCCAGCCAAACGGGCGCATCAGCAGGGTCGCGGGCATTTCCTTGAGCACATCGACGAACACCAGCAACGCCGCGCTGAGCGTGCCGGGCAGTAACAGCGGCAGATACACTTTGAAAAACAGTCGCGGCCCACTGACACCCAGGCTACGTGCCGCTTCAGGCAAAGATGGCCGTATACGCGCCAGACTGCTTTCCAGCGGACCATAGGCCACCGCCACGAACCGCACCAGATACGCCAGCAGCAACGCCGCCAGACTGCCCAGCAGCAGCGGTTTGCCCGCACCGCCGAGCCAGCCGGACAGCGGAATCACCAGCTCCCGGTCCAGATAACTGAACGCGAGCATGATCGACACCGCCAGCACCGAGCCTGGCAAGGCATAACCGAGATTGGCCAGACCGACCGCCGAATTGATCGTCCGGGTCGGCGCCAGACGCCGGGCGAAGGCCAACAACATCGCCACGCTGACTGTGATCAACGCGGCCATGCCGCCCAGATACAGCGTATGGAGAATCAGCCCGGCGTAGCGCTCATCCAGGTCGAAGCGCCCGCGCTGCCAGAACCAGACCACCAGTTGCAGCACCGGAATGACAAATGCACAGGCGAACACCAGACCGCACCAGCCGGTCGCCGCCCAGGCCTTGGGCCCGCGCAGGTGATACAGCGCCTTGACCCGTGGCCGCTCGTTACTCGCCCGATTGGCGCCGCGCGCGCGACGTTCACCGTACAGCACCAACATCACCACCAGCAGCAACAGGCTGGCCAGTTGCGCAGCGCTGGGCAGACTGAAAAAGCCGTACCAGGTCTTGTAGATCGCGGTGGTGAAGGTGTCGAAGTTGAACACCGATACCGCGCCGAAATCCGCCAGCGTTTCCATCAGCGCCAGCGCCACACCAGCACCGATGGCCGGCCGCGCCATCGGCAATGCCACGCGCCAGAACGCTTGCCACGGTGACTGACCGAGCACTCGCGCCGCTTCCATCAGGCCCTTGCCCTGAGCCAGGAACGCAGTACGCGCCAATAGATAAACGTAGGGATAAAACACCAGCACCAGCACCAGAATCACGCCACCGGTGGAGCGCACTCGCGGCAGGCGCAGGCCGCTGCCGAACCATTCGCGCAGCAGGGTTTGCACGGGGCCTGCGAAGTCCAGCAGTCCGACGAAGACGAATGCCAGCACGTAGGCCGGGATTGCGAACGGCAGCATCAGCGCCCAGTCGAGCCAGCGGCGGCCGGGGAATTCGCAAAGGCTGGTGAGCCAGGCGAGGCTTACGCCCAGCAGGGTTACGCCGATGCCTACGCCGAAGACCAGTGTCAGGGTGTTGCCCAGCAGGCGTGGCATCTGGGTTTCCCAGAGGTGCGACCAGATCTGGTGATCGATGGTTTGCCATGAGAGCAGGAGCACGCTGAGGGGGAGCAGCACCAACGCGGCGATGGCGAAGACGATGGGGTACCAGCGGCGTTGGGCGGGGTGGGCCAAGGAAACAGTCTCGTTCAAATGATTGTGCCCACGCTCTGCGTGGGCACACATTCTGTGACGCTCCGCGTCACGCTGTCGATGATGCGACGCAGAGCGCCGAGGGCTGCATTCCCACGCAGACGGTTCGACGTGGGAACGATCAAACAGTGCTGTCAGGAATGACTCAGTTCCAACCCGCCCGATCCATCATCCGGATCGCTTCAGCCTGACGCTTGCCCGCCACTTCAACCGGCAGCGTATCAGCCACGAACTGTCCCCACGCCGCCACTTCTTCCGAAGGCTTCACCGCTGGATTGGCCGGGAACTCCTGGTTCACGTCGGCAAAGATCTTCTGCGCCTCAGGCGTGGTCATCCACTCGACCAAAGCCTTGGCCGCTTCCGGGTGCGGCGCATGTTTGGTCAGGCCGATGCCCGACAGGTTGACGTGCACACCACGATCCGCCTGGTTCGGCCAGAACAGTTTCACCGGCAGTTCCGGCTTCTGCTTGTGCAGGCGACCGTAGTAGTAGGTGTTGACGATGCCGACGTCGCACTGGCCGGCGTTGATCGCTTCCAGCACCGCGACGTCGTCGGAGAACACGTCGGTGGACAGGTTGTTGACCCAGCCCTTGAGGATCTTCTCGGTCTTTTCGGCACCGTGGACTTCGATCATGGTGGCGGTCAGCGACTGGTTGTAGACCTTCTTCGCCGTGCGCAGGCACAGGCGACCTTCCCAGTTCTTGTCGGCCAGTGCTTCGTAGGTGGTCAGTTCGCCCGGTTTCACCCGTTCGGTGGAGTAGGCGATGGTCCGTGCGCGCAGGCTCAGGCCGGTCCAGGCGTGGCTGGACGAGCGATATTGCAGGGGAATGTTGGTGTCGATGGTTTTCGAGGTGAACGGCTGGAGAATGCCCATCTGCTCGGCCTGCCAGAGGTTGCCGGCATCGACGGTCAGCAGCAGGTCGGCGGTGGCGTTCTCGCCTTCGGCCTTGATCCGCTGCATCAGCGGCGCTTCCTTGTCGGTGATGAACTTGATCTTCACCCCGGTCTTGGCGGTGTAGGCATCGAACACCGGCTTGATCAGCTCATCGATACGCGAGGAGTAGACCACCACCTCGTCGGCGGCCTGGGCGGCGGTGCTGCCGATCAGGGTCAGGGCCAGTGCGGTCAGAACACGCTTGGATGCCAACATGGGAGCGGTCTCTCGGTCGGGAAAAGTGGCCCAAATGATAAGGACTCACATTTACCAGCTCAATCGAACACTTTCCCAAGGAGTTACCAGATGTTGCACAACATTTGTCAGGCCTTGGCCAAGGCCGGCAAGTCGCCGGTCAGACCCAATGCTTCACGCACGAACAACGCCTTGGCCTCAGGCATCTGCTCAACGATTTTCAGTCCGGTGTTGCGCAACCAGCGCAGAGGCAGCGGATCGGCCTGGAACAACCGCTCGAAGCCTTCCATCGCCGCCATCAGCGCCAGATTGTGCGGCATGCGCCGGCGTTCGTAGCGGCTCAGGACTTTCACGTCCGCCAGGCGTTCGCCGCGTTCGTGCGCTTGCAGCAGCACTTCAGCCAGCACCGCGGCGTCAAGGAAGCCGAGATTCACGCCCTGCCCCGCCAACGGGTGAATGGTGTGCGCGGCATCGCCGATCAGCGCCAGGCCTTCGGCCACGTAGCGTTTGGCGTGGCGTTGACGTAACGGCACACACAGGCGCGGGTCGGCGCTGATGACCTCGCCGAGGCAACCTTCGAACGCGCGCTCCAGCTCGCGGCAGAAATCCGCCTCATCCAGCGCCATCAGCCGTTCGGCTTCGCTCGGCGTGGTCGACCAGACGATCGAGCACCAGTCCTGCTGACCGTCACGCTCCAGCGGCAGAAACGCCAGCGGCCCGTGATCGGTGAAACGCTGCCACGCGGTCATACGGTGCGGCTTGCTGCTGCGCACGCTGGTGACGATGGCGTGGTGCAAGTAGTCCCATTCGCGGGTGGCGACACCGGTCAGACGGCGCACGGCAGAATTGGCGCCGTCCGCCGCGATCACCAGCGGCGCGCGCAAAGTGCGGCCGTCGGCCAGGGTCAGCAGCCAGTCGTCACCGGAACGGCGCATCTGCTCCAGCCGCGCGTTGGCCAGCAGACCCAGGTCGCAATCGTGCAGACGGTCGAGCAAGGCATCCTGGACCACGCGGTTTTCGACAATGTGGCCGAGCACATCGGCGTGCACGCTGCTGGCCGAGAAGTGAATCTGGCCGGTGCCGCTGCCGTCCCAGACGTGCATGTCGGTGTACGGGCTGCTGCGTCGGTTGACGATGCCGTCCCATACGCCGAGGCGATCGAGGATCCGCTGGCTGGCCGCCGACAGCGCGCTCACCCGCGGCTCGAACGGCGCATCGCCGTCGAAGGGTTTGACGCTCAGCGGGCTGCCGTCGAGCAACAGGACTTCCAGCCCGCTGCCCTGCAACGCCAGCGCCAGGGCACTGCCGACCATTCCGGCTCCGACAATCAGCACATCCGCGCGCATTTCCATGCTTTAAGCCTGTCTCGCTGGCGGCTTGAGCCGCACGTAAAGGGTTTTACCGACCCGCGCCACCAGGTTGCCGGCGCCGTCATGAATGTCGACCTGCAACTGCGGCAGGTATTTCTCGCCACTGGCGGTCTGCCGACGGATCTCGCCGAGCAGGGTGTCGTCGATGTTGAACCGGGCGAACACCGGGCCTTTGCCCGGCGATATGAAATCAATGTCGGCAGCCTTGTCCCAGACGATGTACCGCGAGCCGAGGTTTTCCATGAGCATCAACATGAAGAACGGGTCGACCATCGAATACAGACTGCCGCCGAACTGGGTGCCAACGTAATTGCGGTTGTACCAGCCCAGGCCCATCGAGACCCGGATGTCACGAAAGTCATCGCTGATGTGCTGCACCCGGACACCGGCGCCGAAGTACGGCGGGTAAAACGTCATGATCCAGCGCATCAGCCGCGCCTTGCCAAACTGTTTGATCAGCCACTCACGCATCCGGCCGCGTCCCCAGTCCCATGGCCTGACGGGCGAACCAGCGTTTGGCCGGCGGCAGCAGATCAAGGCCGAGCAGGCCGATGTTGCGCCCCAGCGATACCAGCGGCTGGGTACTGCCGAACAGGCGCGTGACCTGATCGGAGAAACCGACGGTGAGGTCCTGATCGAGGCGCTGACGCTCGCGATAGGCCTGCAACGTGGCGAAATCCCCCAGCGGTTTGTCGCTGGCCAACAGCGCGGCGGCCAACGCATCGGCATCGCGCAGGGACAGGTTGAAACCCTGCCCGGCAATCGGATGCAGGCTGTGGGCGGCGTTGCCGAGAACGGCCAGATGCGAACGCACCTGCTCTTCCGCCTCCACCAGCGACAGCGGATACAGATGCCGCGCGCCAACCTGTTTCAGAGTGCCGAGACGGTAGCCGAACACACCTTGCAGCTCGCTGAGGAAATCACGCTCGCTCAGGTCGGCCAGACGTTGCGCGTCCATGCCCAGACGGGTCCAGACCAGCGCGCAGCGGTTTTCCGGCAGCGGCAACAGGGCCATCGGGCCTTCGTCGGTGAAGCGCTCGAAGGCCATGCCGTTGTGCGCTTCGCTCGGGGTGATGTTGGCGATCAGCGCGCTCTGGTTGTACGGGCGCTTGCGCACGTTGATGCCCAGTTGCTCGCGCAGACCGGAACGGCCGCCATCGGCGAGCACCGCCAGATCGCATTCGACCGTGGTTTCATCGTTGAGGGTCAGCCGATAGCCGTCGGGCAGCGGCTCCATGCGGGAAACTTCCGCCGGGCAGCGCCAACTGATCACGTCTTTGTCGAGGTGCTGCCACAGGCACTGGCCGAGCCAGGCGTTTTCCACCACATAGCCGAGCGCCGGGACGCCCTCTTCCATCGCCGACAGGCGAGCAGTGGAGAACCGACCACGGTCGGACACGTGAATCTGTTTGATCGGCTCGGCGCGGCGGGAGATTTCCTGCCACACGCCCAGCCGCTGATAAATCTGCCGCGAGCCGAAGGACAGCGCCGAGGAGCGCGCGTCGTAGCTTGGCTGCCAGGTGTCACCGGGGGCGAACGGTTCGATCAGCACGATCTTCCAGCCACGGGCCTTGGCCCCGGCCTGCAAGGCCAACGCCAGACTGGCGCCGACCAGACCGCCACCGATGATTGCCAGATTGACCCGACTCATGCCGCGCAGGTCCGTGCTTGCGCCATCAGGCCTTCGATCTCGGCGACGGTTTTCGGCACGCCGCCGGTCAGGATTTCACAACCGCTCTTGGTCACTACCACGTCATCCTCGATGCGCACGCCAATGCCGCGCCATTTCTTCGCTACGTTCTGATTGTCCGGGGCGATGTAGATGCCCGGCTCCACGGTCAGCGCCATGCCGACTTCCAGCACCCGCCATTCGCCGCCGACCTTGTATTCGCCGACGTCATGCACATCCATCCCGAGCCAGTGACCGGCGCGGTGCATGTAAAACGCCTTGTAGGCCTCGGAGGCGATCAACTCGTCGACTTCGCCCTGCAACAACCCCAGCTTCACCAGCCCGGTGGTGATGACCCGAACCGTGGCTTCGTGCGCCTGGTTCCAGTGCTTGTTCGGAGCGATTTCGGCGAATGCCGCTTCCTGCGAAGCCAGCACCAGTTCGTAGATCGCTTTCTGCTCGGCGGAAAACTTACCGTTGACCGGCCAGGTGCGGGTGATGTCGCTGGCGTAGCAGTCGATCTCGCAACCGGCGTCGATCAGCACCAGATCGCCGTCCTTGAGCAGCGCGTCATTCTGCTGGTAATGCAGGATGCAGCTGTTGCGCCCGGCAGCGACGATCGAACCGTAGGCCGGCATCTTCGCCCCGCCCTTGCGGAACTCGTAATCCAGTTCGGCTTCGAGGCTGTACTCGTACAGCCCGGCCCGGCTGGCCTGCATCGCCCGGATGTGGGCCTGGGCGGAAATCCGCGCGGCCTCGCGCATCACCTTCACTTCTGCCGCCGATTTATACAGGCGCATGTCGTGCAGCAGGTGATCCAAAGCAACGAATTCGTTCGGCGGCTGGGCGCCGAGGTGCGCCTTGGAGCGGATCACGTTGATCCAGTCCATCAGGTGGCGGTCGAATTCCGGGTTGCTGCCCATGGCCGAATACACCCGGTCGCGGCCTTCGATCAGGCCCGGCAGGATGTCGTCGATGTCGGTGATGGGGAAAGCGTCATCGGCGCCGAAATCGCGGATCGCGCCTTCCTGGCCGGCGCGCAGGCCGTCCCAGAGTTCGCGTTCGGCGTTGCGTTCACGGCAGAACAGCACGTACTCGCCGTGTTCGCGACCGGGCATCAGGACGATGACCGCCTGTGGCTCGGGGAAACCGCTGAGGTACTGGAAGTCGCTGTCCTGGCGATAGACGTGCTCGACGTCGCGGTTGCGGATGGCGACCGCGGCGGCCGGCAGGATCGCGATACTGTTGGGTTCCATCTGCGCCATCAGCGCCTTGCGGCGCCGGGCGTATTCCGCTTTCGGGATATGGATCATGGGCAGATGGCTTTCCCTGGCACGCGATCAGTGCAGCGACGGCTTGGCCGCTGGCGGCACGTCGGCCTTTTTGGTTTCGGAGAACAGCAGCAGCGGAGCGACACGCAGGTACTCCATGACTTCCATATAGTCGCTTTCGCCGTCTTCGGATTCTTCCAGTGCGTCTTGCACCTGGGAGATCGCTGCAAGATCCTGCAACACTTCCGTGGCCTCGGTGCTCAGCATGCTGCTGTCGCGGCAGTTCAGGCCGAACCCGGTGAGGAAGCCCTGGCACCATTCGCCCAGCGCGGCGGCACGCTCGGCCAGAGGCGTGTCATCGTTCGGCAACAGCAGAACCACGGTGACGTCATCGCCGGTGAGTTCGCTCTTGACCATTTCCTGCAGACCGATCAGCGCGTTGCGGACGTTGTCCTGCGGCTCACTCTCGAGCAGCTCGGCGGCATCGATCAGCCACTCTTCGGCATTGAAGCCGGCGCCAGCGCAACTGCGGCCCAGCAACAGGCCGTGCAGTTCGGCAGGCGAAACGGAGTGACCGCTGGAGTTCAGCAGGGTGGCAAAGCCTTGGTACGGGGAATTCTGAATGGGCATGGGCAGCTAGGCGCCAGACGGCGCTATGTCTAGAATGAAGGCCTTGTATCCTACATCGACAGACTCGCCAAGACCATTAAAGGCTGTCCGCCAGCCAAACCCATCAGACCGAATCAGTGGACACAATGGAAGACACCGACCTGCAAGCGCTGATGGCCAGACTCGAACTGCTGATTACCCGAGTCGAGCAACTAAAGAGTCAAAATGCACTCTTACTTGCTCAGGAAAAGACCTGGCGCGAGGAACGCGCGCACCTCATTGAAAAAAACGAAATCGCCCGGCGTAAGGTCGAATCGATGATTTCGCGCCTCAAGGCCCTGGAGCAAGACTCATGAGTTCAAGCAATAGCGTTACCGTGCAGATCCTCGACAAAGAGTATTCGATCATCTGCCCCCAGGAAGAGCGCAGCAATCTGATCAGCGCCGCCCGCTACCTGGACGGCAAGATGCGCGAGATCCGCAGCAGCGGCAAAGTCATCGGCGCCGACCGCATCGCCGTGATGGCCGCGCTGAACATCACCCACGATCTCTTGCACAAAGAAGAGCGCCCGGACATCCAGGCCAGCGGTTCGACCCGTGAACAGGTGCGAGACTTGCTCGATCGTGTCGATCTGGTGCTGGCCGACGATCCGGACATCAGCAAGGGCTGATTCGCCAGGCCGCTTGAGTTATACTCGCCGCACTCCCTGGGGTGCTTGCCAGTTGACGATGTCCCTGAGCCGATTTGCACTACCCTGGGGGTTGCACGTTGGGCTGGTGTGCATGTCCGCCAGACGGAAAGCCTTAAAGCCTACTGCATCCTCCACCTTGAACTCTCGGGTTCAAGGGCTAAGTCGACAGCGGCTCATCCGGGGAGCCTGATTCGAATCCGATGCCGGTGCATGCCGGCATCGGATTTTTTATGCGTACGTTTTCGTCCCACCCTGCCGAAGCCGAACCATGACCGAACCCGCGTTGCTGCCCCGCCCCCAACTGCGCCGCCTGTTGCGCAAGGCCCGCCGCTCGCTGACGCGAAGCGAACAACGCCAGGCCGCCGAAGGCCTGTATAAACAACTGGCACAAGACCCGCACTTTCGCCGGGCGAAACACATTTCCCTGTACCTGCCCACCGACGGTGAAATCGACCCGCGCCTGTTGCTCAGCGCTGCCCAGCGTCGCGGCAAGAAAACCTACCTGCCGGTGCTCAGTGCCTGGCCACGGACCAAAATGGTCTTTCAGCAGATCCGCCCCGGCGAAAAGCTCAAACCCAACCGTTTCCGCATTCTTGAGCCGCGCGCCAATCTGGCCCGTCAGCGCAAGGTCTGGGCACTGGATCTGGTGTTGTTGCCACTGGTGGGATTCGACGATGTCGGCGGGCGCCTGGGCATGGGCGGCGGATTCTACGATCGCAGCCTGGCCTATCTGGCCCGACGCCAGAACTGGCGCAAGCCGACGCTATTGGGACTGGCCCATGAATGTCAGAAAGTCGAACGTCTCGCGCAAGCGAGCTGGGATGTGCCGTTGCAGGGAACGGTGACAGACAAGGCGTGGTATTTCGCGGGATAGACGCCGCGCGGATCAGCGGCGTCGAAAAAGCAGTTTCAGCGTTTGAAGGCTGTCGACTGTTGTACTTGTTGCGCCACTTCAATCGGTGCATCGGCCTTGTTGGCCCACAGACTTTGCGCATAACCGGTGGTCACGACGCCCAGACCGAACAAAATTACCAAAGTCCACAGCAAATCCGGTTTGCGTTTCATCGATTGCCCCCCTCAAGGCACATCATCACGATGACAGCAGCGGTTTCCATTCGTAGGCCGTGCAGCAGCGTCAAGCTTTAAAGGCCGGCATTTTGCGACAACGTGAACCGTCGCGCAAATGCTGACGTCAACCGACCGTCGGTTTGTCATAAAATTGCCGGACAACCTGCCCAATGACCGCTTGAGGAGCACACACCATGGCCTACTGGCTGATGAAATCCGAGCCCGACGAGCTCTCGATCAAGGGCCTGGAAAAGCTCGGCAAAGCGCGCTGGGACGGGGTTCGCAACTATCAAGCGCGCAATTTCCTGCGGGCCATGGCGGTCGGGGATGAATTCTTTTTCTACCATTCCAGCTGCCCGGAGCCGGGGATTGCCGGAATCGGCAAAATAATCGAAGCCGCGTACCCGGATCCCACCGCACTGGAACCGGAAAGCCATTACTTCGATCCGAAAGCCACGCCGGAGAAAAACGCCTGGAGCGCGATCGATGTCGCCCACGTAGAGACATTCAACCGGGTCTTGAAGCTGGATTATCTGAAGCAGCAGACCGCGCTGGCCGAGATGCCGCTGGTGCAAAAGGGTTCGCGGCTGTCGGTGATGCCGGTGACCGCCGAGCAGTGGGCGGCGGTGATGGCGCTCAAACCCTGAATCATCCTTCGCCTGACAAGATGCCTTCGCTGGCAAGCCAGCTCCCACAGGGATTTTTAGTGAACACATAATTTGTGACCACCAGAAATACCTATGGGAGCTGCGGTGCGACGATTCGACTTGCTCGCGAAGGGGCCGGGCCGGACAGCAAAGTTGTTACTGAATGATCAGGTTGTTGAACAACAGGTCTTCAACCACCGGCTTGCCGGTCTCGTCGTTCATCACTTGCTGGGTCTGTTTCAAGGCTTCCTGACGCAGTTTTTCCTTGCCCTCGATGCTGCCCATCGCATCGGTGGTCTGCTGAGTGAACAGCGCCACCAGCTGATTGCGGATCAGCGGTTCATTGGCCTTGACCAGTTTGGTCGCCTCTTCGCCGGTCACCCGCAGTGCCACGTCGGCCTTGTAGACCTTGAGTTTCGGGGTGCCATCCAGCCCGTAGTTGCCCACGAACGGCGGGCTCAGGGTGATGTAGTTGACCTTCGGCGCCTCGCCCTCTTTGGCTTCTTCGGCCAGCGCTGCCACAGGCAGAGACAGGGCCAGCAACAACATGATCCACGCTTTCACAATTCGCTCCTTATCCGGTTTGCGGCCTAGCATAACGACCCGCCGCGCAAGCACAAGCTTATGGCGGACTATCAGGGCCGGGCATGCTCGTTGACCCGTTGACTGCCACACCTACACTTATCGGCCATCACTCCCAAAGGAATAGCCCTGATGAAAGCCGTGCTGTGCAAAGCCTTCGGCCCTGCCGAATCGCTGGTGCTGGAAGACGTCGCCAGTCCTGTCGCCAAGAAGAACGAAATCCTGCTGGACGTGCACGCCGCCGGGGTCAACTTCCCGGACACGCTGATCATCGAGGGCAAGTACCAGTTCAAGCCGCCCTTCCCGTTCTCGCCGGGTGGCGAAGCCTCCGGCGTGGTCAGCGCGGTGGGGGAAAAGGTCAGTCACCTGAAAGTCGGTGACCGGGTCATGGCACTGACCGGCTGGGGCAGCTTCGCCGAGCAGGTCGCAGTGCCGGGCTACAACGTGCTGCCGATCCCGCCATCGATGGATTTCAACACCGCCGCCGCCTTCAGCATGACCTACGGCACGTCGATGCACGCCCTCAAGCAGCGCGGCAATCTGCAACCAGGCGAAACCCTGCTGGTACTCGGCGCCTCCGGCGGCGTTGGCCTGGCCGCCGTGGAAATCGGCAAAGCCATGGGCGCGCGGGTGATCGCCGCCGCCAGCAGCGCGGAAAAACTCGCGGTGGCCAAGGCTGCCGGGGCAGACGAACTGATCAACTACAGCGAAACCAGCCTCAAGGACGAGATCAAGCGCCTGACCGACGGCCAGGGCGCCGACGTGATCTACGACCCGGTCGGCGGCGACCTTTTCGATCAGGCTGTCCGCGCCATCGCCTGGAACGGCCGCCTGCTGGTGGTCGGTTTCGCCAGCGGCCGCATTCCCGAACTGCCGGTCAACCTCGCCCTGCTCAAAGGCGCTGCGGTACTCGGCGTGTTCTGGGGCTCCTTCGCCCAGCGCCAGCCGCAGGACAACGCGGCGAATTTCCAGCAATTGTTCGGCTGGTTTGCCGAGGGCAAGCTGAAGCCGCTGGTGTCGCAGGTCTATCCGCTGGGCAATGCCGCGCAGGCGATCAATGATCTCGGGCAGCGCAAGGCTGTAGGCAAGGTTGTGGTGCAAGTGCGCTGACCTGCTCGGGCGACCCGGAATTGATGCCCACTTCCGGATCGCCCCTCAGAACATTCCAGGCTGCAAATGTGCCGGCAGCCTCAAACAGAAAGCACCTTCTGCATTGCTCGCAGGACATTTCTCAAACCTGCGTCCTGCAAAATCCTGAAACCCGGCAGGAAGCTGCGGAGGTAACCATTCCCACAACGCCCTGCACTTATATCTGAGCGACATGTTCATAAAGGAACGTGCGACATCCAACATTTCCACTGTTTTGCCGATGGGAAGCGGTGCTATTTTCGGTAACGAAACTGTAACATTCGCATCCGCAGTCAAAACAAGAAATCTGGAGCTCTTGAATGTTTGCTTTCTTTCGTCCTGCCGCACATCAGGCTCCATTGCCTGAAGAAAAAATCGACAGCACCTACCGACGCCTGCGTTGGCAGATCTTCGCCGGCATCTTCTTTGGCTATGCGGGTTACTACCTGCTGCGCAAGAACTTCTCGCTGGCCATGCCGTACCTGATCGACGAAGGCTACAGCCGTGGCGATCTGGGTCTGGCGATGTCGGCAATCGCCATCGCGTACGGTCTGTCCAAGTTCCTCATGGGCCTGGTGTCCGACCGCTCCAACCCGCGTTACTTCCTGCCGTTCGGCCTGCTGGTATCGGCCGGGGTCATGTTCATTTTCGGTTTCGCGCCTTGGGCAACCTCCAGCGTGACCATGATGTTCATCCTGCTGTTCATCAACGGTTGGGCCCAGGGCATGGGCTGGCCGCCGAGCGGACGCACGATGGTGCACTGGTGGTCGCAGAAGGAACGTGGCGGCGTGGTGTCGGTGTGGAACGTGGCGCATAACGTCGGTGGCGGTCTGATCGGCCCGCTGTTCCTGATCGGCATGGGCCTGTTCAACGACTGGCACGCAGCGTTCTACGTCCCGGCCGCCGTGGCGCTGGCAGTAGCGGTGTTCGCTTTCGTGACCATGCGTGACACCCCGCAATCGGTCGGCCTGCCGCCAATCGAGAAGTACAAGAACGACTACCCGGAAGGCTACGACGCCAGCCACGAAGACGAATTCAGCGCCAAGGAAATCTTCGTCAAATACGTGCTGCGCAACAAAATGCTCTGGTACATCGCCATGGCCAACGTCTTCGTCTACCTGCTGCGCTACGGCGTGCTGGACTGGGCGCCGACCTACCTGAAAGAAGCCAAGGGTTTCACCGTGGATAAAACCTCGTGGGCCTATTTCTTCTACGAGTGGGCGGGGATTCCGGGCACGCTGCTGTGCGGCTGGATGTCGGACAAGATCTTCCGTGGCAACCGTGGCCTGACCGGTATGGTGTTCATGGCATTGGTGACCGTCGCGACCCTGGTGTATTGGCTTAACCCGGCCGGCCACCCGACCATCGACATGATCGCTCTGTTCTCCATCGGCTTCCTGATCTATGGCCCGGTGATGCTGATCGGCCTGCAGGCGCTGGAACTGGCGCCGAAGAAAGCCGCCGGCACTGCCGCAGGCTTCACCGGTCTGTTCGGGTATCTGGGTGGTTCGGTCGCGGCCAGTGCAGCGATGGGCTACACCGTGGACCACTTCGGCTGGGATGGCGGTTTCGTGCTGCTGGTGGGCGCTTGCCTGCTGTCGATGGCCTTCCTGGCCCCGACCCTGTGGCACAAGCAAGTCGCCAGTCAGAGCCGCGAAGCAGTCGCCTGATCAGCCTTTGACTTACAGCGCTTGAGCCGCGCCTCCAGATTCCGGTCTGGCATGGCGTGGCTGCGCAGGGCGAGAGCGGTCTGCTCGACATAATCGCGAGTCGTGCCGTACCGCCCGCAAGCGCTTTCGAACACCTGGCTCAGCACATGATCCGGCAAGTTGCCGGCATAGCTGGGCAGGTGTCGCTCCAATACGAATCCCAACGCCTGAACCTGGCTGCCATCTTCGAGTCGGCAGTTGAGCCAGTGTGGCCGATAGGACGGGAACGGCATTTCGCGTTTCCACAACGCATACAGCGCGCTGTCCAGATTGTCTTCCGGCAACCGGTAGGCGAAGCCGCTGCACGAGCCGCCACGATCCAGACCAAAGACCAGACCTGGCATTTCCGGCGTGCCGCGATGCTCGTGGGACCACAAGTACAAGCCACGGTGATAGCCATGCACGCGCCCACGCATCCGCTCCACGGCTGTGCATTCCGGCCGCCAGATCAGCGAACCGTAGGCGAACAGCCACACCGGCCCGCCCTTGTGGCGCGCCATGGTCGATTGCATGGATGCGAGAAGTTGTTCGTGCGTCAGCTGCGGCCCAAGATCGAGCCGCGGAGGGTAAGCCAGGTTCAGAAAAGCGTTTTCAATGGCGCTCATGGCGAATAGCGTTCAGCTCCCCGCGGGTGAAGAATTACTTAATAGAACGCACCGCTGTAACAATAAGGCACATATGTTTTAAGGCAATTTGAGTGCCATGGCACAGTTCTTAATTGATTGCCTGTTTGATATATAACCTACCGGCATTTATGCAATTACATAAATACCGATCGGCTATATGAAGAGTTATAACGGACTCAGGCGCGGGGTGCGTAAGCAAACACATCCGCACGCATCTGATGGGCATCCATCCCCGCTTCCACCAGCGCATCCAGCGTGCCGTAGACCATGGCCGGCGAGCCGCTGGCATAGACGTGCAACGGTTTCAGATCAGGGAAATCCTCGCACACCGCTTCGTGCAACATCCCGCAGCGCCCCTCCCAGCCGCACTGGTCACTGACGACTTTGTGCAGGAACAGATTGGGCAATTTCAGCCATTCGTCCCAATGTTCGATTTCGTAGAAATCTTCCGGACGACGCACGCCCCAATACAAGTGCACCGGATGTTTGAAGCCCGAAGCCCGGCAATGTTCGATCAGGCTGTGGATCTGACCCATGCCGGTGCCGGCGGCGATCAGCACCAGCGGCCCGTCCGGCAGTTCCGCCAGATGGGTGTCGCCGAACGGCAGTTCGACCCGCACCATCGGGTTGCGCTTGAGCTGATCGATCAGGCTCAGCGCACTGGATTCGCGCGCCAGCACATGGATTTCCAGATCGCGCCCGCCGTGGGGCGCCGAGGCCATGGAGAACGCCGACTTCTCGCCGTTCTCGCGCTCGATCATCAAATACTGGCCAGCGTGGTAGCGCGGCGGTTTGCCGGCCGGCGCCCGCAGACGCACACGAAAGGTATCGCCACCGACGTCCCGGCATTCGATGACCTGACACGACACGCTGCGCACCGGCAGTTCTCCCAGCGCGAGCACGCCATCCCACAGCACGATGCAGTCTTCCAGCGGCTCCGCTATGCAAGTGTAGAACTCGCCGTGGTCGTGCACCTTGCCGGCCTGTTCGATCCGGCCTTCCACCAGCAGCGCCGCGCACACGTGACAATTGCCGTTGCGACAGCTTTGCGGGCATTCGTAGCCCAGGCGCCGCGCACCATCGAGAATCCGCTCTCCGGGCTGTATCTCGAGCACCGCTCCGGAGGGCTGCAGGGTTACACGCATCAATCTATTCCTAACTGATTCCAGATGGCATCGATCCGTTGAGTGACGGCATCATCCTTGACGATGACGCGGCCCCACTCGCGAGTGGTTTCGCCCGGCCACTTGTGGGTGGCGTCCAGGCCCATCTTCGAGCCGAGTCCCGACACCGGCGAGGCAAAGTCGAGGTAGTCGATCGGCGTGTTGTCGATCATCACCGTGTCGCGCTTGGGGTCCATGCGCGTGGTGATGGCCCAGATCACGTCGTTCCAGTCACGCGCGTTGATGTCGTCGTCGGTGACGATAACGAACTTGGTGTACATGAACTGTCGCAAAAACGACCAGACACCCAGCATCACGCGCTTGGCGTGGCCCGGATACGACTTCTTCATCGTCACCACGGCCATGCGGTACGAGCAGCCTTCCGGCGGCAGGTAGAAGTCGGTGATCTCCGGAAACTGCTTCTGCAGGATCGGCACGAACACTTCGTTCAGCGCCACGCCGAGAATCGCCGGCTCATCCGGCGGACGGCCGGTATAGGTGCTGTGGTAAATCGGCTTGATCCGGTGAGTGATGCGCTCGACGGTGAACACCGGGAAGCTGTCGACTTCGTTGTAGTAACCGGTGTGGTCGCCGTACGGGCCTTCGTCGGCCATCTCGCCCGGATGGATCACGCCTTCAAGGATGATTTCGGCAGTGGCCGGCACTTGCAGGTCGTTGCCACGGCACTTCACCAGCTCCGTGCGACTGTCGCGCAGCAGACCGGCGAAGGCGTATTCGGAGAGGCTGTCCGGCACCGGAGTAACGGCGCCGAGAATGGTCGCCGGATCGGCACCGAGGGCCACGGACACCGGGAACGGCTGGCCCGGGTGCTTCTCGCACCACTCACGGAAATCCAGCGCACCGCCACGGTGGCTGAGCCAGCGCATGATGACCTTGTTGCGGCCGATCACTTGCTGACGGTAGATGCCAAGGTTCTGGCGATCCTTGTTCGGACCTTTGGTGACCGTCAGGCCCCAAGTGATCAGCGGCGCCACGTCGCCCGGCCAGCAGGTCTGCACCGGCAGCATCGCCAGATCGACGTCGTCGCCTTCTATGACCACTTCCTGGCACGGCGCGTCCTTGATGACTTTCGGCGCCATCGCAATGATCTTGCGGAAGATCGGCAGCTTCGACCACGCGTCCTTCAAACCCTTCGGCGGCTCCGGTTCCTTGAGGAACGCCAGCAGCTTGCCGATTTCGCGCAGCTCGCTGACCGACTCGGCGCCCATGCCCATGGCCACCCGCTCGGGAGTGCCGAACAGGTTGCCGAGCACCGGGATGTCGTAACCGGTCGGCTTCTCGAACAGCAGCGCCGGGCCCTTGGCCCGCAGTGTGCGGTCGCACACCTCGGTCATTTCCAGCACCGGCGAAACGGGAATCTGGATGCGTTTCAACTCTCCGCGCTGCTCAAGCTGCTGCACGAAATCCCGAAGATCCTTGAATTTCATTGACGATGGCACCCTCAAAATAGGCGTACATCCTACCTGCTATGCCGGTCGCTGGCAGCCCGTCACTGCTTACTTGGCTGCATTCGCCTGACCTTTTCCCAGATTTGCCCTGGCCTGCAGGTCGACAAACAGCGGTTCGAGGATCGGCGCAACGAAACGCGCGCCGACCTCCGACAGGTGATTGTCATCGGTGTACAGTGAGTACCCACCGAGCTCGGCACGGCACAGACCGCTTTCATCGCACAGCTTCGGCGCCGGATCGACCACGCGTACCGCCGGGTCTTTCGCCAGCTCGGCGAACAGCTGACTGATGAAGGCCTGGCGCTTTTGGTGTTCGGCGACATTCAGCCCGACGTCATCCACCGGACGATCCAGCATCGCCAGTCGCGTCAGACGGTACGGCGGACTGAAAGCCTGCAACGGCGCCTCTTTCACCAGCCAGACCCGATGCCCGCCCGCACGCAATTGCGCCACTCGCGCGCGCAGACCGTCAGCCAGACGCTGCTCGGCGACGGCACGGTCGTAGTGCCCGTCAGGCGTTCTCAAGACATGGCCCAGATCACCTCTGGCATCGCCATAGAGATACAGACTCCAGCGCGCAACCAGCACCACATCACTGACGGTTTGCGGTTTGATTGCCTGCACCACACGTTGGTTGAACCGCGCGCAGCGGGCGTCATGCTCCAGACCTTCCACCGGTATGCACCCCGGCGAACTGGCGAGGATCACACTGACGCCATGGGCTTGCGCACCATCATCGAAGACCGGAATCAACGCCGTGGCATGACTGTCGCCCCAGACCAGCGCTCGCGAAGCCTGGTTCTGCAGACCGTAATGACAGAACAACTTGTCATCCGGGGTCTTGTCGTCCGCCAGACATGCCATCAACTCCGGCCGCCACTCGCGCCCCTTGGCGTATTGCAATGCCTGATCGGACAGGCGCCACGGCAGGCCGTCGGTCCAGCGCAGGGTTTGCCCGGCCAGTCCGATTATCAGCACGCCGAACGCACCGGCGATCAGAATCTGCCGACGTCCGGCCAGCAAGCGCCGCTCGCGGAACGGCGTCTCGACGAATTTCCACGACAGATAGCCCAGCACCAGGGTCAGCAGGATCAACCCGGCGCTGTCGAAGGCGCTCGGCTCGTCGACGCTGGCGTAGCTGGAAAACACGAACACCGGCCAGTGCCACAAGTACCAGGAATAGGAAATCAGACCCAGACCGACCATGACCCGACTGCTCAAGAATTGACCTACCCAGGTCTGGCGATGACCGTTGGCCATGATCAACAGCACCACGCCAAGCACCGGCAGCAATGCGGCCGCACCGGGGAACGGCGTACGTTTGTCGAAACCGAACACCGCCAACAGAATCAGGCCCATGCCGAGCAGGCTCAACAGTTGCGCGGCCATCGGCTTGAGGCGCCAGGCATGCTTCGGTGCGATCGCCAGCATCGCCCCCGCCAGCAGCTCCCATGCGCGCATCGGCAGCAGGAAGAAGGCTTTTTCCGGATGGTGGTGGACCGCCCAGACGCTCAACCCGAATGAAACGAGCAGCACGCCGAACAGCGCCAGCCGCCAGTGCTTCAAGCGGCTCGACATCAGGGTCAGCAACAGCGGGAAGACAATGTAGAACTGCTCCTCTACCGCCAGTGACCAGGTGTGCAGCAGCGGTTTGAGATCCGAGGCGACATCGAAGTAGCCGTCCTGGCGCATGAACAGGATGTTCGAGACAAACAGCACCTGATAGCGCACCGAGCGCCCGAGTTCTTCGTAGTCCTTGGGCGCCATCAGAAACCAGCCCACCGCCAGCACCGCGATGATCATCGCAAACAGCGCCGGCAGGATCCGCCGCGCACGCCGCGACCAGAACTCGACGAAACTGAACCGGCCGGCCTGGCGCTGGTTCCAGATGATCGAGGTGATGAGGTAACCGGAGATCACGAAAAACACGTCCACACCGACAAAACCGCCGGTAAACCCAGGGACGCCAAAATGGAACAGCACCACGGCTATCACCGCGACTGCCCGCAAGCCGTCGATATCCCTTCGATAAGCGAGTGTGCTCATAAATCTTTAATGCCAATCAGATGGTTATTTTTTGTACAGCATCGAACGCTGCTTCTTGTTTTGCCCAGTCACTGACCTTACCAGATCGCAAACCTCCTATCGGCCGGACAAAAAACAGGCAAAAAAATGGCGCCCTCGAAAGGACGCCATTTTCTGAATCAACCGACGATGTTACTTGCGCTTCATCGACAGGAAGAATTCGTCGTTGGTCTTGGTCGTTTTCAGCTTGTCGACCAGGAACTCGATGGCCGCGACTTCGTCCATCGGGTGCAGCAGTTTGCGCAGGATCCACATACGCTGCAGTTCGTCGTCGGCAGTCAGCAGCTCTTCACGACGGGTACCGGACTTGTTGATGTTGATGGCCGGGAACACACGCTTCTCGGCGATACGACGGTCCAGTGGCAGTTCCATGTTGCCGGTGCCCTTGAACTCTTCGTAGATCACTTCATCCATCTTCGAGCCGGTTTCAACCAGCGCGGTGGCGATGATGGTCAGCGAGCCGCCTTCTTCGATGTTTCGCGCGGCGCCGAAGAAACGCTTCGGTTTCTCCAGGGCGTGGGCATCGACACCACCGGTCAGCACCTTGCCGGAGCTCGGGATCACGGTGTTGTAGGCACGGGCCAGACGGGTGATGGAGTCGAGCAGGATCACCACGTCCTTCTTGTGTTCGACCAGGCGCTTGGCCTTCTCGATCACCATTTCAGCCACTTGCACGTGACGGGTCGGCGGCTCGTCGAAGGTCGAGGCAACCACTTCGCCGCGCACGGTGCGCTGCATTTCGGTCACTTCTTCCGGACGCTCGTCGATCAACAGCACGATCAGGTGAACTTCAGGGTTGTTACGGGCGATGTTCGCTGCGATGTTCTGCAGCATGATCGTTTTACCGGCTTTCGGCGGTGCAACGATCAGACCACGCTGGCCTTTGCCGATCGGGGCGCACAGGTCGATCACACGACCGGTCAGGTCTTCGGTGGAACCGTTGCCGGCTTCCATCTTCATGCGCACGGTCGGGAACAGCGGGGTCAGGTTCTCGAAGAGAATCTTGTTTTTCGCGTTCTCAGGACGATCGAAGTTGATCGTGTCGACCTTGAGCAGGGCGAAATAACGCTCGCCTTCCTTCGGAGGGCGGATCTTGCCAACGATGGTGTCACCGGTGCGCAAGTTGAAACGGCGGATCTGGCTCGGCGAAACGTAGATGTCGTCAGGGCCGGCGAGGTAGGAAGCGTCAGCGGAGCGCAGGAAGCCGAAGCCGTCCTGGAGAATCTCCAGCACGCCATCACCGGAGATTTCCTCACCGCTTTTAGCGTGCTTTTTCAGCAGGGAGAAAATCACGTCCTGCTTGCGCGAACGGGCCATATTTTCTATGCCCATCTGTTCGGCCAATTCGAGCAGTTCGGTAATCGGCTTTTGCTTGAGTTCAGTCAGATTCATATAGGAATGACGTAATCATTTATGGAGGGGGGAAATTAAGCTTTTGGCTTAATGAGGCCGCGCCGCGGAGAAGGCGACAGGATCGCGTACTTATTCGAAAGGAAGTGCGTCGGCGACGGCTAGCAGGGGGCAGTGGAGAAACCAGTGCGGGGCCGAATGTACCACCTGAGTTTCGGAGCGTCTAGCCCTGAATACGCAAAAAGCCCCGCAATTTGCGGGGCTTTTTGAGGACAACTTTACCGCGACGCTTAGATGTTGGCGTCGAGGAAAGCAGCCAGTTGCGACTTCGACAGAGCGCCGACCTTGGTCGCTTCCACGTTGCCGTTCTTGAACAGCATCAGGGTCGGAATACCACGTACGCCGTGCTTGGCAGGGGTTTCCTGGTTTTCGTCGATGTTCAGTTTGGCAACGGTCAGCTTGCCTTTGTAAGTCTCTGCAATCTCGTCCAGAACCGGAGCGATCATTTTGCAAGGGCCGCACCATTCAGCCCAGTAGTCGACCAGGACAGCGCCTTCGGCCTTGAGTACGTCGGCTTCGAAGCTAGCGTCGCTAACGTGTTTGATCAGATCGCTGCTCATGGAATTCTCCAGGTTGTAAGCAAAAAAACGTGGCCCATCATAGCCGCCCTTCCCTTGTTCAGGAAGCCGCAGATGATTGAGTCTTGCTATGGCACTCGATGAGTTTGGGTATAGCTCAAGTCACGCGCCGGCGGGGGCGATGAAGGCGATTCCGGTACGCAGCGCCGCATTGCGCACGTGCTCCTGCATGGCCTTCTGCGCGGCAGCGGAGGCCCGGCGGGCAAGGGCGCGGAGGATCTTGCGGTGTTCCTGCCAGGTTTCCATGGCCCGTTCGGCGCGGATGAACGGTAGTTTCTGGCTCTCCAGAAAGATGTCGGCGCTGGCGGTGAGGATGCTCAGCATCGCCTGATTGCCGCTGGCCAGCAGGATCCGCCGGTGGAATTCGAAATCCAGTTTCGCCGCTGCCTCGAAGTCGCCGGCGCGCAGTTGCTCGCGCATGGCGGCGACGTTGTCTTCCAGTTCGTCCAGATCAAACGTGCTCAACGTCACCGCCGCCAGACCGGCCGCAAACCCTTCCAGCGCATAGCGCAACTGAAAGATTTCCAGCGGCGAAGCCTGGGCGGCGAACGGCCAGGCCGGTGCGCCCTCGCCACGAGGCAACTCGACCGGCGCCTGCACGAACACGCCTTTGCCCGGCTGAATGCTGACCACACCCAGCGCACTCAAGGACGACAACGCCTCACGCAACGAGGCGCGGCTGACGCCCAGCTGAACCGCCAGATCCCGTTGCGAGGGCAGCGCATCGCCGGGGCCGAAGCCCTGCTCGGTAATCAGTTTGCGGATCGCTTGCAGCGCCACTTCGGGTACGGCGCGGGAGATCGAGTTCATGGTTTTCCAGACGGACCAGGCCAAGGTGCGGCCAGTTGTAAAGCTATTCGAGGCATCAGGCAAGTCGTGCCCCAGCGGGGTTCGACGGTGCGCGTCGATGCGCTATCGCAGTGCGAAATCCGACCTGACTGTTCAGACCAGTAAGACCGAACAAACCCGCCAAACCCGTGGCTTTGCGACGCCGAACCCCTGTCTTGGCACGGCCCGTGCTCTGTCCGAACGCAGAATTCACTTCCCGCCGATCCGGAGATTGTCCATGACGAAGCGTTACAGCGCCCTCCTCGCCGCCCTGCTTGCCGGTCTGATGCTGAGCCAGACCCCCGCCCATGCCGACGGTCTGGATGACGTGGTCAAACGCGGCACCTTGAAAGTTGCCGTGCCCCAGGACTTCCCGCCGTTCGGTTCGGTCGGCCCGGACATGAAGCCGCGCGGCCTCGATATCGACACCGCGAAACTGCTGGCCGAGCAGCTCAAGGTCAAACTCGAACTGACCCCGGTCAACAGCACCAACCGCATCCCGTTCCTGACCACCGGCAAGGTCGACCTGGTGATTTCCAGCCTCGGCAAGAACCCCGAGCGCGAGAAGGTCATCGATTTCTCCCGCGCCTATGCGCCGTTCTACCTCGCCGTGTTCGGCCCGCCGGACGCAGCGGTCAGCACCCTCGACGATCTCAAGGGCAAAACCATCAGCGTCACCCGTGGTGCCATCGAAGACATCGAGCTGACCAAGGTCGCCCCGGAAGGCGTGACCATCAAACGCTTCGAAGACAACAACTCGACCATCGCCGCCTACCTCGCAGGTCAGGTCGACCTGATCGCCAGCGGCAACGTGGTAATGGTCGCGATCAGTGAAAAGAACCCCAAACGCGTCCCCGCGCTGAAAGTGAAGCTCAAGGATTCGCCGGTCTACGTCGGCGTGAACAAGAACGAGCCGGCGCTGCTGGGCAAGGTCAACGAGATCCTGACCACCGCCAAGGCTGACGGCGCGCTGGAAAAGAACGCGCAGACCTGGCTCAAAGAGCCGCTGCCGGCCGACCTCTGACCGGCGACGCGGGAGACTTTCATGGCCTATCAGTTCGATTTTTTGCCGGTGGTGGAAAACACCGACCTGCTCTTGCGCGGGGCGCTGTTCACCCTTGAGCTGACGGCCATCGGCGCACTCTTCGGGGTTGGCGTGGGCATCGTCGGGGCGCTGGTGCGGGCGTGGAACATCCGCCCGTTCTCGGCGATCTTCGGCGTATATGTGGAGTTGATCCGCAACACGCCGTTTCTGGTGCAGCTGTTCTTCATCTTCTTCGGCCTGCCGTCCCTCGGCGTGCAGATTTCCGAGTGGCAGGCGGCGGTGCTGGCGATGGTGATCAACCTCGGTGCGTACTCGACCGAAATCATCCGCGCCGGTATCCAGGCGATTCCGCGCGGGCAGCTGGAAGCCGCAGCGGCATTGGCGATGAGCCGTTTCGAAGCGTTCCGCCACGTGGTGCTGTTGCCGGCGCTGGGCAAGGTCTGGCCGGCGCTGAGCAGCCAGATCATCATCGTCATGCTCGGTTCGGCGGTGTGTTCGCAGATTGCCACCGAAGAATTGAGCTTCGCCGCCAACTTCATTCAGTCGCGCAACTTCCGCGCCTTTGAAACCTACGCCCTGACCACCCTCATCTATCTGTGCATGGCGTTGCTGATCCGTCAGCTGTTGAACTGGCTCGGTCGGCGTTATCTGTCTAAAAGCAGCGCAAGGAGCAGCCAATGAGCGACTTCACGTTCTGGGACATCCTGCGCAATCTGCTGACCGGCCTGCAATGGACACTGGCGCTGTCGCTGGTGGCGTTCATCGGCGGCGGGATCGTCGGGTTGCTGATCCTGATCATGCGCATCTCGAAAAACCCGCTGCCCAGCAGCATCGCCCGCACCTGGATCGAACTGTTCCAAGGCACACCGCTGTTGATGCAGCTGTTTCTGGTGTTCTTCGGCGTGGCCCTGGCCGGGGTGGAAATTTCGCCGTGGATGGCGGCGGCGATTGCCCTGACGCTGTTCACCAGTGCTTATCTGGCGGAGATCTGGCGCGGCTGCGTCGAGGCGATTCCCCACGGTCAGTGGGAAGCTTCGTCGAGCCTGGCGCTGAATCCGCTCGAGCAATTGCGCTACGTGATCCTGCCGCAGGCGCTGCGAATTGCCGTGGCGCCGACCGTGGGTTTCTCGGTGCAAGTGGTCAAGGGCACCGCCGTGACCTCGATCATCGGCTTCACCGAGCTGACCAAGACCGGCGGCATGCTCGCCAACGCCACCTTCGAACCGTTCATGGTCTACGGCCTCGTCGCCCTGGGCTACTTCCTGCTCTGCTACCCCCTGTCCCTCAGTGCGCGCTACCTGGAAAGGAGACTGCATGCCTCTGCTTAGAATTTCTGCCCTGCATAAATATTACGGCGATCACCACGTGCTCAAAGGCATCGACCTGAGCGTCGAGGAAGGCCAGGTGGTGGCGATCATCGGCCGCAGCGGCTCGGGCAAGTCCACCCTGCTGCGCACCCTCAACGGTCTGGAATCGATCAACGACGGCGTGATCGAAGTCGACGGCGAATACCTCGACGCCGCCCGCGCCGACCTGCGCAGCCTGCGGCAGAAAGTCGGGATGGTGTTCCAGCAGTTCAATCTGTTTCCGCACCTGACCGTCGGCGAGAACGTGATGCTCGCGCCGCAGGTGGTGCAGAAAGTGCCCAAGGCCAAGGCACAAGAACTGGCGCGGCAGATGCTGGAGCGCGTCGGCCTGGGCGAGAAGTTCGACGCGTTCCCGGAACGCCTCTCGGGCGGCCAGCAACAACGCGTGGCGATTGCCCGGGCGCTGGCGATGTCGCCGAAGGTGCTGCTGTGCGACGAGATCACCTCGGCGCTGGACCCCGAGCTGGTCAACGAAGTGCTCAGCGTGGTCCGCCAGCTCGCGAAGGAAGGCATGACGCTGATCATGGTCACCCACGAAATGCGCTTCGCCCGGGAGGTCGGGGACAAACTGGTGTTCATGCACCAGGGCAAGGTGCACGAGGTGGGTGACCCGAAAGTGCTGTTTGCCGATCCGCAGACGCCGGAGCTGGCGAACTTTATTGGCACCGTGGAAGCGACTGCCTGAAACAGCCTGCTACCCGATCGTTCCCACGTCGAGGCGTCGAACCGTCCGCGTGGGAATGCAGCCCGGGACGCTCCGCGTCCCAAAAGCGGACGCAGAGCGTCCGTTGAGGCATTCCCACGCAGAGCGTGGGAACGATCAGCGTCGTTGAGTGCGCAACGGTCCCTGGCTTTTATGCGCAGGATCAAGGGTTTGAACCATGCGCGTTGGCGGCAGCGTTTGATCGTGGCACGATGTCGGGGTTATCGACCGAGACCCCCAGACCATGCCGCAATCCCAAGCCAAGAATCTGTCCCTGATCGCCGCGATCGACCTGGGCTCCAACAGCTTCCATATGGTCGTGGCCAAGGCCCAGAACGGCGAAATCCGTATTCTCGAACGGCTCGGAGAAAAAGTTCAGCTGGCCGCCGGCATCGACGATGAGCGTCAGCTCAACGAAGAATCCATGCAGCGCGGTCTCGACTGCCTCAAGCGCTTTGCCCAACTGATCAATGGCATGCCGCTGGGCGCCGTGCGGATCGTCGGCACCAACGCCCTGCGCGAGGCGCGCAACCGTGGCGAATTCATCCGTCGCGCCGAAGAAATCCTCGGCCATCCGGTGGAAGTCATCTCCGGCCGTGAAGAGGCCCGCCTGATCTACCTCGGCGTGTCCCACACCCTCGCCGACACTCCGGGCAAACGTCTGGTCGCCGACATCGGCGGCGGCAGTACCGAATTCATCATCGGCCAGCGTTTCGAACCGCTGCTGCGCGAAAGCCTGCAAATGGGCTGCGTGAGCTTCACCCAACGCTACTTCAAGGACGGCAAGATCACCCCGGCCCGCTACGCCCAGGCGTACACGGCGGCGCGCCTGGAAATCATGAGCATCGAACACGCCCTGCATCGCCTGACCTGGGATGAAGCCATTGGCTCCTCGGGCACCATCCGCGCCATCGGTCTGGCGCTGAAGGCCGGCGGTCATGGCACCGGCGAGGTAAATGCCGAAGGCCTGGCGTGGCTCAAGCGCCGTCTGTTCAAGCTCGGCGATGTCGACAAGATCGATTTCGAAGGCATCAAGCCGGATCGTCGGGCGATCTTCCCGGCCGGTCTGGCGATTCTCGAAGCGATCTTCGACGCCCTCGAACTGCAACGAATGGATCACTGCGAAGGCGCGCTGCGTGAAGGCGTGCTCTACGACCTGCTCGGCCGACATCACCACGAAGACGTGCGCGAACGCACCCTGACCTCGCTGATGGAGCGCTACCACGTCGATCAGGAACAGGCCGCACGGGTCGAGCGCAAAGCCTTGCACGCCTTCGATCAAGTGGCCGTGGATTGGGAGCTGGACGACGGCATCTGGCGCGAACTGCTGGGCTGGGCGGCGAAAGTGCACGAAGTCGGGCTCGACATCGCGCACTATCACTACCACAAGCACGGCGCCTACCTGATCGAACACTCGGACCTCGCCGGGTTCTCCCGCGAAGACCAGCAAATGCTCGCCCTGCTGGTGCGCGGCCACCGTCGCAACATCCCCAAGGACAAGTTCGCCGAGTTCGGCGACGACGGCGACAAGCTGATCCGCCTGTGCGTGCTGCTGCGTTTCGCCATCCTGTTCCACCACATCCGTGGCACCCAGGCGATGCCGCAAGTGACACTGCATGCAAATGGCAACCACCTCGACGTGGAATTCCCGGAGAACTGGCTGGATGAAAACCAGCTGACCCAGGCGGATTTCGGGCTTGAGGCCGAGTGGCTGACGCGGGTCGGGATTGTCCTGACCGTTCATTGAGTAACGGGCAGGCACAAAAAAGGCGATCCGGATGGATCGCCTTTTTTATAGCTATGAAACCTGCGGTCAGCTGCTCACCGGCAGAATCGGGCTGCCCAACCGCTCCAGCAAAGTCGCCTGCGCACTGCGCGGGTTCTGGTTGCCGGTCGGCGTGTTGCGGATATAGCGACCGTCCGATTGCAGGCTCCAGCTGTGGGTGTTGTCGGTCAGGTAAAGCTCCAGCTCTTTCTTGACCCGGGTCAGCAACTTCTTGCCTTCCACCGGGAAGCAGGTCTCGACGCGCTTGTCGAGGTTGCGCTCCATCCAGTCGGCGCTGGAGAGGAACATCTGCTCCTCGCCACCGTTGAGGAAGTAGAACACCCGGGTGTGCTCAAGGAAGCGACCGATGATCGAGCGCACGTGAATGTTGTGCGAAACCCCGGCGATGCCCGGACGCAGACAGCACATGCCGCGCACCACCAGATCGATGCGCACGCCGGACTGGCTGGCCTTGTACAGCGCGCGGATGATCTTCGGATCGGTCAGCGAGTTGAACTTGGCGATGATGTGCGCCGGCTTGCCGTCGAGCGCAAATTGCGTCTCGCGGGTAATCATGTCGAGCATGCCCTTCTTCAGGGTGAACGGCGCATGCAGCAGCTTCTTCATGCGCAGCGTCTTGCCCATGCCGATCAATTGGCTGAACAGTTTGCCGACGTCTTCGCACAAGGCGTCGTCGGAAGTCAGCAGGCTGTAGTCGGTGTACAGGCGGGCGTTGCCGGCGTGGTAGTTACCGGTGCCGAGGTGCGCGTAACGCACGATCTCTCCCTGCTCGCGGCGCAGGATCAGCATCATCTTGGCGTGGGTCTTGAAGCCGACCACGCCGTAGATCACCACCGCGCCCGCCGCTTGCAGGCGGCTGGCCAGTTGCAGGTTGGATTCTTCGTCGAAGCGCGCACGCAGCTCGATGACCGCCGTCACTTCCTTGCCATTACGCGCGGCGTCCACCAGCGCATCGACGATTTCCGAGTTGGCGCCGGAGCGGTACAGGGTCTGGCGCACGGCGAGGACGTGCGGGTCCTTGGCGGCCTGGCGCAGCAGGTCGACCACCGGGGTGAACGACTCGAACGGGTGCAGCAGCAGGATGTCCTGCTTGCTGATCACGCTGAAAATGTTTTCGCTGTTCTGCAGCAGTTTCGGGATCTGCGGCGTGAACGGCGTGTATTGCAGCTCAGGATGGCTGTCCAGACCGGTGATGCTGAACAGACGCGTCAGGTTTACCGGACCGTTGACCTGATACAGCTCGGTCTCGCTCAGGTTGAACTGCTTGAGCAGGTAGTCCGACAGGTGTTTCGGGCAGGTGTCGGCGACTTCCAGGCGCACGGCATCACCGTAACGGCGGGAGAACAACTCGCCACGCAGGGCGCGGGCCAGGTCTTCGACGTCTTCGGAGTCGAGCGCCAGGTCGGCGTTTCGAGTCAGACGGAACTGGTAGCAGCCTTTAACCTTCATGCCCTGGAACAGGTCATCGGCGTGGGCGTGGATCATCGACGACAGGAACACATAGTTGTCGCCAGGGCCGCCGACTTCTTCCGGCACCTTGATGATCCGCGGCAGCAGACGCGGCGCCGGGATGATCGCCAGACCGGAGTCGCGACCGAAGGCGTCGATACCTTCGAGCTCGACGATGAAGTTCAGGCTTTTGTTCACCAGCAACGGGAACGGGTGCGTCGGGTCGAGGCCGATCGGAGTGATGATCGGCGCGATCTCGTCGCGGAAATAGCGGCGGACCCAAGTTTTGATCTTGGTCGTCCAGTGGCGACGACGGATGAAACGCACCTGATGCTTTTCCAGCTCCGGGAGCAGGATGTCGTTGAGGATCGCGTACTGGCGATCTACGTGACCGTGCACCAGCTCGCTGATCCGGGCCAGGGCCTGGTGCGGTTGCAGGCCGTCGGCGCCGGCCTGTTCACGGGCGAAGGTGATCTGCTTCTTGAGGCCGGCGACGCGGATTTCGAAGAATTCGTCGAGGTTGCTGGAGAAGATCAGCAGGAACTTCAGCCGCTCCAGCAACGGGTAGGACTCGTCCAGCGCCTGTTCCAGCACGCGGATGTTGAACTGCAGTTGCGACAATTCACGGTGGATGTACAGGCTGCTGTCATCCAGGCCGGGAATCGCGATCGCCGGAACCGCCGCGGCAGGCTCGGTTGCCGGCGCGGGTGGCGCAGGCTCCAGTTCCGGCGGGGTTTCGGTAATCTGCTCGACCACGGGTTGAGCTTCTTTTACGGCAACTTCAGTGAGTCCTTCGGTATTCATCGAATGTTCCTGGGAGGGCTATTTCTGCTCTCGTAACAATTGAGCGGCACGGACAGCAAAGTAAGTCAGGATGCCATCAGCGCCGGCACGTTTAAAGGCGGTCAGGGATTCGAGGATCACGCCTTCGCTCAACCAGCCATTCTGGATCGCCGCCATGTGCATGGCGTATTCGCCGCTGACCTGATAGACGAAGGTCGGCACTTTGAAGGCATCTTTTACCCGGAACAAAATGTCCAGGTACGGCATGCCGGGTTTGACCATGACCATGTCCGCGCCTTCAGACAAGTCCGCACCCACTTCGTGCAGCGCTTCGTCGCTGTTGGCCGGGTCCATCTGATAGGAGGCCTTGTTCGCCTTGCCCAGGTTCGCGGCCGAACCCACCGCATCGCGGAACGGGCCGTAATAGGCACTGGCGTACTTGGCCGAGTAGGCCATGATCCGCACATTGACGTGACCGGCCAGCTCCAGCGCTTCGCGGATGGCCTGGATGCGGCCGTCCATCATGTCCGACGGGGCAACCACCTGGGCGCCCGCAGCAGCATGGGACAAGGCTTGCTTGACCAGTGCATCGACGGTGATGTCGTTCTGCACATAGCCTTCTTCATCGAGAATGCCGTCCTGACCGTGAGTGGTGAACGGGTCGAGGGCGACGTCGGTGATCACGCCCAGCTCGGGGAATCGGTCACGCAGGGCGCGAGTGGCGCGCTGGGCGATACCTTCGGGATTCCACGCTTCGGCGGCATCGAGGGATTTGAGTTCGGGCGGGGTAACCGGAAACAGTGCCAGCGCCGGAATCCCCAGTTCGACCCATTTGGCGGCTTCTTCAAGCAGCAGGTCGATGGTCAGGCGCTCGACACCCGGCATCGAGGCCACGGCTTCGCGGCGGTTTTCACCATCGAGCACGAACACCGGCAGGATCAGGTCATCGACCGTCAGCACATTCTCACGTACCAGCCGCCGGGAAAAATCATCACGGCGATTGCGACGCAGGCGGGTGGCAGGGAACAGACGGTTGGCTGGGGTAAAGCTCACGGCAGACTCCTGAGCCCGCGCAAACGGGCGAGCGTGACAGTTATAGATGGCCATTATGACGGTCGTATGACAGTTATGTGCACCCCTGCGACAGGTAGTCGCTTTCCATTGTCCGTGTAGGAAATGTTCACGTCGAGACACATTTCGACACTTTCCTGAATGTGTCCGAAGGGTTAGGCTGCGCGTTCATTTCGCCAGCACCCAGACAATGCTCCAACAATTTCTGCATGACTTCGGCTACTTTGCCCTGTTTCTCGGGACGTTTTTCGAAGGCGAAACCATCCTGGTGCTCGCGGGCTTCCTCGCGTTCCGTGAATACATGGACATCAAACTGGTGGTGGTCGTGGCGTTCTTCGGCAGCTATGCCGGCGATCAGCTGTGGTACTTCCTGGGCCGCAAGCACGGGCGCAAGCTGCTGGCGCGCAAGCCGCGCTGGCAGATGATGGGCGACCGCGCGCTGGAACACATCCGCAAGCACCCGGACATCTGGGTCTTGAGCTTTCGCTTCGTGTACGGCCTGCGCACGGTGATGCCGGTGGCAATCGGCCTCTCGGGCTATCCGCCGGGACGTTATCTGCTACTCAACGGTATCGGCGCCGCGATCTGGGCCACCGCCCTGGCCGCCGCTGCTTACCATTTCGGCGCCGTGCTCGAAGGCATGCTCGGCAGCATCAAGAAGTATGAGTTGTGGGTGCTGGGCGCGCTGCTGGTGCTCGGCCTGGGCCTATGGCTGCGCCGCCGGTTCAAGAATGCCCGGCTGGCGAAAAAGGTTTACGAGGAAGAACAGGCCGAGCTGCTGGCCAAGGCCGAACGGCACAAAGCCGAAATGACCAACACCGCCGATCCTAAGACGCCAGCCGAGTAAGTCGCTGGCGACAGCCATACAGCCCGATGCCGCTGAGCAGGCTGTAACTGAGCAGGCCGACCCATATCCCCGGGCTGGCCGGCCAGAGTCCGACCAGCGGCGCCAGCCACACCAGCGGCAGGTTCAATGCCAGCCGCAACACTTCAAGCTTCGCCGCCCACGGGCGATTCTCCAGGGCCGCGCCCAACACGAACAAACCGAACGCCACCGCGCCCCAGCCGAGCAGCAATGCTCCGGTGGGCAGACTGTGTTCCAGATTCATCAGATAACTGCCCAGCGCCACATACACGCCGAACTGCAACCCCACGTACCACTGCTGACGGCTGTCCAGCGGCACTTCGAATTTGCGGAACTGACTCAGGTCCGGCTTGTTCATCGGGTACTTCGCCGCAACGTCCGCCGGACGCCAGCCGGTGCGCATGAACCAGATCCGGATCTTGTCCCACGTACGCTCGGCCCGGCGCGCGTCGTCCCACAGTTGGGCGTAGAACTGCAGGTTGGCCCACAACGGATTCCAGCTCCCCAGCGGTGTGGTCACGCCGAAAATCACCGGCTCGTTGTCGTCCTCCTCCTGGAACGAGCCGAACAGTCGGTCCCAAATAATGAACACCCCGCCGTAGTTGCGATCCATGTAGAGAGCGTTCTGTGCATGGTGGGCCCGATGATTGGACGGCGTGACGAAGCACCACTCGAACCAGCCGAGCTTGGGAATGTGCCGGGTATGGACCCAGAACTGATACAGCAGATTCAGCGCCGCAACGCTGACGAACACCAGCAGCGGCACCCCGAGCACGGCCATCGGCAGGTAGAAGATCCAGCTCAGCAGGAACCCGGTGCTGGTCTGGCGCAAGGCCGTGGAAAGGTTGTAGTCCTCGCTCTGGTGATGCACCGAATGCGCCGCCCAGAGAATGTTCCGTTCATGGCCCATGCGATGCAGCCAGTAATAGCAGAAGTCATAGAAGACAAAGGCAAACACCCAGACCCAGACGCTGTCCGCAGGCAACCTGACCAGCGCCAGATGCTCCAGGGCAAACGCATAGGTCACCAGGCCCACGCCCTTGGTCAACAGGCCGGTGGTGGTCGACAACACCCCGGTGCTGATGCTGTTCACCGCATCGGCCAGGCGATAGTTGCTCACCCCGCGCCAGCGGTCGGCGATGAGCTCCGCCGCAATCAACACGAAGAAAAACGGTACCGCATACAGGATGAAGTTCATGACGCGCCCTGGTCGGAATCTGTAGCTCAGATCCTAGGTGTAGCCGCGGCTTGATCCTATGGCAACGAACGACAAATTAGAGGACATTTAGCGCCATGAATCTGGAGAGAAACCCATGAGCAAAAAAGTTGCAGTGATCCTGTCCGGTTGCGGCGTTTACGACGGCGCCGAGATCTACGAAAGCGTCATTACCCTGTTGCGCCTCGACCAGCGCGGCGCCCAGGTGCAGTGCTTCGCCCCGAACATCGCGCAATTGCATGTGATCAATCACCTGACCGGTGAAGAAATGCCCGAGTCGCGCAACGTACTGGTGGAATCGGCTCGCATCGCCCGGGGCAACGTCAAGGATCTGCGTGAGGCCGATGTCGAGGACTTCGATGCGCTGATCGTGCCAGGCGGTTTCGGTGCGGCGAAGAACCTGTCGAACTTCGCCATCGAAGGCGCCGGCTGCACCGTGCAGCCGCAAGTGCTGGCGCTGGCCGAAGCCTTTGCCGAAGCGGGCAAACCGGTGGGCCTGATCTGCATTTCGCCGGCGCTGGCCGCGAAAATCTACGGCCCCGGCGTGACCTGCACCATCGGCAACGACGCCAACACCGCCGCCGCCATGAACAAGATGGGCGCCAACCACGAAGACTGCGCGGTGACCGACATCATTGAAGACAAGGCGCGCAAACTGGTGACCACTCCGGCGTACATGCTGGCGCAGACGATCAGCGAGGCGGCTTCAGGGATCAACAAACTGGTGGATCGGGTGCTAGAGCTGACTCACGAAAACGACGCCTGACCTGAGACCGTGATCGTTCCCACGCTCCGCGTGGGAATGCAGCCTTGGACGCTCCGCGTCTGCTTTGCATCGGTGGTGAGGCTGGGACGCGGAGCGTCCCGAGAGGCATTCCCACGCAGACGGTTCGACGCCTCGACGTGGGAACGATCAATGTTCAGGTTTTGCGGGCGAGCCTGGTGAGGATCCGGTCCAGCGCATTGGCGAACGCCTGCTTCTCGCGGTCACCGAACGGCGCCGGGCCGCCAGTGACCTGGCCTTGCTCACGCAGGTCGGTGAACAGGTTGCGTGTCGCCAGCCGCTCACCCATGTTCTGCGCGTCGAACTCCTTGCCGCGCGGGTCCAGCGCTGCAACGCCCTTCTTCACCAGCCGGTCGGCCAGTGGAATGTCGCTGCAGATCACCAGTTCACCCGGCACCGCATGCTCCACCAGATAATCATCCGCCGCATCCGGGCCGCTCGGCACCACGATCAGCTTGACGATCGCCAGCGCCGGTTTGCTCTGCGGCTGCCCCGCCACCAGCACCACTTCGAAGCGACGCTTGAGGGCGAACTTCACCACCAGCTCCTTGGCCATCTTCGGGCAGGCGTCGGCATCGATCCATACGCGCATCATCTCAAGCCGCCACTCGGCGCTTTTCAGCCAACCAACTGCGGCCATACAGCACGATGATCGCCGCAATCGCCACGGCCTGCGCCGTCAGCGAATAGGCATCGGCATGAATGCCCAGCCAGTCGAAATCGAAGAACGCCACCGGCCGGGTGCCAAAGATCCCGGCTTCCTGCAACGCCTTCACGCCGTGGCCGGCGAACACCACCGACAACGCGCAGAGCAGCGCTGCGTTGATGCTGAAGAACAGCGCCAGCGGCAGTTTCGCCGAACCGCGCAGGATCACCCACGCCAGACCGAACAGCAGCACCAGCGCCGTCGCACCACCAGCAAGTACCGCGTTATGCCCGGCGGGACCGGCCTGCAGCCACAGGGTTTCGTAGAACAGGATCACTTCGAACAGTTCGCGGTATACCGAGAAGAACGCCAGGATCGCGAAACCGAAACGCCCGCCTCCGCCAACCAGACTCTGCTTGATGTAGTCCTGCCAGGCTGCCGCGTGCCGACGGTCGTGCATCCACACCCCGAGCCACAACACCATGACGCTGGCAAACAGCGCCGTGGCGCCTTCCAGCAGTTCACGCTGGGAGCCGCTGACATCGATCACGTACGCCGCCAGCGCCCAGGTCCCGAGACCGGCCAGCAATGCCAGACCCCAGCCGACGTTGACGCTGCGCACCGCCGATTGCTGGCCGGTGTTGCGCAAGAACGCGAGGATCGCCGCCAGCACCAGAATCGCTTCCAGACCTTCGCGCAGCAGAATCAGCAGACCGGAGATGTAGCTCAGCGACCAGCTCAATCCATCGCTGCCCAACAGGCCGGCAGACTCCTTGAGTTTGGCCTTGGCCGCATCGAGACGCTGTTCGGCCTGCTCCACCGGCAAGCCGTCCTGCAGCGATTGCCGATAGGCCATCAGGGACTTTTCGGTGTCCTTGCGCACGTTGGCGTCGACGTTGTCCAGCGAGCTTTCGACCAGTTCGAAGCCTTCCAGATACGCCGCCACCGACAGGTCGTAAGCCTGATCGTGTTCACCGGCACGGTACGCCGCCAGGCTCTTGTCCAGGGTCGCGGCGGTGTAGTCGAGCAACTGCGCCGGGCCGCGCTTGACCTGCGGCGGCTGCGCCCGTTGCGCACGGAAGATCGCGGCGGCTTCAGCGCCCTCGGCAGCCTGCACCTCGGCCGGGGTCTGGCGGGCCAGATCAGCAATGTTGTAGGTCTTGTCGGATTTGGCCGTGGCCGGATCGGCGCTGAACTGCGCGATATAGGTCGCCAGATCCCAGCGCTGACGGTCGTCCAGTTGATCGGCAAAGGCTGGCATGTCAGTGCCTTCGACGCCCTGGCCGAGAGTGCTGTAGATCGCGTACAGGCTCAGGCGATCCATCCGCGCGGCGTCGCGCAGATTGGCCGGCGCCGGCGTCATGCCGAGACCCGCCGGGCCGTCGCCGGCACCGGTGTCGCCATGGCACACCGAGCAGTTCTGCGCGTAGAGCGGCGCACCGCGGGTCGGGTCGGGGGTGATGATCGGGGCCTGGCTGACTTCATAAGCCACCGCCAGTTTCGCCCCCAGTTGCCGAGCCTGACGGGCGACGTCCGCACCGTCCTGTTTCGCCGTGATCGCGGCGTGCAAGGCGCTGACGCCCTGTTCCAGCGCCGCTTTCTCCGGTTTGGCCGGCAGGTCGGCGATCAGCCCTTGCAGCACCTGGGTGAATTCCAGTTGCTCGCGGTATTCGCCATCGTCGATGACCTTGCCTGCCGCTACCGTCGGCGGGTAATCGGCGCTGATGTAATCAAGCAGGTGCAACGCTTGCGGCGCGCCTTCCACGGTGTCGGCCAGCAGATTGAAGCTGCTCAGGGCGCACAGCGGGAACACCAGCCAGGCCAGAAATCGGGACGCGGCAGTCATGAATGAGTCTCAAATGGAAATGCGAAGTTACATATTGTTCACTTCGAGCGCGATTCCCTCAAGCTTTCTCTCCAATACCCGGCACATGGCCACTGCCCACCCCTATAATCCTTCACCTTTCGCCTCTCTGCTCCAGGAAGAGCTGCACTCCATGCGCCAATGCCTGCTACTCCCGGTATTAATCAGCACGATCCTGCAACTGAGCGGCTGCGCGGCTTACCGCAATTACGACCTGGAAATGCAGCAAACCAACGACCGGCTGATGCTCGGCGACTATCAGGGTGCCCTGGACCTGCTGGAATGGAACAACCCCTGGGAAGAAAAGGATCTGCTGTATTACTTCGAAAAGGGCTCGATCCTCAGCTTCGCCAACGCACGCCCCCAGAGCCAGAAAGCCTGGCGCAGCGCCGACCGGATGGTGTTTCAACGCGAAGAGGCCGTACCTTCCGCGCCCATGAAGCTGCTCAACCGGTTTGCCTATGAAATGGGCACCCTGCTGGTCAACGACAAGCTCAGCCGCTACGAAGGCTATGACTACGAAAAAGTCATGCTGACCACACAGATGGCCCTCAACCAATTGGGCGAAAGCGATTTCGACGGCGCCCGGGCAGACATCAAGAAGACCCACGAACGTGAAGCACTGATCGCCCGCCGGCGGGAGCGCCAGTATGAAGAACTCGAGGAACAGGCCAAAGCTCAGGGCATCGTCGTGCAATACAAGGATCTGCAGGGCTATCCCGTCACCACCCTGGACGCGCCAGCGGTTATCGAACTGAAGAACGGCTACCAGAGTGCTTTCAGCCATTACCTGGCCGGGTTCACCTATGAAGCGCTGGGTGAACGGGATCTGGCCGCACCGGGTTATCGCCAGGCAATCGAGTTGCGCCCGAATATCCCCTTCCTCGAACAGGCGTTGCGCAATCTCGACCAGCCGCCGGCCAAGGATGATGAAAGCGATGTTCTGATCGTCGTCCAGAGCGGTCTGGCGCCGGCCCGCAGCTCGGTAACGGTGCCGATCCCGGTGCGGCTCAATGAAAGTCTGGTCATTACCGCACCGATCTCGTTTCCCATCCTGGTGCCGGACACCGTCACACCAGCGTTCGACCACATCCTGGTGGATGGCCGCAAACGCCCGCTGACCGTGATCAACAGCGTCACCGACATGGCGTTTCGTACGCTGCGCGATGACATGCCGGCGATCATTTCCCGGGCAATGTTCCGCGCCAATATGGCCGCCATTTCCCAGGCCCAGGAAAACGAACGCAATCCGGCCAAGGCCTCGCTGGTCGTCACCGAGCACGACCCCTTTGAGGAGGCCGATACCCGAACCTGGCGCACGCTCCCCGACAAGACATTGGTGGCACGCATCCGGCTGAAGAAAGGCGATCATCAATTCAATGCGCCCAATGCACCCGGAGCGTCATCGGTCACCCTGCGCATCGACCGCGATCACCAGTTGGTCAACCTGCGAGTTTTGAGAGATATCGCCAACGTAATCGGCAATGCCAGACTGCCGGATAAGTAATGGCACCCAGCTAACCAGTGCAATTAAAAAGCTATTACATAGCCAGCATCGCCCGCTTATAATGCCGCGCCCGCGCTATCGCGTTGAGGCATTAAAGCTCCTCTTTTTATGAGGAATTGGCAGGAGGCCAGTGCCACTGTCGATCGGTCCCAGCAGCCCGACCCGCACCCGAGGCTGTCGCTACTCATGGAAGAAGTAACCCCATGGCATTCCGCGCTCCCACTCTGATCGCGCTCAGCGCTGTCACCCTGCTGTCCGGCTGTTCGGCGTTTCGCAACTACGATTCCGAACTGGCCCAGACCAACCAGCAACTGGCCACCGGCAACGTCGAGGCCGCCCTGACCCTGCTGGAAAAAAACAACACCGGCCCGGACAAGGACCTGCTCTATTACTTCGAGAAGGGTGAATTGCTGCGTGCCAAGGGCGATCTTTCCGGCAGCCAGAATGCCTGGACCAGCGCCGACCAGGTGGTGGGCAAGTGGGAAGATTCGGTCAAGCTCGACACCGACAAGTACCTGGCCCAGTTCGGCAGTTTCCTGGTCAACGACAAGGTGCGCCGCTACGAAGGCTACGACTACGAAAAAGTCATGCTGACTACGCAGATGGCCCTGAACCTGCTGGCGGTCAACGATTTCGACGGCGCCCGCACCGCGATCAAGAAGACGCACGAGCGTGAAGCGGTGATCGCCGACCTGCGCGACAAGGAATACCTCAAGAGCGAAGAGGAAGCCGAGAAAGAAGGCATCAAGACCGAGTACAAGGACTTGCAGGGTTACCCGGTCGCCAGCCTTGACGCGCCGGAAGTGGTCGGCCTGAAAAACAGCTACCAGAGTGCGTTCAGCCATTACCTGGCCGGTTTCGTCTATGAAGCTCTGGGCGAAAAAGACCTCGCTGCGCCGGGCTATCGCAAGGCTGCCGAACTGCGCCCGAACACGCCACTGCTGGAGCAGGCGTTGGTCAACCTCGACAAACCGGTCAAAAGCGATGACAGCGACATCCTGATCGTGGTGCAAAGCGGTCTGGCGCCGGCCCGCGATTCGATCCGCGTGCCGTTGCCGCTGCCAATCTACAACAACGTAGTGATTACTCCGCTGTCGTTCCCGATCATCAAGCCCGACACCTCCACCGCGACGTTCGCGCAGATCGGTGTCGATGGCCAACAGGTCGACCTGACCGCGCTGAACAGTACCACCGCCATGTCCCGCCGCGCCCTGCGCGATGACATGCCGGGGATCATCCTGCGCACCACCGTGCGCGCGATCACCAAAGGTGTGGCGCAGAAGAAAATCAACGAAACCAACCCGCTGGCGGGTCTGGCCGTAGGTATTTCTTCAGCTGTGCTCGAAGGTGCCGATACCCGTACGTGGCGTACCCTGCCGGACATGACTCAGGTTGTACGTCTGCGCTTGAAGAAAGGTGAGCACCTGGTCACTCTGCCGAGCGCCGTCGGTGGCTCTCAGGTCAAGGTCACCGTCGATCAGCGTTATCAGGTGATCACCCTGCGCGCCGTCGGCAATCAGGTGTTCGCTGCCGGCCTCGCCGCCCACGTCACCCCGAGCGCTGGCGCCACCGCCGTGGCCAGCCTCAAACAACCTTAAGAACGGAGTCTTTGCATGCGCTTCAAACTCATCGCCGTCGCCGCCCTCGCCCTTTTGGCGAGCGGCTGCGCCACCCCGCCACCACCGGAGCCGGGCAGTGCCGCGAGCAAGGTCGTGGCCATGGGCCCGCAGAAACACATCGTGGTCGGCGCGATGCGCGTGGCCCGCGAAAACGGCTTCATGACCGTCAACGTGCAGTTGAGCAACACCCTCAACAGCAACAAGACGTTCTACTACCGCTTCGCCTGGCTCGGGCCGGAAGGTTTCCCGATCGCCGAAGAAGAAGTCTGGAAGAGCCAGATGATGTACGGCGCCCAGACCAGCTTCATCCAGGGCATCGCCCCGACGCCAAAAGCCGTGGACTTCCGTCTGGAACTCAAGACGCCTTAAGCCCGACACCCTATTCCCGATTCAGAGAGCACTCCCATGTTTGCACGCTTTTCCTTCATCGCCGTCCTCGCCCTGCTGGCCAGCGGTTGCGCCAACACTTCGCCGACCCTGGGCAGCAAGAACATCAGCTACGGCGACACCAAGGCCGTTGAAACCGTGACCAACGAGTTCGGTTCGACCGACCTGCAGATGATCGCCGAGTCGATGACCCGTTCCCTGGCCCAGTCCGGCATTCTGCAGGGTCGCCCTGTGGTGCAGGTCTACGACGTGAAGAACAAGACCAGCGAATACATCGACACCCGCGAAATCACCACCAGCATCAAGACCCAGCTGATGAAGTCCGGCACCGCCCGTTTCGCCAGCGACAACACCGCGATGCAGAGCCAGGTCGACCAGCTCAAGCTGCAAAACCAGAGCGGCCTGTACAAGAAAAGCACCGTGGCCAAGACCGGCAACATGATCGCCGCCAAATACCGTCTTGAAGGTTCGATCAGCTCGATCGTCAAGCGCAGCAGCGACTACAAGGACGTCTTCTACAAATTCAGCCTGCAACTGATCGACGTTGAAAGCGGTCTGGCCGAGTGGATGGACGAAAAAGAGATCCGCAAAACCACGGAGCGTTAATCGATGCGCACATGGATTGGCATGATGGCCCTGGCTTGCGCGTTCAACGTGCAGGCGGCCCCGAAAGTCGCGGTGACGGATCTGGCGTATCAGGAGCGTGTGGAGCAATACATCCACATCGTTTCGGCCCAGAACAATTACCGCGAGGGCTACTACAGTTCCAGCGGTTCTTCGAGCTACAACGAACTCGAAGCCACCACCAGCTACATCGAACAGACCGAGCTGCGCAAGTTCACCGGCGACATCAAGGGTGAAATCCTGCGTACCGGCATGTTCCAGCTGGTGCAGGGCACGCCGTACACGGCGTCGTCCAAGGGTGACGTCTACGACGTGATCAAGCGGATCAAGGCCGGCAACTTCAAGGGTGCCGACTACGTGCTGTTCGGCACCGTGTCGGACATCGACTTCACTCAGGACGTAAACGAGCTGGCGAACACCGACAGCTATTCCGCCGTGCTAGGTCTGACGCTGGTGGCCGATTTCAGCCTGATCAACACCAAGACCTACGAAATCACCTCAGCCTTCACGGCGATGGGTGAGGCACAGGACACCAAACTGGTGAATCACCGCGACATCAAGATCTCGCTCAACCGCCCACGGGTGGTGCGTGACGTCTCGAAGGCACTGGGCGAAGACGTGGCCGGACAACTGAGCATGCAGCTCGGCGGTGGCGGTTACGAGCAGCCGCGCGAACCGCAGCCGCGTAACAATCTGCCGCGCGATACGGCGCCAGTGATTCTTCACTGACCGACTGCCGGAAACGAAAAAGGCGACCTTCTCAGGTCGCCTTTTTTGTGGCTGCACGCTTTATGCGGCCGCTTTGCGCAACGTCGCCATGAACGCCGCAGCGCCAATGAACAGCCCGGCAAACGTGCGGTTCATGCGTCGCTGCTGGGTCGGTGTACGCAACAGGCGCAACACCTTCGACGCCAGACCGGTGTAGCCGGCCATGACGATCAGGTCGACCGCGATCATGGTCACGCCGATCACCACGTACTGGATCAGCAGCGGCGCATGCGGATTGATGAACTGCGGCAGCACCGCGAGCATGAACACCAGGGCCTTGGGGTTGCTGATGTTCACCAGAAAACCACGGAACACCAGCGCCAGCGGCTTGCCGATCGGCCGGACCGCCGCGTCGTCACTCATGTCCATCGGCAGTGCGCGCCACTGCTTGATTGCCAGATAAACCAGATACGCGACACCGAACCATTTGATCGCGTGAAACGCAGTGGCGGAAGCGGTGAGGATCGCGCCGACCCCGGCGCCGACGATGGCAATCTGCACAGCCAGTCCGATCTGCAGGCCCAGGGCATTCCAGTAACCGCGCCAGAAACCGTATTGCAGACCGCTGGACATCGACGCAATGGCGCCGGCACCCGGAGAAAGACTGATCACCCAGCAGGCGGCAAAAAACGCCAGCCATGTTTGAAGCTCCATCGCACACCTCGACTTCGGACTCGTGACAATCCTCAAAGCTAATGCGGAATTGGCTGGATGACTACCGATTTTTTGCAGGATGTTGCGACCGCCGACCAATGTGGCCGGCGTCCGATCACTTTTCGAAACCGCTGGAAGGGAACACATCAGTGCCCCGCCAGCGGCGCACCGAACGCTGGAAGAACAGGCTGTTGGGCACCTGCACCATGGCGCTGCCGGTGCCGAGCTCTTCGGCTTCGATCAGCGTGGTGTAGAGCAGATTGATCGCCACCACCCGGCCTTTGACGCCGGGCTTGTCAGTGGTGTCCACCAACTCGACCACGTCGCCCAAACGGAACGGGCCCACGGTGAAGATCAGAATCGCGCAGAGCAGGTTCGACAGCACGCTCCACATGGCGAAGAACGCCACCGCCGCCACCGCGACGAAGCCCGACAACGCGGTCCAGAGCACCGTGGCCGACACCCCGAGACGCTCCAGCACAAAGATCAGCGCACTGCCCATGATCAGCCAGCGCAGACCGCCGCGCAGCGGCATCAGCAACTGCGGCGGGAACGGATACTTCTCGCCCAGGCGAGTCAGGAATCGGGCGACGACGCGCTGGGCGAAGTAGCCGGCCAGCAGGATCAGCAGAATCTGCACGCCGAGCCAGATCGGCTCGACCCACATTGCCGGCAATGGAAGTTTGAAAGCTTCCATCAAGACAACGCCTCCAGCTCCGCCTGCATGCTTTCCAGCGTCTCCAGAGCTTCCATCCACGCTTCTTCAAGCTCGCCTTCGCGGACTTTCAGCTTGGCCTGTTCGGCCAGCAGGTCACGCAGTTCGTTCTTGCGCGCCGGCTCGTAGAGGTCGCTGTCGCCGAGGCTGGCATCGACCTTCGCCAGTTTCTCGTGCAGCTTGCCGAGCTCGGCTTCGAGCTTGTCGGCTTCGCGCTTGTGCGGCGCCAGTTGCTGACGCAACGCAGCGGCGGCCTGACGCTGGGCCTTCTTGTCGGTCTTGTCCGGGTTGACCGGTGTGTTGCTGACCGGGGCGTTGCGCTGACGGTATTCCACCAGCCAACGGGCGTAGTCCTCGAGGTCGCCATCGAACTCCTCGACCTTGCCGTCCGCGACCAGGAAGAAGTTGTCGGTGGTGCTCTTGAGCAAATGCCGATCGTGGGAAACCACCAGCACCGCGCCGCTGAATTCCTGCAACGCCATGGTCAGCGCCAGGCGCATTTCCAGATCGAGGTGGTTGGTCGGTTCGTCGAGCAGCAACAGGTTCGGCCGTTCCCAGGCGATCAACGCCAGGGCCAGACGGGCCTTTTCGCCACCGGAGAAATTCAGCACCGGCTCATCGATGCGTGCGCCACGGAAGTCGAAACCACCAAGGAAATCGCGCAGGGTCTGCTCGCGTTCGGTTGGCGCCAGACGCTGCAAGTGCAGCAACGGGCTGGCCTTGGAATCCAGCGAGTCGAGCTGATGCTGGGCGAAGTAACCAACCACAGTGTTCTCACCGCGAGTCAGGCGCCCGGCCAGTGGTTCGAGTTCGCCGGCAAGGTTCTTGATCAGGGTCGACTTGCCCGCGCCGTTGGGGCCGAGCAAGCCGATCCGCGCGCCGGGGGTCAGTTGCAGCTTGACCTTCTCCAGCACGGTTTTCTCGCCGTAACCCAGGCGCGCATCGGACAGGTCGATCAGCGGGCTGGAGATCTTGGTCGACTCGCGGAAAACGAAATCGAACGGCGAATCGACGTGGGCCGCCGACAACTCTTCCATGCGCTCCAGCGCCTTTATCCGGCTCTGGGCCTGACGGGCCTTGGTGGCCTGGGCCTTGAACCGGGCGATGTAGCTTTCCATGTGCGCACGCTGCGCCTGCTGCTTCTCGTAGGCCTGTTGCTGCTGGGCCAGACGCTCGGCACGGGCGCGTTCGAACGCGGTGTAGCCGCCACGGTAGAGCGTCAGCTTGCGCTGATCGACGTGGGCCACGTGATCGACCACTTCATCGAGGAAATCCCGGTCGTGGGAAATCAGCAGCAAGGTGCCGGGGTAACTTTTCAGCCACTCTTCGAGCCAGATGATGGCGTCGAGGTCCAAGTGGTTGGTCGGCTCGTCGAGCAGCAACAGGTCCGATGGGCACATCAAAGCCTGCGCAAGGTTCAGACGCATCCGCCAGCCACCGGAGAAATCTCCTACCTGACGATCCATCTGCTCGTTGGTGAAACCAAGACCGGCGAGCAACTTGCGTGCACGCGCATCGGCGGTGTAGCCGTCGGCGCTGTCGAGCTCGGCATGTAGGCGGGCCAGCGCAGTGCCGTCGTGGGCCTCTTCGGCCGCTGCGAGCTCACGCTGCACTTCGCGCAGGCGCAGGTCACCGTCGAGTACATAGTCGACCGCCAGACGCTCGAGCGTGTCGACCTCCTGGCGCATGTGGGCGATACGCCAGTCGGCCGGCAGCAGGCAGTCGCCCGAGTCCGGGTGCAACTCACCGCGGAGCAAGGCGAACAGGCTGGATTTGCCGGCGCCGTTGGCACCGATGAGGCCGGCTTTGTGGCCGGCGTGCAGGGTCAGCTCGGCGTCTTCTAGCAGACGTTGCGGGCCACGCTGTAAAGTCAGGTTCTGAAGTCGGATCATAATGGCGGCGGAGTCTACCAGCTTCCCCCGCAACTGGCGCGAGTAGCACGATGTCCTCTGACCTGTGGAGCTTTGCCCTTGCCGTCTACGCCCGTCCCGGCGTGGAGGATGCCTGCCTGCGCCTGCAATCGGCGGGGGCCAACGTGTGCCTGATGTTGTGCGGTTTATGGCTGGAACAACGCGATGTGACCTATGACGAGGCACGCGCCCGGCAGCTTCTGGAAATGACAGAGCCTTGGGATCGGGAAGTGGTCCAGCCGTTACGCGCATTGCGCATGCAGTGGAAAACCCTGGCCGACACCGATCCGGTGCTCAAGGGGATGCGTGAGCAGATCAAGGGATTGGAACTGGAGGCGGAGCGTGCGCTGCTGTCACGACTTGAAGGCGCCGCGCAAGGCTGGAAGCGTCATTCAAAGGAATCGAGTGACTGGCTGGAAGTGCTGGCCGGCCCTGCGGCCAACCTGAACCGCGACGCGCTGCAAGTGCTGCGCGTCGCGGCGACCGGCGCTTAGGAAGCGCTGGACGGGTTGCTGGCGACGCTCGACACCGGCGCCGACGATGGCGTGGTTGCGGTGGTCGAGGTAGTGGCGGCGGGTGCAGGTGCAGCGGTCGCAGCCTGAGTTGCCGGTGCGGCAGGTTTGGCAGCAGGACCAGCGGTCGGTTTTGCTGCAGCGGGTTTCGCGGCAGCCGGCTTGGCAGCGGCAGGTTTTTTCACTGCTGGTTTTGCAGCGGGTTTCGCGGCTGGCTTGGCGGCCGGTTTAGCAGCGGTCGCTGGCTTGGCTGCGGTGGTTGCAGGCTTCGCTGCAGCAGCCGGTTTGGCCGCTGGTTTTGCAGCGGGTTTGGCCGCAGCTTTTGCCACAGGCTTGGCCGCTGGTTTCGCCGCCGCTTTGGCAGCAGGTTTGGCAGCAACCGGTTTGGCAGCGGTTTTCGCCGCAGGCTTGGCAGCAGCAGTTTTGGCGGCTGGTTTAGCGGCGGCTTTAACGGCTGGTTTTGCTGCCGGCTTGGCGGCTGCTTTGGCAGCAGGTTTCGCAGCGGCAGTTCTCGCTGGAGCCGCTTTCGCAGCAGCGGTTCTCGCCGCAGGTTTGGCGGCTGGTTTTGCAGCAGCCGGTTTGGCCGCTGTGGTTTTGGCCGCAGGTTTGGCAGCGCTGGCGGCTGCGGGTTTCTTCGCGGCTGGTTTTGCAGCGGCTTTCACTGGCGCTTTTGCAGGGGCTTTCGCAGGCGCTTTGGCCGGTGCTTTTGCAGCAGGCTTGGCGGCTGCTTTTTTCGCAGGTACCGCTGCAGGTTTGGCCGAACGCAGGGACAGCGCCTTGCCTACGGCTTCTTGAACACGACCGACACCCTGGGCCAGTTTCAGGCTTTCCTGGGCATCGCGCTTGAGTTGCAGAATGTAGCTGCGGGTGTCGGACTGACGTTCCTTCAGCGCATCGAGCAGGTCTTCGAGTTCCTTCACGGCAGCCTTGGCCTTGGTCTGCGCCTTGGCTTTACCGGCTGCTGCTGCGTCCTGCAGTTTGGTGCGGGACTTATGCAGTTTTTCTTGCGCCTTGCCGCGTTGCTTTTCCAGTTTGGCGAGCAGTTTTTCAGCATCAGCCAAGGCTTGGGAGCAAGCGTTTTCCAGATGCTCGAGCAAGCTGCCCGAGAGTTGTTGGAGTAAATGCAACGGAGTGTTTACAGGCTTCTTGGTGGCCGACATGGTTTACCTCCTGGCTGACGTGAGTGCGGCTCATACTAGACCTCTGCTGCTACCGCCGCTAGGGCATGTTGACAGTATCGAAAGCACTCGGTTGCAGGCTTGCAAAAAACTTCTGCGCATTGGCAAAAGCAGTTCACCGTTGCAGACGTTCGCGCTGGCATAATCCACCGCAATTCAGGATGGAGAGTGCCCATGTCGCGCTACTTTTTTTTATCCCTCTGCATGATTTTTTCCGTGGCTCAGGCCGACGAAAAAACGACGGCGAATGACGCCCACGATCTGGCTTACAGCCTCGGCGCCAGCCTCGGCGAACGACTGCGTCAGGAAGTACCGCAGCTCCAGATCCAGGCGTTGATCGAAGGCCTGCAGCAGGCCTATCAAGGCAAGCCGCTGGCACTGAGCGAGGCTCGCATCGAGCAGATCCTCGCCGATCACGAATCGCAGACGGCCGAGCAGGCGGCGATGCCTTCGACTGAAGCCGCGATGGAAAACGAGCGACGCTTTCTCACCACCGAAAAAGCCAAACCGGGTGTGAAGGAGCTGGCCGACGGCATCCTGCTGACCGAGCTTGCGCCGGGGAATGGCACGAAGGCCGGCCCGGATGGAAAAGTGCAGGTGCTGTACATCGGCCGACTGCCGGACGGCACCGTGTTCGATCAGAACAGCCAGCCGCAGTGGTTCAATCTCGACAGCGTGATCGCCGGCTGGCGCACCGCGCTGCAGAACATGCCGGTCGGCGCGAAGTGGCGTCTGGTGATTCCATCGGATCAGGCTTATGGCGCCGACGGTGCAGGCGACTTGATCGCGCCGTTCACACCGCTGGTGTTCGAAGTGGAATTGCGCGGCGCGACCAGTTGATCGCCCAATAAAAAACGGTGCGTTTGGGGCGCACCGTTTCTGTGTCTTGCGAGGTTCGGTTCAGGCCTGAACCGAATCCTCTTCCTTGTGTGCGGTATGCAGCACTTCGATCAGGCAGTCTTCCAGTTCGAAGCGCTCGTGAAGCAGGCCGCCCAGCTCCTTGAATTTCTCCGCAACGCATTTGCCTTCATCGCAAAGGTCGTTGAACGCGAGCAGTTTTTCGGTGATGACATCGATCCGCGGATAGATCGTCTCGGCCAGTTCCAGGCCGCGTTTGTCGTTGAAGGCCTTGGCCTCGCCCGTCAGCTGTTCGTAGATCTCGAAGTGCCCGGCCGAGACGTAATCGACCAGCACACCGCAGAATTCCTGCAAAGGCTTTCGATCCTCGGACAGCGCCTGAGGTTTGGCGCCCAGCTTGTCATAGGCAGCGATCAATTCCTCACGCTCCTGCAGCCAGCGGTCGATCAGCAGATGAACTCCACCCCAACGTTCCTGAGCATTCTGACAACTTTCGAGCATGGTGATCTCTCTTCCCTTGTGGGTCATGCTGCCCTACACCCGCGCCTCTTCTTGTGAATATTGCTTTGAGAGGCGGCCAGGCAGAGCGTCATCGAGCAACACAATTCCAATGACACGTGCGGGCCAGATTATGCCCGCACGCCTATGGCTTCAAGGTACGCAGGAGAGAAAGTTCATACAAGTGTTTAATCCCTGACCAGCGCCGGGTGCGACGGTTGGCCGCTAAGTGGTCGCTGTAAAGCCATCCAGACCTGTCGCAGCAACTGGTAAGCGGCAAGGATCGACATCCCCACGAAGAACAGCAGGCTCCACTCCGGAATGCTCAAATCGAACAGTGTCCAGGACAACTCCGTGCAATCGGCAGTGTCGTTGAACATACGCATCAGTGCGCATAACCACGGCAGGCTGCTGAACATTTCCTCCGGCCCTGGCCCGCAATGCGCCAGCCTTTGCAGGGAATCACTTTGCAACAGCACTTGTCGCCAGGCCGCCGTCATCCCGCCAAGACTGGTCAGCAACGCCATCATCCAGTACAGCGACAGACCGACACGCTGCGGCCCATGGACCGCCGCCACACCACAAAACATGGTGAGCACACACATGAACAGACGCTGGACCAGACATAGGCTGCAGGGCACCAGACCGACCGCGTATTCGAGGTAATAAGAAGCTCCCAGGGCCAGAATCCCCGCAGTGAAAGCCATAAAAAACAGGGAGCGTGAGCAGGCCAACGACATGGCTTATCCGTAACAATAAAGACAGGCAGTTACGGTAGAGGAAAGCGCCTCGGGCTTTCAAGGCAGGTCACTGGCGACACTTCATCAGAAGTGTAGGGAAATCCCGACAGGCACCGAAGGATTCGGTGTAGCCCACTGTAGGATTTTGCTCGGGAGGGGATTTACCGGTAACAATTCAGTCGCCGGGAAAGAAATGGAGGAGCAACGCTCCCCCTTTCTGATCATGCTCGAACGGCTACCGGCAATGGTGCAGCCAGCAGGCGCTCATCCAGCATACCCAGCCCTTCCTGGAACAGCAGATTGCTGCGCTCGGTGTCACCGAGCCGGGCCAGCAGCCGCGCCAACTCGGCGCACGCTTCCGGATTGCGCTGCACTCGCAGACTGCTTTCCAGGTAGTCCCGCGCCTTGCCCCACAGACTGGCTTGCAGGCACAGGCGTCCCAGCGTCAGCAGCAGGCTGGCATCGCCCGGATGATCCTTGAGCCAGCCTTCAGCCGTCTGCAACTGACGTGTCGGATCATTACCGCGCACCAGACCGTAGAGACGCGCCAGATGACTGTCGTACTTGCGCTTGAGCGCCGTACGCAACACTTCTTCCGCTTCGACCTGGGCGCCCAGCTGACGCAGCTGCTCGGCGTAGGCCAGCACCAGCGCCGGCTCCTGGCGCTGGGCAGAAGTCAGTTGCTGCCAGGCGCGGTTGAGCGACTGTAAACCGACTGCGCCGTCCTCTTCACGCTGGGCCGCGAGGGACAGGTTTTCCCCCCAGGCGCGACGTTCGAGTTCGGTCAGTTCGGACGGTGGCAGGACTTTGTCCTTGCGCAGCTCCGGCAACAACCGAATCACGGACGACCAGTCACCGCGCTGCTGATGCAGGCGCTGCAACTGTCGCAAGGTCTGGACATTGTGCGGATGGCGTTCGTGCATCGCCTGCAAGGTGACCAGCGCCCCATCGGTATCGCCACGATCGGTCTGCAACTGCGCATGGCTGAGGGCGATCGCCAGCTCGGCCTGCGGCTGACGCTCGAGGGCGCGTTCCAGCAGGCGATCGCTTTCCTCGTAGTTGCCTTGTTCGTTGGCGGCTCGAGCAGCCCCCAGGTAATACAGCAACGGTTGACGCTCGGCTTCAGCGGCCCGGTACAGGTGACGCTGGGCGCTGGCCCAGCGGCCTTCGGCCAGGTCGAGCTGACCATGCTCGATTGCTACCTGCACGCGGCGGCTGCGGTTACGACGCGACCATGGATTGACCACACCGCCAGAGGTCAGCACCAGCTCGACCAGCGCCTTGATGCCCCAGACCAGCAGCCACAGCACCGCCACCACCGCCAGGGTCGCCCACAGGCTCGATTCATAACGAAAGCTTTTGTAGGCGACCAGCACGTAACCGGAATGCTCGGCAATCGCCAGGCCCAGCGCCGCCGTTGCCGCGATCACCAGAAACACGATCACATACAGGCGCTTCATGGTGTCGCCTCCTGCGCAGTACTGGCGGCCGGTTTGGCGAAGGGTTTCACCGAATCCTCGGCGTTGACGTTGCGGCGCTCCAGATACGCCTGCACTGCGCTCAAGGTTCCGGCGAGATCCGGCGTATTGACGGTAACCGGTTGCTTGCTCAATTCCGCGACCTGCTCGAGCATGATTTTGCTCTGCGGGTTGTCCGGATTGAAGTTGCCCGTGAGGACGTCACGCGCTTCGGCCAGCGCCTGGGTGTACACCGGCGCCTGACCGTTGAGCGCAGCCCATTGCGCCTGCTCGAGCGAAAGGCTCAGGGCCAGACGCACCTGGCTCAGGCTCTGGCCGGCGAGCAGCGGCCGGACGTTTTTATCGGCGTTGAAATCGATGCGGATGTAGCGCGATACCTGATCCCACCACTGCGCCCAGCGACTGGCGCCGTCGCCATCGGAGGTCAGGCCCAGCAGCGAATCACCGCGATCCTTGTATTCCGGCGCCAGCTCGGTGAGGCCGACGACCTGATCGCGCAAGGCGCCCAGGCGCAGGAACAGCCCGGTGCGATCCGGCTGCTCGGTACTGCGCAGCGCCACCAGGGTTTTCGCCACTTGCTCGCGGGCGGCGAACGAGCCGGGATCATTCTGCTCGCGCAGGATTTCATCGGCACCCTGCACCAGCGCCTGGGCGCTGCTGATGTCCTGCAGAGCTGAAAGACGCAGGCTGGCCAGACGCAGCAAGTGCTCGGCCTCGGCCAGACGCCAGTCCTTGCGGCTGGCGCCGAGGACTGTTTCCAGACGCTGGTTGAGGCGTTGCTGATCGCCCTGAAGCTGGGTCACCAGACGCTGACGTTCGGCAAGTTCATCGGCGCCGGGCAATTGCCCGAGGCGCTCGGTCAGTCGTTGCTCATTGAGCTTCAGGGTCTGGGCCTGATCGTTCAACGCCTGAACCTGACTCAACTGATTCTGAGTGCTGGTCTGCAGGTGTCGCACCTGCCAGACACCCCAGCCACCCACCGCAACACCGGCAGCGCCGAGCAGCAGCGCGAGAATGGCCAATCCGTTGCCTCGGCGCGGTTCCGCGGCCGGTGGCGGTGCATCAACCGGTGCATCGATCACAGGTTGAACGTCATCTTTAGGCAAGGCTGTTTCGCTCACGTATCCATCCTTTGCATTAGAGAACGGGCACGGGATGCTCCCGTAACGCCGTCAGCAAGGCCGCGGCACTGGCGCCGCGACAATCCACAACTGTTCGGGCCCCGGCGGCACTGGCCTGCTCGGCAACCCTTGGGCTTGGAACAAACAACGGCAACCGCGCAAGCACCGGCCAGGTATCACCAGCCAGTTGGCGCAGGTGCTCAAAACCCTGTCCACTGCTGACCACCAGCCCGTTCAGGCGTTCCGCTGCAATCCTGCGGGGCAGCTCCTGCGGCGGATAGTCCGGCAGGTCGCGACGGTACAACTCCAAGTATTCGACACTAGCACCAAGCGCGCGCAGGCGCTCGGCCAGCAGCTCGCGTCCGCCCTCCCCGCGCAGGATCAACACCTGCGAACCGGGCGCGGCCACCGCCTCAAGCAGACGCGGCAATTGCAGCAAGGCCTCGCTGTCGTCGCCCGCGTCCGGGAAGCTCACATCCAGCCCCCGATCCCGAAGGATGGCTGCGGTCGCCGCGCCTACGCTGAACCACGGCATTGTGGGAGTCGCCAGACCCAGAGCGTCGAGCAGATCCACCGCGATCCGCGCCGCCGGTTTGCTGACCACGATCACTGCGCTGTAACGCGGCAGTTGCATGATCGTGCGGCGCATTGTGTCAGAGACCGGCAGTGGCGCGATTTCCAAAAGCGGCAGACAGCTGCTGAAAAACCCTTGTTCGGCCAGCACGGCGGCGAGCGCCGAACAGTCCTCCACCGGGCGCGTCAGCAGCAGGCGCCAGGCGGTCACTCGTGACCTGCCTCGCCGTAGACCGCCTTGAGAATATCGTCGGCGCCTTGGCTGAGCAGGTCTTCGGCCACCTGCACACCCAGCGTCTCGGCTGCGGCACGCGGTGCACGAGCCTGTGCGCTGAGCAGCTTGCCGCCGCTCGGTTCGCCCACCAGACCGCGCAGCCACAACTGATCGCCTTCGAGCACGGCGTAGCAAGCGATCGGCACCTGGCAGCCGCCATTCAGATGTTTGTTGAGAGCACGCTCGGCGGTGACACGGTCGGCGGTGTCGGCGTGATGCAGGGGCGCGAGCAAGGCATGGATTTCGGTGTCGGCGCTGCGACATTCGATACCGACGGCGCCCTGGCCACCGGCCGGCAGGCTGTCATCGACGCTGATGGCCGAGGTGATGCGATCTTCGAAACCGAGGCGGATCAGGCCCGCTGCCGCGAGGATGATCGCGTCATACTCGCCGGCGTCGAGCTTGGCCAGACGGGTGTTGACGTTGCCACGCAGGAAACGGATCTCGAGATCCGGACGGCGTGTCAGCAACTGCGCCTGACGCCGCAGGCTGGAAGTGCCGACGATGCTGCCGGCGGGTAATGCATCGAGGCTGGAATAAGTGTTGGAGACAAACGCGTCACGGGGATCTTCGCGCTCGCAGATGCAGAACAGACCGAGGCCTTCGGGGAAATCCATCGGCACGTCTTTCATCGAATGCACGGCGATGTCGGCTTCGTTTTCCAGCAGCGCGGTTTCCAGTTCCTTGACGAACAGGCCCTTGCCACCGATTTTCGACAGGGGCGAATCGAGCAGCTTGTCGCCGCGACTGACCATGGGCACCAGCGTCACCAGCAGGCCCGGGTGGGATGCTTCAAGACGGGCTTTGACGTATTCGGCCTGCCAGAGGGCCAGAGCACTTTTGCGGGTGGCGATGCGGATTTCGCGAGAGGACATGGATCAATCCGTACTGAATAGATACGGCGGATAATAACAGCTCAGCCAAATCCACTTTGACCTGAATCAGATACGGCGTGGCCTCCCTGGCCTGCAATGCCTGGTGAAATGAACGAAGAACCGCCCGAAGCCTGCGGACTAAAGCCCCTGCATCATTTTGCGCACGCCCGCCACATGTCGACGGCTGACAATCAGCGCGTCACCGTTGAGGCCCTTGAGGAACAACTGGAAGTGGCCCAGCGGTGTGCGTTGCAGTCGCTCGATACGGTCGCGGGCGACCAGTGCGTTGCGGTGGATCCGCACGAAGCGCTCGCCAAATTCGTCTTCCAGCGCCTTGAGCGGCTCATCCAGAAGGACTTCGCCAGCTTCGTGGCGCAAGGTCACGTATTTGTGGTCGGCAATGAAGTACACCACCTGATCCAGCGGGATCAGTTCGATGCCTTTGCGGGTCCGGGCGCTGATGTGGCTGCGCGGGCCGTTACCGCTTTCGGCGGCAGGACGGGTCAGGGCCGAGAGTTGGGCCCGATTGGGACGTTCAGCCCGTTTCAGGGCGTCATGCAGATGTTCGGTTCGCACGGGTTTCACCACATAGCCCACGGCGCTGGCCTGCAGGGCCTCCACGGCAAATTCATCGGGACCTGCGCAAAACACCACGGCCGGCGAGGTTTCGCGTTCGCACAGACGGGCAGCCACCTGCAGGCCATCGAGGCCCGGCATGCGGATATCGAGCAGTACGATATCCGGCTTGTGGCTGTCGATCAGTGCCAACGCCTCTTCGCCATTGGTGGCGCTGGGCTCCAGGATTGTGTAGCCCTCGAGCTCGCTCACCATTCGGCTGAGTCGCTCGCGGGCCAGTGGTTCGTCATCAACGATCAGGACATTCATATTGCGCTGGATTCCTGCGTGAGTCTCGCACAAGGATAGCGTAGACAAGTGGAGTGACGTCCGTCACCGCGATCCACGCTAAGACTAGCGCGAGCGCCAAAAAGTGCCGTACGTCGGCCGGCAATATTTGCCGACACCCGCAACGTACCGCCCGACGCCCGTCGCCGACTGCGTTTTACGCAGGGTATGCCAATGGCCAATACACCCACCCCTCTCTCTTCTTATAGTCGGTGGCCGGATCTTTGCCCGATCCGTGGTCACCCGACCCCTATGTCCTACTGTAGACGCTCGTCGGGCCGATATTGCTCAATCGGAAAATATCCTTGCGCAAATCCCCCGGGGACGCCGACAACTATGGCGGAGCGAATGAGAAAAAAACGTATCGACCAGTGTCAGCGACAGGATTGGCAACCCTGTTATTATCCGCGCCAGCGTTTCACGCCTTCTTTCTTCAAGCCGATACGAGCGAATTCATGAGCACTGACAAGACCAATCAGTCCTGGGGCGGCCGCTTCAGTGAACCCGTCGACGCCTTCGTCGCCCGCTTCACCGCCTCCGTCACTTTCGACCAGCGCCTGTATCGCCACGACATCATGGGCTCGATCGCCCACGCCACCATGCTGGCCAAGGTCGGCGTGCTGACGGATGCCGAGCGCGACAGCATCATCGATGGCCTGAAGACCATCCAGGGCGAAATCGAGGCCGGCCAGTTCGACTGGCGCGTCGACCTCGAAGACGTGCACATGAACATCGAGGCACGCCTGACCGACCGCATCGGCGTCACCGGCAAGAAGCTGCACACCGGCCGCAGCCGTAACGACCAGGTCGCCACCGACATACGCCTGTGGCTGCGTGACGAGATCGACCTGATCCTGAGCGAAATCACCCGCCTGCAAAAAGGCCTGCTGGAGCAGGCCGAGCGTGAAGCCGCGAGCATCATGCCGGGCTTCACCCACCTGCAGACCGCTCAGCCGGTGACCTTCGGGCACCACATGCTGGCCTGGTTCGAAATGCTCAGCCGCGACTACGAGCGTCTGGTCGACTGCCGCAAGCGCACCAACCGCATGCCGCTGGGCAGCGCCGCACTGGCCGGCACCACTTACCCGATCGACCGCGAATACACCGCGCAACTGCTGGGCTTCGACGCCGTCGGCGGCAACTCGCTGGACAACGTGTCCGACCGTGACTTCGCCATCGAATTCTGCTCGGCCGCGAGCATCGCGATGATGCACCTGTCGCGCTTCTCCGAAGAGCTGGTGCTGTGGACCAGCGCGCAGTTCCAGTTCATCGATCTGCCGGACCGTTTCTGCACCGGCAGCTCGATCATGCCGCAGAAGAAAAACCCGGATGTTCCGGAGCTGGTACGTGGCAAGACCGGCCGCGTGTTCGGCGCCCTGATGGGCCTGCTGACCCTGATGAAAGGCCAGCCGCTGGCCTACAACAAGGACAACCAGGAAGACAAGGAACCGCTGTTCGACGCCGCCGACACCCTGCGCGACTCGCTGCGTGCCTTTGCCGACATGATCCCGGCGATCAAGCCAAAGCACGCGATCATGCGCGAAGCGGCGCTGCGCGGTTTCTCCACCGCTACCGATCTGGCCGACTACCTGGTTCGCAGTGGCCTGCCGTTCCGTGACTGCCACGAAATCGTCGGCCACGCCGTGAAGTATGGCGTCGACACCGGCAAGGATCTGGCGGAAATGAGCCTGGAAGAACTGCGCCAGTTCAGCGACCAGATCGAGCAGGACGTGTTTGCCGTGCTGACCCTCGAAGGCTCGGTAAATGCCCGTGACCACATCGGCGGCACTGCGCCGGCGCAGGTCAAGGCTGCCGTGGTTCGCGGTCAGGCGCTGATCGCCAGCCGCTAAAAGCCAGAAGCATCGCCAGCAGGCTGGCTCCCACATTCTGGATCTGTGAATACAAATTCAGTGTGGGAGCCAGCCTGCTGGCGATTGCTCTTTCAAAAACGCTAAAACTGCTACTTCTTCGCAGCGATCATCGCCAAAAACGCCGGCATCGCCGCATCTTTATCCGCCGCAATCTTCTGCACGTGCGGATTCTGCTCAAGCCGCTCCAGCAGCGCCTTGGCCTTCGGCATCTGCGCCAGCAAATCCAGACCGAACAGTTTGTGCCCCACCGCTGCCGCGAGCGGGACGCTGTAGAGAAAGTACAAATCCGCAATGCTCAGGCTGTCGCCCGCCACATACGGGGCGAACTTGCCGTGACGGCCCAGCGCCGCAAAGCCCAGCAGCAATTCAGCCTTGGTTTTCTCCTTGATCGCTTCCGGCAGCGTCGTACCGAAAAACGCCTCGCCATAGCAGGCACGGGCCGGCAGCTCGATGTACAGCTCGATTTCCTTGGCCACCGCCAGCACCTGAGCGCGGGCAAACGGCTCGGTCGGCAACAGCGGGACACCCTTCTGGCTGCTTTCAAGGTATTCGAGCATCACCATCGTTTCATTGATGTAGCCACCTTCGGTCCCCAGCACCGGCACCTTGCCGCGCGGGCTGATGGCCAGGGACTCCGGCGTTGGCGTCGGGTAGAACGTGACCTCTTCGAACGGCAGGTCTTTTTCCAGCAGCGCCAGCTTGACCATGTTGTAGTAGTTGCTGACGGAGAATCCATAGAGCTTGAACATCACATAGCCTCCAGGCCGTGCGGGGTGGGCAGTGCCTGTTTATAGATCGCACCAGGGATTCGCGCCAGGGATTCGCGCCAGCAGCATCACGCCGCTGAATGCGGGTAAACTGGCGCCTTTCCTTGAGGAGCCTGCCATGAGCGAGCCGACTGACATCGACAATGATGAAGAAGAGTTCACCGAATCGACGCTGATCGAAGCGATCGAGAACCAGATCGAAAGCGACAACCCGCCAGCGGCCAAGGCAACCTTCAACAAGCTGACGCTGGTCGGTTACGAGCGTGATGACATCCTGAATCTGATGGCCCACGTGCTGGCCTGTGAAATCGACGCGATGCTCGACGAAGACCGCGCGTTCGATACCGAGTGGTACGAAACCGCGCTGCGCGCACTGCCGGAACTGCCACCGGAAAAGCAGTAAACGGCCCCGCCCTGTGGGAGCCCGCCTGCTCCCACACAATTTGTCACCCATCTGCGCGGCCTTCTGCCGCCCCCTGACTACACTGGAATCCACCCCGGGACAAAAACCCTGACACGCGCACTGGACAGGCCGCGCCGGCAGGTTCACCTTAGGGGCGCTGTCGTCCAATTCCTAGAAAGTCTGGAGTCCTTATGTCGCTTACCCCTGAGTTGGTTGCCGAACTGGAAGTCCTTGCACTCTTCAACCTGGACAGTTCCCAGGAAGGTCTGAAAATTCATCAGACCGCTGCCCCGAAGCACATTGCCGCCGCACAACGCCTGTTCGAAAAAGAACTGACAGACCAGCCTGATGGCGGTTACCTGACCAGCCTAGGTCGCGATGCCGCACAAAACGTGCAAACCGTACTGACGATTCTCAAAGAGCAGCAAACCGCCTGATCCTTCCGACTTTGCCCACGGAAACCCCTGTCACGGGATTTCCGCGGGCCAGCCATGAACGTCGTCCATCACCGCGCGATAGAAATCTGACGTCAAAAAACAAATTCAGCTTAAAACTCCTGCCGCTCAGGCGCTAAACTCCCGGACACCCGAGACCCCTTGCCTCCGAGCCCTGCGCGCCGGTTTGAGCCGACATGACCCGCACCCATGAAATCCGCCCCGACCTCGACGAAGGCATCGACCGCAAGGTACTCAGCCAGCTACGTGCACGCTTTCTGAAACTCAATGAAGGCCGCCTGAACCGGGCGCGGGAAGGCCTGTCGACGCGCCAGCAAAGTGTGCTGACGCTGCTGCCGCTGTTTTTTCACGTTAATCATCCGCTGCTGCCGGGTTATGTCTCGGGCAGCACGCCAACCGGGCTGTCAAATTACGAGCCTGACGCCGAGGCGCTCGCCGAAGCCCAGCGCCTGACCCGCTCGTTTTCCTACAAGCCGCGTCACGGAAGCAACCCGCCACGGCCGATTCACGGTCTGTTCCTGATGGGCAGCCTCGGCACGCTGGCCCAGGCAGACCAGAGCGACATGGACGTGTGGGTCTGCCACGCCCCCGACCTGAGCGATAGTGAGCTGGCCGAACTGCGCAAGAAGTGCCAGTTGCTCGAAACCTGGGCCGCCAGCCAGGGAGCCGAGGCGCACTTTTTCCTGATCGACCCGGTACGTTTCGTCAAAGGCGAACGCGATACTCAGCTCAGCTCCGAAGATTGCGGCACCACCCAGCACTATCTGCTGCTGGACGAGTTCTACCGCACCGCGATCTGGCTGGCCGGGCGCACGCCGATCTGGTGGCTGGTGCCGGTCTACGAAGAACGCGCCTATGACGCGTACACCCATACCCTGATTTCCAAGCGCTTCATCCGCAACGATGAAACCCTCGACCTGGGGCCGATGGCGCACATTCCGCCGGGCGAATTCGTCGGCGCCGGGCTGTGGCAACTGTTCAAGGGCATCGAGTCACCTTACAAATCGGTGCTCAAGCTGCTGCTGACCGAGGTCTACGCCAGCGAGCATCCGCATGTGCAGTGCCTGAGCCTGCGCTTCAAGCAAGCGGTGTTCGCCAATCGGCTGGACCTCGACGAGCTGGATCCGTATATGGTGGTCTACCGCCGGATCGAGGAATACCTCACAGCGCGCAACGAACCGGAGCGGCTTGAGCTGGTACGCCGTGCGCTGTACCTCAAGGTCAACCGCAAGCTCACCGGCAACAGCCGAACCCAGAGTTGGCAGCGCTCACTGCTGGAAAGACTGGCCAGCGAATGGCATTGGGATCAGCGGCAACTGGCGCTGCTCGACAGCCGCAGCCAGTGGAAAGTCCGCCAGGTCAGCGCCGAACGCCGGGCGCTGGTCAACGAACTGAATTACAGCTACCGCTTCCTGACCCAGTTCGCCCGCACCGAACAGACTGTCAGCCTGATCAACAAGCGCGACCTCAACGTTCTCGGCCGGCGGCTGTACGCAGCGTTCGAACGCAAGGCCGACAAGGTCGAGTTCATCAATCCCGGCATCGCCCCGGACCTGGCCGAAGACACGTTGACCCTGGTGCAATCGCCGAACAAAAAGGAACCGGGCCAGACCCAATGGGGCCTGTACAACGGCAGCCTGACGGCGCTGGAGTGGGAACACTTCGCGCCGATCAAGCGCAGCCGCGAGTTGCTGGAATTGTTGACCTGGTGCCATCGCAACGGCGTGATCGACAGCAGCACCCGACTGGCCCTGCACCCCGGCACCAGCGACATGAGCGAGTTCGAGCTGTTCAACCTGCTCGGCAGCCTGCAACAGAGCATCCCCCTGCCCTTGCCGACCGTTGCCGAAGAACCGCTGCTGCGCGCCGCCGTGCCGACCGAAGTGTTGATGCTGGTGAATGTCGGGGTCGATCCGCTCAAGCATCACCGCGACCTGAACATCCTGATGACCACCGAGCGCACGGACTCCCTGAGCTATGCCGGTGTGCGCGAGAATCTGGTGCTGACCCTGGATCAGGTCACGCTTAACAGCTGGAACGAAGTGCTGGTCAACCGCTTCGACGGCCCGCATGCCCTGATGGACTGCCTGCGCGATTACCTCAACAATCTGCCGCGCGGAGCGCAACAACCCTCGCTGCGAGTGCGCTGTTTCTGTCATAACCGCGCGCAATTCATCGCCCGCCGGGTGGAAGAAATTGTCGACACCGCGCAGACCCTGTTGCTCAGCGACCTGAATCACCGCTACCTGATCCAGGTGCAGCAGCATTACCACGTGCTGGAACTGGTGCCGGGCCAGGTCAGCCATGTCGCCCTCGCCACCCTGCCGGCGCTGCTCGATTACCTGGGCGAGGAACAGCCGCGCTACAGTCCGCTGCACCTGGACCCGATGGCGCTGGAAGACCACGACCTGGCGCTGATCCTGCCGATGGGCCAGCCTGAATGCATTCAGGTGTTCTACCGGATCACCGAACAAACCGCCGAGCTGTACGTACTCGACGAATTCAATGCGCTGTGGCAACAGCACTTGCCCTTTCACGACGAGCAAAGCCTGTTGGTGCCATTGCAGCGGTTCCTGCAGTCGATCCAGTTCCGCCGCGAAGCGCTGCTGCCGATGGATGCGGGCCATGCCGCCAGCCTTGAAATCTTGTATTACCAGTTATTGCCATCAGGGCCGGGACGCGCGCGACGGGTCGAAATGCGCCCGGCGCCGCAGACGCCGGTCAACAAACCGTTCTACGACGTGCAGGCGATCGTCGGCAAAGCCGCGCCCGGCGAGGTGCAGGTCACGCTGTATTGCAATCAACGGGAATTCAGCGAGCTGGAACATGGCGACCAGCTGTTCAGCGTGGTCGCCCGGGAGATCGTCGGGCAGCGCCGGGAAACCGAGCGCTACCGCTGCTACATCACCGACCTGGACCTGTCGGGCGTGATCGGTGACGGGCAGAGTTCGAGCAATCTGTATCTGCGTTACAAGGCCGACCTGGAACGCTCTCTGAACGAGGCGCTCGAGCAGGTCTGAGGCGGGTTACTCCGGGAAATCACCGCCGTTGGCCGGCTGCGATTCGACTTCGAGCAAGGTCAGTTTCAGGGTCTTGCCGCCCGGGGCTGGCCAGTCGATGTGCTGACCAACCTTCAGGCCCAGCAGCGCACTGCCGACCGGGGCCAGGATCGAGACTTTGCCTTCGTCGGCGTTGGCGTGCTTCGGATAGACCAGGGTCAGGTGGTAGTCCTTGCCACTGCTTTCTTCGCGGCAGTGCACACGGGAATTCATCGTCACGACATCGGCAGGCACTTCATCGTGACCGACCAGGGTATCGGCGCGGTCCAGTTCGGTTTGCAGCGCGATCACGCCCGGCAGCGTGTCATCCAGGCTGTCGATCAGGCGCTCCAGACGTTGCACGTCCAGACGGGTAAGGGTGATGGAAGGTGCGGTCATGATCCGGGCAGACTCCTTTCTTCTGCACACAAAAAAAGCAAAACCCCGCCAAAAAAGACGGGGTTTTCACCAGGCCTCGATGGGTTGAGGCGTTTCCGGACACTATCACAGCTCAAAAAATATACAAGCTACGCGCCGGCGAGCTGCCGGCGCTGAGCGGCCTGCGCACAAATCACCCGACGGCGCTCGTCATCGGCCGAACGCCACTCGCGGATGTCTTCGACATGGCGCATGCAACCGAGGCAGACCTTCTGCTCATCCAGCCGGCACACGCCGGTGCACGGCGAAGGCACGGCCGGGCTGACGTTGCTGTAGAGCGGCTTCGGCGGACGGGCGGGCGCGGTGTCAGTCACGAAATCACAGGCCTTCGAAATCGAATTCGGTGCCGGCCTGCTGCTTGACGATGCGCTCGAGCATTTCGCCCAGCTGTTCTTCGCTCTTGTCGCACATCCAGCGTTCGCTTTCTTCGTCGTAGTCGAAGTGGAAACCGCCGGACACCGCGGCCAGCCACAGCTGCCGCAACGGTTCCTGACGACTGAAGATCAGCTGGGTGCCGTTCTCGAACTTGACGGTCAGCACACCGGCCGAGTTCTCCATGTCGATGTCCAGGTCGCTGTCGTCGAAGATGTCTTCCAGTTTTTCCTGGGTTTCATCGACCAGATCGTGGAAACGGGCTTCGGACAAACTCATTGCGGCAACCTCAAAAAATGTCTGATCAGGCTCAAGCGCCGCAAGATACGGACGCTGCCAGCCGATTGCAAAGGATAACGACCAAGCGCCCTGCCCGGCGACGAAATATCCACCCGCCACGCGGGAAAAGTTTCCGCGCCGCAGCCCGAGCCCCGCCGGACGGGAGTTCCGTCGCATAGGCAAGCTGCCGGGTGGCCGGTATACTCCGGCGCAATTAACGCATTTTCAAGGATTTCGCCATGAAGCGCCTGATCTCTTCCCTTGCTGCGCTCGTCGCGGTTGCCTGTCTCGTTTCGGCCTGCGGTCAGAAAGGCCCGCTGTACCTGCCCGATGAAGATCAGGACCCGGCCGAGCAAGCCCAGTCTTCGCAAAAGCAGCCTGTCTCCAAGGCACACAAGCACGACGTTTACTAAGGGATCGCCATGGACGCTTTTAACTACCGTGGCGGGGAGCTGTTCGCGGAAGGTGTGGCGCTGTCCGCCATCGCCGATCGCTTCGGCACACCGACCTACGTCTACTCCCGCGCCCACATCGAGGCCCAGTACCTGGCCTACGCCGATGCGCTGGCCGGCATGCCGCACCTGGTATGCTTCGCGGTCAAGGCCAACTCCAACCTCGGCGTCCTGAATGTCCTGGCCCGTATCGGCGCCGGTTTCGACATCGTCTCCCGTGGCGAGCTGGAACGCGTGCTGGCCGCCGGCGGCAGCCCGGACAAGATCGTGTTCTCCGGCGTCGGCAAGACCCGTGACGACATGCGCCGTGCGCTGGAAGTCGGCGTGCATTGCTTCAACGTCGAATCCACCGACGAGCTCGAGCGCCTGCAAGTGGTCGCTGCCGAGTTGGGCGTTCGCGCGCCGATCTCGCTGCGCGTGAACCCGGACGTCGATGCCGGCACCCACCCGTACATCTCCACCGGTCTCAAAGAGAACAAGTTCGGCATCGCCATCGCCGACGCCGAAGACGTGTACGTGCGTGCCGCGCACCTGCCGAACCTGGAAGTGGTCGGCGTCGACTGCCACATCGGTTCGCAACTGACCACTCTGCCGCCGTTCCTCGATGCCCTTGATCGTCTGCTGGATCTGGTCGATCGCCTCGGCGATTGCGGCATCCACCTGCGCCACATCGATCTCGGTGGCGGCCTGGGTGTGCGTTATCGCGACGAAGAGCCGCCATTGGCTGCCGATTACATCAAGGCTGTGCGCGAGCGTCTGGTTGGCCGTGATCTGGCGCTGGTGTTCGAACCGGGCCGCTTCATCGTCGCCAACGCCGGCGTGCTGCTGACTCAGGTCGAGTACCTCAAGCACACCGAGCACAAAGACTTCGCCATCGTCGACGCGGCCATGAACGACCTGATCCGCCCGGCGCTGTACCAGGCCTGGATGGACGTGACCGCGGTCAAACCGCGCGACACCGCCGCACGCAAGTACGACGTGGTCGGCCCGATCTGCGAAACCGGCGACTTCCTCGCCAAGGAACGCGAACTGGCGCTGGAAGAAGGCGATCTGCTGGCCGTGCATTCGGCCGGTGCCTACGGTTTCGTGATGAGCTCCAACTACAACACCCGCGGCCGTGCCGCCGAAGTGCTGGTGGATGGCGATCAGGCCTTTGAAGTGCGTCGCCGCGAAACCGTGGCCGAGCTGTTTGCCGGCGAAAGCCTGCTGCCGGAGTAACCCCATGCTGCTGCGTTTTACCAAGATGCACGGCCTGGGCAACGACTTCATGGTCCTCGACCTGGTCAGCCAGCACGCGCATATTCAGCCCAAGCACGCAAAAATGTGGGGCGACCGGCACACCGGCATCGGTTTCGACCAGTTGCTGATCGTCGAAGCGCCGAGCAATCCGGATGTGGACTTCCGTTACCGGATCTTCAACTCCGACGGTTCCGAAGTGGAGCAGTGCGGCAATGGTGCGCGCTGCTTCGCCCGCTTCGTGCTCGACAAGCGTCTGACCGCCAAACGGCAGATCCGCGTCGAGACCAAGGGCGGCATCATCGAACTGGACGTGCGTAACGACGGCCAGATCGGCGTGAACATGGGCGCCCCGCGCCTGGTGCCGGCGGACATTCCGTTCCAGGCGCCGGAGCAGGCCCTGAGTTATCAGGTCGATGTCGACGGTACGCCGGTCGATCTGGCCGCGGTGTCCATGGGCAACCCCCATGCGGTGCTGCGAGTCAGCGATATCAACACTGCACCGGTGCATGAACTGGGGCCGAAAATCGAACATCACCCGCGCTTCCCGGCGCGGGTCAACGTCGGTTTTCTCCAGGTCATCGACCGCCATCGCGCACAACTGCGCGTCTGGGAACGCGGCGCCGGGGAAACCCAGGCCTGCGGCACCGGTGCCTGCGCTGCTGCTGTAGCGGCGATCAGTCAGGGGTGGATGGATTCGCCACTGTTGATCGACCTGCCGGGCGGGCGCCTGTCCATTGAGTGGGCAGGCCCCGGCCAACCGGTGTTGATGACCGGCCCGGCAGTGCGCGTATACGAAGGACAAGTGCGTCTTTGAGTGAGCAGAAGCCATGACCGATAAGCCTCAGGTACCCGCCCGACAGTCCGGTGAATCAGCGTCCGAGAGCCTGGAGGCGGCAGCAGTTGCCGCGTACCTGGAGGCTCATCCGGACTTCTTCGTCGAGCATGAAGAACTGCTGCCGTCCCTGCGTATCCCCCATCAGCGCGGCGATACCGTTTCGCTGGTCGAGCGCCAGATGGCCATCCTGCGCGACCGCAACATCGAGATGCGCCATCGCCTCTCGCATTTGATGGACGTCGCTCGGGACAACGATCGCCTGTTCGACAAGACCCGTCGCCTGATCCTCGCCCTGATGGACGCTGCCACTCTGGAAGATGTGGTGATCAGCGTCGAAGACAGCCTGCGCCAGGATTTTCAGGTGCCCTTTGTCAGCCTGATTCTGCTCGGCGACAACCCGGCCCCGGTCGGCCGCTGGGTGACCCACGCCGACGCGCAGACGGCCATCGGCGGGTTGCTCACCGAAGGCAAGAGCGTCAGCGGCAGCCTGCGTGAGCACGAGCTGGACTTCCTGTTCGGCGAAGAACAGCGCAAGCAGATCGGCTCCACCGCCGTGGTCGCCGTCAGCCACCAGGGCATCCACGGAATCCTGGCCATCGCCAGCCGTGATCCGCAGCACTACAAGAGCTCGGTCGGCACGCTGTTCCTCAGCTACATCGCCGAAGTCATGGGTCGCGTGCTGCCACGGGTCAACAGCTCCCTGCGCTCGGTACGCTGAGCATGGAACGACAACTGGACGCTTACTGCGAACACCTGCGCAGTGAGCGGCAGGTGTCGCCACACACGCTGTCGGCCTACCGCCGCGACCTCGACAAAGTCCTCGGCTGGTGCATCAAACAGAACATCGGCAGTTGGCAGGCGCTGGACATTCAGCGTCTGCGCAGCCTGATCGCCCGCCTGCATGCCCAGGGCCAGTCCTCGCGCAGTCTGGCGCGCCTGCTCTCGGCGGTGCGCGGGCTCTATCACTATCTGAATCGCGAAGGCCTCTGCGACCACGATCCGGCCACCGGCCTGGCACCGCCCAAAGGCGAACGCCGCCTGCCGAAAACCCTCGACACGGACCGCGCCCTGCAACTGCTTGAAGGTGCGGTCGAGGACGATTTTCTCGCGCGGCGCGATCAGGCGATTCTGGAGCTGTTCTATTCTTCCGGCCTGCGCCTGTCGGAGCTGACCGGGCTCAATCTCGATCAGCTCGATCTGGCCGACGGCCTGGTTCAGGTACTCGGCAAGGGCAGCAAGACGCGCCTGTTGCCGGTCGGCAAAAAAGCCCGGGAAGCACTGGAGCAATGGCTGCCGTTGCGGGCGCTGACCAATCCGGCGGACGGCGCCGTATTCGTCAGCCAGCAAGGTCGACGCCTCGGCCCGCGCGCAATTCAGGTGCGGGTCAAACTGGCCGGCGAGCGCGAACTGGGACAGAACCTGCACCCGCACATGCTGCGGCACTCCTTCGCCAGCCATTTGCTCGAGTCCTCTCAGGATCTGCGCGCGGTGCAGGAATTGCTCGGCCACTCGGACATCAAGACCACCCAGATCTATACCCACCTGGACTTCCAGCACCTGGCGGCGGTCTACGACAGCGCCCATCCACGGGCCAAACGCATGAAAGGCGACGATTCATGAGCATCCAGTTGATCACCTTCGATCTCGACGACACCCTGTGGGACACCGCCCCGGTGATCGTCAGCGCCGAAGCGGTTTTGCGCGAATGGCTGAGCGAACATGCGCCGAATCTGGGCGCGGTGCCGGTGGAGCATCTGTGGTCGATCCGCGAACGGGTGCTGGCCAACGAGCCGGGACTCAAGCACCGCATCAGCGCGCTGCGCCGGCGAGTGCTGTTCCATGCGCTGGAGGAAGCCGGATACGCCCACAGCGAAGCGTCGGATCTGGCAGACAAGAGTTTTGAAGTGTTTCTGCATGCGCGGCATCAGATCGAGGTGTTCCCGGAGGTCGAGCCGATCCTGGAAACCCTCGCCAAACACTACGCTCTCGGGGTGGTCACCAACGGCAACGCCGATGTCCGTCGTCTCGGACTGGCGGACTACTTCAAGTTTGCGCTGTGCGCCGAAGACATCGGCATCGCCAAGCCGGATGCGCGCCTGTTCCATGAAGCGTTGCAGCGCGGTGGCGTGAGCGCCGAAGCCGCCGTGCATATCGGCGATCACCCGGGGGACGACATCGCCGGGGCGCAGCAGGCCGGTCTGCGAGCGATCTGGTTCAACCCCGCCGGCAAGGTCTGGGAAGCGGAGCGCCTGCCGGATGCCGAGATTCGCAGCCTGAACGATCTGCCCGCGGTGCTCGCCCGCTGGAACAGCCGCGGCTGATTTTCTTTCGCCCATGAAAAAGCCCGCAGCGACGGCGGGCTTTTTCAGCAAGCAAGCGCCACGCCTCAGATAGGGCGGCTGCCGTACTTGTTGTCCGGCTTCTTGGGCGGATCGGCGACCACGTTGGCCTCCACTTCCTGCACCTTGCCGCCGCGCGCAAGGAACTCTTCCATGGCCTTGGCCAGGGCATCGCGCTCCTTGTTCTTGGCTTCGATGCTCGGCAACTCGTCGACCGACACCGCCGCCTTGGCCTTGCCTTTGGCAGCCGGGACCGGCGTATCGTCACCGCCATCGTCTTCAGCAGCGTCTTCCGCTGCTGCTTCCAGACCGTCTTCGGCCTCGTCTTCGTCGCCTACTTCGAGGTCGTCGTTTTCCAGATCATCGTCGCTCATGTTCTACCTCATGACTTGCGAAAAGCAGATTAGTTATAGACCAGCTTTGGCGACTGTCGAAAGTCGCCGGAAAAAAATCGGTAACCATTGGTGACCAACGGTTTATGCCCCTTCACCGTGCAAGGTGGCGAGGACTTTACGGGCACCGCCATGATCACGGTGCTCGCCCAGGTAAACGCCTTGCCAGGTGCCCAGTGCCAGTCGGCCCGCCGTTACCGGCAAACTGATCTGACAGCCCAGCACGCTGGCCTTGAAGTGCGCCGGGAGGTCGTCCAGGCCTTCGTCGTTATGCTCATAGCCGTCTGCTCCTTGTGGGATCAGACGATTGAAAAATCGTTCGAAGTCGCGACGTACCGCCGGATCGGCGTTCTCGTTGATGGTCAACGACGCCGAGGTATGCTGCAGCCACAAATGCAACAGACCGACCCGGCATGCCTTGAGTTCAGGCAGACCGGCGAGCAACTCGTCCGTCACCAGATGAAAGCCCCGGGGCCGTGCCCGCAGGGTTATCAGAGTCTGTTGCCACATACAGTTCTCCGCACGTTCGGGGCGCATTCTAGCGCGCTCTGGAAAAAAACAAAGGCCCTAATATTCCTTCAATGATGTAAGACTTTGGCCGCAGAAAAACACTCGTCGTAAACACGACCAAAGCAGTACGAAAAATCCTTTGAGCTGTATTGGGGAAGACAAATTCCAGACAAAAAAATGCCCGGCGAGCCGGGCAAGTTTTTTGCGGCGCGTGCTTACAGGTTGTAGCCGCGCTCGTTGTGTTGTGCCAGATCCAGGCCGACCGATTCTTCTTCCTCGGTCACGCGCAGACCCATCACGGCATCCAGCACCTTGAGGATGATGAAAGTGACGATGGCGGTGTAGATCACGGTGAAGCCGACGCCTTTGCACTGAATCCAGACTTGTGCGGCGATGTCGGTGACGGTGCCGAAGCCACCCAGCGACGGTGCAGCGAACACACCGGTCAGGATCGCGCCGAGGATACCGCCGATACCGTGCACTCCGAAGGCGTCCAGGGAGTCGTCATAACCGAGTTTGCGTTTCAGGGTGGTGGCGCAGAAGAAGCACACCACGCCTGCTGCCAGACCGATCACCAGTGCGCCCATCGGGCCCACGGTGCCAGCGGCCGGAGTGATCGCGACCAGACCTGCAACGACGCCGGATGCGATACCCAGTGCGCTTGGTTTGCCGTGGGTGATCCACTCGGCGAACATCCAGCCCAATGCAGCAGCGGCGGTCGCGATCTGGGTCACCAGCATCGCCATGCCGGCAGTGCCGTTGGCGGCCGCAGCGGAGCCGGCGTTGAAGCCGAACCAGCCGACCCACAGCATCGCCGCGCCCATCAGGGTGTAACCCAGATTGTGTGGCGCCATCGGGGTGGTCGGGAAACCTTTGCGTTTACCCAGTACCAGGCAGGCAATCAGACCGGCCACACCGGCGTTGATGTGCACCACGGTGCCGCCGGCGAAGTCGAGTACGCCCCAGTCCCACATCAGGCCGCCGTTGCCGGACCAGACCATGTGCGCGATCGGTGCGTAGACCAGGGTGAACCAGATGCCCATGAAGATCAGCATCGCGGAGAACTTCATCCGCTCGGCGAACGCACCGACGATCAGCGCCGGAGTGATGATCGCGAAGGTCATCTGGAAGGTGATGAAGACCGCCTCGGGGAACAGCGCCGCCGGGCCGGTCAGGCTCGCTGGGGTGACGCCGGCCAGGAACGCCTTGCCGAAACCGCCCACGAACGAATTGAAGTTGACGACGCCCTGCTCCATGCCGGTGGTGTCGAACGCGATGCTGTAGCCATAAATGACCCACAGGACGCTGATCAGACCGGTAATGGCGAAGCACTGCATCATCACGGAAAGAATGTTTTTCGACCGAACCATGCCGCCGTAGAACAGCGCGAGGCCGGGAATGGTCATGAACAGCACGAGGGCTGTGGAAGTAAGCATCCAGGCGGTGTCGCCGGAGTTCAGGACTGGGGCTGCCACTTCGTCTGCCGCCATGGCCAGGCCGGGCATTACGATAGACAACAGGGCTCCTAGCCCTGCGAATTTACGCAGAGTCATATTGTTTTCTCCTGGGGCGTTGGGTTTGTGGCGGCGTTTAGATCGCGTCGGTATCGGTTTCGCCGGTACGGATGCGGATCGCCTGTTCCAGATTGACCACGAAGATCTTGCCGTCACCGATCTTGCCAGTGTTGGCAGCCTTGGTTATCGCCTCGATAACCCGATCCAGATCCTTGTCGTCGATGGCAACGTCGATTTTCACCTTGGGCAGAAAATCGACCACATACTCCGCGCCGCGATACAGCTCGGTGTGACCCTTCTGCCGACCGAAGCCTTTGACTTCAGTAACGGTAATGCCCTGCACGCCGATTTCGGACAGCGACTCGCGCACGTCGTCCAACTTGAACGGCTTGATGATGGCAGTGACTAGCTTCATGAAACTCTCTCCCGAATTGGTGGACTTGCCCCAGGAAAACAAACCCGACTCAAGTCTAAGCGCAGTGCCTGGCTTTGTAACGCTTCGTTGTCGACGCCAGCTAACCGCTCCAGACGAAACTCCCCGCTCCGTCTGCCGCACTGCATTCGTCACAGCGACTGCATCAGTGCATGGGTCGAGGGTGACTAAGCAGAAAGCTTGCCATCTCGCCAAAAACCACTGATTTCAATCCCTTGGCCGCTGCCACAGATGCCATCACCCAAATGGCACTCCGGATACGCACAACAACGGTGCGTGGCCGTGCATCCCGTTGCGCGAAAAGCGTGCATCCGTGCCTGCGCCAATGACTATAGACACTGCGTGATACACTGCCGGCCATTGTTTCCAGGACATATCCCATGCTCGCGCCCAAAGACTTCCTCGACGCCCTGAGCGGCACCGCCTCCCGCCTGTTCAGCGGCGACACGCCGTTGCCAAAAGCCGAAATCGAAAGCCAGTTCAAGATGCTGCTGCAAAGTGCCTTCAGCAAACTGGACCTGGTGAGCCGCGAAGAGTTTGACAGTCAGATGGTGGTGCTGGCGCGTACTCGCGCCCGGCTCGAGAGCCTTGAGGCGAAGGTGGCTGAGCTGGAAGCGAAGCTGACGCCGCCGGCTGAGTAACACCTCGTGTCTTTGTGAATGCGGCCCCTTGTGGGAGCGGGCTTGCCCGCGAATGAAGGTCGGAACGACCTTCCCGCCATTCAGGATTCGCTGCCGAATCTCGGCAGAATCCTACAGCTTGCAACCCCGCCGTCCGATTGCGTCGTGAAGCCCTGATTCCTATGCTCACCCAATGCTGAGTGTTCAGCACTGGGTTTGGCGACCCGGAAAGCTTAAGGCGCACGACAACCATGATGGCGGTTATGTTTACCGCCACATCGAGTCATGGCGGTTGTGCGTGGGAGACCTTCGGGTCTGCCGGGTCCCTTTTGCTCCGGTTCGCCAACCCGCGTACGACTGCCACCCAATTGTTTGGCGACAATTGAGGGCAGCCCTAAAGCAAAAGGAGCTGTTCAATGAATAACGAAGATACGTATCTCACTCCTCAGGTTTTCACCCGCCACAAACTCCACCTTCACGCCCTGCTCATCCAGAACCAACCCTGGTTCTCTGCCCGCGACCTGGGCCGCCTGCTGCACATTTACCTTAACGAACGCATGCTGCGAAAACTCGACCCCGACCAATACCAAACCCGCAAAACCCTGATCCACAACCAGATCGAAAACACCCTCCTGATTAGCGAATCCGGCATCTACGCCCTCCTCGTCTATCACTACTGCCCCGAATACCGAGCGCTACGCGAATGGCTCACCCATCAGGTCATCCCCACCCTGCGCGACGCCCAGCACCCCACAACAAGCGAACGCCCACAGCTAAGCCTGCTGAATTGGCCCGAGATGTCGTTGAGTTTGCTGCACTGGAATAACCAGCCGTGGATTCGGTTGCAGGATGTGCCGTTGATGGTGGTAGAACGGGAACAGTTAAAACACTCACTGATAAGTTCTTGGTGGAGAAAGGCCAGGCAGTTGATCTGAATGCCTTATCACCCATTCAGCAGCCCGACTTATGGTCATTTCAGGTGTGTCACTGAGGTGACCTTTTCGTTTCAAAAATCTTCAACCCGCTACTCCAAAATCCTCCACTCACAGTAGTAGCGTCCTACAAAACACGTCCCCCGCGTCTGACTTCGCTGCACGCTCTCTGGTGGCTATCTTCTGTTGTCATTTCTCTGGACGGTCAATAACATCCAAATCAGAAATCCAATCGCACGAGGTGCGTATGAGCCCAAAAAAGCGAAAGGCAAAGCTACTTCAGGTTGTGGAACTACACCTCGAAGCACTCCGACTGGCTGGAAATATGTCAGCCAATCAACGGAGGTATATTGAAGTCGCCGTTACGTGCGGACCTGAGCTTGAGCCAAGTGGTCTATTGGCAGGCAGAAGATACTGAATCAGAAAAAGAAAAAGGCGTCCGACAGGACGCCTTTTTTGTATTTGGAGGAGTAGTCGCAGCGATTCCTTAGCTCCTGGCTTTATGGCCTTGGGTTCAGAATCCAACGGACTGGCCCGTCGTCACTACTTCAGAGAAACCAGCTTCTCTACTGCCAAAAATGCGGGGGAGCCTTGCTGGTGCCCAGTCCCGACAGATGCGCAATTGCAGTCCTCGAGCGCGAGAATCCTTTAATACTTCTCGAGAGTCAACGCTTCAGCGTGAGTGCATAGGCCCGCACAACCGCTTTCTGATACGTCTTGTAAACCTCTACTCAAACGCTAGAACCCCGCTCAACTACCCTTCAAAAACCCGCAGGAAGCGGCCCCCCGATTCAACTCAAGGAACGACCATGTCCCTCGCCATCGTCCACAGCCGCGCCCAGATAGGCGTGGATGCTCCCGCCGTCACCGTCGAAGTTCACCTGGCCAACGGTTTGCCCTCGCTGACCATGGTCGGCCTGCCCGAAGCGGCGGTGAAAGAGAGCAAGGATCGGGTGCGCAGTGCGATCATCAATTCCGGGCTGCAGTTTCCGGCGCGGCGGATCACTCTGAATCTGGCACCGGCGGATCTGCCCAAGGATGGCGGGCGGTTCGATCTGGCGATTGCGCTGGGGATTCTGTCGGCGAGTGTGCAGGTGCCGACGTTGACGCTGGATGATGTGGAGTGCCTTGGCGAACTGGCGTTGTCCGGCGCCGTGCGGGCGGTGCGCGGGGTGTTGCCGGCGGCACTGGCAGCGCGCAAGGCCGGGCGGACGCTGGTGGTGCCGCGGGCGAATGCCGAAGAGGCGTGTCTGGCGTCGGGGCTGAGGGTGATTGCGGTGGATCATCTGCTGGAGGCTGTGGCGCATTTCAACGGGCATACACCGGTCGAGCCTTATGTCTCGGATGGGCTGATCCACGCAGCGAAACCCTATCCCGACCTGAATGAAGTACAGGGCCAACTGGCGGCCAAACGGGCGCTGCTGATTGCCGCCGCCGGTGCCCACAACCTGCTGCTCAGCGGGCCACCGGGGACGGGCAAGACATTGCTGGCCAGTCGTTTGCCAGGGCTGCTGCCACCGCTGACCGAGAGTGAAGCGCTGGAAGTGGCGGCGATTCAATCCGTCGCCAGCGGCGCGCCGCTGACTCACTGGCCGCAACGCCCGTTCCGCCAACCGCATCACTCGGCTTCCGGGCCGGCATTGGTCGGTGGCAGTTCAAAACCTCAGCCCGGCGAAATCACCCTCGCCCATCACGGCGTGCTGTTTCTCGATGAGCTGCCCGAGTTTGATCGCAAGGTGCTGGAGGTGCTGCGCGAACCGCTGGAATCCGGCTGCATCGTGATCGCAAGGGCCAAGGAACGGGTGCGGTTTCCCGCGAGATTCCAATTGGTGGCGGCGATGAATCCCTGCCCCTGTGGATATCTCGGCGAACCGAGCGGCAAATGCTCGTGCACGCCGGACATGGTGCAGCGCTATCGCAACAAACTGTCGGGGCCGTTGCTGGACCGGATCGATTTGCACCTGACAGTAGCGCGGGAGGCGACAGCGCTGAACCCTGCGGTAAAACCGGGAGAGGACAGCGCCAGCGCGGCCACGCGGGTCGCTGAGGCCCGCGAGCGTCAGCAAAAACGCCAGGGTTGCGCCAATGCGTTTCTCGATTTGCCGGGGCTGAAGAAGCACTGCAAGTTATCCACAGCCGATGAAACCTGGCTGGAGAACGCGTGCGAAAGATTGACCTTGTCGCTGCGCTCGGCGCACCGGCTGCTCAAGGTCGCGCGGACGCTGGCGGATCTCGAAAAGTGCGCAGATATCAGTCGCGAGCATCTGGCCGAAGCGTTGCAGTATCGGCCGGCGACTCAGTAAGTGTCGAGGTCGTGGCGGGCCCAAACGCAAGCAGGCTCGCTCTCACAGGTCCAACAAAAAACCTGTGGGAGCGAGCCTGCTCGCGATAGCTATTTCAGAGACGCCTCACCGGAAGCGGTCGACTTCCTGGCGCAGGTCGGCTGCGAGGCCTTCCAGTTCCTTGGCGGTGATGGCCAGGTTCGATACCACTTCGCGCTGCTCGCTGTTGGCCATCGCGATGCTCTGCAAGTTGCTGCTGAGCAAAGTCGCGGTGCTGCTCTGCTCCTGAGTCGCGGTGGTGATCGCGGCAAACTGCTCACCCGCCGAGCGACTTTGCTCGTCAATGCGCGCCAGCGCCGAAGCGACGTTGGCGTTGCGCGACAGCCCTTCCTGCATCAGCAGATTGCCCTGCTCCATGTTGCTGATGGCGTTGCCGGTTTCCTGCTGAATGCTGTGAATCATGCTGGAAATTTCATCCGTCGCCTGACGGGTACGCGAAGCCAGACTGCGCACCTCGTCGGCCACCACGGCAAAGCCGCGACCCTGCTCGCCGGCACGGGCCGCTTCGATGGCGGCGTTGAGTGCCAACAGGTTGGTCTGTTCGGCAATCGAGGTGATCACGCTGACGATGCCGCCGATTTCCTGGGAACGCTGACCGAGCGTGTTGATCACGGTCGCGGTGGTGTTCAGTGCGCCGGCAATCTGCTCCAGCGAGGAAGACGCTTCCTCCATCGACGTGCGACCGATCTGGGTCTGCTGGGCGTTTTCCTGGGCAAGACGCTGGGTGTTGCCCATGTTGTCGGCAATGTTCAGCGAAGTGGCGGAGAACTCTTCAACTGCACCGGCCATGCTGGTGATCTCGCCGGACTGTTGCTCCATGCCTTCATAGGCGCCGCCGGACAGACCGGACAGAGCCTGAGCCCGACGGTTGACCTCTTCGGAGGCGCGACGAATGTGCTCGACCATGGTCGACAGGGCCTGGCTCATCTGGTTGAAAGCGCGCGCCAGTTGACCGATTTCGTCATTGCTCGACACGCTCAGACGTACGCTCAGATCACCGGCACCCAAGGCTTCGGCCTGACGTACCAGATCGCCCAAAGGCGCCAGTTTGCTGCGCAGCAACCAGACCACCGAGCCCACCGCCAGCAGCATCGCCAGCAGACTGCCGATGGCCAGCTGGGTGCCGACGCTCCAGGTCACCGCGCGGATCTCGGCCTTTGGCATGCTCGCCACCACCGACCACGGACCACCTTCGAACGGCACGGCGATGCTGTAGAAATCTTCGGACTTGTCGCTCCAGAACCGGCCTTTACCCGGCGCTTTCGCCAGATCGTTGATTACCGGAATCGCTTGATCCAGCGCCTGCACGCCCGCCGGGGCCACCAGCCATTGGTTTTTCTCGTCCAGCAATGCCAGCGAACCGGTCTGGCCGATGCGGAAGCGCTTGAGATTGGCGAACTGGGCGTTCTGCGCGTCGGTGTAATCGAAGCCGACGAACAACACCGCGATTACCTTGCCGCTGCTGTCACGCACCGGGGTGTACTGAGTCATGTAGGAACGATCGAACAGCAAGGCGCGGCCGACGTAACCCTGCCCCGCCATCAACTTCGCATAGGCCGGGTGAGCGTGGTCGAGCACGGTGCCGATGGCGCGGGTGCCGTCCTGTTTGCTCAGGGAGGTGCTGACGCGAATGAAGTCTTCGCCGCTGCGCACGAACAGCGTGGCAACGCCCGCCGTCATCTGCTTGAACTCGTCGACTTCCTTGAAGTTGTTGTTCAACACTTCGCTGCCCAGGTGCAGGCCCGGCGTCTGGGTGCCCGCAACGGTCACCGGTTCGCTCGGATGAATGCTCAGGCCGGCGCTGAAGCGCTTCTCGAACAGCCCGCTCAGGCGCTGGGTGCTTTCGCGCAGCGTGCCGTGGAAGGTGCTCAATTGGTCGGCGAGCAGACGCGCCTCACTGGCGAGGTGCTCCTCACGTGTGGCGAGGTTGGCGGTATCCAGCGAACGCAAAGCAAAGACTGTACTGCCGCTGATGACAATCGCCAGTATCACGGCGAGCGCGAGGCCCAGCTGCGAGGCGATCCGAGCGCGAGGTTGAGACATGGACAGCTCCTGGCCGAACTTCCGATCCTCCTTGATCGCAGCTCGGATAATTTTCTAATGGGGGTGAATCGTGGTAACCGGCACGACGGTTCCACATGCACGTATTCGGCGGTAAAACCGAATACTTGAGCGAACAGCAGGGTTATGGCGAAAGGCCGGCATTGTGCAGGCTCGAACGATTCAGCTCAAGCGCGTGACCGCCGGCAGCGTCATGGCGCGGACTTCGCCTTGCAGGAAGTCGCTGAGGCGGCGCAAACGTTCACCTCCGGGGCGGGTCTTTGGCCATACCAGGTAATAATTCAATCCGCTGGCGACCGCCGTCGGCCACGGCAGACTCAGGCGCCCTTGCGCGACATCCTCGGCCACCATCAGCAAATCGCCCATGGACACCCCATAGCCCCTGGCTGCCGCGATCATGCCCAGCTCCAGGGTGTCGAACACCTGCCCGCCCTTGAGCGACACCTGATCCGACAGCCCCATGTGTTCCAGCCAACTGCGCCAGTCGCGGCGATCCGGCGTCGGGTGCAGCAGCTCGGCGCTGGCCAGCCGCGCCACGTCCCACGGCTGATCGTTGAGCAGGTTCGGCGCGCCAACCGGAATCAGCTCCTCCGGAAACAGCAGGCTGGCTTCCCAGTCCGGCGGGAAATGTCCGTCACTCAGCAGCACCGCGCAATCGAAGGGCTCGTTGTTGAAGTCCACCGAGTCCACGTCCATCCACGCGCTGGTCAGTTGCACTTCGTTGCCTGGCTGCAAATGCCTGAAACGACTGAGCCGCGCCAGCAACCAGCGCATGGTCAGGGTCGACGGGGCTTTCATTCGCAGGATGTCATCTTCGGCGCGCAAGGTATTGCAGGCCCGTTCCAACGCAGCAAAGCCATCACGGATGCCCGGCAGCAGCAGACGTGCCGACTCGGTCAGTTGCAGGTTGCGCCCGCTGCGGTGGAACAAGCGGCAGGCGAAATGCTCTTCGAGCGTGCGGATGTGCCGGCTCACTGCACTCTGAGTGATCGACAGCTCTTCGGCCGCCCGGGTGAACGAGCTGTGGCGGGCCGCCGCTTCGAATGCGCGCAGGGCATACAAGGGGGGAAGACGACGGGACATGCACAGCGCTCCTATGGCGGGATTGCGCCAACTTAGCAGAATCGCGGAAGGATGAGTTTTAATCATGCCATCCATCCTTTTTATCCCTTTGTGCAACCTGCGCCAAACCCTGAGAATCGACGGTCTCTTGCTCCCTCTTTTATAAGGATGTGAACGCCATGCAGCGTCCTGTGCGTACCGAACTCTGGGCCATCCTGCGGCTGGCGGGGCCGTTGATCGCCTCGCAGTTGGCGCACATGCTGATGGTGCTGACCGACACCCTGATGATGGCGCGCCTCAGTCCCGAAGCGCTGGCCGGTGGCGGTCTGGGCGCGGCGAGCTATTCGTTCGTGTCGATCTTCTGCATCGGCGTGATCGCGGCGGTCGGCACTCTGGTGGCGATTCGTCAGGGCGCCGGCGACATCCTCGGCGCCGCCAAACTGACCCAGGCCGGATTGTGGCTGGCGTGGCTGATGGCGCTCGGTGCCGGGCTGCTGTTGTGGAACTTGAAACCGGTGTTGCTGCTGTTCGGCCAGACCGAGACCAACGTCAACGCCGCCGGGCAGTTCCTGATCGCCCTGCCCTTCGCCCTGCCCGGCTACCTGAGCTTCATGGCCCTGCGCGGCTTCACCAGCGCCATCGGCCGGGCAACGCCGGTGATGGTCATCAGCCTCGCCGGTACGGTGGCCAACTTCCTGCTCAACTACGCGCTGATCACCGGCCTGTTCGGCCTGCCGAAACTGGGGCTGACCGGTATCGGTCTGGTCACGGCGATCGTTGCCAACTGCATGGCGCTGGCACTGGCCTGGCACATTCGCCGGCATCCGGCCTATGACGCCTACCCGCTTCGCGAAGGTCTGTCGCGGCCAAATCGGCAGTATTTGAAAGAACTCTGGCGCCTGGGCTTGCCTATCGGCGGCACCTACGCGGTGGAAGTCGGGCTGTTCGCCTTCGCGGCGCTGTGCATGGGCACCATGGGCAGCACGCAACTGGCGGCGCACCAGATCGCCCTGCAAATTGTCTCGGTGGCATTCATGGTTCCGGCGGGGATGTCGTATGCGATCACCATGCGCGTCGGCCAGCATTACGGCGCCGGGCAATTGAACGATGCGCGGATGTCGGGACGGGTCGGCATCGTCTTTGGTGCGGTGGTAATGCTGGGGTTTGCGATGGTGTTCTGGTTGCTGCCGAATCAGTTGGTCGGTTTGTTCCTCGACCATAACGACCCGGCGTTTGCCGAGGTGATTCGTCTGGCCGTCAGCCTGCTGGCCGTGGCGGCGTGGTTCGAGCTGTTCGACGGCACGCAGACGATTGCCATGGGCTGCATCCGCGGGCTCAAGGATGCCAAGACCACATTCCTGGTCGGGCTCGTTTGCTACTGGCTGATCGGTGCGCCGGCGGCGTGGCTGATGGCGTTCCATCTGCACTGGGGGCCGACCGGCGTCTGGTGGGGTCTGGCGCTGGGGCTGGCCTGCGCGGCGGTGAGCCTGACGCTGGCGTTCGAATGGAAGATGAAGCGGATGATTCGGCTCGAGCCGCAATCTCAAGGCTTCAAGATCGCTCAGCCGGAATGAGTTTCCCTGTGGAAGCAAGCTCGCTCCCACAGGGATTTGAGGCTAAACCACGATACCCAGCGGCGGCTGGCTGGCGTCAACCACCAGATATTCAACCAGTTCCGCCAACGGTAACGGCTTGCTGATCAGGTAACCCTGCACCTGATCACAGCCAAACCCGCGCAACAGATCCAGTTGCTCCCGGGTTTCCACCCCTTCGGCCACCACTTCCAGGTGCAGGTTGTGCGCGAGATTGATCATCGCGTGCACCAGTTTGCGGTTCTCTTCACGCTGCTCCATGCCGCCGACAAAGCTCTTGTCGATCTTCAGCAAGGTGATCGGCAGGCTGTTGAGGTGCACGAACGATGAGAACCCGGTGCCGAAATCATCCAGCGAAAATCGCACGCCGAGGCGACCGAGGGCGTCCATGGTCTGCTTGACCAGATCGCTGCGGCGCATCACGGCGGTTTCGGTGAGTTCGAATTCCAGCCACTGCGCCTCGACGCCGCGCTCGGCGATCAGACGGCTGAGCGTCGGCAGCAACTGGCTGTCCTGAAACTGGCGGAACGACAGGTTGATCGCCATGTGCAGCGCCGGCAGTCCGCGCTCGCGCAACGCCTGCATGTCGCGCAGGGCCCGGGAAATCACCCAGTAACCCAGCGGCACGATCAGACCGCTCTGCTCGGCCAGCGGCACGAATTCGCTCGGTGGTAGCAGGCCGCGTTCGCTGTGGCGCCAGCGCACCAGCGCTTCGAGGCCGACGATCTGGCCGTCCTGCAGGTTCAGGCGCGGCTGGTAATGCAGCTCCAGCTCGTCACGACGCAAGGCCCGGCGCAGTTCGCTTTCGAGGTCGGCCATGCTCCGCGCGTTGCGGTTGATCCGCTCGTTGAAGATGTGAAAGGTGCAGCCCTGAGTGCTCTTGGCCTGCTGCATGGCGATATGCGCGTGCCACATCAGCGGATCGGCGCCACCCTGGGCGCGGGCATGGGCGATGCCCAGGCTGGAGCCAATCAGCAGGCTTTCGCCGTCGACCCAGTAAGGTTCGGCCAGGGCTTCGGTGATGCGTTCGGCCATCCATTCCGCCCGTTGCGGGGCGCGGCGGGTGTCGATCAGCAGGGCGAATTCATCGCTGCCGAGGCGCGCCAGTTGATCGCCGACTTCCAGCTGACTTTTCAGCCGTGCGACGACTTGCAGGATCAGGCGGTCGCCGGCCTGGTGGCCAAGGGCGTCGTTGGCGTGACGGAAGTTGTCGAGATCAAGGTGCCCGAGGGCCAGGCCGCGACCGTCGTTTTCGGCGAGGCGCGCCGTCAGCAGGGTCTGGAAGCCCTGGCGGTTGGCGATGCCGGTCAGCGGATCCTGTTCGGCCAGGCGTTGCAGGGTGTTTTCCAGCACGCCGCGTTCGCGCACATGCCGCAGGCAACGCCGGAGCATGCCGGGATCGAGGGCATCGAACACCAGCCAGTCGCTGACGCCGTCGGGCGCGGTCGCCGGCTCGTGTTCCAACAGCAACACCGTCGGCAGGCTGCAACGGCCGGGCGCCGGCTGCAACGCGGGAACGGTCAACAACACCGCGTGGCGGTTGTCTTCGAACAGGCTGCTGACCGACTCCCAGCTCGGCGCGCTGATCAGCACCGCCGTACTTCCCAACGGCGCCAGACACTCGCGCAATAACGCTGTCCACGCTGGCTCTTCGGCCAGTAGCAGCAAACGCAAGGGTTCGACAGGCGTAGTCAAGCTGACTCCCTAGACTCTGCAATGATGTGGGCGGCGGGCATTATGCCGTTGCGGCAACCAATGACCAAACGACAACGGTTATCAAAACGTTATTTTGTGTCACGAATGAGAACATTAGCCGCAAAATCACCGCGCATCCTGCGTGAAAGTAACAAAACCGGCAAATTTGAATCGCGTGCTGCGTCACAAGTCGGAGAGAGCAGCACAAATCGCTGAGCCTGTTAAAATGCCGGCCCATTTCGTCAACGACTCCCGAATTTTCGTATGTCCCGACTCAATCCCCGGCAGCAAGAAGCCGTGAACTACGTCGGCGGCCCTCTATTGGTGCTCGCCGGTGCTGGCTCCGGCAAGACCAGCGTGATCACGCGCAAGATTGCGCACCTGATCCAGAACTGCGGCATCCGCGCCCAGTACATCGTCGCCATGACCTTCACCAACAAGGCCGCGCGCGAGATGAAAGAACGTGTCGGCACCCTGCTGCGTCCAGGTGAAGGACGCGGGCTGACGGTCTGCACCTTCCACAACCTGGGCCTGAACATCATCCGCAAGGAACATGAACGGCTGGGCTACAAACCCGGTTTCTCGATCTTCGATGAAACCGACGTCAAGTCGCTGATGACCGACATCATGCAGAAGGAATATGCAGGCGACGACGGCGTCGACGAGATCAAGAACATGATCGGCGCCTGGAAAAACGACCTGATCCTGCCGGCCCAGGCCCTGGAAAACGCCCGCAACCCCAAGGAACAGACCGCCGCCATCGTCTACACCCACTATCAGCGCACGCTCAAGGCGTTCAACGCGGTGGACTTCGACGACCTGATCCTGCTGCCGGTGAAACTCTTCGAAGAGCACGCCGACATCCTCGAAAAATGGCAGAACAAGGTGCGTTACCTGCTGGTCGACGAATACCAGGACACCAACGCCAGCCAGTACCTGCTGGTGAAAATGCTCATCGGCAAACGCAACCAGTTCACCGTGGTGGGCGACGACGACCAGTCGATCTACGCCTGGCGCGGCGCGCGACCGGAAAACCTTATGCTGCTCAAGGACGACTATCCGTCCCTGAAAGTGGTGATGCTGGAGCAGAACTACCGCTCCACCAGCCGCATCCTGCGCTGCGCCAACGTGCTGATCTCGAACAACCCGCACGAATTCGAAAAGCAGCTGTGGAGTGAGATGGGCCACGGCGACGAGATCCGCGTGATCCGCTGCCGCAACGAGGACGCCGAAGCCGAGCGCGTGGCCATGGAAATCCTCAGCCTGCACTTGCGCACCGACCGCCCGTACAGCGACTTCGCGATCCTCTATCGCGGCAACTACCAGGCCAAGCTGATCGAGTTGAAACTGCAGCACCATCAGGTGCCGTACCGTCTGAGCGGCGGCAACAGTTTCTTCGGTCGTCAGGAAGTGAAAGACCTGATGGCCTACTTCCGCCTGATCGTGAACCCGGACGACGACAACGCCTTCCTGCGGGTGATCAACGTGCCGCGCCGGGAAATCGGCTCGACGACTTTGGAAAAGCTCGGCAACTACGCCACCGAACGCAAGATCTCGATGTACGCCGCCACCGACGAACTCGGTCTGGGCGAACATCTGGACAGCCGCTTCACCGACCGTCTGTCGCGCTTCAAGCGTTTCATGGACAAGGTGCGCGAGCAGTGCGCCGGCGAAGACCCGATCTCCGCCCTGCGCAGCATGGTCATGGACATCGACTACGAGAACTGGCTGCGCACCAACAGCTCCAGCGACAAGGCTGCGGACTACCGGATGAGCAACGTCTGGTTCCTGATCGAAGCCTTGAAGAACACCCTGGAAAAAGACGAAGACGGCGAAATGACCGTCGAGGACGCCATCGGCAAACTCGTCCTGCGTGACATGCTGGAACGTCAGCAGGAAGAGGAAGACGGCGCCGAAGGCGTGCAGATGATGACCCTGCATGCGTCCAAGGGCCTGGAATTCCCCTACGTGTTCATCATGGGCATGGAAGAGGAAATCCTCCCGCACCGCTCCAGCATCGAAGCCGACACCATCGAAGAAGAACGCCGCCTGGCCTACGTGGGCATTACCCGCGCGCGCCAGACCCTCGCGTTTACCTTCGCCGCCAAGCGCAAACAGTACGGCGAGATCATCGACTGCGCGCCAAGCCGCTTCCTTGATGAGCTGCCGCCGGACGACCTGGCCTGGGAAGGCAACGACGACACACCGACCGAAGTCAAAGCCGTGCGGGGCAACAGCGCACTGGCTGATATACGCGCGATGTTAAAGCGCTAGAATTGACCACTTTTTACTAGACCTTCGGCGCACAAAGCGCCAAATGAGGACAGCTTCATGGAAGCATTGCACCAGAAAATCCGCGAACAAGGCATTGTGCTTTCCGACCAGGTCCTGAAGGTCGACGCCTTCCTGAACCACCAGATCGACCCGGCCCTGATGAAGCTGATCGGCGACGAATTCGCCTCGCTGTTCAAGGATTCCGGCATCACCAAGATCGTCACCATCGAAGCCTCGGGCATCGCCCCGGCGATCATGACCGGTCTGAACCTCGGCGTGCCGGTGATCTTCGCCCGCAAGCAACAGTCCCTGACCCTGACTGAAAACCTGCTGTCGGCGACCGTTTACTCGTTCACCAAGAAAACCGAAAGCACCGTGGCCATCTCCCCGCGTCACCTGACCAGCAGCGACCGTGTGCTGATCATCGACGACTTCCTGGCCAACGGTAAGGCGTCCCAGGCGCTGATCTCGATCATCAAACAGGCCGGCGCCACCGTCGCGGGCCTGGGCATCGTGATCGAGAAGTCGTTCCAGGGTGGCCGTGCGGAGCTGGATTCGCAGGGTTATCGCGTCGAGTCGCTGGCTCGCGTGAAATCGCTGAAGGATGGCGTGGTTACCTTCATCGAGTAAGCAACACTGCATTACCTCTGTGGGAGCCAGCCTGCTGGCGATGGCGTCGTGTCAGTCAACATCTTCAGGACTGGCGGATAGCAATCGCCAGCAGGCTGGCTCCCACAGTTGCTTCGGGTGTTGGAGTTATTGCGCGGTAGCTTTGAGGCCAGTGAGGAGCAACCGCTGAAACAGGTCTTCCTTCAGACCTTCCGGATCAGTGAGCTGCATGCGCGCCAGATGCTCCGGATACAGTGAAGCCTCTGGCGCATCCAGCGCGGCCTTGCCCAGTTCCAGAATCTCCGTCAGCTTGAATTTGCTCTTGAGCCAGTTCAGCGCCCGCAACAGATCCTTTTCGACCTCCGTGAAATCGCAGCCCAGCGGATACTCCGGAAACAGGTTCGGATGCCGTGCGGCAATCGCCTGCAAGCGTTGCGGGGTGTTGTCGGTAAAGCGCGGATCGAGACGGAAATCCTTCGGCAGCTTGCCGACCTTCTGCGCCTGCTCGATCAGGCCCTGCTGGAAGCGCGAGTCGCTGATGTTCAACAGCGCTTCGATCACCACCGCATCCGACTTGCCGCGCAAATCGGCGATACCGTACTCGGTGACCACGATGTCGCGCAGGTGCCGCGGAATCGTGCAGTGGCCGTACTCCCAGACAATGTTCGAACTGACATCGCCGCCGGATTCGCGCCAACTGCGCAGCAGCAGAATCGAACGCGCATCGTGCAGCGCATGGCCCTGGGCAACGAAGTTGTACTGGCCGCCGACGCCGCTGAGCACCCGCCCGTCTTCCAGTTGATCCGCCACCCCGGCACCCAACAGGGTCATGGTGAACACAGTGTTGATGAACCGCGCATCCAGGCGTTGCAGACGCTTGAGTTCTTCCTGACCGTACAGTTCGTTGATGTAGCTGATGCGAGTCATGTTGAATTCAAGGCGTTTGCTCAGCGGTAACTCACGCAAGCGCTCATAGAAACTGCGCGGCCCGAGGAAGAAACCGCCGTGGATCGAGATGCCATCGGTTTGCGCCGCCTCGTCGAGGGTCCCGGCGTTGGCCTGCTGCTGGGTCTGCACATCCGGGTAGACCTTGCGCCGGATGATCCCGGCTTCGGCCAGCACCAGCAGGCCGTTGACGAACATTTCGCTGCAACCGTACAGGCCTTTGGCGAAGGGTTCGATGCCGCCCTCGCGTTCGATCAACTGCGCCCATTGGCTGAGGTTCACATCGGCCAGCAAGTCCTGGTATCCGGCGTTGTCGGCCTGACGCGCCAGCAACGCGGCGGTCAGCGCATCGCCCATCGAGCCGATACCGACCTGCAAGGTGCCGCCATCGCGTACCAGGGTACTGGCGTGCAAACCGATGAAATGATCCTGAAAGCCGACAGGCATGTTCGGTGTGGAAAACAGCGTGCTGCTGTCCTTCTCGTCGATCAGCAGGTCGAAGGTATCGATGTCGACTTCGGCGTCGCCCGGCATGTACGGCAGCTCGGTGTGCACCTGGCCGACCAGCAGAATGGTCTCCCCCGCCGCCCGGCGTTTGGCGATCATCGGGAACAGGTCGAGGGTGATGTCCGGGTTGCAGCTCAGGCTCAGGCGATCGGGATGTTCGCTACTGCTGGCGAGCAACTGCGCCACCAGGTTCAGCCCGGCGGCGTTGATGTCGCGGGCGGCGTGACTGTAGTTGCTGCTGACGTAATCCTGCTGGGCCGGCGCGCTGTTGAGCAGGCTGCCGGGCTGCATGAAGAATTGCTCGATGCGGATGTTGGACGGCAGGCTGTCGCGGTGCAGGTCGGCGAGGAATTCCAGTTCCGGATAATCGCCGAACACCCGCTCGACGAAGGGTTCGATGAAGCGCTTCTGCAAACCATCGCCCAAGGCCGGACGGCCGAGGCACAAGGCGGTGTAGATCGTCAGCTGCCGTTCGGGCAACCCGGCCACCCGCCGGTACAGCGCGTTGACGAAGGGATTGGGTTTGCCCAGCCCCAGCGGCAGACCCATGTGGATGTGCACCGGCAACCTCGCCAGCACGTCGTCCACTGCCTGTTCGATCGAACACAACTGCACCATCTGAAGCCTCCTGCCCGTTCCGTGAATAGGGGTACGACCGAGATTGCCGGTTGTTTGCTGCAATGAACAGCCTCAGGCCTGAATCGCGGGCACAAAAAAACCGTCCGAAGACGGTTTTTTTTCGTCAGAAGCGCGGCTTATTTCAGGCCGGACATCTTCTGAATCGCGCCCTTGAGCTCTTCATCGGAGCAGTCGGCGCATGTGCCTTTTGGCGGCATCGAGTTGATGCCGGTGATGGCCTTGGCCAGGATGCCGTCGAGGCCGCCCTGGTGATCGGCGCGCTCTTTCCAAGCGGCGGTGTCACCGATTTTCGGTGCGCCCAACAGGCCGGAGCCGTGGCAAGCGTTGCAATGTTTGGCAATCACTTCGTCCGGCGTCTTGGCGCCACCACCGCCGCCTGCCGAAGCAGCGACTTCCATCCCCTTGCACTCTTGCCCTTGAACACACACCTGGCCCACCGGCTCGAGGCGCTTGGCAATGTCGTCATTCGTCGCAGCTTGAGCGCTGACAGCCCAGAGGGCCAGTACGGTTGCTGGTGCAGCCAGCATTTTCATAATTAGGTTCACGCGTTCACCCTCAATGGTGGCTATTCACGCCTGCGGCCACGGTTCGCAGGCGGGCGCAAGTATAGCGGTTACCCCGCTTCACTGAAACAACCCCAAATTCGAAGGGGTTATATCGCGCTGTGGAAAAACGTTTCGGGTGCCTTCGCCGTATGGCCTGGCGCCTCTTGGTTTAAAAATTCGCCGGCGTGGCTGCGCTGATTAGTCGCGCCGGTGCATCGAACGGATTACGGAAACGATGCGGCTTGGTACTTTCAAAGTAGTAGCTGTCGCCGGCTTCGAGGATAAAAGTTTCAAGGCCTACCACCAGTTCCAGGCGCCCTTCCACCAGAATCCCGGTTTCCTCGCCTTCGTGGGTCAGCATTTCTTCGCCGGTGTCGGCGCCCGGCGGGTAGATTTCATTGAGGAACGCGATGGCCCGACTCGGGTGCGCGCGGCCGACCAGCTTCATGGTCACGGCGCCGTCGGAAATGTCGATCAGCTCGTTGGCCTTGTAGACGATCTGGGTCGGTTTTTCCTGCAGGATCTCTTCGGAAAAGAACTCGACCATGGACATGGGAATCCCGCCCAGAACCTTCCTCAGCGAACTGATCGAAGGACTGACGCTGTTCTTTTCGATCATCGAAATGGTGCTGTTGGTGACGCCCGCGCGCTTGGCGAGTTCACGCTGGGAAAGCCCTTTGAGCTTGCGGATCGATTGCAGTCGTTCACCGACGTCCAAGGCTGGAGCCTCCTGATGTTGTAGAAATATTGAGCGTTATCATGGCGACAGCGTTCAGTATTTACAACACTTGGGCCCCGCTAGCGCTTCAACCCTCGGAATAGAGCCTTGGCACCCGGCGCAGGTTGCAGAAGATCTGGTACGGAATGGTGTCCGCCCACTTCGCCACATCGCTGGCGAGGATGTTCTTGCCCCACAGCTCGACGGTCGAACCGAGGCCGGCCTGCGGTACGTCAGTCAGGTCGATGCACAGCATGTCCATCGACACCCGCCCAAGAATGCGGCTGCGCTGGCCGGCCACCAGCACCGGGGTGCCGGTCGGCGCCTGACGCGGATAACCATCGGCATAACCCATAGCGACCACGCCGATGCGCATCGGCTTGTCGGTGATGAATTTCGCACCGTAGCCCACCGGTTCGCCGGCCGGCAGTTCACGCACGCTGATGACTTTCGACTCCAGCGTCATCACCGGTTGCAGGCGCTCGGCCACGGCGTTGGCTTCTTCGAACGGGGTGGCGCCGTAGAGCATGATGCCCGGGCGCACCCAGTCGCTGTGAATCTGCGGCCAGCCCAGCACCGCCGGCGAGTTGCGCAGGCTGACTTCGGCCGCCAGGCCCTGACGCGCGGCTTCGAACACCGCGACCTGATCGGCGCTGCTCTGCTCGTGCAGTTCATCGGCCCGGGCGAAATGGCTCATCAGCACGACTTTCGCTACTTTGCCGCTGGCCAGCAGACGCTGGTAAGCCGCCGGGTAATCCTTGGGATGCAGGCCCACGCGATGCATGCCCGAATCGAGCTTCAGCCACACGGTGATCGGCTTGCTCAACGCCGCCTGCTCGATCGCTTCGAGCTGCCACAGCGAATGCACCACGCACCAGAAATCGTGCTCGACGATCAGCGCCAGCTCATCGGCCTCGAAAAAACCTTCAAGCAGCAGCACTGGCGCGCGAATCCCGGCGGCACGCAGTTCCAGGGCTTCTTCGATGCATGCCACCGCGAAGCCGTCCGCTTCAACCTCCAGCGCCTGGGCGCAACGTACCGCGCCATGGCCGTAGGCATCGGCCTTGATCACCGCCAGTGCCTTGGCACCGGTGACTTCACGGGCGATACGGTAGTTGTGACGCAGGGCTTGAAGGTCGATCAGGGCACGGGCAGGACGCATGGCAGCAGACTTCTTGGCGGTCATGGGAATAAAAACCGGCGCTGGCTGACGGCGTGAACCGCCAACAGCACCGGGAGAGGGATCTTTACAACGGGTTACGGCAACGCGGCGACGATGGAGATCTCGACCAGGATGCTCGGCTTGGCCATCTTCGCTTCAACGGTGGCACGGGCCGGGGCGGCGCCCTTGGGCAGCCACTGATCCCACACCGAATTCATGCCGGCAAAGTGCGCCTCGATGTCGTTCAGGTAGATCGTCGCCGACAGCAAATGCTGTTTGTCGGTGCCGGCCAGATCGAGCAGGCGCTCGATGTTGGCGAGGACGTCGCGGGTCTGCTGTTCGACACCGGCGTTGAAGTCATCGCCGACCTGCCCGGACAGATACACCGTACCGTTGTGGCTGACGATCTGACTCATGCGCTCATTGGTGAGCTGGCGCTGGATTGCCATGCTTTGCGGACTCCTGGGTGGTGTTGCCATAACGGGAAATATCGAGGCCTTCGGCGCTGATCTGTGGCTTTTTCTTCGCCATCAGGTCAGCCAGCAAGCGACCGGAGCCGCACGCCATGGTCCAGCCGAGGGTGCCGTGACCGGTGTTCAGGAACAGGTTCTTGAACGGGGTGGCGCCGACGATCGGCGTGCCATCCGGGGTGGTTGGGCGCAGGCCGGTCCAGAAACTCGCTTCGGCCAGATTGCCGCCCTGAGGATAAAGGTCGTTGACGATCATCTCCAGGGTCTCGCGCCGACGCGGGTTCAGCGACAGGTCAAAACCGGCGATCTCCGCCATGCCGCCGACGCGGATGCGGTTGTCGAAACGGGTGATCGCGACCTTGTAAGTCTCGTCGAGAATGGTCGAAGTCGGAGCCATCGCCGGGTTGGTGATCGGCACAGTCAGCGAGTAGCCCTTCAACGGATAAACCGGTGCCTTGATGCCCAGCGGCTTGAGCAGTTGCGGCGAGTAGCTGCCGAGGGCGAGTACGTAGCGGTCAGCGGTTTCCAGCTTGCCGTCGATCCACACGCCGTTGATGCGGTCACCGGCGAAGTCGAGGCGCTGGATATCCTGGCCGAAACGGAATTCCACACCCAGTTGGGTGGCCATTTCGGCGAGGCGGGTGGTGAAGATCTGGCAGTCGCCAGTCTGGTCGTTCGGCAGGCGCAGGGCACCGGCGAGGATGTCGGTGACACCCGCCAGCGCCGGTTCGACGCGGGCAATGCCGGCGCGGTCGAGGACTTCGAACGGCACGCCGGATTCTTTCAATACGGCGATGTCCTTGGCGGCGTTATCCAGTTGTGCCTGGGTGCGGAACAACTGGGTCGTACCGAGGCTGCGGCCTTCATAGGCGATGCCGGTTTCGGCGCGCAGTTCGTCGAGGCAGTCGCGGCTGTACTCGGACAGACGCACCATGCGCTCCTTGTTCACCGCGTAACGATTGGCGGTGCAGTTGCGCAGCATCTGCGCCATCCACAGGTACTGGTCGATGTCGGCGGTGGCCTTGATCGCCAGCGGCGCGTGGCGTTGCAGCAGCCATTTGATGGCCTTGAGCGGCACGCCCGGCGCAGCCCACGGCGAGGCGTAGCCCGGCGAAACCTGGCCGGCGTTGGCGAAACTGGTCTCCATGGCCGCGGCGGGCTGCCGGTCGACCACCACCACTTCAAACCCGGCACGGGCCAGATAGTAAGCACTGGCGGTACCGATGACGCCGCTACCCAAGACCATAACGCGCATTTTGTATCCCTCATCGCGGCGTGCCGCGTACGTCTGTTGTTAGAGCAATGATGCGCGCAGTGTAAAAAAGATTTGCCAGTGCTTTTCACTGTATAAGCGCCTATATTTGGCGACAATTCTCGGCAAAAACCCTTTTCACGGAGGCGCATCCCCTATGCGTACCAACACTCAGACCAAACGTGAGCTGGACAAGATCGACCGCAACATCTTGCGGATCCTGCAGGCGGACGGGCGGATTTCATTCACCGAACTAGGCGAGAAGGTCGGGCTCTCCACCACGCCGTGCACCGAGCGGGTGCGTCGCCTGGAGCGCGAGGGGATCATCATGGGCTACAACGCCCGCCTGAATCCGCAGCACTTGAAGGGTAGTCTGCTGGTTTTCGTCGAGATCAGTCTCGACTACAAATCCGGCGATACTTTCGAAGAGTTCCGACGTGCGGTGCTGAAATTGCCCCACGTGCTGGAGTGCCACCTGGTATCAGGGGATTTCGACTATCTGGTGAAGGCGCGGATTTCCGAGATGGCCTCGTACCGCAAGCTGCTGGGCGACATCCTGCTCAAGCTGCCGCATGTGCGCGAATCCAAGAGCTACATCGTGATGGAAGAAGTGAAAGAGAGCCTGAGCCTGCCGATTCCGGACTGATCGCTCAGACCAGTACCTGCCCACTGGATCGTTCCCACGCTCCGCGTTCGGCTTTGGAAGGGACGCGGAGCGTCCCGGGCTGCATTCCCACGCAGAGCGTGGGAACGATCAGAGTCAGACCAGCACTTGCCGGTTTTCAGCCATGTACTCGAACACCTGCTTCTCGACCCGTGGGTGAATCAGTTCCACCGGTCGCCGGCCGTTGGGGCACGGCAAGGTCTGGGTGGTGCCGAACAACCGGCAGATCAGCGGCCGCTCGTCATACACCGTGCAGCCATTCGGCCCCAAATGCACACAGTTGAGCTCTTCCATCGCTGCGTCCTGCTCGGCGCGGGTCTTGCGCGGCAGGCGGGACATTTCCTCGGGCGAGGTGGTCACCGGCCCGCAACAGTCATGACAGCCCGGCACGCATTCGAACGTGGGAATCTGCTGACGCAGGGTGCGGATTTTCTGACTGTTGCAGCTCATTGCAGCGGTAACCGGAGCGAAATAGGCGGCAATTGTGCCGCAAAAGCCGTGATCCAGACACCACGGGCCGACCAATGTTGCCCGGCCTCGGGCCTGCGGCTTATGCTCCGTCAAATTTTCTCGACACCCGCTCAGGATGACGCCCATGAATGCCCGCGCCCACGCCACCGCGAGCCAACCCCACGTTGCCTCTTATTACGCCGCCAGCAGCCTGCCGCAGCCCGATCATCCGGTGCTGCAAGGTGAACTGATCGCGGACGTGTGCGTGGTCGGCGGCGGTTTTTCCGGGCTGAACACCGCGCTGGAACTGGCTGAACGGGGCTTGAGCGTGGTGTTGCTGGAAGCGCACCGGATCGGTTGGGGCGCCAGCGGTCGCAACGGTGGGCAACTGATTCGCGGGGTCGGTCACGGCCTCGATCAGTTCGCCAACGTGATCGGCGCCGACGGCGTACGTCAGATGAAACTCATGGGCCTGGAAGCGGTGGAAATCGTCCGCCAGCGCGTCGAAAAATTTCAGATCCCCTGCGACCTGACCTGGGGTTACTGCGACCTCGCCAACAAACCTTCCGACCTTGAAGGTTTTGCCGAAGACGCCGAAGAACTGCGCGGCCTCGGTTACCGCTACGAAACCCGTCTGCTGCAAGCGAACGAGATGCACACCGTGGTCGGCTCCAAACGCTACGTCGGCGGCCTGATCGACATGGGTTCCGGGCATCTGCACCCACTGAACCTGGCACTCGGCGAAGCCGCAGCAGCGCAGCAACTGGGGGTGAAGCTGTTCGAGCAATCGGCGGTCACTCGCATCGACTACGGCCCGGAAGTCCGGGTGCATACAGCGCAAGGTTCGGTGCGGGCGAAAACCCTGGTGCTCGGCTGCAACGCCTATCTCAATGGGCTGAATCCGCAACTCAGCGGCAAGGTACTGCCGGCCGGCAGCTACATCATCGCCACCGAACCGCTGAGCGAAGAACAGGCCCACGCCCTGCTGCCACAGAACATGGCGGTCTGCGACCAGCGGGTGGCGCTGGATTACTACCGGCTCTCGGCAGATCGTCGTCTGCTGTTCGGCGGCGCCTGCCATTATTCGGGGCGTGATCCAAAGGACATCGGCGCGTACATGCGGCCGAAGATGCTCGAAGTGTTTCCGCAGCTCGCCTCAGCGAAGATCGATTATCAGTGGGGCGGGATGATCGGTATCGGCGCCAACCGTCTGCCGCAGATTGGCCGGCTCGCGGAGCAGCCGAACGTGTATTACGCCCAGGCCTATTCCGGCCACGGCGTGAATGCCACGCACCTGGCGGGCAAGCTGCTGGCCGAGGCTATCAGCGGCCAGCACAGCGGTGGCTTCGACCTGTTCGCCAAAGTGCCACACATCACATTCCCCGGCGGCAAGCATCTGCGTTCGCCGCTGTTGGCGTTGGGGATGTTGTGGCATCGGCTCAAAGAGTTGGTCTGAGATCGTTCCCACGCTCTGCGTGGGAATGCATCCAGTGACGCTCTGCGTCACAGCGGACGCGGAGCGTCCGGGGCGGCGTTCCCACGCAGAGCGTGGGAACGATCCTGATACAGATCTCAGATCCGCCAGAACGGCTTCAACCCTTCCTCCAGCGCCTGCTCGCGGGTCAGCCCGATGTCCTTGAGCTGTTCCGGTGTCAAGCGCAACAACGCCTTGCGCGTGTGCAGACGATGCCAGAACAGGTCCCAGCGACTCAGGCCCGACGGCGCGTTGCACATGCTCTCGTTGCGCGCATTGTCCTGTTGCCCTGCCTCCAGTTCCTGACTGTGTAACGTCAGCCGCACATCGCTCAAGCCGTTCATTTTCGTTGCTCCTGTTTACTTGGGTAGCCAGAGATTCCATGATGCGCGGGCGAGCAAAATCATTACAGATTCAACACATCTGTATTATTTCCATACAGATTTGCTGTCTCTGCGACTGAATTGTCGATTTACGCCGCATCTGTACTGGTTTAACGAATCATCTGCATCGAGGCAGTGCCATGACGCTCTATGTGAATCTCGCCGAACTGCTCGGCACCCGCATCGAACAAGGCTTCTACCGTCCTGGTGATCGCCTGCCGTCGGTGCGCGCCTTGAGCGTCGAACACGGGGTCAGCCTGAGCACGGTGCAGCAGGCCTATCGGATGCTGGAAGACAGCGGCCTGGCCACGCCGAAACCCAAGTCCGGGTACTTCGTGCCGGTCGGTCGCGAGTTGCCGGAACTGCCGGCGGTCGGGCGCCCGGCGCAACGACCGGTGGAAATTTCCCAGTGGGATCAGGTGCTGGAACTGATTCGCGCGGTACCGCGCAAGGACGTTGTGCAGCTCGGTCGCGGCATGCCGGACATCTCGTCACCGACCATGAAACCGCTGCTGCGCGGACTGGCCCGTATCAGCCGCCGTCAGGACATGCCCGGTCTGTATTACGACAACATCCACGGCACTCTCGAATTGCGTGAACAGATTGCCCGGCTGATGCTCGATTCCGGCTGCCAGTTGAGCGCCAGCGATCTGGTGGTCACCACCGGTTGCCACGAAGCGCTGTCCACCAGCATTCACGCAATCTGCGAACCCGGCGACATCGTTGCGGTGGACTCGCCAAGCTTTCACGGCGCGATGCAGACCCTCAAGGGGCTGGGCATGAAAGCCCTGGAAATCCCCACCGATCCGCTCACCGGCATCAGCCTCGAAGCGCTGGAACTGGCGCTGGAACAATGGCCGATCAAGGTCATCCAGCTCACGCCCAACTGCAACAACCCGCTTGGCTACATCATGCCGGAGTCGCGTAAACGCGCCCTGCTCAACCTGGCCCAGCGCTTCGACGTGGCGATCATCGAGGACGACGTGTATGGCGAACTGGCCTACACCTACCCGCGTCCGCGCACGATCAAATCCTTCGACGAAGACGGCCGCGTGCTGCTGTGCAGTTCGTTCTCCAAGACCCTGGCGCCGGGGCTGCGCATTGGCTGGGTCGCGCCCGGCCGCTATCTCGAGCGGGTGCTGCACATGAAATACATCAGCACTGGCTCCACGGCACCGCAACCGCAGATCGCCATCGCCGAATTTCTCAAGGCCGGGCACTTCGAACCGCATTTGCGGCGGATGCGCACGCAATACCAGCGCAATCGCGACGTGATGATCGATTGGGTGACGCGCTACTTCCCGGCCGGCACCCGCGCCAGCCGCCCGCAGGGCAGCTTCATGCTCTGGGTCGAACTGCCGGAAGGTTTCGATACGCTGAAACTGAATCGTGCGCTGCACGATCAGGGCGTACAGATTGCCGTCGGCAGCATCTTTTCCGCCTCGGGCAAATACCGCAATTGCCTGCGCATGAACTACGCGGCCAAACCCACAGCACTGATCGAAGAAGCGGTGCGCAAGGTTGGCGCGGCGGCGATCAAGCTGTTGGCCGAGGCCGATTAATCCACCATAAAGGCGCCCTGACCTTCAAACCGCACCGGATCGACGGGGCGGCTTGAGGCGTCATCGACCCGCGCATCCAGCTCCAGCTCCACTTCCAGCAGACTGCCCTGTATACCGGCGTCCGCCCGCCATGGAACAACGTGGATGCCCGGTCGCAGGAAATCACCTTCGACCGGTTGACCGCTGTCCAGGCGCCAGTGCACCGCCGCACCGTCGACACGAGCAGCCACGATACGCAGTTGCAACGTGCCCGCCGCCCAACGGAAACGTTGCGGATCGGCGGGGGGCGCGACAAATGCCCAGCGCATCAAGCGCACGTCGGGACAGTGCACCCGCAAGTGCACGCTGCGCAGACCAAAGCCCGGGCCCCGGCCATCAAGCGCCGTGCGTTGCAACAGGTCGGCGCGCGTTGCGCTACCCAGGTTCACGCTCGCGGGCGACAGACTCGACTGACACGTCTCGGCGCTGAACGCCTGTTGAAATACCAGACACGGCAACACGATCCAAACCGGCAGAAATTTCATCAGATGCACTCGTTCAGGACAGCTCGGCCGGCGCGCAGGTGGCATCGACCCGCTCGATGAGCGCGCTGTCTTCAGGGGATTCGGGAAGCGGGAAACGCAACACGCACCGCGTGTTGTCAGGGAGCTGCACATGTAGGCGCTGACCCGCTTTTGCGTCGGGCAGAAAAATCGTTCCGGCATCCTGGACCGTTGTCAGGTAGCGGCCCTGCTCATCGTGAACACTCAACCCCTTGGTCAGCCATTGCCGGTCGACGGTCATGGCGTTGAGCAACAATCGCCGGACGGTGACGAGGGAAAAGTCCAGATGCTGCACCGAACCACGGGCGGGCTGCACTTCCTTCACCCCGTCGAGCACTTCAACGTTGCGCGACAGGCTGAGCGGGTCGACTTCCAACCGTGCCGTCGACCAGGCCGGCAGGCTCGCCGCGACTGCGTGGCCCGAGCCATCGGTCCAGACCGGCCCTTGAGGCGTGTTCAGTTTCACGCCCGATCGATCACCGGCCTTGAGTACGCCGAAGGTGTCGCGCAGGGGATAAGGCGACAAGGTTACGCCCTCGCGATGCAGCACCACACCACCGCGCAGCCCCACGTCGTAATCGGTCGCGCCGGATCGCTGGCCGACACCAACGTCCAGGCTGGTGTAGCGCGGCAGGGCATTGAAGCGCACACCATAGCTCGCTGCCGCTTCATCGCGGTATTCAGCGTTGGCGCTGTAGGCCAGGTTTTCCCCCAGCACATCGCTGACGGCCACGCCCCGACGCAGGCCGGATCGATCATCACGGCGCAAATAGCCGCGCAGTCTTCGCTGGCCACCCAGCGCCATTCCCAGTGTCAGGTAAGCGGAATTGCCCAGGCGATCGGGCGCCGTATCGCCGATAGCACGCTCCAGGTTCAACGAAAGGCTGATGCGCTCAGGCAATGTACGCGACCAGGACAGGCCAAGACGCGACTGCGACGGTTCACCCTGGGTCGAATATCGCGACCAGGTCGCCCCGAATGCACCCCATTGATCCACCGAACCGGTGACAGAAAACACCAGGTGATCGCGACCGGGAGACTCTGCCCGGTGAAGCGCCTGATTCCAGCCGGTGTCTGACAGCGTGCGAAAATTCCGACTCTGGCGCACCGCAACCAGACTCGTCGACAGGTGCTCGGACAGCGGCGCACTAAGCGTCAGCTGCGTCTGGCTGCCTCCCGCGCCACTGGAGCGGTCATCGGACAGCACCTGCTTCACGCCCAGTGCGTAGCCGCCGGCCCATTGTCGTTGCAGGCCCCAGCCTGTCGACAGGTAGTCGGTTGCCGCGAGCACACCGGCGGTGAGACGGGTGGCCTGCCCCCAATCCCAATCCTTGCTGAACGCCGTGAAAGAAGGCGTCTGTCGGTCGTCCGAGCCCAGCCGTCGCACCGTGCCCAGCGCGAAGTTGAACCCGCTCGGCCCGGCCCATTGTGCTTCGTGGAGACTGGCCGCCGGCACCCGCAAGCGCCGCGCCTGCCCATCCTGCTCGTGCACAGTCACGTCCAGATCAATCTGATTGCTCAGCAGCGGCAGCGCTCGCAGCGTGAACGGTCCACTCGGCACCATGGTGGTGTAGATCATCACGCCGTTCTGCCGGACTTCGATGCGGGCCGGCGAATACGCGACACCTTCCACCTGCCCCCGCGCGCCGTCCTGCGCCGTTCGCAACTGGGTGAATGCCGCTTCCGGCAGGATCTGCACACCGTTGAATGGTTCACCGGCAAACAAGGTCGACGCGAGATTCAATTGCCCGACCTGCAGGCTGGCTTCGGCGTCCTCAAGGGTTCGCGCACCGTAGGCATACAGGTGCTCGAACCGCGACTTGCCGGAGGTCGACGTGTAAGACTGCCGACTGCGCAATACCCAATCCCCGGCGTTTACGCCGACCTCTGAGCCCAGGCTTTGAAACCTGTCGTGTTGGCCTTCATGCTGACTGCCGACCATCAACGCGTCGTAATTGAAAACGCCGGCCGTACCACCATGGGCGAAGTTGTTTGGCGCACGCTCCGCCAGCATCAGACTGTCGGTCGGTACCAGCAGGTCAATCCGTTCGCGTCCCGGATCCAGATACGCGACCGCTTCGGGAAATCCCTCCACCAACGTCATGCACTGCTCCGGTCGCAACTTGGTCATCGAGGGTGGCGGGTGTACTCCGGCAGCGTTCAGCCATTGGGGTTGCAGGCACAATTCTCCGCGCTCGTTGAACGACACCCGCACACGGCCTCTGGCCTGTCCGTTGACCTCAAGCGCCACGGAATGCTCGCCTTGGGCGAAGCGCGGCGCCTCCCGAAAGTACGCCGCCAGCGCAGGGTCGATGCCGCGTTCCCTCAACACTTGAGCGTCGAACTCCAGTGACTCGGCCGCCAGCACCGTGCCGTTGACCGCCAGCAGCAACACGCCCCAACGAACGCAGACCTTCATCAGCGAGTAACCGGCGCGTCGTAATGGTCGACCGCAAAGCCGTAGGTGGTGGCCGGAAAAATCCTCACTGCCATCGTCTGAGCCGAGGCGTGCAACGGGAAATCAACGTGCAGGCGCTCGCCGGGCAAGATGTAGGTCTTCGGCAGGTTAACCGTGCGGGTGCCCGGCAGAGGCACAATGGTTTTCGCCAGCCGAACCACATAGGGGCTCGGATTGACGACCTGCACACCAGCGGCATCTATTGACCAGCTCAGCCGTTTCCAGGGCTCGCGCTCCACCGGCAATCCGGCGGGGCGCAGAATCACCGGCAGGTTCTGACGGACACCGAGAGTGACCCGCGCTCCGGCGGCGTCACTGGCCGGCTGGATCCCCTCGAAGATCACCCGCTTCAGGCGTTCAGTCTTCAACGGTTGCTGACTTTGCAGAATGAATCGCACTTGCTGAATGCCGTCCGGTTCGACACGAGCGATGGGCGGGGTAAAGACCAGCAGTACATCGTCGCTGTCCTCGATATTCTCGACGGTGGTGTGCAGCAATGCGGGGCGCGTGTCGGTATTGCGCACATTCATCACCGCTTCACCCATGCCCTCCTCCACCAACAGCACCGGCGTCTGCGGAACCATTCCGGCGGAGTGGGCCAGCGGCACTGAAAGCCATGCGAACAGGCACAGCGCTGCAGTCTTGAGAGCAGACTTGAAAGAAATGAGCATCGGGATAATCCGTGAAATCCTGGATGCGGCCCGGCAAATGCCGGACCGCGCTCGCTTGTGCCAGCCGGTCCCGGTGCCTGAGAGACACCGGGACGCTGTCATCAGAGGTAGAACATGTCGAACGTCACGGAGCCGTCCAGCGGGATTTCGTTGGCAATCGGCAGGGCGTTGCTTGGGCCGATGATCGGCAGCAGGTGCATCGGGAAACCGTGATGACGAGCCGCAACCGGACCGGCCGCGGCATTGTCGCCCCACGAGTACAGTTGCGGCGCATTGCTGACCAGTGTGCTGGTCGGCACACGCCATGCCGGGGCCGCCAGTGTTCGGGTCAGCAGCGTCTGGGCATTGCCGTCGGTCTCCGGAATGCCATGGCGCAAGGCGAAACCACCAATAGGCGTACCGTTGATTTCGCCCAGCCCGAAAAACAGTGCCGGATCACTCTGACCGGCACCATCACTGATGCCGGGCAACTTGGTGCCGGCCCGGTTGTCACGCACCGACACTTCCACGGGGGCCGGTGCATCGCAATTGATGTGCAGGGACACATCGCGACCGGCCAACAGGGTCTGAGTGGTCGGATTCAACGTCGCCGCCGAAATCTTGCGCAGATCCACCGTGCCGCCACCGGCAAAGGCCGGAATGCAGGAGGTCGGAATAATGGTACCGATGACATTCAGGTCAACGCTTTCTGCCATTGCCCATGCTGGCAGCAACGCTGCAGCCAGTACCGCAAGACGGGATGTCTTTTTCATAAGCCGTAATCTTCCATTAAATGACTGTCCACTCCCTACAAACCTGGTATGTAAGTAAGCGGGCTGATGATTGCGGCTTATGAGAGATAAATCTGTAGGAAACGGGAGCGCTTAAACAGCGAAATCACGACTGGTTTAATAGGTAATTTGAGCTTGGTGGCGGGATCCTACGCTGCCGTGGTCGGATGCTTTGAACCGCCCTGTCTCCGGGGTCCGAGATTCAGTACGCCTGAAAGCGCAGATCGATCCCGAACCGGGTCAGATCGGCAACCCGGGTCTGCGCTGACCCTACCCGTCCTTCAAGTTCCACTTCGACGTCCATGCGCTGACCTTCCAGTGCAACGCCCGCCCGCGCGGGAATCAGGCTTTGCCCGGCGGGCCAGACAGCCGCACCGGATGCCGCACCCGGTTCAAAACCAAGCCACTGCACAGCCTTGCCATCCACCCGGACAGCCACCACTTGAACCCTCAACACCCCGGCGCTAAAACGATAGTCGACGGCGTCCGCTGCTGGCGCGACCAGGTCGAGTCGCAACGGTCCTGTCCGCTCACACTGAACGGTGATCTGCACCCGGCGGCGCCCGAAACTCAACTGGTCATTCTCTATGGGCTGTTGCAGCAACTGACCGCGCGTCATCGCTCCAAAATCGACGGAAGGCTGCCCCAGCCTGACTGCACAGTCCGACTGCGCCTGTGCCTGATCGGCAATAAATGCGGTACTGAGCAATGCCAGACCGATCATGCCGGTTTTCAAATGCTGCATGGTGACTGACTCCTTAAACCGCTTGGCAGGTGGCTTGTGCCGTTTCGTACAGCGACTGCGTGTCGGGTTGTTCGTCGATGCAATAGATCAACCGGCAGCGACTGCCATCGGGCAGCACCACATGCAAAATCGTGTCGGGCAGGACATCGGGCAAAAAGATCGTGCCGGCTTCCAGCACGTTGGTGATGTACTGTCCCTGCGCGTCGAAAACCGCTCCACCCTTGCTCAGAAGCACGTTGTCGGCGGTGCGCGCCTGTAACAGCAGGCGCCGCGCAGTGACCATCTCGAATGCAAGGTGCGCTACCGCACCACGCCCGGCTTCGACTTCCTGGTAAGCGTTGTGCACATCGACATTGCGCCCCAGGCTGGCCGTGTCGAGTTCGACCCGTCCCTTGCTGTACGCCGGCAGACTCGCCGCCACGGCGTGCCCGGCATAATCGGTCCAGACCGGGCCGCGCGGGGTGTTGAGCTTGACTCCCGCACTGTCGCCGGCCTTGAGCAAGGCGAAGGTTTCGCGCAGCGGATAAGGCGACAGGGTCACGCCTTCACCATGCAGCAACGCACCGCCGCGCAGGCCGATGTCATAGTTCTGGTTACCGGCTCCGCTGCGCGAATAGCCCATGTCCATCTGACTGTAGCGGGGCAACAGATTGACCCGCCCGTTGAATCCGGCGCCACTTTCATCCGGTCGCTCGGCGCCGATGCTGTAAGCCAGGGTGTCGCTCAGTTGTTCATTGAATCGCAGGCCGCTGCGAGTGCCGCCCGCGTCGTCGTTGCGCACATAGCTGCGCAACGTCTGCCGGACACCTAACGGCAGACTGACACTCAGATAGGCTGCCGTACCGCGAGCATCGTTCGAATCCCCCGCGACATCGCGCTCAACCGTAAATGTCACACTGGCTCGCCGAATGCTCTGCGACCAGGCCAGGGCGACTCTTGAAGTGGCCGTCCCGTCAAACAGGGAGAACCGCGAATAGCTGGCGGAAAAACCACCGAACAGCGGGCTGCTGGTGCTGAGATTCGCCGTCAGTTGATTGCGCATCCGCTGAAACGGCTGATCATTGTGCGAGTCCCAGGTGGTATCCGAGAGTGTGCGAAACCCCTGAGTCTGCCGGGTCAGCGCAACACTCGCCGACAGCCTTTCACTCAGAGGACCGCTGGCCGTCCATTGCAACTGAGTGCCGGATGCAGCCTGATCCTGCGCCCGGGAAACCAACTGCCGGCCCCCCAGTACCAGTCGATTGCCGACGCTGCCCTGTATCGCCCAGCCCACCGACTCATAACCTGTACCGAGCATGGCACCGGCCGTGACCTGCCCACGCTGGCCCAGCCGCCAGTCCTTGCTGGCAGCCGCGAAGGACGGCGCATCACGATCATCATCGGCATAGCGTCGCACTTGGCCGACCGCCAGCCCATAACCGGCCGCCCGCCCCGTCATTGCGCCTCGCAACTGCGTCGCCGGCACAATGAAGCGCCGCTGCTGCCCGTCCTCTTCATGCACCGTCACTTCCAGATCCACGCTCTGACTGAGCAACGGCAAACCGACCAGGGTGAACGGGCCGCCGGGCACCACCGTGGTGTAGATCAGCGCACCGTTCTGCGTAACTTCGATTCGGGCGGCGGAATAGGCAATCCCTTCTACCCGCGCACCGGAGCTGTCATCGTCCAGCGCCATCAGGGCCAGTTCCGGCTGCACCTGAAAGCCGTTGAAGGCCTCGCCGGAAAACAACGGGGAAGCCATGTTCAACTGACCCAATTGCAGGTTGACCCGATAGCGCTCCGAGGTGTGCGAGGCATAGGCATACAGGTGCTCGAGGCGATCCTGACCGGCGAAATCGCTGTACACCTGACGACTGCGAAACGACCAATCCGCAGCATTCAGCCCAAGCTCGGTATTCAGATTGCGGAACTGCGAGGACTGGCCGGCGAACCGACTGCCAAGCAGCAAGGCGTCGTAGTTGAACAGGCCTGCCGCGCCCCCGTTGAGGAAACTGCGGCGAACCGGGCGATCTGGCATCAGCGCATCGGTGGGCACCAGCAGTGCGACATGCCCCTGCGAGGGATCGGTTTGCACTACCGCGTCAGGAACGTACTGACCGAACGGCACACATCCCGGTCCACCCGCCGACTCGATTCGAGTGGTGGCTCTGATGCCGCCCCTTTCCAGCAGTGACGGCGTGAAACACAACTCGCCTTCGGCATCGAATACGACCTGCAACCGCCCCTTGGGAACGCCGTTGACCGACAGGGCTACCGCCTGCTCGCCCTCGCGAAAGCGCGGCGCCTGGCTGAAGTACTCGGCCAGACGCGGGTCCAGCCCGCGGGATTTCAGGACATCCTGATTGAACTGCACGGACACACGCTCGGTGCTTCTGGCGATCGGAGCGGCACTCAGAATGATCATCAGCGCCGCGCCGGCCAGACAATATCGCTGCATCAATCCGTCACCAACGGAGCGTCGAAATGCGCAATGGCGAAACCGTACGTAGTGACTGGAAACAGTCGCACCTGGAGCTGTGAACGGCTCGATTCAGCCGTCCCGCTCAGGGTCAGCTGCTCGCCAGGCAACACATAGGTACGCCCCAGATCCATCTCTTTGCCACCAGGCAACAACATCACCGAATGACCCAGCCGCACCACATACGGACTGGGATTGCGGACCTTTATCTCGGAGCCTTGTCGTAGCCAGACCAAATGCTTCCAGGGCTCACGGTCGATCGGCAATTTCGCCGGACGCAGGATCGCCGGGATGTTCTGGCGCACGCTCAGGTTGACCTGCGCCTTGCCCGTCGCATCCTGCGGCGCGATGCCTTCGAACACCACCCGCTTGAGACGCTCGGTCTTCAGCGGTGCGGCGCTGCGCAAAATGAATCGCACGCGCTGTGTGGCCCCGGGCTCGACCCGGGCGACCGGCGGCGTCAGAAGAAGCAAGGGTTCGGTGTCTTGCGGCACGTCCTCGACAGAGGTGTGCAACAGCGCCGGATGGGGCTCGCTGTTGAACACATTGATCCCCGCCTCGCCCAGTCCTTCGTCGAGCACCAATACCGGCGTTTCGGGAACCATCCCCGCCGCCCGGAGCTGGCCGGGCTCCGATAAAACCACCAACAGCACACTCATGATGGCGCTGCGCATGAAGCCGTTCATGTCGTTGTCCACAGACAAGCGCGCAGCCGGCAGCACCGCCAGGCCACGAGCCAGCCGATCAGGTTGATAGGAAATGACAGGCCACACAAAGGCCGAGCCTGTCGGCAGTCACTGCAAAACCCTGTTGCGCCTCAAACCCGGCACAACCACCCGCATTCCCTCAGAGGTAAAGCAACTCGAACGTAGCCGACCCGTTGAGTGCGAACTCGGAGGTGATCGGCAGGCTCGACGACGGGCCGATGACGGGAACCAGGGTCATGGGGAACGTGTGGACAATGCCCGGCGTCGGACCTGCCGCCAGCGAAGCACCCCACGAGTACCGAAGGTTGCCGCCTTCGGCGTTTTTCCCGACCAGCGTTGCCGTTTCGGGAGAGTCCCAGTTGGCCATGTCGCCCTGCTTGTACATGACCATCGACGGCTGACCGTCGACGGTGGGTGTGCCGAACCGCAGGCCGTAGCCACCGATCTTCGCCCCGGCCACTTCACCGATTCCGTAAATGTACATGGCCCAGTCGTAGCCATCGATGACAATCCCGGGCCGCTGCGTATGAGACTGATTGTCATGCACTTTGATCGCCATGGGGGCGGCTGCGGAGCAACTGACGCTCAGCGTGATGTTGCGGTTCTGCAGTTCGGTCTGGCGATCCCGGTTCAGCGAACCGGCGGAAATGTCTCCCAGATCAACGGTATTGCCGCCGGCGAAGGCCGGTGTACAGGAGGTCGGAACAATGGTGCCCGTGATCGTCAGATCCGCGCTGTCGGCCATGACCCAGGCCGGTGACAGGGCGCTTGCGACAGCAATTGCACGAAAGGTCTTGCGCATGAAAATTCTCACTCCATAAGAATCGAAAGATGACAGCCAGCTGCGCTTCTTCTGCTGTAAAACAGGAAACTTCCTGCCTCAAAATCAGCGTTGTCATTATTCCAATTGTTTCCCGGCAGTGATGTAAGGCGACGGCGCGATTAGCACTGGAAAAATCGCTGCAAGGCGTAGCTGATGTGAGCCGGAAAAATCGTCAATTCGTTTAAGAACTCTCGCTTGCCCGACAGTCATAAGCTACAAGCCGCTCTGGTCCAGGGCTCGGATTGACTGACCGTCGAACGGATAACACGCTGCGTACGCCGTGCCATACTCCTGACCTCGCCCACACCCGGAACGATCCGACTTGAGCTCAAGACATTCCCTGCCATTTGCACTGATGTTCGTCCTGCTGCTCGCCGGGTGCGCCTCACTGGATGTTCCACGAGAACCCAGCCAGACCCTGCCAGCCAACGGATCGGCATTCGGCCGTTCGATCCAGGCCCAGGCGGCGCCCTACAAGGGCCAGTCCGGCTTTCGCCTGCTGTCCAACAGTACCGAAGCCTTTACCGCCCGCGCCGAGCTGATCCGCAACGCCCAAAGCAGTCTCGACTTGCAGTACTACATCGTCCATGACGGCATCAGCACCCGAATGCTGGTGGAAGAATTGTTGAAGGCTGCCGACCGTGGCGTGCGGGTGCGGATCCTGCTGGACGACACCACCAGCGACGGTCTCGACCTCATCATCGCCACACTGGCGGCGCATCCACAGATCCAGATCCGTCTGTTCAATCCGCTGCACCTGGGGCGCAGCACCGGCGTGACCCGTGCGGCCGGGCGGCTGTTCAACCTGTCGCTGCAACATCGGCGCATGCACAACAAGTTGTGGCTGGCGGACAACAGTGTGGCCATCGTCGGCGGGCGCAATCTGGGCGATGAATACTTCGATGCCGAGCCCAACCTGAACTTCACCGACATCGACATGCTCAGTGTCGGGCCGGTCGCCGAACAGCTCGGGCACAGTTTCGACCAGTACTGGAACAGTGCCCTGAGCAAGCCGATCGACGAATTCCTCTCCAGCAAACCCACGGCCAAAGACCTGCAGAACACCCGCACGCGCCTGGAAGAATCCCTGGAAGAGACCCGCAAACAGAATCACGCGCTGTATCAGCAGTTGATGACTTACCGCACCGCTCCGCGCATGGACGTCTGGCGCCGGGAGCTGATCTGGGCCTGGAATCAGGCGTTGTGGGATGCGCCGAGCAAGGTGCTGGCCAAGGGCGAACCCGATCCGCAATTGCTGCTGACGACCCAACTGGCGCCGGAGCTCACCGGTGTCAGCAAAGAACTGGTGATGATTTCTGCGTACTTCGTGCCGGGACAACCGGGGCTGGTCTACCTGACCGGCCGCGCCGATGCGGGCGTGTCGGTAAGCCTGCTGACCAACTCGCTGGAAGCCACCGACGTGCCGGCGGTGCACGGCGGTTATGCGCCGTATCGCAAGGCGTTGCTGGAACATGGCGTGAAGCTGTTTGAGCTGCGGCGCCAGCCTGGGGATAACGACGGCAGCGGCCCGCACCTGTTTTACAGCAAGTCCTATCGCGGCTCGGATTCGAGCCTGCACAGCAAGGCGATGATCTTCGACGGCAAAAAATCGTTCATCGGCTCGTTCAATTTCGACCCGCGCTCGGTGCTGTGGAACACCGAAGTCGGGGTGCTGGTAGACAGCCCCGAACTGGCGGCGCACGTGCGCGAACTGGCCTTGCAGGGCATGGCGCCGGCGCTCAGCTACGAAGCGAAACTGCAGGACGGAAAAGTGGTGTGGGTCACCGAGGACAATGGCCAGATGCACACGCTGACCAAGGAGCCCGGCAACTGGTGGCGGCGCTTCAATGCGTGGTTCAGCACCACCGTGGGACTGGAGCGGATGCTGTAGCAACCCGCTCCAGCCGCCTCATCAAGCGGGCTCCGGCACCTTGCCGAACGCCCCTTGCCGCGACAGCAGAATCACCAGCCCGAACGCGCCGGCCGCCATCAGCCACGGCAACGCATGTCCACTGATCCACTGGCTGCCCGCGCCCGCCATCAACGGCCCGATCAGACAACCGACACCCCACAGCTGCGCGACATGCGCATTGGCGCGCACCAGCGCATCGTCGCGGTAACGCTCGCCGATCAGAATCAGCGAAAGCGTGAACAGACCACCGGCACTGGCGCCGAACAGCACCCACAGCGGCCAGATCAGCAGGGTGTCGAGCAGCATCGGGATCGCCAGGCTCGACAGCATCAGCACCACGGCGCAGGCGGTGAACAGGGTCCGTCGCGACAGGTAGTCGGCCAGCGCACCGATCGGCAATTGCAACAGCGCATCGCCCACCACCACGGTGCTGACCATCGCCAGCGCGATTTCAGCGGTGAAGCCCTGTTGCAGGCAATACACCGGCAGCAGCGTCAGGATCATCGCTTCGAACGCGGCGAACAGTGACACCGCCCAAGCGATGGCCGGCAGTTCGCGAGCGAAGCCCCACAGATCGCCGAAGGTCACGCTGCTGGCCTCGCTGCTCGGCGCACCGCTGCGGCCCAGCAGCAGAAACGGCGATACGATCAACAGACCGACACCGACCCAGAAACCATAATCGTGATCAGTGCCCAGCGCGCCCAACAGCAACGGACCGGACAGTTGGCTCAACGCGTAACTACTGCCGTACAGCGCCACCAGTCGTCCACGCCACTGCTCGACCACCAGCTGATTGATCCAGCTCTCGCCAAGGATGAAGACGATGGTCAGAGCCACGCCGATCATCAGCCGCAACACCAGCCAGATCGGGTAACTCGGCAGCAGCGCCAGCAGGCCGATGGACAGCGCCCCGGCCCACAGGCACAGGCGCATCAGGTTCGCCGTGCCGAAGCGCGCGGCCAGATGACTGGAAACCTTCGCCCCCAGCAACACGCCAATGGCCGGCATCGCCGCCATCACGCCGATGGCGAACGAGCCGTAACCCCAGCCCTCCAGGCGCAACGACACCAGCGGCATGCTGACACCGAGGGCCAGGCCAACACTCAAGACAGACGCCAACACGGCGAAATACGTCGCCCAACGCATGGTCCACGCTCCTGTGGATAATTTTTATTCACACAAAACCAATGTGGGAGCGAGCCTGCTCGCGATAGCGGTGTCACATTCAACATTGATGTCGACTGTCACACCGCTATCGCGAGCAGGCTCGCTCCCACAGGGATCTCCGTTCGATTCGGGAGCCTGATTCACTCAGGCTCCCGTCAACGATTTACAGCTTGATCCAGGTCGCCTTCAGCTCGGTGTATTTGTCGAACGCGTGCAGCGACTTGTCGCGGCCGTTGCCCGACTGCTTGAAGCCGCCAAACGGTGCAGTCATGTCGCCGCCGTCGTACTGGTTGACCCACACGCTGCCGGCACGCAGTGCCTTGGCGGTCAGGTGCGCCTTGGAAATGTCCTGAGTCCAGACTGCCGCCGCCAGGCCGTAAGGCGTGTCGTTGGCGATGCTGATCGCTTCCTCGGCGGTATCGAAGGCGATAACCGACAGCACCGGGCCGAAGATCTCTTCCTGGGCAATCTTCATCGCGTTGCTCACGCCGTCGAAAATCGTCGGCTCGACGTAAGTACCACCGGTTTCCTGAAGAATGCGCTTGCCGCCGGCCACCAGTTTGGCGCCGTCGGTGTGGCCCGACTCGATGTAGGACAGCACGGTGTTCATCTGCTGGGTGTCGACCAGCGCGCCAACGTTGGTAGCCGGATCCAGCGGGTTGCCCGGTTTCCAGGTTTTCAGCGCCTCGATCACCATCGGCAGGAATTTGTCCTTGATCGAACGCTCGACCAGCAGACGGGAACCTGCGGTGCAGACTTCGCCCTGGTTGAAGGCGATGGCGCTGGCGGCGGATTCGGCAGCGGCTTGCAGATCCGGCGCATCGGCAAACACGATGTTCGGGCTCTTGCCGCCGGCTTCCAGCCAGACGCGCTTCATGTTCGATTCGCCGGAGTAGATCATCAGCTGCTTGGCGATCTTGGTGGAGCCGGTGAACACCAGGGTATCGACGTCGTTATGCAGCGCGAGCGCCTTGCCGACGGTGTGACCGTAACCCGGCAGCACGTTCAGCACGCCCTTCGGAATGCCGGCCTCGACTGCCAGTTCGGCGATGCGGATGGCGGTCAGCGGGGATTTTTCCGACGGTTTGAGGATCACTGAGTTACCGGTCGACAACGCCGGCCCGAGTTTCCAGCAGGCCATCATCAGCGGGAAGTTCCACGGCACGATGGCCCCGACCACGCCAACCGGCTCACGGGTTACCAGACCCAGTTGATCGTGCGGGGTGGCGGCAACTTCGTCGTAGATCTTGTCGATCGCCTCACCGCTCCAGCTCAGCGCTTGCGCGGCACCCGGCACGTCGATGTACAGCGAATCGCTGATCGGTTTGCCCATGTCGAGGGTTTCGAGCAGGGCCAGTTCTTCGGCGTGCTGTTTGAGCAGGCCGGCGAAACGGATCATGGTGGCTTTGCGTTTGGTCGGCGCCAGGCGCGACCAGACGCCGGAGTTGAACGTGGCGCGGGCGTTTTCCACGGCGCGGTGGGCGTCTTCGGCATCACAGCTGGCAATCTTGCCCAGCAGACGGCCATCGACCGGGCTGATGCACTCGAAGGTCTCGCCGGAGACGGCATCGGTGTACTCGCCATTGAGGAAGGCGCGGCCTTCGATCTTCAGGTCGCGGGCGCGTTGTTCCCAGTCGGCACGAGTCAGGGTGGTCATTCGAGTGTCCTCCTCTTGTTCAATACGAGCGCCGCGATCGTCGCGGTCGTCCTCAGGAATACTGCCCGGCCAGCCTGCTTTTCGGCCCAAGGCATCCGCCACCCTAAACCAGCGGCCGGGGTTGTTTCAATATATTTGACATAAGGCGGTTATAGCGCCTTGCGGCGTTCAATTTAATCAACATAGACTTTGGCCCTTTCAAGCCACCGCGCCGTCATCACGGGAGAAAACAACAATGAACATCCAGAACGTCGTCGACATCAGCCTGACCACAACCGAAGCCGAACGCTATCGCCCGGACCCGGCCAAAGTGCTCAAGGGCGATCCCGAGCAGGCGGTGTTCAATCAGTACGACAGCCCTTGCGGGCAAATGGGTGTCGGCGTGTGGGAAGGTGCGGTCGGGCAGTGGACGGTGAATTACACCGAGCACGAATACTGCGAAATCCTGCAGGGCGTTTCGGTATTGCGTGACAACGATGGGAACGCCAAGACTCTGCGTGTCGGCGACCGCTTCGTGATTCCGGCCGGTTTCCGTGGCACCTGGGAAGTGCTGGAGGCTTGTCGCAAGGTCTATGTGATCTTCGAAGCAAAAAAATAACTAAGTAGTGCATGACCAGGCGTTGAGGGATTGAAAATCGGGTCGTCCATAAGGACGTCTCAATCATGCATAAGGAGATGCAGCGTGATCCACATTGAAATCTTCAACAAAATTCACCACTTGATCGGCACGCCGTACGTGGAGTCGGTAGAAGTCTACATCGCCGAGCTGACCGGCTTTCGTGTCGAAAAGCAAAGGTTAGTAGACAATGCCATGAAGAAGTATCAGCTCGTGCAAATCGTGACTCGTGACGACAAGATCGTGTGGTTTGAAATCTTCAAATGATGATCAGAGGTTGAAGCCCCCCCTGCAACAAGGCCTGCACAGCAATGTGGGGGCCTTGTTGCACATAAATATATACCGCACCGGGCACCTGCCCAGACGGAGTACTGAATGGCCCGGACGGACTCGACATTCAATCAAAAGGATTAAAGAACATGACCAATGAACAGGTCCTGCAACAAATTCGACATTTGGCAGGCAGCCGCTATGTAGTGAGCGTCAAACGTTACATCACCGAGTTGACCGGCCGCATGCAAGTGATTGGCCCCAGGGATCTGATGAGTCGCGAGTTGAATCCTGAGCGTATAGTCATCAGGGTCAATAAGGCAGGCAATATCGAATCATTCAGCTTTGGCTAAACGGCTGGCAAATCTATATTCGAAGGCACAAAAAAGGCCCGTATCGTGAGATACGGGCCTTTTTCGTAAGTCGGGAAAAATCAATTACTTGATTTTGCCTTCCTTGTAGATCACGTGCTTGCGAACAACCGGATCATATTTCTTGATCTCGATTTTGTCCGGAGTAGTGCGCTTGTTCTTGTCGGTAGTGTAGAAGTGACCAGTACCGGCGCTCGAAATCAAACGAATCAATTCACGCATGATTAGCTCCCTTAGATCTTGCCAGCTTTGCGGAGTTCGGCCAGCACGACAGTGATGCCACGCTTGTCGATGATACGCATGCCTTTGGCAGATACGCGCAGACGCACGAAACGTTTCTCTTCTTCAACCCAGAAGCGGTGATGCTGCAGGTTCGGCAGGAAACGACGACGGGTTTTGTTGTTTGCGTGGGAAATGTTGTTCCCAGTCACCGGACCCTTACCGGTAACTTGACATACTCTAGACATGCCTCAGCCCTCTAAAACCACATGCCCAACCCGGCATGGGTTGGCCGCTTAATCTCTAGTCATTGTGGCGCCAGGCGCCGCGATTCTTTAGAGGTCTTACCGGCTACACCTACAAGCGAAGGAACCGGGCCCCTAGAAAAGAGCGCTGCTTTATACCAGAAAGACCACGGAGCAACAACTTTCCGTGCGCAAAGAATGGCTAAAAAGCCGCTTTTCCCGGCCGCAAGCGCCTTGGGCAAAGGCTGCCGGCAATTTTTACCATTCGTCGAAGAAAATCGGCCATGCCCGCAATCGAGACTTTTCCTACCGTCTGTTCCGACAAATCCTCAGCCGCGCAGCTCCGAAAATGCAAAAAGGGGATAGTCATTTGCAATCGCGACCACTAGGGTAGGCCTTTTCCAGACTGCACTTGCAGATGGGCCTTCGATCTGTAAAGGAAGCCGACCATGCGCCTCGCTGCCCTCCCCCTGCTCTTCGCCCCGCTGTTACTGAGTCCACTGGCCCAGGCCGCCGCCCTGAGCGTCTGCACCGAGGCCAGCCCCGAGGGCTTCGACGTGGTGCAGTACAACTCGCTGACCACCACCAACGCATCGGCCGACGTGCTGATGAATCGCCTGGTGGACTTCGACACCGCCAGCGGCAAGGTGGTCCCGAGCCTGGCCGCCAGCTGGGAAGTCAGCACCGACGGCCTGACCTACGTCTTCAAGCTGCACCCGCAGGTGAAGTTCCACACCACCGACTACTTCAAGCCGACCCGCGAGCTGACTGCCGAAGACGTCAAATTCAGTTTCGACCGCATGCTCGACCCGGCCAACCCGTGGCACAAAGTCGCCCAGAGCGGCTTCCCACACGCCCAGTCGATGCAGTTGCCGAGCCTGATCAAGAAGATCGACGCACTGGATCCGCTGACCGTGCGCTTCACTCTCGATCATCCGGACTCGACGTTCCTCGCGACCCTGAGCATGGGCTTCGCCTCGATTTATTCTGCTGAATACGCCGACAAGCTGTTGAAGGCCGGCGCCACCGACAAGCTCAACAGCCAGCCGGTCGGCACCGGGCCGTTCGTCTTCACCCGGTTCCAGAAAGACGCCTCGATCCGCTACAAGGCCAACCCGGATTACTTCCGCGGCAAACCTGCGGTGGACCCACTGATCTTCGCCATCACCCCGGACGCCAACGTGCGGCTGCAAAAGCTGCGGCGCAACGAGTGCCAGATTGCCCTGTCGCCAAAACCACTGGACGTACAGGCTGCCAAGCAAGAGCCGACGCTGAAAGTCGAAAAGACTGACGCGTTCATGACTGCTTTCGTAGGCATCAACAGCCAGCATCCGCCCTTGGACAAAGCGGAAGTGCGTCAGGCGATCAACCTCGCCTTCGACAAGGCCAACTACCTGAAAGCCGTGTTCGAGGACACCGCCGAAGCCGCCAACGGCCCGTACCCGCCGAACACCTGGAGCTACGCGAAGAACCTGCCGGGTTACGCCCACGACGTGAACAAGGCCAAGGCCCTGCTGGCCAAGGCCGGATTGAAGGACGGTTTCCAGACCACCATCTGGACGCGCCCGTCCGGCAGCCTGCTCAACCCGAACCCGAGCCTCGGCGCGCAGCTCCTGCAATCGGATCTGGCAGAAATCGGCATTCAAGCGGAAATCCGCGTGATCGAATGGGGCGAACTGATCCGTCGCGCCAAGGCTGGCGAACATGACTTGCTGTTCATGGGCTGGGCCGGTGACAACGGTGACCCGGACAACTTCCTCACGCCGCAGTTTTCCTGCGCGGCGGTCAAATCCGGCACCAACTTCGCCCGCTACTGCAATGCCGACCTGGACAAGCTGATCAGCGCCGGCAAGACCACCAGCGAACAAGGCGTACGCACCAAGCTGTATGAGCAGGCGCAGGCGCAGATCCAGCAGCAGGCGCTGTGGCTGCCGCTGGCTCATCCGACGGCATATGCGCTGACGCGTAAGGACGTGCAGGGTTACTCGGTGAGCCCGTTTGGGCGGCAGGATTACTCCAAGGTCACCCTGAAGTAATCCGCCACAACACAAAACCTGTGGGAGCTGGCTTGCCAGCGATAGCGGACTGACAGACAACATTGTGCTGAATGTGCCGCCGTCATCGCTTGCAAGCCAGCTCCCACAGGGTTTTGCATTCTCCCTTCGGAGCTACATCCAGCCGCACTCAGCCATCGACAACGGCTCGCCATCGCCAACGATGAAGTGATCCAGCACCCGCACGTCGATCAGCTCCAAAGCCTTCTGCAAACGCTTGGTCAATAATCGATCAGCCTGACTCGGATCGCTGTTCCCCGACGGATGGTTGTGGCACAGGATCACCGCCGCCGCGTTGTTGGCCAGCGAACGCTTCACGACTTCCCGGGGGTGCACGGCCGTGTTGTCGATGGAGCCGCGAAACAGCGTCTCGAAGGTCAGCACCTGATGTTTGGAATCCAGAAACAGGCAACCGAACACCTCGTGCGGCTCGTGGCGCAGCATGGCCTTGAGGTAATCACGCACGACCTGCGGGTTTTCCAACGCCGTTTTCTGGCGCATGCGCTCGGCCAAGTGTCGCCGCCCCATCTCCAACACGGCCTGCAATTGAGCAAATTTCGCCGGTCCCAGTCCCAATTGCTCGCTGAACGCCCCGAGATCAGCCTCCAGTAACGCTCGCAGGCTGCCGAACTGATTCAACAAGTGTCGCGCCAGATCCACCGCACTTTTGCCGGATACCCCGGTGCGCAGAAAAATCGCCAGCAACTCGGCATCGGAAAGACTTCCCGAGCCCTGCTCCAACAGCTTCTCCCGCGGCCTTTCCGCCGCCGGCCAATCGCGAATACTCATACACCTTCCTTGTCTGTGGGCGCCGCTGTTCCGTAGCGGTCGCTGTGATATCGTAGCCCATCTTTTTTGCGGGCGAATTCACCCTGGGGAGGGGGTTCGCCACGTATGTCACCAACGAAATGAAAGGCAGACCTATGCAGCGGCTGTATCGGAAACGCATCGTTCTGGGCGTCGGCGGCGGCATTGCTGCCTACAAGAGCGCCGACCTTGTGCGCCGCCTGATCGATCAGGGCGCCGAAGTGCGCGTGGTCATGACCCGTGGCGGCAGCGAATTCATCACCCCGCTGACCATGCAGGCGTTGTCCGGCCACCCGGTTCACCTGGACTTGCTCGACCCGGCCGCCGAAGCGGCGATGGGCCACATCGAACTGGCCAAATGGGCCGATCTGGTGCTGATCGCCCCGGCCACCGCCGACTTGCTGGCCCGTCTGGCCCAAGGCATTGCCAACGATTTGCTGACCACCCTGGTGCTGGCCACCGACGCCATCGTGGCCGTCGCCCCGGCCATGAACCAGGCCATGTGGCGCGACCCGGCGACCCAGGCCAACCTGCAACTCCTTGAAAGCCGTGGCCTGAAGACCTTCGGCCCGGCCTCCGGCAGCCAGGCCTGCGGCGACGTCGGCATGGGCCGCATGATGGAAGCCACCGATCTGGCTCAACTCGCGGCGGATTGCTTCCAGCGTCAGGCGCTGACCGGCAAGCACGTGGTCATCACCGCCGGCCCAACCCAGGAAAACATCGACCCGGTGCGCTACATCACCAACCACAGCTCCGGAAAAATGGGCTTCGCCCTGGCCGAAGCGGCGGTGGAAGCCGGCGCCCGCGTGACCCTGATCAGCGGCCCGGTGCATTTGCCGACGCCGGATCGCGTCACCCGGATCGACGTGGTCAGCGCCCGCGACATGCTCGCCGCGTGTGAAGCCGCGATCCCTTGCGACATCTTTATCGCCTCGGCGGCGGTTGCGGACTACCGTCCGGAAGTCGTCGCCCCGCAAAAATTGAAGAAAGACCCTACGAGCGGCGACGGCTTCGTCCTGCAAATGGTGCGCAACCCGGACATCCTGGCCACCATCGCGACCCGTCCCGACCGTCCGTTCAGTGTCGGCTTCGCCGCCGAGACCGAACACCTGCTCGACTACGCTGCGCGCAAGCTGAAGGACAAGAATCTCGATCTGATCGTCGCCAACGACGTCGCCAACCCGAGCATCGGTTTCAACAGCGAAGAAAACGCCTGCAGCGTCATCGACCGTGCGCTGCACGCCACGCTTTTCGCCCAGACCAGCAAGAGCAAGATCGCTCGCCAACTGGTCACTTTTATCGCCGAACGTCTGAACCAGGTTTAATTTACATGCACGCTTTGCAAGCCAAGATCCTCGACCCACGCATCGGTACCGAATTCCCGCTGCCGCAATACGCCACACCGGGCTCCGCCGGCCTTGACCTGCGCGCCATGCTGCAAGAGGACATCGTGATCAAGCCGGGTGAAACGGTGCTGATCCCCACCGGTCTGTCGGTCTACATCGGCGATCCGAACCTCGCCGCGCTGATCCTGCCGCGCTCGGGCATGGGCCATAAGCACGGCATCGTGCTGGGCAATCTGGTCGGCCTGATCGACTCCGACTACCAGGGCCCGCTGATGGTGTCCTGCTGGAACCGTGGCCAGACCGAATTCACCATGCCGGTCGGCGAGCGCCTGGCGCAGCTGGTGCTGGTGCCGGTGGTTCAGGCGCACTTCGAAATGGTTGAAGAGTTCGTCGAAACCGAACGCGGCGCTGGCGGTTTCGGCCATTCCGGCACCAAGTGATTGGTTTTATGGCGAGGGAGCCTGCTCCTTCGCCATAAAAATAGGCAGATTCATCTGAAAGCTTTACCGCTGAAAATCAAGGCATTGACAGGCCAAAGCCACGCCGTACGAGGCGTCATGGCCCTTTCACACCACGAACTCTCTGTGAAAACCGCCGTCATACCCTTCAGTTTGAGCTTGCCGTCGAATAGTCGTCGGTGTGTCCAGCCACTTTCGAGATGGAGCATTTTTGCAGATGAGCACCCCCGCCCAAGTCGCCCCGAAGCTTCCCGACAGCATCTTCCGCGCCTATGACATTCGCGGCACCGTGCCGGAATTCCTCAATGGCGAAACCGCCTACTGGATCGGTCGCGCCATTGGCTCCCAAAGCCTGGCCCAGGGCGAACCGAACGTGTCCGTCGGTCGTGACGGCCGTCTGTCCGGCCCGGAACTGGTTGCCGAACTGATCCGCGGCATCGCCGAAAGCGGCTGCCATGTCAGCGACGTCGGCCTGGTGCCGACGCCTGCGCTGTACTACGCCGCCAACGTGCTGGCCGGCAAATCCGGCGTGATGCTCACCGGCAGCCACAACCCGTCGAACTACAACGGCTTCAAGATCGTGATCGCCGGCGACACCCTCGCCAACGAACAGATCCAGGTCCTGCATGAGCGCATCAAGACCGGCAACCTGAGCAGCGGCACGGGCAGCGTGACCCAGGTCGAGATTCTCGACCGCTACACCACCGAAATCGTCCAGGACATCAAACTGGCCCGCCGCCTGAAAGTCGTGGTCGACTGCGGCAACGGCGCAGCCGGCGTGATCGCCCCGCAACTGATCGAAGCGCTGAACTGCGAAGTCATCCCGCTGTTCTGCGAAGTCGACGGCAACTTCCCGAACCATCACCCGGACCCGGGCAAGCCTGAGAACCTCGTCGACCTGATCGCCAAGGTCAAGGAAACCAACGCCGACATCGGCCTGGCCTTCGACGGCGACGGCGATCGCGTCGGCGTGGTGACCAACACCGGCACCATCGTGTTCCCGGATCGCCTGCTGATGCTGTTCGCCCGTGACGTGGTGGCGCGCAACCCGGACGCGGAAATCATCTTCGACGTCAAATGCACCCGTCGCCTGATCCCGCTGATCAAGGAATATGGCGGTCGGCCGCTAATGTGGAAGACCGGTCACTCGTTGATCAAAAAGAAAATGAAACAGTCCGGCGCACTGTTGGCCGGCGAGATGAGCGGGCACATTTTCTTCAAGGAACGCTGGTTCGGTTTCGACGACGGCATTTACAGCGCCGCACGGCTGCTGGAAATCCTCAGCAAGGAAAAATCTTCGGCCGAGGAGCTGTTCGCGACCTTCCCGAACGATATTTCCACGCCGGAAATCAATATCCATGTGACCGAAGAGAGCAAATTCAGCATCATTGATGCACTGCACGATGCCCAGTGGGGCCCAGGCGCCGACCTGACCACCATTGACGGCGTGCGGGTCGACTACGCCAAAGGCTGGGGCCTGGTGCGCGCGTCCAACACCACACCGGTGCTGGTGCTGCGCTTCGAGGCCGATGACGAGGCGGAACTGCAGCGCATCAAGGCTGTGTTCCATGCCCAACTGAAACGCGTTGCACCTGATCTCCAACTACCGTTCTGATTGCTGATTCACCCGGAGCCCTGAATGACCCTCGAACGCGATGCCGCCGCCAACACTGCCAAGGTCCTGTCCGAAGCGCTGCCTTACATCCGCCGATACGTCGGCAAGACCCTGGTGATCAAATACGGCGGCAACGCGATGGAAAGCGAGGAGCTGAAAACCGGCTTCGCCCGCGACATCGTGCTGATGAAGGCCGTGGGCATCAACCCGGTGGTCGTGCACGGCGGTGGCCCGCAGATCGGTGATCTGCTCAAGCGTCTGTCGATCGAAAGCCACTTCGTCGACGGCATGCGCGTTACCGACGCCGCGACCATGGATGTGGTGGAAATGGTCCTCGGGGGTCAGGTCAACAAAAGCATCGTCAACCTGATCAACCGTCACGGCGGCAGCGCCATCGGCCTGACCGGTAAAGACGCCGGGCTGATTCGTGCGAAGAAGCTCACCGTCACCCGCCAGACCCCGGAGATGACCCAACCGGAAATCATCGACATCGGCCATGTGGGCGAAGTGGTCGGGATCAACACCGAACTGCTGAACCTGCTGGTCAAAGGCAACTTCATCCCGGTGATCGCGCCGATCGGTGTGGGTGAAAACGGCGAGTCGTACAACATCAACGCGGACTTGGTGGCTGGCAAGGTTGCCGAAGCGCTGAAAGCCGAGAAGCTGATGCTGCTGACCAACATCGCCGGCCTGATGGACAAGTCGGGCACCGTACTGACCGGCCTGAGCACCCAGCAGGTCGACGACCTGATCGCCGACGGCACCATCTACGGCGGCATGCTGCCGAAGATTCGCTGTGCACTGGAAGCGGTTCAGGGCGGCGTGGGCAGCTCGCTGATTATCGACGGCCGCGTTCCGAATGCGATCCTGCTGGAAATCTTCACCGATACCGGTGTGGGTACGCTGATCAGCAATCGCAAGCGTCCATAAGCGCTCGCGCAAATAAAAAGACCCCGCTCAGCCTGGCTGAGCGGGGTCTTTATTTTGCCTGAAGCTGCGATCAGACGCCGAACTGGGCGCGATAGGCTTCAACGGCCGGCAGGTGCTGCTTGAGCTGCGGGTCGTCTGCCAGGAATTCCAGCACTTGGTTCAGCGACACGATGCTGATGACCGGAATGCCGAAATCACGTTCGACTTCCTGAATGGCCGACAGCTCACCGTTGCCGCGCTCCTGACGGTTCAGGGCGATCAGCACGCCGGCAGCCTTGGCGCCGTCCTGGGAAGCGATGATCTGCATCACTTCACGGATCGCGGTGCCGGCGGTGATCACGTCGTCGATGATCAGCACGTCGCCGGTCAACGGCGCGCCGACCAGGCTGCCGCCTTCGCCGTGGGCCTTGGCTTCCTTGCGGTTGAAGCACCAAGGCAGGTCACGGTTGTGGTGCTCGGCCAGCGCCACAGCAGTAGTTGCCGCCAGCGGGATGCCTTTGTAGGCCGGGCCGAACAGCACGTCGAACGGAATGCCGCTCTCGGCGATGGCTGCGGCGTAGAAACGTCCCAGCTGCGCGAGCGCGGAACCCGAGTTGAACAGGCCGGCATTGAAGAAGTAAGGACTGGTGCGCCCGGACTTCAGGGTGAACTCACCGAAGCGCAAAACGCCGCGATCGATGGCAAAACGAATGAAATCGCGCTGATACGCTTGCATGAAAAAAACCCCAAATACCACGGATTTAGCTAATTAGCTTGACGCCGTGTATCATACACGCACGCGATTTTTGGGGCCATTTATGCGGATCATCAGTGTGAACGTCAATGGTATTCAGGCTGCAGTCGAGCGCGGTTTGCTCAGTTGGCTGCAGGCACAGAATGCCGACGTCATCTGCCTGCAGGACACCCGTGCCTCCGCCTTTGAACTGGACGACCCAGCCTTCCAACTGGATGGCTACTTCCTTTATGCCTGCGATGCTGAAGTCCCTGCCCAAGGCGGCGTGGCTTTGTATTCGCGGTTGCAACCGAAGGCTGTCATCAGCGGTCTCGGATTCGAGACGGCCGACCGCTACGGGCGCTACCTGCAAGCAGATTTCGACAAAGTCAGTATTGCCACCTTGCTGCTTCCTTCGGGGATGAACGGCGATGAGGACTTGAACCAGAAGTTCAAGCTCATGGACGACTTCGGCAAGTACCTGGACAAACAGCGGCGCAAACGTCGCGAGTACATTTATTGTGGCTCGCTGTACGTCGCGCAGCAGAAGCTCGACATCAAGAACTGGCGCGACAGCCAGCAATCACCGGGCTTCCTGGCGCCGGAACGCGCCTGGATGGACGAGATTGTCGGCAACATGGGCTACGTAGATGCCCTGCGCGAAGTCAGCCGCGAAGGTGACCAGTACAGCTGGTGGCCGGACAACGAACAGGCCGAGATGCTGAATCTGGGCTGGCGCTTCGACTACCAGATCCTGACCCCGGGCCTGCGACGCTTCGTGCGCAGCGCACGCCTGCCGCGTCAGCCTCGGTTCTCGCAGCACGCGCCGCTGATCGTCGACTACGACTGGACGCTGACCATCTAAGCGGCCTTTCGCAGACACAAAAAAACCGACTTCACCGTCGGTTTTTTTGTGGGCGATCGTTCGTTATTTGATCAACCGCCAGGTGAACGGATAACGATAAGGGAAGCCTTCGTTGGCTTTCACTCCGCCGATAATCGTCAGCACCAGCGCCGCAATGGCCAGCAGGCCAAACAGCACGAACCCGATAAGCAACAGCATCAGAACGAAGCAGACCATCGAAGCAATCGCCACGGTGATCTGGAAATTCAACGCTTCCTTGCCCTGGGCGTCGATGAACGGATCGGTCTCGCGCTTCATCTGCCACAGGACCAGCGGCCCGATCAGCGTGCCGAACGGAATCCAGATCCCCAGCAAGGCGGACAAGTGACAAAACATGGCCCATTGGCGAACCTCCTGGCTCGGCTTGGGCAGCAACTCTTGCTCATCACTCATCGTGTCCTCCTTGCGGGTTACGAACCTGCTCAGTCGGCCAGTGCAGCCTTTTGCAGTTCGAAGATCTCGTTCATGCCTTTCTTGGCCAGCTCCAGCATCGCGTTCAGCTCTTCAGGCTGGAACGGCGCGCCTTCGGCGGTGCCCTGCACTTCGATGAAGCCACCAGTGCTGGTCATCACCACGTTGAGGTCGGTCTCGGCAGCGGAATCTTCAAGATAGTCCAGATCCAGCACCGGCTCGCCCTGGTACATGCCCACGGAAACGGCGCCGATCATTTGCTTGAGCGGGTCGCCGCCTTTCAGGCCGCCACGCTTCTTGATCACTTTCAGTGCATCGACCAGCGCAACCATGGCGCCGGTGATCGACGCGGTACGGGTGCCGCCGTCAGCCTGGATTACGTCGCAATCGACGTACAGGGTGACGTCGCCCAGCTTGGACATGTCCAGCGCGGCGCGCAGGGAACGGCCGATCAGGCGCTGGATTTCCAGGGTACGACCGCCCTGCTTGCCACGGCTCGCTTCACGCTGGTTACGCTCGCCGGTGGCGCGCGGCAGCATGCCGTATTCGGCGGTCAGCCAACCCTGGCCCTGGCCTTTGAGAAAACGCGGCACGCCGTTTTCTACGCTGACGGTGCAGATGACTTTGGTATCACCGAATTCGACCAGTACCGATCCCTCGGCGTGTTTGGTGTAGTTGCGGGTAATGCGGATCGAGCGGAGCTGATCGGCAGCGCGACCACTAGGACGTTTCATAGGAGATACCTGTACTGGGGACGGAAAACTGCGGAGCATTATAGAGCCGCGCACCGCGCCTGGGCACTCGTTAAAAAATCCGGCCGACGACCGAAGGCCCTGAAACGCGCATTGCCGACGGCCTGCAGCCCTTTGTCACACCGTGTGTTTGGGCGCATCTGCCGCACTGCGCTACAATCCTGCGCCTTTGCTGCCAGTCGGCTTAAATTCATTGATATCGAGCTGCGGAGCTTCAATTCGCGCCGATCTGTATCGCGAGGTCACCCCATGGTGCACAGCATGACCGCCTTCGCCCGCGTCGAAAAAGCCGGCGTCCAGGGCACCCTGAGCTGGGAACTGCGCTCGGTCAACAGCCGTTACCTGGAACCCCACTTGCGCCTGCCGGAGTCGTTTCGCGACCTCGAAGGCGCTGTCCGCGAAGCCCTGCGCCAGGGCCTGTCGCGCGGCAAACTGGAATGCACCCTGCGTTTCACCGAGGAAAGCACCGGCAAGCCGCTGCAGGTGGATCGCGAGCGCGCCGCGCAACTGGTCGCCGCTGCCGAAACCGTTGCTGACCTGATCAAGAACCCGGCGGCGCTGAACCCGCTGGAAGTGTTGGCCTGGCCGGGCGTACTGGTGGCCGACGCCTCCGATCCGCAGGCGCTGAACGCCGAGGCGCTGGCCCTGTTCAATCAGGGCCTGAAAGACCTCAAGGCCGGCCGCGAGCGCGAAGGCGCGGAGCTGGCACGCCTGATCAACGATCGCCTGACCTCCATCGAAGAAGATGTAGTGACCCTGCGCGAACTGGTTCCGCAGATGCTCGCCACCCAGCGCCAGAAAGTCCTCGACCGTTTCGCCGACATGAAGGCCGAGATGGATCCGCAGCGTCTGGAACAGGAAATGGTCATGCTCGCGCAAAAGAGCGACGTGGCCGAAGAACTGGATCGCCTGAGCACCCACATCATCGAAGTTCGCCGGGTGCTCAAGTCCGGCGGTGCCGCCGGCCGGCGCCTGGACTTCCTGATGCAGGAGCTCAACCGCGAAGCCAACACACTGGGCTCCAAGGCCTTCGACCCGCGCAGCACCCAGGCGGCGGTCAACCTCAAGGTGTTGATCGAGCAGATGCGCGAACAAGTGCAGAATATTGAGTAAGGCTACCCCCGACATGACCCACAGCACCGGCACCCTGTACATCATTTCCGCCCCTTCGGGCGCGGGCAAGAGCAGTCTGGTCAAGGCCCTGACCGACGCCAACCCGGAAATCCGCGTTTCGATTTCCCACACCACCCGCGCCATGCGCCCGGGCGAAGTGGATGGCGTGAACTATCACTTCGTGACCCGCGAAGAGTTCGTGAAGATGGGTGAGCACGGCGACTTCCTGGAACGCGCCGAAGTTTTCGGCAACTTCTACGGCACCTCGCAAAGCCGCCTGCAGCAGACCCTGGACGAAGGCCACGACCTGATTCTGGAAATCGACTGGCAAGGCGCCGAGCAAGTGCGCAAGCTGATGCCGCAGGCCCGTTCGATCTTCATTCTGCCGCCATCGCTGCAGGCCCTGCACCAGCGCCTGACCAACCGTGGCCAGGACAGCGACGAGATCATCGACGGCCGGATGCGTGAAGCGGTCAGCGAGATGAGCCATTACGTCGAGTACGACTACCTGATCATCAATGACGATTTCGCCCATGCGCTGGACGATCTGAAGGCGATTTTCCGCGCCAATCAGTTGCAACAGAAACGCCAGCAAGTGCGTTTCGGCAAATTGCTGGCTGAATTGCTGGGCTGAAACAGCACTTCCCAAAACCGCTGCAAGGGCTTTACATTGGCACTTGCAGCGCGTTGAAGAGTCTGGTCAAAAAATCAGCGCTTCCCTAATCGCTGGTGATTTTTTAAACTGTTGAGTCCGCTCGCCCAACCGGGCAGCGCGCATATTGCATTCGCTCCGAGGAATACCATGGCCCGCGTAACCGTTGAAGACTGCCTAGAACACGTGGAAAACCGCTTTGAGCTGGTCATGCTCTCTACCAAGCGTGCCCGTCAACTGGCCACCGGCGGCAAAGAGCCCCTGGTTCAGTGGGAAAACGACAAACCGACCGTAGTTGCGCTGCGTGAAATCGCTGAAGGCCTGATGAGCTACGAGTTCATCGCCGAGCAGGAAATCGTCCACGAAGACCCTGTCTTCGCTGCGTTCGAGGACGAGTCCAACGAGGCCGTCTAAGCCTATGCCTGGTCGACGTAGCACGGCGCGGGATCACAGCCTACGGCAGGAGACATCATGCCGAGCATAGACGCCCTCGCCGATCGCTTATCGACCTACCTCGGCAACGACCAGGTCAACCTGGTCCGCCGAGCGTATTTCTACGCCGAACAAGCCCACGACGGCCAACGCCGCCGTAGCGGCGAGGCGTACGTCACGCATCCTCTTGCCGTGGCAAATATTCTTGCCGACATGCACATGGACCATCAGAGCCTGATGGCTGCGATGCTGCATGACGTGATCGAAGACACCGGTATCGCCAAGGAAGCGCTGCAAGCGCAGTTCGGTGAAACCGTGGCCGAACTGGTCGACGGGGTCAGCAAACTGACCCAGATGAACTTCGAGACCAAGGCTGAAGCCCAGGCGGAAAACTTCCAGAAGATGGCCATGGCCATGGCACGCGACATTCGCGTGATCCTGGTCAAGCTTGCCGACCGCCTGCACAACATGCGCACGCTGGAAGTGCTGTCCGGCGAAAAACGCCGGCGTATCGCCAAGGAAACCCTCGAGATCTACGCACCCATCGCCAACCGATTGGGCATGCACGCGATCCGCATCGAATTCGAAGACCTCGGCTTCAAGGCGATGCACCCGATGCGTTCCGCGCGGATCTACCAGGCCGTCAAACGCGCCCGGGGCAACCGCAAGGAAATCGTCAACAAGATCGAAGAATCCCTCGGCCACTGCCTCGCCATCGACGGCATCCAGGGTGAAGTCAGCGGTCGCCAGAAACATCTTTACGGCATCTACAAGAAAATGCGCGGCAAGCGTCGGGCCTTCAACGAGATCATGGACGTCTATGCGTTCCGGATCATCGTCGACAAGGTCGATACCTGCTACCGCGTGCTGGGTGCTGTACATAATTTGTACAAACCGTTGCCGGGGCGCTTCAAGGATTACATCGCGATCCCCAAGGCCAACGGCTATCAGTCGCTGCACACCACGCTGTTCGGCATGCACGGCGTCCCGATCGAAATCCAGATCCGCACCCGTGAAATGGAAGAGATGGCCAACAACGGCATCGCCGCCCATTGGCTGTACAAATCCAGCGGTGACGAGCAGCCGAAAGGCACCCACGCCCGCGCCCGTCAGTGGGTCAAGGGCGTGCTGGAAATGCAGCAACGCGCCGGCAACTCGCTGGAATTCATCGAGAGCGTGAAGATCGACCTGTTCCCGGACGAGGTCTACGTGTTCACGCCCAAAGGCCGGATCATGGAGCTGCCCAAAGGCTCCACGGCTGTGGACTTCGCCTACGCGGTGCACACCGACGTCGGCAACAGCTGCATCGCCTGCCGGATCAACCGTCGTCTCGCGCCGCTGTCCGAACCGCTGCAAAGCGGCTCCACAGTCGAGATCGTCAGCGCTCCCGGCGCACGGCCGAACCCGGCGTGGCTCAACTTCGTGGTCACCGGCAAGGCGCGAACCCATATTCGCCACGCGCTGAAACTGCAACGCCGGTCCGAATCCATCAGCCTCGGCGAACGCCTGCTGAACAAGGTGCTCAACGGCTTCGACAGCGCGCTGGAACAGATTCCGGCCGAACGCGTGAAGGCGATGCTCACCGAGTACCGCCTCGAACTGATCGAAGACCTGCTCGAAGACATCGGCCTGGGCAACCGCATGGCCTACGTCGTGGCGCGCCGCCTGCTCGGCGAAGGCGAACAACTGCCAAGCCCGGAAGGTCCGCTGGCGATTCGCGGCACCGAAGGCCTGGTTCTCAGCTATGCCAAATGCTGTACGCCGATCCCGGGCGACCCGATTGTCGGTCACCTGTCGGCGGGCAAGGGCATGGTCGTGCACCTGGACAACTGCCGCAACATCAGCGAAATCCGTCACAACCCGGAAAAATGCATCCAGCTCTCGTGGGCCAAGGATGTCACCGGCGAATTCAACGTCGAACTGCGCGTCGAGCTGGAGCACCAGCGCGGCCTGATCGCCCTGCTGGCCAGCAGCGTCAACGCAGCCGACGGCAATATCGAGAAGATCAGCATGGACGAACGCGATGGTCGCATCAGCGTTGTCCAGTTGGTGGTCAGCGTCCACGACCGTGTGCACCTGGCCCGCGTGATCAAGAAACTGCGCGCCCTGACCGGGGTGATCCGCATCACCCGCATGCGTGCATAACTCAATCATTACAAGGAGTCATACATGACCAAGACTGTTATCACCAGCGACAAGGCCCCGGCCGCCATCGGCACTTACTCCCAGGCGATCAAGGCTGGCAACACCGTTTACATGTCGGGTCAGATTCCCCTCGATCCAAAAACCATGGAACTGGTCGAAGGCTTCGAAGCCCAGACCGTCCAGGTGTTCGAGAACCTGAAAGCCGTGGCCGAAGCCGCCGGCGGTTCGTTCAAGGACATCGTCAAGCTGAACATCTTCCTCACCGACCTGAGCCACTTCGCCAAGGTCAACGAGATCATGGGCAAGTACTTCGACCAGCCGTACCCGGCGCGTGCCGCCATCGGCGTGGCAGCCCTGCCAAAGGGTTCGCAGGTTGAAATGGATGCCATTCTGGTCATCGAGTAATGCGCACGGCGCGGCTTCAGACGCCGCGCCGACTGCTCTGCGGTAAAGAAAAGGTTTTGAAAGGATTCCACCATGCGCAAAGCGCTTGCTCTCTCGCTGCTCGCCATTTTCCTCGGCGGTTGCGCCAGCAACCCTGCCGACCGTGACATCAGCGGCACCTGGATAAATCAGGTCGCCATCGATGCCGCTGCCAAGGGCGGCCCCCTGCGCGAAGCGCTTCAGGCTTACGGCCCGAACCTGGAGTGGGACGTCAACACCAAGGCCGGTCAGGCCCGCTACACCAACGGTTTCGAAAACGTCGAAGGTCGCTTGCTCGGCGAACAGTCCGGCGCCTGGAAAGTCGACTTCTATGGCAGCTCCGCCAGCGAGCTGAAACGCGACGGCGGCCAACTGCAACAAGCTGCCAACGAAAATGAACCGGAACAAGTCTTCGACCGCGCACAGATCCCGGTGCCGGACGGCGCACCGATCGGCGCCAGCTTCGAACGCGCGCTGTATTCCGCTTATCTGGGCGGCAACTGGACGATCACCAGCGGCCAGGGCGAAGGCGCCACCGTGCAGTTCCAGGCGGACGGTCAAGTCTCCGGCCTGCCGGGTGCCGACCGCTATGCGCTGTGCCTCGCAGGCGATTGCGCATCGATGAGCAGCGGCAACGACAGCATGTGGTTGCAGCAGAACGGCCAGGGCAACAACTGGATCTTTGTTCGCAAGGGCAAAGAGCTGGAAATCCTGCAGGCCGTGAACACGGCACTGGCGGACGAACAACCGCAGTTCACCCCGGGTGAACGCAAGTGGTTGCTCGAGAAGCAGTGATCGGCGCTTGAGACAAAAAAGGCGGGAGCAAGCATTTGCTTCCGCCTTTTTTACGACCGAAGATCAGCAGCGCCCCTCAAGAATCGCCGCATACCCCTCGCGATAACTCGGATACTTCGGCACCCATCCCAGCGCCTTCGCCCGGGCATTGCTGCAACGCTTGCTGCCGGTGCGACGCACGCTCTCGTCTTCCGACCACTCGGTGACACCCAGATACTCACGCAGCCACGCTACCACCTCGGCCAGCGGCGCCGGCGCATCGTCCACGCCGATATAGATGTCATCCAGCGCCCCGCCTCTGCGAGCCGCTTCCAGCAGAAACGCCATCAACCCCGCCGCGTCATCGGCATGGATGCGATTGCCATACAGCGGCGGATCGACCGCCACGCGATAACCCCGACGCACCTGGGTCAGCAGCCATTCACGACCAGGGCCATAAATACCCGTCAGGCGCACGATGCTCGCAGGAATGCCGCTGTTGAGCGCAACCTGCTCGGCCTCCAGCATCACCCGACCGGAATAACCCGCAGCGACGGTTTCGGATTTTTCATCAACCCATTCGCCGTTTTGCTGGCCATAAACACTGCTGCTGGAAACGAACAGCAGCCGCTCCGGCTCCTGACCGTAATCGTTCAGCCAACCCAGCACATGCTGCAAACCCTGCACATAAGCCGCGCGATAACCGACCTCATCGTGATCGGTGGCCGCCGCGCTATACACCAGGTAATCGATAGCGCCCACCGGCCAGGTCTCGGGGCAATCTTCATTGAACAAGTCACCGGCGACACCGATAACGCCGTCCGGCAAACGTGAAATATCACGGCGCAGGCCGTAGACCTGGAAGCCGGCAGCCAGCAATTGCGTGGCCAGACGACTGCCGACATCACCACAACCGGCGATCAAAACAGAAGGCGCGGACATCAAAAATCTCCCATCGGAAAGCGACAGACTAGCCTCGGCAAAGGACGAGCGGCTAGCAATGAAGGAAAAAAAGCAACTCTATTACTTCTGTTAACAAGAATTACTTGCAATAATGCACGCCACTTTTGTTCTCGGCCTCACGAGGCCTGGAAGAGCATTACCGTTTTTCTATCTCAGGTCCGGCCAGCATGACACGCATTCAAAACTCCGCTTCGCCAACCAACCGACCTCGCGCCTGGAGCGCCGTGGCTGCCCTGCTGCTCAGCCTGATGCTGGCGCCAGCCGCCGCCTTCGCTGACGCACAAACCCCGGCCGCGCCAGCCGCCACCGAGCAGAGCGCTCCGGCCGCCGCACCTGCCGCGACCGACCCGGTGCAGGCCGTAGACGCCAGCGCCGCCGACGCGCCGGAAGTCCTCGAAGCCGACAACACCCTGGGCATGGCCCACGACCTGTCGCCATGGGGCATGTACCAGAACGCCGACGTGATCGTTAAAGCCGTGATGATCGGTCTGGCCATCGCCTCGATCATCACCTGGACCATCTGGATCGCCAAGGGCTTCGAGCTGATGGGCGCCAAGCGTCGTCTGCGCGGCGAGATTGCCGCCCTGAAAAAAGCCGCCACGCTCAAAGAGGCCAGCGCCACCGCCGCGAAGGAAGGCACCCTCGCCAACCTGCTGGTACACGACGCACTGGAAGAAATGCGCCTGTCGACCAACGCCCGCGAGAAAGAAGGCATCAAGGAACGCGTCAGCTTCCGCCTCGAGCGTCTGGTTGCCGCCTGTGGCCGCAACATGAGCAGCGGCACCGGCGTCCTCGCCACCATCGGTTCCACCGCACCGTTCGTCGGTCTGTTCGGTACCGTGTGGGGCATCATGAACAGCTTCATCGGCATCGCCAAAACCCAGACCACCAACCTTGCCGTCGTAGCACCGGGTATCGCTGAAGCGCTGCTGGCTACCGCACTGGGTCTGGTAGCCGCGATTCCTGCCGTGGTCATCTACAACGTCTTTGCCCGCTCCATCGCCGGTTACAAGGCTCAGGTGTCCGATGCATCAGCTCAGGTGCTGCTGCTGGTCAGCCGCGACCTCGACCACCAGCCTGAGCGCAACAGCTCGCAACCGCACATGGTGAAAGTGGGGTAATCGGCCATGGGCCTGCATTTGAAAGAAGGCGCAGACGACGATCTGGCCGAGAACCACGAAATCAACGTCACGCCGTTCATCGACGTGATGCTGGTGCTGTTGATCATCTTCATGGTGGCCGCGCCGCTGGCCACCGTGGACATCAAGGTTGACCTGCCTGCCTCGACCGCCAAACCGGCGCCGCGGCCTGAGAAACCGGTGTTCCTCAGCGTGAAGGCTGACCAGCGCCTGTTCATTGGCGATGACGAAGTGAAAGCCGAAACCCTCGGCGCAGTCCTCGACGCCAAGACCCAAGGCAAGAAAGACACGACGATCTTCTTCCAGGCCGATAAAGGCGTGGATTACGGCGACCTGATGAGCGTGATGGATAACCTGCGCGCCGCCGGTTACCTGAAGGTCGGTCTGGTCGGACTCGAGAGCGCAGTCAAGAAATGATCACCACGCGCCATAAGCTGACGCGTTACAGCGGTAGCCTGGCCGTGGTGCTGGGTGTTCACGCGCTGGCCATCGCGCTGGCGCTGAACTGGAACGTCCGCCCGCCCATCGAATTGCCGCCGCAGGCAATGATGGTCGAGCTGGCACCGGTTCCGGCCCCGCCACCGCCCGCACCGCCGAAAGTCGTCACGCCACCGCAGCCACCGGCTCCGGTTGAGGAACTGCCGATCCCGAAACTGGCCGAAGCGCCGAAAGCCGAGATCGCGGTGCCCAACCCCAAGCCCAAGCCGAAACCCAAACCGCCGAAGCCGATCGAGAAGAAACTGCCCGATCCGCCGAAGGAGAAACCGTCCGAAGAGAAGCCGGCCGATACCCAGCCGACTCAGGCCCCGACGGAGAAATCCGCCCAGCCTGCACCGGGCCCGTCGCCTGCACAATTGGCCGCCAAGGCCAGCTGGCAAGGCACCCTGCTCGCGCATCTGGCCAAGTACAAGAAGTACCCGGCCAGCGCTCAGGCACGGGGCAAGGAAGGCTTGAACCGGTTGCGTTTCGTGGTTGATGGCGAAGGCAACGTGCTGTCGTTCGAACTGGTGAGCCGCTCCGGCAACGCCGATCTGGACCGGGCCACCCTGGAAATGATCCGCCGCGCCCAGCCGCTGCCCAAGCCACCGGCGGACATGCTGACCAATGGCGCGATCGAAATCGTTGCGCCGTTTGTGTACTCGCTGGAGCGCCGCCGCTGATTCGCACTCGCGAAGCCCGGCCTGATCCAGCCCAAAAGGCACCGAAAGGTGCCTTTCGCTTATCCATCCACGGCAAACCGGCATTGCCCGGTGTCGCATTCATCACTCAGTCTGATAACGTGCGTCTATCGATTGCAGCCGGTATGCTTGGCCCGCATCTTCATGGACGCTTGCTATGACTCTCACAGAATTACGCTACATCGTTACCCTCGCCCAAGAGCAGCATTTCGGCCACGCGGCCGAGCGTTGCCACGTCAGCCAGCCGACCCTGTCGGTGGGCGTGAAAAAGCTTGAAGACGAACTCGGTGTGCTGATTTTCGAGCGCAGCAAAAGCGCCGTGCGCCTGACCCCGGTCGGTGAAGGCATCGTCGCCCAGGCGCAGAAAGTGCTGGAGCAGGCCCAGGGCATCCGCGAACTGGCCCAGGCCGGCAAGAACCAGCTGACCGCCCCGCTGAAAGTCGGCGCGATCTACACCGTCGGCCCGTACCTGTTCCCGCACCTGATTCCGCAACTGCACCGGGTCGCCCCGCAGATGCCGTTGTACATCGAAGAAAACTTCACCCACGTGCTGCGCGACAAACTGCGCAACGGCGAGCTGGACGCGATCATCATCGCCCTGCCGTTCAACGAAGCCGACGTGCTGACCCTGCAACTCTACGACGAGCCGTTCTACGTCCTGATGCCGGCCCAGCACCCGTGGACCCAGAAAGAATCCATCGACGCCGCGCTGCTCAACGACAAGAGCCTGCTGCTGCTCGGCGAAGGCCACTGCTTCCGCGATCAAGTGCTGGAAGCCTGCCCGACCCTGACCAAGGGCAACGACGGCGCCAAGCACACCACGGTCGAATCCAGCTCACTGGAAACCATTCGCCACATGGTCGCGTCCGGTCTGGGCATCTCGATCCTGCCGCTGTCAGCGGTGGACAGCCACCACTACGCCCCCGGCGTGATCGAAGTGCGCCCGCTGTCGGCACCGGTGCCGTTCCGCACCGTGGCCATCGCCTGGCGTGCGAGCTTCCCACGGCCGAAAGCCATCGAGATCCTCGCCGACTCCATTCGTCTGTGCTCGGTCGCCAAACCAGCCGCACCGGTTACGGCCGGTTAAGCCAGCGTCATGACTGAGCTGTCGCAGGTCTCGGTCACCGCACTCAAGGGTGTCGGTGAAGCCATGGCCGAGAAACTGGCCAAGGTCGGTCTGGAAAACCTCCAGGACGTGCTGTTCCACCTGCCGCTGCGTTATCAGGATCGCACCCGCGTGGTGCCGATCGGCGCGTTGCGGCCGGGACAGGACGCCGTGGTCGAAGGCACCGTCAGCGGCGCCGACGTGGTCATGGGCCGGCGTCGCAGCCTCGTCGTGCGTTTGCAGGACGGCACCGGCGGACTGAGCCTGCGCTTCTACCACTTCAGCAACGCGCAGAAAGAAGGCCTCAAGCGCGGCACGCGGATTCGCTGCTACGGTGAAGCCCGGCCCGGCGCCTCGGGGCTGGAGATCTACCACCCGGAATACCGCGCCATCAACGGCGACGAACCGCCACCGGTGGATGAAACCCTGACCCCGGTCTACCCGCTGACCGAAGGCCTGACACAGGCGCGTCTGCGCCAGTTGTGCATGCAGACCCTGACCCTGCTCAAGCCATCCACCCTGCCCGACTGGCTGCCGACCGAACTGGCCCGCGACTATCAACTGGCGCCGCTGGCCGACGCGATCCGCTACCTGCACAACCCGCCCGCCGATGCCGACGTCGACGAACTCGCCCTCGGCCATCACTGGGCCCAGCATCGCCTGGCTTTCGAAGAACTGCTGACCCACCAACTATCGCAGCAGCGCCTGCGCGAAAGCATGCGCTCCCTGCGCGCGCCGGCGATGCCGAAAGCCACCAAGCTGCCGGCGAAATACCTGGCCAACCTCGGCTTCAACCCGACCGGCGCGCAACAGCGGGTCGGCAATGAAATCGCCTACGACCTCAGCCAGCACGAACCGATGCTGCGATTGATTCAGGGCGACGTCGGTGCGGGCAAAACCGTGGTCGCCGCCCTCGCCGCGCTGCAAGCGCTGGAGGCGGGCTATCAGGTCGCGCTGATGGCGCCGACCGAGATCCTCGCCGAGCAGCACTTCATCACCTTCAAGCGCTGGCTCGAACCGCTGGGCATCGACGTGGCGTGGCTGGCCGGCAAGCTCAAGGGCAAGAACCGCGTCGCCGCGCTGGAACAGATCGCCAGCGGCACGCCGATGGTGGTCGGCACTCACGCGCTGTTCCAGGACGAAGTGCAGTTCAAGAACCTCGCGCTGGTGATCATCGACGAACAGCACCGCTTCGGCGTGCAGCAGCGTCTGGCGTTGCGGCAGAAAGGTGTCGGCGGGCGCATGTGCCCGCATCAACTGATCATGACCGCCACGCCGATTCCGCGAACACTGGCGATGAGCGCCTACGCCGACCTCGACACCTCGATCCTCGACGAACTGCCGCCCGGCCGAACCCCGGTCAACACCGTGCTGGTCACCGACACCCGCCGCGTCGAAGTCATCGAACGGGTGCGCAGCGCCTGCGCCGAGGGCCGTCAGGCCTATTGGGTGTGCACGCTGATCGAAGAATCCGAAGAGCTGACCTGCCAGGCAGCCGAAACCACTTTCGAAGACCTGACCGCCGCCCTCGGCGAGCTAAAGGTCGGGCTGATCCACGGCCGCATGAAACCCGCCGAGAAAGCCGCCGTCATGGCCGAATTCAAGGCCGGCAACCTGCAACTGCTGGTCGCCACCACCGTGATCGAAGTCGGTGTCGACGTGCCCAACGCCAGCCTGATGATCATCGAAAACCCCGAGCGCCTGGGCCTTGCGCAACTGCACCAGCTACGCGGTCGGGTCGGCCGGGGCAGCGCGGTCAGCCATTGCGTGCTGCTCTACCATCCGCCGCTGTCGCAGATCGGCCGCCAGCGCCTGGGCATCATGCGCGAGACCAACGACGGTTTCGTCATCGCCGAAAAAGACCTCGAACTGCGCGGCCCCGGCGAAATGCTCGGCACCCGCCAGACCGGCCTGCTGCAATTCAAGGTCGCGGACCTGATGCGCGACGCCGATCTGCTGCCCGCCGTGCGCGATGCCGCCCAGGCCTTGCTCGAACGCTGGCCTACCCACGTCAGCCCGTTGCTCGACCGCTGGCTGCGACACGGGCAGCAATACGGCCAAGTGTGAGCACCGTCGCAGTTTCTGACAGCTCGTTCCAACCAAGCTGGTTATACTCCTGCAATTGTTTCAAAAACGGATACAGACCATGACCGAAGCTGCTCTCGCCCCCGAATCACCGCACGCTCCGTCTGTTATTCGGCTGCTGCTCAACAAGCTGGGCGTCGCCTACGAAGAAGTGCTCGACCACCACGGCCTCAACGCCTCGCGCAAAGTGCAGGCGGTGTTGCTGGACGACGCGGTCGGTGCGCTGATGGTGCTGTTTCCACAGAGCCAGTTGCTGGATCTCAACCGCCTCGCCGAGCTGACGGGCCGTCGCCTGACCGCCGTGTCCACCGAGCGCCTGGAAAAGATGCTCGGCAAACACAGCCTGAGCCTGCTGCCGGGCCTGCCGGCGCTGACCAGCTCGCCGTGCCTCTACGAAGAAGGCCTGCTGCGCGAGCCGAAGTTGCTGATCAACTCCGGCGAGCCGGGCCTGCTGCTGGAAATCGCCAGCGAAGACTTCAAGACCATGCTGACCAAGGCCAGCGCCGCCAACTTCGGCGAAGCCCTGAGCAGCATCCGCCCGAACCTCGACCGCCCGGACGATGACCGCGAGGAAATCACCCAGGCCGTGCAGGCGTTCACCGCGCGACGCATCCAGCAGCGTCTGGAAGCGACCATCGAAATTCCGCCGCTGGCGGAAACCGCACAAAAAATCATCAAGCTGCGCGTCGACCCGAACGCCACCATCGACGACATCACCGGCGTGGTCGAAACCGACCCGGCACTGGCCGCGCAAGTGGTGAGCTGGGCGGCGTCGCCGTACTACGCCTCGCCGGGCAAGATCCGTTCGGTGGAAGACGCGATCGTCCGCGTGCTGGGCTTCGATCTGGTGATCAACCTGGCGCTGGGCCTGGCCCTCGGCAAGACCCTGAGCCTGCCGAAAGACCACCCGCAGCACACCACGCCGTACTGGCAGCAATCGATCTACACCGCCGCCGTCATCGAAGGCCTGACCCGCGCCATGCCGCGTGCCCAGCGCCCGGAATCCGGCCTGACCTACCTCGCCGGCCTGCTGCACAACTTCGGCTACCTGCTGCTGGCCCACGTGTTCCCGCCACACTTCTCGCTGATCTGCCGCCACCTGGAGGTCAACCCGCACCTGTGCCACAGCTATGTCGAGCAACACCTGCTGGGCATCAGCCGCGAACAGATCGGCTCCTGGCTGATGCGCTACTGGGACATGCCGGACGAACTGGCCACCGCCCTGCGCTTCCAGCACGACCCGAACTACGACGGCGCCTACGCCGAATACCCGAACCTCGTCTGCCTGGCCGTGCGCCTGTTGCGCAGTCGCGGGATCGGCTCCGGCCCGGATGAAGACATTCCGGATGCGCTGCTGGAACGTGTTGGCCTGAGCCGCGACAAGGCCAATGACGTTGTCAGCAAAGTGCTTGAGGCGGAAGTGCTGCTGCGTGAACTGGCTTCGCAGTTCAGCCAGGCTTAAAGCATTCTTCGGAACGTCAACCAGGGCCTGTTTTGATTGCAGATTGGGCCCTGGCTCCACAGATTTCGGCCACTTTGCCAGCAACGACAGCAAACAAGCGCCCTGCTATGATTTGACGGCATTCAGAGGAATTTCCGATGACCCAAACAGATGCTGTCAGCGTTGCAAGCGAAGTGCGCAAGCTTGCCAAAGACAACAAGGTTACAGCCAGTCGTGACGGCATGAGTCGTATGGCCGTGGGTATTACCCGCTTGTCTGGCGATGTCGTCGAGCTGGATGGCATCGAACAGCTGCTCGTCAATCTCAAGAGAAAAGGCGTTCTGAGCAAATCTGAAATCCTGGCGCTCCAAGGGCGCTATCTTCAGGAAAGGCGTGCACAGAAACGTAGCGCATGACTTTTGATCCATTCGGCGACTTCGACAAGGCTGGATATCTTCAAAACTCGCTGCAACTGAAAGATCCCGTTGAAGTAAAAGAGTCAGAGCATCTTTCGTTCGAATTGAGTATCGAAGAGGCGCTTGCCTATCTGGCCAAGAAAAAGCCAATCGATTACCAGACTGTACTCAAGGTTCACGAAATCCTGTTCTCCGGCTTCTATCACTGGGCAGGAAAAGACCGGAACGAGCTTGTCCCTCACCTGGCAGTCTTCAAGGGCTCTCTCGACGACCCTCGCAGCACCGTCTTCGAGCGCCCGGACTCCATCAAAATGTCTGTCGACTATGCGCTCAAGCTCGCATCAGACAAAAAACGCTTCAGAGACCATCCCGGTGGAGTGATGGGCCAACTGGCTTTCGCACACCCCTTCCTGGACGGCAATGGACGCGCGATTCTATTGGTCTTCATGGAACTCTGTTATCGAGCCGGGTTCGCCATCGACTGGTCAAGAACAAACAAAGACGACTACTTGCGGGCACTCAGCGACGAGATCCGAGAACCTCGCGAAAGGCATCTCGATAACTACCTCAACCCGTTCGTAGTCGATATATCCAGTCGTGACGAATGGCCAGAGACCATCAGTGGCATCAGAGGCCTGGATGGCCTGGACAAGGAAGACATCGCTTACGAGAAGCTGGACAACCCGAAAGTCCAGCAGATCTACAAGACGTACCGGGGCCAGCCACTGGACGCCGAGCCCCCTGAACCGGACAGCTGAAAACGCTGAACTGTCCCGGCAAGCTACCTGAAAGCCCTATGACTTCGGCTTGGCCTTCCTAGGCTTCAAATACTTCATCAACCCCTGAAACCACATGACCAGCGCCGGGTTGCCCTTGAGCTGAATCGACTTGTCCTGAATCCCCTGCATGAACGCCAGTTGCTTGTTCTTCGCCTGCATCGTGGCAAACCCGAACGCCGCGTCCTTGAACGCAATCGCAAACGCCGGCTCCGCCACCACCCCGGACTTGCTGGTAATGCGCTGGTCCTTCACCACGAAATGCCGCGCCACTTTCCCGTCCAGAGTCTGTAGCTGAAACACCAGATCCTTGTCACCCAACTGCTGCTGGAATGCAGGATTTGTCCGACTGGCCTTACCCATCAACAGACCCAGCATCCACAGAAGAAAACGAAATTTCATGCGCACAGCCTCAAAAGGAAAATGAACGGCCGGGGGAGTGTAAGGGATTCGGACGGATTCGCCACTATCCTGGATTGATAGAAGACGATGTAGCGATTTTCCTGCCAGATGACTACCAAGTCACGAATCCCAACCCCCGAACCTGATCGTTCCCACGCTCCGCGTGGGAATGCATCCCGTGACGCTCCGCGTCACACCATCCCCCGTCCTACACCTGAAGAAACACATTCCTGTAGGAGCTGCCGATAGCAATGGTTTCTTGTTCCTCGACCCCGCAAATCCTTGGGAAATCTCCTTCAAACTGCGGTGCTGTCCGTGAACTAGGCAGGCTGGACCATCGTCGATAGCCTCTATGTGTCACCGCAAAATCGGTGACTCGGACGTGCAAGTCCGGTTCAGGTGCACAATCGCAATGGCATTTCGCCGAGCCTTTTCCTATGCTCGCGGATCGTTATGGCGGCTGTGCGTCGGAGACCTTTGGGTCTGCCGGGCACCTGGACCGGTCTTGCACACCAACGCACAGCTGCCACCTATTTCGAAGTGCAAAGCGAAACGGTGTCAGCGTCTTAACTCCAGGGATGACATCCATGATCAAACCAACACCCAATCCACCAGAAACACCAGAAACCTCCCCCTACGAATCCCCCGATTCAAAGAAACTCCACGAAGCCGCCGAACGCGCCCTCGACCACCATTTCAAACCCACCGCCCCACGCCCAAAACGCCTGGGTGGCCTGTTCGCCCTCTGCCCCAACGCCGACGCCGAAGCGCTCATGGCCAACGCCTCCGAAGACCTCCTGTCCATCAGCGCCTTCGCCGCCAACCTGGCCGACGACCTCGACGGCCCCCGCCGCTCAATGGCACTGGGCCTGAGCAGAATGGCGGACGGCGTACGGTTGATGGTCGAAGGCACGCTTGATCACATTGAGTTTCGGGAGTATCAGGCCAAGCCGTAGCTGAATCGCGGGCGGAAAAAAGGGGACGTTGAGTCCCCTTTCGAAACTATTCGTTCTTACCATCGGCAACCGGTCTCAGGTGTCGCCTCCATGGTGATGTCCTGATCGAACGAGTACTGCTTACCCGATTTGTAATTCCTGTAATGCATCGAATTCACCCTCGCACCCTGAGTTGCCATCTCATATTCTCCAGTCACCACACCGTCAGAAACTTCTACCCACGTCGTCGTGAACTGATGAGGGCCTTCCTCAGTCATGACCTCGTCCTCGGTGTTCCGATAGACAAGGGGGATAGCTTTCTTCGACTTGCTATACCTGACACCTGCGCCGCCCCATTTAGTGACAGTGTCGAAATAGGTTCTGAATTCGAAATTGATGTTTTTTCCATCAAGTGAGCGAAAGCAAGAAATCCGCGTTGAGACTTCGCTATGGGCGGCAAGCGGAGAAAGAAACAGCAACGCAACAAAGAACATTGAGGCAGTTTTCAAACCGTTCATTCCTTCAACGATTAAGAGGTAATTGAAAACGCATTCGCACTGCGCAGTTAGCGATGTCCTCCCGGAACACACGCTCACTCATTTCGCAGTGCCAATCGACGTATTGCCTCCATAACGGTTCGTCAAAGTTGTCACCCCCCAATCGCTCCATCGAAGCCGCCAGACCTTTCTCTCGATCCTGCCCCGCCATGGCCGATGCAGCTTTATAAAAACCGTCCAAGGGTAACCCAGTCTGCAGAGCAACCAATTCCCCCAACCGGGCATTGGTTGTTTGCACCAGGCACCCAAGCTTTTCAATGGGCGCCTCTGCACCGGGCAAGGCCGACTGATAGATATTCTCGCAATACGCCTCTTTGAAGCGCACCCACTTCTTTTGCACGTCAGTCAGTTGCTTCTTGTCGGCGGGCGCCAAACTGACCAGCGCTTTCTTGTATTGCTCATTCAACACTGCGTCGACTTTCTCGAAAGTCTGCTGACCGCAAATGATCAAATCGGGATTGGAAAAGCTGTCGGGATCGCAGGTTTCTTGGGCATGCGCAGGAACCAGCAAAGCAGTCAAAGAAACACCTGCGATCAGCCCAAAGAACGCCTTGAGTTTGATCATGATCCGGATACTCCGGCACTGCGCTCAGCAACCCGAGCGGGAATCTTCGAAGCCTTTCCTGCTTCCGACATACGCGATGCATATTGCTTGTACGCCGGCACCGCCCGCTCTTTATCGTTCATGGCCCAATAGCTATCTGCGAGATTCAGGTAAGCCACCGTCCGTTCCGGGGTGTGGGCAATCACTGCATTCAGTAACTGGATAGACTCCGTGTAGTGACCCGCCTCGCCCAGCAGAAAACCGACGTCGTTGGACCAACCAGGGTTCTGCGAGAAGTAGTATTTTCCGACGATATAACTTTCCGGAGAGCACTCGCCATGCGAGTCATTTCCCATCAACATATTACTCATCACTTCCTTGAACGAGCTGCTGTCGCCCTTTCGATAGGCCGCCAGCGCTTTATCCAGCAGGTCAGCCGAACCGACTGTCATCAGTTTTTTATAACCGCCCTGAGGGCTGCCAACGTTTGCAGCCCGCAACTTTTCAAGCGCTTCAAGGCCGTTGAATGAAGCCAGAGTGGTTGGGCCAAGCGTCTCAATCGGCAGCTCCGCTACGCTCACAAGCGAGCGATCGCAGTAGTGGTTATTGACCACTTGCAGCACTTTCTTCAGCTCAAACTGCTTTGAGCCGTTATTGAAGGTGAACAAAAGATTGAAGTTATAAACAGCGTTGTCTTCTTCGTTGGTCACCAGCGCAATGTAGTCCCCCGCCTCAATGAACCGCTGTTTGACCAGAACCTCTTCCTCTTGTGGATCCACAACCGTCATGGCTCCAGGCCGACCGTTGAAAACCCGAACGCTAAAACTATCCAGAAGATCAGACGAGTACTGACTCTTCGTCAGCGGCAAAGCCTTGGATGTATCGAGCAATATGTCCTCATTGCGCGCTTGCACCGGCGCGATCAACAACCGGTTTGATGCCTCGTCCGCGTCTCCCGCCAGAACGAACACGTTTTGCCGTGATCCATCCCCCAACAGGCTTGCCGGGATTTCCTTGAGGACTTGGGGTGCCGCAAGCGCGTGTGGTGCGAAAGCCACGGACGCGGCAATGGCCAGAAGGCCACCGAGTAGAATTGAACATCCTTTCACGCTGTAACTCCGTTCGGTCTTCGCAGGCTTACTCAAAAGCCATGCTGCGCACCGCTGTTTTGATTTGTTCAAAGCCTTCGGCGCTGATCGCCAATGAGGTTGATGAACCCGATTCCGCCGAACCGATCAGCACCTGTTCGTTATGCATCAAGCAGAAGGTGATACGGCTGAACTGACGTGGATTCTTGCCGTGGTAACCAATGACGAATCCTGATGAACTTGCGCTCTGCAGGGATTCGAAAGTGAAGGATTGCGGATCACCGGCCAACAACGTCGGCTCCCAACCATGATCGGTCAGGGTCGCCGGGCATTTAAGGTCGTTACTTTCTCGCACTAGTTGCAACTCAATCGCGTCATCAAGCGGCGGCTTCTGAGTGGTGAGCGCGGAAAGGTTGTTGGCACTTTCACACATGACACCGAACCAGGGCTGGCTCAGCTTTGCGGGCTTTTCGAAATTCCACTCATAACCAGTCGAGGTCTGAGCCTGCGATAAACGCGGGGCGTTAGTGGTTTCAGGCAGTTGTTTGGCCGCAATGAATACCAGATCAGGCGTATTGAACTGCAACCATTGATCTTTCGAGAGCGTCATTGAGAACCGGCAAGGTGTCATGTCGACCGCAGCTTCGGCTGGGCCTTGCGCGATCTGCGACTGACCCGACGCATTGCCCACCGAGACAACACTTGCGGTGGCATGACTGGCCTGCGCGAACGCAGCAACGCTGATCAGCAATACCCGCAGAAATCGAGGCCTCACGAAACCCGGTATCGACAAGTCAGGCACAGTTCCACTCACTTGGAATTTAACGGCAAAGAATCGCGACACATCCGCGCTCCGAGTTTCAAATGCAATGGCTCGCCTTGATCGGCTCTGGAACTTGCGACTTCAATCGCGCCACACTGTCGACGCCCGACCGATAACCTTTGTCAGCCGCCATTTGATAACAGGCTAACGCCCGGGACATATCTTTCGTTCCCAACTCGCCCCCCTCAAGGGTAGATGCCAGATAAAACATCGCTTCCTTTGAGCCCATGGTAATCGCCCGAATGACCTGCTCTTCTGCCTGCTTGGGATGAAGGCAAGGACCGTTATAGTCGGTGGAGTTTCCTGAACAAAGAAACGTGGCGTAGCCCAACGCACCACTCGGTATTTTCGAAGCCGCTTTGAACAACGCTTCAACCTTGCTGGTTTCCAACTGAGACGCCATCTGCGAAAGACTCAAGCTCGCCGCTGACAGGCTCGCCTCTGGATCACCCGACTCAGCCGCACAGACATAATTTTCCAGGGACGCTTCTAACAATTCCGCAGTCAGACGGTATTGCTCGAGCGAACCCAGCCCTCCCAAAGCCTCGGCACGTTGATCACAGAAGTTCTCGGCACGGCTCATTGCAGGGTTACGTGTTGCGACAAGATCCTTCTCGCTGATCGACCAGTCTTCAACGCCTTCAAGCACCCAGCACGCCTGACGAGAGAAATTGAAGATTTTTACATTGCTGTTGCCCGCCCGTTTATCGACCACATCGACGTGACTCTCATCGACCTCTTCAATCTCGACTCCAGGTGTCTTGCCGGGTGTGATGGCGGCCATCAGCGGATAGGTGAAGGAAGCTCCGCTGACGCCCGAGGTCGAAGGCTCAAAGGTACTACGGTCCTTGCCTGCAACCGGCTTCAACAAAAGCAACTTGACCGTCATCGCAGTGAGACGACGCTGTGATTCACTGCTGGCGGAAAACGCTGTCAGGAAAGCAGGGAATTCCTCCGAAGGACAAGCGCCGTTGGCCGGCGCTGTCGAAGTGCTCTTGTCGGATGCAAGAACAGGGACGATCTTGTCCAGGTACGCCGAGCGCTCGCGACTCATTCTTGTGATGCACGAGTTGACCGCGAACACATGCGCCGGCATCCCCGTCTCGATCTCGAATGCCTCCAACGGACAATTCGCATCGCGCAACTTCAACCACGCACGTTGCGACTCTTTGACCTTCGCCGCGTACTCCGCGCCCAATGCCGGATCTGCCCGATAATCAGACTCAAGCCGCGCCATCAATTGCTTGTAGCTGAGGTTCAACTGCGTATCGGCAGCCTTCTTCGCCGCCTCCGAGCAGGGCACCATCTCTAGGCTTGAGGTGACATGACTGCAGTCATCCTGCGCGTACACTGCTGAAACAGGCAGCAGCACGGCCAGCAGGGTAAAAACAAAACGTTTCACTGTGTTCTTCCTTGAGTCATTCAGGCTTTGCGTTTGGCGAACCGGGTGACGCATTGCTTGGGTATGTTCATTTCCCAATAGGTGCTGAGCAACGCTTTACGTTTTTTGGGGCCGGGTCTATTCCGATCCCGCTACACACTGCCCATCCTGAAGATCAGGAGCTAGCGCCCGATTTCCCGACAGATACCAACTCGCAAGCGACTGACTCTCGCAATAAGTGTTCTTCTCGGCATCGTAATAAAACGCGACCTTGTGCTTGGTCATCCCACCCCGGTTGGGGACGAACAACTCGACGGCGAACACGACATCGGGCAAAGCAATTTTTCTATCCGACATCAGCATGGGTGGCCCCAGAAACTTACAGGGCACGCCGTCAAAAGGCAGATCCAACCGGCCGTCTTGATACTTGTAAATCGCGCAAATGCCATTCGGATCCTCAATCACCACGGCAGCCATCGTTCCCCCGCTCCAGCTCACCACGCCATCTGCAATGGCGCGAAAACTCTCGGCAGGCATTTGGTTTTCCTTCGTGAGTGCAGCGACCATAGCGGTGGGCATTGTATGGCTTGTACTGACACCGGTTGGAGCTGCGCTTGCGGACAACGCCCACGTCAACGCCAGGAACAACAGGGGAACGACTTTCACTTTGACTCTCCGATGGCGTGGCTGAGCGATGTACATGCACGACCCTTACTGCGCCGTACATTCAGGTTCAGCGAGATGTTCACCATCAACGCGGAATTTGCATAATTCGGTGGTTTCATTCACTCCAACCAACGACATCAGCTTGAAGGTCAACTGCAATTCGGTGTCGGAAAACGTGGCCCTATCCAATGAGACATCGGTGAAGCCGTTGTTAAAGTTCTTCCCTTCAATGTCGCAGAACTCCATCGAGTCGCTCGCAATCCCCTGTCCCCCAGGCTTGAGAATCTGAATATTGACGCGGGGGCTATCGAACGTTTGGTAATAACGGACCAGCTTTCCGGAAACTTGAGCGACATCGGCTTTGTATATATCGACGACCGGCTCTCGTGCGTTGCCTGCAAAAAGAACGATCGGGACAGATCTATTTTTTCCCAAGCAAAGTCCAAGACCACCCGGTCAAAAAAAAATCTGCCCATTAATACAACATATAAATTCGCCTCCTTTAGTTATCTACTATTTAATATTACATTCCGGCTCGCCAAGCACTTCACCTTCAACCTTAAAACTGCACACTTCAATAACATCTGCACCTTCAGTCAGAGGCATAAGCTTCATGGTGAGCGAAAGATCTTCCTTCGAAAATTCCCCACGTTCCAAAACAACTTCAGAAAAGTCATCACTAAAATTTTTTCCTGAGATATTGCAGAATTTTCTTGAATTACTGGCCTCCCCCCCTCCACCCGGTTTCAAAATCTGAACCATAACGCAGGGGCTAGCAAAAGTCTGATAATAGCGAACCAACTTGCCAGCGACCATGGCCGTATCTGCTTTATATACGTCCGTGGCTACCTTTTTCTCCTCTGTAGCCAATGCACAGCTTGAGAAGGCTAAGCCAATCAATAGCGCAATATTTTTCATTTTCAACCTCAGAGATAGTTTTTTCGTGCAGAAAATCTGGCAGCAGGAACACCAGGCCAATTGCCTTCAAGGGACATGACAGCCTTCAACTCAGCTTTATTATTTTCAACAAACGGTCGCTGAACAATTTCCCTTGATGAAGGCTTATAATCGCCACGATAAATCAAGTCCACAATCATATCTTGGATCTTTGTATCAACAGAATCCCAGTTAAGCGCACCATAATGACCGACGTTGAAAGATTGCTCAGAAATCGTTATGACTCTATTCTTCATAATTTCATAGACAGAAACAAACAACTTATATTGCTGTTTGCGCGTAATGAATGTTTTCCGAATTTCAGGACTCGCGCTATTAAGATAATCCCGTGCAGCAGTACCACTTAGACCTTTTGCTCCAACTAACCAACTCAACAATGGTTCCGTAATACCTACCGCAGTTAGATCACCCATTGGATCTGATTTTTGACCAAGATCATATCCTCTCCCGATCGTAATACCGGATGCTCCGCCAGGCCAATGCGCTTTACGACTGAAATACATATGCAAAGAATTCGACGAATCCTCTATATCATTACCTTCCACATCAAAAGTCAGCTGTCCCTTCTCAACCTTTAGCCACTTCAGATCATTATCATCCTCCATCGCGAGAAAATTTGAAACGAAGCCTATAGGGTGAAAATGGTAAATCAATCCCGTACCCGCTGGGGTTTTATCAGTCAATTTATCCCAGAAGATGAATGAATCTATTCTTTCCTTTTCATGCTTCAGTAACTTTTCAGAATCTTCTAAAAGAGTATCCAATCTCTTCCATTTTTCTGATTTTGTATCATCCTTCCACTCCGTAGGATGGTGTGCTACTAACTTTGTCCAATGCTGCCGCGTCTCCGTACTTTTCAATGCATCAGCAAGTTCAGATGACTCTATCTCTCCATCATGATTTTTGTCTATTTTTTTCAAAAGATCTTTAAAAAAATCAGGCATATCATCGGGATCGAGAAAGCCGTCAGCTGCGGAATTGTTCTCCTCAACCAGCTGAAACCCCATTTTAGTCCAATCGTGTGGAGTGATAAATTTCGCGTCAGATTTTTTCACCAACCCAGAAATCGGTTGGTCTTCATCAATCACGGAAATCTCATACCAATCCTCATTGCCTTCCTTTATAACCGGCACCTTGCCTAGATCAATTGCGTGTTCTTCTTTTAAAGGATCACTCGTTCCAGTAGCTGGAGATTTTTTCTTAAGCCGCTCACCCTTCGGCAAATGTAAATACTGACGTCCGACTTTTAATGCAGCGACATTATCTAGAAAGTCTTTCACTTCAGCCTGAGCTGTAAATATCTCAATATGAACTTGAAATTTACTATCAGTAAGACCGCTTTCATTTACTAAATTTTCAGCTTTACCTAAATAACCAATTGGATCACCGGCCTTGATTCCGATGCTAGTCGTGACAACTTCAAAATCTGTAGGAGTGAGCGACTCCCATTGCGTGTACTGACTATCCTTCTCGCTTTCGATAATCGCCCAAAAACTACTTGGTACAGCCCCATTATCATTCCAAATACTGGCATCCACTGGGGTGCAGGGCGCCATACGCCTTAGTTTATTACCGACCACCAAATTCACTACATCTTTGCTATCGAACTCAATGATACTGCCTACTGTGATTTCTCGATTGCTTTCAATGCGTGCACCTGCAGGTTGCCCGTTCGCAGGGTTCGTCGGCGCATCGAACATAGCTAAACGCTGAGTGGTTTTAGCTTTTACCTTGCCTTGCCAATATTTCGGTTTGGCGCGCTCGGGTAGAACATCTGCTACCCAAATAGCATTGTGACTAGAGTTTTGATATGGTTCATTATTTTTTAAGTACGCAAACCATACCTCTTGCCCTGCTTCGCGAACTTTTGTTGATCCATGCTTTACACTACCCGAGAGTATTTTCCCCTTAGCGTAGGTAATATTTTCAACTGAGCGTTTTTCCAAAATCTCAAGTTTTGTGTGCTTCGCTAACTTTCCTGGAGATGGAAAATTATTCGTATCGGGAAAGTCATCATACGCCTTAAAATCATTTACAGTCATCGTCACTATCGGATTTGGCTTTTCATTGTCCGCTAGAGGATAGTGCTTATAAGGCAAAAGATGCATATATAAGCTATAGAAAACCAGTTCGTTTTGCTTTCCTTTGCTTGGTCCATCTTCAGGATTTGGCGCAGATTTGTACTCATGTCGCACGAGACAGAAGGAGCTGGAATAATCCAGTTTTTTAGCCGTTTCTCCTGTGCCGAATGTCGATTTTTGATAGTCCTCGTTAAGGCGATAGGCCACGACTTCACCATCAGCCATACAGCGAATCGGTTCGTTCAAAATACATTGAGGCGCGCTGGCATTGCTGATGTGAATCCCACCATGCCAGAACTTGTTACTTCCCAACAAATAATGCCCGGATGTTTCATTCTCGAGCAACTTGTATATTTCTTCTACATCAGAAAACTGTTTACCGTCTGCTTTTCGAAATGGATATTGAAAGTTTATTAGCGGCACTGTTGTAGATGGAGCAGGTGCAGGTGCAGGGTTTGTACCTGTTCGAAAACTTTCCTTTGCTCTTAAGAATTTTGTAGCTTTCGGCCAATAGTGGCTGGGTGGTTTGGGGCCAAATATTGTTATCGCTGGCCCTGTACTATTTTGAGCACCGAATATGTGCCCAACTTCTGTAGCGGGGTTGTAGTCCTCGATTATCCCTGTATGAAAAATCGGATCACCTGGTTTGTTAGGAGTGGCATTGATCCATAAGGCGATATCACCTCGCTTTACGTTCTGTGGCTCAATCGTTGTGTAGTAACTGGAGGTATCCATGTTACGGGTGTCTTCATATGGAATATTATATCCAGCGCCTGTCAGCAGCAGATTTACCATATGAGAGCAGTCAATTTTTTTCTTACCAGCGGCGTTCGTTTGAAAACCATCACCGCCCATTTTGTAAACGTAGTCGCCACCGGTGTAGTTACTTTTTAAATCAAGTGGTTCAGTCATTTCTGCTTCCTGCAAATTAGTAGCAATAGCTGCTGGCTTCAGCTGATTGCGCTTTCAATCGATTAAAATTTTTCAGGGCAGTTTCATTACCTTTATCCGCTGCCAAGCGATAGCACGCTAATGCTCTTGATAAATCTCGAGTTACTAGCCCTCCCGTTTCGAAGGAGTAACCTAAATAGTTCATTGCATCCCTCGATCCCATTGAGGCAGAGCGAATAAGTTCTTTTTCGGCCTCATCGGGGTGTTGGCACGCACCTTCTGCAGATGGGTTGTTTCCGTAACAATAAAATGTCGATAGAGAAGCGGCGCCATCCGCGAGGGTTGTTGCCGCAGCTTTGAAAAGCGACTCAACCTTGCCTGTTTCCAACTGCGGTGCCATGCCAGAGAGACTCAAACTCGCAGCATCCAAACTCGCCTGAGGATCCCCCGAAGCAGCGGCGCAAACATAGTTTTCCAACGCTGCCTCGAAAAACTCTCCTGTCAGATAATACTTTTCCAGTCCACCTAGACCCTCGAAATTCCGCGCGCGTTGATAGCAGATGCTCTCTGCCGTACTCATGGTCGGAGAACCCGATATAACAAGGTCTTTCTCGCTAATCGACCAATCCTCAACGCCCTCCAGAACCCAACACGCCTGGCGAGAAAAGTTAAAGATCTTGATGTTGCTGTTACCTGCACGCTTATCAACAACGTTGAAATGACTGTCATCAACCGCTTCGACTTCGACGCCTTCTGCCTTGCCTGTGGCTATGGGTGCCATCAGTGGAAAGGCCAATGTCGAGCTATTGACTCCCTTCGTTTGCGGCTCAAAATTTCCATTCTCCCCAGTAGGTTTCAAAACCAGCGACTTCACCGTCATCGCAGTCAACCGCTGCTGAGTTTCAGCATTCGCAGAGAACGCCGGCAGGAACTGGGAAAAGTCCTCAGACGGACACTCATCTGCATAAGCGCTGCCATGAAACAGGCTCAGCAGCGAGGCGGTGAAAGCCGCTACGGCGAAGCCATTCCTCTTCTTCAAAAAACCATTCATGTCGATCACTCAGAAAACACAAAAAAAGCCTTCGGCTTAACCTTCTCAGGCGGCGCATTCCCCAACGCCTGATCCATTAAACTCCCCGCCTTATCCTTATCCGCCGCCCCCGGCAGCACCGGCGGTTTGATCCCGATGCCAGTGCCCGCTCCCGGCGAGCCCCCGGCATTAATCTTCACCACCGGCCCAACCACCGTCACACCACCGCCATCGAGCTTGATGAAACTGCCACCGCCGAGAATCGTCAGCTCAGTTCCCGCCTCAATGACAATCTTGTCCCCAGCCTTGATGTGAATCTCTTTCCCGACACTGGTCAGTTGCGCAGTCCCGAGCTTCACATGCTGGCTCTCGCCAATAGTCAGGTGGTCGTCCATCCGCGCTTCGATCTTGCGATCGGAAATCGTGGTGCGGTGTTCTTCAGCCTTGAGCTCGGTGTAGGTGTTCTTCTCTACGGTGTCGTGACGTTCATTCCCGACACGGATTTTCTGGTCGTGTTCGACGTTTTCATCCCAGTCCCGCTGGGCGTGGATGAAGATTTGTTCGGCGCCTTTTTTGTCTTCGATGCGCAGTTCGTTGTAGCCACCGCCGCCCGGGGAGCTGAGGGTTTTGAAGACGCTGCGGGTTTTGTTCGCCGGCAAGGCGTACGGCACCGGGTTTTCCTTGTGGTACAGGCAGCCGGTGACGAGGGGTTGGTCGGGGTCGCCTTCGAGGAAGGTGACGAGGACTTCCATGCCGATGCGCGGGATGGAGATGGCGCCATAGCGGTCGCCGGCCCAGGAGCTGGAGACGCGCAGCCAGCAGCTGGTTTTGTCGTCGGCCAGGCCTTCGCGGTCCCAGTGGAATTGCACCTTGATGCGGCCGTATTGGTCGCAGTGAATTTCTTCGCCTTTGGGGCCGGTGACCATGGCGGTCTGGCTGCCGAGCACGCGCGGTTTCGGGTGCTCCAGCGCTGGGCGGTAGAACACGTCCCACGGGGTGGCGAGGAAGCGGTTGCGGTAGCCCTGGTGGAAGTCGTCCTTGTTGTCGGTGGTGTCGCTGGTCACCGATTCTTCGAGGACTTGCGGCTGTTTGCCTTCGTGGAAGATTTCGGTGAGCAGCCACAGGTCGTTCCACTCGCTGCGCGGGTGGTCGGACATTTCCATGAAGTGGCCGCTGACCAGTCTGGTCTGGTCGCCGCGACCTTCGGCCTGGCGGTAGTCGGCACGGTGGCGTTCGAGAGCGCGCTGGCTGAGGAACTTGCCGCGGGCGCGGTCGATGAAGCGGCCGGGGTAGTCGTAGTCTTCGAGATCCGGTTCAGTGCTCTCGCCGTCCGGTTTGTACGCGGCTTCCATTTGCAGGCGCGGTTTTTCGAAGTCGTAGTCGCGGCGGGTGGTGCGGCTGGTGCGGGTTTCCAGGCGCAGCTTGAAGCCTTTGATCACCGGTTCTTCGGCGACCATGCCGCTGCCCTGCACATACGCGGTCGGTTGGCCGAGGTTCGGGAACACGGTCTGGTCATCGCCGAACACCAGCAGATGGCCTTTCTTGCTGTGCTGGAAGTGGTAGTGAATGCCTTCTTCTTCGCACAGGCGCTGGACGAAGTGCAGATCGGTTTCGTCGTACTGCACGCAGTAGTCGCGATCCGGGCACGGCTGGCTGAGCTGGAAGCTGTAGGCGTTGCCCTTGATGCCGTGCTCGTCGAGGATCAGCGCGATGATTTTCGGCGCCGACATCTGCTGGTAGATGCGCTGGTTGGTGCGGTGATGCAGGTATTGCAGCTGCGGCACCAGCGAAACCTTGTAGCGGGTCAGGCGCTTGCCGGCATCGCCCTGGGCCACGCGGTAGATCTGGCCGTGGATGCCGGAGCCCTGCGGATCGAGGGCGAGGAAGGCCTGTTTGTGCAGGAGTTTTTCCAGGTCCAGATCCGGGTTTTCGCTGACCAGTTCGATGTCGAAACGAAACGGCTGGCTGATGCCTTCGGTGCCGGTGAACGACAGGACTTGCAGGTCGCCTACGTAATCTTCAACAGTCAGGCTGAAGTGCGTTTCGTTAGCTGGGTTGAACATAAAGTGCTCCCTGTTCGAATGTCATCCGTTACGCCCTCAGCCGCAAACGCTGCAGCCAGGACGAAGTGGCGCCCAAGGCGTCACGCAATTGGTCGGCAGTGATGGTGCGCTCTGCCGCGTCAAAGGCCAGCGCGGTGCGCAGCGCGGGCCAGCAGTGTGTCGGTAGATTTGCCGGGGCTTGCAGCTCGCGCTCCAGGTGTTCGTCACGGGCCTGGGTCGAGGGCAAGCGGCGGAACGGGTGTTTGCCGCCCGCCAGTTCATAGATCACGCAGGCCACGCCGTACACGTCCGCGCTGGCCGACAGCGGTTGGCCCTCAAGCAGTTCGGGGGCAGCGTAGCCCGGAGTCCAGGCGTTGAAGCGCTCGCGGCTCAGGTGCGGCAGGCCGGGCAGGATGCCCTCCTCGGCCTGCCCGAGACCGAAGTCAAAGAGGCGCACGCCGTCTTCGCTGAGCATGACGTTGCTCGGTTTCATGTCACCGTGCAGCACGCCGCGACGGTGGGCGTAAGCCAGCGCGTCGAGCAGCGGCAGCGCGATGTCGCGCAGTTCTTTCCACGGCAGGCCCAGTGGCCGCTCGCAGAGCAGTTTGTCCAGGGTCAGGCCACGCATGAGTTCCATGGTGATGAAGGCCCGCTGGCAATCGGTGTCGACTTCGAACGTGTGCGGTCGCAGCACGTTGTCGTGGCGCAGGCGTCGGGTCAGGGCGAACTCGCTGTAGAGCAAGGCACTGGCGTCCGGCGACTCGGCAAATTCTTCGCTGAGGATTTTCAGCGCAATGTAAGGATCGGGATCGCCGAACTGTTCGTGCAGTAGATCCCGGGCCCGGTAAACCGCACCCATGCCACCGGCCCCGAGCAGACGCTCGAGGTGGTAGCGGCCTGCCAGAACATCCGGCAGTGCGCCGACGCTGGCCTTGGTTGGCGCCAGCGCGGGTTCGGCGTTGTGCTGCTTTGCAAAAGCGAAATAGGTCAGGTTGTTGGCCTGCTCTTCGCTCATCAGCAAGTCATCGACTGAGGATTCGATTTCTGTCATTGGCGAATCACCACGGCCGTCAGGTTGTCCCGGGCGGCGCCCCGCAGGGCACCGTCGAACAGACGTTCCAGCGCCACATGCGGCGCCGCCAGGCTGAGGGCGTTGCCGAGGGCATCGCTGCTCAGGCCTTGATACAAACCATCGCTGCACAGCAGGAACACATCACCGGGATAGACCTCGAGTTCCAGCACATCCAGCGTCAGTTGTTCCGCCGCGCCGACCGCCCGGGTCAAGGCCTGGGCTGCCGGGTGCGCCGCTGCCTGTTCGACGCTCATCTGCTGCTCGTCGATCAATTGCTGTTGCAGCGAATGGTCCTTCGACAGCTGATACAACCGCTGCCCGCGCCACATATAACAACGACTGTCGCCGGCCCAGATGCAGGCCGCACGGTTGCCTTCCACCAGCAGCGCCACGACGGTGCTGCCCATGATGCTGTCGTGACGCCCGGCGGTGACGGTCAACTCCTGCCCCAGGCGCCGGTTCAGCCAGTGCAGGCACTGGCGGATGGCTTTGAGGCGTTCGTCGAAATCTTCGTGCTGCGGCAGTTCAGCCAGGCTGGCGACGATCAACTGGCTGGCGATGTCGCCACCCTGATGACCGCCCATGCCGTCCGCGACCACCCACAGCCCATGCTGCGGGGTGTCGAGGAAGGCATCTTCGTTGCGCGACCGCACCTTGCCCGGGTCGGTTCGCGCCGCGCTGCGCCAGGGACTGGCCACCAGCATCAGAGCTGCACCGGCATACGGAAGGTGCGCAGCACGCCCATGTCGAACGGGTTCGGCGTGCGCTGGCTGGTCAGCAGGTAGTTGGCGCGCAGGCCACCCACGTCGGCTTTGAGCACCAGCACGTCGCGACCGGTCAGGTACTCGGTCTGCATCAGGTCGAACAGACGGAACAGCGACCACGGGCCGGAGTTCTTCTCGATGCCGATCGGGCGCCCGGCCATCTTGTCCATGACCAGGCTGGTGCGACCGTCTTCAGCATCGGTCGGCCACTTGAAGCTCATGGGCAGGATCGGACCGTGGCGGTACTCCATGGTCTTGTCGCCGAACTTGAACTCGGAACGGCTGACCGCCGGATCGAGGGTGTACGGCTCCAGCTTGAACTGCACGGTCGGCTCGGCCGGGTTGATCGAGAAGAAGCTCTGGCGAATGTTCAGGGCCGCCGCCATCTGATCGAGGAAGACCTTCGACACCGGCAGGCTGCGGCCGTCGACGCTGCGCATCCGGTAGTTGCCCGGATCACCGCTGACGAACGGACGCATGTAGCTGTCGAAGAAGCGGTCGATGGTGCCTTGAGCGCGGAAGAACTCGCGGAAATCGCTGATCGCCACATCGCTGGTGCTCGAGGCACTGAACGGGTAACGCTTGTTGATGGTCTTGCCATACACGCTGTACAGCTCGTTCTGATAACGGCCGTTCAGGTACTGGTAGGCATCGTTGAGCACCAGGCGCCACGAGTCTTCGGCCAGCACGTTGAACCACACGCTCAGCGGACGCGGCAGACGACCGGACGCATTGCGCAGGTTGGTCAGCGCATCACGCTGGCCGCTCATGCGGGTCTTGGCCAGCTCGAACGCGGCCTGCTCCGGCGTGCTGGAACGGGCGAGGCCCGCCAGCTGCAGTTGCAGGTCGTTGAGCGCGGTGAAGGCCGGGGTCAGGTCAGCGGCCGGGCCATTGTTGTCGTCGAGCAATTTGTGCAGCGGCTCGAAGCGACGTTGCAGGGACTTCTTGGCGGTGTCCGGCAGGTTCTTCGCCACGTTCAGGGCCGAGGCCTTGTCCGCTGCCGCCGCGGCGAGTTTGCCCACCTTGCCCAGTTTGCCTTTCTGTCCGGCCAGCGCATCAGCCGCGTCACCCGCCTCGTCCACCGGATCGGCAGCGGCCGGGAAACGAGTGTTCTCGCGCACTTCAGTCAGCAGCGCCAGCACCGGCGAGTTGGCCGAGGTCAGGCCCGCCAGTTGCTCGGCGCCTTCACCGGCATCGCTGATCGGCGGCAGCGCCACCTGGCCAACGGCTTCGCTCCAGTAGTTGGCGTAGTCACGGAAGTACAGTTGCTCCAGCTCGACCATCAGGCGACGCAAGTCCATGTCGCTGATGCCGGCGCCTTCGCCCAGCACCCAGTTGTCACGCAGGATGTCGGTCACCAGCGACGCGCCTTGGACCGAGAAATACTGCTGATAGCCGGTCTGGGTGTAGAAGCCCGGAATCACGTATTCAGTGCCGATGAACAGCGAGCCCTGCGGCCCGAGGTGCTGGCTGAAACGGTAATCCGGCAGGTTGCGCGCCTGCTCGCGGAGCATGCGGTAAACCACGGTCGCCAGCGACTCGCTGCGCAGGATCTGACGCGCCTGGGCCACCAGTTGCTCGTTGAGCGGATAGATAAACGGCTGCTGCAACAGACGCTCGAGGTGCGTGTTCAGACCGTTCTGCACTGCGGTGTTGCCGGTGTAACGCTGCGACCAGTCCGCCGCGATCCAGTCCTTGAGCCATGCCGCGTCGCGACGATCCTTCATGTTCAGCATCAGGTACGCGCGCAGGCTGTTGATCAGCTTTTCGCGGTCCTTCATGTTGGCGCGGATCTGGCCTTCAAGCATCGTCGCGACGCGTGGCAGCAGTTGCTTTTCAAGCTCGCGCTCGTAAGCCTCCTTGACCACCGGATTGACGTCCTGGCCCTGATACAGACCCATCCGTTCGTGGTAGGCAGCGTCGCCTTTTTTCGGGAACACCTGGGTGGCAGCGTAGCTGGTGTCGAGGGTTTTCAGTGCGCCCATGGCGTCATCGCGCGGCGACAGTGCCGTGCGTTGCTGCGTCCAGTTCTGCGCCAGATTGCGCAGGTTTTCCAGACGTTCGTAGTTGGCCGAGAAACCACCGGCCCAGAGCATGCCGAACAGGACCAGCGCACCCAGTGCGCCGACGTACAACGCACGCTGGCCCCAGTGGATGCGGCTGCGCTCGCGCTTGTCCAGACCGGCCAGATCGGCCTCGGGGAAAATCACCCGGCTGAGCAAGTGATGGATGAAACGCGAACGACCGCTGCGCAATGTCGGCAGCACGCCGGCGCTCATGCCCAGACTCGCGCCGATGCCGGCGGTGGTCGAATCCATTTCCTGAGTCAGGTGCGGTGCGCTGGTCAGGTAGAAACCACGCAGTTGCGTCGCACGCTGGTAGCGGTTGCCGGTGAACGCCATATCGACGAGCAGGCACAGACGCTCGCCGATCTGGCCCATCTGGTGCGGGAAGTCGAGGATGCGGCCACGGCGCTGGGTGTCGCGCTCGGAGTGCATGCGCATGATCACCTGGCTGTTGAGGCGACGCAGCAGCTCTTCGAACTCGTTGCGCAGTACCGTCACGTCGGTGCCGACCTGATCCTTGCGGAAACTGGTACCCAGCACCTGATCGCTTTCTTCGCGGGTCAGTTGATCGAAGAACTCGTCGAAGCCCAGCAGCTTGTCGGCCTTGCTCAGCACCAGATACACCGGCACATCGACGTGCAGCTTCTGATAGACGTCTTGCAGACGCGCACGCACCTGGCGGGCCAGGGTTTCGATGTCCTGTTCGCTGCCACCGGTCAGGGTTTCCACCGGAATGGTCACCAGCACGCCGTTCAGCGGACGACCGCGACGACGCTTGCGCAGCAGTTCCAGCAAGGTGGTCCAGGCGCTGCCGTCGACTTCCGCATCCGGCTGGGTCAGGTAGCGGCCGGCGGTGTCGATCAGTACACCGTGATCGGCGAAGTACCAGTCGCAATGACGGGTGCCGTGGGTATCACGGGTCAGCTTGCGGTCGATCTTGTTGATCGGGAATTCCAGCCCGGAGAAGTCCAGCAGGCTGGTCTTGCCGCTGGCCTGCGGGCCGATCAGCAAGTACCACGGCAAGTCATTGCGCCAGCGCTCGCTGCGGCCGCGGTACAGGCTCGAAGTCTTGAGGGTTTTCAGGGCGTCCTTGAAACGCTCCTTCAACTCTTTCTGCTCTTCGTCGATCAACTCTTCGCGGCGGATACGGTCCTGGCCGTCTTCGGTTTCTTCGACGGCTTTCTTGCGGATACCGGCGCGCCAGCTGACGAAGACCATGGTCAGGCCCCAGATCAGGAACAGCACGCTGATGGTCAGCAGACGCGACGTCGCGCTTTCCCAGAACTTGTAGTCATCCACTGCCAACAACGGACCGACGAACCACACCAGCAGCGCCACGAACAGCACCAGCAGCAAGGTCCAGACCCAGGTCTGGCGCAGGAAGGCGCCGACTTTCTTGAAAAACTTTTTCATCACACGTCCCTGTTTACGGCTGCGACTGCGGCTGCGCCGCGGCCGGATCAAGCGGCTGATATGGTTGCAGAACGGTGTCGCGCTGCTCGCCCAAGACCCAGGCGAAGCCCGAATACATCATCACCAGACAGACGAAGGTGAACAGCACCACCATCCACGCCGGCACGATGCGCACCAGATTGCGGCGCTGATCGTTGAGGCCTTCCCACTGCGGCGACAATTCGCGCGGCACGTCGCCACGCAACTGACGGATCTGCCGGTACAGGGCGTCGCGGATGCCTTCGAGTTCCAGCATGCCGCGCGCCTGTACGCGGTACTTGCCTTCGAAACCGAGGGACAGGCACAGGTACATCAGCTCCAGCATCGGCAGGTGCTTGACCGGGTTTTTCGACAGCCGATCGAGCAGCTGGAAGAACTTCTCGCCACCGAAGGTTTCGTTGTGGAAGCTGCTGAGCAGGCTCATCTGCGACCACTCGCTTTCGTTGCCCCACGGCGTGGTCACGACGGCTTCGTCGACCACGGTGCAGAGCACGTAACGAGCGGCCATCACCTGGCTGCTTTCGGCGCCGTTGTGCAGGGCGCGTACTTCAAACAGCTTGAGCCCGGCGGTCAGGCGCTCGTTGAGCGCGTAGAGGTCTTCGCGGGTTTCGCTGTGCTTGAGGCGCACCACTTCCGACAACAGTTCGGACGAGGCCGCCACCAGCGAATTGAGGCTGATGTTGAAGGCTTCCGCCGGGCGCAGGCGCGCGGCGTAGATCATCCGTTCTTCCAGTTGCTCGAAGCGCGGTGGCGCGGCGAAGTCGGTCAGCGGACTCGCCGCCGGGCCATGGCCCTGACGGTCGAGCAGGACGGTTTTGTCGTCCTGGTTGTGTTCCATGTCCTTGATCATGTCGGTCAGTTCCTGATGGCCCAGAATTTCAGTTCAAGCTCGGCGAATTCTCCGGACACATGGAACGCGAAGCCGCCGGAGCGCTCGAGTTGTGCCAGGTCTTCGGAACTGAGTTCGAGGATGAAATAGGTTTTGTTGGAGTGGAACGCGATCTGCCGCGGGGCCACCGGCAACGGTTTGACCTTGATCCCCGGCAGGTGCAGGTTGACCAGTTGGCGGATGCGCTCCACCGGGCCGACCTTGAGGTGCGCAGGCAAGCGGTTGCGCAGTTCTTCGGAATCACAGTTGGCACTGGCTGCCAGCACGAACGACGCCGAGCCCAGCAGTTTGTGGTCGTGCAGCGGCGACACGATGATCCCGTACTGACGCGCTTGCAGGATCAGTTCGATGGCGTGCTGTTCCAGCACCATCGACAACACCTGACGGATCGACTCCATCAGTTTGCGGAAACTCGCACCCTGGTCAGCGTGGGAGTAGCGGCTGTCCAGACGCGGGCGTTTGCTGTCGCTGGAGAAGGTCGCCAGATCGCCGAGCATGGTCAGCAGCGTGCGGTACAACTCTTCCGGGTGAACCTGCTCCAGACCCAGGTAGTGGCGCAGCAACAGTTCGGTGCGGTTGATCAGTTGCAGCATCATGAAGTCGCCGATCTCCGCGCCGCCGACCTTGCCGTTCGAGCGAATGCGCTCGGCAATGGTGTCGCCCCGGTGACCGAGCATGCTGATCACTTCTTTCAGGCACGACAGCAGGTAGCTGGAGGCGTGCGCCTGAATGTAGGTCGGCACGAAATCCGGGTCGAGGCTGATCACGCCGTCCGGTGTGGTGTCGAGCACGTCGCAGATTTTCAGCTTCACGTAGGCCTGGTCGCTCTGCTGCTCGCCGAGCAACAGCTTGAAGTCCGGGCGACCGCAACTGACCTGGCTGGCGGAATCATCACCGGCGTTGGAGTCGGCCACTTCGGCGTCATATGCGGTGTAACGCGCCAGCACGTCGGACTGCTCCGGGCGACGGGCCTCGATGTGGTTACCGGTGACCAGTGGCAGCGCCAGGTAGATCGGCGTGTTGCCGGTGTTCGGCGGCACGTCCAGCGCCAGCGGTTCGGTGTTGCCGCCGAGTTCGAACAGGCTGCCGTCCGGCAGAATTCCCGAGGCTTCACTGATTACCAGTTTGCCCATGTTGAGGAACTGCAAGTCGATCTCAAGGTTCAGGAAACCCCAGGTGTAGCCGCCCAGCAACCGGGTGCGGGTCTTCATCTGGTGATCGTAGTAGCGGTCGTTGTGCTGGAAGTGCTGCGGACGCAGCAGCATGCCTTCCTGCCAGATGACTTTATGGGTATTCATGATCAGTCATCCGCCTTGGCGAGCACTTCGTTGGTCTTGCGGATACCGGCCTGATCCAGGGTCAGATCGGCTTCGGTGACTTCCAGCGGCGTGATCGGGAACGTGTGGCGCCATTTGGTTTCCGGCAGGTCGCGGTACGCGGCGAGGATGCCGATGAAGCGGCTGCCCTCCTCCACGCTGAGTTTCAGTTCCACGGTTTCACCCGGGCGCAGTTCGAGTTCTTCGCTGGCCACCAGATCCGGGTTGAGGGATTCCTTGGCGCGCTCGTAGAGGCTGAAGAAATCGGCGTTCTCGAAGGTCACCGGGTGCTTGAGTTCGAACAGGCGCACCACGATCGGCGACGGACGACCGTTGAGGTCCGGGTTCAGCTGATCGCTGCCGGTCAGCTTCAGGTTGATCTTGGTCACTTTCGAATACGGCGACAGCGACGAACAACCGGCGAGCAGCACCAACAGGGTGAGCGCGGTCAGCGTCTTGAAAAAAGCGGTCGAGCGGCGAGACATGCGCATCATCCTTGGTGGTCGGTGTGGAGGGTGGAGATCAGGCGGATCTGTTCTTCGTAGGCCTGGGCGAAGTCGCGGGCCAGCAAGCGCTCGCTCCAGTCGTCGTCCTGACGCAGCGCATGGTGGTAACGGTTGAACGCTCTCCAGCGCCCGCCGGCGGTGGCGAGCAACGGCTTGTTGTCGCGCTCGAAACGCAGGGTCAACTGCTCCGGCGAGAAGTGCTCCAGAGTGCCGCGCACCGCCGCGCGGCTGGCGGTCAGCAGCGCCACCTGATGCGCCTGCAAATCGCGGAACGCCCGGGAGATCGCCTGCTCGGCCGGCAAATGGCCCGGCTTGTGCGGTTGCAACAGGATGTCCAGCGCCTCGCTCGGATCGACGGCGAATTTCAGCGGATTCTTGTTGGTGCCTTGTACGGTGGTCTGGGCCAGACGCAGTTCGTTTTTCAGCTCCGAACGGGTGCGCAGGCTCTGTTGCAGACCGCCGATGCTCTGGCGCAGCAGACGTGCAGCGTTCAGCGCAAGCGCTTCACGCTCGTCGTGGCTGAGGTTCTTCACGTTCACGCCAAGGGCCGCGCCGAATTTATCCCAGAAGGTTTCGCTCTGACGCTCGACCGCTTTCGGCGCCGGCGCAGGCTCAGGCGTGGGCTCGACGATCAGCTCCGGCACCATCAGGCTTTCCATGTCGATGCGCGCGTAGTCGGCGCGCTGACGGGAGTCTTCAGGGTCGGTCACCGGTGCGAGCATTTCCTCGAATTCCGAGTACACGCGCTCTTGCTGCTCCAGCGACTTAAGCGGGTCGAGGTCGAGGAACGCGTCGTCCGGGATGATGCTGCCGGCGGCACGTGGCAGGCCGACTTCACCGTCGAAGGTCGCCGGGTCGCGCACCAGGCGCGCACGAATCTCGAAGTCGCCCAGCACGTAGGTGCTGCCGTGCTCGATGCGCACCGGTTCGCCCTTGTGCAGGCGTGCGCCGCTGTCGCCGTCCTGCACACCGTTGCTGCTGGTGTCGGTCAGGAAGAACGAACCCTCGCGATAGCTGACGATCGCGTGGTGGTTGGACAAGTGCCGCTTGCGGTCAGGGATGATCCAGTCGCAGTCCTCGCCCCGCCCGATCACGCCACCGGCCTGTTTGAAGGTCCGCTGGCACAGCTCGGTGGGCACGAACTGCTTGGTGTTCAGCATTTCGAAAACCAATTCCATGTTTGATGCTCCTTGCGGTCACTTGCCGCGATTGACCGCCTGCGGATCACCCAACGGGCGGTAATCGTTATCGTTGAATTTGTAATTGCCGCTGCAACCGCCGAGGCCGCATAGAACGACGAGGGTCAGCAGGACAGCGTGCCAGTGACGAACAGACATCAGAGGGTCTCCAGGTGTAGACAAAGCACAAAGCGCCGACCCTTGCGGGCGGCGCTGACATAGGTGTTCGAGGTGAATCCGACGGACTTTCGCCTACCCATCGAAATCACCCAGATTGATGTTCAAGCGGCCGAGCCGGTACAGCAGCGTGCGGCGCGGCAGGCCCAGTTCGCGGGCGGCGAGCGTCTGGTTGCCGTCGTTCTTGCGCAGGCAATCGAGCAGCAGATTGCGTTCGACCGCTTCCAGTCGTTCGCGCAGATTGAGGCCGCAGTGGTCTTCCGGCACCGACGCCGATTCCAGACGCAGCGAGAAATGTTCGGCCAGCAACTCGCCGCCCTCGCACAACAGCACCGCCCGCTCGACCAGGCCTTTGAGTTCACGCACGTTGCCGGGGAAGGTGTAACCGGACAGGTGTTCAAGCGCCGCGTCCGACCAGCGCACCGGATCACGTTGCAGGAAAGTGCAGGCCTTATCGGCAAAGTGCTTGGCCAGGTCGAGGATGTCGCCTTCGCGCTGACGCAGGGCCGGCAATTCGATCGGGAATTGCGCTAGGCGGTAGTACAGGTCCTCGCGGAATTTGCCTTCGCTGACCAGCACCGACAGATCGCGGTGCGTTGCAGCGATGATGCGCACGTCGATCTTGTGGGTGTCGTTGGAACCCAGCGGACGGATCTCGCCTTCCTGCAACACGCGCAGCAACTTGGCTTGCAGCGACAGCGGCATGTCACCGATTTCGTCGAGCAACAGGGTGCCGCCGTTGGCCGCGTCGAACAGCCCGGCGCGGTCTCGATCGGCCCCGGTGAACGCGCCTTTGCGATAGCCGAACAGCTCGCTTTCCAGCAGGTTTTCCGGGAACGCCGCGCAGTTCTGCACGATGAACGCCTGGGACCGGCGCGGGCCGCAATCGTGGATCGCCCGCGCCACCACTTCCTTGCCGGTGCCGGTCTCGCCACGCAACAGCACGGTGTACGGGCTGTGCAGGACTTTGCTGATCAGCGAGTAGGTCTGACGCATTGCCGCGCTCTTGCCGATCAGGCCGTAGCCGCTGGCACTCGGCAGGCTGCGCACGACCGGCGCCGCCGCATCCACTGGCTGGCGCAGGCGTTGCAGCAAGTGCAACTGACCAAGCACGAAAGAGCCGAGCTGGCCGAGAGAATCGGCAAACCCTTGCAGGTTGATGTGGCGACGGCTGGCGCACAGCAACAGGCCTTCGACGGCCTTCTGCTGATTGACCAGCGGCACGCACAACAGCGACTGCCACGGCGTGGACGACGCCGGCAGAAAACTGGTTTCGTGCAGGCTGCCGCCCAGGTCGTCGAAGCACACCACGCGGTTCTGGCACAGGGCGAATTGCAACAGTTGCTCGCCGTTGTAGTCCGCCGGCAGACTCGCCGCGCTGCGCGGTTGCAGCACGCCGTCGAGGCATTCGGCATTCATCCCCAGCGACGTGTGCGTAGCGTCCAGCAAGTACAGCTGCGTCAGTTCGCAACCGCTCAGCCCGGCCAGACCGCGCACGAAGTCACCCAGCAGCGCAGCACCGTCCGCCGCCCGCGACAGGCTGGCGAACTGCGCCAGCAAGGCTTCGGCATAGAGCAGTGGCTGCGGCACTTGAGTGAACATCACACTCACCTCAGGCGAACTCGCAGGTCACGCTGGCTTCACCGTCGAGCGTCGCATGCACACGCTTGAGGCTTTCACCGGTGGCCATGGCGTCGAGCAAGCGGTCGGCCACCAGCGGCAGCACGTGCTGGTCGAGCAAATGGTCGATCAGGCGTGCACCGCTTTCGCTTTGGGTGCAGCGCTCGGACAAGTGATCGACGAGGTTCTGGCACCAGGTGAAGTCCAGCTGGCGACGGTTCAGGCGCTCGCCCAGACGACCGAGCTTGATCTCGATCAGTTCGCGCAGCACCGGGCCGCCGACCGGGTAGTACGGCACCACTTTCATCCGCGCCAGCAGCGCCGGTTTGAAGTGTTTGCTGAGCACCGGGCGAATGGTTTCTTCCAGCACTTCGGCGGTCGGGCGCGCACCGTCTTCGCAGAGGTCGCTGATCTTGTCGCTGCCCAGGTTCGAGGTCATCAGGATCAACGTATTGCGGAAGTCGATCTCGCGCCCTTCGCCGTCGTTGGCCACGCCTTTGTCGAAGATTTGGTAGAACAGGTTGAGCACGTCCGGGTCAGCCTTCTCGACTTCATCGAGCAGCACCACCGAGTACGGCTTCTGGCGTACGGCTTCGGTGAGCATGCCGCCCTCGCCGTAACCGACGTAGCCTGGCGGTGCACCGATCAGGCGGGAAACGGTGTGCTTCTCCTGGAACTCGGACATGTTGATGGTGGTGATAAAGCGGTCGCCGCCGTACAGCAGGTCGGCGAGTGCCAGTGCGGTTTCGGTCTTGCCGACGCCGCTCGGGCCGACCAGCAGGAACACGCCGACCGGTGCGTCAGGCTTGTTCAGGCCGGCAGCGGTGGCGCGCATCGAGCGATCCAGTGCGTGCACGGCTTGTTCCTGACCACGGATGCGAGTGCGCAGGTCGGTGGCGAAGCTGGCGACCTTGGCGTTGTGCTCTCGGGCCAGTTGCGCCAGTGGCACGCCGGTCCAGGCGCTGATCACTTCGGCCACCAGACGCGGGCAGACTTCGAAGCTGACCAGACGCTCCTTGACCTGAGCGGCGGTCAGGGCGCTATGAGTTTCGTTGAGTTGCGCTTCCAGCGCCTCGACGCTGAGGGCTTCGTCGATGTCGGCGGCGTGGGTTTCGATCACGGTGCCTTCGGCGTCTTCCTCAACGGTGACCACCGGCTCGACCGCAGCGGCTTCACGGGCCTTGGCCAGTTGCTGACGCAGTTCCAGCAGGCGCTCGGCCAGTTGTTTCTGCTCGGTCCACTGGGTTTCCAGTGCGACCCTTTCCGCTTCGGCTTCGTCCAGACGCGCTTCCAGTGCCTCCAGCGCTTCGTGGTCGATCAGCAGACCGGCTTCGGCATCGCGGCGCAGGGCCTGACGCTGACGGCCACCTTCAGCCAGCTCACCACGCAGGCGTTCCAGGCTTTCCGGAGCCGCAGCGAGGCTGATGCGAACACGGGCGCACGCGGTGTCGAGCACATCGACAGCCTTGTCCGGCAGTTGCCGACCGGCCAGATAACGGGCGGATAGTTCCGCTGCCGAAACCACCGCGTCATCGCGCAGGTAAATGCCGTGGCTCTTTTCGTAGACCTGAGCCAGGCCACGCAGGATGGTCACCGCTTCGCTCACGGTCGGTTCGTGCAGTTGAACCGGTTGGAAGCGACGGGCCAGCGCCGGGTCTTTCTCGAAGTATTTCTTGTACTCGGCCCAGGTGGTCGCGGCGATGGTGCGCAGCTCGCCACGGGCCAGCGCCGGCTTCAGCAGGTTGGCCGCGTCGGAACCGCCGGCATTGCCGCCCGCGCCGATCAGGGTGTGGGCTTCGTCGATGAACAGGATGATCGGCTTCGGCGAGGCTTTGACCTCGTCGATCACGCCTTTCAGACGACGCTCGAACTCACCTTTGACGCTGGCGCCGGCCTGCAACAGGCCCATGTCCAGCGACAGCAGCTCGACACCTTTGAGCACTTGCGGCACTTCACCGGCAGCGATGCGCGAGGCCAGGCCTTCGACGATGGCGGTTTTACCGACACCGGCTTCACCGACCACGATCGGGTTGTTCTTGCGGCGACGGGCGAGGATGTCGACCATCTGGCGGATCGCGCCATCGCGGCACAGCACCGGGTCGAGTTTGCCGTCGCGGGCCTGTTGGGTCAGGTTGTGGGTGAAGCGCTCGAGCAGCGATTCGCCCTGGGCGGCCGGTTTGCCGTTGGCCGCTGCCTGAGGTTGTTGCGACAGGGCAAATTCCTTCAGGCGATCGATGTTCAGTTTGGCGAGCAACGGCTGGTAGCGGCTGCCGGCGTAACGCATCGGGTTGCGCAGCAGCGCGAGGATCAGCGCCGCGTCTTCGACCGAGGTCTGGCCCAGTTCAAGGTTGGCCACCAGCAGCGCGTCCTGCAGCCACTGCACCAGTTCCGGAGCGAACACCGGGTTGCGCGAAGCGCTGTGCTCGACCCGCGATTGCAGCGCGGCGCTCAGTTCGCCGGCATCAACGTCGGCATCCTGCAGCGCACGGGAGAGCAGACCGTTCGGGCGCTCCAGCAGGCCGAGCAGCAAGTCTTCGACCAGAATCTTGCTGCCGCCACGGGCCACGCAGCGCTCGGCCGAACGCTCCAGATCGCGACGGGTTTCGGCGTCCAGCGCCTGGATGAGTTGTTGCAGGTCTACGTTGATCATGGCTCACGTCCTTAATGAATTTTGCTGCCCAGGGTCACCACGCCGTCTGCTTTTTCGCAGCCCAGCCAACTGGTCCACCCCAGGCGACAGTCGTTCTTCTCGCCAATGCGCAGTTCGCGGATTTCTTCCGGGCGCAGCACCAGGCGAATGTCGTAATCGAGCGGGTCACGCAGGGTGAACCGCACCAGCGCGCAGAGCGGCTGGTAACCGAAACCGATGGGCAGGAATTCGTGGAAGCGTTCCCAGTCGAGTTCGGTGATGTGAATGCGGAATTTGCCGCTGCGATCGCGCACGCGTTCGCCCAGCACCAGGTCTTCACCCAGCACGCTGTTGGCGAAGCCGAGGCGGTTGCGCTGTTCTTCGAGGATTTCCACGCGGCGCTCGATGCACTGCTCGATGACCAGGTCTTCGTGCTTGAAGTAATAACGCAGCACCGCTTCGATCAGCGCCGCCGAGTGCGCCCGCAAACTGAGCAGGCCGAGGTACGGCAGCAGGCGTTTCCAGTTCAGCTCCTTGGCCTTGCGGATCTCGTCGCCGCCGAGGCCGATCAGGGCGAACAGCTGTGACGAGAACGGATCGACCGCGCCGCTCTGGAAGCTCGCGCGATAGCGGTACTTGCGCCAGATCGGCAGCATCAGCCGTTGCAGGCGATGGTGGAACAGGTCGAGGAAGTTGCGCGTCGGATTGCCGTCTTCGCTGTCGCCCAGGGCTTGCTCGCCGTAGAACGCCGGCAGCGGCGAACCGGAACCGACCAGACCGATCAGGTTGAACCGAAGGCGCGCGCGCATCTGCCCGTGCTCTTCGAAAAACTCCACGCGATCGACGTCGCTGCGCGGAAATCCGAGGCTCGGATTGGCCTGGAATTCCAGCTGGTCGTACAGGTCGTCTTCGCTCAGGTACGGGTGCGCATCGCGCAGCCGGTCGATCACCAGCAGCACGGCCTGAAACAGCGAGTACTCGCGTATTACCTTCGTCAGCCCGCTTAAAGCAGGGGCTGCAGGCCCATACGTGGTGTCCATTGGTACACCTCTCCCTGTGTGCTTTTTACCCGCAGCTCATGGAATGAATTGAGACTGGCGTAAAGCGCGAAAAACTCGTTGAGAACCGAGGCGAAGACGAACAGATCGCCCTCACCGATATACCCTTCCGGGTCGATGGTCAGTTCGGTGCGCAGACCGCGTACCGGCAAACCACGGTGCAAGCGATCCACGTGGTGATGCTTGATGTGCTTGAGGCCGCCGAGCAGGCGTTTGCTGACCTTCTCCGCGTGCTGGTCGTAGTAGCGCGGCAGGTCGTAGGTTTCGAGAATCACCTTCAATGCATTGACGTCGGCCAGCGACAGATAGTTAAGCGACATGTTGCTGATCAGCTTCCACAGGAAGTCACGGTTCAGCGGCGGCGCGAAACTGGAAGTGGCCGGGGTGATGTTGCGGAAACTCAGGAACTCCGGGGTCTCTTCGCAGGCCATGCAGATCTGCCCGAGCTTGAGTTTGCGCGGCAGGTTCTGATTGGTGCAGACCAGCTCGATCGACAGGGTTTCATGGGCTTCGGTGTGGCGGATGCCGAAGCTCAGGTAGGTGTCGAGGCCGTCGTGCAGCAGCGACGAACGCTGGCGGATGCTGTAATGCGGACGGCTGTTGGGCACGTCGAAACTTGGGTCGTGCTCGAAGGATTCGAACGGCACGTACTCCTGATAACCGAGGCCGCCGGGTTTCCAGCCGGTCACGGTCTCCACCGAGAACACGCCGCAGTTTTCCAGATCGTATTCGGCCGGCAGCAGCAGGTATTCGTCCTGTTTGCCGTCGAGGCGGATCGGCAGTGCGTCGTGCTTGAACAGGTTGACGATCGGCGTGCAGAACAGCTTCACGTTATCCAGGGTCGGACGCATGCGCATGATGCCGCTCTTGCGGATGTCGAAGCGCAATTCCAGGCCACGCATCTGCTTGAGGGTGTCTTCCGGCAGCGCCTTGAGAATGTCCAGACCGTGGACATCAACGAACAGGAACTTGTCCTGGAAGGCAAAGTATTCCTGCAGATAGCGATAGCCGCGGAAGGTGTTCAGCGGATACGGGATCAACGCTTCTTCTTCGGCAAAGCCCACCGGCTTCACGCGGTCGCCCGGAATCTTGAACGCCATCGGCTTGCCGCTCACGCCATCGATCGGCTTGCCGGCGCCGTCGAGCGGGATCAGTTCGATGCCGTCGAGGTTGCGCAGCAGGCTCAGGTAGAGCATCTGGCTGATGTAGCGCTCGCCGGCAAAGTGCAGGCGCAGCTTGCTCAGCTCCAGCTCGCCGAGGTGGCCGTCGGCACTCATCTCCAGGCGCAGGCTGAGCAACGAACCGTCGCCCTTCACCGAGTAGTTCAGCGCGGCCAGATCCAGGGCCATGACTTCGGTCGGGTAGCAGGTGCGGAAGCGGCAGCGCACGTCTTCGATCGGCACGCTCTCGATCGGCGTGTCACGCTCGACCTTCAGCGCCGGCCCGGAACGCTTGAGCGGATCGAACTGCAGAATGCTGAACGCCGGCAGCGGACGCATGTAGTTCGGCCACAGCAATTGCATCAGGGAGTGGCTGAGCTCCGGCAACTCGTCATCGAGTTTCTGGCGCAGCCGCCCGGTCAGAAACGCAAAGCCTTCCAGCAACCGCTCCACATCCGGATCCCGCCCGGCCTGCCCCAGGAACGGCGCCAACGCCGGACTACGCTCGGCGAAACGGCGGCCCAGTTGGCGCAGTGCGGTGAGTTCGCTTTGGTAGTAGTGGTTAAAGGACACGGGTTACCTGCCTGGTAGTGGAACTCATCAAAAAAATATCCTGTAGAGCGCGACTGTCACACCGGCACACACGTAACCGCCGATCAGGAGGTACGGCACGAGCAGGATCCATCCGTAGGCCATGAAAGCATTGTCGAACGGCCCGACGACCAGGCTGCACAAGCCATAAAGCATCCATGGCACCGCGTAGAAAGGGATGAACTTCAACGGCGCCAACCAGATCATCCGCAGCGCCTGCTGCTCATTGCGGCTCTTCGCGGCCCGCGATACCCACAGCGCAAACAACAACAGTCCGGGCATGCCGAACCACAACAGATACACCCAGTGGGTCTCGGACGAATCGAATGTCGAATAATCGCCAATCCACAGGCCATAGGATGAAAATGCCAGCATGGCCAAGAATGGCGTCCACAAGGCACCCATGAAAAAACTCAGCTGCGCGCGGCTGAGGATGGGCATCTCGTTCGATACACCGATCACGGGCAGGCCCTCATCTTCGAAACCACGACCTGCGAAGCAATCGCAGGCAATGCCTGCCGCATCAACGCGCGCTTTTCCAGGCGCAGCTCAATGACCTGCGTGGCCAGAATCGCCAGCAACGTCACCCCGCCCTGAGCCACGGTGTAGAACAGCGCCCGCAACGGGTTGTCGGGCACCATCATGAATAGAATCCAAGAGACCATCAGCGCGAGCAGGCCGAGTTTTGCCCATAGGTTCGGGAACACAGCAACCAGTGCGTTCACCGCGAAAAAAATATAAATGAACATGTAATGTGCGATGCCGATGCCTACGCCACGGGTGGTGAAGCCGCCGTTGAATGCTTTGTAGGCAACGACCACTGCGTCGTTCAGGAAAACGTACGCAACACATCCAGCGGCATGGAAAGCCAGGTTCATGGCAACGCGGGCGTAGATGTTCATGCCGGCTTCACATTCCCGTACCAAGTACCTGCACCATGAATTGCGACCTTCAATTTTCCAAAACCTTGTAAGGGGTATTGCTAATAAAGAAATCCATCCAGTGCTTTCGTGGATTGGACAATGCCAGCGTGAACTGCTTACTTTTCTTGCTGAGCGCAATGAAGATAACGCCCACCGTTTCTTCATCCTCATCCGCACTCATATCCAACGAAACATCTGAAAACAGAGGAGTACGATAAACACGACCAGGGTCATTTAAGTCTGTGAAACGCAAATAAACTGAATCTCTCGGAGTTAAAATTGAACTCGCAGGAACAGACTCTATAAGGTACTGTCCGGACGGACTTTTTTTAGAGACATCAGACGCACGACTCAAAACACCATTTACAATGAAAGCAACAGCAATTACCAAACTAGCAAAAAGCGCTACAAAGCTTATAAAAGTCTTACGCCATGAATTCATTTGAAAAGGACCTCAATAGGCGCGACTGATACAGTTTCGTACAAGATGTCCGAATAAACGCGAAAGTCTCCGCCTTTTTTATTTTTATCCCGATAATCACGAAAATCGCTATTTTGAACAAGCATGTAATGTTTGCCTTCCAGTTCTCTATAACGACGTATGGCTTCTTCTTTTTGCTGAGGGGATTGCTGCCCCGTTACCTGCTTGTACGTTGACTCGGCCACCACAGAATTCATTTCGGCGGCCAGCTTTGCGTTTGTTTTAAAACCGACGGCGGGATCAGTAATCAATTTATCAAAGTTCCAGTAGCCTAGAACCTGACTAAAAAGAGCAATTCCATCATTAAAGTCGTATGCATCTTCAATATAAAAACCAATTTTTGATGGAGTAAAAACAATGCTCTTGCCTGTAACGACCACTGAGCCTTCGGCGATGACACGCAAATTAAAGTTAGCGAGTGCTGCTCGAAGCTCGTTTACGTCATCAGCACCGGTCTGCTCGAACTCGACAACTTTATTATTGGAGTAACCAAATTTTTCAGCAGCACTGGCCACTCCATTGAAAGCCAGTGGATAACAACCAGGAGCACTATTGGAAAAAGCCTTGCGCAATCTCTGCTTTATCAGATCGGTCCCAAGGGGACTATTCCAATTTGCCTTGAGTTGTTTGAATGCGGTATTTGCACGCTCAAACCCAAGGACCCAACTCATTTTTACTATGGACTCTTCGATGTACTCTGCCGGTGCAAAAGCTTCATGCCTTTTAACAGCATCATCCATCCCACCACTTTCGTTTGGCCACGGTTTGCCATTGAACCAATGGGCCATCAGATCCGCTGCAACAGGCCAGTTGATTTTTCTCATCGTGTTCGGAATATCAGTAATCTTGAACTGACGTGCAGTAGCAGTCTGGCCGGACTTGTTACTCGCCGGAGTCATTGTCGTTGCTACTGTCGTTGCAGCCATCTTCACATCCCTCTGATATCACTTCACGCAAATTTCGCCAGTTTTAAAGTTCAACAACTAAGCGAGAACAACCCTACTCTGTGGCTCTATGATCAGCTCAACCGCTTCTGCAGTAGTGGAAAACACTTTTTGAGTTTTCCCGTCGGCACCTGTCACACCGTTTATGATTTTCCCCGAAGCTGTTTTAAGTGTGTATTCCACCCCAGCTAGCGGCTTGCCTGTCTCTTCGCAATTGATCACGAAGTGCTCGTTAAATGGCCATTTGAGTTCAACCGGCAACGGCGGCACAAACGGCGCCGGCGAATGTGAATTGCCGATAATCACCGTCCCGGAACCGGCAGTGACTTTGTTACCGTGAGAGCCCACGGAATCCACAGTGACAGCAGACTTGCCATTGATTTTCACCGTCGTGGCCAAACCGCCGACCATCGCACCACCACACGCGGAGGCATCGCCTTCGCGGGCGGCCGCGAGGCCGTCGAAGAACACGTCGCCGGAACCGGCGGCGATCGGGTTGGTGCCGTGGCCGGGGAGCGGGCAAGCGGTGGGGTCGGATACGCGTGCTGCAGGTTTGCCAGACATCGGGGTTCTCCTTAGTTGACCTTCACTTGACCGCTGCCATCCAGGCGCGCGGAGAAACTGACCTGACGCTTGAAACCCTCGACTTCCAGCAGGCCTTCGATGCTGAAGGCCAGGCGGAGCTGATCGTGGTCACGCGGCAGGGAAATGACACGCACGTTGCTCAGGCGCGGCTCGTAGGCTTCGATGAAGCTTTCGATGGCCAGGCGGGCCTGACTCAGGGAGTCGTGCAGGCTCAGGCGCATGTCATTGAGATCGGGCAACCCGTAGTCGGACAGCGTTTGCACGCTGCCGGCCCGGGTGCTGAGCATTTTGGCCAGATGGGCAGCCACCGACGCCATGGCCGAAGCCTCGAGGCTCCTGCCCTTGCGTAGTTCCGCGTCGCCGTTGAGGCGTTCGAAAAGGCTGCCGTATCCGTCCATGAGTCGCTCTTACTCTTTGTCCAGCTTGCCAACCAGCGACAGGGTGAAATCGGCACCCATGTACTTGAAGTGCGGACGCACGTTCAGGCTGACGCGGTACCAGCCCGGCTCGCCTTCAACGTCGCTGACGATCACTTGCGCAGCGCGCAGCGGACGACGGCCACGTACTTCGGCGCTCGGGTTTTCCTGGTCGGCCACGTACTGGCGGATCCACTTGTTCAGTTCCAGCTCGAGGTCGGTACGTTCTTTCCACGAACCGAGTTGCTCGCGCTGCAGCACTTTCAGGTAGTGAGCCAGGCGGTTGACGATCATCATGTACGGCAGTTGGGTGCCGAGCTTGTAGTTCAGCTCTGCAGCCTTGCCTTCTGCGCTGATGCCGAAGAACTTCGGCTTCTGCACCGAGCTTGCGGAGAAGAACGCCGCGTTGTCGGAGCCTTTACGCATGGTCAGGGAGATGAAGCCTTCCTCGGCCAGTTCGTATTCACGACGGTCGGAAACCAGAACCTCGGTAGGAATCTTGGTTTCGATTTCGCCCATGCTTTCGAAGTGGTGCAGAGGCAGGTCTTCAACCGCGCCGCCGCTCTGTGGGCCGATGATGTTCGGGCACCAGCGGAATTTGGCGAAGCTGTCGGTCAGCTTGGTGCCGAACGCGTAAGCGGTGTTGCCCCACAGGTAGTGCTCGTGGCTGTTGGCAACGTTTTCCTTGTACACGAACGATTTGACCGGGTTCTCTTCCGGGTCGTACGGGTTACGCAGCAGGAAACGCGGCACGGTCAGGCCAACGTAGCGGGAGTCTTCCGAGGTACGGAAGCTCTGCCATTTGGCGAATTGCGGGCCTTCGAAGTGATCTTTCAGATCCTTCAGGTCCGGCAGACCGGTGAAGCTTTCCAGGCCGAAGAATTTCGGGCCGGCGGCGGCGATGAACGGCGCGTGGGACATGCAGGCTACGCTGGACACGTACTGCATCAGCTTCACGTCCGGCGAGCTTGGGGACATGTAGTAGTTGGCAATGATCGCGCCAACCGGCTGACCACCGAACTGGCCGTATTCAGCGGTGTAGATGTGCTTGTACAGGCCCGACTGCATGACTTCCGGCGAGTCTTCGAAATCGTCCAGCAGGTCTTCTTTGGAGACGTTGAGGATTTCGATCTTGATGTTTTCGCGGAAGTTGGTGCGGTCGACCAGCAGTTGCAGACCACGCCACGACGATTCCAGGGCCTGGAAGTCCGGGTGGTGCAGGATTTCGTCCATCTGACGGCTGAGCTTGGCATCGATCTCGGCGATCATGCGGTCAACCATGGCTTTCTTGACCGGCTCACCATTGTTCTGCGGCTTGAGCAGCTCTTCGATGAACGCCGACACACCGCGTTTGGCGATGTCGTAGGCTTCGTCGTCCGGCGTCAGGCGGGTTTCGGCGATGATGCTGTCGAGGATGCTGTATTCGCCGTTTTCCGCGGCGTTCTGTTGTGCTGCGCTAGTGCTCATTGTGTTGGCTTCCTTGGCTGCTGGAGTCTCAAGCGTCCGGAGCTGCGGCGTTCAGGCCCAGCTCACCGAGTACGCGACCGCGGGATTCATCGTCGGCGAGCACGCCTTCGATGGCTTTACGGAACGCAGGTGCGTTACCCAGCGGGCCTTTGAGGGCCACCAGCGCGTCGCGCAGTTCCATCAGTTTTTTCAGCTCAGGCACTTGCTCGACCAGGCTGGCCGGGTTGAAGTCCTTCATGGAGTTGACGCGCAGTTGCACAGCCAGCTCGTCGGCCTCGCCATCTTCCTGCAGACGGTTCGGCACGCTCAGCGTCAGACCCAGCTCTTGCTTGGCCAGCACTTCGTCGAAGGTCATCTTGTCGATGCTGATCGGCTTGCGATCCTCGATCTTGCGATCGTCCTTGCGGTGGGTGTAGTCACCGATTGCCAGCAGCTTCAGCGGCAGTTCAATCTCTTCCTGAGCACCGCCGGTGGCGGGTTTGAAGGTGACGTTGATGCGTTCCTTGGGGGCTACCGAGCCTTCTTTGGCCATGGCTTTTCTCCTTGCGGTTGTGGCCCTGGGGCCTATTCGAGTACCACTTCGAGGTCGAGGTGGCACAGCCTGCGATAAATCTCTTCCTTGCGTTCACGTACGGCATGGTTCTGCGGTAACAACTCGCAGCAACTGTGCAGCAGGTGCAGCACTTCCAATGCAAGATCGGGCTCCCAGGCGTGCAGGCCTGAGTCCTGTAATGTCTGATCGAGGGTTTCGAGCTGGTTCTTGGCCAGCTCGTATTTCTTGGCCAGGAAACACAGCCGCGCGAGGGCGAACTGCCAGAAGAAGCGTTCGCGGCCGCCGTGCGCCGATTGCAGCCCCTGTTTGAGGATCTGAACTGCGGGCTTGAGGCCTTCCTTGCGCAGGATCGGCTGGACTTCTTCGAGGGCCTTTTCCCAGGCCGGCTGGGTTTCGGCGTTCTCGGTCTCGACCTTGCGCGGTGCGCTGGCGCTTTGCAGGTGCGGCATGACGTTGCCGGCGATCCACGCCCGGGTGGACGGATCGGCGAACGGCGCGCCGTCATGGAAACGCAGCTCGATGATGCCGGGCAGGCGTTGAATCAAAAGCGCGAAGTGGATTTCCACTTCGCGCATGGCCAGCTCGGCGTTGAGGTTCTGGAGACATTCCCAGACCATCCTCTGGCCATCGAACCAGAACGGCGCCTTCGCCAGGCTCGCCTCCAGTTCCACCAGCAGGTCGGCGTATTTGCCCTGATCGAAACGGTCCTGATACTGCTTGAGCTTGTCCACCGGCAACCCGCGCAGCACGGTGATCTGCTCGGCGTTGCGCTCGGGCACCGCGTCGATCGTCATCCACAGCAAGGTGCGGTTGAGGCGCAGGGCGCGCAGGTCGGTGGCTTTCTGCTTGAGCCACCAGGCGCACAGCGGGCGGGCGCTTTCCTGCTGGGCGCGCAGGGCCTTGTGGGCTTCTTTCTCGTTGTCGATCGGCGCGCCGGGTGCCAGCAACTGGCTGGCGGCCTGCTTGACCTGCGCCACCGCCGCGCCCACCACACCGGGTGCCGGCTGGTTGTCGGCGGCGCGCTGGATCATGGTTTTCAGGCGGCGGGAGAGCGGCAGCAGCAGCGGCGCATCATCGCCCAGATGCTCGGTGCAGGCGGCGTCGAGACCGGACAGATGCTCGGACAACTGCCGGAACATCGGCAGCTGTTCCTTGATCGCGATATTTTCGGTGATCACCTGCTCAAGACGCGGCACCAGCCAGCCGATGGCGGCGGCCCGGGTGCGGGGTTTGAGCGGGTGAATCTCGGCCCAGTGGTTTTCCGACAAGTGGTGCAGAAAACCGAGGCCGGCCAGCAGGCCGGGGAAGGATTCACGCTGGTACAGCGACCAGGTCAGCCAGGCGCCGACACGCAAATCCTTGGATTGGGTACGCAGGAGGTTTTCGCTGTTTTCGCGAATTTTCAGCCAGTCGATCTGCCCGCTTTCGTGCATCGACGAGGCTTTGGCCAGCTCGCTTTCCAGGGCCTCGAATTCGCTCGAGAAACGAACGTCTTCGCCCGCAAAATTCTCTTTGGAAACAGAGACTTTAGCGAGTTCGAGGTAATGGGCGGAAAGTTTGCTTGAGTAGGACATCCATGGCCTTTATAAGGATTACGGTCGTGCGCCTATTGGAGTTGCAGCGGCGCGGGACAGTATCGAAGAGCAGTCGGAAGACTCATCCAATTGAGTGTTTGCTCTTTCAAGTGCGCGCATCGTAATCACAATGATGGCCACTAGCAAGCATCCGATTAAACAACAAGACGAACTGTTCATTGGGCGCTGTAGGAGATCGCCCTATATGTCTCAGGGGTTTCCCTGATATCGGCTTATATCAACCGTGCCTTTCAAACCCCGGCGTAACCTGCGTCCCAGAGCGGCTGCCTGAAACCCGCCGACACCTCCTTGAACGCACGTTCCAAAATACGGACGAAAGCATGACAACACTGGAAAGAAAATAAAGTAGGAATCTTCCGAAAACAGATAGGCATCTTTAAACAAATCGAGGAGGACAACTGGTATCAATAAAAGTGCCATCAATTTGATGTCATCGCACACTTTGCATACTTCACAAGACTTCTTTAGCCGCACAATTGCAGGACTTCCCGCAAGGCGCCGTCAATCCATCAAGCCTTCGCCCTGCTTAAGCACACACTTTCGATGTGGATTGTTCTGACAAATGTCGCGGACTGTTCTTACATCAATATATTTCATGCTGCGCACGTGCCTTTATATTGCCAGCCTCAGTCATCAATTGACGGCTTACCACTGATACGGATATTGGCAAATGGATGAAAACAGACGGCCCATCAAGACCCGCTCCGCGGGCTGGGCGAAACGCTTCACGGATGAACTGGTCAAGCGGGACATCTCCCCCAACCAGATCTCCGTCATCAGCATGCTCTTCGCGCTGTTCGGCGCGGTGACGCTGTACATCGATAACGGCGTGGCCGGTTCGATCCTGTGTATCGTCGGCATTCAACTGCGGCTGCTGTGCAATCTGTTCGACGGGATGGTGGCGATCGAAGGCGGCAAGCAGTCGGCCGTTGGCAGCCTGTACAACGAGTTTCCGGATCGAGTAGCCGACAGTCTGCTGATCGTCGGCTTGGGTTTTGCCATCGGCCAGTCCGATCTTGGCTGGTTCGCAGCATTGGCCGCTGCGCTGACAGCGTATGTCCGTGTGTTCGGCGGCGCTCTAGGGCTCACCCAGAGCTTCATGGGACCGATGGCCAAGCAGCACCGGATGGCGGTGATGACCGTGGCGTTGCTGTTGAACGTGTTCGAAACCATTTACTACGCGACCCACTACGCTTTGCTGATCGCGCTGGTGATCATCGCCCTTGGCTCCGTCGCGACCTGCGTGACGCGCACCCTGGCCATCGCCAGACAACTGAAGGGGAAGGCCCATGTGGATCAGTAATGCGCTGATTTCGGTGCTGCGCTTCTTGATCGGCGTGACCGCCCGCTGGGAAAGCCCGCCGGACCTCACGCGCCAGCGCATCTACTACGCCAACCACACCAGCCACATGGACACCCTGGCGATCATCGCCGCACTGCCGCCGGAAGCCCGGTTGAACGTGAAACCGGTGGCCGCCGCCGACTACTGGGGCAAGAACCGCTTTCTATTGTACATCTCGCAGAAAGGCCTGAACGCGGTGCTGATCGAGCGTAATCCGGCACCGGGCACCAATGTGCTGGAGCCGATTTTCGATGTAGTGCGGGCCGGCCACTCGATCATCATTTTCCCCGAAGGTACCCGCTCCACCCAGGCGCTGCCGGGGGAATTCAAGTCCGGGATCTTCCGCCTTGCCGAAACCTTTCCGGACGTCGATCTGGTGCCGATCTACCTGGAAAACCTGCATCGCTCGATGCCAAAAGGCAAACACGTGCCGCTGCCGATCATCTGCACGATCCGCATCGGCGACCCGCTGCAGAGGATTGCCGGTGAGGAGAAACAGGCGTTTCTGGAACGGGCGCGTGACGCCATCGTGAGGTTGTCGAAATGAGTCTGGAAACCAAGTTCCTGTGGTTCTTCGCGGCAATCGCCGGGTTGCTGGCGGTGGCTTCGCTGATTGGCGGCGTACTGGCACGGCGGGCGAAAAGCGAAAGCTCCATCGCGACCATCGAAAACCTCAACCAGCGCGTGAATGCCTGGTGGGGGATGGTCATTATTTTCTTTGTGTCCTGGCTGCTCGGCCCCAATGCGACGGTGGTGCTGTTCGGCTTCATTTCGCTGTTTGCGCTGCGCGAGTTCATAACACTCACGCCGACCGCACGCGGTGACCATAACGCGCTGTTTTCGGCGTTTTTCATCCTGATCCCGCTGCAATACCTGCTGATCGGCACCCATTGGTATTCGATGTTCACCCTGCTGGTGCCGGTGTATGCATTCCTGCTGCTGCCGGCGATTGCCGTGTTGAGCCAGGACACCGAGGGCTTTCTGGAGCGCACGGCGAAGATTCAGTGGGGCGTGATGATCTGCATCTACTGCATCAGCCATGCGCCGGCGCTGCTGTTGCTGGACCTGCAGGGTTTCCAGGGTCAGAACGCCCTGCTGCTGTTCTACCTGGTATTCGTGGTGCAGATGAGCGATGTGCTGCAGTACGTGTTCGGCAAGCTGTTCGGCAAACGCAAAGTTGCGCCGCTGGTGAGCCCGTCAAAAACCGTGGAAGGGCTGGTCGGCGGTGGGCTGTCCGCCACGCTGATCGGTGGTTGCATGTTCTGGATGACGCCGTTCAGCTTCTGGCAGTCGCTGCTGATGTCGCTGGTCATCGTGGTGATGGGCTTCCTCGGCGGCCTGGTCATGTCGGCGATCAAACGCAGCCTGAGCGCCAAGGACTGGGGCACGATGATCAAGGGCCACGGCGGGATGCTCGACCGCATGGACTCGATCTGTTTCGCCGCGCCGATCTTCTTTCACCTGACCCGGTACTTCTTCTCGGCCTGATCCGGCCCCAATCATCGAGCACAAAAAATGGGCATCCGACCGCAATCGGTATGCCCATTTTTCATGCAGCGCGCCCGGCTGACCGGGCGTTTACCGCCATTATGGATTAACGCTGTCTTTCAACGATTTGCCTGGCTTGAACGCAACGGTGTTGCTGGCCTTGATCTTCACCGGTTCACCGGTTTGCGGGTTTTTGCCGGTGCGGGCACCGCGGTGGCGTTGCAGGAAGGTGCCGAAGCCCACCAGCGTGACGCTGTCCTTGCGGTGCAGGGCGCCGGTGATTTCTTCGAGAACGGCGTTGAGAACGCGGTTGGCCTGCTCTTTGGTCAGATCCGCTTTTTCAGCGATTGCAGCGGCGAGTTCTGGTTTACGCATTAGTGAAGCCCCTTTGACGGTTTTTTGTTGTTATGTCCGTGCTGTTCTCGTTGGAACAGCGCCCAAGGCGCCGCAGGCTCTACTCTGCGGCAGACGGGAGTGAGGATGGCACGCGGTTAAAGGCGGCGCCAGTCTCCCCGCGACGTTTGTGGGGGCAAAAGCGGGGTGATTCCGACAGAACGACCGGTATTTACGCCAGCAAGGCCGGAAGCTGTTTGTTCAGTGCGAGTTTTTCCATCACCGCCGCGCCGGTCAGGGCGTAACCGAGCAATTGCCCGTCTGCGTCGTGGCACAGCACCTTGATGTCGGCGCCCTGCCCTTCGACCGTCCAGACGCCTTCGCGGCCCCGTGGCGGCGGGGAAACCACCAGCGGGCAGACCGGGGTTTTCACGGTGATCGGCATCGGTCCGTAGTTCACCACGGTCGGGTTGCCGGCCAGGGTCTGTGCCAGCGCTCGCGCACAACTCATGAGGGGCATGACGTACAGAAGATTCAGCCCGTTGACCTCGGCGCAGTCGCCCAGGGCGTAAATGTTGGCGTGAGAGGTTTGCAGATGACGGTCGACCACCATGCCGCGATTGGTCTGGATGCCGGCTGCTGCGGCCAGATCGATCCGCGGGCGCAGGCCGATGGCCGAGACCACCACATCGCAAGGGATGACCTGGCCGTCGGACAGGTGTGCTTCCAGCCCATCCGCGACTTTTTGCAGACGGGTCAGCACCGGGCCGAGATGGAAACGCGCACCGAGGCTTTCCAACCCGGCCTGCACCGCAGCCGCCGCAGCGGGATGCAGCAGGGTCGGCATCACCTGCTCGCACGGTGCAACCAGTTGCACCTCGTAGCCACCCAGAATCAGGTCATTGGCGAACTCGCAGCCGATCAGTCCGGCGCCGAGCAGCAACACTCGGCGCTTGCCAGCGGCTGCGGCGCGAAAGCGCGCGTAGTCTTCGAGATCGTTGATCGGGAACACCAGATCCCCGCCGTCGCCTTCGATCGGCACACGTACGGTTTCCGCGCCCCAGGCGAGGATCAGGTCGCGATAGCTCACTGCTTCCTCGCCGATCCACAGCCGCTTGTGGCCCGGATCTATGCCGCTGATGCGGGTATGGGTGCGGATCTCGGCCTTCAACTGCTCGGCCATCGCGCCCGGCTCGGCCATGCTCAAGCCGTCGGCGTCCTTGTTCTTGCCGAAGCCGGTGGACAGCATCGGCTTGGAGTAGGAGCGACCGTCATCGGCGGTAATCAGCAGCAACGGGGTTTCGCCATCGAATTTGCGAAACTCGCGAGCCAGGTTGTAACCCGCAAGCCCGGTGCCAACGATTACGACAGGTGCGCTCATGCCCTACTCCTCAGTGTTTTCTCAGTTGATTTCGATCATTTCGAAGTCCATCTTGCCGACGCCGCAGTCCGGGCACAGCCAGTCTTCCGGCACGTCCTGCCACAGGGTGCCCGGCGCAATGCCGTCATCCGGCCAGCCGTCGGCTTCGTTGTAAATCAGGCCGCAGACCACACATTGCCACTTTTTCATTCAGGTACTTCCTCAGGGTTCAGGCTTTAACCGGCGCGGACGGTCGATGGTGCAGCGCTGCCGTCCGGCTCAGGGCGTTTTGTACTGATCGTGCCGGGCAGATGCAAGCCTGTTCGGCGCAGCGGCGACCCGGATCAATCAAACTCGCGGCTCGCCATGGTAAGCTCGCCGCCTCATTTGCTGCCAATAATGACTCATTGTGCAACACACAAACGCTCCGCTGTGGCGCCCGCAAAGCGAACTGACACCCCTCCCCGACACATCCACGCGCGACTGGCTGTTCGACGAAGGCTCCCTGACCCGCCGGCTGACGCGCCTGTCCGATGACGGCTTCAGCGTGACGCCGCTGTTCGAAGGCTGGCAGACCCTGCGAGACGACGAATGCGCCGCGCTGGACCTGGCCGAAGGCAGCGAGGGCTGGGTGCGCGAGGTGTATCTGCGCGGGCATGGCCAGGCCTGGGTGTTCGCCCGCAGCGTGGCGTCGCGCAGTGCCTTGCAGGGCGACGGCTTGCACATGGATGAACTGGGCAGCCGCTCGCTGGGCGAACTGCTGTTTTGCGATCACGCCTTCCAGCGCCGCGCCATCGAAGTCTGCCATTACCCGGAACACTGGTTGCCGGAAGGCTCCCGGGCTGCCGGCCTGTGGGGACGGCGTTCGCGTTTCGACCGTGATGCATTAAGCGTACTGGTGGCGGAGATTTTCCTGCCTACGCTGTGGGATGCCGTCCGCGCCCGTCCGGAGAACTGCTGATGTACCAAAGTCTGCTCAAATCCCTGAATCGCTTGAACCCGCGTGCCTGGGACTTCATCCAGCTGACCCGGATGGACAAGCCGATCGGCATTTACCTGCTGCTGTGGCCGACGCTCTGGGCGCTGTGGATTGCCGGCAAAGGCTCGCCGTCGCTGGCCAATATCGTGATTTTCGTCCTCGGCGTGGTGCTGACCCGTGCCGGCGGCTGCGTGATCAACGACTGGGCCGACCGCAAGGTCGACGGCCACGTCAAACGCACTGCGCAGCGACCTATCGCTGCCGGCAGGATCAGCTCGAAAGAGGCACTGGTGTTCTTCGCGCTGCTGATGGGCGTGAGTTTCCTGCTGGTGCTGTGCACCAACGCCGCGACCATCTGGCTGTCGCTGGGCGGTCTGGCGCTGGCGTTCACCTACCCGTTCATGAAGCGTTACACCTATTACCCGCAAGTGGTGCTGGGCGCGGCGTTCTCCTGGGGCATGCCGATGGCGTTCACCGCCGAAACCGGTGAGCTGCCGGCAACCGCCTGGCTGCTGTGGATCGCCAATCTGCTGTGGACGGTGGGCTACGACACTTATTACGCAATGACCGACCGCGACGATGACCTGAAGATCGGCGTGAAATCCACGGCGATCCTGTTCGGCGATGCAGACCGGGTGATCATCCTGACCTTGCAGGCGCTGTCGCTGGGCTGTCTGGTGCTGGCGGGGTCGAAATTCGAGCTGGGAATCTGGTTCCACCTCGGCCTGCTGGTAGCCGCCGGGTGCTACGCCTGGGAATTCTGGTACACCCGGGACCGGGACCGGATGCGTTGCTTCAAGGCGTTCCTGCACAACCATTGGGCCGGTTTGGCGATTTTCGTAGGGATCGTGCTGGATTACGCGTTGCGCTGATCTCAAGAAATCGCGGCCCGAGGCAATGCCTGCGGGCCGCGATCCTGATTCACTGCCAATGAATTACTTGTGCTCGTGAACCACGTGCCACACGTCCTTCATGCCATCGCCCTTCATTTCTCCGGGCTTCTCGTCCTTCACGAAGGTGTACAGCGGCTTGCCGTCGTAGGCGTACTGCATCATGCCGTCATCGCGTTTGATGACTGTCCATTTACCTTCAGCCTTGGCATCCGCCGGCGCCATCAACGGCGGCCAGTTCTTGGCGCAATCGTCGTTGCACATCGACTTGCCGCCACTGTCCTTGTCGAACGTGTAAAGCGTCATGCCCTTGTGGTCGACCATCATTCCGTCTTTCATCATGGCCGGCTCGGCCGCCATCGCCAGTCCGGGCAGAGTCAGGGCAGCAGCCATCAGCAAAGCCTTAAAGGAAGCAGTCATTTGAGTCATGGAAACCTTCTCTTGTGGTTGTCAGGATTCGGACTTAGAGCTTAGTTCAGGATTCGCACAATCGCCGCCGGACTAAAATACTGTCACACGACTGCAATAATTCCGTTATCTAATGCGGCGCAAGACAGTTAAATGACAAGAGGATTAAGGCATGGTTGGCAGGAGCATTCTGATCGTCGACGACGAAGCGCCCATTCGCGAAATGATCGCCGTTGCGTTGGAAATGGCCGGCTATGACTGCCTCGAGGCAGAGAACTCGCAGCAGGCCCACGCCATCATCGTCGACCGCAAACCGGACCTGATCCTGCTCGACTGGATGCTGCCCGGCACTTCCGGCATCGAGCTGGCCCGCCGCCTCAAGCGTGACGAGCTGACCGGGGACATCCCGATCATCATGCTCACTGCCAAGGGCGAAGAGGACAACAAGATCCAGGGCCTGGAAGTCGGCGCCGACGACTACATCACCAAACCGTTTTCCCCCCGCGAACTGGTGGCACGCCTCAAGGCCGTGCTGCGTCGCGCCGGCCCGACCGATGGCGAAGCGCCGATCGAAGTCGGCGGCCTGCTGCTCGACCCGATCAGCCACCGCGTGACCATCGATGGCCGTCCGGCCGAGATGGGCCCGACCGAATACCGCCTGCTGCAATTCTTCATGACCCACCAGGAACGCGCCTACACCCGTGGCCAGTTGCTGGACCAGGTCTGGGGCGGCAACGTCTATGTTGAAGAGCGCACCGTCGACGTGCACATCCGGCGCCTGCGCAAGGCTCTCGGCGACGCCTACGAAAATCTGGTACAAACCGTGCGCGGCACCGGCTACCGGTTCTCCACCAAAGCATAAATAGGCAGCTGCAAGCTTCTAGCTACAAGCGGCAAGTAAAAGCCGATCCGCTTTAGCTTGAAGCTTGCAGCTCGACACTCGACGCTGCGTTTAAGGACGTTCCGTGAACCAAAACTGGCATGGCACCCTGATTCGCCACATGCTGTTGCTGGTCACCGGCTGCCTGGTGATCGGCCTGATCACCGGCTACTACGGCTGGAGCCTGGCGGCGGGCTTGGGCCTTTATCTGGCCTGGACGCTCAAGCAACTGCTGCGCCTGCACGAATGGCTGCGCCTGCACCAACCCGATGAAGCACCGCCCGACGGCTACGGCCTGTGGGGCGAGGTGTTCGACAGCATCTACCACCTGCAACGCCGCGACCAACGGGTACGCGGACGCCTGCAAGCGGTGATCGACCGCGTTCAGGAGTCCACCGCCGCGCTGAAAGACGCGGTGATCATGCTCGACAGCGACGGCAACCTGGAGTGGTGGAACCGCGCCGCCGAAACCCTGCTCGGCCTCAAGACCCCGCAGGACAGCGGCCAACCGGTAACCAACCTGGTCCGCCATCCGCGTTTCAAGGAATACTTCGAGCAGGAAAGCTACGCCGAGCCGCTGGAAATCCCTTCGCCGACCAACGATCGCGTACGCATCCAGCTGTACCTCACGCGGTACGGCAACAACGAGCACCTGATGCTGGTCCGCGACGTCACGCGCATCCATCAGTTGGAACAGATGCGCAAGGACTTCATCGCCAACGTCTCCCATGAGCTGCGCACCCCACTGACGGTGATCTGCGGCTACCTGGAAACCCTGCTCGACAACGTCGAGGAAGTGAACCCGCGCTGGAGCCGTGCCCTGCAGCAGATGCAGCAACAGGGCGGACGCATGCAGACCCTGCTCAACGACCTGCTGCTGCTGGCCAAGCTGGAAGCCACCGACTACCCGTCGGACAACCAGCCGGTGCACATCGACACCCTGTTGCAGTCGATCAAGAGCGACGCGCAGCAGCTGTCAGGATCGAAGAATCAGAAAATCACCCTGGAAGCCGACACCAGCATTCTGCTCAAGGGCAGCGAGGCGGAACTGCGCAGTGCGTTTTCCAACCTGGTGTTCAACGCGGTCAAATACACCCCGGCCGAAGGCAATATCAGCATTCGCTGGTGGGGCGACGATCAAGGCGCACACCTCAGCGTGCAGGATTCCGGGATCGGCATCGACAGCAAACACCTGCCGCGCCTGACCGAACGCTTCTACCGCGTCGACTCCAGCCGCAACTCCAACACCGGCGGCACCGGCCTGGGCCTGGCCATCGTCAAACACGTGCTGCTGCGCCATCGCGCACGGATGGAGATCAGCAGCGTGCCCGGTCATGGCAGCACCTTCACCTGCCATTTCGCCCCGGCGCAGGTCGCTCAGGCACGGGTCATCAGCGCCACTGAGTAATGCCGGACTAGGCAATCGCCAGGTCAGCCGCTACATTGGCTGACTTGCGCCTGCCTTTCAGGTGCGGATTTTTCTTTCTTTCGAATCACACGGAACCCGCAAAACTCCATCATGGACCCTTCCCCTGGCTTGTCCCTCGCAACAATATTCGCCGATTTCGGCATGATTCTTTTCGCTCTGATCCTGGTTCTGCTCAACGGCTTCTTCGTTGCGGCGGAATTCGCCATGGTCAAACTGCGCTCGACCCGGGTCGAAGCCATCGCTGAACAGCACGGCTGGCGCGGGCACATCCTGCGCACGGTGCACAGTCAGCTCGATGCTTACCTCTCGGCGTGCCAGCTCGGTATCACCCTCGCCTCCCTCGGCCTGGGCTGGGTCGGCGAGCCGGCGTTCGCGCACATTCTCGAACCGCTGCTGAGCGCGGTCGGCGTGCAGTCGGCGGAAGTCGTCAAAGGCATCTCGTTCTTCACCGCGTTCTTCATCATTTCGTACCTGCACATCGTGGTCGGCGAGCTCGCACCCAAATCCTGGGCGATCCGCAAACCCGAGCTGCTGTCGCTGTGGACGGCGGTGCCGCTGTACCTGTTCTACTGGGCCATGTACCCGGCGATCTACCTGCTCAACGCCAGCGCCAACACCATCCTGCGCATTGCAGGACAAGGTGAACCCGGCCCGCATCACGAGCACCATTACAGCCGTGAAGAACTGAAACTGATCCTGCACTCCAGCCGTGGTCAGGACCCGAGCGACCAGGGCATGCGCGTGCTGGCCTCGGCGGTGGAAATGGGCGAACTGGAAGTGGTCGACTGGGCCAACTCCCGGGAAGACCTGATTACCCTCGAATTCAACGCCCCGCTGAAAGAAATCCTGGCGATGTTCCGTCGCCACAAGTTCAGCCGTTATCCGGTGTACGACAGCGAGCGCAAGGAGTTCGTCGGCCTGCTGCACATCAAGGATCTGCTGCTGGAGCTGGCGGCGCTGGATCACATTCCCGAGTCGTTCAACCTCGCCGAACTGACCCGCCCGCTGGAACGCGTGTCGCGGCACATGCCGCTGTCGCAGCTGCTGGAACAGTTCCGCAAGGGCGGCTCGCACTTCGCTGTGGTTGAAGAAGCCGACGGCAACATCATCGGCTACCTGACCATGGAAGACGTGCTGGAAGTTCTGGTCGGCGACATCCAGGACGAACACCGCAAGGCCGAGCGCGGCATCCTCGCCTACCAGCCGGGCAAGTTGCTGGTGCGGGGCGATACGCCGCTGTTCAAGGTCGAGCGCCTGCTGGGGATCGACCTGGATCACATCGAAGCCGAAACCCTCGCCGGGCTGATCTACGAAACCCTGAAACGGGTGCCGGAAGAGGAAGAAGTGCTGGAAGTCGAAGGCCTGCGGATCATCATCAAAAAGATGAAAGGTCCGAAGATCATTCTGGCCAAGGTGCTGATGCTCGACTGACGGGGTTTACTGCTTGCCCAGCGCAAAGTTGGGCAACGCCCCCAGCGGCCGGTTGAACTGATACGGAATCGACACCAGCCCCATCCCGGTATTGCGCTGCACCACGAAGTGCAGGTGCGGGCCGCTGCTGTTGCCGGTGTTGCCGGACAGCGCCAGCGGACTGCCCACCGCCACTCGCTGCCCCTCGCGCACACTCACCGACCCTTGTTTGAGATGCAGGTACACGCCCATCGTGCCGTCGTCGTGCAGGATCCGCACGAAGTTGCCGGACGGATCCGTGCCGCGTCCGTTCTGGGAATTCTCGGTCTTCACCACCACCCCGGCGCGCGCCGCGATGATCGGCGTGCCGACCGGCATGGCAATGTCCATCGCGTATTTGTTCTTCGGCCCGAAGTGGCTGTAATCACCATTGGCGCCCTGACTCAGGCGAAACGGCCCGCCACGCCATGGAAACGGATAACGATAGCCCTGAGCCGCGCCAGCCGGATCGCCGAGGGAATACTGGAACATCGGCGTGTACACCAGCGGTTTGCCACCGGATACCGGCGTCAGCAACGCCAGCCGCGTATTGCTGCGCGCCGGCAGCACCCGGCGAATCGTTTGCGCCGGTGCGCCGCGCACGTTGCTCATCCCGGTAAACGCCAGGGCAACCTCGACCGGCGCATACAGGTCGTTGCGCACGAACACCACGTCCGCGCCCTTCTGCTTCTTGATGTCGAGATAGACCTGGCGCTCCAGGCGCTCGACCATCCGGTCCTGAAACACGAACACCTGGGAGCCTTTGCTCGGACGGTCGCTGTACGAAACCACTCCGTTGGCATCGGTGGATTTGTAGATCGTCATGGCCACCGTCGAGGTGGAGGCCATGAACAGACCACAGAAAAACAGCAGGCGCAGGGGCATGGGCAAAAGTTCTGTCGAGTAAGGCCTGGGAATGAGCCTAGCAGCTGAAGCAGACCAGGCTAGTCGACAGATGTTTCAAAATGGCAGGTGCAGGAGATGATCGTCCCCACGCTCTGCGTGGGGACGCAGAGCGTCCCTTGAGGCATTCCCACGCGGAGCGTGGGAACGATCAGCGTAAAACGACGCTTACGCGCCCGGAACGAAGTGCTTCTGCGCCGTGCCGCGGGCGATCAGGCGGGAGATGTAGTCGAGCTTCTGCGCGTCCTGGTCGACGAAGCGGAAGGTCAGTTGCAGCCAGTCGCTGTCGGGTTTCGGTTCGTGGGCAACGACGGCGTGCAGGTAGCCGTTGAGACGGGCGATTTCGGCGTTGTCGCCCTGCTCCAGATCGAGCACGGCGCTGTCGAGGATCTGCGGCAGGGTGTCGGTGCGTTTCACCACCAGCAGCGCTTCCTTGATGCTCAGGGCCTTGATCACGCATTGCTGGGTGCCGCTTGGCAGGCGCAGTTGACCCTGACCGCGACCGCCGGCCGGAGCGCTGGAGGCTGCCGGGGCTTTCACAGGCGGGCTGTTGAGCAGGCCACGCTGTGGCGCGGCGGCAGGTGCCGGGGCCGCAGCGGCAGGCTTGGCAAACGGATTCACTGCCGCAGCCGTCGGTGGAGAACCAACCACGGCAGCCTTGCCACCGGTCAACGCGCTCAGGGAGTCGTTGCCGAACGCCGAGTTCATCTTGGTCGGGGCGCTGTTCATCAGGGTGTCGAGTTTGCCGACCTTGTTCAGGGCCTGCTTGACCTTGGTCAGCAGTTGCTCGTTGGTGAACGGCTTGCTGACGTAACCGGTAACGCCGGCCTGGATCGCCTGCACGACGTTTTCCTTGTCGCCCCGGCTGGTGACCATGATGAATGGCATGGTCTTGAGGTTGTCCTGCTCACGGCACCAGGTCAGCAGTTCGAGACCGGACATTTCCGGCATTTCCCAGTCGCACAGCACCAGGTCGAAGGCTTCCTTGGCCAGCATGGCCTGAGCCTTCTTGCCATTGATGGCGTCCTCGGTGCGGATCCCCGGGAAGTAATTACGCAGGCACTTTTTCACCAGGTCACGAATGAACGATGCATCGTCCACGACCAACACACTGATCTTGCTCATCCAACACCCCTATTAAAATCCCGGCAAGCATAACGCTGGCTGATGGCACATTGCCAAAACTCTTCAGTCACGCCGGGACTTTTCGTTCGCGGGTGCTGCTTTTTATTTCGGTTCTGCCTATGAGAAGCAGAAACAAAAACGCCCGGCCAAAGGGCCGGGCGCTTTTCTCAGGCAATCTTACTTATCGTCAGCATCGCCCGGAACATTAGCGGTTTCGCCACTTGTCCCTTCAACTTCTTCCTTCATGCGCTTGAGGCCCATGTGCCGCACATCGGTGCCGCGCACCAGATAAATCACAAGCTCCGAGATGTTGCGCGCGTGGTCGCCGATCCGCTCCAGCGAACGCAGCACCCAGATAATGCTCAAGACCCGCGAGATAGAGCGTGGGTCTTCCATCATGTAGGTCGCCAGCTCGCGCAGGGCGGTCTTGTATTCGCGGTCGATGATCTTGTCGTACTGCGCCACCGACAACGCCAGGTCGGCGTCGAAGCGTGCAAAGGCGTCCAGCGCATCGCGGACCATGTTGCGCACCTGGTCGCCGATGTGGCGAACCTCGACGTAACCGCGCGGCGCTTCGCCTTCTTCGCACAACTGGATCGCACGGCGGGCGATCTTGGTCGCTTCGTCGCCGATACGCTCCAGGTCGATCACCGACTTGGAGATGCTGATGATCAGACGCAGGTCGGAGGCCGCCGGCTGACGACGGGCCAGAATGCGCAGGCATTCTTCGTCGATGTTGCGTTCCATCTGGTTGATCTGGTCGTCGATCTCGCGCACTTGCTGGGCCAGGCCCGAGTCGGCCTCGATCAGCGCGGTGACCGCGTCGTTGACCTGCTTCTCGACCAGCCCGCCCATGGCCAGCAGGTGGCTGCGCACTTCTTCCAGTTCGGCGTTGAACTGCGCGGAAATGTGATGAGTGAGGCCTTCTTTGGAAATCATGCGTTCGCTCCGAAAAAGCGTTTAACCAAGAGCTGCAAGCTACGAGCTGCAAGCTGTTATGTGGTGTTCCCTGCCGCATCGCTTCTAACTTGCCGCTTGAAGCTTGCCGCTTGCAGCTGTACGGCTAGCCGTATCGCCCTGTGATGTAGTCTTCGGTCTGCTTCTTGGCCGGATTGGTGAACAGGGTATCGGTGTCGCCGAATTCCACCAGTTTGCCCATGTACATGAACGCCGTGTAGTCGGACACCCGCGCCGCCTGTTGCATGTTGTGGGTAACGATGACGATGGTGAACTTGGATTTGAGCTCGTAGATCAGCTCTTCGACTTTCAGGGTCGAGATCGGGTCAAGTGCCGAGCACGGTTCGTCGAGCAGCAGCACTTCCGGTTCCACGGCGATGGTGCGGGCGATCACCAGACGCTGCTGCTGACCACCGGACAGGCCGAGGGCCGAGTCATGCAGACGGTCTTTCACTTCGTCCCACAGGGCCGCACCTTTCAGTGCCCACTCGACGGCTTCGTCGAGGATGCGCTTCTTGTTGATGCCCTGGATGCGCAGGCCGTAGACCACGTTTTCGTAGATGGTCTTGGGGAACGGGTTAGGCTTCTGGAACACCATGCCGACCCGGCGACGCAGCTCGGCCACGTCTTCGCCCTTGCGGTAGATATTGTTGCCGTACAGGTTGATCGCGCCTTCGACACGGCAGCCGTCCACCAGGTCGTTCATGCGGTTGAAGGTACGCAGCAGCGTGGACTTGCCGCAGCCGGACGGGCCGATGAAGGCGGTCACGCGCTGTTTCGGGATGTTCATGCTGACGTCGAACAGCGCCTGTTTCTCGCCGTAGTACAGGCTCAGGCCCGGTACTTCGATGGCCACGGTTTCCTGCTCGAGGTTCAGGCTCTGCTTGTCGCGGCCCAGGGCAGACATGTTGATGCCGTGGGTATGTGTTTCGTGCTGCATGGGTCTCACTCCGTTCGTAGCTGCAAGCTTCTAGCTGCAAGCTGCAAGTTTGAGCAAAAGCGGCTTGTAGCTTGCCGCTTGTGGCTAATGGCTTTAGCTGTCTAGAGCTTTGTACTTCTCGCGCAGGTGGTTACGGATGTACACCGCCGACAGGTTCAGGGTGGCGATCACCAGCACCAGCAACAGCGCCGTGGCGTACACCAGCGGCCGCGCGGCCTCGACGTTCGGGCTCTGGAAGCCGACGTCGTAGATGTGGAAGCCCAGGTGCATGATCTTCTGATCCAGGTGCAGGTACGGGTAGTTGCCGTCCACCGGCAGCGACGGCGCCAGTTTCACCACACCCACCAGCATCAGCGGCGCCACTTCACCGGCGGCGCGAGCCACGGCGAGGATCATGCCGGTCATCATGGCCGGACTGGCCATCGGCAGAACGATCTTCCACAGGGTTTCAGCCTTGGTCGCACCGAGGGCCAGCGAGCCCTCACGCACGGTGCGCGGGATACGCGCCAGACCTTCTTCGGTGGCCACGATCACCACCGGCACCGCCAGCAGCGCCAGGGTCAACGAAGCCCAGAGCAGACCCGGCGTACCGAAGGTCGGTGCCGGCAGCGCTTCCGGGAAGAACAGACGGTCGAGCGAGCCACCGAGCACGTAGACGAAGAAGCCCAGACCGAACACGCCGTAAACAATCGCCGGAACACCCGCCAGGTTGTTCACCGCGATCCGGATCACCCGGGTCAGGGTGTTCTGCTTGGCGTATTCACGCAGGTACACCGCCGCCAACACGCCGAACGGGGTCACGATCATCGCCATGATCAGGGTCATCATCACGGTGCCGAAGATCGCCGGGAAAATCCCGCCTTCGGTGTTCGCTTCACGCGGGTCGTCGGACAGGAATTCCCAGACCTTGCTGAAGTAGAAACCGATCTTGGTGAACGTCCCCATCGCGTTCGGCTGGTAGGCGTGAACCACTTTACCCAGGCCGATTTCGATTTCCTTGCCGTTCGCATCACGAGCGGTCAAAGCGTCACGGTTGAACTGGGCGTGCAGGTCGGCCAGACGGGCTTCGATGTCCTGATAGCGGGCGTTCAGCTCGGCGCGCTCGGATTCCATGTCCGCTTGCGCGGTGGCGTCGAGCTTGCCTTCCAGTTCCAGCTTGCGACCGTGCAGACGGATGCGCTCGAGGCCGGCGTTGATCGCACCGATATCGACTTTTTCCAGAGTCTTGAGCTGGGCGGCAAGTTTGTTCACGCGATCGATCCGCGCTTGCAGCTCAGGCCAGGCGGCTTCGCCTTCGGCGATCACCTTGCCGTCCTGTTTGACGTTGACCAGGTAGCCGTAGAAGTTGCCCCACTCACGACGCTCCAGCGCCATCAGCTCCGGCGGATTCTTCTGGTCGGTCAGCCACTCGCCGACGATCCAGGTGAAGTCGTTGCCGTTCAGGTCACGGTTGCCGACCTTGATCAGCTCGCGGGTCATGAATTCCGGACCTTCGTCCGGCACCGGCAGGCCGGCGCTCTTCAGACGGGCGCGCGGCACTTCTTCTTTCTGCACCACCTCGCCCACGACCAGATGCTGACCTTGGCCCGGTACGTCATAGCTGGCGTGGATCAGATCCGCCGGCCAGAAGTGACCCAGACCGCGCACGGCGATCACCGCCAGCAGGCCAATGGTCATGATGACCGCGATGGACACCGCGCCGCCGCTGATCCAGACGCCCGGGGCGCCGCTCTTGAACCATCCTTTCAGGGAGTTCTGTTTCACAGACTTCTACCTTTGCTTAAAGCGACGAGTATTTCTTGCGCAGACGCTGACGAATCAGTTCCGCGAGGGTGTTCATGACGAAGGTGAACAACAGCAGCACCAGCGCCGAGAGGAACAGCACGCGGTAGTGGCTGCCGCCGACTTCCGACTCCGGCATTTCCACCGCGACGTTGGCGGCCAGGGTGCGCAGGCCTTCGAACAGGTTCATTTCCATGACCGGGGTGTTGCCGGTGGCCATCAGCACGATCATGGTTTCGCCGACCGCACGGCCCATGCCGATCATCAGCGCCGAGAAAATGCCCGGACTGGCAGTCAGGATCACCACGCGAGTCATGGTCTGCCACGGCGTGGCACCGAGGGCCAGCGAGCCCAGGGTCAGGCCGCGCGGCACGCTGAACACGGCGTCTTCGGCGATCGAGTAGATGTTCGGGATCACCGCAAAACCCATGGCCAGACCGACCACCAGAGCGTTGCGCTGGTCGTAGGTGATGCCCAGGTCGTGAGAGATCCACATGCGCATGTCACCGCCGAAGAACCAGTTCTCCATGAACGGGCTCATGTACAGCGACAGCCAGCCCACGAACAGGATCACCGGAATCAGCAGTGCACTTTCCCAGCCGTCCGGGACTTTCAGGCGGATCGATTCAGGCAGGCGGCTGAAGGTGAAACCGGCGATCAGAATGCCGATCGGCAGCAGCATCAGCAGGCTGAAGATGCCCGGCAGATGCCCTTCTACATAAGGCGCGAGGAACAGACCGGCGAAGAAGCCGAGGATCACCGTCGGCATCGCTTCCATCAGCTCGATCACCGGTTTGACCTTGCGGCGCATGCCCGGGGCCATGAAGTACGCGGTGTAGATCGCAGCGGCGACGGCCAGCGGTGCCGCCAGCAGCATCGCGTAGAACGCAGCTTTCAGGGTGCCGAAGGTCAGTGGCGACAGGCTCAGTTTCGGTTCGAAATCGGTGTTGGCCGCAGTCGATTGCCAGACGTATTTAGGCTCGTCGTAGTTCTCGTACCAGACCTTGCTCCACAGCGCGCTCCACGAGACTTCCGGGTGCGGGTTGTCGAGCAGCAACGGCTGCAGCTTGCCGCCGGCTTCGACGATCACGCGGTTGGCGCGCGGCGACAGGCCGAACAGGCCTTGGCCTTCGACGACCTGATCAACCAGTAAGGTGCGGTGCGCGGTGCTGTGGAACACGCCGAGCTTGCCGCTGGCATCCAGGGCCAGGAAGCCCTTGCGACGTTCTTCGGCGGAAATTTCAACGATCGGCGTGGTGCCCATCTGGAAGGTGCGGATCTGCTTCAGGCGCAGCTCGCCATCGGTGTCGCGGGCCATGAACCACTGGGCCAGGCCACCCTTGGAGTCACCGACGATCAGCGAGATACCACCGACCAGTTGCGTAGTCGCAGTGACTTCAGCGTCAGCGTTTTCCAGCAGCTTGTAGCGACCGTTGAGGCTCTTGTCGCGCAGGCTGAACACGTCGGCCTGAGCACGCCCGTTGACCACGTACAGCCATTGCTGGCGCGGGTCGACGAAGATGTTTTTTACGGGCTCGGTCATCTGCGGCAGATCGATACGCTTCTGCTCGTTGGTGACTTCGCCGGTCATCATGTTTTCTTCGCTGGTCAGCGACAGCACATTCAGTTGCGAACCGGTGGAGCCGACCAGCATCAGGGTCGAATCGGTGGCATTGAGGCTGACGTGCTCCAGCGCACCGCCACTTTCGTTCAGCGCGATCGGTGTCTCGCCGTACGGATACTCGATGGCCGGGGTGATGGTCTTCTTGCCATCCGGGTAGCTGACTTTATAAGTGTGACGGAACACCAGCGCCTGGCCGTTGGACAGGCCCACGGCCACCAGCGGATGGCCCGGCTGGTCTTCGCCGATGGAGGTCACACTGGCGCCTGCCGGCAGGGGCAGATCGACGCGCTTCAATTCAGCGCCACTGTCGATGTCGAAGAACAGCGCCTGGCCCTTGTCGGAAACGCGCATGGCCACCTGATTCTGCTCTTCGAGCGAAATCATCAGCGGCTTGCCGGCGTCCTGCATCCAGGCCGGGGTGAGTGCATCTTTCGCGGTCAGGTCGGCACCCTTGAACAGCGGCGCGACCACGTAGGCGAGGAAGAAGAAGATCAGGGTGATGGCTGCCAGTACCGCCAGACCGCCGACGAGGACGTACCAGCGGGTGAAGCGATCCTTGAGCGCGCGAATGCGGCGCTTGCGTTGCAACTCAGGCGTATTGAAGTCAATGCGCTTGGGAGGGTTCGTAGTCATTTTGGAATTGGCCAGATCATTCATGCGCACACCCTAGCGATCCTGTATGACAGAAAGATGACAATGCAGTGACGCACCAAATCCGCCGCCAGCAGGGCACTGGCAGTGGATAGAAGAATTCGGGGAGTGTGGGGGCCAGGCCGCTTGCGGGCCGGGCCCCACACGTGAGTCAGGCGGGGTTCACCCCTGACTCAGTTTGTTACTTTTTTGCGACTTCAGCGCCGCCTTCCTGCAGACCCAGGTCAGCCAGTGCTTTCGCAGCAACCTTGGCCGGCAGTGGGATGTAACCGTCTTTCACGACCACTTCCTGACCCTGTTTCGACAGAATCAGTTTCACGAACTCGGCTTCCAGCGGGGCCAGAGGCTTGTTCGGGGCCTTGTTGACGTATACGTACAGGAAACGCGACAGCGGGTACTTGCCGTTCAGGGCGTTTTCTTCGGTGTCTTCGATGAAGTCCGAGCTGCCTTTCTTGGCCAGGGCCACGGTTTTCACGCTGGCGGTCTTGTAGCCGATGCCCGAGTAACCGATGCCGTTCAGCGAGGAGCTGATCGACTGCACGACCGAAGCCGAGCCTGGTTGTTCGTTGACGTTAGGCTTGTAGTCGCCTTTGCACAGGGCTTCTTCCTTGAAGTAGCCGTAGGTGCCGGATACCGAGTTACGGCCAAACAGCTGAACCGGCTTGTTCGCCAGGTCGCCGGTCACGCCCAGGTCGCCCCAGGTTTTCACGTCGGCTTTGGCGCCGCACAGACGGGTGGACGAGAAGATTGCGTCAACCTGTTCCATGGTCAGGTGCTGGATCGGGTTGTCCTTGTGTACGAAGACAGCCAGGGCGTCCACGGCAACCGGGATAGCGGTTGGCTTGTAGCCGTATTTCTGTTCGAAGGCCGCCAGTTCGGTGTCCTTCATCTTGCGGCTCATCGGGCCCAGGTTGGAGGTGCCTTCAGTCAGCGCAGGTGGTGCGGTGGCGGAGCCAGCGGCCTGAATCTGGATGTTTACGTTCGGGTATTCTTTTTTGTAGTTCTCAGCCCAGAGGGTCATGAGGTTGGCCAGGGTATCGGAGCCGACGCTGGACAGGTTGCCCGACACACCAGTGGTCTTGGTGTAGCTCGGGATCGCAGGGTCAACAGCGGCAACCGCGTTGGCAGTCGCAACGCCAGCAGCGACAAAAGTCATTGCCGCCATCAAACGCTTCAGTTTCATGCCTTACTCCTAGCAGATAGGGTGTGTTAAGTCGGGGCCAAGTATCAGCAGGCCGTGTGAACACTCTATGGCTGAAATATGACAATTGGATGAAAGGCCAGCATCCGAGGTGTCGCAAAAAATGAATTCCGCAGCAGGTTGACAAATCGAATCCAAAAGATAGCCTTGTCAACCACGAGAGGAACTCATGATAAACGACCGAATTCGCCGCGCCCGCCTGCAACGAGGCCTCACCCTAGAGGGTCTGGCGGCCCAGCTTGGCGACATCACCAAACAAGCGTTAAGCAAATATGAGAAAGGGTTGAGCACTCCAAACTCTTCTCGCCTGCTGCAACTGGCCAAGGCACTTCAGGTCAGCCCCGAATATTTTTTCCGCGCGGAGGTTATTCCTCTGGCACCTCTTGAGTTTCGAAAGCTGGCCAGAATGCCCAAGTATCGCCAAGCTCAAGTTGAAGAAAAAATTCGGGAACATCTCGAGCGCTACATTTCACTTGAGCAATGTTTCGATCCTGCAGATATCCAGACCCCTGCTACCCCCGCACAGATGCTCCCTGTTTCAACCCTTGAGGAGGCTGAGCTGGCAGCCGAGAAGCTTCGCCAGTTTTGGGGAATCGGTAGCGATCCCATCGCCAATCTGACTGAGCAACTGGAAGAGCACAGCATCAAGGTTGCAATGCTGAACGGCCCAGATGATTTCGATGGCGCTTGTGCTGCTACCGGTGACGGCGAACATGTACTAATTGCTTTGAATGCTGACCGTCCAGGTGAGCGAGTCAGATTTACGGCTGCTCATGAGCTCGGCCATTGGGTTATGGCGTTGCCTGGAGACATGCCGGAGAGAGACAAAGAAAACTGTTGTCACCGTTTTGCCGGCGCATTTCTCTATCCCGCCAAAAGCGTAACCGGCGATTTCGGCAGCCATCCCCGGTCCAGAGTCCATCCACGAGAGCTACTGATCGCCAAACGCCAATACGGAATATCGATGCACGCTGCGTTGAGACGACTGAAGGATCTGAAGCTACTTAGCGAAAGTGGCTACAAATCCCTCACTATTCAATTCAGTGCCAACGGCTGGCGCAAAGCAGAGCCCGAACCTATGCCGTGCAAACCGCCCCAGCGCTTTGATTCCCTGGTGTTCTGGGGATTGGCAGAAGGATTGATCACCAAGTCGCGGGCTGCTGAACTCCTGCGCAAACCAGTGAGCGCACTTGACCCCAATTTCTTGGGCTCACTGGAGAGTGCATGAGTCTGATCTATATCAGTGATACAAATATCTGGATCGACTTCAGAAATGCCGGATTGCTGGAGCAGATGTTCAGCTTGCCGTTTACGCTGTGTTGCACTGACTTCGTAATGTACGAACTCGACGACTTTTCACACGACGAGCTGCTCGACCGAGGGTTGATTGTCGAATCGTTCGATGAGGCAGGTGTAATAAGATTGTCGGGGCTGAGGATCGAGCACAACAACAGCTCTTTAGCCGACGTCTCCTGCTACTTGCTTGCGCAGGAAACGGGCCGTCCTTTACTCACCGGAGATGGCAGGTTGCGCCGTCAGGCCCAAAGAGATGGGTTACAGGTACACGGCGCGCTATGGCTGCTCGATTTAATGGTAGAGCACCAAGTCATCGACGAAACAGAAGCTGCAAATGCTTTGGCTCACATGCTCGAACACGGTGCTCGCCTGCCGATTGGCGAGTGTGAAACAAGGCTTTCGCGCTGGCGAAAGCCCTGAGTTCTGGAACTAAATCAGCGTCCCTTCTTCCACAACCACGCGCCGACCAGGATCCCCATCCCGCACAGCACCGCCACATAGTAGGCCGGCCCCATCGCGCTTTCTTTCAGCAGCAGGCTGACGACCATCGGGGTCAGGCCGCCGAAGATCGCGTAAGCGACGTTATAAGAGAAGGACAGACCGCTGAAGCGCACCACCGGCGGGAAAGCCTTCACCATCACATAAGGCACCGCGCCGATGGTGCCGACCAGGAAACCGGTCAACGCGTACAGCGGGAACAGCCAGTTCGGGTGGTCGGCGAGGCTGTGGTAGAAGGTCCAGGAGCTGGCAAGCAGAGCCGCGCAGCCGAACACAAACACGCGACCGGCACCAAAGCGATCCGCCAGCGCGCCGGAAATGATGCAGCCAAAGCTCAGGAACACGATCGCCAGGCTGTTGGATTGCAGCGCGGTGGTCGGCGAGAAGTGATAGACCGTTTGCAGCACGGTCGGGGTCATCAGGATCACCACGACGATGCCGGCGGACAGCAGCCAGGTCAGCAGCATCGACACCGCGATGGCTCCGCGATGGTCACGCAGTACGGCGCGCAGCGGCACTTCTTCGGCCAGGGCCTTGCGCAGTTGCAGTTCGGCGAACACCGGGGTCTCGTGCAGCCAGCGACGCAGGTAAACCGAGAACAGGCCGAACACACCGCCGAGCAGGAACGGGATCCGCCAGGCGTAATTCGAAACTTCCGTTGGCGTATAGAGGCTGTTGATCGCGGTGGCGACCAGCGATCCCAGCAGGATGCCTGCCGTCAGGCCGCTGGTCAGGGTGCCGCAGGCGTAGCCGATGTGCTTGCCGGGTACGTGTTCGGAAACGAAGACCCACGCCCCCGGCACCTCACCGCCAATCGCCGCGCCCTGAATCACGCGCATCAACAGCAGCAGGATCGGCGCCCACAGGCCGATCTGCGCGTAGGTCGGCAACAGGCCCATGATCAGGGTCGGCACCGCCATCATGAAAATGCTCAGGGTGAACATCTTCTTGCGCCCCAGCAGGTCGCCGAAGTGCGCCATGACGATCCCGCCCAGCGGCCGCGCGAGGTAGCCGGCGGCGAAGATGCCGAAGGTCTGCATCAGGCGCAGCCACTCGGGCATGTCGGCCGGGAAGAACAATTTGCCGACCACGGTGGCGAAGAACACGAAGATGATGAAATCGTAAAACTCCAGCGCGCCCCCCAGGGCCGATAGCGACAGAGTCTTGTAGTCATTGCGGGTCAACGGTCGTGCGGGTTGGTCGGGCTGCGCGAGGCTCGAGGGCGCTGTGGTCATGGCAAGGTCTTCTCTTATAGTCGGATCTGCCGCCACAACAACGCTGGCTGTGGCTCGGGCAGGTTCGGCACCATAGCAAATTGTTCGAAAAAGCACATAGAGGTGCGTATTTGCCAGTCGAAATCAGAACCGGACGGTCGTCGCGGAGTCTACCGACCGATATACTCGCAACCTTGCTCCGGTTTGTAGGGGGTTGCTGTGCGAAAACGTCGTTGGCCCGGCCTTTGCTCGGGATTAGCCGGTTTCGCAGAGTTTCTCCTTAGGCGCCTGATGGAAAACGTGACGAACGTAGTATGTTCGGTGCTGAATCGTTTTTCCCGAAGACGGCTACCACCAGCAGCACCAACGAAGAGTCACGGGTCAGAGGCACCCCCGGCATGATAGAGCTCGAACAAGAAGATCCGATCCCGCAAGGCGACCTGGCCCTGCAAATCACCGCACTTCCCCGCGAAACCAACGGCTTCGGCGATATTTTCGGCGGTTGGCTGGTCGCACAGATGGACCTGGCCGGCACGGCCATGGCCAGCCGTGTTGCCGGTGGCCGTGTCGCGACCGTCGCCATCGACCGCATGGCGTTTCTGGTGCCGGTGGCTGTCGGCGCGCAATTGTCCTTTTATACCCAGACCCTGGAAATCGGCCGCAGCTCGATCCAGATGATGGTCGAGGTGTGGAGCGACGACCCGCTGTCCAGCGAGTGGCGTAAAGTGACTGAAGCGGTGTTCGTGTTCGTTGCCATCGATGGCAGCGGTCGCACCCGCTCGGTTCCGCCACGCGCACGTTAAACCTCGCGACCGTTTCACGGTCGATAGTCGTCCAAGTTGCTGATCGAGAGTTGTCCCATGAACACGCCCAACGTTGAAGCCGTGAAACTGGATGAACTGAACTGCTGGCGCATCCGCCACGGTCAGGCCGAAGTGCTGGTGGCCCAGCAAGGCGCGCACATCCTCAGTTATCAGGTGGACGGCCAGCCGCCGATCATCTGGCTGAACGACAAGGCCGTGTTCAAGACCGGCCAGAGCATCCGCGCCGGTGTGCCGGTGTGCTGGCCGTGGTTCGGCAAGTTCGAACGCAACCCGCAGAGCGTGCAGGCGATGCGCGTCAGCGAGGAACCGGCCGCCGCCCACGGGTTTGTCCGGGCGATGGATTGGGAACTAGGCGGCATCGAAACCGAAGGTGAAAGCCTGAAGGTGGAGTTCACCCTGCCCTACCCCGAAGGCGGTTTTCCGGGCTGGTCGCATCAGGTCGACCTGACCCTGACCCTGCGCCTCGACGATCAGTTGCACATCAGCCTGACCAGCCACAACCGTGGCGCCGACACCGTCAGCATCAGCCAGGCGCTGCACAGCTATTTCGCGGTCAGCGATGTGCGCAACGTGCGCGTCGAAGGCGTGGATGGCCTGGATTACATCGAGACCCTGGACGACTGGAAGACTCACACCCAGCAAGGCGACCTGCGTTTTGCCGGGGAAATCGACCGCATCTATCTCGACGCTCCGTCGCAACTGAGCATCGTCGACCCGGCCTGGGAACGGCGCATCGTGCTGACCGCTACCGGTTCACGCACGGCGGTGATCTGGAACCCGTGGATAGACCGCGCCGCCGCGCTCAGCGACATGGATAACGACGGCTGGCAGCGCATGCTGTGCATCGAGACGGCGAACGTGATGAGTGATGTGATGACTCTGGCGCCGGATGCCGGTCACACAATGGGTGTCAGTATTGGCAGCGAGCCACTCTGAAAACAAAAATCGCAGCCCTGAGGCTGCGTTTTTTTTGCGGGTCTGAATTACAGATCCGATTCCTGCACCACCCGCACCTTGTCCGCTTCCAGCGCATACGCCGCATCGGCCAGGTCATTGCTGACCTTTTCGATCTTCAGCGTGCCGGTCACCCATAACGGCGTGTAGATATCGTCCAGCTTCAAACCCTTCGGATAGCGCACCAGCACCAGTTGATTCGGTGGCGGTGGCGGAACATGGATGCACGCGCCCGGGTACGGCACCAGGAAGAACAGCGTGCTGCGACCCTTGGCGTCGGATTCCAGCGGCACCGGATAACCGCCGATGCGGATGTGTTTGTCATTCATCGACGCCACGGTCTTGGTCGAATACATCACCGCCGGCAAACCTTTGGCCTGCTTCATCCCGCCTTTCTGGGTGAAGGTGCCGGTGGCTTCCGGGGAGTTGTGGTCGATTTCAGGCATGGCCTCGAGGGCTTTCTGGTCCGACTTGGGCATCAGTTCCAGCCAGTCGGTTTCCGGCAGTTCGCCGGCGTGGGCCATACCGCTGCCCAGCAAAAGGAGAGTCAACAGAAGACGGCGCATGAAGGTGCTCGGTAAAGGATGCTCGAAAAGGGAGGGGACGCTGAATCGCCGAGCATTTTAGCCCTCCCCGCCGGATTGGCGGAGAGGACTTTGTCGCTTTGAATCAGTTCTTTTTGATCAGGCCGTAGATCACCAGCAATACGATGGCGCCAACCAGCGCACCGATGAAACCTGCGCCCTGACCGGCCTGATAGATGCCCAGGGCCTGGCCGCCGTAGGTGGCTGCCAGCGAACCGCCGATACCGAGCAGGATGGTCATGATCCAGCCCATGCTGTCATCGCCCGGTTTCAGGAACCGCGCCAGCAGGCCGACGATGAGGCCGATAAAGATGGTTCCGATAATTCCCATGGCATTTCCTCTGAATGGTAGATATGCGATGAAGCCTAGCCAGACTTTCGCATCCTGCCATCAGAGAACGGCGGCCCCGCAATGGTTCCGCCGTTGCCGGATGAAACTGTCGTTACTCGGCGATCAGCGCTTCGACCTTGAGGATCTGCTGCTCGAGGGTCGCCTTGTCCTTGCAGCGCAGGTTGGCGTGACCGACCTTGCGCCCGGCCTTGAAGGCCTTGCCGTAGTGATGCAGGTGGCAATCGTCGATGGCGATGACCTTCTCGACCGGTGGCACCACACCGATGAAGTTGAGCATCGCGCTCTCGCCGACCTTGGCGGTCGAGCCCAGCGGCAGACCGGCAACGGCCCGCAGGTGGTTTTCGAACTGGCTGCACTCGGCGCCTTCGGTGGTCCAGTGCCCGGAGTTGTGCACGCGCGGGGCGATTTCGTTGGCCTTGAGGCCACCGTCGACTTCAAAGAACTCGAACGCCATCACACCGACATAATCCAGCTGCTTGAGTACGCGGCTGGAATAGTCTTCGGCCAGGGCCTGCAGCGGGTGATCGGAGCTGGCGACCGACAGCTTGAGAATGCCGCTGTCGTGGGTGTTGTGCACCAGTGGATAGAATTTCGTCTCGCCATCGCGGGCGCGCACGGCGATCAGCGACACTTCACCGGTGAATGGCACGAAGCCTTCCAGCAGGCAAGGCACGCTGCCCAGTTCGGCGAACGTACCGACCACGTCTTCCGGCTTGCGCAGGACTTTCTGGCCCTTGCCGTCGTAACCCAGGGTGCGGGTTTTCAACACGGCCGGCAGGCCGATCGACGCAACGGCGGCGTCCAGGTCGGCTTGCGACTGGATGTCGGCGAACGCCGGGGTCGGAATCCCCAGGTCCTTGAACATGCTCTTTTCGAACCAGCGGTCGCGGGCGATGCGCAGGGCTTCAGCGCTCGGGTAGACCGGCACGAATTGCGAAAGGAAAGCTACGGTTTCCGCCGGGACGCTTTCGAACTCGAAGGTCACCAGATCGACTTCATCGGCCAGTTGACGCAGGTGATCCTGATCGCCGTAATCGGCCCGCAGGTGTTCGCCCAGCGCAGCGGCGCAAGCGTCCGGCGCAGGGTCGAGGAAAGCGAAGTTCATGCCCAGCGGAGTACCCGCCAGGGCCAACATGCGACCCAACTGGCCGCCACCGATTACACCGATCTTCATCTCAACAACCTCAGGCAATACGTGGGTCTGGATTGTCCAGGACGCTGTCTGTCTGCTCGGCACGGAAGGTTTTCAGTACCGCGTGGAATTGTGGATGCTTGGCGCCCAGGATGCTCGCCGACAACAGCGCGGCATTGATCGCGCCGGCCTTGCCGATGGCCAGGGTGGCGACCGGAATGCCGGCCGGCATCTGCACGATCGACAGCAGCGAGTCGACGCCCGAAAGCATCGCCGACTGCACCGGCACGCCCAGCACCGGCAGGTGGGTCTTGGCCGCACACATGCCTGGCAGGTGGGCTGCGCCACCGGCACCGGCGATAATCACCTCGATTCCTCGGCCTTCAGCCTCTTCGGCGTACTGGAACAGCAGATCCGGGGTGCGGTGGGCAGAAACCACCTTGACCTCGTACGGGATGCCGAGCTTTTCCAGCATATCGGCGGTGTGGCTAAGGGTGGACCAATCGGACTTGGAGCCCATGATCACGCCAACCAGTGCACTCATCGTCGCGCCTCTTCTCTCTGGGCGCCCGCAGGCGCGTCAAAAACAACAAGCCACGCAGGATGCGTGGCTTGTTGTAGGAAAAATGGCCGGACGAACCGGCCGAAGGCCGCGCAGTATACCGCAAAGAAAGCAATAAACAGCCCCCGTTGCGACCATCTGTCATCTGCCGCAAAAGCCCGGTTTTATTGACTCGAAGGTCAGTGACCGGGACATGTTTCACGCACCGGCCGGACCTTGCGCCGCCCCGCCTTCCAGCTTGCGCCACAACAACCGCACATTGGCCTTGCGCACCAGCGCGCAGCGGTACAGGCGAATCTCCAGCGGCACATGCCATTGCGCACCGCCGCAGACCACCAGTTCGCCCCGGGCCAGTTCGGCCCGCACGCTCAGTTGCGGAACCCAGGCGATACCAAGGCCTTCCAGCGCCATGCTTTTCAGGCTGTCGGCCATGGCGGTTTCATAAATCGTGGTGAAGCGCAGCTGACGCTGGCGCAGCAAGCCATTCACCGAGCGCCCGAGAAACGCCCCGGCGCTGTACGCCAGCAACGGCACACTGCCCTCGCCTTCCAGATCGAACAGCGGTTTGCCATTGGCATCCGCCGCACACACCGGCAGCATTTCGGTCTGGCCAAGGTGCAGCGACGGGAAGATTTCCGGGTCCATCTGCATCGCCGCGTCCGGGTCGTAGAACGCCAGCATCAGATCGCAGCCACCTTCACGCAGCGCGTGCACCGCGTCGCCGACGTTGGTCGCGACCAGCCGGGTGGCGATGTTCAGGCCTTCGTTGCGCAGTTGAGCGATCCAGCGCGGGAAGAATCCGAGCGCCAACGAATGCGCCGCTGCGACTTGGATCACTTCGCCTTGCCCACCTTCGAGGTGATGCAAATGGCGCAACACTTCACCGAGCTGTTCGACCACGGTGCGCGCGGTTACCAGGAACAATTGCCCCGCCGCCGTCAGCTCGATCGGCGTGCGCGAGCGGTTGACCAGCGTCAGCCCGAGCGCCGCTTCCAGGCTGCGGATCCGCCGGCTGAAGGCCGGCTGGGTCACGAAGCGCCGTTCGGCCGCCTGCGAGAAGCTGCGGGTGGCGGCCAGAGCACTGAAGTCCTCGAGCCATTTGCTTTCCAGATTCATCACGTCCTCCCGGACACGCACCAAAACAGGTCACACGTCTGCCGTGCACGCGGCGTCACACGGGCATTATGCCGAATGTGCATAGGGCAGTGTTTAACAGCATTGGCCCAAAAATTCCCACAAGCCTAGCATTCGCAGCGTTCCGGCACAGACCGGGTCCCTATCGAGATGATTTCTATCATGTCCTCCGCTGCATCATTCCGCACAGAAAACGACCTGCTTGGCACCCTCGAAGTCCCTGCTCAAGCGTATTACGGCATCCAGACCCTGCGAGCGGTGAACAACTTCCGTCTCTCGGGCGTTCCGATTTCGCACTACCCGAAGCTGGTTGTCGGTCTGGCAATGGTCAAACAGGCCGCTGCTGACGCCAACCGCGAGCTGGGTCACCTGAGCGAAGCCAAGCACGCTGCCATCAGCGAAGCCTGTGCCCGTCTGATCCGCGGCGATTTCCACGAAGAGTTCGTGGTCGACATGATTCAAGGTGGCGCCGGTACCTCCACCAACATGAACGCCAACGAAGTGATCGCCAACATTGCTCTTGAAGCGATGGGTCACCAGAAAGGCGAATACCAGTACCTGCACCCGAACGACGACGTGAACATGGCGCAGTCGACCAACGACGCCTACCCGACCGCGATCCGCCTGGGTCTGCTGCTGGGTCACGACGCACTGCTGGCCAGCCTCGACAGCCTGATTCAGGCGTTCGCGGCCAAGGGTGAAGAATTCAACCACGTCCTGAAGATGGGTCGTACCCAGCTGCAAGACGCCGTGCCGATGACCCTGGGTCAGGAATTCCGTGCTTTCGCCACCACCATGGGCGAAGACCTGGCCCGTCTGAAGACGCTGGCCCCGGAACTGCTGACCGAAGTGAACCTGGGCGGCACCGCGATCGGCACCGGCATCAACGCCGACCCGCGCTACCAGGCCCTGGCCGTACAGCGTCTGGCGCTGATCAGCGGTCAACCGCTGGTTCCAGCCGCCGACCTGATCGAAGCCACTTCCGACATGGGCGCCTTCGTGCTGTTCTCCGGCATGCTCAAGCGCACCGCGGTCAAGCTGTCGAAAATCTGCAACGACCTGCGCCTGCTGTCCAGCGGCCCGCGCACCGGCATCAACGAAATCAACCTGCCGGCGCGTCAGCCAGGCAGCTCGATCATGCCAGGCAAGGTCAACCCGGTGATTCCGGAAGCCGTGAACCAGGTGGCGTTCCAGGTCATCGGTAACGATCTGGCGCTGACCATGGCAGCCGAGGGCGGCCAACTGCAACTGAACGTAATGGAGCCGCTGATCGCCTTCAAGATCCTCGACTCGATCCGCCTGCTGCAACGCGCCATGGACATGCTGCGCGAGCACTGCATCGTCGGCATCACCGCCAACGAAGCGCGCTGCCGCGAACTGGTCGAACACTCGATCGGTCTGGTCACTGCACTGAACCCGTACATCGGCTACAAAAACGCCACCCGCATCGCCCGTATCGCCCTTGAAAGCGGCCGCGGCGTGCTGGAACTGGTGCGCGAAGAAGGTCTGCTCGACGAAGCCATGCTCGCCGACATCCTGCGCCCGGAAAACATGATTGCTCCGCGTCTGGTTCCGCTCAAAGCCTGAGCCGACGCGTGACTTGTAGCACCGCTCACCAGGTCGAGGGACTAGACACCTCTCACCTTTTGAGGGCTTGGGGATGATTCCCCGAGCCCTTTTTTTTAACTGTTTGAACCTGAGAACCGTATGTATGGAAGCTGGCTGCAAACCGGCTCCCAGACAAGCCCGACGCCGGTAACGTCGGGTGTTTCAAAGCTTCGTTTCGTCGCTTGCACCACAACCGTGCAGACGGGCGCCGCACTGATCGGTATAGTGCCGCCCCTCTTCGCGTGAGCGGTCGTCGGTAACGAGGCCATAACCCATGCGAAACCCGAACTAATAACAAACCCGCGATATGGATCCGGGACGAACCCTCGCCTCGCCCGTTGTGCCGCGCGCACACCGGTGTAACGCGATGTTTCTGACCATCCAGCATTTGCTTAAACAATAAACAGCGAGGAAAAATCCATGCTCGAAGTCATCAACGACTTCCTCTCAGGGAAAGTACTGATCGTGCTCATTGTCGGGCTCGGTAGCTACTTCACGATTCGCTCGCGTTTCGTTCAATTGCGCCACTTCTTCCACATGTTCGCGGTGTTCCGCGACAGCCTCAAAGGCAGCGCCGGGCAACTCAGCTCGTTCCAGGCCCTGATGCTCAGCCTCGCCGGCCGCGTCGGTGCAGGCAACATCGCCGGTGTCGGCATCGCCGTGACCCTCGGTGGTCCGGGTGCAGTGTTCTGGATGTGGGTGACCGCGCTGGTCGGCATGTCCAGCAGCTTCTTCGAATGTACGCTGGCCCAGGTCTACAAGCGCGCCGATGGCGACGGTTTGTACCGTGGCGGCCCGGCTTACTACATCCAGCACGGCCTGAAGCTCAAAGGCATGGCGGTGGTGTTCTCGATCCTGCTGCTGGTCACTTACGGCTTCGCCTTCATCGGCCTGCAGTCCTACACCGTGACCCACTCGCTGCAGAACGCTTTTGCCTTCGACCCGCAACACACCGGCATCGTCCTGGCGGTGCTGCTGGCCATTACCTTCATCGGTGGCATCAAGCGTATTGCTTCGGTGTCCGACCTGCTGGTGCCGATCAAGACCCTGGCCTACATCGGTGTGACCCTGTACGTGATCGGCACCCAGATCGAACACGTGCCAGCCATGCTGGTGACCATCTTCAAAAGCGCCTTCGGTCTCGACCCGGCCTTCGGCGGCCTGCTCGGCAGCGCGATTGTCATGGGCGTGAAGCGTGGCGTGTTCGCCAACGAAGCGGGCCTGGGCAGTGCGCCGAACGTCGCCGCCGTGGCCGCCGTGAAGCACCCGGGTGCTCAGGGCGTGGTTCAGGCGTTCAGCGTGTTCCTCGACACCTTCGTGATCTGCACCTGCACCGCGCTGCTGATTCTGTTGTCGGGCTTCTACACCCCAGGCTTCGAAGGTGACGGCATCGTCCTGACCCAGAACTCGCTGGCCGCCGTGGTCGGTGACTGGGGCCGCATGTTCGTCAGCGTCGCACTGTCGCTGTTCGTCTTCACGTGCATCCTCTACAACTACTACCTGGGCGAAAACAGCCTGCAGTTCCTCACCCGCAACCGCGCTGCGCTGATGACCTTCCGCGGTCTGGTGCTGGCGCTGGTGGTCTGGGGTTCGATGCAGGACCTGTCGACCGTGTTCGCCTTCGCCGACATCACCATGACCTGCCTGGCCTTCGTCAACCTGATGGCCCTGGCCCTGCTGTTCAAGGTCGGCATGCGCGTGATGCGCGACTACGATGCGCAGCGCCGCGCAGGCGTCGACCAGCCGGTGTTCGACTCCAGCAAGTTCAGCGACCTGGATCTGGACCTGAAGGCCTGGCCCGCCAATCCGACGGCCGACACTCAGGCCAACGCTCAGCCGCAAGGCATCCCCGCAGCGCAACGCTGATCGGGTAAAAACCGGGCGCAGTTCTTGCGCCCGGCGTGACACAAGCAGCGGTCGGCGTCATGCTCGACCGCATGCTGTCCTCGTTCAGGAGAACTCCCCATGAATTCCTCGACCTACCCTGCCGCCCAGCACGTCATGGTGCTGTACACCGGTGGCACCATCGGCATGCAGGCCAGCGCCAATGGCCTGGCCCCGGCGTCCGGTTTCGAAGCGCGGATGCGCGATTACCTGCACAGCCAGCCTGAGCTGGTGGTGCCGCAGTGGCGCTTTCGCGAGATGTCGCCGCTGATCGACAGCGCCAACATGAACCCGGCCTACTGGCAGCAACTGCGAGAAGCGGTGGTCGACGCCGTCGATGTGCAAGGCTGCGACAGCGTACTGATCCTGCACGGCACCGACACCCTGGCCTACAGCGCCGCCGCCATGAGCTTCCAATTGCTCGGCCTGCATGCCCGCGTGTGCTTCACCGGTTCGATGCTGCCGGCCGGCGTCACCGACAGCGACGCCTGGGAAAACCTCAGCGGCGCACTGGTCGCCCTCGGCCACGGCCTGGCGCCGGGCGTGCATCTGTATTTCCACGGCGAACTGCTGGCCCCGACCCGCTGCGCGAAAGTGCGCAGCTTCGGCCGTCATCCGTTCAAACGCCTGGAGCGTCAGGGCGGCGGCGTGAAAGCCACTTCCTTGCCGGCCGCGCTGAACTACAACCAACCGAAGCAACTGGCCAAGGTTGCGGTGTTGCCGCTGTTCCCAGGCATTGGCGCCGAGATCATCGACGGCCTGCTCGACAGCGGCATTCAGGGTCTGGTGCTGGAATGCTACGGCAGCGGCACCGGGCCGAGCGATAACCCGCAATTCCTCGCCAGCCTCGGCCGGGCGCGGGACAACGGCGTGGTCGTAGTTGCGGTTACGCAGTGCCATGAAGGCGGCGTGGAGCTGGATGTCTACGAAGCGGGCAGCCGCTTGCGTGGTGTTGGCGTGTTGTCTGGTGGCGGGATGACTCGCGAGGCAGCGTTCGGCAAGTTGAACGGATTGCTTGGTGCGAGTCTTGAGACAGCTGAAGTGCGGCGACTGGTCGAACTCGATCTGTGCGGCGAACTCATCTGATCAGGGCTGTAAATACAATTTTTTAACATCAATTGACCTTCCTGCAGAACTTCTGCAGGAAGGTTTTAAAACAATCAATCTTACGTAAATGCAAATCCTCCTAGCGTGAGTTTGGAGTTACCCTTCTGATCACACTCCAAAAGTACCCACCTTTCCATACTACTCATTGAGGGAATACTACATCAAAAACCCCTTTATCCAGGCTTGTCGATCCCTCCGCAATTTTCGCATGAAAAACCCCATGATATGAATTAGGTTCTGTACCCTCATATAGGGTCACACCGCCTTCACTTGGATACTGAATACCTTCAGGCGTTACAAATTGCAGAACGGTGTCACTCCAGATATCAAAGGGTATTTCTACACCATATTCCTTAATGCAGAAAATATTGATCTTTATGTCTTCATACTTGTAAATGATAATCATGCTGCTCTCATAGTTGGAACCCTTAGTCGTACTAAATACTTTTTCCAGACCATTAATCCTTACCTTCATACTCCCCTCGGCCGGACCCATTTTCAAACCTTTAAATTTATCGGCAATGATGTCGTCAAAGTCTGCTTTCTTGCTCATTTCAATCTCCTTTGCTTTCCAGCGAATCAAAAATGGTCGCATTCCAACTGCTGACTTCGGGCGGGGCGACAACTTTCACAATAGAAGTCAAAAAAATTCATGTCAAATAGAATTCGAGAATTTAAATTAACCGACAAGCGGTCGTATTTATAGATCCGACCTGTAATTTCTGACAGTGGTTAGCTCACAATCAAGCATGTAAATTGAAGCCCCCAGCTCTGACTTTATATTTTTAATCCAACAACTCAGAATATTTCCGCTGTGAACATTTACGAAATATTAAAACTCCACGTAAAAAACTTAAACCAACTATCATCCGGCGCTCTCGCCAAACCCAAATTGCCCGGCACGCAACTTGCACTAATACAGTTCTTTTCAGCCCGGATTGCCCCATGCTCCACTCCCACCTCACCACCCTCAACGCTGTCTCCCTGGTGCTCAACACCTTCAGGGATCAGGGCCTGTCCAGCGAAGCGCTGCTGGCCGGCAGCGGCATCAGCGCGGCGGATCTGAGCCGGGCCGACACTCGCATCACCACCAACCAGGAGATGCAGGTCTGCGCCAATGCAGTCGCGCTCAAGCATGACATCGGTCTGGAACTGGGCCGGCGCATGCACGTTTCCTGCTACGGCATCCTCGGTTACGCGCTGCTGACCTGTGCCACCTTCGGTGACGCTTTGCGGCTGGCGATCCGGTATCCGGCGCTGCTGGGAACACTTTACGAGCTGAGCCTGGAAGACGACGGCGAGCGCGTCTGGTTTGTCGCCGCCGATTACCGCGAGAGCCCGGCGATGGCGGTGTTCAATGCCGAGTTCTGTCTGGTGTCACTGAAAGTCATCTGCGACGACCTGCTCGGCCATCCGCTGCCATTGCTGGCCACCCGCTTTGAACACACCGCGCCGGATTACCGCGACAGCTACGCCGAGCACTTCAAGGCGCCCGTGCATTTCGGCGCCAAGGACAACGCCTTCGCCTTCGACCGACGCTGGCTCGACCAGCCGCTGCCGCTGGCCGACATCATCACCCACCAGGCCATGGCCGAACGCTGCCGCAAGCAGAACACCGAGTTCACCGGCCGTCAGGCGTGGCTGGGGCGAATCCGCCAGTTGCTCAGCGCTCAGCTCAACGCCGCACCGGGGCTGGAAGGTTTGGCGCAGCAGATGAACTGCTCGCCGCGTACCTTGCGCCGGCATCTGAAGGACATGGGTTGCAGCTACCAGGAGCTGCTCGACGAACTGCGTTTCGAGCGGGCCAAGCAGATGCTTTGCGAGGATCAGTTGCCGATCTACCGCATCGCCGAAACCCTGGGCTTCAGCGAGACCGCGAGCTTCCGCCATGCCTTCGTGCGCTGGAGCGGCGTGGCGCCGAGTCAGTTCCGACCACACGGTTAAACCGTCGAGGGGCGATATCAGGTCAGTATTTTTGGCCACATCGATCCCCTTTTGGCCTCTCTGGCCGTTCTCCGATTCGCTCCGCGCCGCAACACTGGAGCCAACCGAATCAGCCCCTGCGGAGAACAACAAATGCTGACGATCTACTCTGACGATCACCACCTGCACCATGGCCGCTGCGAATTGATCGACGGGCAGCTCAAGCCTTGCTTCGAGATGCCGTCGCGCGCCGACCACGTGCTGCAGCGGGTGAAAAACCAAAACCTCGGCCCGGTCGAGGCGCCGAAGGATTTCGGCCTCGGGCCGATCGAGCGCATCCACAGCCGCGACTACCTCGACTTCTTCAAAGGTGCCTGGGCGCGCTGGACCGAATTCAACACCGACGGCGACTTGCTGCCTTACACCTGGCCGGCGCGGACCCTGCGTCAGGTCAAACCGACCAGCCTGCACGGCCAGCTCGGCTATTACAGCTTCGACGGCGGCGCACCGATCACCGCCGGCACCTGGCAAGCGGCGTACAGCGCGGCGCAAGTGGCGCTGACCGCACAAGCGGAAATCCAGCGCGGCGCGCGGGGGGCCTTCGCCCTGTGCCGTCCACCGGGACACCACGCCGCCGGCGATTTGATGGGCGGTTATTGCTACCTCAACAACGCCGCCATCGCTGCGCAGGCGTTCCTCGATCAGGGCCACAAGAAAGTCGCGATCCTCGACGTCGACTACCACCACGGCAACGGCACCCAGTCGATTTTCTACGAGCGCAGCGACGTGCTGTTCACCTCGATCCACGGCCACCCGGAAGCGGAATTCCCGTTCTTCCTCGGCTACGAGGATGAACGCGGCGAAGGCGCCGGTGAAGGCTTCAACTTCAACTATCCACTGCCGGCCGGTTCTGGCTGGGATGTCTGGAGTGCGGCACTGGATCAGGCCTGCCAGCAGATCGACAACTACGGCGCCGACATCATCGTCGTGTCGCTGGGCGTCGACACCTTCAAGGACGACCCGATCTCCCAGTTCAAGCTCGACAGCCCGGATTACCTGGCGATGGGCAAGCGCATCGCGGCCCTCGGCAAACCGACCCTGTTCGTCATGGAAGGTGGCTACGCGGTGGAAGAAATCGGCATCAACGCGGTGAACGTGCTCGAAGGTTTCGAACAATGAGCAGACTCAAGCACTTCATCGCGCCAGCGTTGTGTGCAGCGCTGCTGAGCAGCGCCGCACACGCTGAAGAACGCACCCTGCGCGTCTACAACTGGTTCGATTACATCACCCCAAAGGCACTGGAGGATTTCAAGGCGCAGAACAGCCAGACCAGACTGGTCTACGACATCTTCGACACCAACGAAGCACTGGAAGCCAAACTGCTGACCGGCAACTCCGGCTATGACGTGGTGGTCCCGTCCAACGTGTTCCTCGCCAAGCAAATCGAGGCCGGGGTGTTCCAACCGCTGGATCGCAGCCAGTTGCCGAACTGGAACCACCTCGACCCGAAACTGATGAAGCTGATCGAGGCCAACGACCCGGGCAACCAGTTCGCCGTGCCGTACATGTACGGCACCATCCTGATCGGCTTCAACCCGGCCAAGGTCAAGGCAGCGCTGGGTGACAGCGCGCCAGTGGACAGCTGGGACCTGATTTTCAAGGAAGAGAACATCAGCAAGCTCAAGCAGTGCGGCGTGGCCCTGCTCGATTCGCCTTCGGAGATCCTGCCGCTGGCCCTGCAACACCTTGGCCTGGATCCCAATAGCAAGAACCCGGCGGACTACGCCAAGGCTGAAGCGCTGCTGATGAAGATCCGTCCATATGTGACCTACTTCCATTCGTCCAAGTACATGGCCGATATCGCCAACGGTGACATCTGCGTCGCGGTCGGTTATTCAGGCAGCTTCTCGCAAGCCGCCAACCGCGCCAGGGAAGCGAAGAACGGCGTGGTGGTCGACATGCGCCTGCCGAAGGAAGGGGCGCCGATCTGGTTCGACATGCTCGCGATCCCGAAAGGCGCGAAGAATCCCCAGGACGCCTACACCTTCATCAACTACCTGCTGCAACCGCAGGTGATTGCGCCGGTCAGCGATTTTGTCGGCTATCCGAACCCGAACAAGGACGCTACCGCGCAGGTCGATCCGGCAATTCGCAACAATCCGAATCTGTACCCGACCGATGCGGCGATGAATACGCTCTACACCCTGCAACCGTTGCCGCGCGATGCGGAACGGGCACGCACGCGGGCGTGGACCAAAATCAAGTCCGGCACCTGAAACCTGACAACCTGAACAGACCCGCCTTCGCGGGTCTTTTTTTGCCTGCAAGATTTATGTACCCCACTGCGTCGCGACCGAGGTTCTAGTGTCCGGATTTTTCCCATGGACATGACCATGACAGAATCTACCGCCATCACTGTACCCAGTGTTTCCCCTCCCTTGTTGAAACAGAGCCTGCTGGCTGAACTGATCGGCCAGGGTTACTCGCTGCATCAGGTCGCCTCGGCGTTATTGCGCAAAGCGCTGAGCAAAAACCATCCCGAGCAACACATCGATCCGGATCGAACCCTGCTTGCGACGCCCCTGCGCGAATCCGATCCCTTGCAGAGCCCCTCCAGAGCCTTCGCCTACGAGTCCCTGACTCACGCCTTTATCCAGCACTCCCTGCACAAGACCAAGGCTGATTATCTTGACGGGGAGCACTTCCTGACCCGATCACCCGAAGCCGTCCCGCCGATTCTGTTGCCGGTGAGCATGGACGACATCACTTCGCTGATGAACGATCACGCCCCGTTTCTGTTCCTCGAATACCAGCAGCGCCAGCTTGATTACTGGAACGAATCGCCCGGCAGCCGGCCACGCTGGCAAGAGCTGTCCGATCTTTTGTGTTCGGCTGCGAATGTGCAGACGGCCAGCGGCTGGGGCGCCGACGATTGCGCACTGGCACGATTTGTCGCGCAGCACCCGGACCGGGCCGGACGATCGGGCGTGAACAGCGATTACGTCGGGCTCAAGGCCTGCCTGATGGATATCGACCTGGTCGAAGGCGACGACAGCACACACCTGATCATCGCCGGCGCGCTGGTGCTGACCGCGACCGTCAAACAGCGGCAACGCGTCTTGATGTACACCGTTGCCGATGGCTATGAGTCATTCGATTCACTGACCGAGCTGGGTGAAACGCTCCCGCAGCGGATCGCCCCGGAGCTGGCCGGTCGCTCACTGAAATGGCGCCTGATCGAACCTGAAGGGAATATTTTCGATGCCGTGGCACAAGCGCTGATCAGCAATCAGCTCGAAGCCATCGAGGCGCTGGATCCCGCCAGCTCGTCAATCAGTGCCCGCGCCGGTTCCGCGCGACAAAGCCGTGCACGTTTCAGTTCGCTCGAGCGAGCCCGTCTCGACAAACTGGAAGAGGTCATTCCCGACTGGTTGCAAGCCGGCTCTGCTGATGATCTGCAAGACTACAGTCGCTACATTGCCGAGCTCGGAACCTTGCGCAACGAATCCGAGAATGGCGTGTTCAAGGAAGACGACATCCCGCTGATCGAACCCTATGCCGAACGCCGGATGCGCGAAGCGATCATCGCCGACAAAAGCGCCACCGGAGCTGCCGACCTGCCTTTTGAACACTTGCGCATCATCGTCACCCACAGCTTCGAAACCGGCGGCTTCACGCTGCCCAACCCGTTTGACCGGACTCACGAAACCCTGGGCGAATTCGCCCTGCAAAACGCTCCGCCCTATCAAGCCACAATCGCCTTCGACAATGGCCGGGCCGTGCCTGCCTGGCTGACTGTGGATTTTCTGAGCGGCATCGCGCAAAAGGTCGACATCGGCGGTCACTACCCGCAAGTGATCAAACGCGCGTTGATTGATGACCCGATCCGTTCGGCTGCGCAAAAGACCCGCTACCTGCGCCAATTGCCGACGCTTCTGCCGCTGCTGGCGCTGGAGTGCAAACTCAAGCAGCAGGGCGGCGTCGATGAACACGGTTATGCGTATGTCTGCCAATTGATGGATGCCATCACCCGCAAACTGCCGACACCCGAACATCCGGTCACCATCCGTCCTCTGGCGTTTGTCCCTCGCCGCCGTTTGAGCCGGCGTTCGGACGTAGTCACCAACATGTTCATCATTTGCCCGCGCGTACACACCCAGGGGCCTTGCCTGCTATACCGTCCGCTGCTGGACACGCCATTGATGCAGTTCGCGTCTTTGCAGAACCTTATGTATGCGCTTTATCAGGATGGCGAATTGCGCAGCTCGGTACTGGCCTGGCTGGACAACGCGGCGCGGAGCTTCGAGTACTCGCAGTACGCCTTCCCGGTCGGTCTGCCCTCGCCATGGATCATCACCCAACTGGGCACCGAACCCTTCATGCACCTCGACCTGACCGGTCCGATCGAACTGGAGAACGCACCACTCCACGGGGACATTCTCGCGTCGCTGTACGCGGCGAACAGTCAGGCGCTGGTTGAACTTGCGAACCGCCAGTCACAGTCCAACAGCGAGCGCCGCTGGGCGCTTCTGACGGACAGTGGCTGGGCAGCCTTCAATGTCGCCGCAAACTTCATGAGCGGCGCGGCGGGCACCGCCGTCTGGGTCTGGCAGACCATCACGCAGATCCAGCAGGCGATCGATGCCCATGAACGTGACGACACTGTGGTGGCCTGGAAATCCACCGGCGATGTGCTGCTGACGCTCGGCATCATCCTGACCCAGCACGTCGTGGCGCGACGCAATCATTCGTGGCTGCCGCGCCTGAAACAGCAGGACGAAGCCGTCCGATTGCCTGCGCAGAAAACAGAACCCGCCCCGGAAGAGGCCACGCCATCCGTCACACTCGATCCAACACCCCTTATCGGAGAAGTGCCTGCCGCACATCTCACTCAAATCGAACAGGGGGCACTGCTGCGACCGGACAACAGCACACGCTTCATCAAGATGCTCGACCGGTTCCAGATCCCCAAACCTGACTTGATCGGCAAACAACCCTCGCCGCACACTCATCTGTACACCCTGAAGGGCAAGACCTGCGTCCAGGTCGGCACGCGCTGGTTCCAGGTCAGCGCCGAAAAAGACGAGCCGGTGCACCTTGTCGATCCGGTCGATCCGCTGCATATCGGCATGGCCGTGAAATATGACGAGACAAACGGACAATGGCACTGGGATCCGAAGTTGCGCTTGCGCGGGGGCATGCCGAAAAGCCGGATCGAGGCCTTCCGTCGCTCCAAAAAGCAGACGATGGACGCCGCCTGGACCAAGCTGGAGCAATTCGAAGCGCGTGAAACCCAGGAAAAAACACGACTTCTGCAAGCGCTGGTATCCCTTCCAAAAGATACCAGCGAGGCCGGATTTGAACGCGCCGCTTCCACTTATCTGGACAGGGCCACGAAACTGGGCAACGACTACACCCAGGCCCTGGCCCAACTCGAACTCTGGCGCCAGTCAGGAGGCGGCGGTTCACTGCATCAGGCCAAACTGATGACGCTGACCCTGGGTCAGCATCGCTGCTTTGGCTCCTGGCTGCGGGTGAAGATGCGGATCTACGCCAAAACCACACAGATATTCGTCGACAGTGTGAACCACCGGACACCGCTACCGCGCAAGCAACAGATCGAGATCGCCACCGTCGCCACCGCGTTGAGCGATCAAATGATTGTCAACCTGGAGACGCTGGATCACTCACTGCAAGTCTTGAGCGGCCATTCGAGCAAGGCCCGGAAGGTGGCAGAGAAGCTGGAGCTTCTACTGCCGGACTTCACCCCGCTGGACCTGAAAGCCAATGAAATCGGCATGTCCTACGAACGCTGTGTCGTGGAGCAACCGGGGGCCGCCATGAATGAAGCCCGCGTCGCGATCGGGATCATTACGGCCACCGCTGCCGACGCTGCTCATGAGTTGAGCCTGCTGAGCAAAACAGAGGTGGCGGCGGATGGGCAGCCGGCACGTATCGAACGTTTGTCGCGATGGAACGACCTGTTCGCCAGTCTCGGAGAACGCGTCGAACAGCTGCCCGCCGAGCACCCCGGTCAGTTCGTCCAGGCAAGGCTCGACAGGATCCGCGAACTGATCGGCGAATTCCGTGCGGTCGCCCGCGAGCGCCTGACCACGGAGTTGCCCGAACCGCAAGAGCGACCGACGCCCGTCAAGTCCCGGCCGCAGCCGTCCACATCGCAGTCCAAAGTGAAAATCACCAAGAGTCGTCCACGCCCTGAGGTGGACGAACAGGCTTCGACCGCCCCGGAAGGCGACGCCGACAGCGAGACCGCATTCGTCAAATTTTCCACCCAACGGCCCGAACCGAAAGCGCCTGCCGATGACGAAGACCTTATTTCATCAGCCATGCAGCTTGCAGCAGACATCGACCGTTTCAACCGCAAGACCCGCGAGGACGCCAGGCGGCCAGGGCGTATTCCCGCAGACATCCGCGACATGTTCGAGCAGCAGGTCGAACGCCTCAAAAAAGCGGCCAGCGATGTCGACGAAGCGATCATCCGCAGAAAAAACGCGAAAAAGGATCCGTGGCCCGTCACTTCGTTGAGCGGCGATCTGCGCGAAGCTGCCACCCGCACCCACGCTGAAGGTATTGCGGCCTATGCGGCCATGCTTAAACAACGCAAACCTCGGGAAGCCTACTTCCTTTGGCTGCACGACCATGGGCAGCTCAAGGTCAGCAAGGATCCACGCGGTCGTATTCGCACCCGCCATCGCGGAGACTACTTCCAGGAGTATCGAATTCTCGACAAGTCCCGGGCGGACAAGCCGTTGTGGGTGGCGCATTTCCACTACGACCAGCTCAAGGATGCCGATGAGCAGTACACCATCGCCCATCTGAAACCGGCCGATGCCTATCTGCAGACGCTCGATGAAAAATCCCGTCAGACACTGAGCACCTTCGATGCCGTCGATAATGCACTACGGCGTATTGTCGATCCGCAGGTACGCGATCTGTTCCTCAAACCACAGCCGGAGCCGGAGCCGGAGCCGGAGCCTCAACCGAAAGACGAATAACGGCGCCACACTTCATGCAAACGGACCAGAGCCGACTCGATCGCCGGCTCCGGTACCGCCGCAAAACCCAGCACCAGGCCGGCACGCTGATCGAGCGGCGTCGTCGAATCCGGCAGCCAATAATTGCTCAGGCCATGGATCTCCACCTCCACGCTGGCGGCCTGTTCGATCAGTTGTTGTTCGCGGGCCACGCTGTCGACCGCCACGGTGAGATGCAGTCCGGCCGACACCGCCGGCAGTTCGCCGACACCCGCCAGGCCTAGCGGCCAACCGTTGATCAAAGTGTTGCGCCGGCTCAGCGCTGCCCGGCGCATCCGTCGGATGTGCCGCTGGAAATGCCCGGCTGCCATGAACTCGGCCATCACCGCTTGAGTGCTCACTTCGGAATGCCGGACATCCACCGCCCGCCGCTGCGCAAAGGCTTCCACCAGTCCCGGCGGCAACACCAGATACCCCAGGCGCAGCGCCGGGAACGCAACTTTGCCGAAAGTGCCGACGTACAACACGCGACCCTGGCGGTCGAGCGCAGCCAGCGGGGCCAAGGGCGCGCCGGTGTAGCGATACTCGCCGTCGTAGTCATCCTCGACGATCCAGCCGCCGGTGCGCTCGGCCCAGGCCAGCAGTTCCAGGCGTCGCGCCAGACTCATCACCACCCCCGTCGGGTACTGATGAGACGGCGTGACATAAGCCACCCGGCAATCTTCGGCGGCCGCCAGTGCCGCGCAGTCGATACCCTCTTCGTCCACGGCAATACCTTGCAATCGACCACCGGCCAGCGCAAAGGCATGACCGGCTGCGCGGTAGCCGGGATTCTCGATACCGACCCCGGCGCCCGGCTCCACCAGCAACTGTGCACAAAGGCTGATTCCCTGTTGCGCGCCACTGGTGATCACAATTTGCTCAGCCGAGCACTGCATGCCGCGCGAACTGCGCAAATAAGCGGCAATCAGACCGCGCAGGCGCGCATCGCCTGCCGGATCGCCGTAACACAGTTGCTGCAAATCGGGTTTGCGCCAGAACGCCGCGTTCAGCTTGGCCCAGACGTCGAAAGGGAACAGATCGAAGGCCGGAACACCGACCCGGAATGCTCGCGGCGGACCGCTTGGTGGCGTCGGTAAATGATTCTGCTCAAGCCGCTGCAACGCGCCGCTGTGGATAACCTTGCTGGATAAATCCCCAGTGGAATTGGCCGAAATTGTGGATAAGGCTGTGGGTAAGCTTGTTGAAAACCCTGTGGATACTTTTGTGGATAATTTTTTCGCGGGCGCCAGCGATTGCGGCAACTGCGCCACATAAGTGCCGTCCCCGACCCGGCCTTCGATGAAACCTTCGGCATACAGCTGATCGTAGGCACGTACCACGCTGTTGCGGGAAATCCCCAACGCTGCCGCCAGATCGCGACTGGCCGGCAGGCGCGTGCCGCTGGCCAGGCGCCCGTCGAGAACCCGCAGGCGCAAGGCCTGGTAGAGCTGGCGGCTCAAGCCTTTGCGGCGGTCGAGTTCGATACCGGCAGGGTTGAACGGCAGCGACAGCGTGGTCGAATCGGGCATGACAATGGACCTATGAAATTGGTCATCAATGGCTCTTACAACAGACCAATAGCCTGCCTACGATGCAGGCATTCGCCAAGAAAATTTTCTCCATGTACACGCCCCGCGCCTTTGCCATCGACGACTTGTCCCAACTGCACGAACTGATCCTCGCCACCCGCCTCGCCATTCTGGTGACCCACGGCGAACAAGGCTTGCAGGCCAGTCATGTGCCGGTGTTGCTGCATCGCGAACAAGGTCCGAACGGCACGCTGTACGGGCATCTGGCCAAGGCCAATCCGCAGTGGAAAGACCTGCGCGACGGCGCCGAGGCCCTGCTGATTTTCCCCGGTGCCGATGCCTACGTCAGCCCGGGCTTTTACCCGAGCAAGGCCGAGCACGGCAAAGTCGTGCCGACCTGGAACTACGTCGCCGTGCACGCCTACGGTCACGCCGAAACCTTCAGCGACGGTGGTCGCCTGCTGGATATCGTCAGCACCCTCACCAATCGCCATGAAGCGGGCCGCGCCCAGCCCTGGTCGGTCGACGATGCCCCGGCCGATTACATCGACGGCATGCTCAAGGCCATCGTCGGGTTCGCCATTCCGATCGACCGCCTCGAAGGCAAGCGCAAGCTCAGCCAGAACCGCAGCGCCGAAGACATCGCCGGCGTGCGCGAAGGCCTGTCTGCCAGCCCCGACATCAACGATCAAACCCTCGCTCACTTGATGCGTTAAGGAAATCACCATGAGTCAGATCGACATCCGTCCGGTCAGCGCCGCCGATCACGCCGCCTGGCTGCCGCTGTGGCAGGCCTACCTGCGCTTCTACAACACGGAATTGCCGGACGCCGTCAGCCAAAGCACCTGGCAGCGCTTTCTCGACCCGAACGAACCGACCCACGCCGCCCTCGCCTGGGCCGACGGCAAAGCGGTGGGCATGGTGCATTTCATCTACCATCGTTCGAACTGGAGCATCGAAAACTCCTGCTACCTGCAAGACCTGCTGGTGGAGCCGCAAACCCGTGGCACCGGCGTCGGTCGCCTGCTGATCGAACATGTCTACGCCACGGCCAAGGCCGATCGTTGCTGCAAGGTGCACTGGCTGACCCACGAAACCAACGCCACGGCGATCCAGCTCTACGAGCGCATCGCCGAGCGCCCGGGTTTCATCCAGTTTCGCAAAGCCATTTAAGGAGCCACATGCATGACGACTTCCCTCGCCGACTGGAAAGGTGTGCCGCCGCCCTCCACCACCCTGATCGAAGGCCGCTTCATCCGCCTCGAAAAGCTCGACCCGGCGCGCCACGGCGACGACCTGTTCAACGCCCTGCAAGGCCCCGGCGCCGACCCGAAACTCTGGGATTACTTGCCCTACGGGCCGTTTCCGGAACGCAGCGTCTTCAATGACTGGCTGAACAACCACGCGGCCCACAGCGACCCGTATTTCTTCAGTGTCATCGACCGCGTCAGCGGCCAGGTGCAAGGCATCCTCAGCCTGATGTCGATCGTCCCGGCCCAGGGCCGCATCGAAATCGGCCACGTCACCTTCGGCGCCCCGATGCAGCGCTCGCCGAAAAGCACCGAGGCGGTCTACCTGCTGGCCAAAGAATCCTTCGCCCTCGGCTACCGCCGCCTCGAATGGAAATGCAACAACGGCAACGCCCGCTCCAAATACGCGGCCGAGCGCCTGGGCTTCAGCTTCGAAGGCGTGTTCCGCCAGCACATGGTGGTCAAGGGCCAGAACCGCGATACCGCGTGGTACTCGATTCTGGACTCGGAATGGCCGGCGATTGCGGCGGGGTTCGAGCGCTGGTTGAGCGATGAGAATCAGACGGCCGATGGGCAGGTGAAGGGGTTGGTCGAGTGCCGCGGTTGAGCCAGTGAACGTAAAAGAGCGCAGCCTGCGGCATCTCATTCAAGCGATGTCCAAGGCTGCGATTTCGACTCTTCGCCACCGTCGGATCTGCAATGAATTGCAGATGAACGTCCAAATCTGAGGCCTGAACTGCAAAAGAATGCACATAGTCCGTACATCATTCTGTAAAAACCCTCAGCTATACAGAACGCCCCGCTTATAACAAAAAGGACGTTCTGCCCATGCCCTTCCCGCCCCAGCGACTGTCGTTTGCCATTGCCCTGCTGATCGCCACCAGCGCCGCCCACGGCAAGACCGTGCAGATCGACACCGCCACGACGGCATCGCAGACATTGGGTGGCGGCGACACACTGACGATTTCGGCGCCGGGCAGCATCACCAACAGCGGCAAGGCTGTGAGCCTCAAGGACGGCACCAGCGGCGTCGGTGTGATCATCGATAACGCCGGCAAGATCATTTCCAGCGGCGGCCGGGCTATCGACAGCAGCGGCGATCTGACCCAGGCACGCAACTACGCGATCTACAACCGCAGCGGCGGGCAGATTCTCGGTTCCAACGATGCGATTCGCATCGACAGCAACTTTGTCAGCGGCAGCCTGTTGATCGACAACAGTGGCACCATTCGCTCGACCACCGGCCAAGGCCTGGATCTGGATGCGTTGCGCAGCGACGGGGTAAAAACCACGATCATCAACCGCGCGGGCGGGCTGATTCGTGGCGACGCCAGCGACGGCATGAAGACCGGCGCCAATGCGACCATCAGCAACTACGGCGAGATCTCCACCGGTGACTCGCACAACGCCGACCAGAAGTTCGACGGCATCGATATCGACACCGCGACCGGCGTCAGCGTGACCAACTACGGCGTGATTTCCGGCGGGCGGCATGGCATCACCACTGACCTGGGAGCGACGCTGGTCAACTACGGGCAGATCACCGGGCGCAACGGCTCCGGTTTCGGTTCCGATGGCGACGGCACGGTGATCAACCACGGCACCATCACTGGCGCGTATTCCGGGCTGCAACCCAATGGTGACGGCGACGGCGTGGACATCGACAACATCGCTCACATCGAAAACTACGGCATCATCCAGGGCGTCGGTGCCGGCGGTGTGGACAAGGGTGGTTTCGCCAATGGCAGTGAAGGCATTGCCCTGGGCGGCGGTTACATTCTCAACGCCAAGGATGCACTGATCAGCGGCGCCAACAGCGCCATTCTGGTGGATGACGGCAGCGGCGGTTCGGGGCTGGCGGCCACCACGCTGGAGAACTACGGCACTATCCAGGGCCTCGACGGCTTCGGCGTGAAATTCGTCGGAGAGTTCGCCGACAGCGTGATCAACGGCGGCACGATCAGCGGCAGCAACGGCCTGGCGCTGGACCTGGGTGGTGGCAATGACAGCCTGACCCTGCGCAGCGGCAGCCGCTTTGTCGGCGTGGTCGATGGCGGCAGCGGTTACGACCGCGTAGTGATGGATGACGCAGCCGGCGGCAGCTTCGGTGCCAGCCGCAACTTTGAATGGCTGGAAGTCAAGCAAGGCGCCTGGACGCTCACCGGTAGCGGCGACTTCAGCGACGGCGGTGCCGTGCGCAGCGGCGCCACGCTGATAAACCAGGGCGGTATCGCCGGCAACCTGACCGTGGACGCCGGAGGTGTGTATGCGGGTGGTGGTTCGGTGGGCAACCTCAACGTGAATGGCACGTTGCGTACTGACTCCCGCCTCGGCACCGCGACCGTCGCGCACGACTTGAACATGGGCAGCGCATCCACCCTCGCCTACGGCGTCAACGCCGATGGCAGCAGCGCGCCAGTCCAGATCGGCGGCACGGCCAACCTCAACGGCGCAACGCTGGCGGTCAATCCCGGCAGCGGCACTTATCCGTGGCAGAGCCATTACACGGTGCTGCAGGCAGCGCGGGTCAACGGCACGTTCGGCGCGGTCACCAGCGACTACGCGTTCCTCACACCGACCCTCGCTTACACGCCAACGCAGGTCGACCTGACTTACACCCGCAATGACGTGGCGTTCAATGAATTCGCCGCCACCGGCAACGGCAGCAATGCCGCCAACAGCCTGGCCTCGATCGGCAAGAACAATGCGCTGTACAACGCCCTGCTCAACACCACGCAATCCAGCGCCGGCGCGGCCATCGAGCAACTGGCCGGCGCCAGCAACGCCAACCTCACCAGCGCCACTCTCGGCGCCAGCAGCCAGGTCGGCAGCAGCATGCTCTCGGCCATGCAGCAAATGGGTGGCAGTCCCGGCATGATGGTCGGTCTTGATCAGCGTGATACGCCGATCCTCGCGGCTAACGGCGTTCCGTCAGAAGCGCGAAACCTTAATGACCCGAACGCTCGGGGCCGGCTCTGGCTGCAGGCCATCGGCGGCTACGGCAAGCTGGATGGCGAACACGGCAGCAGCGGTCTGGAACAGCGCACCAAGGGCAGCGTGCTCGGTGCCGACTGGGCACTCAATCCACAATGGCGTCTGGGCGTGCTCGGCGGCTATTCGAAGACCGACCTTGACGCCACCGGTGTCGACGGCAATGTCGAGAGCTGGCACGCCGGTGTTTATGCGCTGCATCAAAACGGCCCGCTGGCCCTGCGCCTCGGCGCGGCTTACAGCGGCCATCAGGGCGAAAGCAAACGCACCATCGCGTTCAATGGTTTCAGCGATCGCCCCAAAGGTGATTACGACGCCGACAGCCAACAAGCCTTCGCCGAACTCGGCTATGCCATGGGCAGCGGCCGACTGAGCGCCGAACCGTTCGCCAGCCTCGGCTACCAGCGCTATCACCGCGAGCGCTATCAGGAAAAGGGTGGCGCGGCGGCCTTGCAGGTCGACAGCCAGACCCAGGACAACTTCAGCAGCACCTTCGGTGTACGCCTGGCGCACCTCAGCTCGCTGGACAATGGCATGAGCCTCACCCCGCGCATGGCCGCCGGCTGGAAGCACACCTACGGCGATGTCAGCAGCTCGACCCGTCAGGCGTTTGTGGTCGGCGGCACGGCGTTCAGTGTCGACGGCAGTTCGCTGGATCGTGACAGTCTGGTGCTGGAAGCAGGGCTGGATCTGGGCGTTTCCGCGCGGCATACGCTGGGCCTGGGATACAGCGGCGAGATTGGCAGCAACAGCCGTAATCACGGGTTGATCGGGCAGTGGCAGATGAGTTTTTGAGATTTCGCCAATCCGGATTTCAGCGGGAGCTGTAGGTAAAGGCGTCTGGTCGATCGGGTAATCATGGCGGGTTCATTACCTGCCAGCGCTCGGGCTACAAAAGCAGACGTCATCGCCTGCACACGGTTCGGAATTGCCCGGCATCGGCGCACCGGCATCGACTTTTACAGTTTGGCCTCATTTCACCTGAGGCGAACGGAATGCCCATCCAATGCAAATACAAGCTCCAACATCTTGTCCTGGCGGTCGCGCTGGTAGTCGGTTGCGTGGAGTTTTCTATGGCAGAGCAGTCGGAGCCCGACGCGCCCGTCGTGGACGAAGTGAAACCCAAGCCTGCGCGCAAGAAGAAAGAAAAACCTGCTCCGCCCAGTCTCGCTCCAGAGCCACTGCTTGCAGAAAGTATCGCTCCGACGCCAGAAACATTTCCGGTCAGCACTGAGATTCCAGCGGCACCCCTTCCTGCACCCGATGACATTCCCTCCGAGAAAGTCGCCACGACGCAAAGCGGCAGCGCACTCAAAGAAAGCCTGGAAAAACCAGCGCCCTTACCGGAATCGGTTCTGGCCGAAACGTCCGCAGCTCAACAAACCGAAGTGGTAGACCAGCCGCCGTCAACGGATTCCCCTCTACCTCCGGGGAACGCAGCCATCGAAGCCCTGCTCGCTGCCGACGAAACTACGGCCGCCCTCGCCTACGATCAACTGGCCGGCGGCAACAACGCCAACCTCGCCAAGGCCACCTTGAGCAGCGTCACACCGGTCAGCGCCAGCCTGCTGTCGGCCATGCACCAGCTCGATAACCTGCATGAAAACCAGCCAAACGCACCGCGCCACGCGGCCGGAAACGCCGAGAGCGGCAGGGTCTGGCTGCAGGCCCTCGGCCACAGCGGGAAACTGGATCGCGATGTGGAGCCCATGCAGCATTCCACCAAAGGACTGCTGATCGGTGCGGACTGGCGGCTCGACGAAGACTGGCGACTGGGCTTGATGGGCGGCACCTCCGGCACGCGCATGGACAGCAAGGAGCTGGACGGCGATCTCGACAGTTGGCACCTCGGTGCCTACGCCTTGCGCCAGACCGGCCCGCTGTCACTTCGGTTAGGCGTAGCCTGGAGCAACCATGAAGGCAGTACCCGCCGCAAAGTCGCGTTCGGCCGCTTCCATGACCGACTGAAAGGCAACTACCAGGCCACTACCCAGCAAGCGTTCATCGAGTCGGGATACAACCTGGGTCAGGCCAACATCAGCATCGAGCCGTTTGCCGGCCTCGGTTATCAACGCTACCACCGCGACGGCTACACCGAAAAAGGCGGGGATGCGGCGCTCCGGGTGGGTGATCAATCCCAGGGCAACTTCAACACCACCGTCGGCCTGCGCATGGCGAAAGTCAGCACGCTGGATAACGGCATGCGCCTCACGCCACGACTCAGCGCGGGATGGAAACATGTTTACGGCGAGACCGACACTAGCACCCGACAACGTCTGGCTACCGGCGGCCGTGACTACACCGTTTATGGCGCAGAGCTGGACCGCAACAGCCTGACGCTCGACACCGGGCTTGATCTGACCGTCTCGGCCAATCACACACTCGGTGTTGGCTTGTCGGGTGAGATCGGTACCGACAGCCGAAACCATGGTGTATCGGGCCAGTGGCGAATGGCGTTCTGAGTCCGGACTGGCTGCTGCCGCAGGTTGCGGCAGCACTTCGAAAGCAAAAAAAAGGGGAGCACATGCCCCCCCGAGGTTTAAAGCGTTGTATCGAGGCTGTTATCTCAGCCTTCGATCTCGATCAGGATTTCGCCCGGGTTCACCCGGTCGCCCTTGGCAACGTGAATGGCGGTGACCTTGCCGGCAATCGCAGCCTGGACTTCGGTCTCCATCTTCATCGCCTCAGTGATCAGCACGGCCTGGCCCGCCTTGACGGTGTCGCCTTCCTTGACCAGCACATCGACGATGTTGCCCGGCATGGTGGTGCTGACGTGACCCGGTGCCGAAGCCTGCTTGCGCTTGCTGCTGCCGCCGCCGACGAATTCGTTGAGTGGTTCGAACACCACTTCTTCCGGCATGCCGTCGATGGACAGGTAGAAGTGACGCTTGCCTTCAGCCTTGACGCCGACACCGGTGATGTCCACGCGGTAGGTTTCGCCGTGAACGTCAATGACGAACTCGGTCGGTACGCCTTCGCCGCCGGCCGAAGCCACCTTGCCCGCTTCCGGGATCGGCAGCAGCACTTCCGGGGTAAGGGTGCCGGCGGCACGCTCTTCGAGGAACTTGCGGCCGATGTCCGGGAACATGGCGAACGTCAGCACGTCTTCTTCGGACTTGGCCAGTGCGCCGATATCGGCACGCAGCTTGGCCATTTCCGGCTTGAGGAGGTCGGCCGGGCGTACGTCGATCACCTCTTCGCTGCCGATGGCCTGACGACGCAGCTTCTCGTTCACGGTGCCAGGCGCTTTGCCGTAACCGCCTTGCAGATAGAGCTTCACCTCGTTGGTGATGGTCTTGTAGCGCTCGCCGGCCAGCACGTTGAAGAACGCCTGGGTGCCGACGATCTGCGAAGTCGGGGTCACCAGCGGCGGGAAGCCGAGGTCTTCACGCACGCGCGGAATCTCCGCCAGCACTTCGCCCATGCGGTTCAGAGCCCCCTGCTCTTTCAGCTGGTTGGCCAGGTTGGAAATCATCCCGCCCGGCACCTGGTTGACTTGAACACGGGTATCGACGGCGGTGAATTCGCTTTCGAACTGGTGGTACTTCTTGCGCACGGCGTAGAAGTACAGACCGATCTCTTGCAGCAGCTCCAGGTTCAGACCGGTATCGAACTCGGTGCCCTTGAGCGCAGCAACCATCGATTCGGTGCCAGGGTGGCTGGTGCCCGAAGCAAAGCTGGAGATCGCGGTGTCGATGTGGTCGGCACCGTTTTCAATGGCCTTGAGCTGGCACATCGCTGCCAGGCCAGCGGTATCGTGGGAGTGGATGAACACCGGCAGCGACTGTTCGGCTTTCAGTGCACGTACCAGTTCACCGGTGGCGTATGGGGTCAGCAGACCGGCCATGTCCTTGATCGCCACCGAGTCGCAACCCATGGCTTCCATTTGCTTGGCCTGGGCAACGAACGCATCGATGGTGTGCACCGGGCTGGTGGTGTAGGCGATAGTGCCCTGGGCATGTTTGCCGGCAGCTTTCACCGCTTCAATGGCCACGCGCAGGTTACGCACGTCGTTCATTGCGTCGAAGATACGGAACACGTCGATGCCGTTGACTGCGGCCTTGGCGACGAACGCCTTGACCACGTCATCGCTGTAATGGCGGTAGCCCAGCAGGTTCTGCCCGCGCAGGAGCATTTGCAGACGGGTGTTGGGCAGCGCGGCGCGCAGTTGGCGCAGACGCTCCCACGGGTCTTCTTTCAGGAAACGCACGCAGGCGTCGAACGTCGCGCCGCCCCAGCACTCCAGCGACCAGTAGCCGACTTTGTCGAGCTTGTCGCAGATCGGCAGCATGTCTTCGGTGCGCATACGGGTGGCGAGCAGCGATTGGTGGGCGTCGCGCAGGATGGTGTCAGTAACGAAGATCTTCTTGCTCATTCTTGTATTCCTCACAGGCCTGCGTGGGCGGCGATGGCGGCGGCGATGGCCAGGGCCAGCTCTTCGGGTTTGCGCTTGATCGAGTAGTTGGTCAGCTCAGGGTGGCTTTCGACGAAGCTGGTATTGAACTGGCCGCTACGGAATTCCGGGTTGCGCAGGATTTCCTGGTAGTACGCGGCGGTGGTCTTCACGCCTTGCAGACGCATGTCGTCGAGGGCGCGCAGACCACGGTCCATGGCCTCTTCCCAGGTCAGCGCCCAGACCACCAGTTTCAGGCACATCGAGTCGTAGAACGGCGGAATGGTGTAGCCGGTGTAGATCGCCGTGTCGGTGCGCACGCCAGGGCCGCCGGGGGCGTAGTAGCGCGTGATCTTGCCGAAGCTCGGCAGGAAGTTGTTCTTCGGGTCTTCGGCGTTGATCCGGAATTGCAGGGCAAAACCGCGATGCTGGATATCTTCCTGCTTCACCGACAGCGGCAGGCCGGAGGCGATGCGGATCTGTTCGCGGACGATGTCGATCCCGGTGATTTCTTCGGTGATGGTGTGCTCCACCTGCACCCGGGTGTTCATCTCCATGAAGTACACCTCGCCCTCGGCGAGCAGGAACTCCACGGTGCCAGCGTTCTCGTAGCCCACGGCCTTGGCTGCGCGCACCGACAGGTCGCCGATGTAGGCGCGCTGTTCCGGGGTCAGTTGCGGGCTCGGGGCGATTTCGATCAGCTTCTGGTTGCGACGCTGGATCGAGCAGTCACGCTCGAACAGATGCACGACGTTGCCGAAGCTGTCGCCGAGGATCTGCGCTTCGATGTGTTTCGGATTGACGATGCATTTTTCCAGGAACACTTCCGCCGAACCGAAAGCCTTGGTGGCTTCGGAAATGACCCGAGGGAAATTCTGTTCGAGTTCTTCGCGGCTGTTGCAGCGACGGATACCGCGACCGCCACCACCGGAAGTGGCCTTGAGCATCACCGGGTAACCGATGCGGTCGCCCTCGCTCAATGCTTCCTCGATGCCGGAGACGTTGCCTTCGGTGCCCGGCGTGACCGGCACACCGGCCTTGATCATGCTGCGGCGCGCTTCGGTCTTGTCGCCCATGCGGCGGATGACTTCCGCCGACGGGCCGATGAATTTGATCCCGCGTTCGGCGCAGATGTCTGCCAGCTCAGCGTTTTCCGAGAGGAAACCGTAGCCGGGGTGCAGCGCATCGCAGCCGGTTTCCACGGCCAGGTTCACCAGCTTGCGCGGGTTCAGGTAACCGGCCAGCGGCTCGGCACCAATGCTGTGGGCCTCGTCCGCACGCTTCACATGCAAGGCATGCCGGTCGGCGTCGGAATAGATCGCGACCGAGCGGATGCCCATCTCGGCGCAGGCACGCACGATTCGTACGGCAATCTCACCACGGTTGGCGATCAGGATCTTTGTTATCACTTGGAGGTTCCCTTGAGCCGGTGGCACCACGACCTGCTAGACCCAGGTCGGCACGTGACCAAATGTTTCAATCTGGTCTCGGCTCCACACTAGCGCTGACAAGGGATTAACAAAAATGAATAAAAATTGGGTCAGGCATAAGTAAAGACTTATAGTCATCGCATCAGCCAATGGCCAGAGTCGTTAGAAAATGCGTAAGTCCTTGATGCGTATGACATTGCGTCAATTGCAGATCTTCAACGAAGTGTGTGATTTACGTTCCTACAGCCGAGCGGCCGAGGAAATGTCGCTCACACAACCGGCCGTCAGCCTACAGATTCGTCAGCTCGAAGAACTGATCGGGCAGCCATTATTCGATTACGTCGGCAAAAAACTCTACATGACCGAAGCGGCCGAAGCACTTCAGCGCGCCAGCCGGGACATCTTTGGCCGACTGGAAAACCTCGACATGCAGCTGTCGGACATGCAGGGCTCGCTGCAGGGCCAGTTAAAGCTAGCGGTGGAATCCAGCGCCAAATACTTCGTGCCGCACCTGTTCGCGGCGTTCAAGCGCCAGCATCCGGAAGTGAACCTGCAGCTGACGGTGGTCAACCGCGGCCAGGTAATCCGCCGGCTCTCCGATAACCGCGACGATCTGGTGATCATGTCGATGGTCCCGCAGGACATGGGTCTGGAGTTCCTGCCGTTCCTCAACAACCCGATCGTCGCCGTGGCGCGGCCGGATCATCCGCTGGCGCACATGGGCCCGCTGCGCTTGCAGGATCTGGAGCCTTACACCTTGCTGATCCGCGAACCCGGTTCGGGTACGCGGCTGGCCTGCGAGGAGTATTTCAAGGAGAAGCGCGTGCACTTCACCCAGACCCAGGAAGTGGCGTCGGCCGAAGCCCAGCGTGAATGCGTGGTGGCGGGTCTGGGCCTGGCGCTGTTGACGCGCCACGCCCTGAACCTGGAGCTGGCGACCGGCGGCCTGGTCGAGCTGCCGGTCGAAGAGTTGCCGCTGTTTCGCAGCTGGTGCCTGGTGCAAGCCAAAGCCAAACGGCTGTCACCGGTGGCGCACGCCTTCCTGGCGTTTATCCGCAGCGAAAGGGTGCAGATCAGCGCACTGGTTGAGCGCTTCGACGGGAAGCTGCCGGCGCTGCCTGCCAGTGATTGATGTCCTCGGGAAAATCGCCGATTTCGGCCTGAAGCTGGCGAAGTTCGAAGCGATCTTCGATGGCGCGGCGAAACTCCATGCGGCGCTGGTCTTCCTGCTGACGACGGGTTTTCGCGGCGCTGTTGCGTTCTTCGTAAGGCTGAGCCATTTCGAGTCTCCCAAGGCGATTACGGGAGTTTCACGATAGGCCCGGGGGATGACGGTTTGGCTTCGTCGGGGTTACAGGCAGATGAATATTGCCTGCACCCCACAACAATCAGTCATCCAGCGCTTTCACCGATTTTGGCGACAGCCGCAAGCTGCGCAGACTGCGCTTGACGCTCTTGAGGTGGTTGACCAGGCTCGGCCCGCGCGCCATGGCCACGCCCATCGCCAGCACGTCGATCACCACCAGGTGAGCGATACGCGAAGTCAGCGGCGTGTAGATTTCTGTGTCTTCGTGAACGTCGATCGCCAGGTTGACGGTCGACAACTCGGCCAGCGGTGTCTGGCTCGGGCACAAGGTAATGAGCGACGCACCGCTCTCGCGAACGAGGTTGGCGGTGATCAGCAAATCTTTGGAACGGCCGGACTGGGAAATGCAGATCGCCACGTCGGTCGGCTTCAGCGTCACCGCCGACATCGCCTGCATGTGCGGGTCGGAATACGCCGCCGCCGTCAGCAGCAGACGGAAGAACTTGTGCTGCGCATCCGCCGCCACCGCGCCCGACGCACCAAAACCATAGAATTCGACGCGCTGGGCCTGGGACATCAACGTCACCGCCCGCTGCAGCTCAAGAGGATCGAGCTTCTCGCGAACCTCCATCAGCGTGTGCAACGTGGTGTCGAAGATTTTCAGGCTGTAGTCGGCGACGGAATCGTCTTCATGGATCGCGAACTGACCGAAGCTGGCGCCGGCCGCGAGACTTTGCGCGAGCTTGAGTTTCAGATCCTGGAAACCGGAACAACCGATGGCCCGGCAGAAGCGCACGATGGTCGGCTCGCTGATGCCGACGCTGTGAGCCAGGTCGGCCATGGAACTGTGCATCACTGCCGCAGGGTCAAGCAGCACGTGGTCGGCGACCTTGAGCTCCGACTTGCGTAACAGGTGACGTGACTGGGCGATGTGTTGCAGCAGATTCAAGGGGCTGGACTCTTGTTATGGAAAGATGTGCTTTGGCCAGATGCCAGGGATGTAGCAAGCTTGTAGTTATACTACATGAATCGGCTTTTTGCCTGCTCAATGCGTAACCGGATCCCCCCGGATCAGGCGAGATGCGCTGCATGTAGCCCTTTACAGCGGTTTTTCCTGTTCACGCAGCAACGCGGCAAGGCCGACCGCCTCCACCGGACGACTGATCAGATAGCCCTGCACCTCATCGCAACCTTCAGCTTTCAGAAACGCCAGCTGCTCGGATCGCTCGACACCTTCGGCGACCACTTTAAGTGACAGCCCATGAGCCATCGCAATGATCGCCCGGGTGATCGCCGCGTCTTCGCTGCCCTCGCCCAACCCGCGAATAAAGGCCTGATCGATCTTCACGTAATCCACCGGAATCCGCTTCAGATAGCTCAGCGATGAATAGCCGGTGCCAAAATCGTCGATCGCCAGTTTCACCCCCAGATCCCGCAACTGCTGGAACGTGGCGATGATGTGTTCGACGCTGTCGAGCAGCTGGCTTTCGGTCAGTTCCAGTTCAAGGTAATGCGGCGCCAGGCCGGTTTCCTCCAGCACTTGGCGCACCAGACTGACCAGTTTGCCCTGGCGCAGTTGATGAACCGACAGGTTCACCGAAACCCGGATCGGCGCCAGCCCCTGACGCTGCCATTCGCACGCCTGCCAGCAGGCCTGACGCAGGACGAACTCGCCGATCGGCCCGATCAGCCCCGTCTCTTCGGCCAGACCGATGAAGTCCCCCGGCGGCACCCGCCCCATGGTCGGATGATCCCAGCGCACCAGCGCTTCCGCCGCGTTGAGACGGCCGGTCCCCAGACACAGCTTCGGTTGATAGAAGACCTTGAGCTGCTTTTCCTCGATGGCTTTGCGCAGCTGGTTTTCCAGTTGCAGGCGCTCCAGCGTGCTGGCCTGCAGACTGTCGGTGTAGAACTGGAAGTTGTTGCCGCCCAGGTGCTTGGCATGTTGCATGGCCATGTTCGACTGACTGACCAGTGCGGAAATCTCCCGGGCGTTGTCCGGCAGCATGCTGATGCCCATTGAGGCACTGACTACCAGCTCATGCCCTTCCACGGTCAACGGCAGGCGCAGCTTGCTCGACAGTCGCGTGGCGACCCGCGCCAGGCTCGACAGGTTGCCGTAGGCGTCGAACAGCACCGCGAACTCATCGCCGGACAGCCGGGCAATGGTGTCGGCTTCCGGCAAGGCGTTGACCAGCCGCCGAGACATCTTTTGCAGCAATTGGTCCGCGATCTCGTGGCCAAGGCTGTCATTGAGCAGCTTGAAGCGATCCAGATTGATGTGCAGCAGCGCCAGACTCCGGCGCCCGCCCTGTCGCACGCGCTGATGGGCTTCGTGCAGGCGTTCGCGGAACAGCGAGCGATTGGCCAGGCCAGTGAGCTCGTCGTAGTGGGTCAGGTAGCGCATGCGCTCTTCGGATTCACGGCGCGCCGACAGATCGGCGAAGAAGCCGACGATATGGCTGACATTTCCCCGACCGTCGCGCACGGCATTCAGTTGCAGCCATTGCGGATACAGCTCGCCGTTCTTGCGGGTTTCCACCAGTTCGCCCTGCCAGCTGCCGTGCTGCTCCAGCGCGTGGCGGATCGCGACGTAGTGCCGGCGGGCGTCGCGGCTGCACGGCAATTCGACGACGTTGCGCCCGAGCATGTCGTCGATGTCATACCCGGTGACCCGGCTGAAGGCCTGGTTGATGGCGATCAGCGAATAATTCGGGTCGAGGATCACGATGCCTTCGCTGGCGGCCTCGAACACCGTCGCCGCCAATTGCTGTTGGGCTTCCAGACTTTTGCTGACGCTGATGTCACGGCGGGTGCCAACCATCCGGATGACGCGCCCGCTCTCGTCGCGCTCCACCGCCCGTCCACGGTCTTCGATCCAGACCCAGTGGCCGTCGCCGTGGCGTACGCGGTATTCGATCTGATAATCCTCGGTGCGCCCCTTCAAGTGCTCGGTCAGCGCGCGTTTGAGCGGCGGCACATCATCCGGGTGCAGCCTTGGCCGCAGATGCCTGAGCAGCCCGGTGACGTATTGCGGGTCAAGGCCGAACAGTTCCTGAATCTGTGTGTGGTGAACCTCGTCGGTCTGCAGGTTCCAGTCCCACAGCCCCAGCTCACTGGCCTTCAACGCCAGGGCCAGGCGCGCCTCGCTTTTGCTCAGCGCCTGGTTGGCGACATCCAGCTCTCGGCTGCGCTGGGCGACCCGATCCTCCAGCTCGACCTGCGCCTCGCGCAGCTTGCCCTCGGCGCAACGCCGCTGCTCGATTTCCTTCGCCAGCTCCTGATTGAGCTGTTCGCTGCGGGTTTGCGTTTGTTGCAGGTGCTCGATCAGGTGCTGGTTCTGGAAGCGCCGCAGCAAACCGCGATCGATCAGCCGATTGACCTGCCACGCCACCACGCTCAGGGAGCCGAGCAGGATCAGCCCGAGCCAGCCCCAACCCCGCGCCAGTTCGTCACCGCCCCAGAACAGGTAGCCGATGGCCGGCAGCAGGCACGGCAAGGTAAAGGAAAGAAACGCCGGAATGCTCACGGCGTAAGCCACGCTGGCCGACAGGGTCGCGGCTCCGATCAGGCCGAACACCCAGGCCTGCTGCATGAAGTTGTCGGCCGGGACCAGCGCGATGCCGACGCCGGCCAGGGTCAGGCCGGTCATGGTCGAGCCGAGCAGGAACATGCGCCCCCAGATCGGCTGGGCCTGGCGATCGGGAATCGCCGAGTCGAACGCGGCGACCTGAATCACCCGCAACGCCACCAGCGACAACAGCCACACCAGCCAGACGCTGACCACGAAGTAACGCTGCGGGCTCCAGAGCAGAGCGGCGCAGACCAGACCGTTGATCAACATGAACAGGGTGGGCAGCAGCGAACCCTGATAAAGAAGGCGCGTGCGCTCGACCGCCATCTGGGTGGCGTAAAGCTTGCGGATCACCCGAGGCTCCACGGAGGGGCCCGACAGGTCGAAGCTGAGGGTCATAGGCAACGTTCTTGTTCTTATAAGTGTGAGCATGCGCCCGGAAACGTGGACGGAGCATACACAAGCCGAACCACTTGCCAAACTGCCCCAGATCATAATTTCACCGAAACTTTTCCCCCGCCCAGCCCCCACCAAAGCCCTGAGCTCAGGCGGGCCAACGCCTGTAGCCGGTGACCGACCGGTCGTCATCGGCAGCACTTTCATCGGCTAATGCAAAGCTCGGTTTGCCCGGGCCTGCGGCGCACCCTAGAATGCCCCGATGCGCGATGATCTCTCCCTTCTGCTGAACTCCCTCAACGATGCCCAACGCCAGGCCGTAGCGGCTCCCGTTGGTCGTCAATTGGTCCTGGCCGGTGCCGGCTCCGGCAAAACCCGAGTGCTGGTGCACCGTATCGCCTGGTTGATCCAGGTCGAGAACGCCTCGCCCCACTCGATTCTGTCGGTGACCTTCACCAACAAGGCCGCTGCCGAGATGCGTCACCGCATCGAGCAGTTGCTGGGCATCAACCCGGCCGGCATGTGGGTCGGCACCTTCCACGGCCTGGCGCACCGCCTGCTGCGGGCGCACTGGCAGGAAGCCGGGCTGAGCCAGACTTTCCAGATTCTCGACAGCGACGACCAGCAACGCCTGGTCAAGCGGGTGATCCGCGAGCTGGGGCTGGACGAGCAACGCTGGCCGGCCCGTCAGGCCCAGTGGTTCATCAACGGGCAGAAAGACGAAGGTCTGCGTCCGCAACACATTCAAGCCAGCGGCGATCTGTTCCTGGCCACCATGCGCGGCATTTACGAAGCCTACGAGGCGGCATGCCAGCGGGCCGGCGTCATCGATTTCTCAGAACTGCTGCTGCGCGCCCTCGACCTGTGGCGCGACCACCCGGGCCTGCTGGCGCACTACCAGAAGCGTTTCCGACACATTCTGGTGGACGAATTCCAGGACACCAACGCCGTGCAGTACGCCTGGTTGCGTCTGCTGGGCAAGGGCGGCGACAGCCTGATGGTGGTCGGCGACGACGATCAGTCGATCTACGGCTGGCGCGGCGCGAAAATCGAGAACATCCACCAGTACTCTTCCGACTTCCCGGATTCGGTGACCATCCGTCTGGAGCAGAACTACCGCTCCACGGCCGGCATCCTGAAAGCCGCCAACGCCCTGATCGCCAACAACACCGGACGTCTGGGCAAAGAGCTTTGGACCGATGGCGGCGACGGCGAAGCCATCAACCTCTACGCCGCCTTCAACGAACACGATGAAGCGCGCTACGTTGTCGAAACCATCGAAAGCGCGCTGAAAACCGGCCTGGCTCGCAGCGATATCGCGATTCTCTACCGCTCCAACGCCCAATCGCGCGTTCTTGAAGAAGCCTTGCTGCGTGAACGCATTCCGTACCGCATCTATGGCGGCCAGCGCTTCTTCGAGCGGGCGGAAATCAAGAACGCCATGGCCTACCTGCGTTTGCTGGAAGGTCGCGGCAACGATGCGGCGCTCGAGCGGGTAATCAACGTCCCGGCGCGTGGCATCGGCGAAAAAACCGTCGAAGCGATCCGCGACCATGCACGCCACAGCGATGTGTCGATGTGGGAAGCCATGCGCCAGCTGGTGGCCAATAAAGGTCTGACCGGTCGCGCCGCCGGTGCACTCGGTGCGTTTATCGAGCTGATCGAGAACCTCGCCGCCAAGTGCGCCGAGATGCCGTTGCACCTGATGACCCAGACCGTCATCGAGCAATCCGGACTGATCGCCTACCACGAAGCGGAAAAAGGCGAGAAAGGCCAGGCCCGGGTAGAAAACCTTGAGGAACTGGTCAGCGCCGCGCGTAACTTCGAGAACACCGAAGAAGACGAAGAGCTGACGCCACTGGCGGCATTCCTCGGCCACGCGTCGCTGGAGGCCGGCGACACCCAGGCCGACGAGCACGAAGACAGCATTCAGTTGATGACCCTGCACAGCGCCAAGGGCCTGGAATTCCCTTACGTGTTCCTGGTGGGCATGGAAGAAGGCCTGTTCCCGCACAAAATGAGCCTGGAAGAGCCTGGACGCCTTGAGGAAGAACGGCGTCTGGCCTATGTCGGCATTACCCGGGCGATGCAGAATCTGGTGATGACCTATGCTGAAACCCGACGCCTGTACGGCAGCGAAACCTACAACAAGGTGTCGCGTTTCGTACGGGAAGTACCGAAAGGCCTGATTCAGGAAGTACGCCTGTCAAACAGCGTCAGCCGACCGTTCGGCGGCAACCAGTCGATGGGCGGCAGCAACCTGTTCAGCGGCAGCGAGATTCCGGAAACCGGCCTGAGCCTTGGCCAGGCTGTCCGTCACTCGATCTTCGGCGACGGCGTGATCCTCAACTTCGAAGGCGCCGGCGCCCAGGCCCGGGTGCAGGTGAACTTCGCCGAAGGCAGCAAGTGGCTGATGCTCGGGTACGCGAAGCTGGAAGCCATTTAAGAGCAGCCCGTCGTTGCTCATCGTTCCCACGCTCTGCGTCACTGTGGACGCGGAGCGTCCATGGCGGCGTTACCACGCAGAGCGTGGGAACGATCGGACACGAACACTGGAGGCAACATCCATGGGCTCGGGCTTCTTTTCCTCCTGGACATTCTGGGCCCTGCTCTCGGCCACTTTCGCCGCGCTGACGGCCATCTTCGCCAAGATCGGCATCGAAAACGTCAACTCCGACTTCGCCACCCTGCTGCGCACAATCGTCGTATTGGTCAGTCTGGCCTTGATTTTGTACGCCACGGGCCAATATCAGTCCTTGGGATCGATCTCCGCCAAGAGCTACCTGTTCCTGCTGTTGTCGGGCCTTGGCACCGGCGCTTCGTGGCTGTGCTACTTCCGGGCGTTGAAAGTCGGCCCGGCGTCGCTGGTCGCCCCGGTGGACAAGCTCAGCGTGGTCTTCGTGGCGGTGCTTGGTGTGGTCCTGCTGGGCGAGAAACTCGACCTGCGCCAGTTGGGCGGCATCGGCCTGATCACCGCTGGTGTGGTGATGCTGGCCTTGCGGCGCTGATCTATTTCCTGCTGAACCTATCTCCTTTTCCTACAGACAAAAGTACATAGCCTTATTGCCCCGACCGAGCTGAACGTAACCTGTCAGGCAAAAGCCCGAAACACTCTCTCGCTAGCCAGTAACACTTCAGCTGTGCAACATGGCGCGCGTGTCTCCACAAACGGGAATTCCCTTTATGAAACGTTTTCTTAGCATCGCCATGGCGTTGTGCATCGGCCTGACGATGAGCCTCGACGCCAACGCCAAGCGCTTTGGTGGTGGCAAAAGCGCCGGCGCTGCGCCGACGCACCAGACCAGCCAGATGGCTCCTTCTTCCCCAGGCATGGGCGGCGCTGCGGCGACCGCTGGTGCTGCCGGTGCCGCGGGCGCTGCGGCCAAGGCCGGCGGTGCTTCGAAATGGCTCGGCCCTCTGGCCGGCATCGCGGCCGGTGGCCTGCTCGCTTCCATGTTCATGGGCGGCGGCTTCGAAGGCATGCAGTTCTTCGACATCCTGATCATGGCCGTGATCGCGTTCGTGATCTTCCGCTTCATCGCCGCCCGTCGTCGCAAGCAGCAGGAGCAGTTCGCTCCGGCCGGCGCGCCGATGCAGCGTGAAGTGTTCGAACAGAAACCAGCAGCCATGGGTTCGATCTTCGGTGGTTCGGCCGCGCCTGCTGCCGCCCGTCCGGTGATCAACGCTCCGGCCTGGTTCAACGAACAGCGCTTCCTTGAAGCTGCCCGCAGCCACTTCCAGGCGCTGCAGCAGCACTGGGACGCCAACGAAATGGACAAGATCGCCGAGTTCGTGACCCCGCAAATGTTCGAGTTCCTCAAGCGCGAGCGCGCGGAACTGGGCGATGCCTTCCAGTCCACCTTCATCGACAACCTCCAGGTACAACTGGATGGCGTGGATGACCGTGCGGACAAGACCATCGCTACCCTGACCTTCAACGGCGTGTCGAAGACTTCGCGTTTCGACCAGCAGGGCGAAGTGTTCAGCGAAAGCTGGAACATGGAGCGTCCACAGGGCGACAACCAGCCTTGGCTGGTCGCCGGTATCCGCCAGAACGGCTGATCACCTCCGACGTTTTACGCGCAGTAATGAAAACCCCGGCCTCGGCCGGGGTTTTCTATTTCGCGGTTGCATCTATAGCGAGCTACTGTATAAACCGGCCCATATAAACCGCGCCATTCAAGCAAGAGGATCCCGGACGTGGAAGAAATCATCGAACAACTGCGCGAAGCCAACGAACCCGTACCGGTTCCTTTGGAATTGCCTGACGAAGACCAGTTGGTGGAAATCGAAGAAGAACTCTTCATCAACATCCCGTTCGTCTTCAAAGAGTTTCTGCTGACCGTCAGTGACGTGGTTTACGGCAGCCTGGAGCCGGTGACCGTCACCGACCCGCAATCCCACACCTACCTGCCGGACGTCGCCGCCAACGCCTGGGATGCCGGCGTGCCGCGCGACCTGATCCCGATCTGCCAGGATGGGGACGACTACTACTGCGTCGAAGAAGACGGCACCGTGGTGCTGTGGTCGGGTGAGGAAGAACTGATCACCGAAGAGTCTTGGGAATCGGTCTGGCACTGGGCTCGGGACGTCTGGCTGGAAAGCTGAAACGCCCCATCCCATGGGTGGTCAGTGCCCCGACGGCTCCTTGTGGTTGTCGAGGGTTTCCAGCAAGGCCACCTGCATCCGCGTGTGCACCCGGATGAACCAGCGCCAGAGCAGCGCCGCCACGGCGGCTGCGACCACGGCGATCAGCACCAGCAACTTGTTGGTCGGCAAGATACTGGCCGACAAGGCTGCCAGCAGCAGGAAAATCACCAGCAGCGAGATGATCGGGATCACTTCGGCTATCACCCGGCGCACTCGCTGCGTGTGACGCCCGGCCATTTCCGGCTTCACACCCATCTCCGCCAGCAGCATCGACAGCGCCTTGAGCTTGCGATAGGCCGCGATCAGGAACGGCAGCGACACCAGCAACGCCCCACCCCAGATCAACGCCTTCTGCCAGCTCGGATCGCTGATCCAGTCCTGCATCCAGATCGAGAGGCGCCCGGCAAAGAAAGCGCCTGCAAAGAAGATCGCGATCACCAGCGCCAGATTGACCCCGACCTGCAGCAGAATCCGCCGGATCATCGAGGCCAGCATCGCGCCCTCACCCTGCGGCTGAATGCTGCGCAGCCACTCGCCGTACATCCCGAACACTCGACCGACTCGCTGCGGCATGGCGGCAGACAGCTTGATCGACAGCGGATCGGCAGCCCGGATCAGGTACGGCGTCAGCAACGTGGTAATCACCGAAACCGCCACGGCCACCGGATACAGGAAGTTGCTGGTGACCTGCAGGGTCATCCCCAGCGCCGCGATGATGAAGGAGAATTCGCCAATCTGCGAAAGCCCCATCCCGACCCGCAGTGAGGTGCGTCCGTCATTGCCGGCGATAAACGCACCGAGGCCGCAGGACAGCATCTTGCCCAGCACCACGGCAACAGTGATTACCGCGATCGGCCACGCGTATTGCAGAAGGATCATCGGGTCGAGCATCAGGCCGATGGCGACGAAGAAGATCGCGCTGAACAGGTCGCGAACCGGCTCGATCAGGCGCTCGATTTTCAGCAGCTGCCGCGACTCGGCCATGATCGCGCCGATCAGGAACGCCCCCAGCACCATGCTGTACTCAAGCTTGACCACCAACAGGCAGAAACCGAAACACAGGCCCAGCACCGTGATCAGCAGCATCTCGTTGCTTTCGAACTTGGCGACGTAAGCCAGCAGACGCGGCACCAGCAGAATGCCGACCACCAGGGCGACAATCATGAAAAGCGAGAGCTTGCCGACCGTGGAAAACACTTCGCCGGAGCTCACCGTGCCGCTGACCGCGATGCTCGACAGCAAGGCGATGATGCCGATGCCGAGAATGTCCTCGACGATCAGCACACCGAAAATCAGCTGCGCGAAGCGCTCGTTCTTCATCTTCAGGTCGTTGAGCGCCTTGACGATGATGGTGGTCGAGGAAATCGCCAGGATCGCGCCGAGGAACAGCGAATCCATGGTGTTCCAGTCGAACCAGCGGCCGATTTCGTAGCCGATCCAGATCATCAGGACAATTTCGAGGAACGCTGCGATGAAGGCCGTGGCGCCGACCTTGAACAACTTGCGCAGGCTGAACTCCAGGCCAAGGCAGAACATCAGGAAAATCACCCCCAGCTCGGCGAGGGTCTTGATGGTTTCTTCATCGTGGATCAGGCCGAACGGCGGTGTGTGCGGGCCGATGATGAAACCGGCAACGATGTAGCCGAGCACTACCGGCTGCTTGAAGCGGTGAAACAGCACGGTCACCACACCTGCGACCAACATGATCACCGCCAGATCCTGAATAAAGCTGATGGCATGCATGGTGTGGGCTCCTTGAATGACGAGGCTCACGCAGGCATGGGAAATGTCTGGGCGAGCTGAGTAAAAATCCGCTTTGGGTGTAGGAATCGCCCTTGGGGAGGCGCTTTTGCAGGGTAACACCGCGACTTCCGGCTGAAAGGCGGTGCAATATATGGAAACAGATCGATTCGGGCGTGACGGCGGCCAGTTGCCTGGCGTCCCGATAACGGTGCTTTTGAAAAGCGACCAGGCACCCGCAGAGGTGTTTCTTCCAGCAACCCTGCCTTGACCCGTGAGAACGTTATGGAACCCGGAAACGCCCAGCTGTCGATGACGGTACTGATGACCCCCGACATGGCCAACTTCTCTGGCAATGTCCACGGCGGCACCCTGCTCAAATACCTCGACGAAGTGGCCTACGCCTGCGCCAGCCGTTATGCCGGCCGCTACGTGGTGACCCTGTCGGTGGATCAGGTGATTTTCCGCGAGCCGATCCACGTCGGCGAACTGGTGACCTTCCTGGCGTCGGTGAACTACACCGGCAACACCTCGATGGAAGTCGGTATCAAAGTGGTGACCGAGAACATCCGCGAGCGCTCGGTGCGCCACACCAACAGCTGCTTCTTCACCATGGTCGCGGTTGACGATCAGCGCAAACCCGCCGCCGTACCGCCGCTGCAACCGCAGAACAGCGAAGACAAACGCCGCTACATGCAGGCGCAACAACGCCGGCAGATCCGTCAGGAGCTGGAAAAGCGCTATCAGGAAATCAAGGGCGACGCCTGATCAGCCCTTCGATCTACGGCGCTCCGTAGATAGCTTTCGCGAGCAAGCCCGTTCCCACATTTGGAATGCGTTCCTCCTGTGGGAGCGGGCTTGCTCGCGAACGGGGGCAACTCGGTCTTACAGGCTGATCGGCGTAGCCTCGAATTTCACCCGCGGATGCGCAATCCGGTCCTGCGCCCGCACCAGCTGCAGCTCGTAACTGGCGCAGGCCTGGGTTTCCAGCAGCACTTCATGCACCGCTGCTGCGGTGAATTCAAACGCCGCCACCAGGCTATCCCCGAGCAGCACACGCGCCAGGAACAGACCGGACGTCAGATCGCCCACCCCCACCGGCTGACGCGGAAACGCCAGCAGCGGACGCCGCAAATGCCAGCTGCCCTCGGCCGTCACCAGCAACATTTCAAAGCCATCCGCCGGTTTGCCCGGATAATCCAGATGCTTGACCAGCACCGCTTTCGGTCCACGCGCCAGAAGCGCACGCGCCATCGCCAGACAATCGAACAGCGACTGCGGCTTGCGCCCGGAGAAGCTGTCCAGCTCCAACTGGTTCGGGCACATGAAATCCGCAACGGCAGCGGCCTCCTCCAGCAGGAAGTCACTGACTTCAGCAGGAACGCTGCAACCCTTTTCCGGATGCCCCATCACCGGGTCGCACAGATAAAGGGCTTTCGGGTTGGCCGCCTTGATCCGCTCGATGCCACTGAGAATCGCCCGCCCCTGCGCCGCACTGCCGAGATAACCTGACAGCACCGCATCACAATTGCCCAGCTCACCGATCGCGGCGATGCCCTCGACCAGCTCGGGGATCCGGTGCGGTGCCAGCACTTCACCGGCCCACTGGCCGTACTGGGTGTGGTTGGAGAACTGCACCGTATTGAGCGGCCAGACATTCACCCCGACCCGCTGCATCGGAAAAACCGCAGCGCTGTTGCCGGCGTGGCCGAACACCACATGGGACTGGATGGCGAGCAGATGAGGCGTACGTTTCATTCGGGTTTTTCCGTAAAACGATTGAAATTCAAGCCGCGCAGTATGCGACGAAACGCAGCCTGTACGACAGACCGGCGACGCAGTTAAGCTGACGCAATCATTTGGAGTTTCGTGTTGATGCTCACCCTGGAAAACATTTTCGTGCTGATGCTTTTCGCTGCCGCCGGTGCGTGGCTCTGGCACAACCACGGCTTGCGCGAGCGGGCGCTGGAGCGGGTCAAACAGCATTGCGTGAATGTCGGCGTCGAGTTGCTCGACGGTAACGTGGCGCTGAAGAAGATCGGCCTGATCAAGGACGCCAGCGGTCGGCGACGTCTGGCCCGGGTCTACAATTTCGAATTTACCGTGACCGGCGAAACCCGGCACAACGGCACCATCACCCAGTTCGGTGCGCACAGCGCGCAGATTGAACTGGCGCCCTACCCGGCACCGTTCGATGACACACCACCCGTGGTGGAGGTGACAAAACCGCGTGGTGAAGTGATTGAGCTGAGCCAGTGGCGTCAGGAGCACACCAAGTGGAAGCCTTGAATCAGCTCGCCTGAAGCCGACAACGGGCTAGCCCGGCCTGTAATTCACCGACCGCTTGCGGCTCGTCGAAAATCAGCTCGATCCGGGAATCCTTGCGCCATTCACTGGGCAGCCAGCTGAGCTCGGCATTATCCAGCGCATTGGCTGACTGCCAGCCGACCGGGCTGTGAATCACCAGTTTGGCCCGGCGCCAGTTCAGGCTTTTCAGCCATTGGGTTATTCCCGACACATCGAACACCTGGCTCGGATGCCAGCGCCAACCGATGCTCCAGCCACCCTCCTGCGCCTGACTCAGGCAGATCGGCAACGCCGGATCGCTCCAGATGGCCGGAATTTGTGCCAGCCCCTGAGGCACGACCAACTTATCAACACCTGCCTGCGCCTGTACGGCCAGCCCCGGCAGCTCGCTGAGCGACAACATCGCCTGTTGCGTCCAGATCAGTCTGACAGACGGCAACTGTCGGGTGATTCGCTCACGCGTGGGCTCGTCGAGGTTTTCCGCCTTGTTCAACAGCAGCAGGCCTGCACTGGACAAGGTTTCCTGCTGCGCGTCCGGCAGCGGTTTGCCCGCGGCAAGGGCCTGGGCGTCCAGCACCAGCACGCAAGGTTGTATGGCGAGTACGCCTTGCCACGGCGCCTCGTTCAGCTGCTTCAGCAACTGTGCCGGATGTCCGAGCCCGGATGGCTCGATGAACAAGCGATCCGGCCGCGCCTTGCGCAATAAACGCCCCAGACCAATCTGGAAAGGCGCACCGTTCACGCAACACAAACAGCCCCCGGCCACTTCGCCCAGTGCGATACCATCGGCGTCGCGGGTCAACAGCGCCGCGTCGAGCCCGATCTGGCCGAACTCGTTGATCAGCACCGCCCAGCGCTCACCCGCCGGTCGCTGGGCCATGAGCTGGCGGATCAGGCTGGTCTTGCCCGCGCCCAAGGGGCCGGCGATGACGTGGGTGGGAATGTTCTGCAACATGATCAAGGCTTTCTGGAGGTCGAAGATGCGGTGGATGGGATGGTCGTTGCTGCTGACGCTGGTGTCGGCCGAGGTATTGGCACAGGCCTGCGTGGTGCACAGCCAGGCGGAGCGGCTCGACGTGAAGGTCTGCCAGCAGAACCGCAACATCCCGGAAAAACTGTTCAGCGACGGCTTCTGCCAGCCGACCCTGGCCGGGCAGAAAGTCGAGGTTCAATACGTCGACCAGTGCCCCGCCGGCGCGTTCGGCGTGTGCAGCAACGCGCAAGTCGCCAATATGCCTTATCGCCAGGATATCCACTATTACGGCGTGGCCACCGATACGGCGTATTTGCAGCCCTATTGCGAGGCTCAGAGCCAGGGGAAATGGCTCAAGCCCTGAGGCGCTATCCGAGCCAGTCGAGGGTCAGCATCAGCCGCCGCTCACCTGGCGCCGGTTGCGGCGAGCGATGAATCAGGCCGAAACCTTCGTTGCCGTGCCATTTTTCGCCCTTGAGCAATGCCACTTCGCCGCGATTCAATTGCTGAATCCGTGACATATCCTGGGGCTCGGCTTGCGGTTGTCCCAGTTGCCGACGGTCCATCTGCCCTTCCCTTAGCCATTCACTGCCGACACCGGCGTACGTGGTGATCAACCGCACCGGCACATGATCGACGTGGAAACGCGGACACATCGCCTTGTCCAGCACCCGCAGGCGCAAGCCGATTCGCCGCGCGCCCAGCAGGCAGGCGAAGGCGCTGACCAGCCATTTCAAGTCGGCGACAAACCCTTCGTAGCCTTCCAGATCGCGAAAGCCGCTGGCCAGTCCCGTGAGATCCGGTTCTGCGTCTTCGTCCGGCAATTCCAGGCACAGCGCCTCGGCGTAAGGTTCGTTCAGAGACAACAATAAGTCCGCAAATTCGGCAATGTGCAGCGGAAGCTGTCGTTGCCAGACCGCGAGGTTGATTTCATTGTCGAGTATGTTCGCCAGCGCCTGAGGGGTCTGGCCGAAAGACTGGTGACGCGTGCTGCCTGGCAGCGGTTTCAGGGCGAGCATCAGGCGACCTCGTCGTGCCAGGAGCCAAAAGGATCACGTAGCTGTAGCCAGCCTTGAGTACCGAGCGCCATCTCGGCATCGGTCAGCAGGCAATCATCGAGTTCCGACGACAGCTGTGCGAAATCGATGTTCTGCCCGATAAACACCAGCTCCTGGCGACAATCGCCTACGCTGGCGATCCAGTTTTCCATAATCGCGGCGGTACTTTCCTGATCCTGCGGCCACTGTTCTTTAGGCACGAAGCGCCACCAGCGCCCGGCGAAACCGTGGCGCATCAGGCCACCTGCCTGAGACCAGCTACCGGCGTCGGTGGGTTTGCTGGCCAGCCAGAAGAAGCCTTTGGAGCGCAGCAGTTTGCCGTTTACCCAAGGACGATCGATGAAGTCGAAGAAACGCTGCGGATGAAAGGGCCGGCGCGCCCGATAGGCCGTGGATGCGATGCCGTACTCCTCGGTTTCCGGCACATGTTCGCCACGCAATTCCTGCAACCAGCCCGGGGCCTGGGCGGCCTTTTCGAAGTCGAAACGACCGGTATTGAGAATTTTCTCCAGCGGTACCTCACCCATGACCATCGGAATGATCTCGGCCTGAGCGTTGAGGCGTCTGAGAATGGCCATCAGCTCTTCCCGCTCGCGACTGCTGATCAGGTCGATCTTGCTGATCAACAGGACGTCGGCGAATTCGATCTGCTCGATCAGCAGATCGGTGATCGAACGCTCATCTTCTTCACCGAGGAATTCGCCACGGGAGGCGAGGTTTTCAGCGGCCAGGTAGTCCGGCAGGAAGCTCATACCGTCGACTACAGTGACCATGGTGTCGAGGCGAGCGATGTCGGCGAGGCTTTGCCCCTGCTCATCACGGAAGGTGAATGTCTCGGCCACTGGCAACGGCTCGGAGATTCCGGTGGACTCGATCAGCAAATAGTCGAAGCGGCCTTCGCGGGCCAACTGACTGACCTCTTCCAGAAGGTCCTCACGTAACGTACAGCAGATACAGCCATTGCTCATTTCCACGAGCTTCTCTTCTGCACGGTTCAGGCTGACATCACGCTGGACTTCGCTGCCATCGATATTGATCTCGCTCATATCGTTGACGATAACGGCGACGCGCAGATCGTCTCTGTTACGTAGTACGTAATTCAAAAGTGTACTTTTTCCGGCACCGAGAAAGCCGGACAAAACGGTCACGGGAAGTCGGGAAGACATTGGATAAACCTCATCAGACGATCGCTAAACAACGCTGAGGCTCTCGGGGCGAGCGTTCTTGAGCTTCGATGAGATCACCAGGGAAGCAGACGCTTGAAATGGAAGCCACGGAAAGCCTTGTCCGATTAATGTTATAGTATAACAACAAAATCAATCCACTCTCTTCTTGCCCAAAGTGACAAAGGGCCGGAAGCTGCAATAGGTCGTCGCCGAGTTAAGTCATGAAAACCGCGCTGAAATACTCGTTTATCTGCCTGGCATTGCTGACGCTGAAGGCCGAAGCACAAGTGCCGGGACTCGCCAATTGCACGCGCAGCGCGAACCTTTTGGCGTGCATCGATGCCAACGGCAACGCCTACAGCGTCAACACCGTCGGCAGCACGATTTACCTGCGCGGATTCGAGAAAGCGGGAAACCGCTACTGGGCACAAACCAACAGCCGCTATGGGCAACTGACCTTCTTCACCGGCATCGCTTCCGATGGAGAAGCCTGGGTTGGCTACAACCGGCGAGTGGGCTGGACGACGATCAATCGGTTCTCCAGCTCAGGCGGCAGCAGTGCGAAGTTCACCTGCAGCCGGATCACTGGCTGCTAAACCCGCGATCCTTTCTGCTCTTGTTGCCAGGCCATATAGCTGTCGACAGGTGGATTCTTCTGGAAATAGCGCTGCAAGCCCTCAAACAAACCGTCCGCCACGGCCTGCTGATGACGCGCGGTCACCAAGCGCTGACTGTCCCGTGCGTTGGAAATGAACCCGGTTTCCACCAGAATTGACGGCACATCCGGCGATTTCAGAACGGCAAATCCAGCCTGCTCCACGCGCTTTTGGTGCAGCGTGGTGATGCCAGCCAGACTGCCCAGCACTGTGTTTCCGAGTTGCAAGCTGGCGGAGATGGTTGCGTTCATCGACATGTCGAGGATCACGCCGGCGAGCATCGGGTCCTTGTCTTTGAGATTGAGCAGGCTGGTTGCACCGAGCAGATCCACACCGTTCTCACGCTGCGCCATGAACCGCGCGGTGGCGGACGTAGCGCCACCTTCGGACAAGCAGTACACCGACGCCCCGGAAGCCGTCAGACGCGGTGCAGCATCGGCGTGCACCGAGATGAACATATCGGCCTTGTGCTGACGCGCAATCTCCACACGCTTGCGCAACGGGACGAAGAAATCGTCGTTACGAACCAGCTTCACATCAAATCCTTTCTCTCGTTTAAGCCGACGTGCGAGTAGTTGTGCAATAGACAAAACCACATCCTTTTCCCGCTCGCCTTTGGCGCCGATTGCACCCGGATCTTTTCCGCCATGACCAGGGTCGACCACCACCATGATGTCGCGCTTGGGGTGGGATTTTTCCTGGGGTGTTTCACGTGGAACGCTTGGAGGCGGCCCCGATGATGCGCTCATCAAGTCCAAAACCAGGCGATGTCCTTGCCCATCTTGAGGCGCCAACAAAAATGAGTTGAGCTGAACCGGGCTGCTTAGATCCAGCACGATCCGGGTGTTCCCTTGGCCAAAATGGCCGGAGCGGATCGAATGAATAGGGGTGCCGGATAACGCCAACTGGCTGAAATCCCCACTCAGGCTGGCGCCGCTCAAATCGATGATCAACCGCTCCGGCGCACTCAAGGTGAAGGTCTTGTAGCTCACAGGACCACTCAGATCGAACACCAGCCGAAGCTTGTCATCCGAACGCCAAAGCCGCGCATTGCGTATCTGCGTGGCGGACACCGAAAAAGGCAAAACAAAGGCCGCGCTGGCCAGCATCAGGTTGAGCAAGTGGCGTCTGTGCATATGAAAGCCTGTTCATGAAAAAGGCATCGTGGTTTGAATTGTTATAATGTAACATTAAATTCAATCACCATGATGGAACTGCTCATGAACGCGCTGACTTTGCCGGATGTCGCGGCTCAAGCCGCCCGCCAGGCCCTGCCACTCGAATGGGTGGGAATGTGCGGCATTGCATTACCTGTGTTTATCGAAGGCCAACGCTTGGCTGCAAAAGCGGATGCAGGCGTCAGTCTTGATGATGGAGACGCACGCGGCATTCACATGTCGCGGCTCTATCTGGGGCTGGAAGCGCTGGAGCAGGAGAACCTTTCTCCCGCCCTTTTGCGAAAAGTTCTGCAGCGTTTTCTCGACAGCCACGAAGATCTTTCCGAAGCCGCCTATCTCAATATCCACACAGATTTATTGCTGAGAAGGTCGGCATTGGTCAGTCCTTTGGCAGGATGGAAAACCTACCCCGTCACTGTTTCAGCCCACCTGAAAAGCAAAATGTTCCACGTGGAACTGAAAATGGAGGTGGCTTACTCGTCGACTTGCCCGTGTTCTGCAGCATTGGCGAGGCAACTGATCCAGCAACAATTCATCGAAGACTTTGCCAACAAGCCACTGCAGCACGCCGACGTGTTGGCGTGGCTGGGCTCGACCCAAGGCATCGTGGCCACACCTCACAGCCAACGCAGTACCGCCCAGTTGCATCTGCATCTGGACGAATTCGTCGACGAATTGCCGCTGACGTCCATCATCAACGACGCCGAAGCAGCCCTAGGCACCGCCGTGCAAACCGCTGTGAAACGCGCCGACGAACAAGCCTTCGCCCTCGCCAACGGCCAGAACCTGATGTTCTGCGAAGACGCGGCCCGCCGCCTGAACCTGGCACTGCGTCGCTCACCCGGTGTCAGCGAATTCCATGTCCGAGTCATCCACGCCGAAAGCCTCCATGCTCACGACGCTGTCGCCGAGAGTCACTGGCGCCGGGAGCAGCCATGATTCGTTGCCAGAACCTGAGCTGGGGAACACCCGGCCAACCGCTCACTGCACCTCTGAACCTTCGGCTGGAAAGCGGCAGCCTGACGGCAATCATCGGCGTCAACGGCAGTGGCAAAAGCAGCCTGCTCAAAGTCATCGCCGGATTACAGCGACCGCTGGCTGGCGAAGTCGAACTAGGTGTTCCACGCCAAAGCGGTTTGTCCTTCCTGCCTCAGCAACAGCATCTGGATCGACAGTTCCCGATCAGTCTTCAAGAGTTGGTGGCAGCCGGTTTCTGGGGACGCCGACTGTCGTCGCATCTCAGAGCCCAGCGTCTCGAATCCGCACTGGAAGACTGGCATCTGAGCGGACTGGAACATCGTCCCCTGATGGCCCTCTCCGGCGGAGAACTGCAACGCGCCCTGCTCGCCCGATTGAGTCTGGCCGACACTCCGTTGCTGCTGCTCGACGAACCCCATGCCGCGCTCGACGAGCTGGGGCAGAAACTGTTGTGGCAACACCTGCACGCCTGGCATGAGCAGGGACGAACCCTGGTGGTGGTTTGCCATGACCTTGCCGCCGTGCGCCAACACATTCCACAGACCTTGCTGATCAAACAGAGCGGCTGCGCATTCGGCAGCAGCACCGACCTCATTCAGCAAACACCTCACACGCAGGTGGCCTGATGCTCACGCTGAGCCATTTATGGCAACCGTTCCACGAGTTCGTCTTTATGCGCCGGGCCCTCCTCGGCGGTCTGGTCCTGGCGTGCAGCACCGCGCCATTGGGCGTGTTTTTGATCCTGCGCCGGATGAGCCTGATTGGCGACGCCGTCGCCCACGGCATCCTCCCCGGCGCCGCGCTGGGGTTCTGGTTCGCCGGGCTGAGTCTGCCGGCGCTGACCCTCGGCGGACTCGGTGCCGGCCTGAGCATGGCCGGACTCGCTGCGTGGATCACCCGCCGCACCGGCCTGCGCGAAGACGCCAGCCTCGCGGCCATCTATCCCATCTCGCTGGCCAGCGGCGTGCTGATTCTCGGCATCGCCGGCAAGCGACTCGATTTGCTGCACCTGCTGTTCGGCTCCGCTTTGGCGGTCGATGGGCCGACCCTCAACGGCATGCTGTGGGTGTCGGCACTCAGCCTCGTGGCCATGGCGCTGATCTACAAACCCTTGCTGCTCGACACCCTCGATCCGTTTTTCCTGCGCACGGTCAGCCGACTCGGCCCCGTCGCCCATGGCGTGTTCCTGACGCTGGTGGTGCTCAATCTGGTGATCGGTTTCCAGGCGATCGGCGCCTTGATGGTAGTCGGCCTGATGATGCTGCCCGCCGCCGCGTCACGCTTCTGGAGCCGACGCCTGCCGGTCCTGATTGCCATCGCCGCGCTCATCGGTTGCGCATCGGTATGGCTCGGCCTGTTGCTGTCGTTCTACTACTCGCTGCCCAGCGGCCCGGCCATCGTGTTGGTCGCCGGCGGCGGTTACCTGTTATCCGTGGTGTTCGGACCGGTGCACGGTCTGTTGCGCCGCCCGCCTTTGCTCACATCCCAATGAGGTGTTTCCCGATGCGCGCTCTACTCGTGCTGTTCAGCCTGATGCTGTCGATGTCGTTATCGGCGGCGGAAAAACTGCCGGTGGTCACCAGTTTCAGCATCCTTGCCGACATGGTGCATCAGGTCGGCGGCGAGCATATCCAGATCACCAACATGGTCGGCCCTGACGCCGATGCCCACACTTACGAACCCACTCCGGACGACGCCAAAGCCCTGCTCAAGGCGAAACTGATCGTCAAGAACGGTCTGGGTTTCGAGCCGTGGCTGGATCGGCTGGTCGCCAGCACCGACACCAGAGCCCCGGTGATCAGCGCCAGTCGCGGCGTGATTCCGCGGTCGCTGGATGAGGACGGCGAAACCGTTCCCGATCCTCACGCCTGGCACAACCTGGCGAACGCCGAGCTCTACATCGCCAACATCACCAAGGCGCTGATCGCCGCTGACCCGGCAAACAAAGCCGACTACGAGCGCAACAGCCAGGCCTACCTGAAACAGATCTACGCCCTCCTCGCCCAAGCGAAAGCGAAGCTCGGTTCCTTGCCGCCGGGCAACCGCAAGATCGTCACCAGCCACGACGCCTTCGGTTATCTCGGTCAGGCGTACGGCATAGACTTCATGGCGCCACAAGGTCTGTCCACCGAACGCGAACCTTCCGCTGCCGAAGTCGCCGCGCTGATCACCCAGATTCGTCAGGCCAAGGTTAAAGCGGTGTTCATGGAAAACATCAAGGACGCGCGCCTGCTCAAACAGATCGCCGACGAAAGCGGCGCACACATCGGCGGCACGCTGTACTCCGACGCCCTCGCCGCCAGCGGTCCGGCCAGCACCTTCACAGGGCTGTTCGAATACAACCTCAACACTCTTTACCAAGCCCTGAGCCAACCATGATCCGTAAAAATCCTTCCGGTGATTTGCCGCAGATTGCCGAGTCTGCCTACGTCGATAAAACCGCGATCATCTGCGGCAAAGTCGTCATCGGTGAAAACGTATTCGTCGGCCCGTACGCGGTGATCCGCGCCGATGAAGTGGACGCCACGGGCGACATGGAGCCGATCACCATCGGCGCCAATTCGAACATCCAGGACGGCGTGGTGATCCACTCCAAATCCGGCGCGGCGGTGACTATCGGCGAATTCAGCTCCATCGCCCACCGCTCGATCGTGCATGGCCCGTGCACGGTCGGCGACCGGGTGTTCATCGGTTTCAACAGCGTGCTGTTCAATTGCGTGGTGGGCAACGGCTGTGTGGTGCGGCACAACTCGGTGGTCGACGGCCGAGATCTGCCGGACGCGTTCTACGTGCCCTCCACCACGCGCATCGGCCCGGGCACCGACCTCTCGCAATTCCCGCCGGTGAGCGTGAGCGCTTCGGAGTTTTCCGAAGATGTGGCGCGCACCAACGTCGACCTGGTGCGCGGCTACAAAGCCTTGCAGAACGAGTTCTGAATCATGAGCAGTGTGTTGATTCGCAATGCGCGGCTGGTGAACGAGGGGCGTGAGTTCGACGCCGATCTGTTGGTCAGCCACGGGCGCATCGTCAAGATCGCCGGCAGCATCGAAGGGGAAAACGCGACCCGTGAAATCGACGCCGACGGTCAATGGCTGCTGCCGGGAATGATTGATGACCAAGTGCATTTCCGTGAGCCGGGTGCGCCGGCCAAGGGCAGCATCCACACCGAGTCCCGTGCAGCCGTGGCCGGCGGCATCACCAGTTTCATGGACATGCCCAACACCCACCCTGCCACTCTGACTCTCGAAGCGCTGGCCGACAAAAAGCGCCGGGCGGCAATCAACTCGGTGGCCAACTACGGTTTTCACTTCGGCGTCAGTCACGACAATCTGGACACGGTCGCAGCACTCAACCCGAGCGAAGTGGCCGGGGTCAAAGTGTTCATGGGCGCGTCCACCGGCAACATGCTGGTGGACGACCCCAACACCCTCGAGCGTCTGTTCGCCAAAGTGCCGACGATTCTGCTGGCCCACTGTGAACACACGCCGAGCATCGATGCGAATGCCGCGAACCTGCGCGAACGCTTCGGCAACCAACTGCCGCCCGATGCCCACGCGCAGATCCGCAATGCCGACAGCTGCTTTCGTTCATCGTCTCTGGCGGTGGATCTGGCCAAACGTCATGGCACTCGCCTGCACGTCCTGCACCTGACAACGGCCCGCGAGCTGGCGTTGTTCGAAGACAAACCGCTGTCGCAAAAACGCGTCACCGCCGAAGTCTGCCTGCATCACTTGCTGTTCGATGACCGTGACTATCCGAAGCTTGGCAACCTGATCAAATGCAATCCAGCGATCAAGTCCCAAGCCGATCGTGATGCCTTGCGTCAGGCACTGCTGAGCAATCGACTGGACGTGATCGGCAGCGATCACGCACCGCACACCTGGGCGGAAAAGCAGCAAGCGTATGAACAGGCGCCGTCTGGACTGCCACTGGTGCAACACGCGCTGCCGGCGCTTCTGGAACTGGTGGCGGATGGCGTATTGCCGATCACCACGCTGGTGGCGAAGACCAGCCACCGGGTGGCCGATCTGTTTGCCATTCCGGATCGCGGTTATTTACGTGAAGGATATTGGGCGGATCTGGTGTTGGTTCAACCGGAGCCTGGGGGTGTCGCGGTGTCCCGCCAACCGGTTCTGTCGCAATGTGGCTGGACGCCGTTCGCTCAGCGCAGCTTTCGGCATCGGGTCAGCACGACGATGGTGTCGGGGCAGATCGCGTGGCATGACCATCGGATCCACGACAACTGCCAAGGATTGCCGCTGCGTTTCATGCGCTGAAAAAAAACCGCCTCCACTCGATGTGGAGGCGGTTTCGATAATGACGTTACGCTCTCGGTTTGACCGTGCCGCAATCCTGACCCAGCCAGACTGCCCGGGTTTCCAGACTGCCCTTCTGGTTGATCCCGATCGCATTGAAAGTGCCATTGGCGACGGTGGTGAACTCGCGGTCACTGAGGAACGTCGCGACGCCGGTGCCTTGGGCTTTCGGGCAACTGAAGCGGAATTTCCACTGGTTGCCGACACGCTCGGTGATCTGCTGTTTGCAGCCCGACTGCGGGTCCGCCAGCGGAATATCGTTGGTCGCCACCTGCTGCGGCGTCAGGCAGGCGCGGATACCCTTGCCACCGATATTGATCCCCTGCTTCTCCAGTTCCGCCCGCTGCTGCGGGGTGATCTGGCCCTGAATCTGGCCGAGGATCGATTGCACATCCATCACCTGATCATCGACCTTCACATTGCTCGACGTCATTTCCCACAACCCCGGCTGCAGCATTTGCGCCTGAGCAACCACCGGCAAGGCCAAACCCAGGCCCAGCGCCAAACCCAGCAGACGAACGTTCATTGAAAAACTCCTGATCAGTAGTGGCCGTTAGACGCCGGCCGCCTGTTTCGGTTCATGGCGGGCGCTGACGGCGTGAAAACAAATAGCGACAATCGCCATGGAACATGGTCTGTTAAGCATTGAATCTTCAGGAGCAAGGTTGCCCCATGGATTATTTCGGACCGCACATTTTCGGTTACCTGATCGCCCTGATACACACCCTCGGCTCGATCGCCGCGATCCATGCCGTATTGACCGTACGCACCGCCCAAGGCTCGATCGCCTGGGCGCTGTCGCTGATCTTCATTCCCTACCTCACCCTCATTCCTTATCTGGTGTTCGGCCGCAGCACCTTCGATGGCTACATCAAGGCCCGCCGCCAGGCCAACGAACAAATGCGCCTGGCGATTTCCGAGCTCAACTGGCGGCCGTGGGTGGAAGAGGCCCTGACCGCCCGCGCCTCGAATGCTTACGACTCGTTGCGGGCAATGCCGAAGCTGGGGCGCATGCCGTGCCTGGCCAACAATGAAGTGCAATTGCTGATCAACGGCGCGGCGACCTTCGAGGCGATTTTCCACGCAATCGACCAGGCGCGGGAAGCGGTGCTGATCCAGTTTTTCATCATTCACGATGATCGCCTCGGCCAGCGTTTACGTGACCTGTTGCTGAAGAAAGCCGCCGAAGGCGTGGTGATTCATCTGCTCTACGACCGCATCGGCAGCCACGCCCTGCCCCACAGCTACGTGCAGGCGCTGCGCGATGGCGGCGTCGAGGTCAAGGCGTTCGCCACCCGCAGCGGCTGGCTCAATCGGTTCCAGGTGAATTTTCGCAACCACCGCAAGATCGTGGTGGTCGACGGGCTGATCGGGTTTGTCGGCGGCCACAACGTCGGCGACGAGTACATGGGTGAAAAACCACCGCTGGCGCCGTGGCGCGACACTCACGTCCAGGTGCGCGGCCCAGTGGTGGCGTGCATGCAGGAGTCGTTTGCCGAAGACTGGTTCTGGGCCGCGCGGTCATTGCCGCCGCTGATCCTGCCGGACGCGTACCCGGAGGACGGCGTGCTTTGCCAATTGCTCGCCAGTGGCCCGGCGGATGCTTACGAAACCTGCTCGCTGTTCTTCGTCGAAGCCATCCACGCCGCCACCGAGCGCGTGTGGATCACCAGCCCCTACTTCATTCCCGACGAAGCCGTATTCGCAGCATTGCGCCTCGCGGTGCTGCGCGGAGTCGACGTGCGCCTGTTGCTGCCTTCGCGCCCCGACCACCGCATCGTCTACGCCGCCTCCAGCCTGTATGCGTTCGAAGCGGTGCGCGCCGGCGTGCGGGTATTCCGCTACGAACCGGGTTTCCTGCATCAGAAAGTGGTGTTGATCGACAGCGAAATCAGCGCCATCGGCAGTGCCAACCTGGACAACCGCTCGTTCCGGCTGAATTTCGAGGTAATGCTGCTGACCGTCGACAGCGAATTCGCCGCCAGCGTGGAACAGATGCTCAACGATGACTTCGCCCAGGCTTACGAAGTCGCCAAAGAAGAAAGCCGGGAGATCCACCGCCTGCAACAGGTCGGTATGCGGATCGCCCGGCTGATTTCACCGATCCTCTAGGTTCAAGGGTGGTAGATGTCGTCCCTCGTCCACGGCAGTTCATGGCTGCCATCGGCATGGGCCTTCACGGCGAGGATCTGGTGCAGGTTGATCCAGCCGCGAGCGAACGCATAAGCGCAGCCCGCCAGGTACAGACGCCAGATACGCAGCGCCTGGTCCGGCACCAGTTTCGCAGCGGCTTCGAGGTTGTCCTCAAGCCGTTCGCTCCAGTGGTCCAGCGTGCGCGCGTAGTGCAGGCGCAGACTCTCGACGTCGACGATTTCCAGACCCGCTTCGCTGATCTCGGCCGAGATCATCGCCAGGTGCGGCAGCTCGCCGTTGGGGAACACATATTTCTCGATGAAATCCCCGGCGCCGCGCCCCACAGGGCGGCCATCGGTGTGCTTGGCGGTGATGCCGTGGTTCATCACCAGACCGCCCTCTTTCACCGCGCCGAACAGGGTTTTGCAGTATTCGGCGAGGTTGGCGTGGCCGACGTGCTCGAACATGCCGACGCTGACCACTTTGTCGAAACGCCCGTCCCGGGGCAGATCGCGGTAGTCGAGCAGTTGCAGTTCGATCTGGTCTTCCAGACCTTCGGCTTTCACTCGCTCGCGGGCCAGGGCCAGTTGCTCTTTGCTCAGGGTGATACCGAAGACCTTGGCGCCGAACTCACGGGCGGCATACCGCGCCAGTCCGCCCCAGCCACAACCCACGTCCAGCAGATAGTCGCCGGGCTGCAGGCGCAGCTTGCGGCACAGGTGCCGGAACTTGGCTTGCTGGGCTTGCTCCAGGGATTCGCTGCCGGTTTCGAAATACGCGCAGGAATACGCCATGTCGCTGTCCAGCCACAGCTGGTAGAACGCGTTGGACAGGTCGTAATGATAGGAGATGGCCTTGGCGTCGGTTTCCTTGTCATGGAGCGTGCGCACCGGGTGACTGTCTTCGTCCTCATCGAGCAGCGCCGAGCTGAGCTCATCGCACACCCGGATGACCTCGCTGATCGAGCCCTCCAGTTCGAGTTTGCCCTCGACGAACGCCGCCCCCAGCGCGTCGAGACTTGGATGGGTCAACTGGGACACCATCAACGGGTCCTTGACCACGATGGTGACACTGGGCGTCGGGCCCAGATTGAATTCATGGCCGTCCCAGAGTCGCAGGCGTAGCGGAAGCTGCAGATTCTGTAAGGCCGGTGGAAGTTGCGCGAGCATGGAATATCCCCCTGGTTTCAGACGTCTGATCTGAGGGTAGACCATCCTTGAAAATTAGCAGGCTATCGATTTGATAGTCGCCGACTATCAGCCTCAGAGGCTGTCATCGCGCTGTCATCCCTGGTTCAGTGCGCCTTCTCAAATGACTGCGAGACCGGCGCACAGTTCGAAAATTGATCAGTCCGACGCTTTGAGCTTCAGCAGTGGTTCCTGAAAACGCAGCAAGCGTCCGGCATTGCCCAGCACCAACAGCGTACTCAGATTGTGCAGCAACGCGGCGATCATCGCCCCCGCCGCACCGAGCCAGCCGAAGGCCGCGAACACCACGATGGCCAGCGTCCAGCCCAGACCGATGATCACGTTCACCTGCAAGGTCCGTCGGCACTGGCGGCTCAGGCGCACACAGGTGCCGAGCCGCCGCAGGTCGCTGCCGATCAGTACGATATCGGCGGATGCCAGCGCAATATCCGCGCCGCCCGCGCCCATCGCCACACCCACAACACCCGCCTTGAGCGCCAACGAATCGTTGATCCCGTCGCCGACCACCATCGGCCGGAAGCCGTTGTCGATTTCCTTGAGCACTCGATTGAGCTTGTCTTCGGGCAACGCCTGGGCTTCGACTTCGTGCAGGCCGACATCCCTGGCGAGGGTTTGCGCGACGCTCTGACGGTCACCGGTCAACAGCAGTTGCCGCCCCAACCCGAGATCACGCAGTTCGCTCAACGCAAATCGCGCTTCCGGTTTGACGGTGTCGGCCAGCAACAGCCAGGCAAGGAATTCGCCGTTCAGTGCCAGCCCGGCAATCGGGCCATCGTGTTCGGGGATGGCGGTGGTCGGGATGCCCAACTGCGCAAACAGCTCCGGACGCCCGAGTGCGGCGTCGCCTTGCGCGGTTTTGGCCACTACGCCCAGCCCCTGCCGCTCATGAATATCGGTCAGCACCAGCGCCTCTTCTGCGCTGACCAGTCCGGCCAGCGCGCGGCTGACCGGATGGCTGCTAGCCGCACCCAGGCTTGCAGCCAGCGCCATCACCGACCCGTGATCTGCTCGCAGGCTGTTGATCGATTGCAAGCGCAGCGTGCCGTACGTCAGGGTGCCGGTCTTGTCGACGACCAGCGAAGTGAGATCGGCCAGCTCCTCAAGGAATGCCGAACTGCGAATCAGAATCCCGTGCCGCGCCGCCACCGCCACCCCGGCAATCGCCGTGGCAGGTGCCGACAACACCAGCGCGCATGGGCATGCTGCCACCAGCACCGCGAGCATCGCCTGCGCATCGTTGGTGATAAACCAGGTCACCGCCGCGAGCAGCAACACCAGCACCATGTAGCTGCCGGCATAACGTTCGAGCAACCGGGTGATCGGTGGCTTGGAGCGTTCGGCGTTCTGCATCAGCGCGATGACCTTGCCGAGGGTGGATTCATCCCCGGTGCGAGTCACTTCGATTCGCAGCAGCCCGTCGAGGTTGATCGCACCGCCGAATACCGCCATGCCGACGCCCGCCTCGACCGGCACCGACTCACCGGTGATCGACGCCGTATCGAGGCTGGCCTGGCCGGATAAAACCCGACCGTCCGCCGGCACTCGATCCCCGGCGCGCACTTCGACTTTGTCGCCGGCCTTGAGCGTGCCGTTGTCGACTTCGATGATCGAGCCGTCCGCCTGCACCTTGCGCGCGTGGCTGCGGGTCAATTGGCCGAGGGCATGAATCGCTTCCTCGGAACCGATCACACTGCGTTCTTCCAGCACGTGGCCGAAGATCATGATGATCGGCAACAGCGCCGCCGTGAGCAGATCGCCCGTGGCCCAGGCCCCGATCATCGCCAGGGCGATCAACTGGTCGGTGATGCCGTGCAGGCTCGGATAACGCAGGCTGAACCACGCCGAACGCATTACCGGCACCGCGACTAACAAAGAAGCAAATCCGAGCAGCAACTGACTGACGCCCGTCTGTTCCGGCATCAACCAGCGCCAGATCAACCCCAGACCAAGCAAGCCGAGGGCGAGCATTGCCAAGGTCAACTGGCGCGCGGCGCGGCGTTGTTCGGCCGAGGACAACAAGCTCGGTGCGGTGGTGGTGGCAGTCATTTGCTGGCTCCCTGAATGATCAGGCGTGAATCGTCTTTTGGATCGACCGTGGTGACCGAACCGGCCTGACCGAGAATCTTCGGCATCCGCTCGCGGTACAGACGCAACAGCATTTGCGGGTCAGTGCCCTGCTGTTGCGCCTTGGCCAGGCTCAATACCGTCGCCGTGTCGGCGGAAGCTCTGGCCAGGCGCTCACCGGCCTGGGCGTGGGCGACTTGCAGCGTGCGGTCAGCCTGTTCGTTGGCGGACTGGGTAAGTTTCTCGGCCTCGGTGCGGGCATTGGCGACCGCTTTGTCGGCTTGCTGGCTGGCGGTGAGGACGGCGTTGAACGCACTCACCGCCGGCTCCGGCAGACTCGATTGCACATCGACCCGTGCCACTTCGATGCCGATGCCCTGACCGCTCGCCTTCAACTCGGCGAGGCGGCGGTTGATGCCTTGCACCAGATCACCGCGCAGTCGTTCGCGACGTTCGCCGGCCTGATTGTCAGCGCCGATCAGCTCTGGTCGTGCGACCAGAATCGTGTCCAGGTCCCGCGCGGCCGTCAGCGCCACTGCGCTGCGGGTCACCACTCGATCCAGCGCCGGCAGCACGTGCTCGCCTTGCAGCACAAAGTCATAAGGATCGGTGACCTTGTAGAACACCCGCACATCCAGCTGCACAACACCGGCGTCACCGGTGAGCAGATAACCGGAACCGGCGAGCGCATCACTCAGCGGCGTGGCGAAGGTTGCCACGCGATCCGCCTGCAGGGCCTGATCGCTGCGCAGCAAGTTTTCCACTCTGCGCTCGATCACCCGATCCGCCGCCGGCAACAAAACCACCTGTTCGAACGGCTGCGGCCACGCCAACAACAACCCGGCATTCTGAATGCGATCCAGCGCTCCGAAATGCAAAACCACCGCGCGGTTTTGCGGGTCAATCTGCCGGACATTGGAAAACGCCCAGGCCAATGCCGCGAGCACTGTCACCGCATACAGAGCGAAAAACGCCAGACGTCCCGCTTGAATCCACGGACTGTTCAGCGAATGTGTTCCACGTGGAACTTCATTCATGGCTGCGATCCGCTCTTGCTGTCGAGATTGGGCGGACCGTCGACCAACACCCGGAACGGCGCGGCGTCGGTGCGCAGGATCAGTTTGGTGTCCGGCGAAACGATGGTGCCGAGGGTATCCAGCGAGCGCAGCAAGTTGTACAGCTGCGGCGAACCGGCGTAAGCACGTCCGTAAATCTGCGCCGCTTCCACCCGCGATTGGGCTTCGATATCGGCAGCTTTCACCGTGGCATCGGCTTGCACGATGCGCGCATCGCGTTCGGCGGCGGAGCGGATTTGCGCTGCCTCTCGCTTGCCGATGGCCGTGCGCTCGGTGGCGATGGTTTCGCGCTCGGCGCGCATCCGGTCAACCGTTGCAGTGAGGGTCACCGATGGCAATGTCAGCCGTTCGATGCCCACCTGCACCACCCGCACGCCGTAAGTGGCGAGCAGTTGCTGATCGATTTGCTGGCGCAACTGCGCTTCAAAATCGGCGATGCGAACCTGGCTGGCATCGGTATTGACCAGATTGGCCAGATCAAAACTGCTGGCCGTGGTTTCCAGTGCCGAGCCGACAAACGTGCGAATCTGCCGCGCCGCTTCGTCCGGCTGGTTCTGCACGGCGCGCATGAAGCGTTGCACGTTGTCGGGATCGCCCTGCACCTGCCAGGCCACGTACGCCTGAACGATGATGCGCAAACCGTCGCGGGTGCCGACGTCCTGCAAGCCGCTGGAGGTTGTGCGCAAACGCAGATCCACCGGAATCGCCGCTTCGAACGGTGCCGGCCAGCGCCAGCTCAGACCCGGCTCCAGCAACACGCGGGACGGATTGCCGAAACGGGTGATGACCGTGGCTTCACCGGAGCGCACTTGCACCAGGCTCGCCGCCGCGATGGCGAACGCCACCAGCAACGCTGCCCAGCCCATACGTTTCCACGGAAAAGGCCCTGCCTCTTCCGGCGCACCGTGGTGATGGTGATGATGCCCGTGATGGTGATGACCGCCGCCATGAGCATGATCGTGGCCGCTGTGGTCATGGTGATCGTGAGTGTGCGACTGGCTCAATGGGTGGCTCCTGGCTGAGCGGTGGTGCGCGCCGGATCTGCCGGCAGCGTGAACGTACGCAGGTCGATGGTCGGTGCGTTACTGCTGCCGCCCAGGCGATGGTCGAGTACCAACAGTTTGGCTTTGCTCAAACCCTGGCTGAGTTGGCTGAAGTATTGCTCCAGCACGAAGGCCTGGCCGGCGCTGGCGTAGGCCTTTTGTTCGGCGCTGAACTTCAGATCCGCCGCCCGGGCGGTGGCATTGATTTCATGGGCGTTGGCACTGGCCTGATCCCGAGCGAGGCTGGCCTGCAACTGCGCCTGGTTACTCGCTTCGGCAGCGGCGCCGCGCTCGCGAGAGATCAACGCCTGAGCGCCGATCTGCGCCGCTTGCACGCTGTGATAGGCATTGGCCGCACCGGCCGGCGGGTGTATCGCTTCGACCACTGTGGCGAGAATTTCCACGCCGCTGTCGAGTTTCTGCAGATCGCTTTGCACGGCGCGGCCGATTTCTTCGGCGAGTCCGGTCCTGTCCTCGCCAAGCAAACCATCGAGTGTGCGCGAGGCAAAGTCATGCACCAGAATCCGGCTGGCGGTGCTGCGGATCAGCGTCGGCACATCGGCGCTGTTGTAGGTGGCGGCCAGTGCGGCTTGATCGCTCAGGCCGATGCGATAGACGAAGCGCACGTCCATGTTGACGATTTGAAAGCTCTGCTGATCGCCCCGGCTGCTGGCGATAACCTGGGACTTGTCATTGACGTGACTGGCGTCCCACAAACGGTTGGCTGTCAGTGGCGCCGGACCTTCTGCCGGGTCCAACTGCACGGGTGCCGGGTTCTCGCCGACGCTGGTCGCCAATTCATGGACCACGCCGTTCTCGACATTCAGCACACGCCCCAACGGCCAGGGCAAACCCGCATGCAGCCCCGGCCCGAACACCTGCACCGGTTTACCGAAACGCTCGTAAATGCCACGGCTTTGCATCGGAATTTCGTGAAGGCCGGTGAGCAACCAGCCCACCGTTGCTACCAGTACCAACACCGGCAAGAACGCGCGGCGCATGTAACTGAAGGCCCAGATCTGACGCAGATCGATGCCGAAGCGGTTATGCAACTCATGCTGCAACGCAAGCAACGGTTGTGGCGGCCAGCGCAGCAGATCGGCGACGAAACTACGGGCCAGCAGCACCGGTTCGAGTTGTTCGCGGCGCGGGCTGAACAACGACAGCAGTGCACGCAGCAGCAATTCCAGGGCAACCAGCCCCGGCAGAATGCCGATCAACACTGCCAGACGCACCGGCCAGATCGCACTGTCACTGGCGAACAACAGGCACAACGCGCCCAGCACCAGACTGATGATTGCAACTCGCGTTAGTTGCGCCAGCGCTCCGGCCTCGGGCCATTGCGCCGGGTTTTCCTGCGCCAGTTGCCGCTCCAGCACCAGCAGACCGAACGCCAAGAGCAACGCGATAGCCGCGCCGACCGTGGCGGACAACCCCACACCCGCCGCCGGCAGCGTCAGATTCCACGTCTGCTCGAGGCTCAGCAGCACCAGCAACGACCAACCGCCGAGCCACACCGTGGCCGCGCCGATCTGTCCGAGCAGCTGCAGACTGCGCTGGCTCATGCGATCCAGCAGCCGCTCGTACCAGCCATCCGGCGCAGGTTCTTCAGCAACCGTCACCGGCACCACGGGATTGATCACCCGCGCCCGCCATTGCGTCACCCACCACGCCGATTGCAGACCGGCCACCAGCACCAGCAACGCCGCGCTCTGATTGACCAGCAACGCGGGCCACAGCGATTGCGGCGCAAACAGCCCGACAAAAAATGCCAGCACCCACCCTGCCCCGGCCAGCGCGCCCAGACCGATCGCCAGGCGACGCAAACGCCGGCCCTGCGTTGCCGCTTGCTGAAAGCGCGGCAACCCGGTCACCGGCGTGCCTTCATCCAGATCGACTTGCATATCCCCCCAAACTCTTTGGCTCACTGCACATATCGTTACGATATAACGAAAGTCGTGAAATATTTGTACTCATTTGCATCATTCAAAGATGGGCAACCTGTCGCTTGCCTGAAGCCTTGACCGAAATGTCTGGAAACGCACATATTACGTTCGTAATTTTAAGCACCAACTACTTTTACCGATCCGCATCCTTCAGCCAGGAGTAAAAGCATGAGCAACTATGACGTGGTGATTCTGGGCGGTGGCCCCGGCGGTTATAACGCAGCGATCCGCGCCGGCCAGCTGGGCCTCAAGGCCGCATGCGTCGAGGGCCGCGCCACGCTGGGAGGCACCTGCCTGAACGTCGGCTGCATGCCGTCCAAGGCGCTTTTGCATGCGTCAGAGCTGTACGAAGCGGCGCTGGGAGCGGAGTTCGCCAACCTCGGCATCGAGGTCAAACCCACGCTCAACCTTGCGCAAATGATGAAGCAGAAAGACGAAAGCGTGAGCGGCCTGACCAAAGGCATCGAATTCCTGTTCCGCAAGAACAAGGTCGACTGGATCAAAGGCTGGGGCCACATCGACGGCCCCGGAAAAGTCAGCGTGACCGGCGATCAGGGTAGCCGGATCGAGCTGACTGCCAAGGACATCGTCATCGCCACCGGCTCCGAGCCCACTCCCCTGCCCGGCGTGGAGATCGACAACAAGCGCATCCTCGACTCCACCGGCGCGCTGTCCTTGAGCGAAGTGCCCAAACATCTGGTGGTGATCGGCGCAGGCGTGATCGGCCTCGAACTCGGTTCGGTCTGGCGCCGGCTCGGTGCGCAGGTAACCGTGGTGGAATACCTCGACCGCATCTGCCCCGGTGTCGACGGCGAAGCCGGCAAGACTCTGCAACGCTCACTGAGTAAACAAGGCATCAGCTTCAAGCTGAGCTCCAAAGTGACCAGCGCCACCTCCTCGGCCACTGGCGTACAACTCAGCGTCGAGCCTGCCGCTGGCGGCAGCGCGGAAATCCTCGAGGCCGATTATGTGCTGGTGGCCATCGGTCGTCGTCCGTACATCCAGGGCCTGGGCCTGGAAAACGTCGGCCTGAGCACCGACAAACGCGGCATGCTCGCCAACAAACAGCATCGCACGGAAGCGCCTGGCGTGTGGGTGATCGGTGACGTGACGTCCGGGCCGATGCTCGCGCACAAGGCCGAAGACGAAGCCATGGCCTGCATCGAGCAGATCGTCGGCAAGGCCGGCGAGGTCAATTACGAGCTGATTCCCAACGTGATCTACACCCGCCCGGAGCTGGCCAGCGTCGGCAAGACCGAGGAGCAGCTGAAGGCTGAAGGCCGGGCGTACAAGGTCGGCAAATTCCCGTTCACCGCCAACAGCCGGGCGAAGATCAATCACGAGACCGAAGGCTTTGCCAAAGTCATCGCTGATGAGCGCACCGACGAAGTCCTCGGCGTACACCTGGTCGGCCCGAGCGTCAGCGAAATGATCGGCGAGTTCTGCGTGGCCATGGAATTCAGCGCCTCGGCCGAAGACATCGCGCTGACCTGTCACCCGCATCCAACCCGCTCCGAAGCGTTGCGTCAGGCGGCAATGAATGTCGAAGGGATGGCGACGCAGATGTAAGCACTGTGCGAATACTTCCCGCGCAATGCGGGAAGTATCAGGACGGCAGATGCCCCAGCGGCAATGCGCCGGGCGTTTTCACCGTGTGGATCGCAAAATTGCTGCGGATATCGCTCACCCCCGGCAGCTTCAACAGGCAACCGGTGAGAAAGCGGTCGTAGGCGCGCAGATCCGGCACCACCACTTGCAGCAGAAAGTCCGATTCCCCGGACACCAGAAACGCTGAAATCACCTCCGGCAATGCGGTCACCGCCCGGTGGAATGCCTCGGCCTGTTCGTCGTTGTGGCGCTCGACCTTGACCCCGACAAACACCGTCAGCCCCAACCCCACTTCATCACGGTCCAGATTGGCCTGATATCCGCGAATCACCCCGGCCTCTTCGAGCATCCGCACCCGGCGCAGGCACGGCGATGCCGACAGGCCGATTTCGTCGGCCAGTTGTACGTTGCTCAGGCGTCCGTCCCGTTGCAGTGCGGCAAGAATCTTGCGGTCGAAGGCATCCAGTTTCATGGTTGGCAGATCCTGATGGTTTTCGCGGTGAAAGAGCGCAGATTATGCCAATCCAGAGGCCTTTAGAAGCTGACTACGCAACCACCTGCCCTGCCCTTCGGCCCTAGACTGAGGCTACCGAATCGACAACGAAAGGGGTGCGATATGGCAAGTCTCTGGCTGTTTTTCCTGGCGCTGGCAGTGGTCTTTCTGTTGCCCGGCCCGGACATGATCCTGCTGTTGCAGACCGGTGCCCGTCAGGGACGCGGCGCAGCGCTGGCCACGGCGGTGGGTCTGGCCATCGCCCGAGGCTGTCATGTAGCGCTCGCGGCGCTGGGGCTGGCGGCGCTGTTCAAGGCGGCGCCGTGGACCTTCGATGCTGTGCGGATCGCCGGGGCGGCGTATTTGCTGTGGATCGGCATTCAATGCCTGCGCACCACGCTGTTGCCGGATCTGGACGCCGGCACCGTGACGGACAGTCATGCGCAGTGGTATGCAGCCATCCGCCGCGGCCTGCTGACCAACCTGCTCAACCCGAAAGCGTTACTGTTCTGCTCGGTGCTGCTGCCGCAGTTCATCGTGGCAAATGGCGCAGCGGTGCTGACCCAGTTCGCCGTGCTCGGTGCGATGCTGGTGGGCACAGGTCTGCTGTTCGACAGCGCCTACGCCCTGACCGGCGCCGCGCTGGGCCGCTGGCTGAAACACAGCCCGACGGCCCAGCGGGTGCAGCAGTGGCTGTTCGGCAGCCTGTTGATCGGCTTCGCCGTGCGCCTGACGTTCGTCCAGCAGGCTTAGGCTTTGCGGGCCTTACGCTGGCGGCGGGTGATCAGCAGCAACGCCACAGCAGTGAAGGCCACGATCGCTCCGATCTGCACCGGCCACTTGTACGGCCGCAGTGTCGAACGCACCGAATCGGTCACCTGAGTGACGTAGCGCTTGTCAGCGTTTTCAAAATCCGGATAAGGGCATTGATGGCCGAAATCCACGGCCCACGGCACGTACGGCCCTTCATCGACATAACGTTTGTACAACGCGCTCTGCTCTTCCAGGCTGCTGTTCCAGCCCGCCGCCGAGCACAACACAGCGGCGAACGCCTGGCTGGTGTGCGGCAGATTATCTGCCGCACGACTGGCCAGCGCCGTGGCGACAAAACGATAGTGATAACGCTCATCCGGTTGCGCTTCACTGGCCTTCTGACGTCGCACTTCGGCCTCGCTGACCAGCGGCCCGACTTTCAGCTCGGTGTTTTCCAGGCTGTAGTTGCCGCCGAAGGTCGCGTAATCCGGGGCCATTTCGTAGCCCAGGATGTCCATGCCCCACTCACGGGCTGTCCACGCAGCATTGAACAGTGCGCTGGCACGTTGGGTCGGCCACCACGCTGAGTCGGCCTTCAGGCGTTGCTCGCCATAGAGCCGGGCCTTGTTCTGCAGATCGGCATTGTCGAAATAACCGACCGCTTCTGCGTAGTGCCCCTCACGCAACAAGCGCCGCCCCAGCAGATTGCGCAGGCTGGCGGCCACCGGCAGCGGCACGTAATTGTCGCGATCCTGCTGGCTCAGCGCGGGTGGAGCCGGCACATGGGCATCGACGTAGTTCTTCAGCTCCCCGACCGTCAGCACTCGCTCGGCCACGGTCGCGGCGTCGAACCAGTAAATGTGCTGGCTGCGATACAACTGGTCGAAGGCCTGCAGGTACTCGCCACGTTGCAGCGCAAGAATTGCGCTTTCACCTTCGACCCGGCATTTCGGCTGCACGGTTTCGAGATTCCAGTCGGCGGTACGCCGCTCGCCCCAGGATTCGTCCTGCGGGAACGCTTGCGCAGCCTTCGCGTAGGCCGCAGCCGCTGCGTTCCGATCGCCATCGCGCACCGCCAGTTTTGCCCGCAGCCACCACGCCAGACCGCTGTCGCCCGCGTGTTCGAGGAACGCCTTGGCGCTGGCGTAATCGCCTTGCTGATAATTCATCGCCGCCAGGCGATCAGCGTTGTCGAGGCTGCCTCGGGTACTCGCTTGCAGCGCTTTGACCAGCTTCTTCTCGTTCGGCGGTTCATCGCCGAACGACCAGCCGATCCGGCTGATCAGCGAGGCGGTCACCAGTTGCTGCACCGCTTCGCGGCGCAGCAATTTCGCCAGCCGATCTTCGGGCTCCTCGGCCAGTTCGTTCATCAACTGCTTCAGCGAGGTGTAACCGACGTTCGAGCCGTGCAGGTTTTGCGCGGCATACAGCTTGATGGCGTTGTTCCAGTCACCCGCCATGCGCAACGCCCGCGCCTCTTCGCCAAGGCTGGCCACGCCCAGTTCCAGCGGATCGCTGAAACCGTCGATGCTCAGTTGCCGCGTCTGGCGGAACGCGTCGATAGCGTTTTCCCAGGCTTCGAGCGCATCGCCCGCTTCGCTGCTCATGGCAAAGTACGCCCGGCCCAGAGAATAGGCAGCCCAGGTGCTGCGCAACGCACGCTGATCGGCCGGCAGCGCCAGCAACTGACGGAAATACTCGACCGCCAGTTGATGGTCACCGGCGCCGAACGCCACCGCGCCCGCCACATACAGACGCAGTTCCGCCGGCAGGCTCGCACCCTGCGCGTCGACCTGACGCGCGTCGGTCAGGCTGCGCAGCTGTTTGACCAGCGCTTGCTGTTCAGGCGTCAGGCCGATCTGCTCGGCCTTGTCGCGCACCTCGGCGGGTTCTGGCGCCTCGGCGTAGATGTCATCCGGATTGTGGGTGGCGGCGGTGACGTTCTTCAGCCCGGCGATGGTTTTGCCGAGGCGACTGATCTCGAACCTGAAGTTGCCCTCCGGCAGCTCCGCCAGCGATTGCCCGCGATCGTCGAGCAGACGCATCGGGAAGTCCGGGCCACAGGCCAGCGCCGAGCCCAGCGGCAGGCTGAGGCTCAGGCAAAGCAGATGGCGGGGCCAGTTACGGGTCAACATGCGAACCTCCTTGATCAATATTTGCGCAGCGTGCCCAACCGATCGCGCGCTGCCCTCCCGCCGGCAATCGGCCGTCGCGCAGGCGGGTGAAGGTAAGCAGATCCGGGTCTTGTTGCAACGAATAACCGGCGAGCGCGTCAGCGCCTTCGCAGCCCCGGGCCTGGATGGTGATGCGGGCGGGCCAGGCGCTGTCGAGGTTACCGACGTTACGCAGGGCAATGTCTTGCAGGCCATTCTGTTCGGTAAACACCACGCCGAGCTGGCTGCTCAACGCATCGCCTCGGGCGACCGCGCGCAGCGTGCTCAGGCTCCAGGCTCTGCGGTCGTTGGCCAACGGCAGACGAAACCAGATCAGGCCGGCCAGATGCGCCGGGCGATCCTCGCGTAACTCATTTGCCAGCCGGCCCAGTTGTTGTGGATCGGCAAGCAATTCGCGGCGCTGGCCACCCCGTTCGAGCGGTACTTCGCTTTCCACCACCGGGGCGCCATCGACATCCGGCAACAGCGCCACACCATAGGCCGGCAGCGCCAGATAAAACGGTTTGTCGGTCATCCGCCCCCAGGCCTTGGCCCAGCGCTGCGCCTGCTCGGGATCGAACAGACCGCGACGCGGATCGCTGACGGCATGCACCTGCAACACACTGCTGTCGACGATCGCCAGCAGCGCGGGCAATTGCGGACTGTCGAGCCAGGCAGGTAACGCAGTGATGCTCAGGGGCAGGTTGGCCGGCAATGCGCCGCGCAAGTGTGTGAGGAATTCGGTATAGGCCGACAGTCGGGCACTGCCGGCATCATGGTCGATCTCGACCCCGGCCAAGGTAAGCCCCTGAACTTGCCAGTCAGCGAGCACTTGAAGGATTTGCGCCGTAACCGCTTGCGAATCGAGCGCCTTGAGCTGGCCGTCGAGGCGAATTACCGCGATCAACGGCCGGGCATCGCGTTTCAGCAGCTCAGAATCGATGCGTGCCCGGCTCCATCCGGCATTCGGGGAAGCCTGCAACGCCAAGACCCGCAACGTCGAAAAGTCGCTGCGACTGTCGTTCAGGGCAGGTTCATGGGCCGGCGTCCATTGCCGTTGCCAGACGTAAAGCTGCTGATCGAGCGGCACTGCGTCCTGTCGTTCACAAGCACACAGCAACAACACAGCCACCAGGGCTGACCACCCGATGATAAAGCGCATACCTTGCAGATCCCTGAGACATCAGACTGCAAGGTTACACAAAAGCGTTCAGGGCTTGCGGGCAATGATGACCTGACTTTTCGCCACCACCGCATCCAGCGCCTGCTTGATCTGCGCGCCGCGCGGCGAGTCGAGCACCGCTTGCCAGGTATCGGCCCAATGGTTGAGCAGCGGATGATCCGGGTTGCTGAATTCGACCTTCGCTTCCCAGAACAGCATCATCCACATCGACCAGTAGAAGCCGTACTGGCTATGGCTGATGATCTCGAGTCCCGCCTCGCTGACCATCGCCTTGAACTGCTCTTCACTGATGATGCGAATGTGGTTGGGCTTCTGGAAATACTCCGGCGCGGCGATGTCCTTTTGCAGGTCTTCGGAGCTGGGGTGCGGCACGCTCAGCAGATACAGCGCGCCCGACTGGCCGACGCGCACCAGTTCGGCAAGGAACTGCGCCGGGTCGTCGACGTGTTCGATGACTTCGGTGGACACCACGCGAGTGGCGGTGCCATCGGCGATCGGCAGCGGATTACAGTCGGTCACATGGCATTCGACGCCACGTGCCGGCGTATCGCTCAGGCGCTGGCGGGTCGCCTCGACCTTGGCGCCGTCGATGTCGGCAATGATGATCTTCGCCCCGCGCATGCCGCAGAAATGCACGTTGCCACCGTCGCCGCAGCCAACGTCCAGCAAGGTGTCGTCGGCGGTCACCGGGAAGCCTTTGAACAGCTCGCCGGTTTGCTGGTTGAACCAGCCGCTGAGCATCGCGTCGTGCAGGCCGAGCATGTAAGGGTCGACCTTGTCGGCGACCGGTGCGACAGCGTGTGCGGGGGCCGGAGCCGCCGTGAGTTTTTTCAAAAGGCTCAGCATGAGGTGGCTCCAGGGGACGAGACAACGGTTCGCGAGGTGCCGAGGCGTTTCACCAGCGTGGCGCCTCGATTGCGCATGGGCATTTCGATCAAGCGGTAATTGAGTTCGCTGAGCAGCACGATCAGGCCACCGGCAATCAGCAGCGTCATGATCGGATGCCCGGCCGGGCTCGGCAGGCCGGCACCCTGCAAACGGAAAATCAGTTCCCGCACCAGTTGATAGGCCGGGATGTGGATCAGGTAAATGCCGTAGGAGCGGCTGCCGACCCATGCCATCAGTCGTTGCAGGCCACCGGCCGGCAGCAGGTAATTGCGGTCGTATGAAGCGATCCACACCAGCACGGCGCTGAGCACGGCGATAGACCCGATGCGGTAACCGGCGAAGGTGAAACGGTCGGTGGCCATGAAGCTCAGCAGCGCTCCGAGGCCGATCAGCGCGAACACTCCGGCCCATGGCCGCCGCAGGAATACCGGCTCCCAACGGCGATAACCCGGCTGCACGCTCCACATGGCCAACAGCACACCCAGCGCCAGCGCATCGGTACGAATCACCATCAGCAGCGGCGTGCGCACCGTAAACAGCTGCACCGCCACCAGCGCCAGCAATGCCCACACCAGATGCTTGCGGCACAGCATGATCAACAGCGGGAACAACAGGTAGAACTGCTCCTCCAGCGCCAGGCTCCAGTAGACGAAACTGCTGCCGTATTCGTAATGAAAGAACGCATCGGCAAAGCGGAAGTTGGCGTACTGCAGCACCCCGGCCAACGTGGCCTGGACGTTGGCGGACCACGTCCCGAACGCGCCTGATCGATTGAGAAACACGCACGCCAGCAGCATCAACGCCAGCCACAGCCAGGCCGAGGGCAACAGACGAAACGCCCGACGCAGCCAGAAATTGCGCGTCTGCTCCCAGTATTCCTGGCGATTGCTGCAACCGCGCAGCGCCGGGATCAGGCTGCGGGCGATGACAAACCCGGAGATCGCAAAAAACAAGTCGACGCCCCACCACGGCTGCGCCCAGGCATGAACCCTTTCAAGCAGCGGCACCGGGTCGGTGAACAGGCTGCCCTGCAGGTGATGAAACAGCACGCCGAGTACCGCGACAGCGCGCAGGACTTCGATGTCCATGATCCGCTTGCCGCTCATGACACAGGTCCTGCATCGAGCGGTTTGCGGGCAATGATCACCTGGCTCTTGGGCATGAACCGGTCGAGCATCTGCTTGATCGCCAATCCATCGGGCTGCGCCAGCAAGTCCTGCCAGGTTCTGGCCCAGCTCTCCATCAACGGTGGATACGGCGCCTGGATCCGGTCGCGCACGGCACCGCCAAGGTCACGGCCGGCAGCCCGCTCGCTGGCCCAGAAAAAGATCATGCCCATGACCCAGAAAAATCCCGTGGCCTGACGATGCTCAATCACCAGACCAGCATCCTCAACCAATGCCGCGAAGCGTTCCGGGGTGAAGATCTGCACATGATTGGGCGACTGGTAATAACCCGCCGGGGCGATGCCCTGCTGCAAATGCTCGCCCACCGGTGCCGGCACGCTGAGCAGGTACAGCGCACCGGGACGGCCCATGCGTACCAGCTCGGCCATGAACGGCTCGGGATGATCGATGTGTTCCAGCACTTCCATGCACACGACCTTGCTCGCACAGCCGTCGCTCAGCGGCAATGGCAGGCTGTTGCTGACCAGACCGAGACTGGCCTTGCGGCTCTGCGCTTCGACTTGTCGGGCGAGGTCGCGCACCTTGTCGTGTTCGCTGTCGGTGAAGATCACCGAGGCGCCCTGGCGCACGGCGAACAATGTCGCGACACCCTCGCCACACCCCACGTCGAGCAGGGTGTCGTCCGCGTCAATGACAAAGCCCTTGAGCAACTCACCACTGTCGCCGTTAAACCAGCCGTCGAGCATGGCGTCATGCAGACCCACATCCCTGGGCGACACGCCCGCGGCAACCGGTTCAGGCACGGATACCGGCGCCGGGTGCGCAACCGGACGCAAACGCCTCAGCCATGCGCGGATCATGTCCCCGTGGCTTCCGTTGCAGCGGCACCACGGTGCTCGTGTACCTGAACGAGAAAATCACGCAACCGCTGCTCGGCCACCGCCTGACTGCAGAACGCCTGCAGGCTGGCAACGGCCTGCGCCGACATCTGTGCATAGCGCCGGGGATCGTTCTTCGCCACCTCATAGCTGTCGCGATAGGCCACACAGACCGACGCCCAGTTGGTCATATAGCGCAACGTGCGGAACGCCTTGCGCGGATCGTGAGGCCAGGCGGTGAGTTCATCGGTGGACTCCACCACGAATGCGTTATCGGTGCTCAGGTAATCGATCATCGCCGTGGTGCGCGGCGCCACAGCCGGCTTGCCGCAGGACATGAATTCCATCAGTGGCAGACACTGGCCCTCGCCGTAGGACGTGTTGACCACGTACCGGGTGGCCTGCACGAGACGCTCGTAGTCGGCATCCGCGAGGTAGCCGTAAATCAGCACGATGCGACAGCGGTAGGACTGGTTCTTGTACAGATGATGAAGAATGTCGCTGAGCGCCTCTTCGGCATCGTGGTGCGTGAGCTTGAGCACCAGTGTCGCGTCTTCGACATCGCGAAACGTCACACAGAAGGCGCTGAGCATGTCTTCCCAGTTCTTGCGTCCGTCACCGGGATTGAATACCGAGGTATAGACGACCCCCTCCAGTAGCAACTCTTGCTCGCGCACCGGTGCCTGGAAATCGATACCCTGGCCACGGCGCAGGTGTTTCGGGCCAAACGCATTGAGATCAAGCTGACGACTGTCGGCCACCAGCCCCTTGATCGTCAGGCGTACCGGCCCTGTCGAGGGCTGGCCCTGAAGCTGCGCGCCACGGGCCGCGAAGCGATCCCACACCGGCGCCGGCACCGCGACAATCGGGTAATCGGCGCCCATGGCCTCGCGCACGGCGTTGACCGTGTAGGTGGAATGGGTGATCGCCGCGCCGCAGGCCCGGAGCACCGTGCGCCAGTCATTGCGCGGCTCGTTGTCGAAGGGTTCGTTGGGGATGGTGCTGAATTCCCAGGCGAACACCGGCAACGTCGGACATGCCAGGTGGATCGGCGTGCGGTGCGGCGGCGAGAACGACAGGAACACGCAGGGCTCGCCACGGGACAGGCATTCCAGATACAACGCATCGACTTCGCGCGCCGGATCGACGACTTCCACCACACGCCCAAGGCGTTCGAGCACCGGGCGATACTCCTTGAGCACGAAGTAATAGCTGTACTCCGAACGCCCCAGGTTCTGCGCGATGGTGTGCTGGTTGGTTTCCGAATGAATGATGATCAGCATGAGGCGTTGTCCGTCACGGGGGCGGCATCGGCAGCCAGCGGCACGAGGCCGAAAAAGTCCGCCATGCGCCGTTGTACCGGGGCAAACGCGCAGTAATCGTGCATGCGTTCGACAGCGGCGGCAGACATGCGCGCGTATTCCTGCGGCTGCGCCTTGGCCATCCGGTAGCTGTTCTCATAGGCGCTTTTGAGCGAAGCCCAGTCCGGCCGATAGCGCAGGGTGCGGTAGATGATGCGGGTGTCCTGAGGCCAGATCGTCAGCTCTTCGCTGGACTGCACGACGAAGGCCACCGTGTCGTCGATGTAATCTTCCATGGCCGTGTGGTCCGGGGCGATCACCGGTTTGCCGCTGGACATGAACTCCATCAATGGCAGGCACAGGCCTTCGCAGCGTGAGGCGTTCACGTAGAAACTCGCAGCCTGGTAGAGCCGCGCGTATTGCGCGTCGTCCAGATAACCATGCATCACCAGCACCCGGCAGGCGAACGGTGTCAGTTGTGCGAGCAGGGTCATCAGTTCGCTGTAGTAGGACGCCAGATCGTTCTGGGTAATCTTCAGCACCAGTGTCGCGTCAGGCGTTTCGCGAAAGGCCCAGCAGAAGGCGGTAACCAGATGATGCCAGTTCTTGCGGCCGTCCCTGGGGTTGAACACCGTCACGTAGATCACGCCTTCCACCGTGGTCTCGACCACCGAGGACGTGTCCGGCAGATCCAGCGGCGGTGGCTCGGCCACGGCCACCGCATGCGGAGCGGCAATGGCCGGCAGGCGTTTCTCGAGCCAGGCGTGTGTGCGATCCGACAGCAGATCCTGCACACCTTCCCAGTACCAGTGATGCAGGAACTTCACCCGTTCTTCACCCGCCCCCAGCCTCCACAGACGCAGATAATGGCGGGCAATGACCAGGCGGCGTTTGAACGTCAGCGGTGGCGGGCGCAGTGCCTCGATTTCAGCCAGTTGTTCGGCAGTCAGCGGCTTGGGCAACAGATCGTCGGCAGATAACGCCAGCGTGCGACTGTCGAAAATGCAGCCCTTGATGGCCAGGGTCGCGCCGGGATTGATCGGCTCACTGACATGTTGCTCACGAATGGCGGCGAAGTTTTCCCACAAGGGCGTCGGCAGCACGAGTACCGGAAAGTCCTCGCCCATGGCGCGGCGGATCGCCCGGGCAGTGTGGCTCGACAGCGTGATGACCCGTCCCTGTCGTGCGAGCATCTGCGTCCAGTCGTGGCGCGGATCATCGTCCCATGATTCATCGGGGATCGAATCGAACTCCCATGCGATGACGCAAATCGTCGGGCATTCAAGGTCGGTCGGGGTATTTTGTGGCGGCGTGAAGGACAGGAAAACGCTGCTTTCACCGGCGGCGAGCAGTTGTCGGTAGAGTGGATCAACCTCGGCGCTGGTGGACACCACATGCACTCGCCCCAGGCTTTCCAGCACCGGGCGATAGGCCTTCAGCACAAAGTAATAACTGTATTCGGGACGCCCAAGACTCTGGCTGATGGAGCGGTCGTTGACGTCCGAGTAGAGAATGAAATTCATGGCATCCCACGGTGCAACCGCCATCCCGGCAGCTTCACGCTATGACGGCCGGGCGTCGGATCGAACCGGCATCAGCGCTGTTCGTCCTGCGTCATCGTGCACGTCTCTGTTCTTGTTTTAATGGTCGGTTTTACCCTGTCGCACGATCCTTGCGAGCAGCCGCCGGGGATCGCGACGAGGGGCATTCTAAACACATCCGTCGCGCATTCGGGAACCGCCCGGCGAGAAAAACCCGACTACTCTGACGAGAACTGACCGGTCACGGTTTGGCCGGTTGAAATTGCTGCGCAATTGGCACAGATTGGCAGCCAAACAACTACAACAATGACTTCACCTGCCGTTCTGCCCGGTTTTTTCAGGGGTCTGACAGACATTCCCTTAAAGCCTGTGGGAAGAGGTGAAAGTTAAAGACCAAGGGGTCGCTGTTTGAAAAAAAGTCTGTTCATCACGGGCCTCAGTGGGTTCGTAGGACAACACATCCAGTCACGTCTGCAAGGGGAAGGCGCGACGTGGCAGCTGCTGCCTGCCGCCTCGGCCTACGACCTGACAAAACCGGACAGCCTCATCGATCTGTGGCCACAGCTGCCCGACGCGGTCATTCACCTGGCTGGCCAGACCTTCGTCCCCGAAGCCTTCCGCGACCCGGCACGCACCTTCGACATCAACCTGCTCGGCACCTTGAACCTGTTGCAGGCCCTCAAGGCCCGTGGCTTCAAGGGCACGCTCCTGTATGTCAGCTCGGGCGATGTCTACGGCCAGGTCGAAGAACCCGCGCTGCCGATCACCGAACAACAACCACCCTGCCCGCGCAATCCCTATGCGGTCAGCAAGCTGTCGGCCGAATTCCTCAGCCTGCAATGGGGCCTCAGCGAAGGCTGGCCGGTGCTGGTGGCGCGGCCGTTCAACCACATCGGTACCGGGCAGAAGGAAAGCTTCGTCATCGCCAGCGCCGCGCGGCAGATCAACCGCATCAAGCAAGGACTGCAAGCGCCGCGCCTGGAAGTCGGCGACATCGATGTCACCCGCGATTTCCTCGACGTCGGCGATGTGGTCTCGGCCTATTTCGCGCTGCTGGAAAAAGGCACGCCAGGACAGGTCTACAACATTTGCTCAGGCCGTGAGCAAAGCATCCGCAGCCTCATCGAACAGATGGGCGACCTGGCCGAGGTCGAGCTGCAACTGGTTCAGGATCCGGCACGCATGCGCCGCGCGGATCAGCGTCGCGTCTGCGGCAGCCACCAACGGCTGGCCCGGACCACAGGATGGACGCCGCAAATCACTACACAACAATCCCTGCGGGCGATCCTGTCCGACTGGGAGACGCGAGTACGACAAGAATGACAAAAAGTGCATTGATCACCGGAATCACCGGCCAGGACGGCGCGTATCTGGCCAAGCTGCTGCTCGACAAGGGTTACAAGGTTCACGGCCTTGTCGCACGGCGCAGCAGCGATTCACGCTGGCGCCTGCGGGAGATGGGCGTCGAAGCGGACATCGTCTACCTGGATGGCGACATGGCCGATGCCTGCTCGGTGCAGCGCGCGGTGATCAAGTCGGCACCGGACGAGGTGTATAACCTGGCAGCCCAGAGCTTCGTCGCTGCCTCCTGGGACCAACCGGTGACCACCGGGATCGTCGATGGCCTGGGCGTGACCCACCTGCTCGAAGCGATCCGTCAGTTCAGCCCGCACACGCGTTTCTATCAAGCGTCCACCAGCGAAATGTTCGGTCTGATCCAGGCCGAGCAACAGGACGAGAACACCCCGTTCTACCCGCGCAGTCCTTACGGCGTGGCCAAACTCTATGGCCACTGGATCACCGTCAACTACCGCGAAAGCTTCAACCTGCACGCCAGCAGCGGCATTTTGTTCAATCATGAATCGCCCCTGCGCGGCATCGAATTCGTGACCCGCAAGGTCACCGACGCCGCCGCCCGGATCAAACAGGGCAAACAGCAGGAGCTGGCCTTGGGCAACATCGACGCCAAGCGCGACTGGGGCTTTGCCGGTGATTACGTCGAGGCCATGTGGCTGATGCTGCAACAGGACAAGCCCGACGATTTCGTGGTCGCTACCGGCGTCACCACCACCGTGCGCGAGATGTGCCGCATCGCCTTCGATCACGTCGGCCTGAACTACCGGGATTACGTGAAGATCGACCCGGCGTTTTTCCGCCCGGCGGAAGTCGAAGTGCTGCTCGGCAACCCGGCCAAGGCCCAGCGCGTGCTCGGCTGGAAACCCAGGACCGACCTCGACACCCTGATCCGCATGATGATGGATGCGGACATGAAACGCGTCGCCAAGGAGTAGGCAGGCCATGCTGATCCCCGTGATTCTGTCCGGCGGTGCCGGCACCCGTTTGTGGCCGGTGTCCCGCGAGGGCCATCCGAAGCCGTTCATGACCCTGCCCGACGGCCAGTCGCTGCTGGGCAAGACCTACCGGCGCGCCGCCGCGCTGCTGGACGGTTGGGGCGACATTGTCACGGTGACCAACCGCGAGTACTACTTCCAGAGCAAGGATCACTATCAGGCCGCGCGCCTGTCCCGGCATCGCGGGCACTTCCTGCTCGAGCCCACCGGACGCAACACCGCACCGGCCATTGCGGCGGCGGCACTGTCGCTGCAAGCCCTGCACGGCGATGCGGCAATCATGGTGGTGATGCCCGCCGACCATTTGATCGTCAATGAAGAGGCGCTCAAAAGCGCGGTCGAGCACGCGATCAATCTGGCGAAGGACGGTTATCTGGTGACCTTCGGCGTGGTACCGACCGCCCCGGAAACCGGCTTCGGCTACATCGAGACCGGCGCCCCGCTGAATGACCGGGGCGCGGCCAAGGTCCAGCGATTCGTGGAAAAACCCGACCTGCAGACCGCCACCCATTATCTGGAGAGCGGCAACTTCCTGTGGAATTCGGGGATGTTCTGTTTCTCCACCGCAACGGTGATCGCCGAGCTGGCGCTGCACGCCCCCGAGCTGCTGGAACAGGCCCGCGCCTGCATGGCCGCCAGCGAACCGGTGGAAACCGCCGGTTGCCTGCAACAGGAACTGTCGCCCCAGCTGTTCGCCGAGATCACCGACATCTCCATCGACTACGCACTGATGGAGCGCTCGGAAAAGGTTGTGGTGGTGCCGGCGGGTTTCGACTGGAGCGACATCGGATCATGGGGTGCAGTGGCCGCGCTGGTGCCGGCGGACGCGGATAACAACCGCGCCAGCGGCGAAGCGATCTTCATCGACAGCCGCAACAACTTCGTTCAAAGCGATGGCCGGCTGGTGGCTGCCGTCGGTGTGGAAGACCTGATAATCATCGACACCGCCGACGCCGTGCTGGTAGCCCACGCCGACCGTGCACAGGATGTGCGACGCGTGGCCAAACAGCTCAAGGACAAATCCCACGAAGCCTATCGCCTGCATCGTACGGTCAGCCGTCCGTGGGGCACTTACACCGTGCTCGAAGAAGGCCCGCGCTTCAAGATCAAGCGCATCGTGGTCAAACCCGGCGGCAAGCTGTCGTTGCAGATGCACCATCACCGCAATGAACACTGGGTGGTGGTCGAAGGCATGGCCAAAGTCACCAACAACGGCAGCGGCACGACCCTGGTGGCGAAGAACGAATCGACGTTCATTGCCGCCGGTCACAAGCACCGTCTGGAAAACCCCGGCGTGATCGACTTGGTGATCATCGAAGTACAAAGCGGTGAATACCTGGGAGAGGACGACATCGTCCGCTTCGAAGACCAATACGGCAGGACGGTGTGAATGCTGCTTTCCCTGTACCGCTCGCTGCACGACTATCGGGGTTTCATCCTCGGTAGCGTCAAGCGGGAGTTTCAAGCGCGGTATCGCAATTCGCTGTTCGGCGCGCTGTGGACGGTACTCAACCCGCTGTCGATGATCATCGTGTACACGGTGATCTTTTCCCACATCATGCGCGCCCGCCTGCCCGGCGTGGACGACGGCATGGCCTACAGCGTCTACCTGTGCGCCGGGCTGCTGACCTGGGGCCTGTTCTCGGAAATCACCCTGCGCAGCCAGAACATGTTTCTGGAAAACGCCAACCTGCTGAAGAAAATCAGCTTCCCGCGCCTCTGCCTGCCGGTGATCGTGCTGCTCAATGCCGGAATCAACTTCGCGATCATCATCGGCCTGTTCCTAGGGTTTCTGTTGATCAGCGGGCGCTGGCCGGGCATGGCGTTGCTGGCACTGGTGCCGCTGCTGGCGCTGCAAGTGCTGTTCTGCGCCGGACTGGGGATGATCCTCGGCGTGCTCAACGTGTTCTTTCGCGATGTCGGGCAATTGTTCGCCATCTGCCTGCAATTCTGGTTCTGGCTGACGCCGATCGTGTATCCGCTGAGCATCCTGCCCGAGTGGGTGCAGCGCCTGTTACAGCTCAATCCGCTGACCAACCTGATCGGCAGCTATCAGAACCTGTTTCTCTACGGTCAGTGGCCGGTGTGGAGTTCGCTGCTGCCGATCTTCGTGATCGGCCTGCTGTTGTGCGCGATCGGCCTGCGCCTGTTTCGTCGGCGGGTCGGCGAAATGGTGGATGAACTCTGATGGGGCACATACGCGTCACAGGCCTGGGCAAAGCCTACAAGCAGTACCCCACCCGCTGGAGTCGCCTGGCCGAATGGCTGATTCCGTTTTCGCCGATGCGCCATCGCCAGCACTGGGTGCTGCAGGACGTGAATTTTGAAATCGCTCCCGGTGAAGCGGTGGGGATTGTCGGGGTCAACGGCGCCGGCAAAAGCACCCTGTTGAAAATGATCACCGGAACCACTCAACCGACCTGCGGCCAGATTCAGCTTGTGGGCCGGGTCGCGGCGCTGCTGGAACTGGGCATGGGGTTTCACCCGGACTTCACCGGCCGACAGAACGCAATCATGGCCGGGCAACTGCTGGGCATGCAGGTCGAAGACATCGAAGCCCTGATGCCGGACATCGAACGCTTCGCGGAAATCGGCGAGGCCATCGATCACCCGGTGCGCACCTACTCCAGCGGCATGCAGATGCGCCTGGCCTTCAGCGTCGCCACCGCGCGCCGCCCGGATATTTTGATCGTCGACGAAGCGCTTTCGGTGGGCGATGCCTACTTCCAACACAAGAGCTTCGACCGCATCCGCAGCTTCCGCAAGGCCGGCACCACGCTGTTGATCGTGTCCCACGACCGCTCCGCGATCCAGTCGATCTGCGACTCGGCGATCCTGCTCGAAGGCGGCCACATGGTGATGCACGACAAACCCGAAGCGGTCATGGATTACTACAACGCCCTGCTCGCCGAACGCGAAGGCCAGACCGTGCGCCAGGAACTGCTCGACGGCGGCCAGGTACGCACTGTGTCGGGCACCGGCGAGGCCGGGATCCTCAGCGTGCGCCTGCTCGATGAACGCGGACGCTCCATCGACGCCGCCGAAGTCGGTCAGCCGGTGACACTGGAAGTCGAGGTGGAGATTCGCCAGGACATCGAGCGGCTGGTGCTCGGCTTCATGATCAAGGATCGCCTGGGCCAGGCCATGTACGGCATCAACACCCACCGTCAGAACCAGGCGCTGGAAGACCTGAGTGCGGGTGAACGCATCATCTATCGCTTCGCCTTCGTCATGGGCCTGGGCAAGGGCAATTACTCCGTGGCCCTGAGCCTGTCGCGACTGGACTCGCACCTGGACCGCAACTTCGAATGGCGTGACTACGGTCTGGTGTTCCACGTGATCAACAACCGCCAGGATGATTTCGTCGGCTGTTCATGGCTGGGCGCCAGCACCTCGATCACCCGCCACGCGGACAGCCTCGCGGAGCGCGCGCCATGACCCGCCTGCTGGTTGAATGCACCCACGTGTTCAAACACCCGAAGGTCAATTCGGGGATTCAGCGGGTGGTGCGCAACGTCATCAAACAGCTGCCGCCGAGCGCCGAAGGGATCGAATGCGTGCCGGTGGTTCTGCTCAAGGGCCAGTTGTACCGAGTGAAGCGTCTGGCGCCGCTGGATTCGCCGCTGTTCAATGCCATCGTCACGTTTGGCGAACGTCTTGAACGGCTGGCTCATCGTTTCTGGCAGCTGCATCAACGGCTGGACACTCGTTGCCGCACAAAACTGGCACGACGCGTGTTGTACGTCGGCTATCGCCTGACCTCGTTCGGTGCATTCGGGCTACCGCTGCGGCTGGTCGGGCTAGTCAATCGCTATCAAATGCCCCAACGCTGCGAGCCGCTGCAACACCAGCCGGGCGATCAACTGGTGCTGCTGGATTCGTCCTGGCATTCCGACTTTTTCCTGCATGCCGAGCGCCTCAAACAGGAAGGTCTGGGCATCGTTGCGGTGATCTACGACCTGATTCCCTTGTCCCACCCGCAGTTCTACGACACGCGGCTGGTCGAGGTGTACAGCGAGTGGTTCGACTGGATCGCCCGCAACGCCGACGGCTTCATGGCCATTTCCGCCACCGTGCGTGATCAGTTGCGTGCAGAAATGCAGCGTCGCCTCGGGTCGGCACAAGTCGGCAAACGCTGGTTCGACTACTTTCACCTCGGTTCGGAGCTGGATCTGCAGAGCGTCGAAGCCGCCGTCGAACCACGTTTGCAACAGCTGTTCGCAACACCGGAGCCGGTGTTCCTGATGGTCAGCACCATCGAGCCGCGCAAGAACCACGACTATCTGCTGGATGCCTTCGACCATGCCTGGGCGAACGGCTCGAAAGCCCGGTTGTGCATTGCCGGGCGCATTGGCTGGAAGTGCGACGCGCTGCTGGCCCGGATCCGCCATCATCCCGAGCTGAACCGACGCCTGTTCATGTTCAACGACTTGAGCGACACCAGCCTCGAACATGCCTACGCCCATGCCAGCGCGCTGGTGTTTCCCTCGTTCGTCGAAGGTTTCGGCCTGCCGCTGGTGGAAGCCATGCAGCGCGGGCTGCCGGCGATGGGCAGCGACATCCCGGTGTTTCGCGAGATCGGCGGTGAGTTCATGGCCTATTTCGACCTGCAGTCGCCGCAAAGCCTCGCCGATCTGGTGCAGAGCTTTGAGCGCAGCGGCCGATTCCCCGCCGCCCGCGATGTCAGCGACTGGCATTGGATCGGCTGGCGGGAAGCCAGCGCGCAACTGGCCGAGCGTACCGCGCGCCATGTGCTGGAGGCACCTCAGGTGTCAGCGAGGCAACATGCGCATAGCCCTTAACGCCCGCATCCTCCAGGCACCGCGCACCGGCATCGGCCATTACGTGGCCGAACTGGTGAATGCCTTGCACACTGAAACCGATATCGAGGTGGCGCTGTTCCATGGCTGGGGCTGGAGTGCGCAACTGCCGGAAGCGGCGATGCCCGGTTATTCGCGCCTGACGCCGCTGCTGCGGCAGATCCCCGGGGCCTATCAGGCGCGCCGCTGGCTTGAACAGAAACGCTTCGATCAGGGCCCGGCGCAACCGGTCGATCTGTACCACGAACCGAGTCTGTGGCCGCTGGCCTTCGATGGCCCGACCGTGATTACCCTGCACGATCTCACGCACCTGCATTTCCCCGAGACCCAGCCACCGGCGCGGCTGCGGGAAATCGAGCGCCGGCTCGCCGAAGGCGTACGCCAGGCGCGGATCATTCTGACCGACTCGCAAGCCATCGCTGACGAGGCCCGGGAGTATTTCGGACTGCCTGCCGAGCGCTTCGTGGTCGCGCCGCTGGGTGTCGCCGAGCGTTTCAGGCCGCGCGATCCACAAGCCATCGATGCGGTGCTCAAGGCCCATGCGGTCGAGTACCGGGAGTACTTCCTCTGCGTCGGCACCCTGGAGCCGCGCAAGAACCTGAATCTGGCCCTGCGCGCCCACGCGCTGTTGCCAGATCGGGTGCGCCAGCGTTTCCCGCTGTTGATCGTCGGCATGGCCGGCTGGCAGCGCGACCAGTTCAGTGATGAATTGCGACAGGCACTGGCTAGCGGGCACGTGTGCCTGCTCGGCTACCTGCCCGATGAGCAAGTCGCGCAATTGCTGGCCGGCGCCCGGGCGCTGATTTTTCCGTCGCTGTATGAAGGTTTCGGCCTGCCGGTGCTGGAAGCGATGGCCAGCGGCACGCCAGTGGTACTCACCCGCTCTTCGGCCATGCCGGAAGTGGCGGGCGACGCCGGCAACTATATTGAAGCTGACGATGCAGACGGCTTGCGTGATGCGATGAGCCGACTGATCGATGATCAAGCGCACTGGCAGGCATGCCGGGAAGCCGGATTGCAGCAGGCACGGCTTTTTTCCTGGAAGCGTTGCGCGCAGGCCACGGCCGGCGCCTACCACCAGGCCATGGGAGGTTGAATGCGAGTTCTCCATTTCTTCAAGACGTACCTGCCTGACTCGGTCGGCGGTATCGAGCAAGTCATCTTTCAACTCTGCGAGAGTGGCGCCCAGCACGGCATCGAAGGCCAGGTGCTGACGCTCAGCGCCAATCCAGAGCCTGCGGTGGTGCGTCTCGGCCAGCACGAAGTGCATCGGGCCAAACTGGATATCCAGTTCGCCTCCACGGGTTTTTCCTGGAGCGTGTTCAAGCAGTTTCGCGAACTGGCCGCCGAAGCCGACGTAATCAACTACCACTTCCCGTGGCCGTTCATGGATCTGGTGCATTTCGCCAGCGGCGTGAACAAACCGACGGTGGTGACCTATCACTCGGACATCATTCGCCAGAAGCACCTGCTCAAACTCTATCGCCCGCTGATGAACCGCTTCCTCGCCAGCGCCGACCGGATTGTCGCGGCTTCGCCGAACTATCTGCACACCAGCGATGTGTTGCAGCAATTCCAGGACAAGACTCGCGTGATCCCCTACGGCTTGAACAAGGCCGGTTATCCACAGCCCGACATCGAGCGCATGAATCGCTGGCGCCAGCAGCTTGGGGACAAGTTTTTCCTGTTCGTCGGGGTGATGCGCTATTACAAAGGCCTGCACATCCTGCTCGAAGCCTTGAAAGACGTGGACTATCCGGTGGTGATCGTCGGCGCCGGCCCGCTGGAGCAGGAACTGCACGCCCAGGCCGCGGCCCTGGGTCTGCGCAACATTCATTTCCTCGGGCGGCTGAGCGATGAAGATAAGGTCGCCCTGCTGCAACTGAGCTACGCCATCGTGTTCCCGTCGCACCTGCGCTCGGAAGCGTTCGGCATTTCGCTACTCGAAGGCGCGATGTACGGCAAACCGATGATCTCCAGCGAGATCGGCACCGGCACCAGCTACATCAACATCCATAACGAAACCGGACTGGTGGTGCCACCGAGTCATCCACAGGCGTTTCGTGAAGCCATGCGGACCCTGTGGGAAAACCCGGCCCGCGCTGCCGAAATGGGCCTCAAGGCTGAGGCCCGCTATCGGCAGTTATTCACAGCCGATGAAATGGGCCGCAAATGGACCGAGCTGTATCAGGAGCTGCTGGAAGAAAAGGCGTTGTCCTACGCCTGATCCGTTACAGATCCAGAACCAGCGCCTGGTCACTCTGCGCCGGCACCGCGCAGCAAATCAGCACCTGCCCCTCCTCCGGCACTTCTGCCGGAGGCTGTGGATAATTCACCGCGCCACTGATCAGCCGCGTCCTGCAGGTGCCGCACGAACCCCCGCGACAACTGAATTCCGGACGCAAGCCGCGACTTTCCGCCAGCTCCAGCAGACTGCCGCCATCGGGCTGCCAGCGCGCTTCCTTGGCTGAACGTTCGAACACCACCGGCACCGACGTGGTCGCAGCCGGCGGTTGTTCCATCACGATCGCGTCCGGATCGGCTTGGCGCTTGAGGGTCGAAGGGCCGAAGGTTTCGGCATGGATCTTCCCGTCCCGCACATCCAGTTCGCGCAAGATGTCATAAATACCCTGGGTAAAACCGCCGGGGCCGCAGAGCACGAAGTCGACCTGATCGAAGTCCTCGTCGGTCAGCAGATTGCGCAACAGATCGCCATCGATACGGCCACGCAGGTCGAAGTCTTTTCCTTCGACCAGATCGTCTTCCGGCTGGCTGAGCACTCGCAACACCTTCACGGCGTCACCGGCATCCTCCAGCAAACGATCCACCTCTGCGCGGAACGGCTGGTCGGCGAGGCTGCGGGAACTCTGAACAAACAGGGTCGGACGAATCCGCCGCGTCCGCAGGCCCTGATAGACCACCTCACGCAGCATCGACAGCAACGGCGTAATGCCGACTCCGGCCGCCAACAACACCAGTGGACGGCGCTCCAGCGCCTCGACCGTGAAATGCCCTTGAGGCAAGCGCGCCTCCAGCACATCGCCTACGCGAATCTGCTCATGCAGGTGCGTCGACACCCGTCCTTCGCGCTTGACGCTGATCCGGAAAAAATCGTCCGACGGCGCGCCGGACAGGCTGTAGGTACGGATGTGCACCTCGCCATCGAGGGTGAACCGCAGCGGCAGATGCTGACCGGCGAGAAACACCGGCAGTCCTGCGCCATCGTCCGGCTCCAGATAGATCGAGCGGATGTGACGGCTTTCCATTTCGACTTTTGCCACGCGCAATGGCCGCCAGCTGTCCCCCAATGCCTTGGCCTGCAACCGTGCATCGGCCTGGGCCCAGTTACCGGTCAGCAGGCTGGTGGGTGACATGCCGTCGAAGCGCCAGCGAAGAGCCAGCGCTGCCGGACGCCGAACCAGTTTCTCCACCTCAAACGTCCACAGGCGTTCGGCGCCCTGGAAGGCCTCGATCTGCGGCGCCTCGAGAATGATCTCGGTGCGACCGCTGAGCTGCAACACATCACCTGTGGAAAAGTCGATGAACAGCAAGCCGGCCAAGGGATTGAGCAGCAGATTGCCCAGCGTGTTGAAGTGCAGGTTGCCGGCAAAATCAGGGATCGTCAGGCGATTACCCTCGATCCGCACAAAACCGGGCTGACCGCCGCGGTGGGAAACATCCACCGAACGCTCGCCGTCGACATCAACGTAACTGGCGACAAAGAAAGTGTCGGCGCTTTCGATCAGCGCAATGGCGGCGTCATCGAGGCTGTCACGGTGTTCGGCTTTGCGGGTCTGCGGATCGGTCAGCGGCACCCGCTGAAACTGACGCAATTGAATGTATTGCGGGCAGTTGCCGAACGATTGATCCACCGTCAGACCGAACCCGTTCGCGTCAAGATTATCGATGTGGCCATTGAGCCGATTGCGCCGGCGGGTGTGCAGTTCGATACCAAGCAGACCAATGGCGGCGCCGGCTTGTAACTGCGCCGGGTCATCGGCAGCCGGCAGACTGGCGAACTGCAGTTGCGTCGGCTCGGGAGAGTGAGCAAAGCCCGGCTCCCCCTCCAGCACACTGGCCCAGGGTCGACCTTCGGCATCCACCGCGCCGTACAGCATGAAAGGCAATTGCTCATAGAACTGGCGGTGTTGATCCGGCATCCAGGTGCGAATCACCTTACGCCCGAATTCCGCCATGCGCTCGGCAACGCCGACATGGGCCTGTAACTGTTGCTCGCCAGCGTGCCACGGTGAACGTTCCATCACGGTCTCTCCCCTGCGCCGTCGGCGCAGATTGAATGTCAGACGGTGGTTTGCAGGCCGGCAACGGTGCGCGGCATGCCGACAAAACCGGGCAGCGCCTCGATGCGCGAAAGCCAGGCGCGAACGTTAGCGTAGTCGTCCAGCGACACATTGCCTTCCGGTGCGTGGGCAATGTAGCTGTAGGCCGCCACGTCAGCGATGGTCGGCTCAGTACCCGCCAAATACGGGGTTTTGCCCAGTTCCAGGTCCATCACCTTCAGAAAGTTGTGCGCACGGGTGATGACTTCCTCGGCGTTGAACTTCGCCCCGAACACCGTGATCAGGCGGGCGGCCGCAGGGCCGAAAGCAATCGGCCCGGCGGCAGCGGACAACCAGCGCTGCACATGCGCGGCGCCGACCGGATCGCTCGGCAGCCAGCGGCCGTTGCCGTATTTCTGTGCCAGGTAGACGAGAATCGCGTTGGAGTCGGCCAGTACCACGCCATTGTCATCAATGGCCGGAACCTGACCAAAGCTGTTGATAGCCAGGTATGGCGCCTGTTTATGTTCGCCCTTGGCCAGATCGACGAAGATCAGTTCGGTCGGCAGTTGCAACAGTGACAACATCAGTTCGACGCGATGGGCGTGGCCGGAACGCGGGAAGTTGTAGAGTTTGATCGCTTGCATGGTCGACTCCGCTGGATGATGGCGCCGTTCAGGGTGGACGGCGGCCGTGGGAGCCATCTTCCACCTATCGTGAGAACAACAGAATCACCAGCAAACGCAATCCATTATTTCTCTGGATGAAATAACGCGGCGTTTTTCAGCGCCGGATGCTCACGCAATGCGTTCACCATGAAATCGACAAAACTGCGCACCCGCGCCGGCGCCTTGCGTCCGCCCTGATACACCACATGGATCGGCAACGCAGGCAGTTCGAACTCGGCGAGGACGATTTCCAGTTCGCCGGAGGCGACCTTGCTGGCCACCTGATAAGACAGCACCCGGGTCAGTCCCAGGCCCAGCGACGCCGCCGTGATTGCAGCCTGATTGGCCGTGACCACCAGACGCGGTTCCGGTTTTACCCCGATGAGTTCACCGTGTTCCATAAATGGCCAGCTACGCTGCTGGCCGATGGCCGAAGTCGCCACCACCGGCGCCCCGGCCAATGCCTGTGGATGGGCAGGCCGACCATGGACCGCGAAGTATTCCGGCGAGCCGCAAATCACCCGTCGTACCTCACCTACACGGATCGCATGCTGATTGCTGTCCGGCAACTCACCGATGCGCACCGCGACGTCGATGCCCTCCTCGACCATGCTTACTACCCGGTCGAGCAACAGGGCGTTGATGGAAACGTCCGGGTATTGCGTCAGATAACGCGCCATCACCGGCGTGACAAACAGCTCGCCGAATAAAACAGGCGCCGTCACCGTCAACTGCCCACGGGGCTGGGTATGACTGCCGGCAGCGGAGTCCTCCGCTTCCTGCATCTCGGCGAGAATCCTCCGACAGTCTTCCAGGAAACGCAGACCGGCTTCGCTCAAATGCACGCTGCGGGTGGTACGGATCAACAACTGCGTGCCGATCCGCTGCTCCAGCGCCGCCACCGCCCGGGTCACGCTCGCCGCCGACAGACCCAGACGCCGCGCCGCAGCGGAAAAACCCTGTTCCTGGGCGACGATGGCGAAAACCTGCATTTCCTGGAAGCGATCCACTTTTCAACTCCTAAACCGCGGCGTTCATCCGCTGATGCAAGTCAGGGAATAACAGTTGAGCAAACCAGATCGGCAAACCCGGATAGAGATCACGTGCCTTGGGTGTCGCACTCTGAACCAGACCCAGTTGTACGAGACTTCTCAATTGATCCGTTGCCACCCGATCGGACAATCCCGTGAAGATTTTGAAATCCGCGCGGCTCAACGTGCCCTGCGTCAGCAGAACATGCAAAGCACGGGCTGTTTCCAGCTTGATTCCCTCTCGCTTGATCCGCTCGTCCCAAGCAAAAATGGTATGCAACCTTTCGCGCATATTGGAGATGTTCAACGCCTGCTCTGTATAACGCATCTGGTCGAGACAGGTTTCCAGCATGAAACCGACAAATTCGAACAAACCGGCCTGCGTCAGTTGACCACGACCATCCAGATCCCCACGACGCGGCTTGTCGGCGTTGGCCAGCCGGGCGTAATAGGACGCCTGCTGTCGAGCAAGCCCGCGGGATAAGGACCAGAGCGGCGAAACCAGCCCAAGTTTCTGCAACTGGAGATGCGTCACCAGCCTGACTGTTCGTCCATTTCCGTCAACGAAAGGATGCACCCAGGCCAATCGATGGTGATAAGCCATGACGGCAAGCAGTCGACTCCGAGCGTCCGGCAAACGACCGTATACCTGCTGCATCCGGTTAAGCATGGGCGATACAGATTGGCAGGAGGGGGCCGCGTGATTGCCGACAAGCACTTCCTGACTCGCCACATCCCGCAGTTGACCAGGCACCAGTTGACTCCCGTCACTCAGGCTCAGTTGCTCGTCGCAAGCACCGAGAAAAAGACGCTTGTGCAGGCGCGTAACGAATGCCGGACTGAACAGGGTTTCCCATGACAGGTCCTTATGCATAGTCAGTGCTCGTTCAAATGCCTGCTGTGTGCCGATGTGCGTCATAGCCAGCTCTGTGAGCTCTTTGCGGTGACGTTTTGGAGCTGTCGGGGCAAGCGTCACTGGCTCCGTGAACTGGCCTTCTATCAGGTTGCTGTAAAAACTGCTGGTGACACGCAGTAGGCCGCCGACGCGTTGCAGCATGGGGGGAGAAACCATGGCGCTGAGTTTTCCCGCCTGAAAGGGCACTTGCTCGGCCAGTTGCAATATTTCGCTGGGAAATACAGGCATGAGCGGCTCGAGCCAATGGTTTCCCAAGACAGATTCAGCACTCATCAAACCTCCAGAATCGCGGATTTTTTTGCGAATTCAAGATTACGCTCAAAGCCTTTAATTACCTAGCCTTGAGTAATGTAGGAGATTTCATTAATGGGTGTAGTTAGCGGATTTTTTTGCGGATTTTCTGTAGGAATTGCTGCGGTGTATCTGTGTTCTGCACAAGAGCGCGAATAATTCGCGCTCTTGTGCAGCCCATCACTCCACCGTCACCGACTTCGCCAGGTTACGCGGCTGATCCACGTCCGTGCCCTTGAGCACCGCAACGTAGTACGACAGTAGTTGCAGCGGAATGGTGTAGAGGATCGGCGACAGGATGTCGTGGATGTGCGGCATCTGCACTACGTGGGTGCCTTCGCCGTTGGTCATCCCAGCCTTTTCGTCGGCGAACACGATCAGTTCGCCACCGCGGGCGCGGACTTCCTGCAGGTTGGACTTCAGCTTCTCCAGCAGTTCGTTGTTCGGCGCGACGGTCACCACCGGCATGTCGTTATCCACAAGCGCCAGCGGGCCGTGTTTCAGCTCGCCAGCTGGATAGGCTTCGGCGTGGATGTACGAGATTTCCTTGAGCTTCAAGGCCCCTTCCATCGCCACCGGAAATTGCGCGCCACGGCCCAGGAACAGCGTGTGGTTTTTCTCGGCGAACAGCTCTGCGATTTTTTCCACCGTGCTGTCCATCGCCAGCGCTTCGCCCAGACGAGTTGGCAGACGACGCAGTTCTTCGACCAGCGTGGCTTCAACGCCTTTGCCCAATGTACCGCGCACCTGGCCCAGAGACAGGGTCAGCAGCAGCAGACCGACCAGTTGCGTAGTGAAGGCCTTGGTCGAGGCCACGCCGATTTCACGACCAGCCTGGGTCAGCAGGGTCAGGTCGGATTCGCGCACCAGCGAACTGATGCCGACGTTGCAGATCGCCAGACTGGCGAGGAAGCCCAGTTCCTTGGCGTTGCGCAGGGCGGCCAGGGTGTCGGCGGTTTCGCCGGACTGGGAGATGGTGACGAACAGGGTGTCCGGCTGCACCACCACCTTGCGGTAGCGGAACTCACTGGCGACCTCGACCTGGCACGGAATCCCGGCCAGCTCTTCGAGCCAGTAACGGGCAACCATGCCCGCGTGATAGCTGGTACCACACGCCACGATCTGTACGTTGCGCACTTTGGCGAACAGTTCAGCAGCTTGTGGACCGAAAGCCTGCACCAGCACCTGATTCGCACTCAATCGGCCTTCCAGGGTGCGCTGCACCACGGATGGCTGCTCGTGGATTTCCTTGAGCATGTAGTGACGGAACTCGCCTTTGTCGGCGGCTTCGGCACCGTCGGTGTACTGGACGGTCTGGCGCTCGACGGCTTTGCCGGTCACGTCCCAGATCTGCACCTTGTCCCGCTGGATTTCGGCGATATCGCCCTCTTCCAGGTACATGAAACGGTCGGTGACCTGACGCAGGGCCAGTTGATCGGAAGCGAGGAAGTTTTCGCCCAGGCCCAGACCGATTACCAGCGGGCTGCCGCTGCGAGCAGCAACCAGTCGATCCGGTTGCTTTGCGTGGATAACCGCCAGACCGTAAGCGCCATGCAGCTCCTTGACCGCAGCCTTCAGAGCGTCCGACAGGTCCGGCAAGGTCTTGAGTTTTTCAGTCAGCAGGTGAGCGATGACTTCGGTGTCAGTGTCCGAGGTGAACACGTAGCCCAGTGCCTTCAGCTGTTCACGCAGCGCCTCATGGTTTTCGATGATGCCGTTGTGCACGACAGCGACGTCACCGGAGAAATGCGGGTGAGCATTGCGCTCGCTCGGCGCACCATGGGTGGCCCAGCGGGTGTGGGCAATACCGAGACGGCCAACCAGCGGATGTTCGGCCAGCGCCGCGTCGAGTTCGCTGACTTTGCCGACACGACGAGTGCGTTCCAGAGCGCCGTCATTGGTGTACACCGCAACACCGGCACTGTCATAGCCCCTGTATTCGAGGCGTTTGAGGCCTTCGACCAGAATGGCGGTGATATTACGTTCAGCTACCGCGCCGACAATTCCACACATGCTTATTTCTCCTGACTGACAGTCGCGCAAATCAAGTTGATACCGCGAGCCTGAATCTGATCGCGCGCATCCAGGGGCAGGCGATCATCGGTAATTAGGGTATGGACGCTGCTCCATGGCAGCTCCAGGTTGGGAATCTTGCGGCCGATCTTGTCGGCCTCGACCATCACGATCACTTCCCGCGCCACTTCCGCCATCACCCGGCTGAGGCCGAGCAATTCATTGAAGGTGGTGGTGCCACGCACCAGGTCGATGCCATCGGCACCGATAAACAACTGGTCGAAATCGTAAGAGCGTAGTACCTGCTCGGCGACCTGGCCCTGAAAGGATTCCGAGTGCGGATCCCAGGTGCCACCGGTCATCAGCAGCACAGGCTCGTGCTCGAGTTCACTCAGGGCGTTGGCCACGTGCAGGGAGTTGGTCATGACCACCAGGCCTGGCTGCTGGCCGAGTTCGGGAATCATCGCGGCGGTGGTGCTACCGCTGTCGATGATGATGCGGGCGTGCTCGCGGATGCGTGTGACGGCGGCGCGGGCAATCGCCTGTTTGTATTTGGAAACGTTTTGACTGACGTCCGCCACCAGTTCCTGGGGCATGGTGATCGCGCCACCATAGCGACGCAGCAGCAAGCCATGACTTTCCAGAGCGGCGAGATCCTTGCGAATCGTAACTTCCGAAGTTTCGAAGCGCTTGGCCAGTTCATCCACACTCACTTCGCCCTGCTCATTGAGTAAAGACAGAATGTTGTGACGGCGCTGAGGTGTGTTGCGTTTCGACATGGCTAATTAAGTTTCGATTCGAAAGATAACGGAAGCAATCAAAACCTATCAGCTGCGAATCGTCAAGTCGGTGCCCAAAAAAAGACCGCTGGCAGCGGTCTTTTTTAATTTGAGCATTGTGGATAACTCAGCTCTTCTTGATCTTCTCAGGCCGCTTCCAGCCATCGATGTTCTTCTGCCGCGCCCGGCCAACAGCCAATTGCGCGTTATCCACATTCTGAGTGATGGTCGAGCCGGCTGCAGTAGTTGCACCGGCAGAGATATCCACAGGCGCTACCAGCGAGTTGTTGGAACCGATGAACACATCCTCGCCCAGCACGGTTTTCCACTTGTTGGCGCCATCGTAGTTGCAAGTGATGGTGCCGGCGCCGATGTTGGTGCGTGCACCGATCTCGGCATCGCCCAGGTAAGTCAGGTGCCCGGCCTTGGCGCCCTCGCCCATGCGGGCGTTTTTCAGTTCGACGAAGTTACCCACATGGGCGCGGGCCTCCAGCACAGTGCCCGGACGCAGACGGGCAAACGGGCCGGCATCGCTGCCTTCGCCCAGCACCGCGCCTTCGATATGGCTGTTGGCCTTGACCACCACGCCTTTGCGCAGGGTGCTGTCCTTGATCACGCAGTTCGGGCCGATGATCACATCGTCCTCTATGACAACCTTGCCTTCGAGAATCACGTTGATGTCGATCAGCACATCGCGACCGACGGTCACTTCGCCTCGCACATCGAAACGGGCCGGATCGCGCAGGGTGACACCCTGAGCCATCAGGCGACGACCGGCGCGCAGCTGGTAATGACGCTCCAGCTCGGAGAGCTGTTTGCGATCATTGGCGCCCTGCACTTCCATCGGATCGTGAGGTTGTTCGGTGGCGACGGTCAGGCCATCGCTGACCGCCATCTCGATCACGTCGGTCAGGTAGTACTCGCCCTGAGCGTTGTTGTTCGACAGGCGACTCATCCAGTCCGCCAGACGATTGGCCGGCACTGCCAGGATGCCGGTGTTGCCTTCAGTGATCGCCCGTTGCGCTTCGCTGGCGTCCTTGTGTTCGACGATGGCGGCAACCTTGCCGTCGGCATCGCGCACGATGCGGCCATAACCGGTCGGATCGTCCAGCTCGACGGTGAGCAAGCCCATCTGCCCGGGCACGACGTGTTTGAGCAGACGCTGCAGGGTCTCGACTTCGATCAGCGGCACGTCGCCGTAGAGAATCAGAACGGTATCGGCGGTGATGAACGGCACAGCCTGGGCAGTCGCATGACCGGTGCCCAGCTGCTTGTCCTGCAATACGAAATTGAGATCATCGGCGGCCAGACGTTCACGCACGACATCGGCACCATGGCCGATGACCACGTGAATGCGTTGGGGATCAAGTTGGCGGGCACTGTGGATAACATGGCCGAGCATGGAGTCGCCGGCAATCGGGTGCAGCACTTTTGGCAGCGCGGAACGCATGCGGGTGCCTTGACCGGCCGCGAGGATAACGATTTCAAGAGACATGACTGGCTACCAATCCTGGGTGGTCAGCAACTGCGACCGGGTTTCGGGAATTCTGAAAAGAAAAAAGGGTAGCCGAGGCTACCCTTTTTTATCAATCGCACAACAAGTGGCTGACGGATTAACCGCCAAACTTCTTGCGGATCTGCTGGACGGTGCGCAGCTGAGCTGCAGCCTCGGCCAGACGTGCGGACGCAGCTCCGTAGTCGAAATCTGCGCTCTTCTCATGCAGAGCAGCTTCGGCAGCCTTGAGAGCTGCTTGAGCCTGAGCTTCATCCAGGTCGGCGGCACGTTGCACGGTATCGGCAAGCACCTTGACCATGTTCGGCTGAACCTCGAGGAAACCACCGGAGATGTAGAACACCTCGGCTTCCCCGCCTTGCTTGATCAGGCGGATCGGACCTGGCTTCAGATTAGTGATCAGCGGCGCGTGGCCCAGAGCGATACCAAGATCACCCAGAGCACCGTGCGCAATCACCATCTCGACCAGGCCGGAAAAGATTTCTCCTTCCGCGCTGACGATGTCGCAATGGACTGTCATAGCCATCTGATTGCCTCAACCTAAATTAGCGCCCGTTGCCGGGCGCCTGGATTACAGTTTCTTGGCTTTCTCGATCGCTTCTTCGATGCCGCCGACCATGTAGAACGCTTGTTCTGGCAGGTGGTCGTAGTCACCGTTGAGGATGCCTTTGAAGCCAGCAATGGTGTCTTTCAGGGAAACGTATTTACCCGAAGCACCGGTGAAGACTTCAGCCACGAAGAACGGCTGCGACAAGAAGCGCTGGATCTTACGAGCACGGTTTACCAACTGCTTGTCGGCTTCCGACAGCTCGTCCATACCCAGGATCGCGATGATGTCCTTCAGCTCTTTGTAACGCTGCAGCACGTACTGAACACCACGAGCGGTCTCGTAGTGATCATTGCCGATCACGTTCGGGTCCAGCTGACGCGAAGTCGAGTCCAGTGGGTCTACCGCCGGGTAGATACCCAGGGAAGCGATGTCACGGGACAGAACGACGGTGGCGTCCAGGTGAGCAAACGTGGTCGCTGGCGACGGGTCAGTCAAGTCGTCCGCTGGTACGTATACGGCCTGGATCGAAGTAATCGAACCTTGCTTGGTCGAAGTGATGCGCTCTTGCAGCACGCCCATCTCTTCAGCCAGGGTCGGCTGGTAACCTACTGCCGAAGGCATACGGCCCAGCAGTGCGGATACTTCGGTACCGGCCAGGGTGTAACGATAGATGTTGTCGACGAACAGCAGAACGTCGTTACCTTCGTCACGGAACTTCTCGGCCATGGTCAGACCGGTCAGCGCTACACGCAGACGGTTTCCCGGTGGCTCGTTCATCTGACCGTAGACCAGGGCTACCTTGTCGAGAACGTTGGAGTCCTTCATCTCGTGGTAGAAGTCGTTACCCTCACGAGTACGCTCACCCACACCGGCGAACACGGAATAACCGCTGTGCTCGATGGCGATGTTACGGATCAGTTCCATCATGTTTACGGTCTTGCCTACACCGGCACCACCGAACAGACCGACTTTACCGCCCTTGGCGAACGGGCAAACCAGGTCGATAACCTTGATGCCAGTTTCCAGCAGCTCGTTGCCACCGGCCTGTTCAGCGAAGGAAGGAGCGGCGCGGTGGATACCCCAGCGCTCTTCTTCGCCGATCGGGCCAGCTTCGTCGATCGGGTTGCCCAGTACGTCCATGATCCGGCCCAGAGTCGCTTTACCGACCGGTACGGAGATGGCTGCGCCAGTGTTGTTGACGTCCAGACCGCGCTTCAAGCCTTCGGTGGAGCCCATCGCAATGGTACGAACCACGCCGTCGCCCAGCTGCTGCTGAACTTCCAGAGTGGTTTCGGCGCCTTGAACCTTCAAGGCGTCGTAGATGCTCGGTACGCTGTCGCGTGGAAATTCCACGTCGATAACGGCGCCGATGATTTGAACGATACGTCCGCTACTCATAGCTGGATCCTCTGAATATTTGAACCGTTAAACCGCGGCAGCGCCGCCGACGATTTCCGAGATCTCTTGGGTGATCGCAGCCTGACGCGCCTTGTTGTAGATCAGCTGCAAATCGCTGATCAAATCACCGGCGTTGTCGGTAGCGTTCTTCATCGCGATCATCCGCGCAGCCTGTTCAGCCGCGTTGTTCTCGACCACCGCCTGGTACACCTGCGACTCCACGTAACGCACCATCAAGCCGTCAAGCAGCTCTTTGGCGTCTGGTTCGTAGAGGTAGTCCCAGTGGTGCTTGAGTTCTTGATCCGGGGTCGCCACCAATGGAATCAACTGCTCCACGGTAGGCTGTTGCGTCATGGTGTTGATGAACTTGTTGGATACCACGGACAGGCGGTCGATACGGCCGTCCAGGTAGGCATCCAGCATCACCTTGACGCTGCCGATCAGATCATTGATCGACGGCTCTTCACCCAGGTGGCTGATAGCTGCAACGACGTTACCGCCGAAGTTGCGGAAAAAGGCCGCACCCTTGCTACCAACGACACACAGATCGATCTCGACGCCGTTTTCGCGGTTTACCGCCATGTCCTTGACCAGGGCCTTGAACAGGTTGGTGTTCAAGCCGCCGCACAGACCACGGTCACTGCTCACCACGACATAACCGACGCGCTTTACTTCGCGATCGATCATGAACGGATGGCGGTATTCCGGGTTGGCGTTGGCCAGATGCCCAATTACCTGGCGGATACGCTCCGCATAAGGACGGCTAGCAGCCATGCGCATTTGTGCCTTGCGCATTTTGCTGACCGCCACTTTTTCCATGGCGCTGGTAATTTTTTGCGTGCTTTTGATGCTCGCAATCTTACTGCGAATCTCTTTTGCGCCTGCCATGTAACACCTATCAGGTTAGCAAGCGGGAGCCTTGCGGCTCCCGCTGCGGCTTACCAGGTTTGGGTGGCCTTGAACTTCTCGATACCAGCCTTCAGGCCAGCGTCGATTTCGTCATTGAAGTCACCTTTAACGTTGATCTTCGCCATCAAATCGGCGTGATCGCGGTTGAAGAAAGCAATCAGCGCTTGTTCGAAGCTGCCGATCTTGGCGATTTCAATGTCAGTCAGGAACCCACGCTCAGCGGCATACAGCGACAGCGACATGTCGGCGATCGACATTGGCGCGTATTGCTTCTGCTTCATCAGCTCGGTAACGCGCTGACCATGCTCAAGTTGCTTGCGGGTCGCTTCGTCCAGGTCAGAAGCGAACTGGGCGAATGCCGCCAGTTCACGGTACTGAGCCAGAGCGGTACGGATACCACCGGACAGCTTCTTGATGATCTTGGTCTGAGCGGCACCACCCACACGGGATACCGAAACACCGGCGTTCACTGCAGGGCGGATGCCCGAGTTGAACATGGCCGATTCCAGGAAGATCTGACCGTCGGTGATGGAAATCACGTTGGTCGGAACGAACGCGGAAACGTCGCCAGCCTGGGTTTCGATGATCGGCAGTGCGGTCAGGGAACCGGTTTTGCCGGTCACTGCGCCGTTGGTGAACTTCTCTACGTACTCTTCCGAAACGCGGGATGCACGCTCCAGCAGACGGGAGTGGAGATAGAACACGTCGCCTGGGTAAGCTTCACGGCCTGGTGGACGGCGCAGCAGCAGGGAAATCTGGCGGTAAGCCACTGCTTGCTTGGACAGATCGTCATAGACGATCAGCGCGTCTTCACCGCGGTCGCGGAAGAATTCACCCATGGTGCAACCGGAGTACGGAGCCAGGAATTGCAGTGCTGCAGATTCCGAGGCGCTCGCTGCAACGATGATGGTGTTAGCCAGTGCACCGTTTTCTTCCAGCTTGCGAACCACGTTGGCGATGGTCGATTGCTTCTGACCGATTGCCACGTAGACGCAGAAAATGCCGCTGTCTTTCTGGTTGATGATCGCGTCGATCGCCAGAGCGGTTTTACCGATCTGACGGTCACCGATGATCAGCTCACGCTGGCCACGGCCGACAGGGATCATGGCATCGACAGCCTTGTAGCCAGTCTGTACAGGCTGGTCTACCGACTTACGCCAGATCACGCCCGGAGCAACTTTCTCGACCGCGTCGGTCTCGGTGTTGCCCAGTGGACCTTTGCCGTCAACAGGGTTACCCAGTGCGTCGACAACGCGACCCAGCAGTTCCTTACCAACCGGAACTTCGAGGATGCGGCCGGTGCACTTGGCGCTCATGCCTTCAGCCAGACTGGTGTACGCGCCCAGTACAACGGCACCTACGGAGTCTTGCTCCAGGTTGAGGGCCATACCGTAGACGCCGCCCGGAAACTCGATCATCTCGCCGTACATGACGTCGGCCAGACCGTGAATCCGCACGATGCCGTCAGATACGCTGACGACAGTGCCTTCGTTACGGGCTTGGGAGGTCACATCGAGCTTTTCGATGCGGCCCTTGATAATTTCACTTATTTCGGAAGGATTGAGTTGCTGCATTGCTCTGCTGCCCCTTCAAACTCAAGATTTCAATGCTTCGGCAAGTTTCGCGATTTTGCCGCGAATCGAGCCATCGATAACCAGGTCGCCGGCGCGGATGACCACACCCCCGATAAGGGAGCTGTCTTCCTCGACTTGCAGGCGCACTTCCCGGTTGAGTCGTGCACTGAGAACCTTGGCGAGTTTGTCTTGCTGTTCTTGGTTCAATGCAAAAGCACTGGTCACTTCAACGTCTACCGATTTCTCTTGCTCGGCCTTGTACAGGTCGAAAAGAGCGGCGATCTCCGGCAGAAGCGGGAGACGGTCGTTTTCGGCAACGACATTGATGAAGTTCTGTGCCTTGGCATCAAACTTGTCGCCGCACACGTCAATGAACGTGGCGGCCTTTTCTGCGCTCGTCAGTCGCGGGGCCTTGAGCACGCGCTGCATGGTGTCGTCTTGCGACACCGCTGCTGCCAGGCCGAGCATGGCTGACCAATTGGCCAGTTGCTGGTGGGCCTGAGCGTGCTCGAAGGCCGCCTTAGCGTAAGGTCGGGCCAACGTGGTCAGTTCTGCCATGATCGCCCTCGCTTAGATTTCAGCAGCCAGTTGGTTAACCAGCTCTGCGTGCGCGTTTTGATCGATTGTGGCACCCAGGATCTTCTCGGCGCCGCCGACAGCCAGCAAGCCCACTTGGGCGCGCAGCTTGTCTTTGACACTGTTCAGTTCCTGTTCGATCTCGGCTTGAGCCTGAACCTTCACACGGTCAGCGTCGACGCGGGCCTTTTCAACGGCCTCTTCGACAATCTGGTTACCGCGTTTCTTGGCTTGCTCGATGATTTCAGCTGCCTGAGCTTTCGCTTCGCGCAGTTGCTGACCCGCTTTCTCTTGGGCCAACTCCAGGTCGCGAGCTGCACGGCTGGCAGCGTCCAGACCATCAGCGATCTTCTTTTGACGTTCGTGCAGAGCTGCGATGACCGGAGGCCATACGAACTTCATGCAGAACAGTACAAAAATCAGGAACGCAACGGACTGGCCAATCAGGGTCGCATTAATGTTCACGCCAACACCTCGCAGTTACGTTGTCCATCACACCAAATCACTCGGAGATCCGAATGATTAGCCAGCGATCTGACCAACGAACGGGTTCGCAAAGGTGAAGAACAGAGCGATACCAACACCGATCATGGTTACGGCGTCGAGCAGACCGGCAACGATGAACATTTTAACTTGCAGCATTGGAACCATTTCTGGCTGACGCGCTGCGCCTTCCAGGAACTTGCCGCCCAGCAGGCCGAAACCAATTGCGGTACCCAGTGCGCCCAGGCCGATCAACAGTGCAACAGCGATAGCGGTTAGACCAACTACAGTTTCCATCTTTCCTCCCGACTTTTACGTCGTATGGTTTAGGTTTTTTAGATTAAAGCGGTAAAACAAATCGTTTCATGGTGCCCCGTGAGGAGCCCCTTCCCGTTTGACCGGGAAGGACATCAGACTAGTCGAGACTGGTCTTAATGGTTTTCTTCGTGCGCCATCGACAGGTAGACGATGGTCAGCATCATGAAGATGAACGCCTGCAGGGTGATGATCAGGATGTGGAACACAGCCCACGCCCACTGCAGGACAACGCCCAGGCCGCTGAGCCAGAGCAGGCCGCTGCCGAACATCACAGCGATCAGGATGAACACCAGCTCGCCGGCATACATGTTGCCGAACAGACGCAGAGCCAGAGAGATCGGTTTGGCGATCAGGGTCACGAATTCCAGCAGGAAGTTCACCGGGATCAGCAGGGCCTGAACGAAGATGTTCTTGCTGCCGAACGGGTGCAGGGTCAGTTCGCCGATGAAACCGCCGATGCCCTTGACCTTGATGCTATAGAAAATGATCAGTGCGAAAACCGAGAACGCCATGCCCAGGGTCGCGTTCGGGTCGGTAGTCGACACGGCGCGGAACGGGATGTGGTGGTCGCCGGAGATCAGGATGGCCAGCTGAGGAATCCAGTCGACCGGTACCAGGTCGACGGCGTTCATCAGGAACACCCAGACGAAGATGGTCAGTGCCAGCGGTGCGATCACCGGGCTACGGCCATGGAAGCTGTCTTTCACGCTGCCATCGACGAATTCGACCAGGACTTCAACGAAGTTCTGCAGTGCACCCGGCTGACCGGAAGTCGCCTTCTTGGCCGCCATGCGGAAAAGAATGACGAAGATCAGACCCAGCGCGACCGACCAGCCGAGGGTATCGACGTGGAAAGCCCAGAAGCCCATTTCCTTGGCTTCTGCTGCGGTGTGGGCAAAGCCCCAGCCGCCGTTGGGTAGCTGACCGAAGGTCAGGTTCTGCAAGTGGTGCTGGATATAGCCCGAAGCGGTTGTTTCTGCCATGGTTGCCTCAAACGCCCTAAGGTCTCGAAAGTCTTGTTCTCATCAGCAGGGGAGCGAACCAGCTGACCGACTGAGTCAGCACGAAGGCGCCGAATACAGCGATCGGCGCCAGTGGCTTCACACCTGCAAACACCAGTGCAAACAGCACTGCCGTCAAAATCAGTTTGCCTGCCTCGCCGGCATAGAAAGACCGGACGATGGACTGGGCTGCTCGGGCGCCGGAAAACCGAAATGCCTTGTGAGCGAAATAAACATTGGGCAGCAAGGCTATCAGGCCTCCGCAAAGTCCCGAGTATCCGGCAACGACTCCGTGCCATTGCCAGAGCGCCAAAGCGGCAATGAGCAAAATGACAAATTGAGCCATTAACACCGGAAAAACCGCCAGGCGATGGAACGGCAGGCGGTTTGGCTTGCGGGTTTCCATCACTATTGCTCTCCAATGGTCGGCTGCCGAAATTCAATAACTTGGCATAATTTGTGCCGACAAAATGCGCGCAGAGTATAGGGGCGGTTCTGCCCCTATTCAACTGTCAGGTAGTGATTTCCGACTGCGCGCTACAAGAGGAATTGTTTCAGCGGATGTGTGCGAGCACACCTTGAAGCTCATCGAGGGAGTTGTATCCGATCACCAGCTGACCCTTGCCCTTCTTCCCGTGGCGGATCTGCACCGCAGAGCCCAGGCGCTCGGCCAGACGCTGTTCGAGGCGGGCGATATCCGGGTCAGGTTTGGCAGGCTCTACCGGCTCCGGTTTGCCACTCAACCATTGGCGAACCAGTGCCTCAGTTTGGCGCACGGTAAGACCGCGTGCGACAACATGTCGCGCCCCTTCCACCTGCTGATTGTCCGGCAGACCGAGCAATGCACGGGCATGACCCATCTCCAGGTCGCCATGGGACAACATGGTCTTGATGACTTCCGGCAGCGCAATCAGGCGCAACAGGTTGGCCACGGTGACGCGGGACTTACCCACAGCCTCGGCCACCTGTTGCTGAGTGAGCTGGAATTCCTGCTGCAAGCGCTGCAGGGCTACCGCCTCTTCGATCGGGTTCAGGTCTTCGCGCTGGATGTTCTCGATCAGCGCAATGGCGATTGCCGTTTCATCCGGCACATCGCGCACCATCGCCGGGATGGTTTCCTGCCCGGCTTGTTGACTCGCGCGCCAGCGACGCTCGCCGGCAATGATTTCAAAACGACCACCACCAATCGGGCGAACCACGATCGGCTGCATCACGCCCTGGGCCTTGATCGACTGCGCCAGCTCTTCCAGCGCCTGCGGATCCATGTCCCGGCGTGGCTGATACTTGCCGCGCTGCAGCAGGTCCAGCGGCAGGTGCTGCAACTCGCGGCTGTCAGCCTGCGCCGCTTGTTCTTCCAGCGAGCTGACAGTCGGACCGCTCAACAGCGCATCCAGTCCTCGTCCGAGACCTCGTTTCTTGACGGCCATGGGGATTCCTTAAGTTGGCTGGGCAGCGGCGGTGCGTGAATTTTTGCGCTGACGGCGAACCATCTCGCCCGCCAGGGCCAGATAGGCCAGCGCGCCACGCGATTGCTTGTCGTAGGCCAGCGCCGGCATGCCGTAGCTCGGTGCTTCGGCCAGACGAATGTTGCGCGGGATCACCGTGTCGTACAGTTGATCGCCGAAGTGTTCCTTGAGCTGGGCTGAAACGTCGTTCATCAGGCTCAGACGCGGGTCGTACATGGTCCGCAACAGGCCTTCGACTTTCAGGTTCGGGTTCAGCAGTTCAGCGATGCGCTTGATGTTATCCACAAGGTCGCTCAGACCTTCGAGCGCAAAGTACTCGCACTGCATGGGGATAATGACCCCGTCAGCGGCGACCAGTGCGTTCAGCGTGAGCATCGACAGTGACGGCGGGCAGTCGATCAGAATGTAATCGTAGTTCTCGCGGATCGGCGCCAGCGCGCTGCGCAGACGGCTTTCTTTCATCTGCATTTCCAGCAACACCACTTCGGCCGCCGTCAGGTCACGGTTGGCCGGCAGCAGTTGATAGCCGCCATGTTCGGAGTAGTGCATTGCCTGGGCCAGATCGCATTCGCCGATCAGCAGGTCATAGACCGAGTTTTCCAGGCCATGCTTATCCACACCGCTACCCATGGTGGCGTTGCCCTGTGGATCGAGATCGATCAACAGCACCCGGCGCTTGGTCGCGACCAGGGATGCTGCGAGGTTGATGCAGGTGGTGGTCTTGCCCACACCACCCTTCTGGTTCGCTATCGCGAATACCTTAGCCATTCTTGCTTGTGTTCCCAATCATGCCGTGCGGCGCAGTATCAGCAGATGGCGTTGGCCTTGGCAACCGGGTACGGCCAGGGCGTGTTCGCTATCGAGTTTGAAGTCTGCCGGCAATGCTACCAGCTCATCCGCCGGATGGACGCCCTTCATTGCCAGCCAGCGCGTATCGGCGTCGCCGAGGTGGCGAGTCCAGTTGGTGAAGTTCTCCATGCTGCTGAACGCCCGGGAAATGATCCCGTTGAACGGCTGTGCAGGCTGGAAGGCTTCGACGCGACTGTGGATAACTTGCAGGTTATCCAGTTTGAGTTCGAGTTTGACCTGGGTCAGGAAGCGGGTTTTCTTGCCGTTGCTGTCCAGACAGGTCACCTGCGAGTCCGGATACAGGATCGCCAGAGGGATCCCCGGCATACCGCCGCCGCTGCCGACATCCAGCCAGCGCCCATTTTCGATGAACGACATCACGCTCAGGCTATCGAGCAAATGACGGGAAACCATTTCGTCCGGATCGCGAACGGCAGTCAGGTTGTAGGCCTGGTTCCATTTGATCAACAGGGCCAGATAACCAAGCAGCAGTTCGTGCTGGGTTTCAGTGAGATTGACACCGAGCTCGCTGGCTCCTGTGGATAACTCTTCGGCGTGTTGCGAAGTGACCTTAGAACTCAAGCGCTTTGCTCCAACTGACGGCCCGCGCCGCGTTTTTTCAAATGAATCATCAACAGCGAGATCGCTGCCGGGGTCACACCGGGGATCCGCGAAGCCTGGCCCAGCGTCTCGGGACGCGTGGCACCCAGCTTGCTCTGGATCTCCTTGGAGAGACCGGAAATGTTGGTGTAATCGATATCCACAGGCAGTTTCGTGTCTTCACTGGCACGCAGACGGGCGATTTCGTCCTGTTGGCGATCGATGTAACCGGCGTACTTGGTCTTGATCTCGACCTGTTCGGCGACCTGTGGATCTTCGGCGCCCTGCCCGGTCACTTCGACCAGACCAGCGTAGTCGATTTCCGGACGGCTCAAGAGATTGAGCAAGTTGTATTCGTGAGTCAGCGGCGTGCCGAATTTGTCGGCAATCGCATCGCCCTGCGCGGTGCCCGGGCGAACCCAGGTGCTTTTCAGGCGTTGCTCTTCGATTTCGATGCTTTCGCGTTTCTTGCAGAACGCTGCCCAGCGCGCGTCATCGACCAGGCCCAGTTCGCGACCTTTTTCGGTCAGACGCAGGTCGGCGTTGTCCTCACGCAGGATCAGGCGGTACTCGGCACGGGAAGTGAACATGCGGTACGGCTCTTGGGTACCGAGGGTGATCAGGTCGTCGACCAATACCCCAATGTAGGCTTCGTCGCGACGCGGGCACCAGGCTTCTTTGCCTTTCGCACGCAATGCGGCGTTGGCACCGGCGAGCAAACCCTGCGCACCGGCTTCTTCGTAACCGGTGGTGCCGTTGATCTGGCCAGCGAAGAACAGGCCGCCGATGACTTTGGTTTCCAGGCTGTACTTCAGGTCGCGCGGATCGAAATAGTCGTACTCGATCGCATAACCCGGACGCACGATGTGCGCATTTTCCATGCCGCGGATCGATTGCACGATCTGCAATTGCACGTCGAACGGCAAGCTTGTGGATATCCCGTTCGGATAAAGCTCATGGGTGGTCAGGCCTTCCGGCTCGATGAACACCTGATGGCTTTCCTTGTCGGCAAATCGGTGAATCTTGTCTTCGATCGACGGGCAATAACGCGGACCAATGCCTTCGATTTCGCCTGCAGCGGAATACATCGGCGAGCGATCGAGGTTCGCGGCAATGATTTCGTGAGTGCGGGCGTTGGTGTGGGTAATCCAGCAACTGACTTGCCGTGGATGTTGTTCCTTGTTGCCCATGAACGACATCACCGGGATCGGCGTATCGCCTGGCTGCTCGGTCATCACCGAGAAATCCACAGACTTGCCGTCGATACGTGGTGGCGTACCGGTTTTCAGGCGACCGACACGCAGCGGCAATTCACGCAGACGATGCGCCAGGGCGATCGATGGTGGATCACCGGCGCGACCACCGGAAAAATTCTGCAAGCCGATGTGGATAAGTCCGCCCAGGAACGTACCGGTGGTCAAAACCACGGAATCGGCGAAGAAACGCAGACCCATTTGCGTGACGACACCGCGTACCTGTTCCTGCTCGACGATCAGGTCGTCAGCGGCTTGTTGAAATATCCACAGGTTCGGCTGGTTTTCCAGTATTTCGCGGACAGCGGCTTTGTACAAAATCCGGTCGGCTTGCGCACGGGTCGCCCGTACGGCCGGGCCTTTGCGGCTGTTCAACACGCGAAACTGGATACCGCCCAGATCGGTGGCCATGGCCATCGCGCCGCCGAGGGCGTCGATTTCCTTGACCAGATGGCTTTTGCCGATGCCACCGATAGCCGGGTTGCAACTCATGGCACCGAGGGTTTCCACGTTGTGCGTCAGCAGAAGGGTTTTTGCACCCATGCGTGCTGAGGCCAGTGCTGCCTCGGTACCGGCATGACCGCCGCCGATGACGATCACTTCAAAACGGGAAGGGAAATCCACCACGCACCTCGTGCCTGCTTAAGTAGGTAATTCAGGAATAGTTTGAGATCAGGTTTCTGGACCTGGTCGGCAAGTATAGGGACTTCGCCCTTCCTAAAGAACCCTTTGCACAAAATTTAACCAGCTGTGGAGAACTCGCGGTTAAAAGAATAAAAAAGAGAGAAATTTATAAAACCTTTGTTTTAAAGCTTATTCTTACTGCCCATGATTTCTGTGGATAGATTTACACAGGCCTTTATTTTCAATGTGTACAGAGATTCAAAACCCTGTGGCCATGTCGCCATGAGGCCGTTGGATAACCGGTGTAAGCCTGTGGATGAAAGGGTAGGTTATCCACAGAGGTAGTTATGTTCAGCTTTCAGGTCCTGTTATCAACTGCCCTCAGTGGCAGTTATTCACAGGGCTTAATCCACAGAAATCGGGTGAATGAAGGAATCGCGGACACAGAAAATCCGCTCAGGAACAGGAATCTGTCCGGCACTGGAGGAAGGAAATACGAGGGAGGGAGAACAGACAGGTCGCAAACGGACCTGTCTGTGGACAACGGAAGGCTTATTTACCGATGCAGAAGCTGGAAAAGATCCGTCCCAGCAGATCATCCGAGCTGAACGCTCCGGTGATTTCCCCAAGGGACTGCTGGGCCTGACGCAGGTCTTCGGCCAGCAGTTCACCAGCACCCGCCAACGTCAGCTGGGCACGTCCATGTTCCAGGGCATCACTGGCATGACGCAAGGCTTCCAGGTGCCGGCGTCGTGCGCTGAAGCTGCTTTCCGAAGTTTGCTCGTAACCCATGCAGGCTTTGAGGTGATCACGCAGCAGATCCAGACCTTCTCCCGCAGATTTGGCGCTCAGGCTGATCGTCACATGGCCATCGTCACTGACTTCCAGGGCAATGGCTTCGCCAGTCAGATCGGCTTTGTTGCGGATCAATGTGACCTTCGCCGGATCCGGCCGGGTTTCGAGGAATTCCGGCCACAAGGCGAACGGATCGGCGGCCTCTGGCGCAGTGGCGTCGACTACCAGCAGCACTCGGTCAGCCTCGCCAATGGCTTTCAATGCTCGTTCAACGCCGATTTTTTCCACATGGTCATCGGTATCGCGCAGACCGGCGGTGTCCACAACGTGCAGCGGCATGCCGTCGATGTGGATATGTTCGCGCAAGATATCCCGAGTGGTGCCGGCGATTTCGGTCACGATCGCGGCTTCACGACCGGCCAGCGCATTCAGCAGGCTGGATTTACCGGCATTCGGACGACCGGCGATCACCACGGTCATACCGTCCCGCAGCAACGCGCCCTGCCCGGCTTCGCGCAATACGGTGGATAACTCGTTACGAACCTTGTCGAGCATGCTCAGCACGTGGCCATCGGCGAGAAAATCGATTTCTTCTTCCGGGAAGTCGATAGCCGCTTCTACATAGATCCGCAGGCCGATCAGCTGTTCGGTGAGGTTATGCACACGTTGGGAAAATGCACCTTGCAAGGAGCGCAAGGCGTTGCGCGCGGCCTGTGCAGAACTGGCTTCGATCAGGTCGGCGATGGCCTCGGCCTGAGCAAGGTCGAGTTTGTCATTGAGGAAGGCGCGTTCGCTGAATTCTCCGGGACGGGCCAGACGGCAGCCCAGTTCCAGACAACGCTTGAGCAACATGTCGAGGACGATCGGGCCACCGTGGCCCTGCAGTTCCAGTACATCTTCGCCGGTGAACGAGTTCGGCCCGGGGAAATACAGCGCCAGACCTTCATCCAGCACCTGTTGGTCGTCACTGAAGAACGGGCCGTAGTGGGCAAACCGTGGTTTCAGTTCACGGCCGCTGATGGCTTTGGCCGCAACACTGGCCAGCGGCCCGGAAATTCGAACGATGCCCACGCCGCCACGGCCCTGGGCGGTAGCGACGGCTGCGATGGTTTCACGAGGTGCGCTCATAAACCGGTATCCAGACAAAAATGGCAGATAGCAAAACGCCCCACTAGGGGGCGTTTTGAGTGGTGTTATCCACAGAGTAAGTTACGCCTCGGCTTTTTTCGTCGCCGCTTCGATCTTACGCGTGATGTACCACTGTTGGGCAATCGACAGGCAGTTGTTCACAACCCAGTACAGCACCAGACCCGCCGGGAACCACAGGAAGAAGAAGGTGAAGATGATTGGCATCATTTTCATCACCTTGGCCTGCATCGGATCCGGAGGTGTTGGGTTCAGACGCTGCTGGATGAACATGGTCGCGCCCATGATGATCGGCAGGATGAAGAACGGATCCTTGATCGACAGGTCGGTAATCCACAGCATGAACGGCGCCTGGCGCATTTCCACGCTTTCCAGCAGAACCCAGTACAGGGAAAGGAAAACCGGCATCTGCACCAGGATCGGCAAGCAGCCACCCAGCGGATTGATCTTCTCTTTCTTGTACAGCTCCATCATGGCTTGCGACATTTTCTGCCGGTCATCGCCATGTTGCTCTTTCAGTGCAGCCAGTTTCGGAGCCACGGCGCGCATGCGGGCCATCGACTTGTAGCTGGCGGCCGACAGAGGGAAGAAAATCCCTTTGATCAGCATGGTCAGGAAGATGATCGACCAGCCCCAGTTGCCGACGATGCTGTGGATATGTTGCAGCAGCCAGAAGATTGGCTGGGCAATGAACCACAGAATGCCGTAGTCGACAGTCAGTTCCAGACCTGGGGACAACTCTTTCAGCACCGCCTGGCTTTTCGGACCGGCGTAAAGAACAGCGCTGGTCTCGACTTTCGCACCCGGTGCAGCGGTCAGCGAAGGACCGGTGTAACCGATGATGTAGTTGCCTTTGCTGTCTTTACGGGTCTGGACGATGTTGTTTTCGCCCTTCGGAGCAACCCATGCAGTCACGAAGTAGTGTTGCAGCCAGGCTACCCAACCACCGGTGACGGTTTCCTTGAGCTGAGCTTTGTCCATGTCCTTCATGGACACTTTCTTGTACGGCTCGGAACTTGTCCACAGGGCGGCGCCCAGGTACGTCGCGGTACCGGTTGCAGTTGTGGACGAAGGATCGGCGCTGGCATCGCGTTTCAGCTGGGCGAACATCGAACCGGACCAGGGCTGAGCGCTCTGGTTGTCGATCAGATAGGTCACGGTCACGTCATACAGGCCACGTTTCAGAGTGAAACGCTTGATGTAATTGACGCCGTCCTTGCTGAATTTCAGGTCGACGACCAGTTGGTCCTGACCGTCAGCCAGTTGATAAGTCTTCTTCTCCGAGGAGTAGATCGGACGACCGGCCGGGTTTGCATCCGGACCGTTGGTGCCAATCAGACCGCTCTGTGCCAGATAAGTACGTTCACCACCGTTGTCGAACAGCTGGAACGGAACGTCCGGACGATCCTGACGACGTGGATACAGCGGCAAGGTCAGCTGGGCAACATCACCGCCTTGTGGATCGATCGCGAGATCGAGCACGTCGGTCTTGATCTGGATCAGATCCTTGCTGACGGCGACCGGCGTTTCGGCAGGTGCGCTGGTATCACTTGCGGCGCGCGGAATATCGTCACTGGCAGCAGCATTATTGCCAGTGGCGGTGTCCGGCAAACCGGATGTAGTCGTACTGGAAGCAACATTCTGAGTCGGCAGGGCAGCCTGGCCATAGTCCTGGTTCCATTTAAGGACCATGACATAGGACACGATTGCCAGGGCGACGATCAGGATCGTGCGTTTGATATCCATGATTACTCGGCCATCGAAGAAGAACGGGAGGTAGGGATAGGTGGAACCGGGTCATAACCACCGGGATTCCACGGATGACAGCGACCTAAACGACGAAAGGTCAGCCAGCCACCGCGCAGAAGGCCATGATTTTCGATGGCTTCATACGCGTAGCAAGAACAACTGGGGTAGAAACGACAGTGACTGGCCATCAGGGGACTAATAGCGTAGCGATAAAACTGGATCGGAACGAGTGCCAGTTTACGCATCTGGACTGTCTACCCCTACAGTTTCGGTTTTGACTGCTGGTGCCGGCTTGTTGCGTGCCAGACGTTTCCAGAGTTTGCCGAAATGCTGAATCAATTCGGGGTTTTCTACGTCACCCAAACCTTTGCGCGCGACGATAACGATGTCCCAGCCGACCAGTGAATCCTGGTGCAGGCGAAACGATTCGCGCATCAGACGTTTGAGGCGATTGCGCTCGACGGAGAGTTTTACACTCTTTTTCCCGATAACCAGTCCGAGACGGGGGTGATCGAGATCGTTGTTGCGCGCAAGGAGCAGGAGATTTTTCCCCGGAACCTTGCCGGTAGGGGAGTCAAAGACTGCCTTGAAATGCCGGGGAGTAAGCAGACGCTTTTCCCGACTGAAGTCCTGACTCACCTCCAGTGCCGGATTATCAAACTGCCAGACGTGCGCGGCCTTTGGCGCGACGACGCGACAGTACGGCACGACCGTTCTTGGTAGCCATGCGAGCACGGAAACCGTGGGTACGAGCGCGTTTGATAGTGCTTGGTTGGAAAGTACGTTTCATGTCGTGTTACCTGGTTCGTCCACAACGGGCCGGAATGGCCCCCGTTTTAAGAGACCGGGGATTCTAGAGAAAGCAAGCCAATAGGTCAATTTCCAACCAACGTTTCCTTATAAATAGATCTTCGGAGCTGTCAGGACCTGATTACTCGGTTTGCCAGAGATAAAAATAAAGAAGGGAATTATTTAAAGCTTTTCTGTAAAGCTTGTAAAAGCTAGGAACACCACTGTCTGTGGATAACTGGCTCAAGGCCTTGTTTCAAGCGATGTACAGAGAATGACAACTACAGTGGAAAACCGTGTTCAGCCTGTGCTGTGCTGTCGGATAACCTGTGTGTGGAATGGGTGGTTATCCACAGGATGGTTATCCACCGAGTTTCGCCCCCAGTTGTCCAGTGTGCTCAGATAGGGTTATCCACAGAGCTTATGCACACACCGTCGGTCGCCTTTTTCTCGTTTAACGCATTGATAAATCATGTCCACCGGGCAACCTGCATGTGGATAAGTGGACGACTGGCCGCTACAATGGCCGCTTGTTTTTGCCTCACCGGCTTTCAACTTAGGGGATATCCGTGTCAGTGGAACTTTGGCAGCAGTGCGTGGAGCTTTTGCGCGAAGAGCTGCCTGCCCAACAATTCAACACCTGGATCCGTCCACTACAGGTCGAAGCCGAAGGCGACGAGTTGCGCGTCTACGCACCGAACCGTTTTGTTCTGGACTGGGTCAACGAAAAGTACCTGGGGCGCGTCCTTGAACTGCTGGATGAGCATGGCAACGGTCTGGCACCGTCGCTTTCCTTATTAATAGGCAGCAAACGCAGTTCGGCACCGCGTGCCGCACCGAATGCGCCATTGGCCGCTGCGCAAGTGTCCCAGGCTCAGACCAATGCCGCGCCGGCAAGCGCGCCAGCGCCAGCTCCCACGCCTGCACCGACCAAGCGTTCGACGCAGAAAACCGAAGAAATCAGTGAAGAGCCGTCCCGCGACAGCTTCGATCCGATGGCCGGTGCCGCTTCGCAACAAGCCCCGGTTCGCGCCGAACAGCGCACCGTGCAAGTCGAAGGCGCGCTCAAACACACCAGCTACCTGAATCGCACCTTCACCTTCGAAAACTTCGTCGAAGGTAAATCCAACCAGCTCGCCCGTGCGGCGGCCTGGCAAGTGGCAGACAATCCCAAGCACGGCTACAACCCGCTCTTCCTTTATGGTGGCGTGGGTCTGGGTAAGACGCACTTGATGCACGCGGTGGGCAACCATCTATTAAAGAAGAACCCGAATGCCAAGGTTGTATACCTGCATTCCGAGCGTTTCGTGGCCGACATGGTCAAGGCGCTGCAGCTGAACGCGATCAACGAGTTCAAGCGTTTCTACCGTTCGGTGGACGCCCTGTTGATCGACGACATTCAGTTCTTCGCCCGCAAGGAACGTTCCCAGGAAGAGTTTTTCCACACCTTCAACGCCCTGCTTGAAGGTGGCCAGCAGGTCATCCTCACCAGTGATCGCTACCCGAAAGAAATCGAAGGCCTTGAAGAGCGCCTCAAATCCCGCTTCGGCTGGGGCCTGACGGTTGCCGTCGAGCCGCCGGAGCTGGAAACCCGCGTCGCCATCTTGATGAAGAAGGCCGACCAGGCCAAAGTCGAGTTGCCACACGATGCGGCGTTCTTCATTGCCCAGCGCATTCGCTCCAACGTCCGTGAGCTGGAAGGCGCGCTGAAACGCGTGATCGCCCACTCGCACTTCATGGGCCGCGACATCACCATCGAGTTGATTCGCGAATCCCTGAAAGACCTGTTGGCGCTGCAGGACAAACTGGTCTCTGTGGATAACATTCAGCGCACCGTCGCCGAGTACTACAAGATCAAGATCTCCGACTTGCTGTCCAAGCGCCGTTCGCGTTCGGTCGCTCGTCCGCGTCAGGTGGCCATGGCATTGTCCAAGGAACTGACCAACCACAGCCTGCCGGAAATCGGCGATGTGTTTGGCGGTCGCGACCACACGACCGTGTTGCACGCCTGCCGCAAGATCAATGAACTTAAGGAATCCGACGCGGACATCCGCGAGGACTACAAGAACCTGCTGCGTACACTGACCACTTGATGAACACCAGCGCAGCTTATTAAGGCAAGGGACTAGACCATGCATTTCACCATTCAACGCGAAGCCCTGTTGAAACCCCTGCAACTGGTCGCAGGCGTCGTCGAGCGCCGACAGACCTTGCCGGTACTGTCCAACGTGCTGCTGGTTGTCGATGGCCAGCAACTGTCGCTGACCGGTACCGACCTGGAAGTCGAGCTGGTCGGTCGCGTGCAACTCGAGGAGCCGGCTGAAACGGGTTCCATCACCGTGCCTGCGCGCAAGCTGATGGACATCTGCAAGAGCCTGCCAAACGATGCGCTGATCGACATCAAGGTCGACGAGCAGAAGCTGGTGGTGAAAGCCGGCCGTAGCCGTTTCACCCTGTCGACCCTGCCGGCCAACGACTTCCCGACTGTGGAAGAAGGCCCGGGTTCGCTGACCACCAGCCTGGAACAGAGCAAGCTGCGTCGTCTGATCGAACGCACCAGTTTCGCCATGGCCCAGCAAGACGTGCGTTATTACCTCAACGGCATGTTGCTGGAAGTGTCGACCGGTGTGATCCGTGCCGTGGCCACCGACGGTCACCGTCTGGCCATGTGCTCGATGCAGGCCGACATCGGCCAGCAGGATCGCCATCAGGTGATTGTGCCTCGTAAAGGTATTCTCGAACTGGCACGTCTGCTCACCGAGCCTGATGGCAATGTCAGCATCGTGCTGGGCCAGCACCACATCCGCGCGACCACCGGCGAATTCACCTTCACCTCCAAGCTGGTCGACGGCAAGTTCCCGGACTACGAGCGTGTTCTGCCGAAAGGCGGCGACAAGTTGGTACTGGGCGATCGTCAGGCGCTGCGTGAAGCGTTCAGCCGTACCGCGATTCTGTCCAACGAGAAGTACCGCGGTATCCGTCTGCAACTGGCCAGCGGTCAGTTGAAGATCCAGGCCAACAACCCGGAGCAGGAAGAAGCGGAAGAAGAAGTAGGCGTGGAATACAACGGCGGCTCTCTGGAAATCGGCTTCAACGTCAGCTATCTGCTCGACGTGCTGGGCGTGATGACCACCGAGCAGGTTCGTCTGATCCTGTCCGACTCCAACAGCAGTGCGCTGGTGCAAGAGTCCGACAACGACGATTCGGCTTACGTTGTCATGCCGATGCGTCTGTAATCAGCTGACTCTGGATGTCGTTAAGTCGCGTTTCGGTCACCGCGGTGCGCAATCTGCACCCGGTGACCTTCTCCCCCTCCCCCCGAATCAACATTCTTTACGGCGCCAACGGCAGCGGCAAAACCAGTGTTCTGGAAGCCATTCACCTGCTGGGGCTTGCCCGTTCGTTTCGTAGCACGCGGCTGTTGCCGGTCATCCAGTATGAGCAACTCGCCTGCACCGTATTCGGTCAGGTTGAACTTGCCGAGGGTGGCCATAGTGCATTGGGGATATCTCGCGATCGTCAGGGCGAGTTCCAGATTCGCATTGACGGTCAGAATGCACGCAGTGCTGCGCAACTGGCGGAGATTCTGCCGCTGCAGTTGATCAACCCCGACAGCTTTCGCCTGCTGGAGGGTGCGCCGAAGATTCGCCGGCAGTTCCTCGATTGGGGCGTATTCCACGTCGAGCCACGGTTCATGGCCACCTGGCAGCGTTTGCAGAAGGCCTTGCGCCAGAGAAACTCCTGGCTGCGGCATGGTACACTTGACGCCGTTTCGCAAGCGGTTTGGGACAGGGAACTGTGCCAGGCCAGCGCTGAAATCGATGAATACCGCCGCGCTTACATCAAAGCCTTGAAACCAGTCTTTGAACAAACCTTGAGCGAACTGGTTGAGCTCGAAGGTTTGACGCTCAGCTATTACCGGGGCTGGGACAAAGACCGGGAATTGAGCGCCGTACTTGCCGGATCCGTGCAACGGGACCAGCAAATGGGTCATACCCAGGCCGGTCCACAACGGGCTGACTTGCGTCTTAGATTGGGCGCACACAACGCCGCGGACATCTTGTCCCGGGGTCAGCAGAAGTTGGTGGTCTGTGCGTTGCGGATTGCCCAGGGGCATCTGGTGAGCCAGGCCCGACGCGGCCAGTGTATTTATCTGGTGGATGACTTGCCGTCCGAACTGGACGAGAGCCACCGTCGCGCGCTGTGCCGCTTGCTGGAAGACTTACGCTGCCAGGTTTTTATCACCTGTGTAGATCACGAATTATTGAGGGAAGGCTGGCAGACGGAAACGCCAGTCGCTCTGTTCCACGTGGAACAGGGCCGTATCACCCAGACCCACGACCATCGGGAGTGAAGGCATTGAGCGAAGAAAATACGTACGACTCATCGAGCATTAAAGTGCTGAAAGGCCTGGATGCCGTGCGCAAACGTCCCGGTATGTACATTGGTGACACCGACGATGGCAGCGGTCTGCACCACATGGTGTTCGAGGTGGTCGACAACTCGATCGACGAAGCCCTCGCCGGCCATTGCGACGACATCAGCATCATCATCCACCCGGATGAGTCCATCACCGTTAAAGACAACGGCCGTGGCATCCCGGTAGACGTGCACAAAGAGGAAGGCGTTTCCGCCGCCGAGGTCATCATGACTGTCCTCCACGCCGGCGGTAAGTTCGACGACAACTCCTACAAGGTATCCGGCGGTCTGCACGGTGTAGGTGTTTCGGTTGTGAACGCGCTGTCCGAAGAACTGGTCCTGACCGTTCGCCGCAGCGGCAAGATCTGGGAACAGACCTACGTCCACGGCGTACCTCAGGCACCGATGGCGATCGTTGGCGACAGCGAAACCACCGGCACCCAGATTCACTTCAAGGCTTCCAGCGAAACCTTCAAGAATATTCATTTCAGCTGGGACATCCTGGCCAAGCGCATTCGTGAACTGTCCTTCCTCAACTCTGGTGTCGGTATCGTCCTCAAGGACGAACGCAGCGGCAAGGAAGAGCTGTTCAAATACGAAGGCGGCCTGCGTGCGTTCGTTGAATACCTGAACACCAACAAGACTGCGGTCAACCAGGTGTTCCACTTCAACATCCAGCGTGAAGACGGCATCGGCGTGGAAATCGCCCTGCAGTGGAACGACAGCTTCAACGAGAACCTCTTGTGCTTCACCAACAACATTCCACAGCGCGACGGCGGTACCCACCTGGTGGGCTTCCGTTCCGCACTGACGCGTAACCTGAACAACTACATTGAGCAGGAAGGTCTGGCGAAGAAGCACAAAGTCGCCACCACCGGTGACGATGCCCGTGAAGGCCTGACCGCGATCATCTCGGTAAAGGTGCCGGATCCTAAGTTCAGCTCCCAGACCAAAGACAAGCTGGTGTCTTCCGAAGTGAAGACCGCGGTCGAACAGGAAATGGGCAAGTACTTCTCCGACTTCCTGCTGGAAAACCCGAACGAAGCCAAACTGGTTGTCGGCAAGATGATCGACGCCGCCCGTGCCCGTGAAGCCGCGCGCAAGGCTCGTGAGATGACCCGCCGCAAAGGCGCGCTGGACATCGCCGGCCTGCCGGGCAAGCTCGCTGACTGCCAGGAAAAAGACCCGGCGCTGTCCGAACTGTACCTTGTGGAAGGTGACTCCGCGGGCGGCTCTGCCAAGCAGGGACGCAACCGGAAGACCCAGGCCATCCTGCCGCTGAAGGGCAAGATCCTCAACGTCGAGAAAGCTCGTTTCGACAAGATGATCTCGTCCCAGGAAGTGGGCACCCTGATTACCGCGCTGGGCTGCGGTATCGGTCGCGAAGAGTACAACATCGACAAGCTGCGCTATCACAACATCATCATCATGACCGATGCTGACGTCGACGGTTCGCACATCCGTACCCTGCTGCTGACCTTCTTCTTCCGTCAGTTGCCGGAGCTGATTGAGCGCGGCTACATCTACATCGCCCAGCCGCCGCTGTACAAGGTCAAGAAAGGCAAGCAAGAGCAATACATCAAAGACGACGACGCCATGGAAGAGTACATGACGCAGTCGGCCCTGGAAGATGCGAGCCTGCACCTGAACGAAGACGCCCCGGGTATTTCCGGTGAAGCGCTGGAACGTCTGGTGAACGACTTCCGCATGGTGATGAAGACCCTCAAGCGTCTGTCGCGCCTGTACCCGCAGGAGCTGACCGAGCACTTCATCTATCTGCCGGCCGTCAGCCTGGAAATGCTCGGCGACCACGCGAAGATGCAGGACTGGCTGGCCCAGTACGAAGTCCGTCTGCGCACCGTCGAGAAGTCGGGCCTGGTCTACAAGGCCAGCCTGCGTGAAGACCGCGAGCGTGGCGTGTGGCTGCCAGAGGTCGAACTGATCTCCCACGGCCTGTCGAACTACGTCACCTTCAACCGCGATTTCTTCGGCAGCAACGACTACAAGACCGTCGTCACCCTCGGCGCTCAACTGAGCACCCTGCTCGACGAAGGCGCGTACATCCAGCGTGGCGAGCGCAAGAAAGCGGTCACCGAGTTCAAGGAGGCCCTGGACTGGCTGATGGCCGAAAGCACCAAGCGCCACACCATCCAGCGATACAAAGGTCTGGGTGAAATGAACCCGGATCAGCTTTGGGAAACCACCATGGACCCAAGCGTGCGCCGCATGCTGAAAGTCACCATCGAAGACGCCATTGGCGCAGACCAGATCTTCAACACCCTGATGGGTGATGCGGTCGAACCTCGCCGTGACTTCATCGAGAGCAATGCTCTGGCGGTGTCCAACCTGGATTTCTGATCCCGGTCAGCACCAACGAAAAGGCCAACGCACCAGCGTTGGCCTTTTTTATTGCCTGCGATTCACTCCCCCGCTGCCACACTCTCCAACCGATACCCATACCCATAAATCGTCAGCAACTGCCAACCCCGATCCGCCGTCAGCCCGAGCTTGTTGCGCAGGCGATAGATATGCGTGTCCAGCGGTCGCGAGGTGGACATCTCTTCGTGGGGCCAGAATCGTTCGTACAGGTAATCCCGTGACAGTGGTCGGCCGAGGTTGCTGAACAGGCAATGGGCGAGACGATACTCGCGCTCGGTCATGACGATCGGTTTTCCATCGCGGGTGACGGTCAGTTCGGCGTCGTCGAACACCAGATCGTTGAAACGCAGGACGTCGGCCGGGGTGCTGCGTTGCAGGTTGTGCCGGCGCAATACCGCCGCCACGCGGGCCTTCAGTTCATTGGGCCGAAACGGCTTGCTGACATAATCGTCGGCTCCCGCATTCAGCGCCTGAACGATATCGCTCTCGCCATCGCGGCTGGTGAGCATGATGGCCGCCGGTGGTGCTTCCATGTGTTCGCGGGTCCAGCGCAGCAGCGCCAGGCCGGTGAGGTCGGGCAATTGCCAGTCGAGGATCAGCAGGTCGAAGGTTTCCCGGCGCAACTGTCGCAGCAGGACTTCACCGCTTTCGAAGCTGTGCAGTGACCAGGGCTGCCCCCCGACCTCGGCCATTTGTTGCAGGGTCTGCTCGACCCGGCGCAGTTCGGCGGGTTCATCGTCCAGTATCGCAACGCGCATACGCGGTGATTCCTTGTCGCTCGGGCAATGGGTGCCGACCGGATCGGCTCACTCCATGCAGTGAAAGTAAGCGGCACGCCGTGGGGTGAGCCGCTATGATTCTTCGGGTCTACGTCCTCAGACCGGCCGCCTATGAAACCATTCAACCCGCCCTGCCCTGTTTCCCATGAATAACCACCGCCGACACGAAAGCCGCGTACCCAGCCAGGTTCAGCGTTTGTTCCGGCAACTGGTGCGCGAGTGGGTGTGGATAAGTCTAGTGCTGTTGCCGCTGACTGCACTGCTTTCCTGGCGTGCGCAGATCAATTTGCATGATCCGGCTCCGTTGATGGGCGCGGGACTTTCAGTTGCCTTGGTCGCGTGCGTACTTGGGTTGCTGCTGTGGCGCCCGCCCCTGGCGCTCTGGCTGACTTTGGGCGGGATGGCCTGTGTGCTGCTGACCAGTGCAGGCCTGGCTGAAATGCGGCGTTGGTGGTCACCCACGCCTGCGGTGCTGGGCATGCTGTTCGGCTATCTGATCTGGAACTGGCGACGCCTGAGTGTGGTGCTGACCTACTTCGGCTGGGAGCTGGCGCGGCTGGACAGTGAACCGAAAGTCTTTCCCGAACGGCGTCGGGCGCAGTTTCCCAGCGCCGACCGCTTGCAGGGGCAGATCATGGCGCTTGAGCAAGCCATGAGCCGCACTCGCGATACCCGCCGATTCATCGCCGACGGGCTGGAGTATCTGCCGGTCGCGACCCTGATCAGCGATCCACGGGGGCAAGTCTTGTTGGGCAATCGCAAGGCCCGGAGCCTGTTCGATCACAATCTGGTGGGCGAGGATGTGCTCGATCAACTGGCGGGCCTGGGCTATCCGGAGTTATCCACAGAGCCACACCCGCCGCTGTCCGAGCTGCCTCTGCTGGAGTTTCGTGACCACAAGGAACGTAGCCTGCGCCTGGAACGCGCCGCATTGTTGCCGGTTGATGGCGACCTGCCGATCGGCTGGCTCCTGAGTCTCACTGACCTCAGCGCCGAACGCGCCGCCGAGGAACAGCGCGGTGTGTTGCTGCGCTTCCTGTCCCATGACCTGCGCGCGCCCCATTCGGCGATTCTTGCCCTGCTCGATGTGCACCGACATCAGGCGGGAACGGATTCGCCACTGTTCGAACAGATTGAGCGCCAGGTACGCCGGGCGCTGGAACTCACCGACGGCTTCGTTCTGCTGGCCCGTGCGGAATCCGAGGCGTACCAGTTTCAACCGAGCCTGTTCGGGATGCTGGTCATGGACGTTCTGGATCAGGCGTTGCCCATCGCTCAGCAAAAACGCATCGAGCTCTTGAGCGACATGGACGAACAATCACAGGAGCGTCTGATTTTGGCCGATCAAGGCTTGTTGACCCGCGCCCTGTTCAACCTGCTGGAAAATGCGATCAAGTACAGCCCGGCTGGATCCACAGTGAATCTGCGTGTCAGTTGCGACAACGACTGGCTGCGTTGTGAACTGTCCGATCAAGGCAAAGGCATCGCTGCAGAAGAACTGCCTGACCTGTTCAGCCAGTACCGGCGGTTTTCCTCTGCGCAGGGTATCGATGGCGTGGGGCTTGGACTGTCGATGGTCAAAGCCGTGGTCGATCACCACGGCGGTCGGATCGAATGCCTGAGTGTGGTCGATCAAGGCACGACGTTCCGTCTGGAACTGCCACTGATTCCTGAAGAGCAGGCATAAAAAAACCGGCTATATCAGCCGGTTTCCTTACTTCCGAAAAAAACTTATGCACCTTTTACGGTGTTTTATCAGCTTCGGAAATATATAAGTAAATCAGTAAGTTAATTCGATAATTCGGGATTTTGCGAACAAACCGTACACAGGTTATCCACAAATCTCAGACAGCGATCTGATCGTTCGCAGCCGGTGCCTGAGGGGCCGGAGGCAGCGAGCCCATTTCTCGTTGTGTTTTCTCGTTCCACGCCTGCACCCGGTCATTCAGATCGGCGATGGCGCGCGGGCCACTACCCTCGGCGTACATCGGCTCACCGATGACCACGGTAATCACACCCTGCTTTTTACCCCAACCGATTTTCGGCCAGAACTTGCCGGCATTGTGTGCAATCGGCAGTACCGGAAGCCCCGCATTCACCGCCAATGCGCTGCCACTGCGGGAGAACTTGCCGATGGTGCCGTGGGGAACGCGAGTGCCTTCAGGGAAGATCAGCACCCAGACATTGTCCTTGAGCAGCTCGTCACCTTTCGCCGCCACCTGCTTGAGGGCGGCTTTCGGGTTGTCGCGGTCAATCGCGATCGGTCGCAGCATGGCCATGGCCCAGCCGAAGAACGGCACGTACAGCAATTCGCGCTTGAGCACCTGGCTCAAGGGCGAGAAATAAGCGGAGAGAAAGAACGTCTCCCAGGTGCTCTGGTGGTTCGATTGAATCACGCAGGGCCGGTCAGGCACGTTTTCCGCGCCTTTGACTTCGTAACTGATACCGAGGAACACCTTGGTCAACCACAAGGCGCAACGGCACCAGTACACGTTGATGAAACGATAGCGCGCCTTGAACGGCAGAAAGGGCGCGATAAAAAAGCTCAGGCTGCACCACAGCAGAGCGGTGGTACCCAGCAGCAGGTAAAAGAGGAAGATTCTGATGGCCTGCAGTATCGACATGGCGACGTTTACCGTTACGGGCAATGCCCGACTGTTCAAGCGCACTCCCGATCAATCCCTGGTCAGGAACTTCAGAAGCACTCTAGTTGTGGATAAGTTCTGCGGCAATTGCCGCGAGATCGTCAAAAATCAGGGTGCCCACCGGCAAGGTCTTGGCCTGAGTCTTTTCGCCTTTCCCGGTCTTTACCAAAACGGGCTGTGAATCGACGGCTTTGGCGGCCTCCAGGTCACCAAGGCTGTCGCCGACGAACCAGACATTCGTCAGCGCGACGTTGTAATGCTGCGCGATGGTTCTCAACATCCCCGGTTTCGGCTTGCGGCAGTCGCAACCCTCGTCCGGCCCATGCGGGCAATACACGATCAACCCGACTTCTCCGCCCTGCTCCGCCACCAGTTCGCGCAGACGCGCGTGCATGGCATCGAGGGTGGCGAGGTCGTAGTAGCCGCGAGCAATGCCCGACTGGTTGGTGGCGACCGCCACCGTCCAGCCGGCCTTGCTCAACTGCGCAATCGCTTCGATCGAGCCGGGCAGCGGAATCCACTCTTCCACCGACTTGATGTAAGCGTCGGAGTCGTAATTGATCACTCCGTCCCGATCGAGAATCAGCAGTTTCAACAGCAATCCCTCAACCCAGCAGCGAAATGTCGGCAACGCCCAGGAACAGGCCCCGCAGACGCGCCAGCAGCGCGTAACGGTTGGCCCGCACATTGGCGTCGTCGGCATTGACCATCACCGCGTCGAAGAACGCATCCACCGGCTCGCGCAGTGCAGCCAGACGTGCCAGCGATTCGTTGTACTGACGCGCCGCAGCCATTGGCTGTACAGCCTGGTCCGCTTGCTGGATCGCCGAGTACAGCGAGAACTCGTTGGCGTTGTCGAAGTATTTGGCCTGGACTTCGGTCGGCACCGAGCCTTCCACCTTGCTCAACAGGTTCGATACGCGCTTGTTCACCGCCGCCAGCGCTGCCGCTTCCGGCAGTTTGCGGAAGGCCTGAACCGCTTGCACACGCTGGTCGAAGTCCAGCGCCGAACCCGGCTTCAGGGCACGCACCGACAGGTAGGTGGCGACATCCACGCCTTCGTCTTCGTAACGCGCACGCAGACGGTCGAAGATGAACTCCAGCACCGCGTCGTTCAGGCCGGCAGCCTTGACCTTGGCACCGAAGGCATTCACGGCGAACGCCACGGCGTCGTTCAGGTCCAGATCCAGTTGTTTCTCGATCAGGATCCGCAGCACGCCCAATGCCGCACGGCGCAGGGCATACGGGTCTTTGCTCCCGGTCGGCAGCATGCCGATGCCGAAGATGCCGACCAGGGTGTCGAGCTTGTCGGCGATGGCCACGGCCGCACCGGTCAGGGTGGCAGGCAGTTCAGCGCCGGCACCGCGCGGCATGTACTGCTCGTTCAGCGCCAGGGCGACGTCTTCCGGCTCGCCGTCATTGAGGGCGTAGTAGTAACCGGCGACACCTTGCATCTCCGGGAACTCGCCGACCATTTCGGTGGCCAGGTCGCACTTCGACAGCAGGCCTGCACGGGCAGCCCACGAAGCGTTGCCGCCGATGCGTGCGGCGATGTACGCGGCCAGTTTCGACACGCGCTCGGCCTTGTCGTAGACGCTGCCGAGTTTCTCCTGGAACACCACGTTCTGCAGGCGATCGTTGAACGCTTCGAGCTTCTGCTTCTTGTCCTGCTTGAAGAAGAACTCGGCGTCGGTCAGGCGTGGGCGAACCACCTTCTCGTTACCGGCGATGATCTGCTGCGGGTCTTTGGATTCGATGTTGGCCACAGTGATGAAACGTGGCAGCAACTTGCCGTCGGCATCCAGCAGGCAGAAGTACTTCTGGTTGTCCTGCATGGTGGTGATCAGCGCTTCCTGCGGCACGTCGAGGAAGCGTTCCTCGAACGAGCACACCAGCGGCACCGGCCACTCGACCAGCGCGGTCACTTCGTCGAGCAACGCAGGAGGCACGATCGCGGTGCCTTCCTGACGGGTCGCCAGTTCTTCGGTGCGCTTGCTGATGATTTCGCGACGCTCGTTGGCATCGGCCAGCACGTAGGCGGCACGCAGGTCGGCCAGGTAGCTCGAAGGCGAACCGATGCGCACGCTTTGCGGGTGGTGGAAACGGTGGCCACGGGATTCACGGCCAGCCTTCTGCGCGAGGATCGTGCAGTCGATGACCTGATCGCCGAGCAGCATCACCAGCCACTGGGTCGGACGCACGAACTCTTCCTTGCGCGCACCCCAACGCATGCGTTTCGGGATCGGCAGGTCGTTCAGCGAGTCTTCGACGATGGTCGGCAGCAGACTTGCAGTCGGCTTGCCGGCGATGTTCTGGCTGTAGCGCAGTTTCGGACCGCTCTGGTCGATTTCGCTCAACTCGACGCCGCACTTCTTGGCAAAACCCAGTGCCGCTTGAGTCGGATTGCCTTCTGCATCGAACGCAGCCTGACGTGGCGGGCCGTCGAGGTTGATGCTGCGGTCCGGCTGCTGGGTGGCCAGCGCAGTGATCAGCACAGCCAGGCGACGCGGCGCGGCGTAAACGGTTTTGCTCTCGTAATTCAGGCCGGCAGCCTGCAGGCCCTTGTCGATACCGGCCAGGAACGCTTCGGCCAGGGTGTTCAGGGCTTTGGGTGGCAGTTCTTCGGTGCCCAGTTCAACCAGAAAATCTTGAGCACTCATTGTGCAGCCTCCAGCTTGGCCAGTACTTCGTCACGCAGGTCCGGGGTTGCCATCGGGAAGCCCAGCTTGGCGCGGGCCAGCAGGTAGGCTTGGGCGACGGAACGCGCCAGGGTGCGAACGCGCAGAATGTATTGCTGACGCGCAGTCACCGAGATCGCCCGGCGCGCATCCAGCAGATTGAAGGTGTGCGAGGCCTTCAGGACCATTTCGTAGCTTGGCAACGGCAGCGGCTGGTCGAGTTCGATCAGGCGCTTGGCTTCGCTTTCATAGAAGTCGAACAGTTCGAACAGTTTGTCGACGTTGGCGTGTTCGAAGTTGTAGGTGGACTGCTCCACTTCGTTCTGGTGGAACACGTCGCCGTAGGTCACTTTGCCGAACGGACCGTCAGCCCAGACCAGGTCGTAGACCGAATCCACGCCTTGCAGGTACATGGCCAGACGTTCGAGACCGTAGGTGATCTCGCCGGTCACCGGGTAGCACTCGATGCCGCCCGCTTGCTGGAAGTAGGTGAACTGAGTCACTTCCATGCCGTTCAGCCAGACTTCCCAGCCCAGACCCCAGGCGCCGAGGGTCGGCGATTCCCAGTTGTCTTCGACGAAGCGGATGTCGTGGACCAGCGGGTCCAGGCCGACATGCTTGAGGGAGCCCAGGTACAGTTCCTGGAAGTTGTCCGGGTTCGGCTTCAGGACCACCTGGAACTGGTAGTAGTGCTGCAGACGGTTCGGGTTTTCGCCGTAACGGCCGTCAGTCGGACGGCGGCTTGGCTGCACGTAAGCGGCGTTCCAGGTTTCCGGGCCGATGGCGCGCAGGAATGTCGCGGTGTGGAAAGTGCCGGCGCCTACTTCCATATCGTAGGGCTGAAGTACCACACAACCTTGCTCGGCCCAGTACTGCTGGAGCGCGAGGATCAAGTCTTGGAAGGTACGCACGGCTGGCGTAGGCTGGCTCACGAAATTCACCTGTTTCTTGGGCTGCGATTTAAAGAGCGGGAGTATACCCGATTCAGTCGCACCTCCACCCCCTGGAGCCTTATGCCACGCTGCTTTTGGTGCAACGAAGATCCGCTGTACATGGCTTACCACGATCAGGAGTGGGGTACGCCGCTACGCGATGCGCAGGGTTTGTTCGAGTTGCTTTTGCTCGAAGGGTTCCAGGCCGGGCTGTCGTGGATCACCGTGCTGCGCAAGCGCGAGCGATATCGCGAGGTGTTGTTCGGCTTCGACGTACAGCGCGTGGCGCAAATGAGCGACGCGGAAATCGATGAATTGATGCTCGATCCGGGAATCATCCGCAACCGCCTCAAGCTCAACGCGGCCCGGCGCAACGCCCAGGCCTGGCTGGCGCTGGAAGATCCGGTGGCGTTTCTCTGGTCGTTTGTGGATAACCGCCCGGTGATCAATCATTTCAAGGATCGCAGCGAAGTCCCGGCCATCACCCCGCAGGCCGTGGCCATGAGCAAAGGTCTGAAAAAAGCCGGTTTCACCTTCGTCGGCCCGACCATCTGCTACGCGCTGATGCAGGCCTCGGGCATGGTCATGGATCACACTCAGGACTGCGACCGCTACGCGCAGCTCGCCAACGGCGTTAGAATGGCCGCCTCGCGCACAGCACAAGATCAGGAGTGACCTGTGGAAAAGTTTAAAGGCGCCATGCTGGTTGGCGCTCTGCGGCTGTTTGCCCTGCTTCCTTGGCGGGCCGTACAGGCCGTGGGTTCGGCGATCGGCTGGATCATGTGGAAAACCCCCAACCGCTCCCGCGATGTGGTGCGGATCAACCTGGCCAAATGTTTTCCACAGATGGACCCGGCCGAACGCGAGCGTCTGGTCGGCCAGAGCCTCAAGGACATCGGCAAGTCTCTGACCGAAAGCGCCTGCGCCTGGATCTGGCCGGCCCAGCGCTCCATCGACCTGGTACGCGAAGTCGAAGGCCTTGAAGTGCTGAAAGACGCGCTGGCCTCGGGCAAGGGCGTGGTTGGCATCACCAGTCACCTGGGCAACTGGGAAGTGCTCAACCACTTCTATTGCAGCCAGTGCAAACCGATAATTTTCTACCGACCACCAAAGCTCAAGGCTGTGGATGAATTGCTGCGCAAGCAGCGGGTGCAATTGGGCAACCGCGTGGCGGCGTCGACCAAGGAAGGCATCCTCAGTGTCATCAAGGAAGTGCGCAAGGGCGGCCAGGTGGGGATTCCCGCGGATCCGGAACCGGCGGAATCCGCCGGGATCTTCGTGCCGTTCTTCGCCACTCAGGCCCTGACCAGCAAGTTCGTACCGAACATGCTCGCCGGTGGCAAGGCCGTCGGCGTATTCCTGCACGCCCTGCGTCTGCCGGACGGTTCCGGCTACAAGGTGATCCTCGAAGCGGCGCCGGAAGCCATGTACAGCACCGACACCGAAACGTCCTGCGCGGCAATGAGTCAGGTAGTCGAGCGTTATGTGGCCGCTTATCCGAGCCAGTACATGTGGAGCATGAAACGCTTCAAGAAGCGTCCGCCGGGCGAGGCGCGTTGGTACTGATCGGCGATGTGCAATTGTGGATAACCTGACAAAGCGGGTTATCCACAGCCGTTACGGCTTCTGCCGTTCGAGCTTCTTCAGAAACACCGTCATTTCCTTTTCGGCCTGCTTGTCGCCATGGGCCCGGGCCGCTTCCAGCCCCTGCTCCCACGCCTGGCGAGCAGCCGCCAGATCACCCAGCGCCAGTTGCGCCTTGCCCAGCAGTTTCCACGCCGCCGAATACTTCGGATCGAAGCCGACACAACGCTGGAAATGTTCGGCCGCTTTGGCGTTGTCCCCCAGATCCAGATAACCCTTGCCCAAGCCGAAGCGCAGCAGCGAGTTATCCACACCCTTGGCGAGCATTTTTTCCAGGGATTCGATCATCGGTTTCGCCTCTAGGTCGATCAGAAGAAACTCAGGCCCACGTGGAACAGCTTCTCCACATCGCGAATATGCTTTTTATCCACAAGGAACAGAATCACATGGTCGCCGGCGGCAATCACCGTGTCGCCATGGGCGATGATCACTTCTTCATCGCGGATGATCGCGCCAATGGTAGTTCCCGGCGGCAGCGCAATGTTTTCGATGGCCTTGCCGATGACCTTGCTCGACTTCGAATCTCCGTGGGCCACCGCTTCGATGGCTTCCGCCGCGCCACGGCGCAATGAGTGCACGCTGACGATATCGCCGCGCCGCACATGCGCCAGCAAGGTGCCGATGGTTGCCAGTTGCGGGCTGATGGCGATGTCGATGTCACCGCCCTGGATCAGGTCGACGTAGGCCGGGTTGTTGATGATCGTCATCACCTTCTTCGCGCCCAGACGCTTGGCCAGCAGCGACGACATGATGTTGGCTTCATCATCGTTGGTCAGGGCGAGGAAGATGTCGGCGTCGGCGATGTTCTCTTCCAGCAGCAGGTCGCGATCCGACGCGCTGCCCTGCAACACCACGGTGCTGTCGAGGGTGTCGGAGAGATAACGACAGCGCGCCGGATTCATCTCGATGATCTTCACCTGATAGCGGCTTTCGATGGCCTCGGCCAGCCGCTCGCCGATCTGCCCGCCACCGGCGATGACGATGCGCTTGTAGCTTTCGTCTAGCCGGCGCATTTCGCTCATCACCGCGCGAATGTTCGCACGGGCGGCAATGAAGAAGACTTCGTCGTCGGCCTCGATCACCGTGTCGCCCTGGGGAAGAATCGGTCGATCGCGGCGGAAAATCGCGGCCACCCGTGTTTCCACATTCGGCATGTGTTCGCGTAACTGGCGCAGCTGCTGGCCTACGAGCGGCCCGCCGTAGTAGGCGCGCACCGCGACCAGTTGTGCCTGGCCTTCGGCGAAATCGATCACCTGCAAGGCGCCGGGATGCTGGATCAGACGCTTGATGTAGTTGGTGACCACCTGCTCGGGACTGATCAGCACATCGACCGGAATCGCCTCGTTCTGGAACAGTTGCTCCTCGCGGGTCAGATAAGACGCTTCGCGCACCCGGGCAATCTTGGTCGGAGTGTGGAACAGGGTGTGAGCGACCTGGCAGGCAACCATGTTGGTTTCGTCGCTGTTGGTCACCGCGACCAGCATGTCGGCGTCGTCGGCACCGGCCTGACGCAGAATGTTCGGCAGCGAGCCTCGGCCCTGCACGGTGCGGATGTCGAGGCGATCGCCAAGATCGCGCAGACGGTCGCCGTCAGTGTCGACCACCGTGATGTCATTGGCCTCGCTGGCCAGATGTTCAGCCAGCGAACCGCCGACCTGTCCCGCACCGAGGATGATGATTTTCATCCAGTCACTCCATTGAATCCGTTTAGCCGCGCGCGGCAGCGATCTTGATCAGCTTGGCGTAGTAGAACCCGTCATGCCCGCCCTGCTGGGCCAGCAATTGGCGACCATGGGGCTGCTTGATCCCGGCGGCGGTGGCCAGATCCAGCTCCCGCGCGCCCGGCGTGCGCTCAAGGAACGCGGCGATCACTTCGGTGTTCTCGGTCGGCAAGGTCGAGCAGGTGGCGTAGAGCAGAATGCCGCCCACTTCGAGGGTTTTCCACATCGCGTCGAGCAACTCGCCTTGCAGTTGCGCGAGGGCGGCGATGTCGTCGGCCTGACGGGTCAGCTTGATGTCCGGGTGACGGCGGATCACGCCGGTGGCCGAGCACGGCGCGTCGAGCAGAATGCGCTGGAACGGCTTGCCGTCCCACCACGCTGCCGTGTCGCGACCGTCGGCGGCGATCAGTTCGGCATTCAGACCGAGGCGTTCGAGGTTTTCCTTGACCCGCACCAGACGCTTGGCTTCCAGGTCCACCGCCACCACGCCGGCCAGTGCCGGTTCGGCTTCGAGGATGTGGCACGTCTTGCCGCCCGGCGCGCAGCAGGCGTCCAGCACTCGCTGGCCCGGCGCGAGGTCGAGCAGGTCGGCGGCCAGTTGCGCGGCTTCGTCTTGCACGCTGATCCAGCCTTCGGCGAAGCCAGGCAGGCTGCGCACGTCGGCAGCAGCATCCAGCACGATGCCGTCGCGGCTGAAAGTGCACGGCTGCGCAGCGATTCCCGCTTCTATCAGCAGACCCAGGTATGCGTCACGGCTGTGATGACGACGGTTGACCCGCAGGATCATCGGCGGATGCGCGTTGTTGGCTTCGCAGATGGCTTCCCATTGCTCAGGCCAGAAGGCCTTCAGGGATTTTTGCAGCCAGCGCGGGTGGGCGGTGCGCACCACCGGATCGCGTTCCAGTTCGGCGAAGATCGCCTCATGTTCGCGCTGGGCATTGCGCAGTACGGCGTTGAGCAAGCCCTTGGCCCACGGCTTTTTCAGCTTGTCGGCGCAACCGACGGTTTCGCCAATGGCGGCGTGCAGCGGAACGCGGGTGTAGAGCAGTTGATAGAGGCCGACCAGCAGCAGCGCCTCGACATCGGCGTCCGCGGCTTTGAACGGCTTCTGCAGCAGTTTTTCCGCCAGCGCCGACAAGCGTGGCTGCCAGCGCGCGGTGCCGAACGCCAGGTCCTGAGTGAAGCCGCGATCGCGATCCTCGACCTTGTCCAGTTGCGTCGGCAGGGAGCTATTGAGCGAAGCCTTGCCGCTCAGAACGGCGGCGAGTGCCTTGGCGGCGGCCAGACGTGGGTTCATTGTGCGTCCACCGCTGCACCCAGCACGGTGCCGGTGGCGAATTTCTCACGACGGCTGTTGAACAGATCGCTGAAGTTCAGCGCCTTGCCGCCGGGCAATTGCAGACGGGTCAGGCACAGAGCCTGTTCGCCACAGGCGACGAGCAGGCCGTCCTTGCTGGCGCCGAGAATCGTGCCCGGTGCGCCTTTGCCTTCGGCCGGTGTCGCCGCCAGCACTTTCAGCGCTTCGCCGTTGAGCGTGCTGTGGGTGATCGGCCATGGATTGAAGGCGCGAACCAGACGTTCCAGCTCGACGGCCGGACGGCTCCAGTCGAGGCGTGCTTCGTCCTTGTTCAGTTTGTGCGCGTAGGTGACGAGCTCGTCGTTCTGCACTTCGCCTTCCAGGGTGCCAGCGGCCAGACCGGCAATCGCCTGCACCACGGCGGGCGGGCCCATTTCGGCAAGGCGATCATGGAGGCTGCCGCCGGTGTCTTCGGCGCTGATCGGGGTCACGACTTTAAGCAGCATCGGCCCGGTATCGAGGCCCGCTTCCATACGCATGACGGTGACGCCGCTCTCGGCATCGCCCGCTTCCACGGCGCGCTGGATCGGCGCCGCACCGCGCCAGCGTGGCAGCAGCGAGGCGTGGCTGTTGATGCAGCCCAGGCGCGGAATATCCAACACCGCTTGCGGCAGGATCAGGCCGTAGGCAACCACCACCATCAAATCCGGCTTGAGCGCAGCGAGCTCGGCTTGAGCGTCAGCGTTGCGCAGGGTCGGCGGCTGCAACACCTGGATATTGTTTTCCAGGGCGAGCTGTTTGACCGGGCTCGGCATCAGTTTTTGCCCACGCCCGGCCGGGCGATCCGGTTGGGTGTAGACCGCAACGATCTCGTAAGGGCTGTCCAGCAGGGCCTTGAGGTGTTCGGCGGCGAATTCCGGGGTGCCGGCAAAAACGATGCGCAGTGGCTCAGTCATGGGGGAGTCTCATAAAAAGAAAAAGGCTTGCCGCAGCAAGCCTTTGGAGAGGGGCATCAAGCGTTCTGGCGGTGCTGCTTTTCCAGTTTCTTCTTGATCCGGTCGCGTTTGAGCGTGGACAGGTAATCGACGAACAACTTGCCGTTGAGGTGGTCGCATTCGTGCTGGATGCACACGGCGAGCAGGCCTTCGGCGATCAGTTCGTAAGGCTTGCCATCACGGTCCAGAGCCTTGATTTTGACCTTCTGCGGGCGGTCGACGTTTTCGTAGAAACCCGGCACCGAGAGGCAGCCTTCCTGGTATTGCTCCATTTCGTCGGTCAGCGGTTCGAACTCGGGGTTGATGAACACCCGCGGTTCGGTGCGGTCTTCGGAAAGGTCCATCACGACGATACGTTTGTGCACGTTGACCTGGGTCGCGGCAAGGCCGATGCCCGGCGCTTCATACATTGTTTCAAACATGTCATCGACCAGCTGACGCACTTCGTCGTCCACTACAGCCACAGGTTTGGCGATAGTGCGCAGACGCGGGTCCGGAAATTCGAGGATGTTCAAAATGGCCATAAGCTTGATTGCTGCACGTGTGAGGTAAAGTCGGGCGATGGCCTGGCGGGTCCGAAGATGCAGGCTACCGTTGTGAAACGTAGCTCCTTGATTTTCAGCATAGAGCAGGGAGCGAGCCACGGGGGCTCTGGCGTTTCACGCGAACGCACATAATAAAGGGATTCACCGCATGAGGAAATCACTACTCGCCCTGCTGTTTCTGGCCTCGGCCGGTACCGCGTACGGGCAAGTGCAACTCAAGGAAGGTTTTCCACAGCAATACACGGTGGTTTCGGGGGATACGCTCTGGGACATCTCCGGTAAATATTTGCGCGAACCCTGGCAGTGGCCGCAGTTGTGGCGGGCCAATCCGCAGATCGAAAACCCCAACCTGATCTATCCGGGCGACACGCTGACGCTCAGTTACGTCAACGGCCAGCCGCGCCTGACCGTCAATCGCGGCGAGTCACGCGGCACCATCAAGCTGTCGCCGCGCATCCGCACCAGTCCGGTGGCCGATGCGATTCCGAGCATTCCGCTCAAATCGATCAACAGCTTTCTGCTGAGCAACCGCATCGTCGACAAGGTCGAGGACTTCGACAAGGCGCCGTACATCGTCGCCGGCGATGCCGAACGGGTGCTCAGCGGCACCGGTGACCGGATCTTCGCCCGTGGCCATTTCGATCCGAACCAGCCGGTCTACGGCATCTTCCGCCAGGGCAAGGTCTACACCGATCCGCAGAGCAAGGAGTTTCTGGGGATCAACGCCGACGACATCGGCGGTGGTGAGATCGTCGCCACCGAAGGCGACGTCGCCACCCTCGCCCTGCAACGCACGACCCAGGAAGTGCGCCTCGGCGACCGCTTGTTCAGCGGCGAAGAGCGTTCGATCAACTCGACCTTCATGCCCAGCGCGCCCTCCACCGACATCAACGGCCTGATCATCGATGTGCCGCGCGGCGTCACGCAGATCGGCGCGATGGACGTGGTGACCCTGAACAAAGGCAAACGCGACGGCCTGGCGGAGGGCAACGTGCTGGTGGTGATGAAAACCGGGGAAACCGTGCGTGACCGGATCACCGGTCAACCGCTGAAAATACCGGATGAACGCGCCGGATTGCTGATGGTGTTTCGCACCTACGACAAACTCAGTTACGGCCTCGTGCTGAACGCATCGCGCTCGCTGGCGGTGCTGGACAAGGTGCGAAATCCTTAGCTGGCTTCACAAGTTACCAACAGAGTTATCCACAGCTTGTTCCGAAAGGTTCGGGCCTTATAACGATCAAGGATGATCCATGATGATGCCTGTCTCCCCGTCGGTGTCGCCGGCAGAACTGGAAGCGCGCCTGCGCCTGCACCGCTTGCCGGAAATCGGTCCCAAGCGATTCACCAAACTGCTCGAAGCCTTCGGCTGCGCCTCGAAGGCGATCAGCGCACCGGCCACCGCCTGGCGTTCGCTGGGTTTGCCGGCGGCCTGCGCCGAGGCCCGACGCTGCCCTGAAGTTCGCGACGGCGCCAGCCATGCATTGCGCTGGCTAGAGCGTCCGGATCAACATTTGTTGATGTGGGATCACCCGGATTACCCGGCCTTGCTGTCGCAGATTCCCGACCCGCCGCCCTTGCTGTTCGTCGCTGGCAACCCACGGATTCTGGAAAAACCGCAGCTGGCGATGGTCGGCAGTCGCCGCGCTTCCCGTCCGGGCATGGACACTGCCGCTGCGTTTTCCCGCAGTCTCGCGGGTGCCGGGTTTGTCATCACCAGTGGCCTGGCGCTGGGCATCGATGCGGCGGCGCATCAAGCCGCTGTCGACGTCGGCGGGCAAACGGTCGGCGTGCTCGGTACTGGCCTGGAAAACTTTTATCCACAGCGCAACCGTCGGCTGGCGGACGCGATGATTGCGTCCGGCAGTGCGGTGCTTTCGGAGTTTCCTCTGGACACCGGGCCGACGGCGAGCAACTTCCCAAGACGCAACCGCATCATCAGCGGCTTGTCCCTCGGCGTGCTGGTGGTCGAGGCCAGTGTCGCCAGCGGTTCCTTGATCACCGCGCGGCTGGCGGCGGAACAGGGGCGTGAGGTGTACGCCATTCCGGGTTCGATCCATCACCCCGGCGCTCGGGGCTGTCATCAACTGATACGCGACGGAGCCGTGTTGGTGGAAACCATCGAGCATATTCTCGAAGCCCTGCGCGGCTGGCAGCATCTGCCGGTATCCACAGCCGCAGCGAATCCGGAGAACCCGTTGTTGAGCTTGCTGCACGCGGCGCCGCACACCAGCGAGGGGCTGGCCGACAGCAGTGGCTGGGCGCTCCCCAAAGTGCTGGCGGCACTCACCGAACTGGAGATGGATGGCCGCGCGGTGTGCGAAAACGGCCGCTGGTTTGCGCGCGTGAGCTAGGTTTTACATTGAAGATCGGTAAACTGCGCGAAACCTGTTTGCGGAGAGTTTTTCATGGTCAACAGTTGGCGTGTGCAACAAGCCGCACGAGAGGTTCGCGCCGGGGCGGTGATTGCCTATCCAACCGAAGCCGTCTGGGGGCTGGGGTGCGATCCTTGGAATGAAGAAGCGGTGGATCGCCTGCTGGCGATCAAGAACCGTTCGGTGGACAAGGGCTTGATCCTCGTCGCCGACAACATTCGTCAGTTCGATTTTCTGTTCGAGGATTTCCCGCAGGACTGGATCGACCGCATGGCCAGCACCTGGCCGGGCCCGAACACCTGGCTGGTGCCGCACCAGAACCTGTTGCCAGAGTGGGTGACCGGGGTGCATGACACCGTGGCGCTGCGGGTCAGCGATCATCCGCAGGTGCGGGATCTGTGCTCGCTGGTAGGGCCGTTGATTTCGACGTCGGCCAATCCGCAGGGGCGGCCGGCAGCGCGCACGCGCTTGCGGGTCGAGCAGTATTTCCGTGGTCAGGTCGATCTGGTGCTTGGCGGAGCGCTTGGCGGTCGCAAGAATCCGAGTCTGATTCGGGATCTGGCCACCGGCAATATCGTGCGTCCGGCCTGATACCACCCTTGGTTAATTTTTGAGTGCTCCTCGGCTTTCATGGCGAGGAGTACTACGCGTGCCTGCGATTTTTCCTTCATGTATCTGAAGTAATAACTCGGGTTTTGGTTTTAAATTTTCCTTTCTACGTCAGATGAATCTTTAAGTATTCAATTGTTGTAATTTTTCCGACGTTATTCTCAGAAGCCACACAGTGGCGATTTTTCTAAAACCATTCATTATTTCAATGCGCTCAGAAAACTTCGAAAAGTTAACGGCTGCGGAGAAGAAATGGATATCAGGGATTCGCAATTAACGGATTATCTGCAGGAGATTCAGACGACCTTTAAAAGGCGTCATGAAAACTATCGCATCGTTATTCTTGAAGCAGGATCAGACACACGAGAGTTTGAACGGTTTGTTTCTCGCCATTTCCGGCTGCGATTGCAACACTACATGTTGACACCCAGAGCCAGGTCACTTGAAACACGCCTGGCGATTATTTCGCGCAGTACCCACTTTCTGTTGTATCAGCACGACAGGCCCACGGCCGTATTGAGAGTGACCCCTGCGCCGTTCGAATGGGCCTCACTGGCGCAGCAGCAACTGTCTCCCGCCACGACGCTGTCGCGCCATGTCGAGTTCAGTCGCTTGATCAGTCACTCACAAACTCAGTTCCCCATGTCGATCAACGGCCTGCTGGCGGCTGCCACGGAATGGGCGGTCACGCGGGGTTATGAAGGGGTTACCGCGCTCTGCCGATCACCGCAGCGGCGATTGTTCCAGCGCTTCGGCTTGACGCCCATTACCACCGACGCGCTGCACATCGAACAACGCCAACGCGGCGATTACTGGCTGCTCTCGGCTCAATGGCAGCAAATCCTCACGGCACTTCAACAGTCTGCCCACCTGCTCGCCAACCCATTGGAGACCTCCGTTGATGAATACGCCTCTCAGTTTTGAACAACAATTAAGCCTGCTCGATGAGCGAATCGAAAAGTCATGGGCCGATATTCTGGAAAGTTCGCGGCTGGTGAAAGCCATCCGTGAGGGCAGCGTTTCCAAAGCCTTGTATGCGATCTACATGATTCAGACTTTTCACTACACGGCGCACAATGCGCGAAATCAAGGATTGGTCGGTGTCCGACATGCGGATAATCCTGTGTATGCAAAGTTCTGTTTTGAACATGCGGCACAGGAAGTCGGCCATGAAAAGATGGCACTACACGATGTCATGAGTCTTGGTTTGAAGAATGAAGTGTTTGATATTCCGCCTGCACTTCCGGCTACAGATGTATTGATCGCGTACTTATACTGGATTTCCTTTACCGGTAATCCGCTACAACGACTTGGTTATAGTTATTGGGCAGAAAATGCCTACCAGTTCATTACTCCGCTCATAGATAGTCTGAGTGAAACACTGTCGCTAAAACCCGCTCAACTTACATTCTTCATTGCACATTCCGACATTGATATCGAGCACTTCAACGAAATCAAACTCATGCTGCAGCGCACCTGCAAGCGTCAGGAAGACTGGGATGCGATTGCCACCGTGATGGAAACCAGCCTGCGCCTGACCGGCAACATGCTTGAGGCGGTCTATGAGCAGTTCGAGGCCTGGCAAAACGGGCTGGCGCCCGGTTATGACTTCCTCCACGCCCTGGCCAACCAATGAAGGCCGCCCGCCGATGTTCAGATCAGATGGCTGGAGGCAGACATGGCTGATTATTTCGACCGGCTCAACTACACGCTCGGGGATGAGGACACCGCGCTTGAGTACGCGATCCTGCCCAGACGTGCCGGGCACGTGCTGGGTATCGCCGGATGCGGCGGCCGGCTGTTGCCGTTATTGGCCGCCTCCCCGACACGCATGACCTGTACCGATATCAGCGCGCCGCAACTGGCGTTTACCCGATTGCGGTTTGCCCTGCTGGAACAGACCGATCACGAGTCGTTCATGGCGTTCATGGGCTATCGAATGGAAAGTATGCGGGCGCGGCGCCGCTCTCTTTTCCAGCAACTGGTTTTACCGCCGGCGGATCGTCGCTGGTTGTCCGCTTTCTTCCAGTCCCGACGTTGGGAAGCGCCGATCTACATGGGCGCATTCGAGCAAACCCTGAAGCGGTTGGCGAAGATCACCGGACTGTTTACCGGCAAGGCCGGCCGGGGCATTTTTCAGTTCAGCCAGCTTGACGAACAAACGGAATATTACCGAGCCCGCTTTCCGCTCAGGCGCTGGAAAGCCGTGATCGCTTTGCTGGGAAACGCGGCGGTCCTCAATTCGTTGTTGTACAAGGGCGCGTTTCCACCCAACAACCTCGGGATCAGTTCCCGCGCGGCGTATCTGGGAATTTTCCATACGTTGTTCACCACTCAAGTGGTCCGCGAGAGCTTTTTCCTGCAAATGCTGTTTTTCGGTGAGCTGCGTTATCCACAAGGCTTTCCGCTGGAGTGCGATCCGCAGATCTTCCAGCGGGCCCGTGAGGGACTTCGGCAGTGCGAGTTACGTGTGATGCAGGCTGACATCCTTGACTGTGCTGCCGGGGAAGCCGACATCGATTTCGTATCGCTGTCGGACGTGCCTTCTTTCATGCCCGAAGCGGCCGGCAAGAACGTTTTGCAGCGCCTGGCCCCGGCGCTGTCGGAAAACGCACAGGTGGTCATGCGGGGGCATTTGCATGTGGTGCGACCCGATTGCGCTGGCTTCTGCGATATCACCCACCAGTACCAGGCAGACATTGCACGAGAAAGAACCCAGCTCTGGCATGTCCAGGTCTATCGCCGCTCTCCCTCTTTGCAGGTATCCCGATGAACACCTTTCAACCGACCGTCAATTGGATCAAAAACCGTGTCCGGCAAGCGCGTGACGATCAGCAACAGCTGTTCGATGCAGGGCTGAACGGCCTGAAGCTGGATAAGCGTGAAGGCAAGGAGATCGAACTCGACAACGGCGAACGGCTGACCGAGTTTCTTTCCTGCTCTTATCTGGGCCTGGAATGTGATCCTCGTTTGATTCGAGGAGCCATGAGCGCTGCGGAGTCTTTCGGTGTGCAGTTCGCCGCCGCACGAACTAGGGCGCTGTTGCCACCCATGCGTGAGCTGGATGAACTGCTGAACCGGATATTTCAGGGGCATTCAGTCACCTTTAACTCGGTGGGCAGTGCACATCTTGGCTGTCTGCCGCTGCTCGGCTCCGGCGAGATGCCCTCGTATCCCATGCGTCGTGGCCCGTGCTGGATTGTCGACCGTGCCGCTCATGCTTCGATGCAAGTGCTGCAAGGCATTCTCTGGCAATTCGGCCCGATACAGCGCCGCGATTGCAGCGACGTAGAGCAGGTCGAAGAAGCGTGTTCAACGGCAGTCGCGGCGGGTAATACCCCGATCATCCTGACCGACAGCATTGGCTCAATGCGCGGTGTGTACCCTATCAATCGGCTGCTGCAACTGGCGGAGCGTTTCGACGGTTATCTCTATGCGGATGACGCCCACGGTACCTCGATCCATGGCTTGGCCGGAGGTGGTTACGCTCTGGACGCGGCGGATGAACGCCAGCGCGGCCGGCTGATCCTCCTGTCGTCGCTGTCCAAGGCGTTCGGTGCAACCGGTGGGGCAATCACTGTGCGCACCGAAGCCGATGCCGAGATGATTCGGCGCCATGCGTCGACTTACACGTTTGGCGGGCCATTGTCCGTTGGCGGGGTAGGTGCGGCAGTCGCTTCCGGCAAAATCCATTTGTCCCCGGAACTGGAGCAGTTGCAGGCGGCGTTGTGGCGAAACATCGCCACGGTCGACAGGTTGCTGGGGCCGGTGCTGGGCAATCATCACGTCGCGTCTCCCATTCGTTTTATCCGTGTCGGGGCCGAGAGAGATGCGATAAGCTTGGCGCAGCATTTGCGCCGGCAGGGCATGGCGGTCACCACCGCGGTGTTTCCGGTGGTGGCCAAGGGCGAGGCCATTTTGCGTCTGGCCATCAGCGCGAGCCACAGTCAGCTCCATCTGGAGTCTCTGGCGAACGCCGTCCGTAGCGGATTTGATGAGTTGGGCATTCGTCAGGGAGGGCGCGGCAATGAGCAATGAACCGGTCACCGACGTTTGGACCGAGGCGCTTGTGCATAAATTGGCTCACGCGCGTTCACTGCCGTGGTTTCGTGCGCTGTATCCGCGAATCCTGGAAGTGCGGGGATTGGCCGATCTGCATCGATTGCCGGTTCTGGCGGTGGAAGACGAGTCCGGCGGCGTGCTGTTTTCCGCGCTCGGTGAAGCTTCCCATCGAGCACCGGGCGGCGGACTGACCCTGACCTCGGGAGGCAGCACCGGCAATCGCAAACAGATCACCCATTCCTGGGCGTTCAACGCTGCAATCGTGCCCTTGGGGGCACGGATGTTCGGTGCGACGGACGAACGCCCTGAGGTGGTCGTCAACTGCCTGACAGCCGGGGAAATGCAGGGTGCCTTTCAATACGCGGCAGCCATCGTCGAGCACATTGGCGCACGCCTGCTGCCTGCCGGTTCACAGATGGGCGTGCAGCGCGTTGCCGAGCTCATTGAGGCACACAAGGCAGATGCGTTGATATGCACATCCTCCTTCGCCACCGCGTTGTTCAATCATAAGAAAGTCGGCGCTGTGCAATTGTGCAGCCTGAAGTGGCTTTACTACATTGGAGAACCCTGCAGTAAAACGCTGCGCGACCAGTTGGCCCGGGACTGGCCGATGCTCAACATTCGCTCGTTGGGCTACAGCTCGACGGAGACCGGCCCCATCGGTTTTCAGTGTGCTCATCTGGAGCATGGCTTTTATCACCTGCATGCCGATGCCATGCTGCTCGAAGTGGTTGATCCGTTGACCCTTCAAGCTGTGGCTGAAGAAGAAACCGGTGAGTTCTTACTGACACCGCTGCTGCCTGATCATGTGCCGTTGTTGCGTTACCGGATCGGCGATCGTGGGCGAATCCTGCGCACAGTGACGAAGTGCGACTGTGGCAGTTCCATGCCGGTACTGGCGCTTGAGGGGCGGGTGGAAACATCGATCAAACTGGGGGGCGCGATCATCACTCAGTCACAGGTGTTGCACGTACTCCGACAGCTTTTGCCGCAGCTGCAGAACACCGATGTCCAGGTGCAGATTGATCGACAGCCCGAGGGGACACGCATGCGTCTGGTCATAGCCGAGGACGTACTGACAGCCAACGCACAGAGCGTCATTGAAGATGCGTTGCAAGTCGAAGGACAGGCCAGTGCATTGCTCAGGCTGCCGGGTGTTTTGGGGGTGGAGGTGAAGCGTCTTGCCCGTCAGGAATTCGAAACCACCCTGGCCGGCAAGACGCCGTTTTTCGTGACGACGGAAAAGACCCCGGTACAGTCATGAAGATGAGCCGAGGTCATCGGTGGTCAGGGCAGCAGAACAGTGGAGCCCGTGGTGCGCCGTGCAGACAGCTCGGTCTGCGCTTTCGCCGCATCAGCCAGTGGATAACGCTGGCTGATATCCACTTTCAGCTTGCCGCTGGTGATCATCCCGAACAGCTCGTCGGCCATGCGCTGCAGGTTTTCGGCGTTATTGGCGTAGGTCGCCAGGGTCGGACGGGTGACGTACAGCGAACCTTTCGCCGCCAGAATCCCCAGGTTCACCCCGTCCACCGCGCCCGACGCATTGCCGAAGCTCACCAGCAGGCCACGGGGCGCCACACTGTCCAGCGAAGCCGGCCAGGTGTCCTTGCCGACGCCGTCGTAGACCACCGGGACTTTTATCCCGTCGGTCAATTCCAGCACCCGTTGGGCGACATTTTCGTGGCTGTAGTCGATGGTTTCCCAGGCGCCGTGGGCCTTGGCCAGATCGGCTTTGGCTTTCGAGCTGACGGTGCCGATCAGCTTCACGCCCAGGGCCTTGGCCCATTGGCAGGCGAGCAAGCCGACACCGCCGGCCGCTGCGTGGAACAAAATGGTTTCGCCACCCTTGAGTTCGTAGGTCTGGCGCAGCAGGTATTGCACGGTCAGGCCCTTGAGCATCACGCCGGCGGCGGTTTCGAAGCTGATGGCGTCGGGCAGGTGCACCAGATTCGCTTCCGGCAGAACGTGGACGTCGCTGTACGCGCCCAACGGGCCGCTGCCGTACGCCACACGGTCACCGACCTTGAATCGGGTGACCTCGCTGCCCACGGCCTCGACAATGCCGGCGCCTTCCGCACCCACGCCCGAAGGCAACGCCGGTGGCGCGTAAAGACCGCTGCGGTAGTAGGTGTCGATGAAGTTCAGGCCGATGGCCTTGTTGCTCACGCGAACCTGCTGCGGACCGGGTTCGGCCGGTTGATAGTCAACGTACTCGAGCACTTCGGGGCCGCCGTGGGCGCGGAACTGGATTCGCTTGGCCATCTGCCTACTCCTTGGGTCATTTGGGAAGGTCCCTATCGAACGCTCATGCTTGATCTTCGTCAACTGCGGCGTGCCGGTTTGCGATGGTATGCTACGCGCCCATTTGCGCGGGGCGCCGCGCAGTTCCGCCCGATCCAAGGTGAAGCCATGACGACCCGCACCGACGCCGTAAAGGCCTATCTGCTCGACCTGCAAGACCGCATCTGCGCCGCGCTGGAGACCGAAGACGGTGGCACGCGCTTCGTCGAAGACGCTTGGACCCGTCCGGCCGGCGGTGGCGGTCGGACCCGGGTGATCGAGAACGGCACGGTGATCGAAAAGGGCGGCGTCAACTTTTCCCACGTCTTCGGCAGTGGCCTGCCACCGTCCGCCAGTGCCCATCGGCCGGAGCTGGCCGGGCGTGGCTTCGAAGCCCTCGGCGTGTCGCTGGTGATCCACCCGCACAACCCGCATGTGCCGACGTCCCACGCCAACGTACGCTTTTTCATCGCCGAGAAGGAAGGTGAAGAACCGGTCTGGTGGTTCGGCGGTGGCTTCGACCTGACCCCGTACTACGGCAACGAAGAAGACTGCATCCACTGGCACCGCGTCGCCGAGCAGGCCTGCGCGCCGTTCGGCCCGGACGTCTACCCGCGCTACAAGGCCTGGTGCGACACCTATTTCCACATCAAGCATCGCCACGAACCGCGCGGCATCGGCGGGTTGTTCTTCGATGACCTGAACGAGTGGGACTTCGACACCAGTTTCGCCTTCATGCGCGCCATCGGCGATGCGTACATCGACGCTTACCTGCCGATCGTGCAACGGCGCAAGAACGACGCCTTCACCGCCAAACAGCGCGAGTTCCAGGAATTCCGCCGTGGCCGCTACGTCGAATTCAACCTGGTTTACGACCGTGGCACCCTGTTCGGCCTGCAATCGGGCGGGCGCACCGAGTCGATCCTGATGTCGCTGCCGCCGCAAGTGCGCTGGGCCTACGACTGGAAAGCCGAGCCGGGCAGCGAAGAAGCGCGCCTGACCGAGTACTTCCTGCAAGATCGCGACTGGCTGGCCCAGGCCTGAGGACTTCTGATGGATCGTTACGTCGTTTTCGGTAACCCGATCGGCCACAGCAAGTCGCCGATGATTCACAAACTGTTCGCCGAACAAACCGGGCAAAGCCTCGACTACAGCACCCTGCTGGCGCCGCTCGAGGACTTTTCCGGCTGCGCAACGGCGTTTTTCCGGGAAGGTCGCGGCGCCAACGTGACCGTGCCGTTCAAGGAAGACGCCTATCGCCTGGCCAACAGCCTGACTGCCCGCGCCAAACGCGCGGGTGCGGTGAATACTTTGAGCAAGCGCGACGACGGCAGCCTGCTCGGCGATAACACCGACGGCGCCGGGCTGGTGCGCGATCTGACGGTCAACGCCGGGTTCAGCCTCGCCGGCAAACGCATTCTGCTGCTCGGCGCCGGTGGCGCGGTGCGTGGTGCGCTGGAGCCGTTGCTGGCGGAAAAACCGGCCTCGGTGATCATCGCCAATCGCACGGTGGACAAGGCCGAGCTGCTGGCCGAACTGTTCTGTGATCTGGGGCCGGTGTCGGCCAGTGGTTACGACTGGTTGCGCGAGCCGGTGGACGTGATCATCAACGCCACCTCCGCCAGCCTCACCGGCGACGTGCCGCCGATTGCGCCAAGCCTGATCGAGCCCGGCAAGACCTTGTGCTACGACATGATGTACGGCAAGGAACCGACCGCGTTCTGCCGCTGGGCCAGCGAGCACGGCGCGGGTGTGGTGATGGACGGTTTGGGCATGCTGGCCGAACAGGCTGCCGAGGCGTTCTTCCTGTGGCGCGGTGTGCGTCCCGACACTGCGCCGGTTCTGGCGGAATTGCGTCGGCAGTTGGCGCTGTAAGGCGCCCTCAGTCCTCGAAGCGGATCGGGCATTTCTCCGGCCCTTCGAGTTTGCGCAACTCCTCCACCACCTGCGGTCGCGCCTGACGCAAGGTCAGGCTGCGATCCTGGCGCAACAGGCGCCGGGCTTCCTGATGGAGCATTTCCACGCCGGAATAGTCGATGAAGTTGATCTGCTGCGCCTCGATCACCACCCGCGCGCCGTGCATCCGTTGCAGGCGCACTTGCAGATAGTGGCTGGCGCCGAAAAAGATCGAGCCGCCGACCCGCAGTACATCATCTTCGCCATCACGCCAGTGCTGTACTCTCGGCTGCGAGGTGCGCTTGAGGTAGAAAAACAGCGACGCCAGCACGCCAGCGTAGATTGCCGTCTGCAATTCCAGCAGCAACGTGGCAATGCAGGTCAGGCCCATCACCACGAATTCCGCCCGGCTGACCCGCAGCAGCGCACGAATGCCGCGATGATCCACCAGTCCCCAGGCGATCAGCAGAATGCTGCCGGCCATGGCCGGAATCGGAATATGCGCGATCAGCCCCGCACCGAAAATCGCGAACAGTGCCACCCACAACGCCGAAAACACCCCGGCCAGTGGCGAACACGCCCCGGCCTCATAGCTCAGCCCGGAACGGGTGAACGAGCCAGCGGACAACGATCCCGAAAAGAACGCCCCGACAATATTCGAAAGACCCTGCGCGCGCACTTCCTGGTTGGCGTCGAGCAACTGTTGCGAGCGTGCGGAAATCGAACGGGCAATCGACAGGCTGGTGACCAGCCCGAGCATGCCCACCGCCACGGCACTGGGCAGCAGGCGCAGGATCAGATCCATATCCAGCGGCAATCCACTGAACGGCGGCAAGCGCCCGACAAATGCACTGACCAATTGAACATGGCCGAACATCGCCGGCCACAGCCACACCACCAGACTGCCGAGGACCAAGGTCATCAACAGCGTCGGCCAGCGTGGCAGCCATTGTTTGAGCAACGCTCCGACCACCACCGTGGCTACACCGAGGACCAGCGACGGTTTATCCACAGCCCCGAGATGGCGCAGCAGATCCATCAGGCTGGCCAGCGCCGTGGCCTTGGCCGGCAGATCCAGTCCCAGCAGGTTCGGCAATTGACCGATGGCAATCACCACCGCAGCGCCGAGGGTGAAACCCAGCACCACGGAATGCGAGACAAAATTCACCAGCGCGCCGAAGCGCAGCAGGCCGAGCAACCACTGGAAAATCCCGGCGAGGAAGGTCAGCAGCAGGATCAGGGTGATGTAGTCCTGAGACGCAGGCACAGCCAGCGGACTGACACTGGCGAACAGCACAATCGAAATCGCTGCCGTCGGGCCGCAGATCAGATGCCACGACGAGCCCCACAGGCAGGCGATCAATACCGGAACGATGGCGGCGTAGAGCCCGTACTCCGGTGGGAGACCGGCGATCAGGGCGTAGGCAATCGACTGGGGCAACGCGAGAATCGCCCCGCTGAGGCCGACGACCAGGTCCCGCCCGACGCTGGCGCGGGTCTGCCGGGGCAGCCAGGTCAGGAAGGGGAAAAGTGAGCGGCGGCTGGGGAGGGCCATGGATCCTCTCGGATGAAATTTTGCGCATTGTACGCAGCCCGGGACGCGGAGCGTCCATTGCGGCATTCCCACGCAGAGCGTGGGAACGATCGGCCCGCGCAGTTACAGTTTGGCTTTAACTGCCGCCAACGCATCTTTGCCGTCCACGGTCTTCACACCATCAAGCCACTTGTCCAACACCCCCGGATTCGCCTTGATCCACGCCTTCGCCGCCTCCGCATTGCTGACCTTCTTGTTCACCACCTCGGCCATGATGCTGTTCTCCATCTCCTGAGTGAACGAAAGATTGGTCAGCAATTTACCCACATTCGGACAAGCCTCGGCGTAGCCCTTGCGGGTCAGGGTGTAGACGCTGCCGGTGTCGCCGAAGTACTTCTCGCCGCCCTTGAGGTAATGCATTTTCAGCTGCACGTTCATCGGGTGCGGGGTCCAGCCGAGGAAGGTGACGAACTTCTGCTTCTTCACCGCCCGCGACACTTCGGCCAGCATCGCCTGTTCGCTGGACTCGATCAGCTTCCATTGGCCCAGGTCGAAGTCGTTTTTCTTGATGATCTCTTGCAGCGAAATGTTTGCTGGCGCGCCGGAGCCGATGCCGTAAATCTTCTTCTCGAATTTATCGGCGTACTTGTTCAGGTCGGCAAAGTTATGCACACCCGCGTTCCACACGTAATCCGGCACGGCCAGGGTGAATTCGGTGCCGTCGAGGTTCTTCGCCAGTTGGGTGACGTCACCGGTGGCGACGAACTTGTCGTAGAAGCCCTGCTGCGCCGGCATCCAGTTGCCGAGGAACACGTCGACCTGGCCATCCTTCAAGCCTCCGAAGGTGATCGGCACCGCGAGGGTGTCAACCTTGGCCTTGTAGCCCATGCCATCCAGCAGAAACCCGGTGATGGCGTTGGTCGCGGCGATGTCGCTCCAGCCGGGATCGGCCATTTTCACCGTGTCGCAGCTCTCGGCGAACGCAGATGCGCTGCCCAGTGCCAGCAGACTGACCGTCACGACTGTGGATAACTTGACCATGGACTTCCCCTTAACGTTATTGGTTTTGGCAGGGTTGTGGATAACGGGCCTTGCGCTCCAGGTCATCGAGGTCGATGTGGTTGCGCATGTATTGCTGACTGGCGTCCACCAGCGGCTGGTGATCCCAGCTCTTCAGCTTGCCGATCGTCAGCGCCTCGGCGACAAAACGCCGACGACGCTGGCTTTCGAGGACTTCGCGGTGGATTGCCGGGATGTCCCACCTGGCCCGCGCTTCGGCAAGAAAATCGTCGAACAGCTGGCGATGTTGTGGCGATTGGCTGAGTTCTTCCCGCTCGCGTGGATCGTTATCCACATCGAAGAGTAGGCAAGGGTCGGTTTCGCTGTAGATGAATTTGAAGGCGCCACGACGAATCATCATCAGCGGGCTGACGGTGCCTTCGGCCATGTATTCGCCGAACACTTCGTCGTGACCGCCCTGCCCTTGCAGGTGCGGAACCAGCGAACGGCCGTCGAGCGGCAGATTCGGTTCCAGGTTGCCGCCGGCCAGTTCGACAAAGGTCGGCAACAGATCGGCGGTGGAGACTGCAGCGCTGACACGGCCCGATTTGAACTGACCGGGCGCACTTATCAACAGGGGCACTCGCGCGGCCATTTCGTACCAGTGCATTTTGTACCAGAGGCCCTTCTCGCCGAGCATGTCGCCATGGTCACCGGAAAACACGATGACCGTGTCGTCCATCAGTCCACAATCTTCGAGGGTTTGCAGAAGTTTGCCGACGTTGGCGTCGATATAGCTGCATGCACCGAAGTACGCGCGGCGCGCATCGCGGATCTTATCCACAGGCAGCGGCTTGTCCCACAGGTCGTAGACCTTGAGCAATCGCTGGGAGTGCGGGTCGAGTGAATGCTGATCCGATGTCGTAGGAAGCGGGATATCCGCATCGTCGTACAAATCCCAGAACGCCTTGGGAATCGTGTACGGATCGTGAGGGTGAGTCATCGACACGGTCAGGCAGAACGGCTGGTCGCCATCCTCGCGAATATGGTCGAACAGATATTGCTGAGCCTTGAACACCACCTCTTCGTCGAAGTCGAGCTGGTTGGTGCGCACGCACGGCCCGGCCTGCAACACCGAAGACATGTTGTGATACCAGCTCGGCCGCACATCAGGCTCGTCCCAGTTCACCGCCCAGCCGTAGTCGGCCGGATAGATGTCACTGGTCAGGCGCTCTTCGTAACCGTGCAGTTGGTCGGGGCCGCAGAAATGCATCTTGCCCGACAGCGCGGTGCGATAACCGAGGCGGCGCAGGTAATGCGCGTAAGTGGGAATGTCGGCGGGGAAATCGGCGGCGTTGTCGTAGGCGCCGATCTTGCTCGGCAACTGGCCGCTGACCAGGGTGAAACGCGACGGTGCGCACAGCGGGCTGTTGCAGTAAGCGGCATCGAATACCACGCCTTGTTCGGAGAGGCGGCTGAGATTCGGCAGTTTGATCGGCGACGGGCCGTAGAACGGCAACATTGGCGCGGCCATTTGATCGGCCATGATGAAAAGAATGTTCTTGCGCTTCATGTGATCGCGGCATTCCATAGTGAATATTTATGCGACATTGCTGCGATCGAGCATGGAGTCCACGCAATATCCGGTAAAGCCCGCGCCGGACAATGACTAGGATAAGCACAGCTTATGTATGAAGCCCTCGGTGATTTGTCGCTCGACCTGCTGCGCGCTTTCGAGGCGGCGGCCCGTCATCGCAGTTTTACCGCTGCGGCGGTGGAGCTCGGCACGACGCAACCGGCAATCAGCCAGCAGATCAAACGGCTGGAAGAGCAACTCGGCACACGGCTGTTCGATCGTATCTACCGGGGCATCGAACTGACCGAGGTCGGCTCGATCCTGTTCGAGCAAGTTACCCTTGGTTTGCAGAATATCGACGCGGGATTAAGCGCGATCAGCTCACAACAGCAGCACGAAGTACTGCAAGTCGCCACCGACTTCGCCTTCGCCGCGTATTGGCTGATGCCGCGTCTGCACCGCTTCCATGAAGCTTATCCACAGGTGGACGTGAGCCTGGTCACCAGCGAGCGCAATCACAACATGCTGCGCCCGGATATCGACGTTGCGGTGCTGTTCGGCGACGGTCGCTTCAAACAGGGCGAAAGTCACTGGTTGTTCAGCGAAGAAGTATTCCCGGTGTGCAGCCCGCAATTGCTCAAGGATCGTCCCCTGCCCATGCCCGCCCAGGCATTGATGGAGTTTCCATTGCTGCACCTGCGCGGGGAAAACAGCAGCAACTGGTTCGACTGGAGCGGTCTGTTTCGCGCGCTGAACATCAGCACACCGCCGGCCCCGGGCCAACTGCGCTTCGACAATTACACTTTGTTGATTCAAGCGGCGATTGGCGGTCAGGGCGTGGCCATCGGCTGGCGGCACCTTGTGGATAACTTGCTCACCCAGGGTTTGTTGTGCCGGCCGATCGCTGAGACCATCCTGTCGCGCCTCGGTTATTACGTGGTGCTGCCGCAGCGCAAACGCCGGGGCGCGTTGATCCAGACGTTCGTGGATTGGCTGATGGCCGAACAGGCGAGCAGCGCCGAATCCCTGGCCGGGCTGGCGCTGCCGTCGATTGCGGTGTAACGGATCAGGAAGCGGCGACAAAATCCACGTGCTGACGCAGATGCAGATTCAGCCGCAGCTCATCGGCAATGCCCACCGCTACCCGGTTCAGGCGCTCCAGCGGTTCGGCCAGACCCGGTTCGAGCGTGCGGCCGACCTGATTGAAATGCTCGATCGTCAGCCCGGCGACGCTGCGCGGTGCATTCACCAGCGTCCAGTGCAGCGGGCTGCTTTGCAGGGCTTCGCGCACTTCCAGAGCGGCGTGGCGTTGCAGCGGGTCGGCGTTTTCCGGATCGTCCAGTGCTTCGAATTCGCCGATGACAAACAGCCGCGAGACGTTTGCCGCCTGTAGCCCATCGATCAGTGCATCCACCGCCAGCACCTGTTCCACCGGCCCCAGCACCACGGATTTCTCGACATGATCACTGCTCAGTGGCAAGCCCGGCGCATTCAGCAGGCAGATCACTGCCGTGCTGCCGGCCACGCTCTGATTGACCCGCTCGGCATCGAGCAGATCGCCGCTTTTGGTGCGCAGCCCCGGCCGTGGGGCGAGCGCCGTCAGATCGTCGAGGATGGCAATGACTTCGTGCTGGCGACGCAGCAGTTCAGCCATCAACGCACTGCCCAGGCTACTCATGGCACCATAGAGCACCACTTTCACCGCCGGGGTTTCGGCATTTTTCATGGCTGAGGTCCCTTTTGTTTTCCCTTGTATGGCGTGTGACATACGGGCAGCGCCGAGGGTTCGAACCGATTCAGAGGGTTTGCGATGCAGACGATCAAGGGTTATCACGCCCACGTTTATTACGACGCCAGCACGATCGAACAGGCGCGGGCGCTGTGTGAGCAGGCCGCGCAATTATTTCCATTGAAGATGGGCCGCGTGCATGAGCGCCCGGTCGGCCCGCACCCGGACTGGAGCTGCCAGCTGGCCTTCGGCCCGGAGCTGATCGGCGATGTGCTGCCGTGGCTGGCGCTCAATCGCAAGGGATTGGTGGTGTTCCTGCACCCGGACACCGGCGATGACTTGCTCGACCACACCGACCATGCAATCTGGATGGGGGCGATGCGGCCGCTGGATCTGTCTGTTTTTTAATCAGATGGTTTCTTCGGGTTCGCCAGGTAAATGCTCGTCCAGGTGCAGCCATGGCAACTGGCTGTCGGTCCAGATATGCCGCTCTGCGGCGGCCTGCTCCGGATGATCCAGTGTGGCGACCGTCAGATCGATGCTCTCGGGGCTGAGCAACGTTACCAGCGCCAGTTGTGCGCCGCAGTTCGGACAGAAGAACCGGGCGCAACTGGTCGACGAGTCATAGCGCGAAGGCGTCCCGGCCAGCCACTGGAAGTTCGCTGCCGGCAGCGTGATCCAGGTGGTGACGATGCCGCCGCTGACCTTTCGACAGACCGAACAATGACAGTGGGCGATGTCGTGCAACGCTCCGCTGAACTGATAGCGGATATGTCCGCAATGGCAGCCACCGCTGTGCAACTCAGTCATCGCCCTGCCCTCCGCTTCCCGTGTTCATTGACTCTAGCCCGCATCCGACGGCCGGTTGGCCGTTCGCCCAAAGCTTTCTTGCGCGAAAGGTAGCTGAAAGGTTCCCCGATTAGGATCGCCCCCACTGCCGGCAACAGACCGGTTGGCCAACGCGTGTGATTGCCCGCACGACAGGCCCAATTAACAACAACAATGGTGATTCTGATGTCCTCTGTAACGCGCCTCCTCGCTCCGACTCCGCCCGTACGCCTTGTGCTTCCCGTTCTGCGCTGATCCAACCCGATCCGCTCACTTACCTAGCCGCGCTACGCCTGGAGTATTCCCATGCTGACTTTCCTTGGCTTCGCCATGGTCATCACGTTCATGTTCCTGATCATGACCAAGCGCCTGTCTGCGCTGATCGCTCTGATCATCATCCCGATCCTGTTCGCCCTGTTCGGTGGCTTTGCTCCGAAGATCGGCCCGATGATGCTCGAAGGTATTACCAAGCTTGCGCCGACCGGCGTGATGCTGATGTTCGCGATTCTGTATTTCGCCCTGATGATCGACTCCGGCCTGTTCGACCCGGCCGTGCGCAAGATCCTCAAACTGGTCAAGGGCGACCCGCTGAAAGTTTCGGTCGGCACCGCCGTTCTGGCGCTCGTCGTTTCCCTCGATGGTGACGGCGCGACCACTTACATGATCTGCGTGGCCGCCATGCTGCCGCTGTACAGCCGCATCGGCATGAGCCCGCGGATCATGGCCGGTCTGATCATCCTCGCCGGCGGCGTGATGAACATGACCCCATGGGGTGGCCCGACCGCCCGTGCCGCCAGTGCGCTGCACGTGGACCCGTCGGACATTTTCGTACCGATGATCCCGGCGATGGCTGCCGGTGTGGTGGCGATCCTGATCATTGCCTACTTCTACGGCAAACGTGAGCGTGCGCGTCTGGGTGAGCTGCACCTGATCGGCGACGAAATCGATCACAGCGAAATCAGCGTCTCGCAATTCCCGGATGCCCGCCGTCCGAAACTGATCTGGTTCAACGGCCTGCTGACCCTGGCCCTGATGTGCACCCTGATCGCCGGCCTGCTGCCGCTGCCGGTGCTGTTCATGGTGGCGTTCAGTATTGCCATGATCGTCAACTACCCTTGCCTGCAAATGCAGAAGGATCGCGTCGCGGCCCACGCCGGCAGCGTGCTGTCGGTGGTCAGTCTGATCTTCGCGGCAGGCATTTTCACCGGTATCCTGTCGGGCACCGGCATGGTCGATGCGATGTCGAAAAGCCTGCTGGCGGTGATCCCTGATTTCCTCGGCCCGTACCTGGCGGTGATCACGGCGCTGGTGAGCATGCCGTTCACGTTCTTCATGTCGAACGACGCGTTCTACTACGGTGTGTTGCCGGTGTTGTCCGAAGCGGCCAGCCATTACGGCATCACCGCGGTGGAAATGGCCCGTGCCTCGATCGTCGGTCAGCCGGTTCACCTGCTGAGCCCACTGGTGCCGTCGACATACCTGCTGGTCGCACTGGCGGGGATCGAGTTCGGCGATCACCAGCGTTTCACCCTGAAGTGGGCAGTGCTGGTCTGCCTGTGCATACTGGTCGCAGCCTTGCTGTTGGGGACTTTCCCGCTGTTCAGCACGTTGTAACGGCACCAAACTCACCCGGACGCCAGCTGATTGCTGGCGTCCTGGTTTAACACTCGCTCAAAGGAATACACATGGAATGGCTGACCAACCCTGAGATCTGGGTTGCCTTCTTCACCCTGACCGCCCTGGAAATCGTTCTGGGCATCGATAACATCATCATGATTTCGATCCTGGTCAGCCGCATGCCCAAACACATGCAGGCCCGCACCCGGATCTTCGGTCTTGGCCTGGCCATGATCACGCGGATCCTGTTGCTGCTGTCGATCACCTGGGTCATGCGCCTCACCGCCGACCTGTTCGAAGTGTTCGGCCAGGGCATTTCCGGCCGCGACCTGATCCTGTTCTTCGGTGGCCTGTTCCTGCTGTGGAAAAGCTCCCAGGAGATGTACCACGCACTGGAAGGTGAAGACGAAGCTGGCGACGAGCCTTCGGGCAAGGGCGGCAACTTCCTCTACACCATCATCCAGATCGCAATCATCGACATCGTGTTCTCGCTGGACTCGGTGATCACCGCCGTCGGCATGGTGTCCCACGTTCCGGTCATGGTCGCGGCGATCATCGTGGCCGTGCTGGTGATGATGCTGGCCTCGGGCAAGATCAGCGAGTTCATCGACAAGCACCCATCGCTGAAAATGCTCGCGCTGTCGTTCCTGCTGGTGGTCGGCACCGTACTGATTGCCGAATCGTTCGACGTGCACGTACCGAAAGGCTACGTCTACTTCGCCATGGCGTTCTCGCTGGCGGTCGAAGCGATCAACATCAAGATGCGCACCGCCATCGCGAAAAAACGCAAACAGCAGGATCCGGTGAAATTGCGCAAGGATATTCCGGGTCAGTAACCCGAACGCTGCGCAACAGATCAAAGGGCCTTCGGGCCCTTTTTTCATGGCTGCATGAACCTGTTTTCATGACACTTTTGTTTCAATCCCCGCTTTAGCTGTGCAATGCTGGCGCCCAGACCGTTAGCCAACTACAGCTTAAGTATCAGAACGTAGAAATTGCGCGGTACCGTCCACTTGCCCCTCTGGGGCGCTGCCATTACAGGGGGTCTGCATGCTCACCCTGCTCAATTTGCTGTCTGCCGTGGCCCTGCTGATCTGGGGCACGCATATCGTTCGAACCGGCATCCTGCGGGTGTACGGCACCAATCTGCGCCACGTGATCGGCCAGAACATGTCCAAACGCTGGCTGGCCTTTGTCGCCGGCATCCTCGTGACCGCGATGGTGCAGAGCAGCAACGCGACTGCCATGCTCGTGACGTCCTTTGTCGGTCAGGGCCTGATGGCGTTGACCCCGGCCCTGGCGACCATGCTGGGTGCCGACGTCGGTACGGCACTGATGGCGCGGGTGCTGACGTTCGACCTGTCGTGGCTGTCGCCGCTGCTGATTTTTATCGGGGTGATTTTCTTTCTGTCGCGCAAACAGACGCGGCTCGGGCAGATGGGCCGCGTGTCCATCGGGCTTGGGCTGATCATTCTGGCGCTGCAATTGATCGTCGAGGCCGCTGCGCCGATCACCCATGCCCAAGGGGTGAAGGTGATTTTCGCCTCGTTGACCGGCGATATCCTGCTCGACGCCTTGGTCGGCGCGCTGTTCGCGATGATTTCCTACTCCAGCCTGGCGGCCGTGCTGCTGACCGCCACCCTCGCCGGCGCTGCGGTGATCAGTCTGCCGGTGGCGATCGGTCTGGTGATCGGCGCCAACATCGGCAGTGGTGTGCTGGCGTTCATGAGCACCAGCATGCAGAACGCCGCCGGCCGGCAGGTGGCGCTGGGCAGCCTGCTGTACAAACTGATCGGGCTGTTGCTGATCATTCCGGTGCTGGATCCGCTGGTGCACTGGATCGACAGCCTGGATTTCAGCCCCCAGGAAATGGTCATCGGGTTCCACCTGCTCTACAACACCGCGCGTTGCCTGATCCTGCTGCCGAGCGTCGGGCCGATGGCGCGGTTGTGTGCCTGGCTGCTGCCGGAGCGGCCGGAGGTCAACGGCACCGCCAAGCCCCGCCACCTTGATCCCACCGCGCTGGTCACGCCGAGCCTGGCACTGGCCAACGCCGCCCGGGAAACCCTGCGCATGGGCGACCTGATCGACAACATGCTCGACGCGACCCTCGACGTGCTGCGCGGCAAACAGACCGCCATCACTCAGGAAATGCGCAAGCTGACCGATGACGTCGAAGCGCTGTACAGCGCGATCAAGCTGTACCTGGCGCAGATGCCCCGCGAAGATCTCGGCGAGCAGGACAGTCGTCGCTGGGCGGAGATCATTGAGCTGGCGATCAACCTCAAACTGGCCAGCGACCTGATCGAACGCATGCTGCGCAAAGTGCAGCAGCAGAAGACTTCGCAACGCCGGTCGTTTTCCGAAGACGGACTGGAAGAGCTGGCCGGGCTGCAACAGCAATTGATCGCCAACCTGCGGCTCGGGCTGTCGGTGTTCCTCAGCGGCGACAAGGAAAGCGCCCGCCAGTTGCTGCGCGAGAAACGTCGCTTTCGCGCCCAGGAACGGCGTCTGGCCCACGCCCATGTCAGCCGGTTGCAACGCAAGATCGTGCAGAGTATCGAGACCAGTTCGTTGCACCTGGAGCTGATTGCTGACATGAAACGTTTGAACTCGCTGTTCTGCAGCAGCGCCTATGTGGTGCTGGAAACTTCCGATACCGGCGCGCTGGCGGCGGACGATATGGCGGACATCACGCATTCGCCTTGAACGTCTGGGGTTGTGGTCAGTCAGTAACTCAAGGTTCGGCCTCGCGGCCGGACTGACGACACGGATCTCCAATTCAGCCGTATGGAAGCTCGTTATGCGTTGCCTGTTGTTCGCTTGTCTGCTGCTCGGTTCCCTGCCCGCCTTCGCCCTGGATCGTTTTCAGGTCGAAGGCTATGCGCTGCCCAACGGGCTGCAATTGCTGCTCAAGCCCGGCACCGAGCGTGGGCACGTGGCGATCCGGCTGGTGATCGGCGTCGGTCTCGATGATTTCGACTGCAATGAAAAGGAGCTGCCGCACCTGCTCGAACACTTGCTGTTCAGCGGCATCGACGCCACCGGTGAAGGTGGTCTCGAAGAGCGCATGCAGGCACTCGGCGGTGACTGGAACGCCTTCACCAGCAACGCCGACACCACGTTCGTCATCGAAGCCCCGGCGAAAAACCAGCGCAAGGTCCTCGACCTGCTGCTGGACCTGCTGACCCAGACCCGCTTCGACGACAACGCGATCAACGCGGCCAAACGGGTAGTCGAGCGCGAGGACGGCGGCCATTACACCCGGCTGCAACGCTTCCTCGACCGGCAGGACCTGGGCCACACCGCGAGCAATCAACTAGCGGTTGAACTGGGCCTGAAATGCCCGCAGCGGGCCGAAGTCGATGGCCTGACTCGCGAGCAGCTGGAGAAGGTGCGCAAGGCCTGGTACGCGCCGAACAACATGACCCTGATTGTCGTTGGTGACCTCGACAAACTGCTGCCGGCCTATCTGGAACGGGCGTGGGGCGCACTTGAAGCGGTCGAACCGAGCGAACACCGTCCGTTGCCGGACATCCGCGCCAGCGCTGCCCACGAACGCACGATCACTCGCGGCTTCATCGGCAACAGTGCCAAGCTGCACTGGCTGGTGCCGGAGCCGGTGCTGGACGACCAGTACGACGAAACCTTCGACCTGCTCAAGGAATACCTGGAGTGGGCGCTATACCGCCAGTTGCGCCTGAACCACGGTTTGTCCTACGGGCCGTGGGCCGAGCGCGAAGTGTTCGGCGGCGTCGGTTTCATGAGCCTCAACGCCGACCTGGATCGCGGCGATATCGCCGAAGCCGAGCAGGTGCTGGAAGACCTCAAGGCCGACCTGCTGAAAAACGGCCTCGACGCCGACACCTTCAATCGCTTGAAACAAGCCGCCATCGCCCACCAGGCCTGGGCCGTGCAAGGCACCAGCGCCATGGCCGACTATTACTGGAGCGCGCTGGGCGACTACGAGGATGGCCGCTTTGCCGATCCTGCGCGGGAGCTGCAAGGCGTGACGCTGGAGGCGGCGAACAAGGCCATGCGCGAGTTGTTGCTGCAACCGGGTTATCTGCGGATCGAGAAACCGCTGCTCAGCGACGATCAGGTGTTGTGGCTGCTGGCGGGCGGATTGGGCGTGCTGGTGCTGATTCTGCTCGGCTGGCGCCTGCATCGGCGCAAGTCCGTGCATCCGGAATGACCGGCAGCCTCGCCACACGGCCCGGCGGGCGGTACTCTGTCGGGGTTTTTTCCTCGACTGTCGTGAACCGCCCAAATGTCTAAATTGACCCTCCTGATCCAGCGCATTCTCGAACTGATGAAGCGCTACCCCGGGGTCATTGCGCTCGGCGGTTTCATCTCCGGGGTCGGCAGCTTCATTCTGGTCGACCGGCAACAGGGGCTGGCGAGCTGGATCACCACGATCATGCTGCTGAGCTGGATCTGGCTGATGCTGGAAAACAGCCTGACCAAACTGTTCACGCGGATCTTTAAACGGGAAATCCCCCAGCCGCTGCTGCGTTACGCGACGCAGATGATTCACCAGGAAAGCCTGTTTTTCGTCCTGCCGTTCTTCTTCATCACCACCACCTGGAACAGCGGCCAGCTGTTTTTCACCGGGCTGCTGTGCATCGCGGCGCTGATCTCGATCGTTGACCCGCTCTACTACAAATGGCTGGCGCCACGGCGCTGGGCGTTCCTCGCGCTGCACACCCTGACCCTGTTCGCCGCCCTGCTCACCGCGCTGCCGGTGATCATGCACCTGACCACCTCGCAAAGCTTCAAATGGGCGCTGGGGATTGCGGTGGTGTTGTCGTTCCCGAGCCTGGCGTCGATCTTCCCGATCCGCACCGTGCGCAATGCCTTGGCGATCCTGTGTATCACGGTCGGCATCGGCGGCGTGGGCTGGGTTCTGCGGTCGTGGGTGCCGCCGGCGACGCTATGGATGACCGACGTGGCGATCAGCACTCAGGTGCAGGACCGGGTTCCGGGCGCCAGCCTCAAGGAAGTCAGCGCCGAGCAGATCCGTGGCGGCGGGCTCTACGCCTACACCGCGATCAACGCGCCGCGCGGGCTCGACGAGCGGATTTATCACGTCTGGCAGTTCAACGGCAAAGAGGTCGACCGCATCGCCCTCGACATCCACGGCGGGCGCAAGGAAGGCTACCGGGCCTGGACCCACAAGCAGAACTTCCCCGGCAACCCGGCGGGCAAGTGGCAGGTGCGAGTGTTGACCGAGGACGGTCAGGTGATTGGCGTGCTGCGCTTCGAGGTCACGGACAGCACACCGACCAAAGAAAAGTAACCGGGTTCGTGCTATTACGTAGGTTCGTCTCGATAGCCGAACAAGCACGGAGCTTATGACCAGCAGCCCAATGACCGGCAGTGCCCGCCTGGACACCTCGATCACCCCTGCCCGCCTGCGGGTGACCGGGGACTGGACGCTTGCCCATTACGCCGACCTCAAGCAACTGAGCGAAACGCTCCACGGCCAGTACGACGCCAACACCCCCATCGACCTCAACGGCCTCGGCGCCCTCGACACCGCCGGTGCGTCGCTGCTGGTGGAGCTGCTCGGCTCGGAGCGGCTGGGCAAGTCCGCCGAACACCCCGATTGCACGATTTCCAGCGCCGACCGCGCCTTGCTGCAAACTGTGTATCGTTCGCTGACCGACTTCTGCGTGCCGATCAAGGAACCGGAAATCAGCGTCAGCGTGCAACTGCTGACGCGCATCGGCCGGGCCGTCGACACGGTCTGGCGAGACACCCTGCAATTGCTCGGCTTCGTCGGCCTGATTCTCGAAACCATCGCCCGCAGCCTTTTCCGGCCCAAGCGCTGGCGGATCACGCCGATGATCGCCCACATCGAACAGACCGGCCTCGACGCCGCGCCCATCGTGGCGTTGCTGACCTTTCTGGTGGGCGCGGTGGTGGCGTTTCTCGGGGCGACGGTGCTGGCCAGTTTCGGTGCCAGCGTATTCACCGTGGATTTGGTGGGCTTCGCCTTCCTGCGCGAGTTCGGCGTGTTGCTCACGGCGATCCTGATGGCCGGTCGTACTGCCAGTGCCTTTACCGCGCAGATCGGCTCGATGAAGGCCAACGAGGAAATCGACGCGATTCGCACCCTCGGCCTCGACCCCATGGAGTTGCTGGTGGTGCCCAGGGTGCTGGCGCTGCTGGTGGCGCTGCCGATGCTGACGTTTCTGGCGATGATCTGCGGGATCGTCGGCGGCGCGGTGGTTTGCGCGGTGTCGCTGGATATCTCGCCGGCGATGTTCCTGTCGCTGCTGCAAAGCGACATAGGGATTCAACATTTCCTGGTGGGTCTGGTCAAAGCCCCGATCTTCGCGTTCCTGATCGCCGCTATCGGTTGTCTGGAAGGCTTCAAGGTCAGCGGCAGCGCCGAATCGGTCGGCGCCCACACCACCTCAAGCGTGGTGCAATCGATTTTCGTGGTGATCGTGCTCGACGCGGTCGCTGCGCTGTTTTTCATGGAGATGGGCTGGTGAGTCGTCTACCCCGCGCGCCCTCCGAGGCGGTGATTGAAGTCCGTGGCCTGTGCAATCGCTTCGGCAGCCAGAGCGTGCACGAGAACCTCGATCTCGACTTGTACAAAGGCGAAATCCTGGCCGTGGTCGGCGGCTCCGGCAGTGGTAAATCGGTGTTGCTGCGCAGCATCGTCGGCCTGCGCCAGCCCAGCGAAGGCATGGTCAAGGTGTTCGGCCAGAACCTGCCGAGCCTGCCGGAGCATGAGCGTTCGCTGATCGAGCGGCGCTTCGGTGTGCTGTTTCAGAAAGGCGCGCTGTTCTCGTCGCTGACCGTCACCGAGAACGTCGCCCTGCCCCTGATCGAGCACGCCGGGCTCAGCCGTGACGACGCCGAACATCTGGCGGCGGTGAAGCTGGCGCTGGCCGGGCTGCCGCTGTCGGCGGCGGACAAGTACCCGGCTTCGCTGTCCGGCGGCATGATCAAGCGCGCGGCACTGGCCCGGGCGCTGGCGCTGGACCCGGACATCCTGTTTCTCGACGAACCCACCGCCGGCCTCGATCCGATTGGCGCGGCGCAGTTCGACCAATTGATCCTGACCCTGCGCGACGCGCTGGGTCTGAGCGTGTTTCTGGTGACCCACGACCTCGACACGCTCTACACCATCACCGACCGCGTCGCGGTACTGGCGCAGAAGAAAGTGCTGGTGGCCGGTCCCATCGACGTGGTCTCGGAAACCGACGACGCGTGGATTCACGAATACTTCCACGGCCCTCGCGGCCGCTCGGCGCTGGACGCCGCCAAACAGCTCAACGAGGTCTGACATGGAAACCCGAGCCCATCATGTATTGATCGGCCTGTTCACGGTGATTGTGGTGGCAGGCGCCCTGCTCTTCGGTCTGTGGCTGGCCAAGTCCAGTGTCGACACCGAGTTCAAGGATTACGAAGTCGTGTTCAACGAGGCGGTCAGCGGCCTGTCCCGGGGCAGCCCGGTGCAGTACAGCGGGATCAAGGTCGGCGACGTGGTCAGCCTGCGCCTCGACCCGCAGGACCCACGTCGGGTGCTGGCACGGATTCGTCTGGCCGGCGACACGCCGGTCAAGGAAGACACCGAAGCCAAACTGGCCCTGGCCGGGATCACCGGCACCTCGATCATCCAGCTCAGCGGAGGCACGCCGCAAAGTCCGAAACTCAAGGGCCATGATGGCAACCTGCCGACCATCGTCGCCTCGCCCTCGCCCATCTCGCGGCTGCTCAGCGACAGCAACGATTTGATGAGCGGGGTCACGACGTTGCTCAGTAATGCCAATCAGATGTTCTCTGCCGACAACATCGAGCGCGTGAGCAAGACCCTTGAGCATCTGGAGCAGACCACCGGTTCGATCAACGATCAGCGCGGCGACCTGCGTCAGGCCATGCAGCAACTGGCGACGGTCGGCAAACAGGCCGGCAACATGCTCGAACAGACGTCCGCGCTGATGCGCAACGCCAACGGCCTGCTCAACGATCAGGGCAAACAGGCGCTCGGCAGTGCCGAACAGGCGATGAAATCCCTGGAGCAAAGCAGCGTCACCATCAACGGCCTGCTCAGCAAGAATCAGAATTCCCTCGACAGCGGCATGCAGGGCCTCAACGGCCTGGCCCCGGCGATCCGTGAACTGAGGGAGACTCTGAATTCGCTGCGCGCCATTTCCCAACGCCTGGAGGCCAACCCCAGCGGTTACCTGCTGGGCAGTGACAAGAACAAGGAGTTCACGCCATGAAGCTGACTCGCCTCGCCCTCCTCGCCGGCTTCACGCTGATCAGCGCGTGCTCGATCCTGCCCAAGTCCGAACCGTCGGATGTCTATCGCCTGCCGGCGGCACAGGCACCCGCCTCGGCCGGTTCGGCGGCTGCTCAGCACTGGTCGCTGCGTCTGAACAAACTGCAGGCCAGCGAAGCGCTGAACCGGCCGAGCATCGCGGTGATTCCTCAGGGCGATGTGATCAGCAGTTACAAGGCCTCGCGCTGGAGCGATCCGGCGCCGGTGCTGGTGCGTAACCGGTTACTGGATGGATTCCAGCGAGATGGCCGGATATCGCTGTTGAGCACCGACGACAGCAACTTCCAGGCGGATCTGGAACTGGGCGGCAGCCTGCAGGCGTTTCAGACCGAGTATCAGGGCACGCAGGCCAGCGTGGTGGTGCGGGTCGATGCGTTGCTGGTGCGCGGCTATGACCAGCGAATTCTCGCCAGTCGCCGATTCGAAGAACGTCAGCCGCTCGGTGATGTGAAGGTCCCGGCGGTAGTGGCCGGGTTCGGGCAGGCCAGTGATCGCCTCACCGCGAAGGTGGTGGCGTGGGCGGTGGAGCAAGGCCAGAAAGTTGCCCCACCTGCCCGGCCTTGAGCCTTAACCGAAGAACCAGTAGCAAACGCCGATAGCGCCGAGCACACCCGCCAGCTCGGCCAGCAGCGCACAACCTACGGCATGCCGGGCGCGCTGGATGCCCACCGCGCCGAAGTAGACCGCCAATACGTAGAAGGTGGTTTCGGTGCTGCCCTGAATCGTCGCCGCGACCAGCGCCGGGAAGCTGTCCACGCCCGAGGTTTTCATCGTTTCGATCAGCATCGCCCGGGCGGCGCTGCCGGAGAACGGTTTGACCATGGCGGTCGGCAGCGCATCGACGAAGCGCGTGTCCCACCCTGCCCACTCCACCAAATGGCGAATGCCGTCGAGGCCGAAGTCCAGCGCGCCCGATGCGCGCAATACGCCGATCGCGCAGAGCATCGCCACCAGATACGGCAGCAGGTTCTTGGCAACGTCGAAACCTTCCTTCGCACCTTCGACAAAGGCCTCGTAGACCTTCACCTTGCGCAAGGCGCCGATCACCAGGAACAGCATGATCAGGCCGAACAGCGTCAGGTTGCCGAGGATCGACGAAAGCCCCGCCAGTGCGGCGGCCGACATTGTCGCGAGCAACGCCATGAAACCGCCGAGAATCAGCGCGCCGGGAATCAGGTAGGCCAGCACCACCGGGTCCCAGACCCGCAGGCGCTGCATGAACGCCACCGACAGGAAGCCGACGATGGTCGAGCAACTGGTGGCCAGCAGGATCGGCAGGAACACCAGCGTCGGGTCCGGCGCGCCTTGCTGGGCGCGATACATGAAGATCGTCACCGGCAGCAGGGTCAGGGACGAGGCATTCAGTACGAGGAACAGGATTTGCGCGTTGCTGGCGATGGTCGAGCTGGGGTTGAGCTCTTGCAGCGCCTTCATGGCTTTAAGGCCGATCGGCGTGGCGGCGTTATCCAGGCCCAGGCCGTTGGCGGCGAAGTTCAGGGTGATCAGGCCGATGGCCGGGTGACCCGGCGGCACTTCCGGCATCAGCCGCAGGAACAGCGGGCCCAGCGCTTTGGCCAGCCACTCGACAATCCCCGCCTTCTCGGCGATGCGCAGGAAACCCAGCCACAGGGTCAGCGTGCCGAACAGCAGCACCATGACTTCGACCGACAGCTTGGCCATGGCAAAAATGCTTTCCACCATCGCCGCGAAGATCCCGGCATTGCCGCCGATCAGCCATTGCCCCAGCGCCGAAACGGCTGCCACGATGAAGAAGCCAAGCCACAGGCCATTAAGCATCAGTCAAATCCCCCGGAAGATGCGGCGAATGATAGCGGGGTCGCCAGAAACGACAAACCCCGGATTTCTCCGGGGTTTGTCAGGGTGCCTTGCGGGCGGGGATCAGTTGTTCGAAACGTCACCGGCCGGCAGTTTTTCCTTGCTGCGCCAGTGCGGCAGCGAGTTCCAGTAGCGCTGGCCCTTGGCGTCGTCGTACATGCCTTCCCAACGAGCGATGACCAGTACGGCTAGGGCGTTGCCGATCACGTTCAGGGCGGTACGCGCCATGTCCATCACACGGTCGACACCGGCGATGAAGGCCAGGCCCTCCAGCGGAATACCCACGCTGCCCAGGGTGGCCAGCAGCACCACGAAGGACACGCCCGGCACGCCGGCGATGCCTTTGGAGGTAACCATCAGGGTCAGGACCAGCAGCAGTTGCTGGCTGATCGACAGGTCGATGCCGTACAACTGGGCAATGAAGATCGCCGCGATGGACTGGTACAGGGTCGAACCGTCGAGGTTGAACGAATAGCCGGTCGGTACCACGAAGCTGCAGATGGCTTTCGGTGCGCCGTAGGCTTCCATCTTCTCGATCACCCGTGGCAGCACGGTTTCCGAGGAGGCGGTGGAGTAGGCCAGGACCAACTCATCCTTGAAGATGCGCATCAGCTTGATCACCGAGAAACCGAACATCTTGGCGATCAGGCCCAATACCACAAAGGCGAAGAAGGCGATGGCGACGTAAACCAGGATCACCAGCTTGGCCAGCGGCAGCAGCGAGGCGAAACCGAAGTTGGCCACGGTCACCGCGATCAGGGCGAACACGCCGATCGGGGCGTAGTTCATGATCATGTGAGTGACTTTGAACATGCTTTCCGATACGCCCTGGAACATCTTCACCAGCGGCTCGCGCAGGTCCGACTGCAGGCTCGACAGACCGAGACCGAACAGCACGGAGAAGAAGATGATCGGCAGCATTTCGCCGCGAGCCATGGCCGCGAAGATGTTCGACGGGATCAGGTTGAGGATGGTCTCGATGAACGCGTGTTCATGCTGCACTTCAGCGGCGGTCGCCTGGTACTTGGAGATGTCCACAGTGCCCAAGGTGCTCATGTCGATGCCGGCACCCGGATGGAAAAGGTTGGCCAGCAGCAGGCCGACGATGATGGCGATGGTGGTGACGATTTCGAAGTAGATGATGGTTTTCAGGCCGATGCGCCCGAGTTTCTTGGCGTCGCCCACGCCGGCGATGCCGACGATCAGGGAAGAGATGACGATCGGGATCACGATCATCTTGATCAGACGGATAAAGATATCGCCTGCCGGTTGCAGGACGTTGCTGATCCACCAGGCCTTTTCGGCGCTGAAATGGTTAAGCATCGCGCCGATTGCAATCCCCAATACCAGACCGATGAGGATCTGCCAGGCGAGGCTAAGCTTTGCCTTCTTCATTATCTTTACCCTTACTTGCGTTTGACTCAGGCACATGCAGGAACTGGAACGCTCATCAGCGGAAAAGTCTGTGCATCTGCCTCCGTATAAGGTGCCCCGGAGCGCGTGTTTACGGCTCTCCGGCAGGCGAAAAAAGGCGCAACTATTCCGATGCAAGGTTGCGCCGTCTAATGCCGTAAACGCCTACCCTATGCCGAATCGGCATGAGCTTTTTTTTATGAAACTGGCGTCCCAACCGGTTCGAATACGACATTTCGGCAGGCATAAGTGCCGTGAACCGGCCATTACAGCGTAGGTTGGTTATTTTTTGAACGAGTGATTTCGACGAAAAATTTAGGAAAAAGCCTACGTTCGGAAACTAAATGTCCGACTGATTCGGTCGACTCTTTCTCGATATACGGTCGCCAGGAAACACCGCGAAATGCTTTCGCACGCAGTGTGAGCGATAAAAAAGTTGAGCAGAACGCTCTGGATCAACGTTTTGTCACGTTGAAAGCCCAGCGCAAGTCCGTCGAACCACTCCGGTTGGCGAACTTGCGTCGCAGCTTTTACCCTGACCCGGCCCTCATCGCAGGCACTCCCTGTACCCGTAGGTCACTCCGACCCTGCAACAGTCAGAACGTCCCGGCCCCCTGGTCATGCACCGGCCTTCCTCGGGCCGACGCAATGGAGGACAGCCTTTCGGCTGCCCTCGTGTTCAATACCAGTTCGGATCTTTCTTCAGCGTTTCCATCAGAAGGTTTTGCATGCCCTGATCGGGTTTGCCGAGGAAGCGGTAGGTGGCATGTCGCGTTGGCGACTTGTCCGCCGGCAGTCCTTCGGGCACATCCACAAGCATGGCGTAAGCGTCTTTCTTGTCGAAACTGAATGCGACGATCAAGCGATGGTTCATGCATTTGTCTGCGGATTCGCAGAGCGGGCCGACCAGATACTTGTCGCCATCTTCGGTCACGGCATTCATCTGCTGGTCAGGTGTGCCGGACAGGTTCATCACCCATTCCGGCAGGCGTTCTTCCTTCTTCACCACGCCTTCCCAGGTTTCCCTGTATTGCGGGTCGGAACTCAACAGTTCGTTGACCCGCGCCTGACCGTCATTGGCCGCGATTGCCATGGCACTACCGCCCAGGAGCAGGGCGGCTGCCAGTGTCTTTAACCCCTTCATGTTCAACCTCGACCGCGACGGCCAAAGAAGAAGGAAGCGATGAACATCACCAGGAACACGACAAACAGAATCTTGGCGATACCCGTGGCGGTGCCCGCGATACCACCGAAGCCCAGTACTGCGGCGATGATGGCAATGATCAGGAATGTGATTGCCCAGCTCAACATGGTGATTCTCCTTGCTTCTATTTAGGGATGTTGCCGGTCTCGGCGCGTAGGCGCCCAGATTCGTTGATCAGAAAACCCAGCGTTCTTCACGGGGCATGTCGCCCAGCGGTTGTGGCTGGTCGACGTCCATCATGCGCATCGCGCCGTTGTCGGCCTGGCTGCTGCTGACGGCGCTGAAGTGCGTCTGCGTCGCGTGTTGCATGGAAATCAGGGGCTCAGGCTGCTGGCTCTGCTCCCAGCGCAGGTATTGCTGGCAGGCGATTAGAGTGATCAGCAGCGCAAGTGCGCCAAACAGGGCCTGCTGCAGATGCAGTGGCGAAATACGCATTTGGGCGGCACGTTGGCGAGTCATCCTGGGTTCCTCACTCTTGTTCGGTGGGGGCAGTGCATTTCTGCCCGGGCTGAGTGATGTATTGCAGCCCGCATGCCAGCTTTTTTGTTTAAAAAAATCTAATAAAATCAGATAGTTATAGATGCTGCAAAAGTTACTGACGACGCATCCTGCACGATGACCCTCGCGGCGTCGTGCGTAATGCACGATTATTTCGTAGGAGAAATCATTCTTTTTGAATTGAGAGCAGGGTGCGGATGTCAGAAAAGGAGGCAGGAAACCGTCCTGAAACTGTGCGATGTTTAAAAAATTAACAAAATCAGTGGATTAGCCGTGAGGGCAGGAGAGAGCTACCCTGCTATGACTGGAATCGATCAGAATCAACCATGCAACTTGCCCGATTTTTCCGGGACTAACCCAAGACATTTACTTATGGAGCGTAGGAAAAATGGAATCAGCCACTGAGCACCAAGGCCGCATTCTGCTGGTGGACGATGAATCCGCCATCCTGCGAACCTTTCGTTATTGCCTCGAAGACGAAGGTTATTCTGTCGCCACTGCCAACAGTGCGGCCCAGGCTGAAGCGCTGTTGCAACGCCAGGTGTTCGATCTGTGCTTTCTGGATTTGCGTCTGGGCGAAGACAACGGCCTGGATGTATTGGCGCAGATGCGCATTCAGGCGCCGTGGATGCGGGTGGTGATCGTCACCGCCCATTCGGCCGTCGACACCGCGGTGGACGCCATTCAGGCCGGCGCTGCCGATTATCTGGTCAAACCGTGCAGCCCGGATCAATTGCGCCTGGCGACCGCCAAGCAACTGGAAGTACGTCAGCTGTCGGCGCGTCTGGAAGCCCTCGAAGGTGAGATTCGCAAACCCAAGGACGGCCTCGATTCCCACAGCCCGGCGATGAAAGTCGTCCTGGAAACGGCGCGGCAAGTGGCGGGCACCGACGCCAACATCCTGATCCTCGGTGAGTCCGGCACCGGTAAAGGTGAGCTGGCCCGAGCCATTCACGGCTGGAGCAAGCGCGAGAAAAAATCCTGCGTCACCATCAACTGCCCGTCGCTGACCGCCGAACTGATGGAAAGCGAGCTGTTCGGTCACAGTCGCGGCGCGTTCACCGGGGCCAGCGAAAGCACGTTGGGCCGAGTCAACCAGGCCGATGGCGGTACGCTGTTTCTCGACGAGATCGGCGATTTTCCGCTGACATTGCAACCCAAGTTGCTGCGTTTCATCCAGGACAAGGAATACGAGCGGGTAGGGGATCCGGTCACCCGCCGCGCCGATGTGCGGATTCTTGCCGCCACCAACCTCAATCTCGAAGACATGGTGCGTGACGGACGTTTCCGCGAAGACCTGCTCTATCGTCTGAACGTCATCACCCTGCATTTGCCGCCGCTGCGCGAGCGGGCCGAAGACATCCTGACCCTGGCCGACCGGTTCCTTGCCCGTTTCGTGAAGGAATACGCGCGTCCGGCCCGGGGCTTCAGTGACGAGGCTCGCGAAGCACTGCTGGGCTATCGCTGGCCCGGCAACATTCGCGAGCTGCGCAACGTGGTCGAGCGGGCCAGCATCATTTGCCCGCAGGAGCGTGTGGAAATCAGCCACCTCGGCATGGCCGAACAACCGGCGAACAATGCGCCACGGGTCGGTGCGGCGCTGAGTCTCGACGAACTGGAGAAGGCTCACATCGGCGCAGTATTGGCGACTGCCGGAACCCTCGATCAGGCCGCCAAGACCCTGGGAATTGACGCCTCGACCCTGTATCGCAAACGCAAGCAGTACAACCTGTGAGCATCCGCGGATGAAACTGGCGATGAAGTTGCGGACTCGCTTGTTCCTGAGCATTTCCGCGCTGATCACCGTGGCCTTGCTCGGGCTGATGCTCGGGCTGGTCAGCGTGATGCAGATGGCCGGCACTCAGGAGGCGCTGATCCGCAACAACTTCGTCACCCTCGATCTGGGGCTCAAGCTGCGCCAGACCCTCGGCGATCAATTGATCATGATGCTCGCCGAAAAGCCCGACCCCGTGGCGTTCGAGGCGTCCAAACAGCATTACTTCCAGTTGCTCGACGAGGGCATCGCCCAAGAGCAGAAAGACGACGATCGCCAGTATGGTTTCAGTCAGGCCAAAGCCGATTACCTGAGCTTCCTCCAGGCGTTCGACATCTCCCGCGACCCGGCTGCTGCCCTGAGCGGCGGTGGCGACTTGCGTGAGCGCTTCAACACCCTGCGCAACGGATTGATTACCGAGCACAAGCACGCACTGGACAACATCAATTCTGTCCAGCATGCCGCCCGCGACCGCGCATTGCTGATCGCTGGCCTGTTGGGACTGGTGGGGCTGGCGGTGCTGATCATTGGCTTCGTTACCGCACAGGGCATTGCCCGGCGGTTTGGTGCGCCGATCGAAGCGCTGGCCAAAGCGGCGGACAATATCGGCCAAGGCAATTTCGAGGTGACCCTGCCGGTGTCCTCGGCTATGGAGATCAACTTGCTGACCCGGCGCTTCGGGTTGATGGCCGAAGCCCTGCGCGAACATCAGGCGACCAATGTCGACGAATTGCTCGCCGGCCAGCAGCGCCTGCAAGCGGTGCTCGACAGCATCGATGACGGTTTGCTGATGATCGACCGTCAGGGTCGTCTCGAACACTTGAACCCGGTGGCCCAGCGACAACTGGGCTGGGACAGCGACCGTTTCGGCGAAGGCCTCGGCACGGCGCTTCAGCGACCGGAGCTGGATGCACAGCTGCAACTGGTGTTGCGCGGTGGCAACCTTGAGCGGGCGCCGGAAGATTTGAGCATTGAGGTCGACGGCGAAACGCGCCTGCTGACCTACAGCCTGACGCCGGTCAGCCATACCCAGGGGCATATACTCGGCGCCGTGATGGTCCTGCACGACGTCACCGAGCAGCGCGCCTTCGAACGGGTGCGCAGCGAATTCGTGTTGCGCGCCTCTCACGAACTGCGCACGCCGGTCACGGGCATGCACATGGCGTTCGGACTGTTCCGGGAGCGGGCGAAGTTTCCTCCGGAGTCGCGTGAGTCCGACCTGCTCGACACGGTCAATGAAGAAATGCAGCGCCTGATGCAGTTGATCAACGATCTGCTCAACTTTTCGCGTTATCAGAGCGGTTTGCAGAAACTCACACTGGCGCCGTGTTCCATCGAGGACCTGCTTGAACAGGCGCGTTTGCGTTTCGCCGATTCGGCAGCGCAGAAGGGCGTTACCTTGACCGTCGAAGCGCAGAGCCCGCTGCCACGCTTGCAGGCGGATCAGGCGCAGCTCGATCGAGTCCTCGACAACCTGATCGACAACGCCTTGCGCCACACGGCGCGCGACGGGCTGATCCGCTTGCAGGCCCGTCGCCATGGCGAACGGGTGATCATCAGCGTCGAAGACAACGGCGAAGGGATTGCCTACGGTCAGCAAGGGCGGATTTTCGAACCCTTCGTTCAGGTGGGCCGCAAGAAGGGTGGGGCCGGGCTGGGTCTGGCGCTGTGCAAGGAAATCGTCCAGTTGCACGGTGGGCGGATGGGCGTTTACTCGCGGCCGGGGCAGGGCACGCAGTTCTATATGGCGCTGGCGGTTTAGGCTTCGTCGTCGATCCGGCGGCCGGCGAGTCGCCGTCCACGGGTAATCAGTTCGATGAACTGCACCGCGCTCAAGGCGTGGGCGAACAACCAGCCCTGACCGAACTTCACCCCTTCGCTGCTCAGCAGCGCCGCTTGTGACTCGAATTCGATCCCTTCGGCAATCACCTTCAGGTCCAGCGCCTGGGCCATGTGAATGATGTGTGGCGCGACACCGCTGCTGGCAGCGTCATGGCCGAGGGCGTCGATAAATGCCTTGTCGATCTTCAGGCAATCCACCGGCAGGGTTTGCAAATAGGCCAGGCTGCAATAGCCGGTGCCGAAATCGTCGATCAGCACCTGATGCCCGACATCGCGCAGCGCCTGCAGGTTTTCCCGGGCTACCACCACATCGATCAGGCCGCGCTCGGTCACCTCGAAAGCAATCTGCCGCGCCGCCACCCGATGCAGGGTCAGCAGCCGCGCCATGACCTGGCCGATGCGCGGCACCATCACGTCGCAGGCGGCCAGATTCACCGAGATGTACAGCTGCGGATTGGCCCGCAGCAACTGACCCAACTGCTCGAGCAGGCGTTGCAGGACGAAGTCGGTCATCTGGCGAATCTGTCCGGTGTTCTCGGCCATCGGGATGAACAGGTCGGGGCTGGTCAGCGTGCCGTCCGGCCGGCGCCAGCGCAGCAATGCTTCGGCACCGACGCAGTTGCGGCTGTCGAGATCGAAGATCGGCTGATAAAGCACCTGCAACTCGCCGCGGCGGATGGCGCCGTGCAGCTCGGCGTCGAGCGACTGGCGCTGGCGCACGACCCAGAACACCAGTACGCCCACCAGCGCACCGAGCACCAGACAGAAAGGCACCATCCACCACCAGAGCTCCGGAATGTGCATGCCCGTGCGCGGGCTGATCAGCACCAGTTGGTATTCCGGGTTGTCGGTTGGCATGCGGTAGATCAGGTGTGACTGGGTGACTTGCAGCGCGTTCGGTGTTTTCGGCGGCCAGGGCTCGGTGGGCGGCCAGACCTGTGGAACGCCGAGCACCGGAATCGCCCGGGTCCCGTGATCCAGCACTACCAACAGGCTGCTGCCGGGCAACAGGTCGACCATGTCGGTGAGATGTCCGCGCGAGGTGGCTACGCGAAAGTTGCCGCGCCCGAGCATCAGCGCTGCGCGGTTTTCATCGGGTTCGGTGGTGGTGTTCAGCCAGTAGCTGTAGGTCGGGCCCTTGATGTCCGGAGGACGGATCACCGACAGGCCTTCCTGGCGCGGACGGTTGGAGCAAATCCGCGTGGCGTCCATGTAGGCGGCTTCATAGACGAAGCGGTAGTTGAACGTCACTTGCTGCAACGTGGCGATCATTTCGTCGTCGCAGCTGCGCAAGGGCTGGGCTTCGAGGTCGTCGAGGCTTTCGCGCAACTGGCCGAAGAGTTGCTCCAGACGTGCCAGGAACCGCTCCCCCTGGGCGTTCATTTCCTGGCTTTCGCTTTGCTCGACCTGGCGCACGGCCACGAACAGCCCGCCGGTGATCAGCAGGCTCGCACTGAGGACAGCCGCGATCATCGCCAGAAACCAGGGGCGATAAAACCAGCTACGCAGCGTCTCTCGGGTAGCAACCATCATGGATATCCGAAGAATTACCAATGAGTTATAGCTGCTGATTGCGATTTCGCCCTGACCGTCGGGCGGGCGTCATTATTTTGTCTGATTCAGCACCAGCAGCAACGCTGCCGTTTGCGCATCCGGCGTGCCGTCAAAGCGCGCAGGGCGGTAGTGCATCTGGAAGGCCGCGAGTACATGGCGGGTCGCTACATCCAGCTCACCGGTTTGCGGCGTCGAGTAGCCCAGGCGTGCCAGTTGGCTCTGGAACCAGGTGATGCTCGGCAGCTCGGCGTCGAACTGCGCTTGCTGGCGTGCCACGGCTTGCTCGTCGGGCCAGAGCCCCAGCCCCTCGGCCGCCAGTCGCTTCCAGGGGAACAGCGGCCCCGGGTCGAGCTTGCGCAACGGGGCGATGTCGCTATGGCCGATGATGTGGCGCGGGCTGATGCCCTGGCGTTTGCTGATGTCCTTGAGCAGGACGATCAACGATTGCACCTGGGCTTCGCTGTAGGGATACCAGAGGCGACCGGTCGGTGTGTCCTTGAAGCCCGGATTGACGATTTCGATGCCGATCGAGCTGGAGTTGAGCCAGGTACGGCCTTGCCATTCGCTTTCGCCGGCGTGCCATGCGCGCAGGTTTTCGTCCATCAGCTTATAGATGGTGGCGTTCTTGTCATCGCCGATCAGGTAATGGCTGCTGACTTCGCCGTGGGTCAGCAATTGCAGTGAGCGTTCGAGCGAGGCGGAGGTGTAGTGCACGATCACGAACTGCACACGGCTGTCGTGATTGACCGAAGGATGGCTGGTGTCGAAACGCGGGCCGCTGGCACAACCGGCCAATAAGAGGAGCGACGCGAGGAGGGTGAAAAATTTCATGGCAGAGGGCAGTACACGCAAGACGATAATGCAACAGTGTAACGTATCGCCTTGCGCTTCGACGCTTAAAGGGCTGATTTAAACAATATGGAACAATTGCCTCAGCCCAGCTCTACCCGGTTACGCCCTGCGTTTTTCGCCCGGTAAAGCGCCTGATCGGCTCTTTTGAGCACCAGATCGCTGTGTTCTCCCGGCCGGAATGCCGCCAGCCCCATGGAAACCGTGATCGTGACGCGCTCGCCCTTGAAGTGAAACGGGCAGGCTTCGATGGCGGCGCGCAGGGTTTCCAGGAGTTTGGCGCCGACCGCCGGCGGGGTGGCCGGGAGCAGAAGGACAAACTCTTCCCCGCCGAAACGGGCGATGAAGTCACTGCCGCGCAAACGCTTGCGCAGCACCGTGGCGATGATTTTCAAGACCTTGTCGCCGGCCAGATGCCCGTAGTTGTCGTTGATTCGTTTGAAGTGATCGAGGTCGAGCATGGCCAGGCTCAAGGTATTGCCGTGCTGCTGCCATTGGGCGATTTCATGTTCGAGCCGTTCGGTCCAGGCGGCGCGGTTGGGCAGGCCGGTGAGCGGATCGATCAGGGCTTTCTGGCGTTGCTCTTCGAGGTGTTCGCGATAACCCTGCGCTTCCTGCTCCATGTGTGCGACGCGTTCGGCCAGGCTTTTCAGGCGTCCAGCCACTTCCTGTTCCCGGGCGTCGCGCTGCTTCTGGTGCTGATCCATGGTGCCGAGCAGGCCTTCGAGGTGGTTTTCCAGCACTTGCTTCAGATCATCCAGATCGGCCGCTTCCTGCACGCTGTTCTGCAGGCCGTCGACCTGTTCGCGGATCTGCGTGTCCATCGCTCGCGCCGCAGAGCTGTTGTCGGCGTGGCCTTCGCTGGCGGCCTGCAAGTTGCTCTGGAACGCTTCGAGGCGCTCGTTGAGTTGCTGCAGGTAGGCTTCGAATTCGTGCTGGCCGCTGTCGGTAATGGCCAGCATCAAGGTCGCGAGATCGTCGAGGATCGGCAGCAATTCGTACCAGTTCAGGCCGTTTTTCAATCGATCGCGCATGGCCTCGGCTTGCGGGCGATGGCGCTCCGGCAAGGTCAGGTCATCCAGCAGCCCGATCAGCGTGTCTTCGATGTGTTTGGCGACCGAGCTGTAGGACGGCTCCGGCGAGTCCGGCAGGGCGTAGAGGATGTCGTGCTCGGATTGTTCCGGATCGATGGCGGCCAATGCCTGGGCGATGGGCTCGGGCAGGGGCAGGCTGTCGAGGATCACGGGCGGCGGGTTATCGCCGGGGTGGATCAGTTCGTCGGGGTTGATGGCCGTGGGCACTGCCGGCGCGAAAACCGGAGGAGGCGTGAAGGTCTGCGGCTCCGGTTCTGGCTCGGCGGTTTCTGGTTCGCTGGGGGCGGAGGGGGATTCGGTGAGAATTCTGGCCGGCTCGAAGGCCGCCACCTCCGGCTCCGCATGATATTCGGGGGGTGGCTCTGGAGTTTTCGCGGGTTCGGCCACGGGGGCGGCAACCGGTGCTTGGCTGACGCTCGCAGTGGCGACCGGTTCGGCGCTTGTAACAGCCGCTTCCGGCGCTGGCGCAGCTTCATGTGTGACGGGCGCTTGCTGTGGCTGCGCTGGTGGTGCGACCGCAGCGGCTTGAGCCACTGGAGCAGGCGTTTCCTCGCTGTCGCGATTGCCGAACAGGCGCTGCAACAAGCCCGGGCGTCCCGGTTCCGCCGGCGTTGCCAGCTGGCTCAAGGCCTTGCCCTGCAGGCCGCTGAGTTCGCTGAGCAGCAGCGGCATCTCTCTGGCCTGACTCACCCGGCCATCCAGCTGCTTGGCGAATTTCTTCAACGGCTGGGCCACATCGCGAGGCAGGGGCAGAGATTGCAGTTGAGTGACCAGCGCCGTCAGTGCGGTGCTGACCTGTTCGATCCGGGTTTCCCGGCGCTGCTCGGAATCGAGCACGGCTTTTTCCAGGCGCGGCAGCAGGGCGGCGAGGCCAGCGTCCATGTCATCGGTGCGCACCACGTCGCGCATTTCTTTCATGCACTGGTCGACCACGCGGTCGGTGCCTTCCGCTGCCAGCGTGCTGCGCACCAGGCCGCGGCGCAGCAGGTCGAGCCGGGCGTCCCATCGACGTTCGAGCTTTTCCTGTTGTTCGATGCTTTTGAGGTATTTCTCTTTCCAGCGCTGGGCTTCGTCGCTCATTCAGGGGTTCCGCGAAGGGCAGTGCTCAACGCGGGCAATGCATCGGCCGTGAGCGAACCCGGCAGACGAATCTCTACCGCGACCGGCAGGTGATCGGAAATCGGTTGCGCCAGCACTTCGACCTTTTCCAGGGTCAGGGTCGGGCTGAGCAGAATATGATCCAGGCAGCGCTGGGGGCGCCAGCTGGGGAATGTCGCTTCGAGTTGCGGGGCCAGCAGGCCGAGGTCGCGCAACGGCGAGTGTTGCAACAGATCGCTGGCGTGGGTGTTCATGTCGCCCATCAGCACTTGGTGCTTGTAGCCGCCGATCAGCTCGCGGATGTAGGCCAGTTGCATGCTGCGCACCCGGGCGCCGAGCGCCAGGTGCATCATCACCACCACCAGCGCTTCCGGGCCTTCGCCGAAGCGCACCAGAATCGCCCCGCGTCCCTTTGGACCCGGCAGCGGGTGGTCTTCAATCGCCCACGGACGCAGGCGACTGAGCACGCCATTGCTGTGCTGGGCCAGTCGGCCAAGGTTGCGATTGAGTTGTTGATACCAGTAGGGGAAGGCGCCGAGCTGGGCCAGGTGTTCGACCTGATTGACGTAGCCTGAACGCAGGCTGCCGCCATCGGCTTCCTGCAGGGCGACCAGATCGAAGTCGCCGAGCAGATTGCCGATCTTTTGCAGATTGCTGGAGCGTCCGGGGTGCGGCAGCAGATGCTGCCAGCTGCGGGTCAGGTAGTGCCGATAGCGCTCGGTGCTGATGCCGACCTGAATATTGAAGCTGAGCAAGCGCAGACGGCTGTCTGCGGGCAGGCCCGTCGATTCCAGGTGATGCTCGTTGACCTGCGGTTCATGCAGGCCAACGACGCGATCGGTTCCCCAGCGGCGCATGGCGATTGCCGCGCTTAGTTGGCGGCTGCCTTGTTGGCCGCTCGCTCTTTGGCCACCAGTTGATCAGCCAGTTTCAGCGCCTGTTCGGCGCCGCCGGCGGAGCCGATGTCGAAGCGGTACTTACCGTTGACGATCATGGTTGGAACACCGGAGATTTCATACTTCTTGGCCAGTTCGCGGGCTTTCACGATCTGCCCTTTGATGGCGAACGAATCGAAGGTCGCCAGGAACTTGTCCTTGTCCACGCCTTGAGTGGCGAGGAAGTCGGCCATGTCGTTCTTGTCGGTCAGCTTCTTGTGTTCTTTCTGGATGGCGTTGAACACCGCAGCATGCACATTGTGCTCGACGCCCATGGCTTCCAGGGTCAGGAACATCTGGCCGTGAGCGTCCCACGGGCCACCGAACATCGCAGGAATGCGCACGAAGTTGACGTCGGATGGCAGTTTTTCAACCCACGGATTGATCACCGGCTCGAACGCGTAGCAGTGCGGGCAGCCATACCAGAACAGTTCGACCACTTCGATCTTGCCAGGCACGGCGACCGGCACCGGGTTGCTCAGTTCGACGTAAGGGGCAGCAGGGGCTTCGGCGGCCTGGGCGGTCACGCCGAACAGGCTGGCAGCGACGAGGGCGGCGCTGATGATCAGATTACGCATGCTTTACTCCTGGACAATTTTGGTCGCCTCGCGCGACCTGTTTTCAGACAGATCCTGGCGGGCATGAGTTCTGTAGTGTAACGGCAGCGGCCACAAAAAAGGGCGGCCAAAGCCACCCTTTTTATACTTGCTGCGACGGATTAATCGAGCGTTAACGTGGCAGGCGTTGGCCATCGCACGCAATGCTCGAATCGCGTGTCTTAGTGCAGGCCCTGAATGTAGCTGGAGACTGCCGCAATGTCTTCGTCACTCAGCTTGCGGGCGATGGTGCGCATGGTCATAGCGTCGCCGTCGTTGTTGCGGCCGGCTTCTTCCTTGCGGAAATCGGTCAGCTGCTTGGCGATGTACTGAGCGTGTTGGCCACCCAGGTGCGGGAAGCCGGCGGCTGCGTTGCCGGCGCCGTTCGGCGAGTGGCAACCGGTGCAGGCTGGCAGGCCTTTCTCGAGGTTGCCTCCACGGAACAGGGCTTCACCGCGAGCGACGATCTTCGGATCGGCGGCGCCGACGCTGCCTTTCTGGCTGGCGAAGTAGGCGGCGATATCGGCCAGGTCCTGATCGCTCAGGTTGGTCAGCAGGCCGGTCATTTCCAGAACGGTGCGCTTGCCCGACTTGATGTCGTGCAATTGCTTGGTCAGGTAGCGTTCACCCTGTCCGGCCAGCTTTGGAAAGTTTGGCGCCATGCTGTTGCCATCCGGGCCATGGCAGGCGCCGCATACGGCAGCTTTCGCCTGGCCTGCGGCTGCATCACCGGCGGCATGGGCGAAGCCTGAGATTCCCACGGTCAACAGCAGACTCACGATCAGTTTGTTCATCAGCTAATCCAACTACGGCTAAGGGTTAAGAGTTATGGACCGGGCTTACTCTCGCTCATCCAGAGGATGAGGGCCTGGTAATCCTCGGCACTGCAGTCCATGCACAAACCACGCGGCGGCATCGCCTTGAAACCCTGGGTCACGTGTTGCACCAGCGTCTCCATACCTTTCGCCAACCTCGGCGTCCAATCTTCCTGATCGCCTCTTTTGGGCGCCATGGGTAGTTGGCCGGAATGACAGGCTCCACAAACACGGTTGTACACGGCTTCCGGATCCTGTGTAGCCTGTGCGCTGTAAATCGGCATCAAGACTCCGGCAGCCAGCAGCCATTTCGTCATAAAACGACCTTTTCAGGGTTGAGAGCGTTCTGCGTTCTAATGCGCAATCAAGGTCTGTCGCTCTCGTGAACTTCATCCTTCGCTGGGACAAAGCACACACAAAATCTGCGGCATTATATACTGGCGTCACTGAAACGGAAGCGACACCGCGTTCCGCGCCTAATCCCGGCGCCGCCCACATCGGAAATCCCATGCAACTCAAGAATCCCATCCTCGGCCTGTGCCAACAGTCCACGTTCATGCTCAGTGCCGCCAAGGTCGATCAGTGCCCCGACGACGAAGGCTTCGAAGTGGCGTTTGCCGGTCGTTCCAACGCCGGTAAATCCAGCGCGCTGAACACCCTGACTCACGCCAGCCTGGCGCGCACCTCGAAAACCCCGGGTCGCACACAGCTGTTGAACTTCTTCAAGCTAGACGATGAACGGCGTCTGGTCGACCTCCCGGGTTACGGTTATGCAAAAGTACCGATCCCGCTCAAGCAGCACTGGCAGCGTCACCTCGAGGCTTACCTCGGTGGCCGCGAGAGTTTGAAGGGTTTGATTCTGATGATGGACATCCGTCATCCAATGACCGATTTCGACCTGCTGATGCTCGACTGGGCCGTTGCCGCCGGCATGCCGATGCACATCCTGCTGACCAAGGCCGACAAACTGACCTACGGCGCGGCCAAGAACACGCTGCTCAAGGTGCAGTCGGAAATCCGTAAGGGTTGGGGCGATCAAGTGACGATCCAGCTGTTCTCCGCCCCAAAACGCATGGGTCTGGAAGAGGCCTACACTGTGTTGGCAGGCTGGATGGAACTGGCCGATAAAGGCGCGGAAGCAGCGGCTGAATAATAAGGATATGGAAAATTGGCTGTAGTGCGGTCAGGCAAGGCAAAAGTGTTAGTAAAAAGCGGAGTTTAGGGGACCTAAATGAGCATTTTTACTAACGCTTTTAACGCAGCATGACCGCGCTACAGCCAATTTTGAGGCAAAAAAAAGCCCCGGACTTCGTATGGGGAGGGAGAAGTTCCGGGGTTTAAGTTCCGAACCGCTAGGGCGGGGTTCAGATATCTGCCAACACTTAACACAACATAGGAGCATCGAAGGGCTTCACCAGCCATTCAGTATCTCTGAGTGCCCTGTCGCAAGATTAGTTCAGAATCTTTTCAAAAAACTTTGGAATAAACTCAAGAACGATCAGGCCTAAGCGGTTTTCGGTGCTTTTGCCGCGACGCTCGGTCGCAGCAAAGCCGCGTCCCAGAGGCCTCAGTGCGCCTCGTCCCAGTTGTTGCCAACTCCCACTTCCACCAGCAACGGCACATCCAGTTTTGCCGCTTCGCTCATGTGCACGCGAATTTCTTCGCGAACCTGATCGACCAGATCCTCGCGAACCTCCAGCACCAGTTCGTCGTGCACCTGCAGGATGACTTTGGCGTCCAGCCCGGAAGCGCTCAGCCAGTTATCCACCGCCACCATGGCTTTCTTGATGATGTCCGCTGCGGTGCCCTGCATCGGCGCGTTGATCGCCGTGCGTTCGGCGGCCGCGCGATCCTGCGGCTTGTTCGAGTTGATTTCCGGCAGATACAGACGACGACCGAAGATCGTTTCCACGAAGCCCTGATCGGCCGCCTGCGCGCGGGTGCGATCCATGTACTCGCGAACGCCCGGGTAACGCGCGAAGTAGGTGTCGATGTAGGCCTTGGCGGTCTTGGTGTCGACGCCGATGTCCTTGCCCAGCTTCTGCGCGCCCATGCCGTAGATCAGGCCGAAGTTGATCGCCTTGGCGCTCCGGCGCTGGTCGGACGTCACTTCGTTGAGCTCGACCTTGAATACTTCGGCCGCGGTGGCGGTGTGCACGTCCAGATTGTTGCGGAAGGCGTTCATCAGGCCCTCGTCGCGAGACAGGTGCGCCATGATCCGCAATTCGATCTGCGAGTAGTCCGCCGCCAGCAGTTTATAGCCTTTCGGCGCGACGAACGCCTGACGGATGCGTCGGCCCTCGGCGGTGCGCACCGGGATGTTCTGCAGATTCGGATCGCTCGACGACAGGCGCCCGGTCGAAGCGACGGCCTGATGGTACGAAGTGTGAATACGCCCGGTACGCGGGTTGATCTGCTCCGGCAGGCGATCGGTGTAGGTGCTTTTCAGCTTGCTCATGGAACGGTGTTCCATCAGCACTTTCGGCAAGCGGTGGTCGTCTTCGGCCAGTTTCGCCAGCACTTCTTCGGCGGTGGACGGCTGGCCCTTGGCGGTCTTCTTCAGCACCGGCAGGCCAAGTTTTTCGTAGAGGATTACGCCCAGTTGCTTCGGCGAGCCGAGGTTGAACTCTTCACCGGCAATCTCGAAGGCTTCACGTTCCAGCGCGACCATCTTGTTGCCCAGCTCAATGCTCTGAATGCCGAGCAGTTCAGCATCGACGAACGCGCCCTGGCGCTCGATGCGAGCGAGCACCGGCACCAGCGGGATCTCGATGTCGGTCAGCACGCTGGCCAGGCTCGGGATGGCGCTGAGTTTTTCGAACAGCGTCTGGTGCAGGCGCAGGGTCACGTCGGCATCTTCGGCGGCATACGGCCCGGCCTGTTCCAGAGCGATCTGGTCGAAGGTCAGCTGCTTGGCGCCTTTGCCGGCGATGTCCTGGAAGCTCACGGTGGTGTGGTCCAGGTATTTCTGCGCCAGGCTGTCCATGTCGTGACGGGTGGCGGTGGAGTTGAGCACGTAGGACTCAAGCATCGTGTCGAAGGCAATCCCGCGCACAGTGATGCCTTCATTCTGATCGCCGCCAATGGCGCAGTTGGCCAGGATGTTCATGTCGAACTTGGCGTGCTGGCCGACCTTGAGCTTGTTCGGGTCTTCAAGGATCGGCTTGAGTGCGCGCAGCACAGTGTCGCGATCCAACTGCTCCGGCACGCCGATGTAGGAATGGGTCAGCGGGATGTACGCCGCTTCGTTGGCCTGTACCGCGAAGGAAAGCCCGACCAGTTGCGCCTGCTGCGCGTCGATCCCGGTGGTTTCGGTGTCGAAGGCGAACAGCTTGGCGTTCTTCAGTTTTTTCAGCCAGACGTCGAATCGCGCCTGATCGAGGATGGTTTCGTACGCGGCTTCAGCCGGAGCGGCGGGCGCTTCCTCTTCGGCAGGCGCACTGAACAGATCGCCGGCCGGCGCAGGCTCGGCAGCAGCGCTCAGTTCCTGGCGCTTGGCATCGCGATCCAGGTCATTCAGCCAGCTCTTGAATTCCAGCAGGGTGTACAGCTCGTAAAGTTTGGCCGGGTCCTCCGGACCCATTTGCAGGTCCTCGAGGCCGATATCCAGCGGCACGTCGACCTTGATGGTCGCCAGTTGATAGGAGAGGAACGCCATCTCCTTGTGCTCTTCGAGCTTGGCCGGCAGCGTCTTGGCGCCGCGAATCGGCAGGGTCGGCACGATGTCGAGCTGCGCGTACAGCTCGGTCAGGCCACCGTTGACGCCTACCAGCAGGCCGGAAGCGGTCTTCGGACCGATGCCGGGAACGCCGGGGATGTTGTCGGAAGAATCGCCCATCAGGGCCAGATAATCGATGATCTGCTCCGGAGCGACGCCGAATTTCTCCTTCACGCCCTCCACATCCATCGAACTACCGGACATGGTGTTGACCAAGGTAATGTGGCCGTCGACCAGTTGCGCCATGTCCTTGTCGCCGGTGGAGATGATCACCGGACGATCGGCGGCCGCGCTGCTGCGGGCCAGGGTGCCGATCACGTCATCGGCCTCGACGCCTTCGACGCACAGCAGCGGGAAACCGAGGGCGATCACGCTCTGGTGCAGCGGCTCGATCTGCACGCGCATGTCGTCGGGCATGCTTGGGCGGTTGGCTTTGTATTCGGCGTACATCTCATCGCGAAATGTCCCACCCTTGGCGTCGAACACCACGGCGAACGGGCTGTCCGGATACTGCTTGCGCAGGCTCTTGAGCATGTTCAGCACGCCTTTGACCGCACCGGTCGGCAGGCCTTTGGAGGTGGTCAGCGGTGGCAGCGCGTGAAAGGCGCGGTACAGGTAAGACGAACCGTCCACCAGGACGAGGGGGGCTTGGCTCATGAGCAGAATCAACCTTTTCGGCGGGCCCGGCGCTAGAATAGCGGGACCGTTGACGACAAAGGGACAAGGTTATCATGCGTACGTTAAATCGCTTGCTGCTGGTCAGTCTGATTGCTGTTTCACCGCTGGCCGCGATCGCGGCGGATGATGCGCCATCGTCGGAGCCGGAAGTTACCATTAGCACGCACACGGAAGGCGACAAGGTCATTCAGGAATACAGCCGCAGTGGATTCGTCTACGCGATCAAGGTCACACCGAAGGGCGGTAAACCCTATTTCCTGGTGCGCGCCGATGGTTCGGACGCGAACTACATCCGGTCCGACCAGCCGGATATGCTTATTCCGTCGTGGGAAATCTTTACCTGGAAGTAAGTTTCCTGACTTTTAATCGGCGCCGTTTGATGGCGGCGCCAGAACTGAGCAGTTTTTAACCATGTCTGTGTTCACCCCCCTGGCTCGGCCCGAGCTGGAAACCTTTCTCGCCCCATACGGGCTCGGCCGTCTGCTCGATTTCCAGGGGATCGCCGCCGGCAGCGAAAACACCAACTTCTTCATCAGCATGGAAAAGGGCGAGTTCGTCCTGACCCTGGTCGAGCGCGGCCCGGTGCAGGAAATGCCGTTCTTCATCGACCTGCTCGACGTCCTCCACGAAGCCGACCTGCCGGTGCCTTACGCACTGCGCACCACCGACGGCGTTGCCCTGCGCGAGCTGAAAGGCAAACCGGCGCTGCTGCAACCGCGCCTGGCCGGCAAGCACATCAAGCAGGCCAACGCCCAGCATTGTGCGCAGGTCGGTGAGTTGCAGGCGCACCTGCACCTGGCGACCCAGGGCGACAACATGATCAAGCGCAAGACCGATCGTGGTCTGGACTGGATGCTGGAAGAAGGCACACAGTTTCTTTCGCACCTGAGCGACGCGCCGCGTGCGCTGCTGCAAACCGCGCTGGACGAAATCACCCAACAGAAAGAGAAAATTCTCGCGCTGCCTCGGGCAAATATCCACGCCGACCTGTTTCGCGACAACGCAATGTTCGAAGGCACGCACCTGACCGGGCTGATCGACTTCTACAACGCCTGCTCCGGGCCGATGCTCTATGACGTGGCGATTGCCCTGAACGACTGGTGCTCGGACGATGACGGCCTGATCGACGGCCCGCGTGCACGGGCCTTCCTTGGCGCCTACGCGGCATTGCGACCTTTCACGGCGGCCGAAGCCGAACTGTGGCCGACCATGCTGCGAGTGGCGTGCGTGCGGTTCTGGCTATCCCGCCTGATTGCGGCGGAATCGTTCGCCGGGCAGGACGTGCTGATTCACGATCCGAAAGAGTTCGAGCAGCGGCTGGCGCAGCGTCAGACGGTCAATACGCCGCTACCTTTCGCCCTGTAAAAGAAAAAACCGCAGCCTGCACAGGCTGCGGTTTTTTTTGTATCAGAGCGATTCGAGACAACCCGCCAGATCATTCCCCAGCTTCTCCAGCACTTGCTCGTAACCCTGAGCCGTCGCTGGCGTGTACCCGCCCAGCGCATCCAGTTCCGCCAGTTTCACCGGCAGGCCTGCCACCAGGGTCTCGGCGAGACGTGGACGTAGCGGCGGCTCACTGAACACGCACGTCTTGCCGACTTCCTGCAAACGCGTACGCATCGCCGCCACATGCTGGGCGCCCGGCTGCACTTCCGCCGCGACGCTGAACACGCCAGTGTGTTTCAAGCCGTAGGCGTCTTCGAAGTAGTCGAAGGCTTCGTGGAAGACGAAGTAGGGTTTGCCTTCAACGCTGGCCAGGCGCTTCTTCAAACGCTGATCCAGCGCATCGAGACGCTCGTCGAACGCCTTGGCATTGCTCTGATAGCGCTCGGCATTGGCCGGGTCGGCGGCGCTCAGGTCAGCGGCCATTTTGTCGGCAATGACCCGCGCGTTCACCGGCGATAGCCACAAATGCGCATCGACGCTGCCCGGGCGATGGTCGTGATCATGTTCGTCGGCTTCTTCAGCGTGGGAATGGTTGTCCGCAGCGAAGCGGCGCAGTTTCATGCCAGGCAGGTCCTGTACCGCGACGCTCGGCAACGTACGACCGTTCAGCACGCGAGGCAGGAAACTTTCCATGTCCGGGCCGATCCAGTACAGCAGGTCCACCGATTGCACCTTGCGCACGTCGGACGGTCGCAATGCGTAGTTATGCGGCGAAGCCCCCGGTGGCAGCAGCACTTCGGGAATAGCCACGCCGTCCTGCACCGCAGCGGCAATCAGTTGCAGGGGCTTGATGCTGGTGAGGACTCTGACCTCGGCCTGAGCCGGACCGATCAGCAGAAAACCGGTGATGAATACGACAAAAACAGAAAAAAGTCGGGACACGATGACCACTCAATGAGGCGAGAACGGGTAACATAATAACGTCTCTAACCAAACTCGTCGCCGCTCATGCCTATTACACCGATCGCCAGCCGTCCCCACGACCACTCGCACTGCGTTCACAGCGCGCTGTCCGAGGCCGATGCCCTGTGTGCACAGAAAGGCTTGCGCCTGACCGCGTTGCGCCGGCGGGTGCTGGAACTGGTCTGGCAGAGTCACAAGCCGCTGGGTGCCTACGACATCCTGGCCGTGCTCAGCGAGCAGGACGGCCGCCGCGCCGCGCCGCCGACCGTATACCGGGCGCTGGATTTCCTGCTGGAAAACGGTCTGGTGCACCGCATTTCCTCGCTCAACGCCTTCGTTGGCTGTGTTCACCCGAAACATTCGCACCAGGGTCAGTTCCTGATTTGCCGCGAATGCCATGCCGCCATCGAACTTGAGCAAAAAACCATCAGCGACGCTATCGTTCACAGCGCCAAGGACGTCGGCTTCATCGTCGAGGCCCAGACCGTCGAAGTGGTCGGCCTCTGCTCCGGTTGCCGGGGGGCTTGATGAGCGATGCGCTGATCCGTCTGGAGCAGGTGGCTGTCCGATTTGCCGGGCAGAACGTGCTGGACAACATTCACCTGAGCGTCGAGCCGGGGCAGATCGTCACTCTGATCGGCCCCAACGGCGCCGGCAAGACCACGCTGGTGCGCGCCGTGCTCGGGCTGCTGAAACCCGACAGCGGCAACGTCTGGCGCAAGCCGAAGCTGCGCGTCGGTTACATGCCGCAAAAACTCCACGTCGATCCGACCTTGCCGCTGTCAGTCCTGCGCTTTCTGCGGCTGGTGCCGGGCGTCGATCGTCCGCGTGCGCTGGCGGCACTCAAGGAAGTCGGCGCCGAGCACGTCATCGACAGCCCGGTGCAAAGCGTTTCCGGCGGTGAAATGCAGCGCGTGCTGTTGGCTCGGGCACTGCTTCGCGAGCCGGAACTGCTGGTGCTCGACGAGCCGGTGCAGGGCGTCGATGTTGCCGGGCAAGCCGAGCTGTACAGCCTGATCACCCGTCTGCGCGACCGTCACGGTTGTGGTGTGCTGATGGTGTCCCACGATCTGCATCTGGTGATGAGCACCACGGACCAGGTGGTGTGCCTCAACCGTCACGTCTGCTGCTCCGGGCATCCTGAGCAGGTCAGTGGCGATCCGGCTTTTGTCGAGCTGTTCGGCAACAATGCGCCGAGCCTGGCGATCTATCACCACCATCATGACCATGCCCACGACCTGCACGGTTCGGTGGTCAAGGGGCCTTTGACGGGCCAACCTCACGTTCACGGAGATAGCTGCAAGCATGGCTGATTTTCTGTTCTACGCCCTGCTTGCAGGTCTGGCGCTGGCGGTGGTCGCGGGGCCGCTGGGCTCGTTCGTGGTCTGGCGGCGCATGGCCTATTTTGGCGACACGCTGTCCCACGCCGCACTGCTCGGCGTGGCGCTGGGCTTTCTGCTGGATGTCAGCCCGACCGTCGCGGTCACCGTGGGCTGCCTGCTGCTGGCGGTGCTGCTGGTGACCTTGCAACAGCGCCAGCCGCTGGCGTCCGACACACTGTTGGGCATTCTTGCGCCGAGCACGCTCTCTCTCGGGCTGGTGGTACTAAGCTTCATGCATGAAGTGCGGATCGACCTGATGGCCTATCTGTTCGGCGACCTGCTGGCGATCAGCCCGACCGATCTGGCGTGGATCCTCGGCGGCAGCGCGGCGGTGCTGGTGTTGCTGGTGACGCTGTGGCGCCCGCTGCTGGCGATCACCGTGCACGAAGAGCTGGCCAAAGTCGAAGGTCTGCCGGTGGCCGGTTTGCGCATGGCGCTGATGCTGTTGATCGCGGTAGTGATCGCGGTAGCGATGAAAATCGTCGGTGTGTTGCTGATTACTTCGCTGTTGATCATCCCGGCGGCTGCGGCACAACGTCACGCCCGTTCGCCGGAACAGATGGCACTGGGCGCGAGCGTGCTGGGCATGCTCGCCGTGTGTGGCGGGCTGGCGCTGTCCTGGTTCAAGGACACCCCGGCGGGCCCGTCAATCGTTGTGACGGCGGCCGCACTGTTTCTGCTGAGTTTTGTTCTGCCCCGTCGAGGGGTGTAGACTTGCTCGTTTTTTGCGCAAATAGAGAGTCGCAGGAATGAAGCCGTTCGCCTCCCGTTATCTGCTCCTTGTGGCCTTTTCAGTGCTGCTGGGCGCCTGCCAAAGCACGCCACCGGTGGCCGAAGTCCCCGATGCGCGGGCCACGGCCATCGCACAGCTGGAGCAAAGCCTGGCCAGCAGCGAACTGGCCACTGCCGAAGACCAATTGGCAGCCTTGCAGGCCGAAACACCCAACGATCAATCCCTTGAGCAATACCAGCGCCAGTTGGCCGAGGCCTATCTGCGCCGCAGCCAGATCGTCCTGCAAAAGGGCGATGTGAATGCGGCCGCGACCGCGTTGGCCCGTGCCCGCGTGCTGATGCCCAAGGCCCCGGCACTGACCGGTGGCGTCAATGGCGCGATCACCGAAGCGCGCAAGGCTGAACTGGAGAAAGCCGAAGCGGCGCTGCAAGCCGCTGAAGCCAAGCCGAAGGCCAAAGTGATCGATCCGACTGCCGAGAGCACCACGGTTGCGCTGAATATCACCGATAGCCGCAAACTTCGCCGCCAACTGGATGCGATCGCCGCCGATGTGGTGAATTACGACTGTGCGGTGAGCATTCAGGCCCCGCGCACCAATGATTACCCGTGGCTGGCGACGTTGATCACCAAGCGCGTTAAGAAGCTCGATCCGGATTTCGATCTGCAAATCAAAAAGCAGATCCTGCGCAGCGTTCCCGCTCAAGTGGTTTTGAGTCCTCGTAAACCATAAAAAATCGCGAGCAAGCCCGCTCCCACAGGTACAACATAATTCCTGTGGGAGCGGGCTTGCTCGCGAAGGCGTCCTTTCAGTTAACCAACAACCTTAAGCTGGAATGGCCTTGGCCTTAGGCTCCCGATCCCAAACCCGATGCTGCCCGATCGCCGCAAAGAATGGCTGGGTCAGCGCGCCTACATCCTTGCCTTCGACCAACCCCGCATCCGTTTCCAGCTTCAACACGTCCAGCAACTGTTTGGCCTCGCCATGCAGCGCAATCGCCTTCAAGTGCTTGTACGCCTCCAGCAGGTAATGCAACGCCACGCCGTCACCGCTCAACGCTTTAACCGACGCTGCGCCACCCGGCACGAATACCGCATCGAACGCAATCGAAGGCAAACCTTCCATCGACGCATCTACCGCCAGGGTTTTGCCATCGGCGGTCTTCACCGGCGCCGAAGTCGGACCAAGCAGTTTGGCGTGCGCACCTTCTGCCGCCAGCGCCTTCTTCATCGCATCAATCGCCGCACCATCGACGCCGTTGGCCGCAAGGATCGCAACTTTTCGTGTCTTGATGTTCTCCGGCAGCAGGTTGGCCTGACTCAGCGCCGGCGAACGATCCAGTGATGTTTCAGGCACGTCCACGGTACCTTTGCCTGGCGCTGGCAGACCCAGGTTGGCCGCCACGCGTTTGGCCAGCTCCAGATCGATGTTGGCGAGAATCTCGTTCACTTGCCGCGCCCGGATGAACTCACGCTCAACCTTGCCGAGTTCGAAACTGTAGGCTGCGATGATGTGCTCTTTCTCGTGCGGGCTCATGCTGTTGAAGAACAGCCGCGCCTGGGAGAAGTGGTCGCTGAACGACTCGCTGCGCTGACGGATCTTGTTGGCATCGATGCGCTCCGGATAGCTTTCGAACCCGCCGTCCTGCGCCGCCGGTGGGGTTTCCTTCGGCCAGCCGCCATCGATGGAATTGGGTTCATACGAAGCGCGGCCCTTGTCGATCACCGTACGGTGCTGGGCATCGCGCTGGCCGTTGTGGAACGGTGCCACTGGGCGATTGATCGGCAACTCATGAAAGTTCGGCCCGCCGAGTCGGCTGATCTGCGTGTCGGTGTAGGAAAACAGCCGGCCTTGTAGCAGCGGGTCATTCGAGAAGTCGATGCCCGGCACGATATGGCCGGGGCAGAAAGCGACCTGCTCGGTTTCGGCAAAGAAGTTGTCCGGGTTGCGGTTGAGGGTCATCTTGCCCAGCGGCGTGATCGGAACGATTTCTTCGGGAATCAGTTTGGTCGGGTCAAGGATGTCGAAATCGAAGTCGTGCTCGTTTTCCTCTTCGATGACCTGAACGCCGAGTTCCCATTCCGGGTAGTCACCCATCTCGATGGCTTCCCACAGATCGCGCCGGTGGTAGTCGGTGTCTTTACCGGCGAGCTTCTGCGCCTCGTCCCATACCAGCGAACAAGTGCCGGCAGTAGGGCGCCAGTGGAATTTGACGAAGCGCGATTTACCCTCGGCGTTGATCAGCCGGAAGGTGTGCACGCCGAAGCCCTGCATGCTGCGCAGGCTTTTCGGGATGGCCCGATCGGACATGGCCCAGATCACCATGTGCGCCGATTCCGGTACCAGCGACACAAAATCCCAGAACGTGTCGTGAGCCGAGCCGCCGGTGGGGATTTCGTTATGCGGTTCGGGTTTCACCGCGTGGACGAAGTCTGGAAACTTGATCGCGTCCTGAATGAAGAACACCGGCATGTTGTTGCCGACCAGATCGAAGTTGCCTTCGTCGGTGAAGAACTTCACGGCAAAACCACGCACGTCACGCACGGTGTCACCGGAACCACGCGGCCCCTGGACCGTGGAAAAGCGCACGAACACCGGGGTTTTCTTCCCCGGATCCTGCAGGAAACCGGCCTTGGTCAGCGTCGAATGGTTCTCGTAGCTCTGAAAGAAACCATGGGCGCCGGTGCCGCGGGCGTGGACGATGCGCTCGGGAATCCGTTCATGGTCAAAGTGCGTGATCTTTTCACGCATGATGAAGTCTTCCAAAAGCGACGGCCCGCGAGCCCCGGCCTTGAGGGTGTTCTGGTTATCAGCAATTTTCACGCCCTGATTGGTGCGCAGGGCCTGACCGGTAGCGTCGGAGCGAAACTTCTCCAGGCTGTCGAGTTTGGCATTGGTGTTGGCGCGATCCGGGGTATCGGTGCCGGCCAGTTGGCTTTTGTCATTGGCAGGTTTCTTGGTACTCATCAGTCATGAACTCCTGTTTGTCCCGGGATTGCCCCGGAACGCTTGAGTGTTTCCCAGGCACGGCACCCAGGGTTTTCAAGTCGCTTAATTAGTGACTGATGAGGGTTTCGGGCGTTCCTTTTTTATGACCTTTGATCCTGTTATTGCCAAATCGAAGGTTATTCGCGAAATAAATGCTAAGAACCTCTATACGGACAGGCTAAAATGCGCGCCCGGCTAACCGCTGATCCTTTTCCAACGCGCCCCACAAGGTTCGCTACGTGATCGAGTTTCAAAACGTCCATAAGACTTACCGCGTCGCCGGTAAGGACATCACCGCGCTGCACCCGACCAGCTTCTCCATCGAGAACGGTCAGGTGTTCGGCCTGATTGGCCATTCCGGCGCGGGAAAAAGTACCCTGCTGCGTCTGATCAATCGCCTGGAGCAATCCAGTGGCGGCAAGATCATCGTCGACGGCGAAGAAGTCACCGCGCTGGACGCCAACGGCCTGCGCCGTTTCCGTCAGCAGGTCGGGATGATCTTCCAGCACTTCAACCTGCTGGCATCCAAGACCGTGGCCGACAACGTCGCGCTGCCACTGACCCTGGCCGGTGAACTGTCCCGCGCCGAGATCGACCAGCGTGTGGCCGAGTTGCTGGCGCGGGTCGGTCTGTCCGATCACGCCAAAAAGTACCCGGCGCAGCTGTCCGGCGGTCAGAAGCAGCGTGTCGGCATCGCCCGCGCTCTGGCGACCAAGCCGAAGATCCTGCTGTGCGACGAAGCCACCAGCGCCCTCGACCCGCAGACCACAGCGTCGGTCTTGCAACTGCTGGCCGAGATCAACCGCGAGCTGAAACTGACCATCGTCCTGATCACCCACGAGATGGATGTGATCCGCCGCGTGTGCGATCAGGTCGGCGTGATGGACGCCGGTGTGATCGTCGAGCAAGGTTCGGTGGCCGATGTGTTCCTGCATCCGAAGCACCCGACCACCAAGCGCTTTGTTCAGGAAAGCGAGCAGATCGACGAAAGCGAGCAGCGCGATGACTTCGCTCACGTGCCGGGCCGCATCGTGCGTCTGACCTTCCAGGGCGAAGCGACCTACGCGCCGTTGCTCGGTACCGTCGCCCGGGAAACCGGTGTGGATTACAGCATCCTGGCCGGTCGCATCGACCGCATCAAAGACATTCCTTACGGGCAATTGACCCTCGCCGTCACCGGTGGCGACATGGAAGCGGCGTTCGCCCGCTTCACCGCCGCTGACGTTCACATGGAGGTGTTGCGCTAATGGAAGACCTGATGAGTTTCTTCACCAATATCGACTGGTACGAAATCTGGCTCGCCACCGGCGACACCCTGATGATGCTCGGCGGTTCGCTGCTGTTCACCGTGCTGCTCGGCCTGCCGCTGGGCGTGCTGCTGTTCCTGTGCAGCCCACGCCAGTTGCTCGAAGCCAAAGGCGTGTACGCGCTGCTGTCGTTGGTGGTGAACATCCTGCGTTCGCTGCCGTTCATTATTCTGTTGATCGTGATGATCCCGTTCACCGTGCTGATCACCGGCACCTCGCTGGGCGTGGCCGGTGCGATTCCACCGCTGGTGGTGGGTGCGACGCCGTTCTTCGCGCGGCTGGTGGAAACCGCCCTGCGTGAAGTCGATCGCGGCATCATCGAAGCGACCCAGTCGATGGGGGCGACCACTCGCCAGATCATCATGAACGCCCTGCTGCCGGAGGCCCGTCCGGGCATCTTCGCAGCGATTACGGTGACGGCGATTACACTGGTTTCCTACACGGCGATGGCCGGTGTGGTCGGTGCCGGTGGCCTGGGTGACCTGGCGATCCGTTTCGGCTATCAGCGTTTCCAGACAGACGTGATGATTGTCACCGTGGTGTTGCTGCTGATTCTGGTGCAAGTGCTGCAAATGGTCGGCGACCGACTGGTCGTGCACTTCTCGCGCAAATAACCGGTTTTGTAATGACATGAGCCGGCCATTCGCTGGCAGGCGCCAGACGGGCGCCGTAAAAAGGAGTTAGCTGAATGAAAAAACTGATTGTTGCCCTGGCTGCCGTTGCAGCGTTCTCGGCCCACGCCGACGAAACCCTGACCGTTGCTGCCACTCCGGTACCGCACGCGGAAATCCTCGAATTCGTGAAGCCGGCACTGGCCAAAGAAGGCGTGGATCTGAAGGTCAAGGTCTTCACCGACTACGTACAGCCGAACGTACAAGTGGCCGAGAAGCGTCTGGACGCCAACTTCTTCCAGCACCAGCCGTACCTCGATGAGTTCAACAAGGCCAAGGGCACCAGCCTGGTGTCCGTGACCGGCGTGCACCTGGAACCGCTGGGCGCCTACTCCAGCAAGTTCAAGAAAATCGAAGAGCTGCCAAGCGGCGCCAACGTGGTGATCCCGAACGACGCCACCAACGGCGGCCGTGCGCTGTTGCTGCTGGCCAAGGCCGGCGTGATCACCCTGAATGATCCGAGCAACATCCTGTCGACCGTCAAGGACATCGCCCAGAACCCGAAAGACCTGAAGATCCGTGAACTGGAAGCCGCGACCATCCCGCGCGTGCTGACCCAGGTCGACCTGGCGCTGATCAACACCAACTACGCGCTGGAAGCCAAACTCGATCCATCCAAGGACGCGCTGGTCATCGAAGGCAGCGACTCGCCTTACGTGAACATCCTGGTGTCCCGCGCGGACAACAAGGACAGCGACGCGATGAAGAAACTGGCCGCCGCCCTGCACAGCCCGGAAGTGAAGAAATTCATCACCGAGAAGTACAAAGGCGCGGTGCTGCCGGCGTTCTGATTTGATCGTGCCCATGCTCTGCGTGGGCATGCATCCCCGGGCGCTCCGCGTCCGCTGGGACGCAGAGCGTCCCTTGCTGCATTCCCACGCAGAGCGTGGGAACGATCAAAACGAAAAGGGGACGCCAGTGGCGTCCCCTTTTTTGTGCGTTCAGTTTTTACTTGCGGCTCAACATCACCGGCAACTGCGCCACCAGCTTGGCATTATTCAGCGGCGCCCGAATAAACCCGCGCTGTGTCCCGTCCGGCCCGATCACCGCCAGGTTGCCGCTGTGATCCACCGTGTAATTCGGCTTGCTGGTGTCCGCCGGAATGAACGGAATGCTCACCGCGTTCGCCACCTTCTGCAGCTCGTCGATGGACTTTGGCGTCAGGCCGATGAACTGTGGATCGAAGTAGCCCAGGTACTGTTTCAACTGCGCAGGGTTGTCGCGGTTCGGGTCGACGCTGACCAGCACGATCTGCAACTTGTCCACGGCATCCTTCGGCAGCTCGCTCTTGATCTGGCGCAACTGGGCGAGGGTGGTCGGGCAGATGTCCGGACAGAAGGTGTAGCCGAAGAACAGCAGGCTCCACTTGCCCTTGAGCTCGTTGATCGTGACCGGTTGGCCGTTCTGATTGGTCATCGTCACGTCCGGCAGGTTGCGGCTCTGCGGCAGCAGAATGATGCCGGCGTCGATCAGTGCGGTCGGGTCGCCCTGGCCCTTGCCGCTCAGCACTTTGTTGACGGTCAGGCCGAGGATCAGCGCGATCACGGCGACGAGGATGAAGACGGTTTTCTGGGTTCGAGTCATAGGTTCAACAGTAAGTAGTGGTCTACGAGCAGGGCGATGAACAGCAGAAACAGGTACCAGATAGAGTACTTGAAGGTGTTGATCGCCGCGTGCGGCCGAGTGCCACGGTACAGCACCACGGCCCATTGCAGAAACCTGGCGCCCAGACCGAGCGCGCAGATCAGGTACAGCAGGCCGCTCATGTGGATCACGTACGGCAACAGGCTGACCGCCAGCAGGGCGAAGGTGTACAGCAGAATGTGCACCTTGGTGTAGTGCTCGCCGTGGGTGACCGGCAGCATCGGAATGTCGGCCTTGGCGTATTCCTCTTTGCGATGGATGGCGAGCGCCCAGAAGTGCGGCGGGGTCCAGGCGAAGATGATCAGCACCAGCAGCAGCGGTTCGGCACTGACGTGGCCGGTCGCGGCGGTCCAACCGAGCAGCGGCGGGGCGGCGCCGGCGAGGCCGCCGATGACGATGTTCTGCGGCGTCGCACGCTTGAGAAAACCGGTGTAGATCACCGCGTAGCCGAGCAGCGAGGCCAGGGTCAGCCACGCGGTCAGCGGATTGGTGAAGGTCAGCAGCAGTGCCTGGCCGAGCAACGCCAGCACCAGCGCAAAGGTCAGTGCTCCTGTGGGCGAAACCCGGCCCTCCGCCAGCGGCCGTTTGTGGGTGCGGGCCATGACCGCATCGATGCGTCGGTCCACCACATGATTGACCGCCGCCGCGCCACCGGCACACAACGCGATCCCCAGGTTGCCGAACACCAGCACCGTCCACGGCACCCCGGCGCGGGTCGCGAGGAACATGCCGACCAGCGAGGTGATGAGCATCAGCACCACGACTTTCGGTTTGGTCAGTTCCAGGTAATCACGCCAGATCGCCTGTCCGTGACGTTCGCCGATCAGAATCGCCATGGCGTCTCTCCTTTAATCGTGATGGGCGCCGCCGAGTGTTTGCGCGGGCTCAGGCGCCAGCGCGCGATCATCGGCTGCTTGACCCGAACCAGGCTGGTCCGCGCGTGATAGTTGACCTGCACCATGGTCAGCAGCAGCGCTGCACCGCCGGCGTTATGCGCCACGGCCACCGGCAGCGGCAGATGGAACAGCACGTTGCTGATGCCGAGGGTGATCTGCGCGGCGAGGGCGATCAGCACCAGCCCGGCCAGTCGCGTCATGCCGACCACTTTCAGTTGCCAGGCCAGACCGAGCAGGACGACCGTCACCAGCAACGCGCCGATGCGGTGGGTCAGGTGAATCGCCGTGCGTGCATCGCTGTCGAGTTGCCCGCCGAGGTAGTTGGGGCCGATGTGTTGAGTCAGGTGAAAGCCGTTGGCGAAATCCGCCGGCGGCAGCCATTGGCCGTGGCAGGTCGGGAAGTCGATGCAGGCCACCGCCGCGTAGTTGGAACTGACCCAGCCGCCGAGAGCAATCTGGCCGATCACCAACAGCAATCCGGCAGTCGCCCAATATTGCAGACGCTTGGGCACGGTCAGCGCCGGCAGTACGCCGGACAGTCGCAACGTCAGCAGAAACAGCAGGCTCAGGGTCGCGAAGCCGCCGAGCAGATGCCCGGTTACCACTTGCGGCCAGAGCTTGAGCGTCACCGTCCACATGCCGAACGCCGCTTGGGCGAACACCACCGCCAGCAGAAACAGCGGCAGTTTCAGCGGTTGCCCCGGATGACGACGATTGACCCACGCGCGACCGGCCAATACCGAGATCAGCAGGCCGAGGGTGCCGGCGAAGTAACGGTGGATCATCTCGTTCCAGCCTTTGTGCGCCTCCACTGGCGAGTCGGGGTAATGCAGTTCGGCATGGGCCAGCTGGGCTTGGCTTTTCGGCACGCTGATGAACCCGTAGCAGCCCGGCCAGTCCGGGCAGCCGAGGCCGGCGTGGGTCAGGCGGGTGTAGGCGCCGAGCAGCACGACGATCAGTGCCAGCAGGGTGGCAAACAGCGCGAGGCGAAATCCAGGTTTGGCCATGACGATGCCCTTATCCGATGTTCGACAGTTTCAGCAGGTGGCGCAGGTCGTTGAGCAGATCCTTGCCCTTGACGCTCGGGTCGTAGCGCAGCACGAGGTTGCCGTGGGGATCGATGATCCACAGTTGCGGCGTGGCCTTGTCGCCTGTGGCCTTGCTGAAGGTCGCCGGGTCCAGCGGGTAGCGTTGCAGCTGCGGGTATTCGCGGGTCAGCTTGGCTTCGTAGTCGGCAGCCAACGGTTGTGCAGCGGCCAGGGCGTGGCTGGCGCGCCCGGCTTCGCGGCCCAGGCCGATCTGGATCTGCCGCGCCAGGTACACCAGTTGCTGGCAGTCCACCGCACAGTCTTTCGGCGCGGTCACGAGCATCTGCCAGCGCGTTTCGTCAGCCTGGATACCGAGGTCAGCGCGGGTCTGGCCGTTGCCGATCAGTTCGCCGTGATAGCTGCGACCTTCCGGCACCCAGAACTGCAACTTGTACATGCCGGTGGCGAGGATCATCGGACCGACCACGCCGAGCACGATCAACAGCAGCTGGATACGTCCGCGACGGCGACTGGCCGGGACTTTCGTTTCAGACATGCTGGGTGGATTCATGGCCGCTCCCATGGTGTTTCTCCTTTGCGTTGTGCCAGCCGAGATAGAGGTAGAGACCGAGCAGGGCGGTGGCCATGGCGAACCACTGCACGGCGTAACCGAGGTGTTTTTCCGGGCCCATCGCGACTACCGGCCAGTCGGCCTGATAGCTGGCGGGGCCGGGTTCGGCGCGTAATTCGTAGGCGAACCCGTCGCGTTCGAGGGTTTTCCACAGCTTCGCGGGTTCGATGGCGGTGACGGTCTGCGGCCAGGTGCTGCTGACCGGATCGGCATGCAGCTGGAAGGTGGCACCGGGGGCGACATACACCCAGGCATCGACATTCACGGCATCGGCTGGCGTATTGAATTGCGGGGCCGTGCGCCGGTCCGGCCACGGCAGCCAACCGCGATTGACCAGCAGCCACTGGCCGCTGCGCTGATCCTGGAATGGTTGCAGCAATTCGACGCCGACCTTGCCGTTGCGCTGACGGTTGTCCAGCAACAGGCTGTGGGCGGCGTCGAACTGGCCGTGCAGATGCACCCGGCGAAAGGCCGGATCGGCGCTGTGCAGCAACTCGGTGCTGGCCATCGGTTCGGCGGCGCGGCGTTCGGCGTAGCTGGCGAGCAGGGCAGTTTTCTCCGCGCCCCGGCCCAGTTGCCAGAAGCCCAGCGAAATCAGCAACGGCAGCAGCAGGCCGACCACCAGTGTCGGCACCACACCCGGCCGGAAGCGCTTCATGGCCGCGCCAGAAAATCAGTCAGTGCGATCGCTATACTCAACTGCATCGCTTGTTCCCCCGGAGTTCTTCCCATGCTCAAAGCAGCCATCGTCCTGATGCTGATTGCCACGGTGGTCAGCCTGTTCAGCGGCCTGTTTTTCCTGGTCAAGGACGACAGCAGCTCGAATCGGCTGGTGATCGCCTTGAGTGTTCGGGTGGCGTTGGCCGCTGTCACCGTCGGCCTGATCGCCTGGGGTTTCTACAGCGGCCAACTGGTGTCCCACGTGCCGTGGTAGCTGCAAGCGCCAAGCTACAAGCTACAAGCCTTACCGTTTTGACTTGAAGCTCGCAGCTCGCGGCTTGCAGCTGCTGTTAAAGCACATAAACGAAGATGAACAAGCCGATCCACACCACATCGACGAAGTGCCAATACCAGCTCGCCGCTTCAAAACCGAACTGATGTTCGTTGTCGAAGTGGCCCTTCATGATGCGCATCAGCATCACGAACAGAATGATCGTGCCGATGGTCACGTGGGCGCCGTGGAAACCGGTGAGCATGAAGAACGTCGCGCCGTAGATGCCCGAGCCGAGGGTCAGCCCCAGTTCGTGGTAGGCGTGGATGTATTCTTCGGCCTGGAAGCCGAGGAACGCGCAACCCAGCAGCACGGTGATCGCCAGCCACAGTTTCAGCGCGCCGCGATGACCTTTCTTCAGCGCGTGGTGAGCGATGGTGATGGTCACGCTGGAGCTCACCAGCAGGATGGTGTTGATCAGCGGCAGGCCCCAGGGGCTGATGACTTCCTTGGGCGGCGGGAACAGTTTCGGATCCGGCGTGTGCAACAGCGGCCAGGTGAACTGGAAGTTCGGCCAGAGCATATGAGCGATGCCTTTGGTGCCTTCGCCGCCCAGCGCCGGGCCGGAAATGTGCCGCACGTAGAACAGCGCGCCGAAGAAGGCGATGAAGAACATCACCTCGGAGAAGATGAACCAGCTCATGCCCCAGCGGAACGAGCGGTCCAGCTGCGGGCTGTATAACCCCGCGCGGCTTTCCTTGATCACCGTGCCGAACCAGCCGAACAGCATGTACGCCAGCAACAGACCGCCGACGAAAAAGATCAGCGGGCCGTGGGATTCCGGACGCGCTGCCTTCAGATCGTTGAACCAGGTCGCCAGGCCGTACACGGTGACGAACATCCCCACCGTGGCCACGATCGGCCACTTGCTCTGGGCCGGGACGTAATAGTGCTCATGAGTTGCCATTTATTGTTCTCCTTATCGGGCACGCTTAACCGCCAGTGTTTGCAGCCACCGGAGGATGTCGGGCGGTGATATCGAACAGCGTGTAGGACAGCGTCAGGTGCTTCACGTCCTTGGGCATGTCGCGGTCAACGATGAAACGCACCGGCATCTCGATCTGCTGACCGGGCTGCAGCACCTGCTGGGTAAAGCAAAAGCATTCGGTCTTGTGGAAGTACGCGGCCGCATTGCTCGGCGCGATGCTCGGTACGGCTTGAGCGCTCATCGGTTTGTCGGTGGGATTGCGCGCGATGAAGATCATCTCGTTCACCGCGCCGGGGTTGGCCGTCAGCTCGTCATGCTTGGGATAGAAATCCCATGGCATGTCGGCGGTGTTGGTCGACAGAAACTGCACCCGCACTTGCCGCGAGGCATCGACGGTCTGCTCGCCCTCGTACTGCCCGGCGGTCTTGCCGTTGATGCCGAACGCCTTGCACATCACGTCGTAGATCGGCACCAGGGCAAAGCCGAAGACGAACATCGCCACCACCACGCCGAGCAGTCGGGTGACCAGCTTCTTCATCGAGATCGAGTCAGCCATGGTGGCGGCCCTCAACGGCTACAGGGTTCATTTCACTTCCGGCGGTGTGGTGAAGGTGTGATACGGCGCCGGAGACGGCACGCTCCATTCCAGACCTTCGGCGCCATCCCACGGTTTGGCCGGAGCCGGTTCGCCGCCACGGATGGTCTTGATCACGATGAACAGGAAGAAGATCTGCGTGGCGCCGAACATGAACGCGCCGATCGACGAGACCATGTTGAAGTCGGCGAACTGCAGGTTGTAGTCCGGAATCCGCCGGGGCATGCCCGCCAGACCCACGAAGTGCATCGGGAAGAACGTCAGGTTCATGCCGACGAAGGACAGCCAGAAGTGCAGCTTGCCCAGAGTTTCGTCGTACATGTGGCCGGTCCATTTCGGCAGCCAGTAATAGGCCGACGCGAAAATCCCGAAGATCGCCCCCGGCACCAGCACGTAGTGGAAGTGCGCGACCACGAAGTAGGTGTCCTGGTACTGGAAGTCGGCCGGGGCGATGGCCAGCATCAGCCCGGAGAAACCGCCGATGGAAAACAGGATCACGAACGCCACGGCAAACAGCATCGGCGTCTCGAAGGTCATCGAGCCTTGCCACATGGTGCTGGCCCAGTTGAACACCTTCACCCCGGTTGGCACCGCGATCAGCATCGTCGCGTACATGAAGAACAACTCGCCCACCAGCGGGATGCCCACCACGAACATGTGGTGCGCCCAGACGATGAACGACAGGAACGCGATGCTCGCCGTGGCGTAGACCATCGAGGTGTAGCCGAACAGCGGCTTGCGCGAGAAGGTCGGGATGATCTGGCTGACGGCACCGAAGGCCGGCAGGATCATGATGTACACCTCGGGGTGGCCGAAGAACCAGAACACATGCTGGAACAGCACCGGGTCACCGCCACCGGCGGCACTGAAGAAACTGGTGCCGAAGTGGATGTCCATCAGCATCATCGTCACGCACCCGGCCAGCACCGGCATCACCGCGATCAGCAGGAACGCGGTGATCAGCCAGGTCCAGACGAACAGCGGCATTTTCATCAGGGTCATGCCGGGGGCGCGCAGGTTGAGGATGGTGGCGATCACGTTGATCGCGCCCATGATCGAGCTGATCCCCATCAAGTGAATGGCGAAGATGAAGAACGTCACGCTTTCCGGGGCATAGGTGGTGGACAGCGGCGCGTAGAACGTCCAGCCGAAGTTCGGCCCGCCACCGGGGGTGAAAAGAGTCGAGACCAGCAGCAGGAACGCCGCCGGCAGCAGCCAGAAGCTGAAGTTGTTCATCCGCGGCAGGGCCATGTCCGGCGCGCCGACCATCAACGGGATCATCCAGTTGGCGAGGCCGACGAACGCTGGCATCACCGCCCCGAATACCATCACCAGACCATGCATGGTGGTCATCTGGTTGAAGAATTCCGGCTGGACGATCTGCAGGCCGGGCTGGAACAGCTCGGCGCGGATCACCATGGCGAACGAGCCGCCGAGCAGGAACATGCAGAACGCAAACCACAGGTACAGCGTGCCGATGTCCTTGTGGTTGGTGGTCAGCACCCAGCGCATCAGGCCTTTGGCGGGGCCGTGGGCGTGGTCGTGCTCGGCATGACCGTGGTCATCGATGACAGCGCTCATGGCCGGTCTCCTTCAAGTGAGTGGACTGGGCAGGCCGGGACGCAGGGCCCCGACCGGTTCACGAAGTACGCAATAGACCGGCTCATTTGCTTTCCGCCTGTTTCAGCTCCAGCACTTCTTTTGGCGTGACCATGTCGCCCTTGTTGTTGCCCCAGGCGTTACGTTCGTAGGTCACGACCGCTGCGATATCGACTTCCGACAGCTGCTTGCCGAACGCCGCCATGGCGGTGCCGGGCTTGCCGTGGAAGACAATGCTCAGGTGCGCGTCTTTCGGGCCGGTGGCGATTTTCGAGCCCTTGAGGGCCGGGAACATCGGCGGCAGGCCCTGGCCTTCGGCCTGGTGACAGGCGACGCAGGTGGTGTGGTAAATCTTGTCGCCACGTTCCTTGAGTTCGTCGAGGGTCCATTCCTTGCTGGTCAGCTCCTTGAGCTGCAACGCTTCGGCCTTGCGCTCGGCGAGCCATTTTTCGTAGTCGGCCTTCTCCTTGACGTCGACCACGATCGGCATGAAGCCGTGGTCCTTGCCGCACAGTTCGGCGCACTGGCCACGGTAGAGGCCGGGCTTGTCGATGCGGGTCCAGGCTTCGTTGACGAACCCGGGGATCGCATCGCGCTTGACCGCGAAGGCCGGCACCCACCAGGAGTGGATCACGTCGGCGGAGGTCACGAGGAAGCGCACCTTGGCGCCGGTCGGCAGCACCAGCGGCTTGTCGACTTCGAGCAGGTAGTGCTCGCCCTTGGCCTCCTTGTTGTGGATCTGCTCGGCGGGCGTGGCCAGGTTGCTGAAGAACTCGACGTCCTGGCCCAGGTATTTGTAGTGCCACTTCCACTGATAACCGGTGATCTGGATATCGATATCCGGCTCACTGGTGTCGTACATCTTGATCAGGGTCGCGGTCGCCGGAACGGCCATCGCCACCAGGATCAGCAGCGGGACGACGGTCCAGAGAATTTCGACGGTGGTGCTTTCGTGGAATTTTGCGGCGACCTGCCCGGTAGAACGGCGGTGCACCATCATCGACCAGAACATGGCGCCGAAGACGATGATCCCGATCACCACACAGATCCAGAAAATGGTCATGTGCAGGTCGAATACTGCGTGACTGATTTCAGTCGCTCCAGGCGCCATATTCACAGTCCAGGCAGCGTGCACCGGGCTGAAAATCGACCACAACAGGAGGCCCATCCAGACGTGTGGATGTCGCATCATTGCGGGTTCCCCTTATCGTTCTTGTTATCCCGCCGGCTTTCACCAGAGGCAAGGGAGCGGCTGCATCAGACTACGAACTTGAATCGCCGGGCCTTGCTGCGTGGGCAGTCGGGCGTCATCAGCTAACTCCATTCAATGGCGAGTATAGACAGCCACCGAGAAATGCAATGTGCGGACGTAAATCGAATGAAACAGCTGACGCTTGCGTTCCAGGGCACGAATGGAGAAGGATGCAGACGAGTGGTGGCAAACCGATATAACGCCGGTGCATCAAGGATGAAATAATTATGACAAATGCGTCTTAGCATTTTTCGTAAGCCAGCTAAGTTATGTCTTCCCTATTTCATTGCCTTGTTTCCTGGAGTTTTCATGAACACCGCCGCATTGCGCGAGCAAATACACATAGCCCGACAACACGAGATTGAAACCGGAAAGCTGACCCGTCAGCTCGAAGCTCAAATGCAACACCTGCACCCGGCGATCCAGTTGCCGGAAACCGACGCCAATGGCGTGCTGACGCGTTTTGTCGCCGCCTACATCGATGAAGTGCCAGACCTGCTGGATGCAGCCAATGAAGTCGCCAGGGAAGCGGGAATCGAATCGCAGATCAAACCGGTGCTGAAAATCGCCGAGCAGTACTTCCTCCAGCCACCCGTGGGCCTGGACAGTCTGCTGGACGAAGCCTATCTGGCGCACCGTTTTGTCGAAGAGGTCAACGACCTGTACATCAAGCATTTCGGCCAGCCACTGATCCCCTTGGACATGACGGTCGCCAATCTGATTGCTCACCAGCTGATCGGTGAGGAATTTGCCAACCAACTCGACGAAGTGGTGCACCACGCGGTGGACAGCATGCTCGACGACGACAGCTTTGCGCTGGAGTCGGTGGAAGCCTACCGCGAGAAACTCAGCAGCCCGGACACCGGTGCGGCATGGAAACGCTGGCCGTGCATGAGCCGCCGTCTGGGCGTGGGCCTGGAGCTGGATCAGCCTGCGGCTTGATCCCGGCGCAAACGATTGGGGGAACAGATTGCTCTGTTCCCCCAAATGTTTTCAGCCCGCCGCACCGATCCCGGTGGTGGTGCGGATCCGCCCCTCGAGCCGTCGCTTCAACCCGCGAGACTCGATCAACAGTTTCGCCCCCTTGGCCGCATTCGCCCGGCCCCACTCTTCGAGCAGTTCCAGACACGAATGGTCGATGTAGCTCAGGTTATTGAGCGGCACGTGCACCGTCGTGCCCGGCGGAATGCTGCCCAGTACCTGAGTCAGCGCCGGCACCTTGAGGAACGTCGCGGCGCCCACCAGACGCAACTCCATTTCCCCTTCCTGCGGCAGATCGATCAGGCTGATTTTCAGGCGCGAGGCCTTGAACGCCAGTTTCAACAACGTCAGGCCGAAACCGATCAATACGCCCGTCAACAGGTCGGTGAAGATGATCGCCAGCGCCGTGGCGGCGTAGGTGAACATCGGCATCCGGCCATAACGCCCCAGACCACGGAACGCCTTGAGATCCACCAGTTTGAAACCGGTGTAGACCAGAACGCCCGCCAGACTCGCCACCGGAATGCTCTGCAATACGCTCGACAGCAACAGCACGAACGCCAGCAGCCACAGGCCATGGAAAATCGTCGAGTAGCGTGTGGTGGCACCGGCCTGGACGTTGGCCGAACTGCGTACGATCACCCCGGTCATCGGCAGCGCGCCGACCAGACCACAGAGCATGTTGCCGACGCCTTGCGCCGACAGCTCACGGTCGAAATCCGAACGCGGGCCGCTGTGCATGCGATCCACCGCGGCGGCGGACAGCAGGGTTTCGGCGCTGGCGATGAAGGCGACGGCGAACGCGGCGATCAGCAGCGTCGGGTCGGCCAGGCTGAGCAGATCCGCCGGTGTCAGCCAGTCGATGGCTTCGGCCAGATTCGCCGGCACTTCAACCCGTTTGACCTGCAACGCCAGCAGCAGGCTGGCGCCTGTCGCCAGCCCGACCCCGAGCAGCGCGCCGGGAATGAAGCGCAGCGAATGCGGGCGGAATTTCTCCCACAGCCACATCACCGCGATGGTCGCCAGCCCGAGCAGCCCGGCCTGCCAGCCAAAGGACGGCAAGGCCTGCGCCACCGCGCCGGGGAAAGCCGTGAGGTTGTCGAGACCGGAGGGTTTCGGTGAAGCGTCAAGCATCACATGCACCTGTGACAGCACGATCAGCACACCGATACCGGCAAGCATGCCGTACACCACCGCTGGCGCGGTGACCCGGAACCAGCAACCGAGCTTCAGGCGTCCCGCTACCAGTTGCAGGAAACCGGCGAGCAGCAGGATCGGCCCGAGCATTTCGATGCCGTGCTGGCGCACCAGCTCGAACACCAGCACCGCCAGACCCGCCGCCGGCCCGCTGACCTGCAACGGCGACCCCGCCAGCCAGCCCACCACCAGACCGCCGATGATCCCGGTGATCAGGCCTTTGGCCGGCGGCAGCCCTGACGCAATGGCAATGCCCATGCACAGCGGCAACGCGACCAGAAACACAACCACCGAAGCGAGCAGCTCCCGTGGCAACACAGCTTTCAATTGAGCCGCACGCATGGCGATACTCCCGAAGTTTTCTTCAGGCGTGGCAAGGCCTGGCCGCTGAAACAGCGGCCGGCGTCAAACCACACGGATTTTTAGGAGGATTTAGAAGCGCGCTTTGGGCGTCGCCACCGGAATCGGATGGCTGCCGTCGAGCGGCAGGAAGCATCCCTGATCCGCGTCGTAAGCTTTGATTTCGCTGGTTTCGATGTTGTAGACCCAGCCATGGATGAACAGATGACCGTTCGCCATGCGTGAGGCTACCGAAGGATGGGTACGCAAGTGCTGCAGTTGGGCGATGACGTTTTCCTCGGTGAGGATCGGCATGCTTTCTTTTTCGTCGGCGCAGTTGCAGTTGTCATGCACCATGGTTTTCGCGACTTCGGCGTGGCGCAGCCAGGCTTTGACCGTCGGCATCTTTTCCAGGCTGTCCGGATTGAGTACCGCACGCATGGCGCCGCAGTCGGAGTGGCCGCAAATGATGATGTGCTGCACGCCAAGTGCCAGAACCGCATATTCGATGGCGGTGGAAACGCCGCCGTTCATCTGGCCGTAGGGTGGTACGACGTTGCCGACGTTACGGGTCACGAACAGATCGCCGGGCGAACTCTGGGTGATCAGTTCAGGAACGATGCGCGAGTCGGCGCAGGTGATGAACATGGCCCGTGGCGACTGGGCCGTGGCGAGTTTCTTGAAGAGTTCTTCCTGCTGCGGAAAGACCTCATGATGAAAATGCAAAAAGCCGTCAACGATACGCTTCAACGCTGCATCGGCGGATTCCGCCACAGGGGCGGCTTGCGCCGACGCAGCCAACGGCTGTTTATCCTTGTCACTCATGATTCATCCTCATTGGCGGATTCGGGGAGTCGTTCCCGTGTATTCCGGTGTGAAGCCAGTGGCTGTTTAGAACATCCGGGTCATCCCGACCCGTCAGTCACTCGATGAACAAGGTAACTGCCGAAACTTAACTCAAACTGAATCAAGCGCTCTAGAACGTGTGTTCCAGGTCACAAAAAACGTGACCGGCGTAAACCGGCCAAGCATTCCTTCCTCTCAATCAAGGGCCAATTGTCGCTAAATCAGCGCCATCTGGCGACCCGGCGGACAGAAGGCCGTGCAATCGAGGTTGAAGCCTTCGCGGTGATTGAGTCCCAAGCGCTTGATCGCTTTGGCGAAGCGCTGGGCGAGCAGGTCGGCAAACGGCCCCTCGCCGCGCATCCGGGCCCCGAAACGACTGTCGTACAGCTCGCCGCCACGGCTCTGGCGGATCAGGCTCAGTACATGCGCCGCACGCTGCGGGTAGTGCGCCTCGAGCCATTCCTCGAACAGCGGCGCCACCTCCAGCGGTAGGCGCAGCATCATATAGGCCGCGCTCTGGGCGCCGGCCGCGTGGGCCTCGGTCAGCAGGCTTTCGATTTCGCTGTCGTTGATCATCGGAATCATCGGCGAACACAGCACGCCCACAGGAATCCCCGCCTCGCGCATCACCCGGATCGCCCGCAACCGGGCCTTGGGCGCAGCGGCGCGGGGTTCGAGAATGCGTTTGAGTTCGTCGTCCAGGGTGGTCAGGCTGATCATCACCGCCACCAGCCGCTGTTGTGCCAGTTCGGTGAGCAGGTCGAGGTCGCGCAGGATCAGCGAGCCCTTGGTAACGATGGTCACCGGATGCCGGTAGCGCAGCAGCACTTCGAGGGTCTGGCGGGTGATCCGGTGTTCGCGTTCGATCGGCTGATAGGGATCGGTGTTGGAGCCGAGGTTGATCGGCGCACATTGATAGCCTTTTTTCCCCAGCTGTTCTTCCAGCACCTGGGCGGCGTTGGTTTTGGCGATCAGTTTGGTTTCGAAATCCAGCCCCGGCGACATGTCCCAATAGGCGTGGCTGGGCCGTGCATAGCAATAAATGCAGCCATGCTCGCAGCCGCGATAGGGATTGATCGAACGGTCGAAGGGCAGGTCCGGCGAGGTGTTGCGGGTGATGATGGTCTTTGCCGTCTCAAAGCTGACTTCGGTGCCTTGGGTCAAAGGCACTTCCTGATACCAGCCATCATCTTCGGCCACCGAACGACTCGGTGCGAAGCGGTTGTGCGGGTTGGTCGCGGTGCCGCGACCGCGCGGGGGCAAGGGGCTGGTCATCACGGGTGTCCTTGGTCTGTACATGCATACAGTATCCGCAAGGTGGCGGAGGATCCACTACCGTTCAGCCGTCCATCAATAAATCGCGCAGTTAGTTGTAAGTTTGTTTAGAGCTAAAGTTGTAGTTGTGCAAATTGAAGAAACATAAGTTGGCTGTTCGTTCACTGTTCAAGTTCGTAGTATCCACTCCGCTTCACACCACTTGGCTATATAAAAGACAAAAGGATTTGATGATGTCGTTTTTTAATTCGCGCGGTATTTTTCTGCAACTGATGCAGCCCGGCCCATCGGAACCCAATACACTGGTTTCCATGCAACTGGCGCGTAAGGAACTGGGCTGGGATGCCGAGGCCGGCGTACAGACCGAAATGCTGGTTGATCCGATTTTTGTCACCGCGACCTCCCGGGATGGCGGCCATACCTTCAGCATCGGCCGTCTGGAGCACGATGTGGATCGTGACGGTGAAATCGGTGAGCAGGATCGAGCCAAACTGGTTGCCCTGGCCAAAGCCTATGCCAGTATTACCAATCCGTAACAGCCATTAAATAAATAACCCCCGCATGATTAATCATGCAGGGGTTATTGCGCTTATTTGTGGCTTGTTACTTGGCCAAGATCACCGGCTGATGTTGTAGTCATATCGTCGGTGCGTAACTTGGCAATCTCTTTCGCGGTGACAGGGGATGCCTTGTTACCCCAACTTCCACGAATAAAACTCACGACATCCGCCACTTCCTGATCCGACAGACGCCAGGCGAAGCCAGGCATGGTGAACGTCGACGGCGCCGTGTGCGTCGCAGGCAGCGTGCCGCCCTTGAGCACGATGTGGATCAGCGAAGTCGGGTCGTCCGATTGCAACACCGGATTACCTGCCAACGCTGGGAACACCCGGGTGTAGCCATGGCCGTCGGTGCGGTGGCAGGCGGCGCAGTTATCGATGTACACCGACGCGCCACGCTGACTGTCGTCACCATTCCACAAGGCCTTGGCGGCTTTTTCGTCGTACTGGTGCGGCTGGTCGGCAGGATCATTGGCCGGCAGCGATTTCAGGTAACGGGCAATCGCGGTCAGGTCGGCGTCGGTCATGTACTGCATGCTGTGGGTGACCACGTCGCTCATGCCGCCGAACACCGCGCTGCGGTCGCTGCGACCGGTCTTGAGAAACTGCACCAGTTGCTCTTCGCTCCAACTGCCGAGACCGTCCTTGTGGTCGCCGCGCAAACTTTTGGCGATCCAGCCTTCCAGCGGCGCACTGCCTGACAGAAAACTGCTGCCTTCGGCCGCGCTCAGGGATTTTTCCTGCATGGTCAGGGCCCGTGGCGTATGGCACGCGCCGCAATGTCCGAGGCCTTCCACCAGATACGCCCCACGGCTGACGACGGCGTCGTCCGACGCGGCTTTGTAATCCTCGACCTTCGGCGCGAACAGCCAGCGCCAGCCCATCAGCGGCCAGCGCATGCTCAATGGCCACGGGATATCGCTGGCCTTGTTCTCTTGCGCCACCGGTTCCACGCCGTGCATGAAGTAGGCGTAAAGCGCCTGCATGTCGGGTTCGCTGACACGGGCGTAGGACGGGTACGGCATCGCCGGGTACAAGGTACTGCCGTTTTTGGCCACGCCATGCCGCACGGCCTGGTCGAAATCCTCGAAACTGTAGTCACCGACGCCGGTTTTATCCGGGGTGATGTTGGTCGAGTAGATCGTGCCAATCGGAGTTTCCATCGGCAGGCCACCGGCGAACGGCTTGCCATCCTTTGCCGTGTGGCAGGCCACGCAGTCGCCGGCACGGGCGAGGTATTCGCCTTGTTTGATCAAGGATTGATCAACTTCGGCGCCATGAACGGCAGTGCTGCCGAGCAGCGCGAGGGTCGCGATAACGAGAGTCTTCATGGTCATCGCTCCTTAAGCCTGAACCAGCGGGCCGGGGTTTTTCAGGTATTGCTCGCGGATCGCTTTCGCCGACCAGTAGGTCAGCGCGGCAACCAGGCCGGTGGGGTTGTAGCCCAGCCCTTGCGGAAACGCCGAGGCACCCGGAACGAATACGTTGTGCACGTCCCAGCTCTGCAGGTAACGGTTCAGCGCGCTGGTCTTCGGATCGGTGCCCATGATCGCGCCACCGTTGAGGTGGGTGGTCTGGTACGACGCAGTGTTGAAGTGGTCGCCGACTTTCTTGCCGATCACGGCGATGGCTTTCGGGCCCATGGCCTCGGCGATCTTGCCCATTTTCTCGACCATGAAGCGGTTCATCTTGATGTCGTTTTCCTGCCAGTCGAACGTCATCCGCAGCAGCGGCATGCCGTAGGCATCGCGGTACACCGGATCCAGATCGAGGTAGTTGCCACGGTAGGACTGATGTGCGCCGTGGGCGTCCATCGACACCTGGTGGGTGTAGTAATCGGCGGTCGCGCGTTTCCACGCACTGCCCCAGGCCGGGGTGCCCGGCGGGTTGGAGGTGCCGGCGATCGGTCGGCTGCCGGCCTGGTTGACCCACATCGGCGAGCCACCGACGAAACCGTGAGGCCCGTGGTCGAAGTTGTCGGCGTTGAAGTCATCCACCGCCACACCGTTGCCGCCGGCACCGATGAAGTTGTTGGTGTGGGTGTCCTTGTCGAAGAACGCCTTGATGGTGGCCATGTTCTGGTAGGCGAAGTTGCGCCCGACCACGCCTTCACCGCTGACCGGGTCGTAGGGTTTGCCGATGCCGGAGAGCAGCATCAGGCGCACGTTGTGCAACTGGAACGCGCCGAGGATTACCAGATCCGCCGGTTGTTCGATCTCGCGACCCTGGCCGTCGATGTAGGTGACGCCGGTTGCCTTGGTTTTCGTGCTGTCGAGGTTGACCCGCAGCACGTGGGCGTTAGGCCGCAGTTCGAAATTCGGCAGCGGCTTCAGCGCCGGCAGAATGTTCACGTTCGGCGAGGCCTTGGAATACATGTAGCAGACGTAACCGCTGCAGAAACCGCAGAAGTTGCACGGGCCCATCTGCGCGCCGTAAGGGTTGGTGTACGGCCCCGACGTATTTGCCGAAGGCAGGTTGTAGGGTTTGTAACCCACCTCCGTAGCCGCTTTACCGAACAGCTGTGCGGAAACCGTGTTCTTCTGCGCTTCCAGCGGGAACGGGTTCGAGCGATCCGGTGCGTACGGGTTGCCGCCCTTGCCCTGGCCGACCAGTTGGCCTTTCACGGTCCAGGCCTGGCCGGAGGTGCCGAAGACTTTTTCGGCGAAATCGAAGAACGGCTCCAGCTCTTCATAGCTGACGCCGAAGTCCTGGATGGTCATGTCCTTGGGGATGAAGCTTTTGCCGTAGCGCTCTTCGTAGTGGCTGCGCATGCGCAACTCGATCGGGTCGACCCGAAAGTGCACGCCCGACCAGTGCAGCCCGGCGCCGCCCACGCCATTGCCGGGCAGGAACGCGCCCAACTGGCGATTCGGCAGGGCGATGTCGTTGATGCTGTGGCGGATGGTGACGGTTTCCTTGGAAACGTCCTGGAAGAGTTTTTTCCGCACGCTGTAGGTGAGTTCGTCGATCACCTGAGGATAGTTGCCGTCCGGGTAAGTGTCCTGCATCGGCCCGCGCTCCAGCGCCAGCACGTTCAGTCCGGCCTCGGTCAGCTCCTTGGCCATGATCGCGCCTGTCCAGCCGAAACCGACGATCACTGCGTCGACCTTCTTCATTACCGTTGCCATGCTCACGCCCTCTCGCCGCGAATCGAAACTGCCGGGAAGGGGTACTGCTCGTTGCGTTCCACCCAATCCATGAAATCGGCGCGGGCGCCGGGGAAGCCGATCATGGTCCAGCCGACCATGCCTTTATTGCCGCCGTGGATCGGGTCGCAGAAGAACCCTTCCTTGGTGTTTTGCAGCAGCAGACTGAAGAGAATCTTCGCCGGAACCGCGTCGAATTGCGGTTTTCCAGCTTCAAGCTGCTTGAGCAGATCGTCTCGGGTAGCGCTGTCTTGCTCGGCAAATGTTTTACCGTTGATGGATTTTGCCCACTGATCCGTGGCGGCGATGCCGAGGCGATAGATCTCTTTCGGGACCAGTTTGCTCTGCCAGCCCATCTCCGGCGCGGCGTCGGCATTGAACGGGCCCTGCATGTACCAAAGGGCACCGGCGGCGTAGGGGGTGTTCATCTGACGGTCGATGTATTCCGGCACGCCAGCTTCGAGTGCACCTGGACCCTGCGCATCGTTGGGGATCAACTGCGCGACGGCGGCATTGATGAATGCCCACTCTTCGGCGGTGAAGTAGCTTGGCTGATAAGTGCTGGCTTCAAACGCGGCCGATTTTGCCGGGGCTGTGGCAGGCGCGCTTTCAGGCGCGGCTTGCAGCACCGTGCTGCCGAGACCGCTACCGGCGAGGGTGACGACCGGAATAAGGGTCAGGGATTTGCGCAAAAACTCACGCCGCGGGTTGTCTCGATCTTCATCAGACATGGGGATGCACCTCATCAGGCATTGATGGTTGTCAGCCGTTTCTGCGAACGGCTCAAGAATTTTCTGGCTGCGACGTGGCCGGAATGACCGGTAGAAGGGGTACACGTCTGCAACATGATGTGACAAATGGTAGCAGGCTAAGCAACCGGATGAACCGATTCAGCCGAAAAAAGACCGCTTTTCGACCAAGGGAACCGGCCTATTCACGATTCTTTTACAAGCGCCTCACGGGGATTTGACTACGTGGCTAGCAAGCTGCGGTCTTCACTGACGAAACCCACACGGTCGCCGTAAAGCATGTTCCTGACGCGTTTTTCCTTCGCATTCTGTTTATCGCTGCTGGCCCTGTTCAGCTGGAGTCCAGCTCAGGCCGCGCAAACCCCGGCTTCCCGTCCCGTCGAGTGGGCGCAACCGGTAGAGGTGCAATACAACCTGTTCCAGATGTCGCCCACGCTGTATCGCAGCGCGCTCCCCGACGACGGCGCGGTACCGTTGCTGAACAACCTGAAGGTGGCCACGGTCATCAACTTCCTGCCGGAAGCGGATTCCCACTGGCTGAAAGCCCCCGGTATCCATCAGGTGCAACTGCCCTATCGCACCAATCACGTGGACGACAGCGATGTGCTCAAGACCCTGCGTGCCATTCAGTCCGCCGAAGCCGACGGCCCGGTGCTGATGCACTGCAAGCACGGCTCCGATCGCACCGGCCTGATGGCGGCGATGTACCGGATCGTCGTGCAGGGCTGGAGCAAGGAAGACGCACTGAACGAAATGACCCAGGGCGGCTTTGGCGAGAGTGGTCACTTCCGGGACAGCGTGCGCTACGTGATGCAGGCCGATGTCGACAAGTTGCGCACCGCGCTGGCCAATGGCGATTGCAGCACCAGCGCGTTTGCCACGTGTTCGATGAAGAGCTGGTTTCAGACGGTCAATTTGAAGTAATGAGCCCGGCCTCCCCGTCAACGAGGCCGGCAACCGGCCGGCCGACGAACGCTTCCACCGCGTCCAGCAACGGACGCCCCGCACCCGGCGCAAAGAACGTTGCACGAAACTCTCGGCCGGTTTGCGCGTTGAACACCCAGTCCCGGCTGAAGCGCTTGAACGCTTCCTGAGCCAGCACGCCCGACCAGACGTACGCGTAAACCGTGGCGTCGTACTGGGTCACCATGTAATCGAATCCATTGGCGAAGCGATGATCGTCCGGCAGTTGCAGATGACCCAAACTGCGCTGCACATCGGTGCAGACCTCTTCGACCGAGCGCCCGTCGCCGTGGGTCAGGTGCAGCTCGAAATCGATCATCGCCCCCATCAGCAACAAGGCCTGTTGCCGGCTGGAATGGGCCTGAGCAGCTGACAGTACCGCTTCGACCCGTGCGTCGCTCAAGCGTTCGCCGGTCTGAAAATGCGCACCCAGCCACAGCAAAAACTCCCGCGACTGACACCACTGCTCGAACAATTGCCCGGAAAACTCCGCCGCTTCATGCCCCAGTTGCAGGATGCCGGACAGGCTGTGATGGGGCGAGCGAGTCAGCACGTGCTGGAGGCAATGGCCAAATTCATGAAACAGCACCCGCAGATCGTCGATTTCGAGCCGGCACGGATGGGTGTCGGTGGCCGGTGTGAAATTGCTGTAGAGCAGCGCAATCGGCAGCGCCGGGCGACCTTCGGCGTTGATCCGGCGATTGCGCAGTGTGGTGGTGCCGGGAAAGTCCACCGCCTTGTCGCGGTGAAACGGGTCGAGGTAGATGTAGCCGATGACCTGTTCATGCTCGCTGATTTCCAGCAGGCGCACATCGTCATGCCAGTGCCCGCCGCCGGACTGCTCGACGATGCGGATCCCGAACATCCGTTCACAGAACAGAAAGAGCCTGCGCAGGGTGCCCTCGAGTGGGAAGTAATCACGCAGGTTTTCCAGTGCGCCGGGAAACTGCTGCTGGCGCCATTGTTCTGCGAGGAAGTCTTCATCCCACGGCTGGACCCGGTCGATCCCGCGTTGCCGTGCGAAGGCCGCCAGTTGTTTCGCATCCTGCGCGAGGGCAGGTGCCAGCTGCGCCGCCTGACGCTGGAGAAAGCCACTGACCCATGCGGTCGTCCCGGCGCTGTGTTTGGCCAGACTCAGTTGCGCGGCGTTTTCGTGGCCGAGCAAACGGGCTTTCTGCTGGCGCAAGGCAAGCAGCTTGGTCAGCACCGGGCCGTTATCGAAGCGGCCGGCCAGTGGGCCCCGATCGGAGGCGCGGGTCAGGTAGGCCACATAGCATTCCTCCCGCAAGGCGCGGTTTTCGGCGTACTTGAGGATGTGCTGGCAGGTGTTCTGGTCCAGGCGGATCAGCCAGCCGTCATGCCCGGCCTGGCGTGCGGCGCGCGCCAGGCGATCCTTCATCGCCGGCGGCAGGCCCGTAAGCAGTGCCACATCGTCAACACGTTTGCTCCACGCCTCGGCCCAGCGCTCGAGGTTGTCCAGAAATACGAATTCCAACCCACCGATCTCGCGGTTCAACCGCGCCAGCTCCTGTTGCTGTTGAGTGGGAAGCTCAATGCCCGACTGCTTGAACCGGCGCAGAATCCGCGACAGTGCGATGTTGCGCGTCTCATCGAAACTGCCGGCGATCGAGCTCTGCGCCAAACGCTGATAGGTCTTGTACAACCGGCGATTGCGGGATTTTTCAGAGCGATACTGATTGATCGCCAGATGCGCCTTGGCGCTTTCCACGAGCCAGGTGGGATCGTCGGACCTGACCATCGACAACGTTTCGAGAATCGAGCGGACTTCACCGAGGCGGGCATCGGCTTCGTCGATGCTCAGCACCAGATCGTCCCAGCCGGGATGTTCGGACTGACTGGCGATCACTTGGGCGATGATGTGTCGATTGTCGGCAATGATGCGGTTGACTGCCGTCACGAGATGCTCGGCGCGAATCGCTGGCCAGGGTGGCAGCGTCCAGTGTTGCAGGAGGGGATTGGTGTCGGGCATGGCAGCTTCCTTCGAGGCGTGGCGCAAAGAGGCCAGCCTACGAAGCAAGTGCGGGGGACAGGTGTTAAGCCAATACCACCTTCCACCGACGAATCGTGGAAGGTGGTTGAGGATCAGTGCTGCTCGTCAGGCTTTTTCTTCAGCTTCGGATTCGGGAAGAACTGCACCGCCTGAACCGTCTTGTCCGGGGCAGGCTTGAGCGCGCTGGTGTTGACCCGCGTGCCCAGCTCTTTCGGCACCGACAGCCCCTGGGCATTGAGCGTGTCGCTGTAACCGCACGCCACGCATTCACGGTGCGGGACATCGTCCTCGCTCCACATCATCAGTTTGTCCGGCTCGCTGCACGCCGGGCAGACCGCCCCGGCGATAAAGCGTTTTTTGGTCTTCACGGGTGCCTCACTCATGCTGCCGCGTCCTCACTCAGGCCGCTGTGGCGCAAGAGTGCGTCAATCGACGGCTCACGGCCACGGAAGTCGACGAACAGCACCATCGGCGCCTGCGAACCACCGCGAGCCAGGATCGCTTCGCGGAAGGCGCGACCGGTGTCGGCATTGAGTACGCCGTCTTCTTCGAACTTGGAGAAGGCATCCGCCGACAGCACTTCCGCCCACTTGTAGCTGTAGTAACCCGCCGCGTAACCGCCGGCGAAGATGTGGGCGAAGCTGTTCGGGAAGCGGTTGTAGGCCGGCGGACGCATCACCGAGACTTCGTTGCGCACGCCTTCGAGCACCTGCGCGACGCTGCGGCCGTCACCGTGGGTGGCGTGCAGTTCGAAGTCGAACAGCGAGAACTCCAGTTGGCGCACCATCATCAGGCCGGACTGGAAGTTCTTCGCCGCGAGCATTTTTTCCAGCAGATCCTGCGGCAGCGGCTCGCCGGTTTCGTAGTGGCCGGAGATCAGCGCGAGACCTTCCGGCTCCCAGCACCAGTTCTCCATGAACTGGCTTGGCAGCTCGACCGCGTCCCACGCCACGCCGTTGATGCCGGACACGCCGGCATGCTCGACGCGGGTCAGCAGGTGATGCAGGCCGTGGCCGAATTCGTGGAACAGGGTCGTCACTTCATCGTGGGTCAGCAGTGCAGGCTTGCCGCTGTCGGCCGGGGTGAAGTTGCACACCAGGTTGGCCACCGGGCTTTGCAGCACGCCGTCGACGGTGCGGCGACGGTCGCGGGCGCCGTCCATCCAGGCACCGCCGCGTTTGTTGGCGCGGGCGTAAAGGTCGAAGAAGAAGCGGCCGACGTGCTGGCCGTTTTCCTTGATCTCGAACAGGCGTACATCCGGGTGCCAGGTGTCGAAGCCTTTCAGTTCGGCGATTTCGATGCCGTAAAGACGTTGAACGATGGCGAACAGACCGCCCAGCACTTTGTCGATCGGGAAGTAGGCGCGCAGGGTTTCCTGAGCCACGCTGTAGCGTTGTTCACGGAGTTTTTCACCGTAGAAACCGCTGTCCCAGCTTTGCAGATCGGCGCAGCCCTGCTCGGCGGCGTAAGCCTTGAGCTGTTGCAGATCCTGGGCGGCGAACGGTTTACTGCGTTTGGCCAGATCGCGCAGGAAGCTCAGCACCTGATCGCTGGACTCGGCCATTTTGGTGGCCAGGCTCAGTTCGGAGAAGCTGGAGAAACCGAGCAGCTTCGCCAGTTCCTGACGCAGGTCGAGGATTTCATCCATGACCGGGCCGTTGTCGTTCTGGCCGGCGTTCGGGCCTTGATCCGACGCACGGGTGCAGTAGGCGGCGTAGACTTCTTCGCGCAGCGCACGGTCCTGGGCGTAGGTCATCACCGCGTAGTAGCTCGGGAATTCCAGGGTGATCAGCCAGCCGTCGAGGCCTTTGGCCTGGGCGGCAGCAGCCATTTGCGCCTTGGCCGAATCGGTCAGGCCGGCGAGGGCGGCTTCATCGGTCAGGTGCTTGGTCCAGGCCTGAGTGGCGTCGAGCAACTGATTGGAAAAGCGGCTGCCCAGCTCCGATAGCTTGCTCTGCACTTCGGCGTAGCGTTTCTGTTCGGCTTCCGGCAGGTCGATACCCGACAGGCGGAAATCGCGCAGGGCGTGTTCCAGAATGGTTTTCTGCGCCACGTCGAAACCGGCGGCTTCCGGGCTGTTGGCCAGGGCCTCATAGGCCTGGAACAGCTCGCGGTTCTGGCCCATCTCGGTGGAGTAGGCGCTCAATGCCGGCAGGCACGACTCGTAGGCTTCACGCAGTTCGGCGCTGTTGCACACGGCATTGAGGTGGCTGACCGGGCTCCACGCGGCGCCCAGGCGATCATTGAGTTCGTCCATCGCCAGCACCAGCCCGGCCCAAGTCGGGTTCTGGCCCTGGGTCTTGAGGATTTCGGCGATGGCGGCGCGGTTGTCGGCCAGGATGGTTTCGATGGCAGGCTGCACGTGTTCGGCACGGATCGCGGAGAACGGCGGCAGGTCGTAGGACTGCAGAAGAGGGTTGTTCACGCTCACGGTTGGCACCTTGGCTGGAAGAAACATGCGCCCATCTTAATTACAATCGACACCCACCGCAGCTATCGGCGACAGAGAGAGAACTAATCGTGTCCCTTCGCAAGTACCAGAATCACACCCCACGCTTGAACCCAGGCGCTTTTGTCGACGGCTCGGCGGTGGTGATCGGCGACGTCGAAATCGGCGAAGACAGCTCCGTGTGGCCGCTGACCGTGATCCGCGGCGACATGCACCGCATCCGCATCGGCGCGCGCACCAGCGTGCAGGATGGCTGCGTGTTGCACATCACCCACGCCGGCCCGTTCAACCCGGACGGCTTCCCGCTGCTGATCGGCGATGACGTGACCATCGCCCACAAGGTCATGCTGCACGGCTGCACCGTCGGCAGCCGCGTATTGATCGGCATGGGCAGCATCGTCATGGACGGCGCGGTGGTCGAGGACGACGTGATCATCGGCGCCGGCAGCCTGGTGCCGCCGGGCAAGCGCCTGGAAAGCGGATTTCTGTACGTGGGCAGTCCGGTGAAACAGGTTCGCCCGCTGACCGACAAGGAAAACGCCTTTTTCACCTACAGCGCGGCGAACTACGTGAAGCTCAAGGACCTGCATCTGGCTGAAGGCTACGACCAGCTCTGACTTTTCTCTCTACCGCCCGGGATTTTTCATGCATTACCAGACCGTACTGTTCGACCTCGATGGCACCCTCACCGATCCGCGCGAGGGCATCACCCGTTCCATCCAGTTCGCCTTGAGCAAACTCGGCATCGATGAGCCGGACCTGACCAAGCTGGAACACTTCATCGGCCCGCCGCTGTTGCAGGCGTTCATGCAGTTTTATGGTTTTGATGAAGCGAAGGCGTGGGAGGCGGTGAATTTCTATCGCGAGCGCTTCAAGGTCACCGGCCTCTACGAGAATCGGGTGTTCGAAGGCGTCACGCCGTTGCTGGAAACTCTGAGCGGCCAAGGCCGGCAGCTGTATATCGCGACGTCGAAGCCGTGGGTGTTCGCCCGGGAAATCGCCCGGCACTTTGATTTTGCCAGGCACTTCAAGGTGATCTACGGCAGCGAACTGGACGGCACTCGTACCAACAAGGTCGAGCTGATTGCCCACCTGATGGCCGAGGAAGGGCTGGACCCGGCCAGCACGCTGATGATCGGTGACCGCAAGCACGACCTGATCGGTGCTCGCAGCAACGGTCTGGATGCGGCGGCTGTTGGTTATGGGTTTGGCAGTTTTGAAGAGTTGAATGCCGAGGCGCCGGCTTATCACTTCGAGACTTTGGATCAGTTGCATCAGGCATTTTTGCAGCGCTGATCAGATAGCCTTCGCGAGCAAGCCCGCTCTCACAGTGACCGCGTTTCAGTACCGGGACTCGGTTTCCTGTGGGAGCGAGCCTGCTCGCGATGGGGCCAAAAAGCCGCAGTAGATTTATGAGCCTGCCAGCACTTTCAGAGCCGACTTACGCTCAACGACTGGCAAGCCACCCAACTTCTCGACTTCTGTGTAAAACCTGACCCAATCCTCATCGACCTGCCTGAACAACGCCGCAAACGCCGGCACCCACTGGTCATACAGCCCGAACGGCAACAGCCGCGCGTTGTTCAACGGCGCATTGACCCAGGCGTCATAGCGTTTGTCGCCGGCCCACTGGCTATCGCGCATTGTTCGGTAGTCCTGTCGAAACCGTTCGAACTCCGCAGCCTTGCGCTCGCGCATCTGCGTTGCCGCCAATGGTTGTGCATAAAGCTTTTCAAGACGTGAGCGGGTATCGAGGATCAACTGAATGAATTGGTCCCGTTGCTTGAGCTTCGAGTCGTTTTCCGGGGGCAAGCCCCGAAACGCTCGCCACTGCCGCGTACCTTCCTGCTCGACGAAGGTCGCGAAGGACTCGTTGAATTCGGTGTCGTCCTTCACATAGAAACGCTGGTGGGCCAGTTCATGGAAGATCAGCGTTGCCAGACGCTCGTCGCCCCAGCCCATCATCGAATTGAGGATCGGGTCATTGAACCAGCCCAGGGTCGAGTAAGCCTCGACGCCGCCGATCGACACGTCCATGCCTTGCAGGCGCTGAATCGCGGCTTCGCCCCGCGCCGCGCTCTGGCTGTAATAGCCGCGATAGGCCACGCAACCGGCAATCGGGAAACAATGGTTCTGTGGGCTCAGGGAAAACTCCGGGGTGGCGAACACATTCCACACGACAAACGGCCGACCGATGTCGGCATAGAGGCGATAGCTTTGGTTGTCCGGCAGATGCAGGTGTTCGCTGGCAAAAGCCCGGGCTTTCTGGGACTGGGCCAGGTGAGTGCGCAGTTTGGCGTCGCGAGCCGGGTCGGCGATCACCTTGGCCACCGGCTCCCGCGCCCGCAAAAGCTGCAGCTGACCGCTGGCCAGCTGGCTGTAATAGCTCAGGCTTGAGCAACCGTTGAGCAACAAAATCATCACACCCGGAAACAAAATCCGCAAAACGCGATCAAGTAACCCATGGCTTGGAAGCGGCCTGATCAAAATAAGAAATCCCCCGGAAAGTCTGCCCAAGACTATCCCGCCCATTGGAGCTTCGCTATGCGCATGTTGATACTGACAGGAAGCGTGCTGACGCTGGCCGGTTGTGCCGGATTCGGAATGCCGAACCCTGACCCCTCGCAAGCCTGGATCGATCTGGATGCCCGGCAACAGGACACGGCGCTGCAGGCGCTGGAAGTCGACGACAAGGCTGCCGTCGATCATCGTTACTTCGAAGTGCAGCCTGGCAGCCATGAGCTGACGGTGCGTTATCAATTCCCGGTCGAGGCGACCAACATCGGCCCGGATGCCGAGCCGCTGTGGCGCGATTGTCAGTTGAACGTGAAATTCAAGGATTTCAACGCTGGCCAGCGTTATCAGTTGCAGGCGGGAAGCATCGGTTTCCGCCCGTGGGCCAAACTCTACGATCAACAACGCAACGTGGTGGGCCAGGGCACGCCGGCGGGCTGTCAGCGAACCTGATCGGCGTTATGCTGGATGTCCGAACTCACGGACATCCATCATGCGTACGATGATGCTGTTGCTCGCCGTCAGCCTGCTCGCCGGTTGCCAGACACCGTTGCCCCCCGTCGATCCGAACATGGCCTGGGTCGAGTTCTCGACGCCGTCCCCGGGCGGTAAGTTGCTGATGGCTGAGCGTCTCGACAATAAGCGACTGACTGACGGGCGTTTCTTTCAGGTAACGCCCGGCAGCCATGAGTTGCGGGTGCGCTTCGACTTTGAAGTGTTCGGCGGAGGCGGCAGCCTGATGACCGGCCCCGTGGAGCGTCTGTGCTACCTGACCATCCGCTACGATCATTTCGAAGCAGGGCAGCGTTACAGGCTGGAAGGCCGTTCTCTGGCGTTTACCCCGAGTGCGCGCCTGTACAACGACAAGCGGGAAATCGTCGCCGAAGACCGCGAGGTCAACTGCATCATCTGAGGCGTATCAGCGGTCGTTCTTCTGATAGATGATGGCTTTGGTGCCGTTGTCGCAGGTGCCGACGATCATGGCGATGTCGTGTTTTTCCGCCTCCTCTTTGGAAACTATCTCCAGGGTATAGGAGGGCACGGCATTCGCCTGAATCTTGATTTCGATCTCTTGCTTGAGTTCTTCGCAATCTTTGGGCGCTGCGAAGGCCGACGTTGCCAGCACGCCACAGATAACCGCCAAGGCAAAACGTTTCATGGTTGAAGCTCCATCGAAGCAGCGCGCACGAAGATGCGCGAAAGCTGCTGTCATTTATTCGACCACACTTTTGCCTGGCGGGTTCTGATCCGGCTCAAGGCAGTCAGCTGACCAGAGATGCGTCGAGACTGATCTTCGCATTCAGCACCTTCGACACCGGGCAACCTTCCTTGGCCTTGTTGCTCAGCTCTTCGAACTGCGCCTGGGTCGCTCCCGGAATTTTTGCCTTGAGGATCAGTTTCACTGCGGTGATTGCAAAACCGCCGTCCACCTGATCCAGCGTGACCTCGGCCTGGGTGTCGATGCTGTCGGCCTTGAGCCCGGCGTCACCGAGAATCATCGAGAACGCCATGGAGAAACAGCCCGCATGGGCGGCGCCGATCAGTTCTTCCGGATTGGTGCCCTTGCCGCCTTCGAAGCGGGCCTTGAAGCCGTAGGGCGCTTCACGCAGGACGCCGGTTTCGGTGGAAATCGAGCCGATGCCGGTTTTCAGGTCACCTTCCCAATGCGCGGATGCCTTCTTCACGATAGCCATGTGTGCCTCCTTCAAATCGGGCGCGAAATGCCGCGCCGTCGTGGTTTTTGCCTGCAAGGCTTCTGAGGATAGACGTCGGAACAAAGTTCAGCCCATGTGAATCGTTGACTTTTTTAGTAGGAAATTTCGGATCGGCTATTGAAACTCGGGTATATGCCCTCATTGCACACAACACGCTTATGAATTGGGCAGGTTCGCGTTCGCCAAGAACACACCTGCGCCCTCAATCGGAGATGCAGGTTTATGAAGCAACTGTCCGACGTAAAATTTTCCACCCTCGATCTGGTGCCGGTGCGCGAGAACGGCAGCCCGGCCCAGTCGCTGCGCAACTCGCTGGACCTGGCGCAGCATGTCGAGAAATTTGGCTACACGCGGTTCTGGGTCGCCGAGCACCACAACATGGACGGCATCGCCAGTTCCGCCACCTCGGTGTTGCTGGGTTATCTGGCCGGCGGCACGTCGACCATCCGGGTCGGCTCTGGCGGCGTGATGCTACCCAACCACGCACCGCTGGTGATCGCCGAGCAGTTCGGCACCCTCGAAAGCCTGTATCCGGGACGTATCGACCTCGGTCTGGGGCGTGCGCCGGGTTCCGATCAGATGACCGCCCGTGCCTTGCGTCGTGAGCGTTCCGGCAGTGCTGATGATTTCCCCGAAGACGTGGCTGAGCTGGCGCGCTTTCTTGGTCCGCGCACGCCGGATCAGCGGGTGATCGCGATGCCGGGCACCGGCACCAACGTGCCGATCTGGCTGCTCGGCTCGAGTCTGTTCAGTGCGCAACTGGCCGGTGAGCGCGGTTTGCCCTACGCCTTCGCCTCGCATTTCGCGCCGCGTTTCATGCACGAGGCGATTCGCGTCTACCGCAATCACTTCAAGCCATCGGCGGTGCTCGATAAACCGTATGTGATGCTCGGCGTGCCGCTGGTGGCAGCCGACACCGATGAACAGGCCGACTACCTGGCGACCTCCGTGTACCAACGAATCCTCGCGCTGATGCGTGGGCAAAGTCTGGTGCAGCGCCCACCGGTGAAAACCATGGACGGCCTGTGGCTGCCCCACGAGCGTGAGGCCGTGGGTGATTTCCTCGGTCTGGCGATGGTCGGCAGCCCGCAGAAAATCCGCGCGAAACTCGAAGTGCTGATCGAACAGACCCAGGCTGATGAGCTGATCTTCACCTGCGACCTGTACGAGCACGCCGATCGCCTGCATTCCTACGAACTGCTGGCGCAGGTGATGAAGGGCTGAGCCCGATAGCCGCGCACAAAAAAGCCGACGCATAGCAGACTGTGTGAAAACCTAGCAATCTGCCGTCCCCTTAAAGAAAATGCCCGTATCGCAAGATACGGGCATTTTCTTATGCGCTATATCCAAGGTGAAAACCGGTCCCAGACCGCACTTTTTCCGGTGTCGCTGGACGAGCTTATTCCTGATGACCATCTGGTTCGTGTCATCGAGGCCTATGTTTCACTTCTGGACTTTGAGCAGCTGGGTTTCGATAAAGCCAGGCCGAAGGCCACTGGGCGTCCTTCGTACGACCCCGCCGATTTGCTCAAACTCTATCTTTACGGCTATTTCCAGCGCATTCGCTCCTCGCGACGGCTGGAAGCCGAGTGCCAGCGCAATGTTGAGGTCATGTGGTTGTTGGGCCGACTGGCCCCCGATTTCAAAACCATTGCTGATTTTCGGCGTGACAACAGTGCTGCGTTCACCGCGACCTGCCGTGCCTTTGTTCGGTTTTGTCGCAACGCAGGTCTGATTGCCGGTGAGCTGGTGGCCATTGATGGCAGCAAATTTCAGGCAGTGGCTTCGAACCGTAAACAAATGACGCCTAAAAAGCTCAGGCACCAGGAGGCGGTGCTTGATCAGCGGATTGCCCGCTATCTGGCGCAACTGGATGAGGCTGATCGCGGGGAAGAGGGAGAGTCGATTGATCGCACGGCCGTGCAAACCGCGCTTCGGGAGTTGCAGGCAAAAAAGGCCGATAACCAGACCTGCCAAGGGCTGATGGAGGCTCAAGGTCTGGTTCAGCACATTGTCGGCGAGTCGGATGCACAAAAAATGCGGACACCTTCCGGCAAGTATGTGGCATACAACATCCAGAGCGCTGTAGACGCTGAGCATTGTCTGATCCTGCACCATGAAGTCACTCGGGATGGCGCAGACCGGCAGCAGCTTGAACCGATGGCAAAAGCTGCCAAGGCCGAACTGGAGCAGCCGCAATTGGACGTCACGGCTGACGCCGGTTACTCCAATGGCGAGCAGTTTCAGGCGTGTGACGATGCCGGCATCACGGCGTTCGTGCCACCTAATCGTTCGGTCAACAATCAGGGTGACGGCGCTGAGTTTTTTGATCGCACGGACTTCAACTACGAGCAACAGAGCGACACCTATCGATGCCCTGACGGCAAGCGGTTGACACTCAAACAGATGAACAAAGGTAATCGTGTTTATCAGGCGAGCATCAGCGATTGCAGCGTTTGTCCGCTAAAAAGCCGCTGCACCCAAACGAATCGGCGCTATCTCACACGCCATGCTCATGAGGCCGCCTTTGAGCGGATGGAACAGCGAATGCGGGACCATCCCGAAATGATGACCAGCAGACGATCCATCGTCGAACACCCCTTCGGCAACCTCAAGCAATGGCTGTTTGGAAACGGTCGTTTTTTACTGCGCCAACTCAAAGGTGCGCAAGCCGAAATGGCATTGGCGGTACAAGCCTACAACCTGAAAAGGGCAATCAAGGTGCTGGGAGCGCAGAAGCTGATCGCGATGATGGGCTGAAAGGCCCTTAATTTTTCAAATTTCAGAGAAGCAAATGCCCCGACAAGTCGGGGCATTTGTTTTTAGCGACGGGCGACTGGGTTTTCACACGGTCTGCATAGCGTCGGCTTTTGTTTTTCCGGCGTGATCAGCCGCGGGTGTAGACGATCTCTTTGGCGCCGCCTTCGCAGGTGCCGACGACTTTGCCGCCACTGGCCGCACCCTTGTCGACAATCTCCAGCGAATACCCGGAAACGCCCTTGGCATCCAGCTTGGCCGCGATTTCAGCCTTCAGTTCTTCACAGGGCTTGCCGGCAGCAAACGCACCACCCGCAAGGCTCAACAAACCTACTGCCAATATCAACTTCTTCATCGGTCGCACTCCCTGGTCGGATTAATTAAGGCGGGCATCGAGCCGTTCGCTCGATGCACTCACCTCGTAGCGCATTGCCATTCCTATGGCACTCGGCCAGCGCGCAAGTTCAGAAGCGTAGACCAAACTCAGCTGCTGGCTATCCGGAACCCGACTTTCAGGGTCACCTGAAAGTGGGCAGCCTTGCCATCCTTGATGTGGCCGCGGGTTTCGGTCACTTCAAACCATTCCAGATGCTTGATGCTCTTGTTGGCCTCGGCCAACGCATTGTTGATGGCGTCTTCGATGCTGCTGGTGGACGAACCGACCAGCTCGACTTTCTTGTAGGTGTGATGGTCACTCATGGTGTTCTCCTTGAAGTGTGCAATTGAGCCTAGCAGCGATTTGCCGTGTTGATTTCGGCGATCCGGACAAGAGGAAGTTCAGATTTTCTGCACTTTCCAGAAACGCTGAAGTCCCAACCAACACACGCCACTCATCACCAATGCAGGAGAGCCACCATGGCCAACACCTCGTTACGCAAAGCCTCGTTGCAAAGCATGGAAGCGGAGATCGAGAGTCTGCTCAAGTCGTTGGAAAGCCTGAAGGACGACGCTTCTGACGAGTCGCGCAAGACCCTCAAGGCGCTCAAGAGCAACGCTGAAAGCGCGCTGAAACATTCGCGCAGCCTGCTCAGCGATGCCTACGAAGAAGTCAAAGTCAAAACCCGCGAGACCGGGATCGCCACCCGCGATTACGCGCAGGAACACCCGTGGACGACTGCCGGTGTGGCGGTCGGTGCGCTGGGTCTGCTGGCCGCTTACTTGCTATTCAAGCGCGGCGAGTGATCCGTCTGGCGCAGCTCGTTCCTGAGCCACTGCGCCAATTGCCGGGCGCGTCCGTCCGCGGCGCGCTTGGGTAGCCACAACGCCAGTTGCGCCGGGGTTTCACTGAAACCCCATGGCGCGACCAGGCGCCCGGCCTTCAAGTCTTCGGTTACCAGTGGTTCCGGCGCGATTGCCACGCCCAACCCGGCGACGGCCGCTTCCAGCAAGTAATACAAATGCTCGAAACCTTGCCCCAGCTTCAACGCCTTGGCGTCGAGGCCGCTTTGCTGCGCCCAGCTCGGCCAGGCTTGCGGGCGTGAAGTCGTGTGCAGCAAGGGTTCGTCGAGCAGGGCAATGGGCGGTGCCGATTGCAGGCGCTGGTAGCCGCTGAACAGCGGGCTCATGACCGGGCCGATGCGCTCGCTGGCCAGCTCATAGACTTGCATGTCTGCCGGCCATGGCGGTTCGGCGAACAGCAGCAATGCATCCAGTCCCGGACGGCGCGGGTCGAGATCGCCTTCGCCGGCTGACAGGTGCAGACGTAAATCCGGCAGATCCGCATTCAAGCGTCCCAATCGCGGAATGAACCAGCGCGCCAGCAGGCTGCCGGAGCAACCGAGCACGAACGGCGCATCGGCGGTGCTTTGGGTGAGTTCGGCGCAAACGCTGCGCAGGCGATCAAACGCTTCGCCGCTGGCATCGCGCAGGCGGATGCCGGCATCTGTGAGTTTCAGGCCACGACCGTCCTTGACGAAAAGGCTGACACCGAGATGCTCTTCCAGCACCTTGAGCTGGCGGCTGACCGCGCCGTGGGTGACGTGTAGCTGTTCCGCAGCCTGGCTGACGCTGTTCAGGCGAGCGGTGGCTTCGAAGGCGCGCAGGGCGTTCAGCGGGGGAAGATCATGGCTCATGATATCTGTGAGTTTTCCTGACAGGTTGTGGCGATCTTATCGGTTTTCAGCCTGGAAGGTCAGGGGTAGAGTGAACGCCATTGTCTTCTCGTGAAATCCGCTGGAGCGAACCATGACCCAGACTTCGAACTCCTCCGATCTGCGTAACGGCCCTGACGCCAACGGCCTGTTTGGCTCGTTCGGCGGCCGTTATGTCGCGGAAACCCTGATGCCGTTGATCCTCGACCTGGCCCGCGAATACGAGGCGGCCAAGGAAGATCCGGCGTTCAAAGAGGAATTGGCCTACTTCCAGCGCGACTACGTCGGACGTCCGAGCCCGCTGTATTTCGCCGAGCGCCTGACCGAGTTCTGCGGCGGCGCCAAAATCTACCTCAAGCGCGAAGAGCTGAACCACACCGGCGCGCACAAGATCAACAACTGCATCGGCCAGATCCTGCTGGCGCGGCGCATGGGCAAGAAACGCATCATCGCCGAGACCGGCGCCGGCATGCACGGCGTGGCTACCGCCACCGTGGCTGCGCGTTTTGGACTGGACTGCGTGATCTACATGGGCACCACCGACATTGAGCGCCAGCAGGCCAACGTGTTCCGCATGAAGCTGCTGGGCGCCGAGGTGATCCCGGTGGTCGCCGGCACCGGCACCCTGAAAGACGCAATGAACGAAGCGCTGCGTGACTGGGTGACCAACGTCGACAGCACCTTCTACCTGATCGGCACCGTGGCCGGTCCGCACCCTTATCCAGCCATGGTTCGTGACTTCCAGGCCGTAATCGGCAAGGAAACCCGCGATCAGTTGCAAACCCAGGAAGGTCGCCTGCCGGACAGCCTGGTGGCGTGCATCGGCGGCGGTTCCAACGCCATGGGCCTGTTCCACCCGTTCCTCGACGACAAGAGCGTCGAGATCATCGGCGTCGAAGCCGCCGGTTACGGCATCGAGACCGGCAAGCACGCGGCCAGCCTCAACGGCGGTGTCCCGGGTGTGTTGCACGGCAACCGCACCTTCCTGCTGCAGGACGACGATGGCCAGATCATCGACGCCCACTCGATTTCCGCCGGCCTCGACTATCCGGGCATCGGCCCTGAGCACGCGTGGTTGCATGACATCGGCCGCGTCCAGTACACCTCGGTGACCGACGACGAAGCCCTGGCTGCGTTCCACCAGTGCTGCCGTCTGGAAGGGATCATTCCGGCACTGGAAAGCGCCCATGCCCTGGCCGAAGTCTTCAAACGCGCACCTAAACTGCCGAAGGATCACCTGATGGTGGTCAACCTGTCCGGTCGCGGCGACAAAGACATGCAGACCGTCATGCACCACATGGAACACTCTCAACAAGAGCAATCGAAGCAGGAGAAACACTGATGAGCCGCCTGCAAACCCGCTTTGCCGAACTCAAGGAACAGAACCGCGCCGCCCTGGTGACCTTCGTCACTGCTGGCGACCCGGACTACGACACCTCGCTGGCGATCCTCAAGGGCCTGCCGAAAGCCGGTGCCGACGTGATCGAGTTGGGCATGCCGTTTACCGACCCGATGGCCGACGGCCCGGCGATTCAGCTGGCGAACATCCGCGCCTTGGGTGCCAAACAGAACCTGATCAAAACCCTGCAAATGGTCCGCGAGTTTCGCAAGGAAAACAGCGACACCCCGCTGGTGCTGATGGGTTACTTCAACCCGATCCACAAGTTCGGCGTCGAGCGCTTCATCGCTGAAGCCAAAGAGGCCGGCGTTGATGGCCTGATCGTGGTCGACATGCCGCCGGAGCATAACTCGGAGCTGTGCGACCCGGCCCAGGCGGCGGGCATCGACTTCATCCGTCTGACCACTCCTACCACCGATGATGCGCGTCTGCCGAAAGTGTTGAATGGCAGCTCAGGCTTCGTTTACTACGTGTCGGTTGCCGGTGTGACCGGCGCCGGTGCGGCGACTCTGGAACACGTCGAGGAGGCGGTGGCGCGTCTGCGTCGTCATACCGATCTGCCGATCAGCATCGGTTTTGGTATCCGCACGCCGGAGCAGGCCGCGTCCATTGCGCGTCTGGCCGACGGTGTGGTGGTGGGCTCGGCGCTGATCGATCACATCGCCAACGCGACCACGCCGGACCAGGCCATCGACGGCGTGCTGAGCCTGTGTTCGGCGCTGTCCGAAGGCGTGCGTAAGGCTCGCGTCAGCTGAAGGTAAAGTTCCTGATACAGAGGAATTAGAGCCTCCAAGCACAGACTAACCAAGCAAGACCGAGGGATTCAGAACCACGTTCTGAATCCCTTTTTGCTGTCAGTGCAGTGAGGAAAGACCCGATGAAAATGCCGAAACGTCTGATTGCCAGTCTGGGCGTGCTGATGATCAGCGCGACACCGCTGCTGGCCAGCGCCGATCCGCGCGACGATCACGACCACGGCGGCCCGCAACAGGGCCACTACGACAATCGCGGTGGTGATCACCATGATTGGCAAAGCAACCATCGCGGCGGCCCGCCGCCTCGGGATTTCGGCCCGGTGCGTCAGGTGATCCGCGACAATCATGGCTACTTCGTGCGCGGTGCGCCGCCACCTCCAGGCATCCACCTGGTACGTGGCCGGCCGCTGCCCCGCGGCTATTACGGCGAGCGGCTGGATAACCGGGCGTTGAGTCGTCTGCCTTATTACCCGGGTTATGAATGGCGTCGTGCCGGCGGTGACATCGTGCTGATCGCGGTGGGTAGCGGGGTTGTTTACGAAGTGTTGGATGGCGTTCTGTACTGACCGTCAGGCAATAAAAAAGACCGCAGCCTTTACGGGCTGTGGTCTTTTGTTTTCAGGGCTGTTGTTCAGGGCAACTCCAATCCGCCCGAGGCTTTGTGCAGTTTGCGCAGATGTTCGCCGATCTGCTTTACGTTGGCCTCGCTGGCCGCAATCTCGGCTGCTCGTTTGGGCTCCAGCAGCGCGCGCACTTCCTTATCGAGATCGCCGGTCAGGGCCAGCAATTGTTTCTGGCGCTGGCTGCTTTCTGCTTCCAGTCGGCTGAATTCGCTTGGTTGCGGCAGGCCATAACCTCGGGAGTCGAGCAATTCTGCCGGCCGGCTGAGGAAGCCGCTGTTGGCGAGAATCTGCTGCAACGTCGCGTTGGCCTTGTCCATGCCACCGTTTTCCAGCTCCCGGGCGCCGAGGTAACGTTGCTTGACCTCATCCTGAGCCAGCAACAGTTGGCGGCGGAAACTGGCCTGTTCCAGCAATAGCAGCGCGGCACTGGTGCGCAGGTCGGCCCGTTCGAACCAGGGCCGACGCTCTTCGGCGGACAGCGAAAGCCATTCTTCAACGGTTGTCTGCTTGATCGGCAATTGCTTCTTCAACACATCGAACATCGCCTGATAACGGTCACGGAACGAGTCAAAGCGATAACCCAGGCGCAGCGCTTCTTTCGGATCATCGAGCACGCTGGTGTCGGCCAGGCCTCGCCCTTTCAGCACTTCCAGCAAGCCGTTGGGCATGATGCTGTCGAGGCCGGTGAGTCGGGCGTTGTTGCTGCCGCTGCGCAGCAGTTTCAGGCCTTCCACCGCACAGTTGTTGGAGAGGAAGAAGTAATTGCCGTCGTAGCTCCAGTGCATTTCGGCGGCGTGTTCGACCACGCCCTCGATTTCGCTGCGCGAGAGATTCAGCGGCACCGACGCCAGGCTGCGCAGTTCGGTCTTGGTGTACTCGTCGATCACCTGCGCCAGCGGCAGTACGAACAGGCGCGACGGGTACTTGCCGACAAGACCGTCCCAGCTCGACAGCTGCACGTCCCCGACGAAGGCGCGGTACGACAACACCAGATGCTGATCCAGATCCAGCCGGCAGTCCGGCCCGCGTGGCCGGCCAGGTGCGCAGATCACCAGACGCAGCATGCTGTGGCCCCAACGGCTGACCCAGTTCTGGTTGGCTTCTGCCAGCAGGTAATCCACCGCGTACACACGTTCCGGATCGACCTGGCCCAGGGGCTGTTTGGCAAAGTCGTTGCCGGCGTTGAGGAAGGCGAAGGTTTTGGCGCATTCATCCTTTGCTGGCGGTGCCCAGCCGAAGTGTTCCTGGTAATAGCGATACAGCGCCGGGCGACGGCAGGCGTAGCTCGGGTCGAGGAGGAAATACTCCATGTTGACCGCGACAAACTCCTTCGGGCTGGAGATTTCGTAGAGGTCGGGGCTGCGAGCGATCTGCCGGTTGTGCTGTTCCCGCTCACCCCGACGCCCGACGTATTGCTGCCAGCCGGCGAGATCGAGCAGGCGTGGATCATCGCTGAGGGTGAAGCGCCGACCGTTCTGGCCGCGGCACTCATCGGGAATGCCGATCAGCCCGGCGCTGTTGTTGCGCCGGGTGCAGCGCTGGATCAGCGTGCGTTCGGCCGCCGGCCACAAGCGCGCGCGATCGTAAATGTGGGTGATTTCGTGCAGCACCGTGGCCAGCAGTTCTCGGCGAACGGTGCCATGGGGGCGATTGGTTTTTTCTTTGGCCGCGCTGCCATCGGTTAGTCCGGCGAGCAGTTTGCGGTTCAGGTCCAGCTCGGAGACGAGCGTTGCCTGACCGTAGGCGTTGCCAGGCATGTCGTCGGTCCAGCCGACATCGATGCGCCGGTCCAGGCGTTCGATGAAGCTCGGCGGCAATGCCTGCATGGCCTCATCGAGCAGCGCCTGGCTGGCCTGTTGTTGGGCGGGGCTCAAACCATCGGTCTTGAGCCGCAATTGCAGGCCGGCGTGGGCGCTGTTGCCAAGCAGCAACAACGCCCCGGCCAGCAGCCAGGCGCCGAGTGACCTCACAGTGCGAGGATGGCTTCGGCGAGTACCTGATCACTGGCGTCGCGGGCTTCCGGCACGCGGGTGCGCAAGGTTTTGAAGGCCGCTTCCAGGTTTGCACCACGGATATCACCGTCGCTGGCCACGAAACTGGCAGCGTCGTCATGGGCTTCGCGGATGATTTTCGAATCGCGAATCGACGTAGTGGTGTCGGAGGTGAAATCGATGGTGCGCTGGGAGGCGCGGACGATGATGTTACTGGTGGCTACCAGGGTGTGTGCCTGGGCCATATCGGCCAACAACAGCAGGCCAAGGGCGGCAGCAATCAGCGGGCTACGCATGGAACGACTCCGAAAGGACAGGGATGACTATTGGACGAGAATTGCCTGTGCCAGTTCAAGGTCACTGACATGAAGTTTTGGCCGGCTCTTGCGCAGGTAATGCAGCGCAGATTCGAGCTGTGCGCCGCGCATCTGGCCGTCACTGGCAACGAACGCTGCGGCATCGTCGTGCGCGGCGATGATCAGTTTACGGTCGAACGGTGCGGAAGAAACCATGCCCGTGGCCCAGACGCTGACGACGGTGTTCTGTGTGGACACATCGAAGGCGTCTGCCAGAGGAATCCAGCAGGCGGTGAGCAGTAAAGAAGGGATAAGCAGATTTGAAAGAAAACGCATGGGACTCGGCAACTGTTGGCGAGTCCCAAGGCTAGCGCAATGCCCCGACTAGAGCCAGCGCCGAAACATCGGGACACGACCGGCGTGTCCCGCGATGCCCCTGTCGCTTAGATCGTCAGAATGGCCTGGGCCAGCTGTGCGTCGGTCGCGTTCAGTTGCGGAGCCTGATGACGGATGTGATCCAGTGCGCTCTCCAGTTTCACGCCACGGATTTCACCTTCGCTGGCTACGAAGCTGGCAGCGTCGTCACGGGCAGCGAGCACGATCTTGTCGTCACGGAAGGACGAAGTAACGTCGGAGGTGGCATCTGAAGAAGACTTGAGCGCGCCAACAACGGCGTCGGTGGTAACGATGAAGCTGGTGGCGCTGGCGTTGGCAGCTACGGCCAGCAGAGCGGCGGCGCTGAGCAGACGAAGACGGGACATGGGAGAACTCCTGTGGATAAACCGTATTGAGAGGTGGCTCGGTGTCTGAAGGTCAGACGCCAGTTGCACAGCATTCGCCACGTTCTGAATGGAGCTTAGGCTTCCGTTGCAACTTCGCACAGTGGTCAGGATGCTGGCCTGAACCGATTTATCGTAACTGTACCTGTCTTTTCTTAAGTTACGAGAACTGTACCTGTTCGATGATCAAGAGTGGATACTCGGTTTTTCTGGCCCGCAAACGACAAGACCCGTCGCGGTTTCCCGCGACGGGTCTTGTTTATTCAATTCGGGTTGCTGGCGGTGGGTCTAGCGACCAGAGCCAGCGACGCTGCTTAGCGCCAGAACGGCTTGCTCAGCTCTTCGTAGCGTTGTGCTTCGCTGATACCGGCATCGGCCAGCAGACGCGAATCCAGGCGAGCCAGTTGGTGGCGGCTGGAGATGCGGCGCTGCCACAGCATCAGATTGGCGATTACGCGCAGAGGCAGGGAAGCCTGGGTGTTTACAGCTTTGTCTTCGAAGAACAGTTCGGAACTGAGTGTACGTTCCATGGTTGACATCCTTCCGCTTGTGGCGGGATTAGGTAGTGGTTTAACTGGTGCCCATGATCCTCTCGTTTGGCCAGACTCTCTAGATACAGTTCACCTGTAATGTGAGTGACCAGTTAACTGTTTATAGGGGGTGTACGGGTCAAAATTGCGCAAACTGTACTTGTCTGCTCTTATTTGGTGCATTTTTATCCAATTCGATGATTCGAGTAGGTAAAAGCCGTAGGAAAAGACCGGTACAGCAGTACAGTTTTTGGCGATTGAAGTGATTTCAAGATCCCGCTGGCGAAACTGTGTTTGCGCCAGCGGAAAATCTGTGCGGATTACACCGCCAGCATGCGTCCGGTTTCTTCCAGATTGATATGCCAGCTCAGGGCGTCACGCAGAATGTGCGGGGTGTGGCCGCCGATCGCGCAGGCTTTGTCGAAGTAGTCGTTCAGCGCCTGGCGGAAATCCGGGTGCACACAGTTATCGATGATGACCCGGGCGCGTTCCCGTGGCGCCAGGCCGCGCAGGTCGGCCAGGCCCACTTCGGTCACCAGGATGTCGACGTCATGCTCGGTATGGTCGACGTGGCTGACCATTGGCACCACGCTGGAAATCGCGCCGCCCTTGGCGATCGACTTGGTCACGAACACCGCCAGGTGTGCGTTGCGCGCGAAGTCGCCCGAGCCGCCAATGCCGTTCATCATCCGCGTGCCGCAGACGTGGGTGGAGTTGACGTTGCCATAGATGTCGAACTCAAGGGCGGTGTTGATGCCGATGATGCCCAGGCGCCGCACCACCTCCGGGTGGTTGGAGATTTCCTGCGGACGCAATACCAGCTTGTCCTTGTACTTCTCCAGATTGCCGAACACGTCGCTGTTGCGCCGCTCCGACAGAGTGATCGAGCTGCCCGAGGCGAAGCTCAGCTTGCCCGCATCAATCAGGTCGAAGGTTGAGTCCTGCAGCACTTCGGAGTACATGGTCAGGTCTTCGAACGGCGAGTCGATCAGCCCGCACATCACTGCGTTGGCGATGTTGCCGATCCCTGCCTGCAACGGACCGAGCTTGTTGGTCATGCGTCCGGCATCGACTTCCTGTTTGAAGAAGGTGATCAGGTGATCGGCGATGGCTTTGGTATCGACATCCGGCGACGACACGGTGGACGGCGAGTCCGACTGCTGGGTGATGACGATGGCGACAATCTTCTCCGGCGGGATCGGGATCGCGGTGCTGCCGATGCGGTCGTCGACCTTTACCAGCGGGATCGGCGTGCGGGTCGGGCGGTAGGTCGGAATATAGATGTCGTGCAGACCTTCGAGGTTGGCGTTGTGCGCCAGGTTGATCTCGACGATCACGTGTTTGGCGAAGATCGCGAAGCTCGCCGAGTTGCCCACCGAAGTGGTCGGCACGATGTGGCCCTGTTCGGTGATGGCCACGGCTTCGATGACGGCGATGTCCGGCAGCTTCAGCTGCTGGTTGCGCAGTTGCTCGACGGTTTCCGACAGGTGCTGGTCGATGAACATCACTTCGCCGGCGTTGATTGCCTTGCGCAAGGTGCTGTCGACCTGGAACGGCATGCGCCGGGACAGCACGCCAGCCTCGGTCAGTTGCTTGTCGAGGTCATTGCCCAGACTGGCGCCGGTCATCAGGCTGATCTTCAGCGGCGTGACCTTGGCTCGCTCGGCCAGCGCATGGGGCACGGCCTTGGCTTCGCCGGCGCGGGTGAAGCCGCTCATGCCGACGGTCATGCCGTCCTCAATCAGCGCAGCGGCGTCGGCGGCGCTCATCACTTTATCCAACAACGAAGGCAGGCGAATACGGTCACGGTACATGGATTATTTTCTCGGGCAGCGAGTAGCAGGATGCGCAGTCTAGTGAATTTCGCGAGCGCCTGTCCCGCTACCAAGGTCGCAAACGAGGCGTCTATTTAGCGGGTTTCAAGTAAAACACCGTTACCGGATCTGCAACAACGCGGCAAATTGTCCGACGTTTTGCGCAAACAAAAACGCCCCGACAAGTCGGGGCGTTCGGTGTTGCCGGCGAGGGTTACTCGACCGCTTTGACCATGTCTTCGATGACTTTTTTCGCGTCGCCGAACACCATCATGGTCTTGTCCAGGTAGAACAGTTCGTTGTCCAGACCGGCATAGCCGCTGGCCATCGAGCGCTTGTTGACGATGATGGTCTTGGCCTTGAACGCTTCGAGGATCGGCATGCCGGCAATCGGCGATTTCGGATCGTTCTTGGCGGCCGGGTTCACCACGTCGTTGGCGCCCAGCACCAGAACCACATCGGCCTGACCGAACTCGGAGTTGATGTCTTCCATCTCGAACACCTGGTCGTACGGCACTTCGGCCTCGGCCAGCAGTACGTTCATGTGCCCAGGCATCCGGCCGGCCACCGGGTGGATCGCGTACTTCACGGTCACGCCATGGTGGGTCAGCTTCTCGGTCAGCTCTTTCAAGGCGTGCTGCGCGCGGGCCACCGCCAGGCCGTAACCCGGAACGATGATCACGGTGTCGGCGTTGGTCAGCAGGAACGTCGCGTCGTCAGCCGAACCGGATTTCACCGGACGGGCTTCCTTCTCACCGGCAGGACCGGCGTCTGCTGTATTGCCAAAACCGCCGAGCAGTACATTAAAGAAGGAACGGTTCATCGCCTTGCACATGATGTACGAGAGGATCGCACCACTCGAACCCACCAGCGAGCCGGCAATGATCAGCATCGAGTTGTTCAGCGAGAAGCCGATACCCGCCGCCGCCCAGCCGGAATAGCTGTTGAGCATCGACACCACCACCGGCATGTCGGCGCCGCCGATCGGGATGATGATCAGCACGCCCATGACGAACGCCAGGGCCAGCATCAGTGCGAACGCGGCGAGGTTGCCGGTCAGCATGAAAGTGACGCCGAGGATCAGAGTCGCCAGGCCCAGTACCGCGTTCAGCTTGTGCTGGCCGCTGAACTGTACCGGTGCGCCCTGGAACAGCCGGAACTTGTACTTGCCAGACAGCTTGCCGAAGGCGATCACCGAACCGGAGAAGGTGATTGCACCGATGGCTGCGCCAAGGAACAGCTCCAGACGGTTACCCGCCGGGATCGAGTCGCCCAGTTGCTTGACGATGCCCAGCGACTGCGGCTCGACCACGGCAGCAATGGCGATGAACACCGCTGCCAGACCGATCATGCTGTGCATGAACGCAACCAGTTCCGGCATCTTGGTCATTTCAACGCGTTTGGCCATGATCGAACCGGCGGTGCCGCCGATCAGCAGGCCGACGATCACGTAACCGATGCCAGCAGTCGCCAGCTCGGCGCCCAGCTTATAGATGAGGCCGACCGTGGTGATGATTGCCAGTGCCATGCCGAGCATGCCGAACAGGTTGCCGCGGCGCGACGTGGTCGGGTGCGACAGGCCCTTGAGGGCCTGGATGAAGCAGATCGACGCGATCAGGTAGAGCGTCGTGACGAGGTTCATGCTCATTACTTAGGCGCCTCTTCTTTTGCTTTCGGGGCTTTCTTCTTGAACATCTCAAGCATGCGGCGGGTCACCAGGAAGCCACCGAATACGTTGACCGCGGCCAGTGCCACGGCGAGGGTGCCCATGGTCTTGCCCAGAGGGGTGACGGTCAGTGCGGCGGCGAGCATGGCGCCGACGATCACGATCGCCGAAATGGCGTTGGTCACCGCCATCAAAGGCGTGTGCAGCGCGGGTGTAACGTTCCATACCACGTGATAACCGACATAAATCGCCAGCACGAAGATGATCAGGTTGTAGATACCGGGGGAGATAAGCTCTTCCATCGTCTGAATCCCTGCTTAGGCGTTTTTGCGGATGACTTGGCCGTCGCGGCACATCAGGCACGCGGCGACGATGTCGTCTTCGAGGTTCACTTCGAACTGGCCTTCTTTGGTAAAGACCAGCTTCAGGAAGTCCAGCAGGTTGCGTGCGTACAGCGCCGAGGCGTCTGCGGCGACTTCACCGGCGAGGTTGGTCGGGCCGACGATGGTCACGCCGTTCTCGATCACGACCTGATCGGCCACGGTCAGCGGGCAGTTGCCACCCTGTGCTGCCGCGAGGTCGATGACCACCGAGCCGGGTTTCATCTGCGCCACGGTGTCCGCGCTCAACAGCGTTGGTGCCTTGCGGCCCGGAATCAGTGCGGTGGTGATGACGATGTCAGCCTGCCTGGCGCGCTCGTGCACGGCCTGGGCCTGACGCTGCATCCAGCTCGCCGGCATCGGGCGTGCGTAACCACCGACGCCGACCGCGCATTCGCGTTCTTCATCGGTCTCGTAAGGCACGTCGACGAACTTGGCGCCGAGGGATTCGATCTGTTCCTTCACGGCCGGACGTACGTCGGACGCTTCGATGACGGCACCCAGACGTTTCGCCGTGGCAATCGCCTGCAACCCGGCCACACCAGCACCCAGAATCAGCACGCGCGCCGCTTTCACGGTGCCCGCAGCGGTCATCAGCATCGGCATGAAGCGCGGATAGTAGTGGGCGGCCAGCAGCACCGCCTTATAGCCGGCAATGTTCGCCTGGGACGACAGCACGTCGAGGCTCTGGGCCCGGGAGGTGCGTGGCGCCGCTTCCAGGGCGAACGCGGTAATCCCGCACTCGGCCATCTTCGCGATGGTGTCGTTGTTGAACGGGTTGAGCATGCCCACCAGCACCGTTCCGCGCTTGATCAGCGTCAGTTCGGCATCGCTTGGCGCGACCACTTTGAGAATCAGCTCGGCGCCAAACGCGTCATTGGCACTGCCAATGGTTGCGCCTGCCGCTTCATAGGCACTGTCGACAACGCTGGCTTTAACGCCGGCGCCGGTTTGCACAGTGACCTTATGACCTTGGCTGATCAGCTTTTTAATGGTTTCCGGGGTTGCAGCAACCCGTGTTTCACCGGTCTGGGTTTCGAGAGGAACACCAATGTGCACGTCAAATCTCCTGCGTGATCTTATTGAGTAAACCCATGCACTACGGATGGTGCGACTGGGGCGGCCGATCAGCACGATCCCGCCAAATCAGGGCGGGGCGCGGCATTTTGCAGGCGAAGTTTATGCCCTTCAAGGGATTATGACGGGTGACGGAAAATTAACTACAAGTCATCCCGTGACCGAATGTCGCAGATGGCCAGTTGAATCCCTTGCAGGCCGTGCCTTTCAAGGAGTCTGGATGAATTTGAAGAATTTTCTCATCGGTGACGTGAATAGGTCGCAATGAGTCGCGAATGAGGGCGCAAAGCCACGTCGTCAGGCGCTTGTGGGACGTCTGTACGACTTTCGGATACAGTCTGTCTATTTGCGACAAATAGTTATATCTGTAGGGCTTTGGTTTTCCTGACTACGGGGTTAGTAATCGCTGAGGCCCTTTATCCTTCTAGGTTGTAGCTGTGTGCCTGGTTCACCAGCCAATCGCGAAAAGCCTTGAGTGACGCCGATTCGACCTTTCGCTCCGGAATCATCAGGTAATACGCCTTGATGCTGGAGAGCGCGTTTGGGTTGGCAATCACCAGGCGTTTCTCGGCCAGTTCGCGCTGAATCAGGAACGGTGGGATCAGCGCGATGCCCATGTCGTGCATGGCAGCCTGGGCCAGCATGGAGAATAGCTCGTAGCGCGGACCTGTCATGTCGCGGGGGATGTTCAGGTGTTGCGAGTTGAACCACTGTCGCCAGGCGTAGGGGCGGGTGGTTTGCTGGAGCAGCGGCAGATCGGCGATTTTATCGGGTGTCAGATGCGTCTTGTTGCCGAGCAGGGCGGGACTGCATACCGGCATCGGATTCTCGCCCATCAACCTGTGGGATTCGGTACCGGACCAGTCGGCATCGCCAAAGTAGATGGCGGCATCGAAGTCAGTGTCGGCAAACAGGAATGGGCGCGTGCGATTCGTCAGGTTGACCGTCACTTCCGGGTGCTTGAGCTGGAAGTCCTTCAGCCTTGGCAACAACCATTGCGTGCCGAAGGTGGGCACCACGGCGAGTTCGATCACGTTGGTACCTTGCTGGCCCATCACCGACAGGGTGTCGCGTTCAACGGCGTCGAGTTGAGTGGCAACCCGGCGGCTGTAGGAAAGGCCCGCTTCTGTCAGTTTCACCCCGCGACGCGAGCGTCGGAAGAGTTCGACGCTGAGGAAGTCTTCCAGGCTGGCGATCTGTCGGCAAATGGCGCCCTGGGTGAGGGAAAGTTCTTCGGCGGCCTTGGTAAAGCTCTCGTGACGGGCGGCGGCTTCGAAGCTGATCAGGGCGGTGGTGCTGGGTATCTTGCGGCGCATGTACGTCAACCTCACTAATACATCGCTTAATCGGCATTTCGCGACGTTTCGGAGTGAGAAATTAGCACAACAGGATGCGAAATCCTCGTTTGCCGGGATGGCGAAGCGGGCCTAGGATCAATGCCACGTTAATTCACCCGATTTGCGAGGACTCACTCATGGGCGGTAAAGCTAGCTTCAACTGGATCGATCCACTGCTGCTGGATCAACAGCTGACTGAAGAAGAACGCATGATCCGCGACACTGCCGAGCAATTCGCCCAGCAGAGCCTCGCGCCACGCGTTCTGGAAGCCTTCCGCCATGAGAAGACCGATCCGGCGATCTTCCGTGAAATGGGCGAAGTCGGCCTGTTGGGCGCAACCATTCCCGAGCAGTACGGTGGCAGCGGCCTCAACTACGTCAGCTATGGCCTGATTGCCCGTGAAGTCGAGCGTGTCGACTCTGGCTACCGTTCGATGATGAGCGTGCAGTCTTCGCTGGTGATGGTGCCGATCAACGAATTCGGTACCGAAGCACAGAAACAGAAGTACCTGCCGAAACTGGCTTCCGGCGAGTGGATCGGCTGCTTCGGTCTGACCGAACCGAACCACGGCTCCGACCCGGGCGCGATGATTACGCGTGCACGCAAGGTCGATGGCGGCTACAGCCTGACCGGCGCCAAGATGTGGATCACCAACAGCCCGATCGCCGATGTGTTTGTGGTCTGGGCCAAAGATGATGCCGGCGACATCCGTGGCTTCGTACTGGAGAAGGGCTGGAAAGGCCTGAGCGCCCCGGCGATTCACGGCAAGGTCGGCCTGCGGGCTTCGATCACCGGCGAAATCGTCATGGATAACGTGTTCGTGCCGGAAGAGAACATCTTTCCGGACGTGCGTGGTCTGAAAGGTCCGTTCACCTGCCTCAACTCTGCACGTTATGGCATTTCCTGGGGTGCGCTGGGCGCGGCCGAGTTCTGCTGGCACACCGCTCGCCAGTACACCCTGGATCGTCAACAGTTCGGCCGTCCGCTGGCCGCTACTCAGTTGATCCAGAAGAAGCTGGCTGACATGCAGACCGAGATCACCCTGGCGCTGCAAGGCTGTCTGCGTCTGGGCCGCATGAAGGATGAGGGCACTGCTGCGGTTGAAATCACTTCCATCATGAAGCGCAACTCTTGCGGCAAGTCTCTCGAGATCGCTCGTATGGCGCGTGACATGTTGGGCGGCAACGGGATCTCTGATGAGTTCGGTGTGGCCCGTCACCTGGTCAACCTAGAAGTGGTGAATACCTATGAAGGTACTCACGACGTTCACGCGCTGATCCTCGGTCGTGCGCAGACCGGCCTGCAGGCGTTCTATTAATAGGAGAGCGACCATGGGCGCGCTGTCGCATCTACGGGTACTGGATTTATCGCGAGTGCTGGCCGGCCCATGGGCCGGGCAAATTCTTGCCGACCTTGGGGCGGAAGTGATCAAGGTCGAGCGCCCGGGCAATGGTGACGACACTCGCGCCTGGGGGCCGCCCTTCCTGAAAGACGCTTACGGCGAGAACACCAGCGAGGCGGCTTATTACCTGTCGGCCAATCGCAACAAGCAATCGGTGACGATCGACTTCACGCGTCCCGAGGGTCAGAAGCTGGTAAGGGAGTTGGCAGCCAAGTCCGACATCCTTATCGAAAACTTCAAGGTGGGGGGGCTGGCGGCTTATGGCCTGGATTACGAGTCGCTGAAGGCAATCAATCCGGATCTGATCTATTGCTCGATCACCGGTTTCGGTCAAACCGGACCGTATGCGAAGCGTGCGGGTTATGACTTCATGATCCAGGGGCTCGGCGGTCTGATGAGCCTGACCGGGCGGCCCGAAGGTGATGAGGGTGCGGGGCCGGTGAAGGTGGGTGTGGCGCTCACGGATATCCTGACGGGGCTGTATTCGACCGTGGCGATTCTGGCGGCGCTGGCCCACCGTGATCACGATGGTGGTGGGCAGCATATCGATATGGCTTTGCTGGATGTGCAGGTGGCGTGCCTGGCCAACCAGGCGATGAACTACCTGACGACGGGCACTGCGCCAAAGCGGCTGGGGAATGCGCATCCGAATATTGTGCCGTACCAGGATTTTCCTACGGCTGACGGCGACTTCATTCTCACGGTGGGTAATGACGGGCAGTTCCGCAAGTTCGCCGAAGTGGCGGGGCAGCCGCAGTGGGCGGATGATCCGCGTTTCGCGACTAATAAGCTGCGAGTGGCGAATCGGGCCGTCCTGATTCCGCTGATCCGCCAGGCGACCGTTTTCAAGACCACCGCAGAGTGGGTGAGTCAGCTGGAGCAGGCGGGCGTGCCATGTGGGCCGATCAATGATCTGTCACAGGTGTTCGAGGATCCGCAGGTGAAATCGCGCGGGTTGGCGATCGAGCTGCCTCACGCGCTGGCGGGGATGGTGCCGCAGGTGGCCAGCCCGATTCGGTTGTCGCGGACTCCTGTCGAGTATCGCCGTGCGCCTCCTTTGCTGGGCGAGCATACGCTGGAGGTTTTACAGCGCGTGCTGGGCTTGGGGGCGGGTGCAGTGGCTGCGATGAAGGAGGATGGAGTGCTCTGAGAGTTCTCTCTATATAGAAAGGGTGCTGAATCCTTCTTCTATATAGAAGGACTTGAGTGCTTTTTGGCCTATCGGCAAGTTATTGAAAGAAAAGCGAAATTAAGTGTTGACGGCAGATTCTGAGTCTCTATAATTCGCCCCACTTCCGGCGCAGCCGAAACGGAAAACTCCTTGAAATTCAATGAGTTAAGCAGGTTTCGAATGTGGGTTGCTTCAGTTCATTGAAGCCTGGAAGGAGTTGGAAATGCCGGTTTTCTGGTGCTTTCAACGGTTCGATCTTCTCGGTCGAAAGCGGAGAAAAAGAGGTGTTGACAGCAGCGTGTAACGCTGTAGAATTCGCCTCCCGCTAACGAGAGATCGGAAGCGCAAGTGGTTGAAGTTGTTGAAGAAATCTTCGAAAACTTCTGAAAATAATCACTTGACAGCAAATGAGGCTGCTGTAGAATGCGCGCCTCGGTTGAGACGAAAGATCTTAACCAACCGCTCTTTAACAACTGAATCAAGCAATTCGTG